>NZ_JACYFR010000008.1 GCF_014837175.1 Cellulomonas sp. JH27-2 | reverse complement strand
TCAGTGTCAGGGTGACGGTGCCGCTTAGCGGTGGTTGGGTCCTGTCACCGGGGCGTCTGACTCCTAGCGTGACTGCCTTCGTGGCTTGCATGCGAATTGCCGGCGCCCCGGTGGGAGGACCGGCCGGCGTGACTTGATAGGAGCGTGGCATCGCCCCCGACTGAGGTTTGTCCGCCGGCCGGCCCGACCGTCCTGTCCGTCTGAGAGAACCAGGAGGCGATGACCATGGTCGTCGTGATCGGGGCAGACGTCCATAAGGCGAGCCACACGTTGGTCGCGGTGGACGAGGTCGGCAAGGTGCTCGGGCAAGGGGTGTTCACCGCTCGGCGTGAGGGCCACCGCAAGGCGCTGGGCTGGGCCCGGCACCAGTTCAAGGATGCACAACTGGTGTGGGCGGTGGAGGACTGCCGGCACCTGACCGCACTGTTGGAGCGTGACCTGCTCGCGGCCGGCCAGTCGGTCGTGCGCGTCAGCCCCAAGCTGATGGGCGTGGCGCGGCGAGCTGGGCGTGAGCGCGGCAAGTCCGACCCGATCGATGCGACCGCGGTCGCCCGCGCCGCGCAGGCCCACGCCGACCTGCCGGTGGCCCGTCACGACGAGGCCTCTCGGGAGTTGAAGTTGCTGGTCGACCGGCGTGAGGACCTGGTCGCCGAACGGACCCGGATGATCAACCGGTTGCGCTGGCACCTGCACGAGATCGACCCGGACCTGGCCCCGCCGACCGGTTCCCTGGACCGTGTCGTCGTAGTCGCACGGCTGCATGATCAACTGGCCGCGATCGACGCGCTGGTCGCGCGGATCGCGGTCGAGGTCCTCGACGACATCGCTGTTCGTAACACCCAGATCCGGGCCTTGGAACGGCGTATCACCGCCGCGGTCGAACGCACCGCCCCGGTCCTGCTCGAGGTCCCAGGCTGCGGACCGCTGACCGCGGCGAAGATCGTTGGCGAGACCGCCGGGATCGACCGGTTCACCTCCGAAGCCGCCTACGCGATGTTCACCGGCACTGCACCGATCCCGGTCTGGTCGGGCGCCACCGCCGGACGGGTGCGCCTGAACCGGGCCGGCAACCGGCAGCTCAACGCAGCACTGCACCGCATCGCGATCACCCAGGTCCGCCTCGGCGGCCCCGGACGCGACTACTACGACAAGAAACGCGCCGCAGGCAAGACCTCCACCGAGACCTACCGGTGCCTAAGACGTCAACTCGCCCGCACCATCTACAACACCCTCAACCACAGCCGAGCAGCCCACAGTGGCGCCCTCTCGGCCGCGGCTTGACATAGGAGATTC
>NZ_JACYFR010000007.1:2711-4577 GCF_014837175.1 Cellulomonas sp. JH27-2 | reverse complement strand
GCGTCTGTTCCTTGAGAACTCAACAGTGTGCCAAGTAGTCGATGCCATATGGCCTGTCTTTGATGGGTCTTGGTTGAGACTGAAGGATCGGTCCCACCCCGTGGGGTTGCCGGTTCTTTATATTCAGCCGAATCTGATTGGTTGCGCTCTTCGTCAGTGGGGAGTGTGGCCGTTTCGTTTGTCGGTTGCTGCGCTGCTTCGGTGGTGTGGTGCCATGTAGACATTAACGGAGAGTTTGATTCTGGCTCAGGACGAACGCTGGCGGCGTGCTTAACACATGCAAGTCGAACGGTGACGGCCAGCTTGCTGGTCTGATCAGTGGCGAACGGGTGAGTAACACGTGAGCAACCTGCCCTTCACTCTGGGATAAGCCTTGGAAACGAGGTCTAATACCGGATATGACATCCCCGGGCATCCGGAGGGTGTGGAAAGTTTTTCGGTGAGGGATGGGCTCGCGGCCTATCAGCTTGTTGGTGGGGTAATGGCCTACCAAGGCGACGACGGGTAGCCGGCCTGAGAGGGCGACCGGCCACACTGGGACTGAGACACGGCCCAGACTCCTACGGGAGGCAGCAGTGGGGAATATTGCACAATGGGCGCAAGCCTGATGCAGCGACGCCGCGTGAGGGATGACGGCCTTCGGGTTGTAAACCTCTTTCAGCAGGGAAGAAGCGCAAGTGACGGTACCTGCAGAAGAAGCGCCGGCTAACTACGTGCCAGCAGCCGCGGTAATACGTAGGGCGCAAGCGTTGTCCGGAATTATTGGGCGTAAAGAGCTCGTAGGCGGTTTGTCGCGTCTGCTGTGAAAACTCGAGGCTCAACCTCGGGCTTGCAGTGGGTACGGGCAGACTAGAGTGCGGTAGGGGTGACTGGAATTCCTGGTGTAGCGGTGGAATGCGCAGATATCAGGAGGAACACCGATGGCGAAGGCAGGTCACTGGGCCGCAACTGACGCTGAGGAGCGAAAGCATGGGGAGCGAACAGGATTAGATACCCTGGTAGTCCATGCCGTAAACGTTGGGCACTAGGTGTGGGGCTCATTCCACGAGTTCCGTGCCGCAGCAAACGCATTAAGTGCCCCGCCTGGGGAGTACGGCCGCAAGGCTAAAACTCAAAGAAATTGACGGGGGCCCGCACAAGCGGCGGAGCATGCGGATTAATTCGATGCAACGCGAAGAACCTTACCAAGGCTTGACATACACCGGAAACTTCCAGAGATGGTTGCCCCGCAAGGTCGGTGTACAGGTGGTGCATGGTTGTCGTCAGCTCGTGTCGTGAGATGTTGGGTTAAGTCCCGCAACGAGCGCAACCCTCGTCCTATGTTGCCAGCGGGTCATGCCGGGGACTCATAGGAGACTGCCGGGGTCAACTCGGAGGAAGGTGGGGATGACGTCAAATCATCATGCCCCTTATGTCTTGGGCTTCACGCATGCTACAATGGCCGGTACAAAGGGCTGCGATACCGCAAGGTGGAGCGAATCCCAAAAAGCCGGTCTCAGTTCGGATTGGGGTCTGCAACTCGACCCCATGAAGTCGGAGTCGCTAGTAATCGCAGATCAGCAACGCTGCGGTGAATACGTTCCCGGGCCTTGTACACACCGCCCGTCAAGTCACGAAAGTCGGTAACACCCGAAGCCGGTGGCCCAACCCTTGTGGAGGGAGCTGTCGAAGGTGGGACTGGCGATTGGGACTAAGTCGTAACAAGGTAGCCGTACCGGAAGGTGCGGCTGGATCACCTCCTTTCTAAGGAGCATCTGGCAGCCAGCTCGCCTGTCATGGGTGGGTGGGGTTGTCCAGGCCCACGCTCGCGGCGAACGATCGCGAGGTGGTGCTCGAGGGTGGAACATCGACTACTGGCCGGCTTTG
>NZ_JACYFR010000007.1:1375-2615 GCF_014837175.1 Cellulomonas sp. JH27-2 | reverse complement strand
TTAGAAAGTCTCGTTATAGTCGAACGGCATTGAAAGGCCGGGCACAGAGGGTGGAACCCCCGTAGACGAAATGACGTGACCTCCCGAAGGGGATCCCAAGTAGCTCCGGGCCCGAGAAACCTGGAGTGAATCTGCACAGACCACTGTGTAAGCCTAAATACTACCTAGTGACCGATAGCGGACAAGTACCGTGAGGGAAAGGTGAAAAGTACCCCGGGAGGGGAGTGAAATAGTACCTGAAACCGTGTGCCTACAATCCGTCGGAGCCTCCCTAGCAGGGGTGACGGCGTGCCTTTTGAAGAATGAGCCTGCGAGTTAGTGGTACGTGGCGAGGTTAACCCGTGTGGGGAAGCCGTAGCGAAAGCGAGTCCGAACAGGGCGATACAGTCGCGTGCTCTAGACCCGAAGCGAAGTGATCTAGCCATGGGCAGGTTGAAGCGCGGGTAAGACCGCGTGGAGGACCGAACCCACCTGGGTTGAAAACCGGGGGGATGACCTGTGGTTAGGGGTGAAAGGCCAATCAAACTTCGTGATAGCTGGTTCTCCCCGAAATGCATTTAGGTGCAGCGTCACGCGTTTCTTGCCGGAGGTAGAGCTACTGGATAGCCGATGGGCCCCACCAGGTTACTGACGTTAGCCAAACTCCGAATGCCGGTAAGCCAGAGCGTGGCAGTGAGACTGCGGGGGATAAGCTCCGTAGTCGAGAGGGAAACAGCCCAGACCACCAGCTAAGGCCCCTAAGCGTATGCTAAGTGGGAAAGGATGTGGAGTTGCACAGACAACCAGGAGGTTGGCTTAGAAGCAGCCACCCTTGAAAGAGTGCGTAATAGCTCACTGGTCAAGTGATTCCGCGCCGACAATGTAGCGGGGCTCAAGTATACCGCCGAAGCTGTGGCATTCACACATCAGCTAAGCCTTCGTGGTTCAGGCGTGTGGATGGGTAGGGGAGCGTCGTGTGGCGAGTGAAGTCGCGGGGGAACCCAGCGGTGGACGCCACACGAGTGAGAATGCAGGCATGAGTAGCGAATGACGGGTGAGAAACCCGTCCGCCGAATGATCAAGGGTTCCAGGGCCAGGCTAATCCGCCCTGGGTAAGTCGGGACCTAAGGCGAGGCCGACAGGCGTAGTCGATGGACAACGGGTTGATATTCCCGTACCGGCGAAGAACCGCCCATACCGAGCCCGGTGATGCTAACCGTCCGAGCTGTTGCACCGTGGCCTTCGGGCCGCACCGCAGCGG
>NZ_JACYFR010000007.1:0-1281 GCF_014837175.1 Cellulomonas sp. JH27-2 | reverse complement strand
CGCGAGGCGAAGCTCAGAATTTAAGCCCCAGTAAACGGCGGTGGTAACTATAACCATCCTAAGGTAGCGAAATTCCTTGTCGGGTAAGTTCCGACCTGCACGAATGGCGTAACGACTTCTCCGCTGTCTCAACCGCGAACTCGGCGAAATTGCACTACGAGTAAAGATGCTCGTTACGCGCAGCAGGACGGAAAGACCCCGGGACCTTTACTATAGCTTGGTATTGGTCTTCGGTGCGGCTTGTGTAGGATAGGTGGGAGACTGTGAAGCCGGCACGCCAGTGTCGGTGGAGTCAACGTTGAAATACCACTCTGGTCGCTCTGGAGATCTAACCTCGGTCCGTCATCCGGACCAGGGACAGTGCCTGGTGGGTAGTTTAACTGGGGCGGTTGCCTCCTAAAATGTAACGGAGGCGCTCAAAGGTTCCCTCAGCCTGGTTGGCAATCAGGTGGCGAGTGCAAGTGCACAAGGGAGCTTGACTGTGAGACCGACAGGTCGAGCAGGGACGAAAGTCGGAACTAGTGATCCGGCGGTGGCTTGTGGAAGCGCCGTCGCTCAACGGATAAAAGGTACCCCGGGGATAACAGGCTGATCTTGCCCAAGAGTCCATATCGACGGCATGGTTTGGCACCTCGATGTCGGCTCGTCGCATCCTGGGGCTGGAGTAGGTCCCAAGGGTTGGGCTGTTCGCCCATTAAAGCGGTACGCGAGCTGGGTTTAGAACGTCGTGAGACAGTTCGGTCCCTATCCGCTGCGCGCGCAGGAAACTTGAGAAGGGCTGTCCCTAGTACGAGAGGACCGGGACGGACGAACCTCTGGTGTGCCAGTTGTTCCGCCAGGAGCACGGCTGGTTGGCTACGTTCGGAAGGGATAACCGCTGAAAGCATCTAAGCGGGAAGCCTGCTTCAAGATGAGGTTTCCACGGGGACTCGATCCCCGAGAGGCTCCCAGCTAGACCACTGGGTTGATAGGCCGGATGTGGAAGAAGGGACTAACGACCTTCGCAGCTGACCGGTACTAATAAGCCGACAACTTCACCACCTTCATTCATTGCTACGCGTCCACTGTGCGGTTCCCGAGAGACGAACGGGAACCCGTTTGACAACTCGATAGCGTTACGGCGGTCATAGCGAGGGGGAAACGCCCGGTCCCATTCCGAACCCGGAAGCTAAGCCCCTCAGCGCCGATGGTACTGCACTCGCCAGGGTGTGGGAGAGTAGGACGCCGCCGGACATCATTCAGAAAGAGCCACCCCTACGGGGGTGGCTCTTTCTGTTTCCC
>NZ_JACYFR010000006.1 GCF_014837175.1 Cellulomonas sp. JH27-2 | reverse complement strand
ATATAAAGAACCGGCAACCCCACGGGGTGGGACCGATCCTTCAGTCTCAACCAAGACCCATCAAAGACAGGCCATATGGCATCGACTACTTGGCACACTGTTGAGTTCTCAAGGAACAGACGCTCTTCCGTCCAGACCCGCGGGCCCTTCGTGGAAGGCTTTTCCTTCGTTCCGAAGCCTATCAGGCTTTTTCGACCTGATTGACCGGCGCCTCTTGCGATTTGTTTTTCGCATTCGGCTTGGCACTACTCTAGCGGGCTTTTCCAGTGCCTCAGACCATCCGGTCTGTGACCTGCGCCCTCCCCGTCGACTCCAGGGCGCACGAAGCACCAGGCCTACGATCGGGGGTGGCCACCTGCGGGACTGGCCACCGGGGTTCTATCCCTGGTGTCCGTTCCTCCCTGCCGGGCGACCTCGAGAACATTACGCGCGTGCGTCGTCGCTGGCAAATCCCCTGGCGGTGACCCCGCTCACCATGAGCGGCGTCACCGGTGGACGAGGTCAGGACCGGGTGTCGACCACGCCGAGCGTCCGCTTGCCCCGGCGCAGGACCGCCCACCTGCCGTGCAGCAGCTGCTCCGGTGCGAGCACCGCGTCGTCGGAGGCGACGCGCACGTTGTTGACCGACGCACCGCCCTCCTTGACCGCCCGCCGGGCCTCCGACTTCGAGGCGACCAGGCCGGCCGACGCGAACAGGTCGACGACGAGGTCGCCCACGGAGCCACCCGTCGTCGGCAGCTCCGCGACGGCACCCGCGAGGGTCTCCGCGTCGAGCTCGTCGAGCGCGCCGCGCCCGAACAGGGCGCCGCTGGCCGCGACGACCGCGTCGGCCGCTGCGACGCCGTGCACCAACGAGGTCACGTCGTGCGCGAGGGCTCGCTGCGCCTCCCGCGCCGCGGGCCGCTCGGCGACGGCCGCCTCGAGCTCGGCGATCTGCTCGCGGGTGCGGAAGGTGAAGACCTTGAGGTAGCGCACCACGTCGGCGTCGTCGGCATTGAGCCAGAACTGGAAGAACGCGTAGGGCGTCGTCATCTCCGGGTCGAGCCAGACCGTGCCCGACTCGGTCTTGCCGAACTTGGTGCCGTCCGCCTTGGTGATCAGGGGCGTGGTCAGGGCGTGCGCCGCGACGCCCTCCGCCTTGCGGATCAGCTCGACACCCGAGAGCAGGTTCCCCCACTGGTCCGAGCCGCCCGTCTGCAGGCTCACCCCGTGCCGGCGGTGCAGCTCCAGGAAGTCCATGCCCTGCAGGATCTGGTAGCTGAACTCGGTGAAGGAGATGCCGGCCTCGCTGTTGAGGCGCCGCGCCACGGTGTCCTTGGCCAGCATCGTGCCCAGGCGGTAGTGCTTGCCGACGTCGCGCAGGAAGTCGATGGCCGACAGCGGCGCGGTCCAGTCCAGGTTGTTGACCATGGTCGCGGCGTTGTCGCCGTCGAAGCGCAGCAGCGGGGCGATCTGCGCGCGGATCCGCTCCACCCATCCGGCCACCACGTCGCGCGAGTTGAGCGTGCGCTCCCCGGCCATCTTCGGGTCGCCGATCAGGCCCGTGGCGCCGCCGACGAGGGCGAAGGGACGATGCCCCGCGTCCTGCAGGCGGCGCACGGTGAGGATCTGCACGAGATTGCCGATGTGCAGGCTGGGCGCGGTCGGGTCGAAGCCGCAGTAGAGGTTGACGGGTCCCTCCGTCAGCGCCGCACGCAGGGCGTCGACGTCGGTGGTCTGCGCGATCAGGTCGCGCCACTCGAGCTCGTCGAGGATGTGGTTCACAGCAGGTCTCCAGAGGTGATGCGTGGGCGTGGGCGTGTACGAGGCACGGCCGACGTCGTCGCCCTAGGGGGCGTCTACCGACGTCGGCGGCCGATACGCGGGCCGGTACGCGGACACCGTGCGCTCGTCGGTCAGCCAGTACCGCCACGGGAAGCGTCCGCCCTCGCCGCCGGCACCCGACACACCGACGCGCGGACCGCTCGCGTGCGACGGCTGGACCCGGTTCTCGTGCCGGTGCAGCACCACGTTCCCGCCGGCCTCGGTCAGGTCGGAGCCGTTGTCGTCCAGGTCCAGGCCGAGGCTCACGGCCAGGCGCGCGGGGCCGCGCGCGAGCTGACGGTGGGAGTCGACGACGCCCACCCGCTCGCGTCGCGCCCAGGCCAGGTCCGCACCCTCGACGACCTCGCCCGCGCGGAGCAGCACCGCGGACGGCGTCCCCGTCGGCTCCGTGACGACGTTGATGCAGTGGTGCAGACCCAGGTGGCGGTAGACGTAGAGGCGACCGGGCTCGGCGAACATCACCGCGTTGCGCGCAGTCCGACCGCGGTAGGCGTGCGAGCCCGGGTCCTGGTCCCCCGCGTACGCCTCGACCTCCGTGATGCGGACGGTGACGTCGCCGTCGGCCGCGCGCGAGGTCAGGTACGTCCCGAGCAGGTCTCGAGCCACCGCGTGGACGTCGCGGGCGTACCAGACGCGCGCGGGCACGCCGACGATCGCCGCCGGCGAGGCCGCGCCCGGCAGCCGAGGCGCCTGCCCGGGCTGGATGCTCACGCGCTCATCCTGCCTCACTGCGAAGACCCCTCGCAGTCCATCCCGTCACCCGGCCGTTCGCGTCGAGCCGCACGTCGGCCCGCTCGCGCGTCCGCTCGCGGCGGAAGTGCTCGGCCTCGTCGGCCATCCACCGCTCCCACTGCCGCCGCAGGCTCTCTCCGTCGCGGGCGATGCCTCGCCGCAGGCGCAGGTCGGGCGGGGCCTCGACCCAGACGCGGACCGACGCGACGGCGTCGGCGGCTCGGCGCGCGCTGCCGCAGCCCTCGACGACGAGCAGCGACGGGACCGGCACGTCCACCCACTCGGCGAAGCCGCCCGTCACCCAGTCGTAGCGCTGGTAGTGACCCGGCCGGCCACGGCGCAACGGCTCGAGCACCTGCGCCGACAGCCGCGGCCACAGCGAGCCCTCGAGGCCGGACCAGCCCTCGTACAGGTCGTCGAGGTGCAGCACCGCGTCCGCCCCCGCGGCTCCCAGCGCCTCGGCGAACGTGGACTTGCCCGAGCCCGCCGGGCCGTCGACGACGACGACACGGACGGGTCCGAGCCGCGGCGGCGCGGCGAGCGTCGCCGCGACGACCTCGTCGGCGGGCGTCGTCATACGGCGGCGTCCTCGACGAGGGCGCCCGGCCGGTCCACGGAGACCGGCCGGGTGCGGGCCGACGGTGTGCAGCACATGGTGCGGTGCGTCAGGCCGCGACGCTCACGCGGCCCACACGCGCAGGTCCGCGACGCGAGCCCGCACGCGCTCGAGCTGCTCGGCGACACGCACGGGCGCGGTGCCCCCGTGAGCCGAGCGGGAGGCGAGCGATCCCTCGACGCTCAGGACGGAGCGGACGTCGGGCGTCAGGTGCTCCGAGATCGCGGCGAGCTCGTCGTCGGTCAGCTCCCAGAGCTCGATCGCGGGCTCGTGCTCCTCGCACGCCCGCACGCACGCACCGGCCACCTCGTGCGCGACGCGGAACGGCACGCCCTCGCGCACCAGCCATTCGGCGATGTCCGTGGCGAGCGAGAACCCCTGCGGCGCGAGCGACGCGAGCCGCTCGGTGTCGAACACGAGCGTCTCGACCATCCCCGCGAACGCGGGCAGCAGGATCGTGAGCTGGTCGACCTGGTCGAAGACCGGCTCCTTGTCCTCCTGCAGGTCGCGGTTGTAGGCGAGCGGCAGGCCCTTGAGCGTCGTGAGCAGTCCGGTCAGGTCACCGACGAGCCGACCGGCCTTGCCGCGCGCGAGCTCGGCGATGTCCGGGTTCTTCTTCTGCGGCATGATGCTCGACCCCGTGGAGTAGGAGTCGTGCAGGCGCACGAAGCCGAACTCCTTGGTGGCCCAGAGGATGACCTCCTCGGCCAGCCGCGAGACGTCGACGGCGAGCATCGCGGCGACGAACGCGAACTCGGCGACCACGTCGCGCGACGCCGTCCCGTCGATCGAGTTCTCGACCGGCCCGTCGAAGCCCAGGTCGGCGGCCACGGCGGCGGGGTCCAGTCCCAGAGACGACCCGGCCAGCGCGCCCGAGCCGTACGGCGAGACGGCGGCGCGGGCGTCCCAGTCGACCCACCGCTCGACGTCGCGCAGCAGCGGCCACGCGTGGGCGAGCAGATGGTGCGCGAGCAGGACGGGCTGCGCGTGCTGCAGGTGGGTGCGGCCCGGCATCGCGGCGTCACCGGCGGCGGTGGCCTGGCCGACGAGCGCGTCGACGACGTCGAGCACGAGGCCCGCGAGCGAGCGTGCCTCCCGGCGCAGGTACATCCGCACGAGCGTGGCGATCTGGTCGTTGCGCGAGCGGCCCGCGCGCAGCTTGCCGCCCAGCTCGGTGCCAGCCCGGTCGATCAGACCCCGCTCGAGGGCGGTGTGCACGTCCTCGTCCTCGAGCACCGGCAGGAAGTCGCCCGCCGCGACGTCGGTCCGCAGCCGCTCGAGCGCGTCGACCATGCCCGTCAGCTCGTCGTCCGTGAGCAGACCCGCGGACCGCAGCACGCGCGCGTGCGCGACCGACCCGGAGATGTCCAGGTCGGCCAGGCGCCAGTCGAAGTGCGTGGACTGCGACAGGGCCTGCAGGGCGGCCGACGGGCCGCCGGCGAACCGGCCGCCCCAGAGCGAGACGTTGCCCGCCTGCTCCACGGCGGCCGGCGTCGCAGGCGTGAGCTCGTCAGGCATCGATCCCGCCCTGCGTGCCCAGGTCGACGCCGTTGCCGAAGCGGACGTCGCGGGCGGCGGCGAGCTTGGAGGACAAGCCGTAGATCTCGATGAAGCCCTTGGCCGCGGCCTGGTCGAACGTGTCGCCCGTGTCGTAGGTGGCCAGGTTGAAGTCGTACAGCGAGGAGTCCGAGCGGCGGCCCGTGACGGTGGCGCGGCCGCCGTGCAGCACCAGGCGGACGTCGCCGGACACGTAGCGCTGCGTGTCCTCGACGAAGGTGTCGAGCGACTTCTTCAGCGGGCTGAACCACTGGCCGTCGTAGACCAGCTCGGTCCAGCGCTGCTCGACCTGACGCTTGAAGCGGGCCTGCTCGCGCTCGACCGTCACGTTCTCGAGCTCCTGGTGCGCAGCGATGAGCGCGATGGCGCCGGGTGCCTCGTAGACCTCGCGGCTCTTGATGCCGACCAGGCGGTCCTCGACGATGTCGATGCGGCCGACGCCCTGGGCGCCCGCGCGGCGGTTCATCTCCTGGATCGCCTGCAGCGGGGTCACCGGCACGCCGTCGAGCGCCACCGGGACGCCCTGCTCGAACGTGATGACGACCTCGTCGGCGACCGGCGGGAACGTCGGGTCGTCGGTGTAGGTGTAGACGTCCTTCGTCGGGCCGTTCCAGATGTCCTCGAGGAAGCCGGTCTCGACCGCGCGGCCCCACACGTTCTGGTCGATGGAGAACGGGTTGTGCTTGGTGGTCGCGATGGGCAGCTTGTGCTTCTCGGCGAACTCGATGGCCTTGTCACGTGTCAGCGCCAGGTCGCGGACCGGGGCGAGGCACGTCAGGTCCGGGGCGAGCGACGTGATGCCGACCTCGAAGCGGACCTGGTCGTTGCCCTTGCCCGTGCAGCCGTGGGCGACGGTCGTGGCGCCGAACTGGCGGGCGGCCCGCACCAGGTGCTTGACGATGACCGGGCGCGACAGCGCGGAGACGAGCGGGTAGCGGTCCAGGTACATGCCGTTCGCCTTGAGGGCGGGCATGCAGTACTCGGACGCGAACTCGTCGCGCGCGTCGGCGACGTACGCCTCGACGGCGCCGCAGTCCAGCGCGCGCTGGCGGATGACGTCGAGGTCCTCGCCACCCTGGCCCACGTCGACGGCGACCGCGATCACCTCGGCGCCGGTGGCCTCGGCGATCCAGCCGATGCCGACAGAGGTGTCCAGGCCGCCGGAGTAGGCGAGGACGACGCGCTCAGTCATGGTTCTTCCTTCTTCTCAGTGTGGTGACGGTTCAGTGTCGCGCGTCGGGACGCGCGTCGGAGGCGAGGGCCAGGAACCGCGCGGCGAGCGCGGTCCCGGCCTCGGGTCGGTCGTCGCGGGCGATCACCAGGACGGTGTCGTCGCCCGCGATGGTGCCCAGGACGGGCGGGAGGACAGAGTGGTCGATGGCGGAGGCCAGGAACTGTGCCGCGCCCGGCGGGGTGCGCAGCACGACGAGGTTGCCCGACGCCTCGGCGGTGAGCAGCAGCTCCTCGCACAGGCGGGCCAGGCGGGCGGCCAGCATCTCCGCGTCGGGCGCGGGTGCGGCGCGCACCTCTCCCTCGGCCGGCACCGCGTAGACGAGGCCCCCGGCCGGGGTGCGCACCTTGACGGCCCGCAGCTCGACGAGGTCGCGCGACAGCGTCGCCTGCGTGACGCTGACACCCTCCGCCACGAGCAGATCGGCGAGCTGCTGCTGGGAACCCACGGCACCGCGGGCCAGCAGCGCGCCGATGAGCGCGTGCCTCGCGGCCTTGGTCTGCGGGATCGTCGCGGTGCTCATGACCGCTCCGAAGAAAGACGTCGCGGGCTCATGACCGCTCCGAAGAAAGACGTCGCAGGCTCATGACCGCTCCAGCAGCCACGTCAGCAGGGCCTTCTGCGCGTGCAGTCGGAACTCCGCCTCGTCCCAGACCACCGACTGCGGGCCGTCGATCACGTCGGCCGTGATCTCCTTGCCGCGATAGGCGGGCAGGCAGTGCAGGACGATCGCGTCGTCCTTGGCCGCGGCCAGCGCGTCGGCGTCCAGCCGGAACGGCACGAACGGCGTCTCGCGCTCGTCGGCCTGGACCTCCTGACCCATCGAGACCCAGGTGTCGGTCGCGACGACGTCCGCGCCCGCGACGGCCTGCTGCCGGTCGTGCACGACCGTGACGGACCCGCCGGTCTGGCGGGCGATCCGCTCGGCGTCGGCGAGCACCGCCGCGTCGGGCAGGTAGCCCTCCGGAGTTCCGATCCGCACGTGCATGCCCGCCGTGGCGCCGCCGAGCAGGTAGGAGTGCGCCATGTTGTTGGCGCCGTCGCCGACGTAGGCGAGCGTCTGGCCGGCGAGCGCAGACGTCCCGCCGCGGTGCAGCGCGATCGTGGCCAGGTCGGCCAGGATCTGGCACGGGTGGAACTCGTCGGTCAGCGCGTTGACCACCGGGATGCCCGCGACAGCGGCCATCTCGTCGAGCCGCGTCTGGGCGTGCGTGCGCCAGACGATGGCCGCGACCTGCCGCCCGAGCACGTGCGCGGTGTCGGCGATCGACTCGCGCGTGCCGATCTGGGCGAGCTTGCCGTCGACGACGAGCGGGAAGCCGCCCAGCTCGGCGATCCCGGTCGCGAACGAGACCTGCGTGCGCAGCGTCGGCTTGTCGAAGATGACGGCGACGGCCCGCGGGCCCGCGAGCGGGGTACGGACGCGGCGGTCCTGCTGGAACGCAAGGGTGAGGTCGAGCACCTCGCGCTGCTCGGCCGGGGTCAGGTCGTCGTCGCGCAGGAAGTGGCGGGTCATGCGCCCTCCCCCAGGTCCGCCGACAGGCCGGCGAGGAAGTCGACGAACGTGCCAGCCTGGTCGTCGGTGAGGACGAACGGCGGCGCGAGGCGGATGGTCGTCGGGCGGCACGGGTTCACGACGAAGCCGGCCTCGAGCGCCCGGGCGGCGATCTGCGGCGCCACCGGGGCGGTGAGCTCGATGCCGATGAGCAGACCCTCGCCGCGCGCGGTGGCCACGAGCGGGTGGTCGAGCCCGTTGATCCGGTCGCGGAGCCGCCGGCCCAGGGCCGTGACGTGCTCGAGCAGGCCGTCGCGCTCGATGACACCGATGGTGGCGAGCCCTGCCGCGGAAGCGACCGGGTTCCCGCCGAACGTCGTGCCGTGCTGCCCGCGCGCCAGCAGGGTCGCGACCGGCTCGCCGTACGCGATCAGAGCGCCGACGGGGAAGCCGCCACCCAGCCCCTTGGCGACCGTGACGGCGTCCGGCACGATCCCACCGCCGATGTGCGGGAGCTGGTGCGCGAACCACGTGCCGGTGCGGCCCATGCCGGTCTGCACCTCGTCGAGGATCAGCAGCGCACCGTGCTCGCGCGTCAGCTCGCGGGCCCGCACGAGGTAGCCCGGTGGCAGCGGCAGGACACCGGCCTCGCCCTGGATCGGCTCGACGACCAGCGCCGCCACGGGCTCGCCGTCGGCGAACGCGGCCTCGAGCGCCTCGGTGTCGCCGAACGGCAGGAACTCGACGCCGCCGGGCAGCGGTTCGAACGGCTCGCGGTAGGCGGCCTTGTGGGTCAGCGCGAGCGCACCCATCGACCGGCCGTGGAAGGCGCCCTCGAGCGCGAGGACGCGCGTCCGGCCGGTGCGGCGGGTCAGCTTGAAGGCCGCCTCGTTGGCCTCGGTGCCCGAGTTCGTGAGGAAGACGCGCGACCCGTCGGGTGCGCCCGCCAGCGCGAGCAACCGCTCGGCGAAGGCGATCTGCGTGGGGCTCGCGAAGAAGTTCGAGACGTGCCCGAGCGTGCCGAGCTGTGCGCTGATCGCCGCCGTGAGGGTCGGGTGCGCGTGGCCCAGCGCGTTCACGGCGATGCCGCCGAGCAGGTCCAGGTACCGGTTGCCGTCGGCGTCCCACACGTACGGGCCCTCGCCGCGCACGAGCACGCGCTGGGGCGCACCGAACGTGTCCATGACCGCGTGCGTGTACCGCTCGGTCCACTGGGCGCCCGAGCCGTCGGTCGCGGGCGCGAGGCCCGCGTCGGCCGGGGCGGGCGACCGGTGCCGGCCGGTGCTGATCTCGCTCATGCGGACTCTCCTGGCGTGCTCACCACGGGGACGGGGCTCGTGAAGGGGGCGTCGGTGGACTCCTCGTCGGGGAAGACCATGGTGCCGATGCCGTCGGACGTGAAGACCTCGACCAGGATCGAGTGCGGGGCGCGACCGTCGATGACGTGCGCCCGGCCGACCCCGCCCTCCACGGCGCGCCAGCAGGCCTCCATCTTGGGGCGCATGCCGGAGTCGAGCGTCGGCAGCACCTCGGCGAGCGCGCTGGCCCGCAGGCGACGCACCAGGGATCCCTTGTCGGGCCAGTTCAGGTAGAGCCCCTCGACGTCCGTCAGCACGATGAGCTTGCGTGCGCCGAGCGCGACGGCGAGCGCGGCGGCGGCCGTGTCGGCGTTGACGTTGAGCACCTGCGTGGGGTCGTCGATGTCCGGCGCGACCGTGCTGACCACCGGGATGCGACCCGCGTCGAGCAGGTCCTGGACAGCTCCCGGGTTGACGTGCACGACGTCGCCGACCTGGCCGACGTCGTGCTCGACACCGTCGACGACCGCGGTGCGACGACGCGCCTGGAACAGGCCGCCGTCCTCGCCCGACAGGCCGACGGCGTGCGGGCCGTGGGCGTTGAGCAGTCCGACGAGCTCGCGGGAGACCTGCCCGGTCAGGACCATGCGGACGACGTCCATCGCCTCGGGGGTCGTGACGCGCAGGCCGCCGCGGAACTCCGAGGCGATCCCCAGCCGGTCGAGCATCGCGTTGATCTGCGGGCCGCCGCCGTGCACGACGACGGGACGCAGGCCCACCTGGTGCAGGAACACCATGTCCTGCGCGAACGCCTTCTTGAGGTCCTCGTCGATCATGGCGTTGCCGCCGTACTTGACGACGACCAGCGCGCCGGCGAACTTCTGCAGCCACGGCAGCGCCTGGATCAGCACCTCGGCCTTCTGGTCGGGGCGCAGGTCCGTGACGGTGTTGAAGACGAACTCGTCGCTCACGTGGAGTACTCGCTGTTCTCGGTCACGTAGTCGTGGGTCAGGTCGTTGGTCCACACGGTGACGACCTCGCCGCCGGCATGCAGGTCGATCAGCACGTGGATCTCGCGGTTCGCGGCGAGGTCCACGCTCGAGCGCGGCTCGTACGCACCGCCCGCGCGGCAGACCATGACGCCGTTGATGCTGACGTCGAGCTGGTCGGGGTCGAAGGCGGCGACACTCTCCGGCACCGTGCCCACCTGGGCGAGCACGCGACCCCAGTTGGGGTCGTTGCCGAACATCGCAGCCTTGAAGAGGTTGGACCGCGTCACCGCCCGGGCGACGGCGAGGCCGGCGTCCTGCGTCTCGGCGCCGGTCACCGTCACCGCGATGTCGTGCGACGCCCCCTCGGCGTCGGCGACGAGCTGACGGGACAGGTCGGCGGCGACCGCCGTGATGCCCGCCACGAACCCCTCGGGATCCGGTGTCGCGCCGCTGGCGCCGCTGACGAGGAGCACGACCGTGTCGGACGTCGACATGCAGCCGTCGGAGTCGATGCGGTCGAACGTCTGCGACGTCGCGGCGCGCAGGGCGGCCTGCGCGGTGTCGGCGTCCACCACGGCGTCGGTCGTGATGACGCACAGCATCGTGGCGAGCGCGGGTGCGAGCATGCCTGCGCCCTTGGCCATCCCGCCGACGGACCAGGTGCCGTAGTCGCCCTCGATCGTGAGGTCGGCCGTCTTCGGCACGGTGTCCGTCGTCATGATCGCGACGGCGGCGTCGAGGCCCGCGTCGGCGTCCAGCGCCGCGGCCGCCAGGTCGACGCCGGCCAGCAGCGTGTCGATGGGCAGGCGCTCACCGATGAGCCCGGTGGAGGCCACGACGACGTCGCCGGCGGACACGTCGAGCGCCGTGGCCACCTTCTCCGCGGTGCGGTGCACATCCAGGAACCCGTCGGGTCCCGTGCACACGTTGGCGCCGCCGGAGTTGAGCACGACCGCGGACGCCACGCCGTCGGCGAGGACCTGCCGCGACCACGTGACCGGGTGCCCGACGACCCGGTTGCTGGTGAACACGCCGGCCGCGACCTGCAGCGGACCGTCGTTGACGACGAGCGCGAGATCGGAGCGCCCGGACGCCTTGAGACCGGCGGTGACGCCGCTCGCGCGGAAACCGGCCGGCACCGTCACGCCGGGCGAGCGTGGCTGCGTGGTGATGGTCATGGTGCGACTCCGTCCAGGGGCAGGCCGAGCGTCTCGGGCAGGCCGAGCGCGAGGTTGAGGGACTGCAGGGCGCCGCCGGCGGTGCCCTTGACGAGGTTGTCGATGGCGGTGACGGTCACGACGCGGCCCGCGGCCTCGTCGACCGCGACCTGCACCAGCGCGGTGTTGGCGCCCAGCGTCGACGCCGTCGTCGGCCACGTCCCTTCCGGGAGCAGGTGGACGAACGGCTCGTCGGCGTAGGTCTGCTCCCAGGCGGCCCGCACGGCGGCCGGGTCCGTGCCCGGGACGAGGCGAGCAGTGGCTGTCGCGAGGATGCCGCGCGCCATCGGGACGAGCGTCGGGGTGAACGAGATCGAGACGTCCGGCGCACCCGCCGAGCGCAGGTTCTGCGCGATCTCGGGGATGTGCCGGTGCGTTCCGCCGACGGCGTACGGCTGCGCGTTGCCGAGCGCCTCGGACGCCAGCAGGTGCGGCTTGAGGCTCTTGCCGGCGCCGGAGTAGCCGTTGGCGAGGACCGCGACGAGGTCGAGCGGTTCGATCAGGCCGGCCGCGATGCCGGGCTGCAGGCCGAGCGTGACGGCGGTGACGTTGCAGCCGGGCACCGCGATCCGGGTCGCCCCCGCGAGCCCGGCACGCTGGCCCGCTGCCGTCGTCTCCCCCGGGTGCAGGAGCTCGGGCAGCCCGTAGGGCCAGGTGCCCGCGTGCTCGCTCCCGTAGAACTGCTCCCACGCGGCCGCGTCGACGAGCCGGTGGTCCGCGCCGAGGTCGACGACGATCGCGCCGTCCCCCTGCGCGGCCAGCTCGGCGGCGATCGCGCCGCTCGCGCCGTGCGGCAGCGCGAGCACGACGACGTCGTGGCCGGCCAGGTTCTCGGTGCTCGTCGCCGCCAGCACGCGACCTGCGAGCGAGCGCAGGTGCGGTTGGTGCGTGCCCAGCGGCGTGCCGGCGTTGGAGTGGGCGGTCAGGGCGCCGATGCGGGCCTCGGGGTGGGCCAGCAGCACCCGGAGCATCTCGCCCCCGGCGTACCCGCTGGCACCCGCGATCGCGACGGAGAACGTCATGTGCATGAACATACACACCACTGCACGAAGATACGAACTTCTTCGCGCCGGAATGCCAGCCGCGTCGTCCGGTGTTACCGGCTGACGTGCGTACCGTCACCGCCACCGCTCCCGGTGGACCCGAGGTCCTGGCCGTCGTCGATGCACCCGATCCGGTGGCCGGGCCCGGCGAGGTCCTGGTCCGGGTCCACGCCGCCGGCGTGAACTTCATCGACACCTACCGCCGCTCCGGCGTCTACGCCGTGCCGTTCCCGCACGTGGTCGGCTCGGAGGGGTCCGGGGTGGTCGAGGCAGTCGGCTCCGACGTCACGACGATCGCGGTCGGCGACCGCGTGGCGTGGTCGGCAGCGCCCGGCTCGTACGCCGAGCTCGTCGCGGTGCGCGCCGACGCGGCCCTCGTGGTCCCGCCGGACGTGAGCGACGAGGTCGCCGCCGCGCTGCCGCTGCAGGGCATGACCGCCCACTACCTGGTGACGTCGACGTTCCCCGTGGAGCCGGGCACGACCGTGCTGCTCCACGCCGGTGCAGGAGGCGTCGGTCTCCTCGCGACCCAGCTGGCCGTCGCGCGGGGTGCACGCGTGATCACGACGGTCGGCACCGCGGACAAGGAGGCGCTGTCCCGCCAGGCCGGGGCCGCCGAGGTGATCCGATACCGCGAGCTGTCCGACCTCACGACGGAGCTTCCCGCCCTGGTGCGTGAGCTCACCGACGGGCGCGGCGCGGACGCCGTCTACGACTCCGTGGGGCGTGACACCTTCGACGCCTCCCTCGCGTCGGTGCGACGGCGCGGGACGCTCGTCCTGTTCGGGGCTTCGTCGGGGCCCGTGCCGCCCGTCGACCCGCAGCGGCTCAACGCCGCGGGCTCCGTGTTCCTCACCCGCCCCACCCTGGGCGACTACACCGCCGACCGCGACGAGCTGGACTGGCGCTCCGCCGAGCTGTTCGGTGCGGTCGCCGACGGCTCGCTCGACGTGCGCATCGGCGCCACCTACCCCCTGGCCGACGCGGCCGAGGCCCATCGCGCGCTCGAGTCGCGCTCCACGACCGGAAAGGTCCTGCTGATCCCGTGAGCTCCACCCCTGTTCTGAATCCCGTCCGCACGCTGCAGGTGGAGGTCTGGTCCGACGTCGCCTGCCCGTGGTGCTACATCGGCAAGCGCCGCTTCGAGACCGCGCTCGCCGCCTTCCCCCACCGGGAGCACGTCGCGGTCACGTGGCGCTCCTACCAGCTCTCCCCCGAGACGCCGACGGGACCGGGACGGCCCGAGGCGCAGGCGCTGGCCGACATGAAGGGGATCCCGCTGGCGCAGGTGCAGCAGATGTTCGCGCACGTCACAGCGCAGGCCGCGGGCGAAGGGCTGGCGTACGACTTCGACCGCACGCTCGCGTTCAACACGTTCGACGCCCACCGGCTGCTGCATCTGGCCGCACGTCTCGGCGGCGACCTGGCCGACCGCACCAAGGAGGCGCTGTTCAGCGCGCACTTCGAGAAGGGAGCGGACCTGGGCCTGACGGCTGCGCTCGTCGACCTGGCGAACACCGTCGGGTTCGGCGAGCACGGGTACGACGACGACGCGGTGCTGGCTTTCCTCGACGGCGACGACGAGTCCGACGCCGTGCGCGCCGACATCGCCGAGGCCCGCACGCTCGGCGTCACGGGCGTGCCGTTCTTCGTCGTCGACCGCCGGGTCGCGGTCTCCGGCGCCCAGCCGGCCGACGTCTTCACCCAGCTGCTCGAGGCCGGCTGGCGCGAGGCCAACCCGATCGTGACGCTCGGCTCGGCCGACGCCGACGCGTGCGAGGGCGACTCGTGCGCGATCTGAGCCTTCGGACCATCACCGACGACGACGTCGCCGCCCTCGCGGCGATCAACGACGGCGCGGTGCCCGCCGTGAACGCCCTGGGCGTCGACGGGCTCGCCGCGCACGTGCCGAGCTGCGACCTCGCGCTCGTCGCCGAGGTGGACGGCGAGGTCGCCGGCTTCCTGCTGGCCCTGACGCCCGGCGCCGACTACGCGAGCGAGAACTACCGCTGGGTGTCGCAGAACCGGCCCGGGTCGCTGTACGTCGACCGGATCGTCGTCGCGCCCGACCACCACGGCACGGGCGTCGGCCGCTCGCTCTACGAGGCGGTGTTCGACCGCGCCCTGGCGCTCAACGCGACCGCCGTGACGTGCGAGGTCAACCTGGACCCGCCCAACCCGCAGTCGCTCGCCTTCCACGGCAGGCTCGGGTTCGAGCAGATCGACGACCTGTGGACCAAGGGCGGCACGACGCGCGTCGCGATGATGGCCCGGCCCGTCTGACGCTCGCCCTCAACGGCGGCGCAGGTGCAGGACCGCCTCGTGCAGCCGTACCGGGCGGCCTTCCGGGTCGACCGCGTCGCGCGGGCGCGCGTCGCAGGCCAGGACGTCCCACTGCGCGGGGTCCAGGTGGGTCAACAGCTCGTCGGCGTCGGTGAACAGCTCGGGGATGTTCGGCCGCGGCATGGTCGTGGCCAGGTCCAGGACGTGGTGCCCGACGATCAGCAGGTGGCCACCCGGCGCGACGAGGGACGCCATCGTCCGGGTCACCGCCGCACGCTGCTCCGGGGCCGGGTGGAGGTAGTGCGCGGTGACCAGGTCGTAGGTCGCGTCACCCGTCCACGCGGTGATGTCCGCCTGCCGCCACGTGATCCGGTCCGCGATGCCACGCTCGGCTGCTTCCGCCGCGCCGCGTGCCAGGCCTGCCGCGGCGAAGTCCGTGGCCGTCACCTGCCAGCCCTGCTCGGCCAGCCACATCGCGTCGCCGCCCTCGCCGGCCGCGATCTCCAGGGCGGTCCCCGGCGCCAGGCCGCTCACCTCGGCGACCAGGGTCGCGTTGGCACGGCCCGACCACGCGGGCTCCTTGCCGCTGTAGCGCTCCTCCCAGAACGCCACGTCGAACATGCCGTCCAGGTCTGCGGCGCCGTGGCCGTGCTGCGCACGCTCATCGTGCTCCTGCTCGTGCTCGTGCTCGCCCGCCGCTGCGACGGCCTGGTCCGTGTCCCGCGCGACGAGGTCGGCGTTGATGGCCGCGCCGGCCATGAGCCCCGCGGCGGCCGACGTCATCACCTGCCCGCCGAGGTCGGTGACGTTGCCGGCCACCCACACGCCCCGCACGGAGGTCGCGCCCATGGCGTCGGACGGCACGGCGGCACCCATGACCTGCCCCTGGACCTCGACCGGCTGCGCGTGCAGGCCCAGACCGGCCAGGTGCTCCGCGCGGGCGAGGAACTGCGGACGGACCGCGAGCGCGCGGACCGCCACGACCTCGCCCGACGAGAGTCGCACGCCGTGCAGCCGGCCGCCGTTCGTCTCGACGCCCACGACCTCGCCACGCACGATCCGCATGCCGCGCGCCGCCAGCCGCGCGAGGGCGTCCGCCGGCGGCTCGTCATCGGTGTGCACGAACACCGTGACGTCGTCGGTGAGCTGACGGAACAAGTGGGCCGTGTGCAGCGACAGCGGGCCGCCGCCCAGGATGCCGATCGGCTGGTCGCGCACCTCCCACCCGTGGCAGTAGGGGCAGTGCAGCACGTCGGTCCCCCACAGCTCGGCGAGGCCGGGCACGTCGGGGAGCACGTCTCGCAGCCCGGCGGCAGACAGGATGCGGCGGGCGCCGACGGTGCGGCCGTCGGCGAGCGCGACGACGAAGCCGTCGTCGTCCCGGCGCACGTCCGCGACGGTGCCGGCCTCGGTCTCGCCACCGTAGGTGCGCACCTCGTCGCGGCCGGCCGCCAGGAGGTCGAGCGGCGCGGCGCCGTCGCGGGAGAGGACGTTGTGCGCGTGCGCGGCCGGTGCGTTGCGCGGCTCGCCCGCGTCGACGACCAGCACCGAGCGCCTCGAGCGCCCCAGGACCGTCGCGGCGCTCAGGCCCGCCGGACCCCCGCCGATGACCACCACGTCGTACTTGTCGCGCACGTCTGCCTCCTCCTGCCGTCGACCCTCGACGACGCTACGCACTGTGCGCTCTCAGGCTCCAAGAGCGCAACATCCGTTGCCGAAGTGGCAAACTGAGGTCATGGACGACCTGGACGACGTGCTCACCGGGGTGGGACCACGGCTGCGCGCCCTGCGCACCGCGCGCGACCTGACCCTGGCCCAGCTCGCCGACGCCACGGGCATCTCGGTCAGCACGCTGTCCCGGCTCGAGTCCGGACAGCGCAAGCCGACCCTCGAGCTGCTGCTCCCTCTGGCGCGTGAGCACCGCGTCCCGCTCGACGAGCTGGTCGACGCGCCGCAGACCGGCGACCCCCGCGTGCACGCGCGGCCGTTCACGCGACACGGCTCGACGTTCCTTCCGCTCAGTCACGTGCCCGGCGGCCTGCGCGCCTACAAGCAGGTGATGCCGCCGAGCCCGGACCGCGAGCCGACCCTCGGGACGCACGAGGGCCACGAGTGGTTCTACGTCCTGTCCGGGCGGGTCAGACTCCTGCTGGGCGAGCACGACCTCGTGCTGAGGCCCGGCGAGGTCGCCGAGTTCGACACGCGCACCCCGCACGCCGTCCTCAACCCGGGTCCCGGACCGGCAGAGATCCTCACGCTGTTCGGCCCGCAGGGCGAGCGCATGCACGTCCGCGCGAGCGCGACACGCCGCTGACCTGCCGCGCTCGCGCACGTCCGGGCGCACAGACCATCCCTTTCGCCCTAGTCTGCGAGGAGGCCGCCGCACGCGCGGCCGCCCCGGAGGCAGGTCATGGCCGAGCCCGACGCAGCACGCCCCACCAGCTCCGGCGCGACGATCTCCCGCGCCGTGTTCGTCCCGTCGATCAGCATCGTGCTCGTCGTCGGCCTGCTCGCCATCCTGTTCCCCGAGCAGACGCAGGACGTCTTCGACACCCTGCAGTCCGACGTCATCGGCGGGTTCGGCTGGTACTACGTCCTCATCGTCGCGGTGTTTGTCGCGTTCGCCCTGTGGGTGGGGCTCAGCCGGTACGGCGACATCCTGCTGGGCCGCGACGGGGACACCCCGGAGTACTCGACGGGGTCCTGGTTCTCGATGCTGTTCGCCGCGGGCATGGGCATCGGGCTCGTGTTCTGGGGCGTCGCCGAGCCGCTCAGCCACTACGCGAGCCCCAAGCCGGGCGTCACGGGGCAGCCCGACCACCTGGCTCAGGAGTCGCTGGCGCAGACCTACCTGCACTGGGGCATCCACGCCTGGGCCGTGTACGTGGTCGTCGGCCTGGGGCTCGCCTACGCGATCCACCGGCACGGCCGGCCCGTGTCGATGCGGTGGGCGCTGGAGCCCCTGCTGGGCGAACGCCGCGCCGCCGGGCGGCTCGGTGACGTCATCGACGTGACGGCCGTCGTCGGGACCGTGTTCGGGCTCGCGACGTCCCTGGGCCTCGGGGTCCTGCAGATCTCCGCCGGGCTCGACCACCTGGGCGTGGTGACGGCGTCGACGACGTTGCAGGTGGTGCTCATCGTGGTCATCACGCTGGCCGCCACCGCGTCGGTGGTCTCCGGGTTGGACCGCGGCCTGAAGTGGCTGTCCAACACCAACGTGGTCATCGCGGCCGTGCTGGCCGCCGCCGTGCTGATCCTGGGCCCGACGCTGTTCCTGCTGCGCGACTTCATCCAGTCGATCGGCGTCTACCTCAGCCAGGTGGTGCAGCTGACGTTCGACACGACCGCGTGGGAGGGGCAGGCCGGGCTGGACTGGCAGGCGTCGTGGACGATCTTCTACTGGGGCTGGTGGATCTCGTGGGCGCCCTTCGTCGGCGTCTTCATCGCCCGCATCTCCCGCGGACGCACGGTCCGCGAGTTCGTCGTCGGCGTGCTGGGCGTCCCCGTGCTCGTGACGTTCGCGTGGTTCGCGGTCCTGGGGGGCAACGCGCTCTACGTCGAGGTCTTCGGCGGCGGGGGCCTGATCGGCTCCGACGGCACCGTCGACGCGAACACGGCGCTGTTCGACATGCTCTCCCAGCTCCCCGCGGGTGCGGCCCTGTCCGCCGGGGCGATCGTCCTCATCGCGCTGTTCTTCGTGACGAGCTCCGACTCCGGATCCTTCGTCGTCTCGATGCTCACCTCCGGCGGCCACCCCCTGCCGCACACCTGGACGCGCGTGACCTGGTCGTTCGTCACCGGGCTGCTCGCCGCGGCGCTGCTGGTCGCCGGCGGCCTGACGGCGCTGCAGACGGCCGCCATCCTCATCGCGCTGCCGTTCAGCGTGGTGATGATCGGCATCTGCGTCGCCACCGCGCGCGCGTTCCACGCCGAGCACGCCGTGCGCGTGCGCGCCGAGCGGCTGGCGATCCGCGACGGGCTCACCGAGCACATCACGGACGAGGTGCACGCCGGCCTCCCCGCGCACCTGGACCGCCTCGGGGTCGAGACGGGCGCCATCCGGGCGGCGACCGACGGCGACGAGCGCGACACGTCAGGCTGAGCCCGCGACCGGTCGAGCCGGATCAGGTCCGACGGGTGCGCCCCCCCGTGCGGGTCCACGACCGGCGACCAGCACGTGGACGCACGCGACGGGCCGGCCCTCTGCAGGAGGACCGGCCCGTCGTGGTGTGCCGCGTCAGCCGGCGGTGAGCACGTGGGTCGCCGACGCCTCGGCGTACCCGTCGTCCCCGCTGTAGGTGACCTCGAGCGTGCCCGTCGCGGTCACCTTCGGCAGGACCAGCGTGACCTTCCCGCCGACGAGCGCCGCCTTGGCGACCCGCTTGCCGTCGAGCGTCGCGACGACGGACCCGGTGGGCACCGGAGCACCCGCCACGCCCGTGATCGTCACCCCGACGGTGGGCCGGCTCCCGGCCTTGACCGTCCACGAGTCGACCGACAGGACCACGGCCGGCGTCGCGGCCGTGACCTGCAGCGATGCCTTGCCGGTCGAACCGGTGACGTCGTCGGACCCGCCGTAGACCGCGCTCAGGGTGTGCGCCCCGGCGGCGAGGTACCGCGGAAGCGTCACCCGCGCGGTCGCCGTCGTCCCCGAGGCCGTCAGCGTCGCCGTCGTCAGCACGGTCCTGCCGTCGAGGATCTGCACGGTCCCCGTGGGCGAGGCCGTGGTGCCGACCACCGTGACGGTCGCCCGCACGGCCGTGCCGAACGTCACCGACGCGTCGGACAGCACGAGCGAGGTCGCAGACCGCGACTGCCCGATGCTGACGTCGACGGCCGCGGACGTCGAGGGGGTGTGGTCGGCGGACGTCGGGGTGAAGACCGCCGTCAACGTGTGGTCACCGACGCCGAGCTGGACGGTCGCCTTGGCGGTGCCCTTCTTCACGGCGACCGTCGCCAGCTCCGTGGAGCCGTCGAGGAACGTCACCGACCCGGCGATGTCCGGCGTGACGGTGGCCGTCAGCTTCTGCGACTGACCGACCTTGGTCCCGCCCGTCACCGCGAGCGTGGTCGTGGTCGGCGTGGACGCCGCCTCGACCGCGATCGGGAGCGTGACCGTGGTGCCACTGGGTGCGGCGACGAGCGTGAGCACGTGGTCACCCGCGCTCGTGCCGGCCGGGATCGTCACCGCCACGTCGGCGGCGCCGTTCGTCACCGTGGCCGAGCCGATCGAGGTGCCGTCGAGACGCACGTCGAGTGACGTGTTGCGCGGCGAGCCCAGGCTGGTCAGATCCAGCTTGGACACCGTGAACGTGAGCTCGTCGCCGGCCGTCACCGACTCCGGCAGCGCCGGGACGCCCACCGCGTGCCGGGCGAAGTCCGGCGCCAGGTCCGGATGCGCCTCCAGGTAGGCGATCCAGCCGTCCCGGTCCACCAGGCCCGAGTCCTTGGTGCCCGTCCCGGACGTGAAGACCCGGAAGTTGTCCCCGCCCTGGGCCAGGAACGAGAACGTCCCGATCCGGTAGTCGGCCGCCGGGTCGAGCGGCTTGCCGTCGATCGTCACCGACGTGATGTGGTGCCCCTGCGCCGCGCTCGCGTCGTAGGTGTAGGTGACGTTGTCGGAGAGTCCCAGCTGCAGGTACGGCCGCGACGGGACGGTCCCGTCGGCGTTCGTCTGCCACTGCTGCTCGAGCATCGTGACCACCTGGGCGCCGGTGAGCGTGGTCGTCCAGAGGTTGTTGACGAACGGCAGCACGCTGTTCGCCTCGGCCGTCGTGACGACGCCGTCCGGCGCGTACAGCAGCTCCGCGCGCAGACCGCCCGGGTTCACGACGCCGATCTGGGCACCGCCCAGGCTGTCCGGCGCCAGGGTGTCCCGCAGCGCGTCGGCCACGAGGTTGCCGAGCGTCGACTCGTTGGCCCGGTCGTCGCGCGTGCCGCCGGTGTACTTCCCGTCGACGTACGAGCCGCCCGCGAAGGCCGTCGTGATGTCGGCCGTGACCGACCCGACCGGGACCGAGCCGACGACGTTCGCGTAGGCGAGCGCCGCGTCGACGATCGTCTTGACCTGCGCGACGCGCGGGTAGGCGGCCACCAGGTCGGCGTCGGCCGTCGTCGTGCGCGGCACGTCCACCTGCGAGTGCGCCGTGACCTTCTTGGTCGCCCGGTCGTACGTCAGGACGATCTTCCCGACGAACTCGCCGTACGACCCGGTCTGCAGGACGGGCCTCGTGACACCGTCCTCACCGGGCACCGGCGCCTCCCACGCGTACTGCTTGTGCGTGTGGCCGGTGAAGATCGCCGAGACCTTCGCGGACGTCTTCGTGACGATGTCCGCGAACGCGCCGCCGGCGGCGACCTCCTGCTCGATCGTCGCCCCGTCGGGCGTCCCGGCCCCAGCACCCTCGTGGTACTCGGCCACGAGCACGTCGGCCTCGCCGTTGGACTCGTCGCCGTCCGTGAGCTGGGCCGCGACGCGGTTGACGGCGGCGACCGGGTCGCCGAAGTCGAGGTCCGCGATGCCGCCGGGCGTCACGAGGGTCGGGGTCTCCTGGGTGACCGCACCGATGACGCCGACGCGGACGCCGTCCATGTCGATGACCTTGTACTCGTCCAGCACCGGGTCGGTGGTGCCCTTCGCGTAGACGTTGGCGCCCAGGTAGTCCCAGTCGGCCGCGTCGCTGACGCGCCCGGTGAGGTCAGCGAAGCCCTTGTCGAACTCGTGGTTGCCGACCGCGGAGGCCTGCAGGTCCAGGGCGTTCAGCACGTCGATCGTCGGCTTGTCCTGCGCGACCGACGACGCGAACAGCGACGCGCCGATGTTGTCGCCGGCCGACAGGAACGCGACCGGTCCGGGTGCGGCCGCACGCTGCTGCTCGACCGTCCCCGCGAACTTCACGGTGTTGGCGTCGATGCGCCCGTGGAAGTCGTTGATGTTGAGGAACGTGAGGTCGACCGGGGCGTTCGACGCGCCCTTCTTCAGCCCGACGATCACCGGGTCGTGGTCGGAGGAGCGGTACTCGTCGGGCGCGTAGAACAGCGTGCCGTGGTAGTTGTACCGGCTGTACTCCAGCGCGATCGACTCCTCGGCGTTGATCTCCCAGATGTCGGCACCCGTGGCCCGCTCCTTGGCGGACGCGTTGAGCAGCACGTGGTCGAGCGAGCCCGACAGCCCGCCGAACGAGTACGAGTACTGGTCGGAGGCCAGCGTGGACGCGGCGTCCGCGTAGCCCGCGGCGTACAGCACCTGCAGCGGGTCCTCCTGCGTGTAGGAGTTGAAGTCGCCGACGAGCGCGACGTCCTCGGTGTCGCCCTGGATGGTCGGCACCCAGTCGCGTACGGCCGTCGCCTGCGCGACACGCGACGCGTTGGACGCGCCCTGGCCGTCGCCCGAGTCCGCGTCGCCCGGCAGCGGACCTGCCGAGCCCTTGGACTTGAAGTGGTTGACGACCACGAGCAGCGGGGCTCCCCCGCCGACGGGTGTGAAGGCCTGAGCGATGGGCTCGCGGGCGTTCGCAAACGCCTGGTTCCCCGAGCTCAGCGTGCCGAGCGCGTGCGAGGTGCCGGTCCGCTCGACCGCCGCCTTGCGGTAGATGATCGCGTTGGTGATGACGTCCATCTCGGACACCGGCGGCAGGTCGGCGGACGACGGGACGTACGCCCAGGTGTCCTCGCCCGTCGCGGCGTTCAGTGCGTCGACGAGCGTGCCGAGCGCCTCGTCGGGCACACCGTCGACGACGGCGGAGTTCTCGATCTCGAGCAGGCCGACGACGTCCGCGTCGAGGTCGTTGATCGCGGCGACGATCTTGTCCTGCTGCCGCTTCAGGTCCGCCGGGTCCCACGCACCGCGCGGGTCGCAGCCGCTGTTCACGGTGACGGGGTCACCCGTGCGGTCGTTGTACGACGTGCACCCCGCGGTGTCCGCGCCGAGCGTCGTGAAGTAGTTGAGCACGTTGAACGAGGCGACCGTGACGTCGCCGCCCACGTCGGCCGGCTTCGCGGTGCGGTTGTTCGCGAACGTCGCGGGTGCGCCGCCCGTGGCGACGGGCTGGGTCGGGTTCGCCTTCCAGACGTTGTTGCGGAAGTCGACGATCACGGGGTCGGTGAACGTGACGGCCTCACCCACGCGCACGGGGTGCTCGAGAGAGATGTACGGCGGCGTCAGGGACTGGTTGGCGGCGGACAGGAAGTTGGTGGTCGCGCCGTCGTCGAGCACGATGCCGCGCGCGGCGTTGTCGGCCGCGACCGCGGCTGCCTCGTCCGAGCCGGCCTTCGCGACGTCGGTCGGCTGGATCAGCGGCTTCGTGCCCGACGCCAGGCCGACCTCGCCGTACTGGTTGGTCGAGTAGGTGTTGGAGACGGTGAAGTCGCCCGTCGGCGTCCAGAGCATCGACTCGAGCGCCTCGCGCGCAGCGTCGCTGGTGGGCCAGGCACCGCTGACCGGGGCCGGCGCGGCGGCGTCGGCCAGGTGCGTCACGCCGCCCGCGGCGACCGTGAGCTCCGTCAGGCCGCTGAACTCGCTGACCGCACCCGTGACCTGCACGTGGTCGCCGATCGCGACGTCACCGACTGTGGCCGAGGAGTAGACGAAGAGCGCGTCGGAGGCGCCCGGCGTCGCGTCGTCGGAGCCCCCGGACCCGGCCGTCTGGATGACGTAGCCGTTGATGCCGCCCGTCGGGTAGGTCGCCGTGACGACGCCGTCCGTCGTGACCGTGTCGCCGACCAGCGGCGAGGCGGCACCGGTGCCCTGGATCTCCGCGATCGTCCGGGTGGAGGGCGCGCCGGGGTCCGTCGGGGTCGAGGCGCCGGACTGGGGCGTCGGCGTGCCGGCCGTGAAGTCGGTGGCGTTCTGGTCCGTGTCGGCCAGATTCGCGGCGCGGGCGACGGAGGTGGCGTTGGTCGTCGCGGGCGCGGCCGCTGAGCCTTCGAACGTCGTCGCCGCACCCCAGCCGACGAGGTCGCGGACGGTGCCGCCCGCGTCGACGACGCGCACCTTGCCGCCCGTGCCGGACAGCGCGAGCGTCCCGACGACGTCGGGCGTCGGCAGGTCGGGCAGGTCGAGGTTGGCGCCCTTGGCCTCGGCGACGAGCAGACGACCGCCCGCCGAGACCGAGCCGGTCAGCGGCGTCGAGGCCCAGGTCGCGCCCGTCGTCGACGCGTACTCGACCTTCCAGCCGGACAGGTCGACGCTGCCCCCCGACCGGTTGCCCAGCTCGATGAAGTCCTGGTCGAACGCGCCGCCGGAGTTGCCTCCCCCGCCGTACACCTCGCTCACCACGACGTCCGCCGATGCGGCGGACGCGGTGGTCGGCAGCGCGACCACCAGTCCCGCCGTGGCCAGCGCGAGCGCTGCGGCGCCCCCGGTCATCCTTCTCGTCGCACGGCGCACGGCAGAGCTCTCCTTCGTCGGGGAACAGAGGTGCCCGCTCGAGGCGGGCCGCCGTCCACCCTCCGGGATTGTCCGATTCGTCGCAAGTACTCGCCGGTAACTTCTGCGTGAACTCGCGTCGGCCACACCCGCCGCACAGCGGGTGAACAGCCCGGACATGCGAGACGGGCCGCCGCCGACCCGGTCAGGTCGGCGGCGGCCCGTTCACGTGACGGACGTCACGTCTCAGGATGGGGACGCGATCACGCCCGCAGGGTCGCCCCGAACCGGCGTGCGGCCTCGGCGACGACGGAATCGCGGACGCCCGCCGTCTCTGCGGCGGTGAGCGTACGGTCCGCCGCCCGGAGCCGCAGCGAGAACGCGAGCGAGCGCAGCCCGTCGCCCAGCTGCTCGCCCGTGTAGACGTCGAACAGACGCACGTCCTCCAGGACGTCACCCGCCTCGCTCGCCCCGGCACCCGTGCGGACGGCGTCGAGCACATCCTGCGCCGGGACGGCAGCGTCGACGACGAGCGCGACGTCCTCCTTCGCGACCGGGAACGTCGACACCTCCGTCGCCTGCAGCGGCTCGGTGGGCGCAGCCGCGAGCAGCGCGTCGAGGTCGACCTCGAACGCCGCGGCTCGCGCAGGCAGCCCGTGCGCCGCGACCACGTTGGGATGCAGCTCGCCGGCCCACCCGACGACGACGCCGTCCGTGGTCTCCAGGCGCGCGCAGCGACCCGGGTGCCACGGCGCGTGGTCGGCGTCCGCGACGAGCGTCACCGGCACACCGACGACGCCCGCCACCAGCTCGGCGGCCGCGATGGCGTCGGTATGGTCGGCGCGGCGACCCGCACCCCACCACCCGGCGCCCTCGCGCAGCCCCGTGAAGACACCCGCGACGTGGCGCGGCTGCGGCGGCACCGACGCAACGACGGCCGCGAGGTCCTCGTCGGAGGGACGCACGCCGCCCGGCAGCTGCGGCGCCGCGGCCGCACCGGCCACGGGGAGCGTGACCAGGCCGACCTCGAACACCGCGAGGTCCTGCTCGCCGCGGCTGACGTTGCGGCGGGCCGTGTCCAGCAGCGTGACCAGCAGCGACGTCCGCATGAGCGGCTGCGTCTCCGCGAGCGGGTTGAGCAGGCGGACGGCACGGCGTCGTTCGTCGTCGGCCGGCAGCGCGAGCGCGTCGAGCTGGTCGACGCCGACGAACGGGTAACTCAGCACCTCGACCAGACCGGAGTCCGCGAGCGCCCGGGCGACCGCGCGTCGCCTGCGCTGCGCCTCGGTCAGACCGCGACCGGCCGGGGCGGCCGGCAGGATCGACGGGATCGCGTCGTAGCCGCGCAGGCGCGCGACCTCCTCGACGAGCTCCACGCCGACCGTGAGGTCCGGGCGCCACGTGGGCGGCAGGACGTGCAGGACGTCGCCGTCGCCCGAGACCTCGCAGCCGATCTGGGTCAGCGTCTCGCGCACCTCGTCGGCCGTGTACGGCACGCCGACCAGGCGGGCCGGCAGGTCGGCGGGCAGCTCGATCGTCGCGGGTGCCGTGGTGCGGTCGAGGTCCGTGACGGCCTCGTCGGGCGTGCCGCCGCCGTGCTCGACGAGCAGCGCGACCACACGCGCGACGGCGACGTGCGCGAGCTGCGGGTCGACACCCCGTTCGTACCGCTTGGCCGCCTCGCTCGGCAGCTTGTGCCGGCGAGCCGTCCGCGCGACCGTGATCGGGTCCCAGTGCGCGGCCTCGACCAGCAGGTCGGTGGTCGTCTCGCCCACCTCGCTGTCGCCGCCGCCCATGACGCCCGCCAGGCCGATGATCCGACCACCGCGCTCGCCGGGGCTGTCGGTGACGAGCAGGTCCTGCGGGTCCAGCGTGCGGACCTGGTCGTCGAGCGTGCGCAGCGTCTCGCCCACGCGGGCACGGCGCACGACGATCGGCTCGGCGACCTTGGCCAGGTCATAGGCGTGCAGCGGCTGACCCAGGTCGAGCATCACGTAGTTGGTGACGTCGACGGCCAGGTTGATCGCGCGCATGCCCGCCTGCTGCAGGCGCCGCTGCATCCACGTCGGCGACGGGTCCGTGGCGCGCACGCCCCGGACCACCTGGGCGACGAAGCGGTCGACGCCGGGCACGCCGTGGATCGGCGCCCGGTCGTCGATCTCGACGGCGAACCCGCCACCGGGTGCCGCCGGGGGCAGCGGCAGCGCCGGGTCCGTGAACGTCGCACCGGTCGAGTGCGCGTACTCGCGGGCGACGCCACGCATGGAGAAGCAGTAGCCGCGGTCCGGGGTCACGTTGATCTCGAGGACCTCCTCGCCCAGGCCCAGCAGCTCGCGCGCGTCGGTGCCGACCGGTGCGTCGATGCCGAGCGTGGCCAGCACGATGATGCCGGCGTGGTCCTCGCCGAGCCCCAGCTCGCGGGCCGAGCAGATCATGCCGTCGGACACGTGCCCGTACGTCTTGCGCGACGCGATGGGGAACGGTCCGGGCAGCACGGCACCGGGCAGCGCGACGACGACCCGGTCGCCCACGTCGAAGTTGTGCGCGCCGCAGACGATCCCGCGCGGAGCACCACCGGGCTCGTTGTGCTCGGCGCCCACGTCGACGCGGCACCAGTTGATCGTCTTGCCGTTCTTCTGCGGCTCGGGCGTGCGCTCGACGACCTCACCGACGACCAGCGGCCCGGTCACGGCGGCGGCGTGGATCGCCTCCTCCTCGAGCCCGACACGGACGAGGTCCGCCGCGAGCTGCTCGGCCGTGAGACCGGCGGGCACGGTGACGTGCTCGGCGAGCCACGTCAGGGGGATGCGAGGCATCAGATCACCGCCTGGAACTGGGTGGAGAAGCGCACGTCGCCCTCGACCATGTCGTGCATGTCCGCGATCCCGTGGCGCAGCATGAGCGTGCGCTCGATGCCCATGCCGAACGCGAACCCGGAGTAGACGTCCGGGTCGACGCCGCACGCGCGCAGCACGTTCGGGTTGACCATGCCGCACCCGCCCCACTCGATCCAGCCCGGCCCGCCCTTCTTCTGCGGGAACCACAGGTCCATCTCGGCCGACGGCTCCGTGAAGGGGAAGAAGCTCGGGCGCAGGCGCGTGCGCGCCTCCGGGCCGAAGATGGCGCGCGCGAAGTGGTCGAGCGTGCCCTTGAGGTGCGCCATCGTCAGGCCCTTGTCGACCGCGAGACCCTCGACCTGGTGGAACACCGGCGTGTGGGTCGCGTCGAGCTCGTCGGTGCGGAACACCTTGCCGGGGCACGCGATGTAGACCGGCAGGTCGCGCTCCAGCAGCGTGCGGGCCTGCACGGGACTCGTGTGCGTGCGCAGCACCAGGCCCGCAGCTGTGCCCGAACCAGCGTCTCCGGCCACGTCGTCTGCGACGAAGAACGTGTCCTGCATCTGGCGCGCAGGGTGGTCGACGCCGAAGTTGAGCGCGTCGAAGTTGAACCACTCCGCCTCGAGCTCAGGGCCCTCGGCGATCTCCCAGCCCATCGACACGAAGATGTCGGCGACGCGCTCCTGCAGCGTCTCCAAGGGATGGCGCGAGCCGCGCGGGTGACGCTGGGCGGGCAGCGTGACGTCGAGCGTCTCCTCGACGAGGACGCGCGCGTCGCGCTCCGCCTCGAGCACCTCCTGGCGCGCGGCGAGCGCCTGCTGCACGCGGCCGCGAGCGGCGCCGAGCAGCTTGCCGGCGGTGCCCTTGTCGGCCGGTGCGAGCGCACCGATGCCCCGGTTGGCGAGCGCCAACGGGCTGCGCTCGCCCGTGTGAGCGATTCGAGCGGACTTCAGCTCGTCGAGGTCGCCCGCCGCGGCGACCGCGGCGAGCGCGGCGTCCACGGCGGCGGCGATACCGGCCTCGTCGAGCGGGGACAGGGATGGGGTGTCGTCGGACATCCGGACCTTCCGTGCAGGTGCTGGACGGCTCCGCGCCCGTGCGGCACGGGCGGGGCCGAGGCCGGCGCGCAACGAGCGGCCGACCAGCGGACGAGTCTATCGGCGCCCGTCGTCGTGCCCGGTCCGTGTCCGCCCACGTGTCCGCCTGCCGTGTCCCCACGGCGCGGTGCACACGTGCGCGTCAGCGCGGCCCGACGACGGGCCAGGGAAATCGGCGACCACCTCGACGTTCCGGCACGCCTCGATCCTGCCACGCCCGACGACGTGCCTCGACCTGATTCTCGGCGGCCCCAGCACGGCCCCCCACTCACGCGACGACGCCCGGAGGTCGCCCTCGCGCCGTCGACGCGGGAAGGTAGGGCATGGGCGGTCGTACCGCCCGTCGCGACGACGGCGTCGCGTCCCCTGCAACGAGGAGCGTGTGCCATGAGTGGCCCCGGCGTCGGAGTGGTCCTGCCCCGAGACCTGCGCGCGGAGCAGGTGCTGCCGTACGCGCGCCGGGCCGACGAGCTCGGGTTCGACGAGCTGTGGGTGGTCGAGGACCTCGGCTTCCGCGGCGGGATCGCCCAGGCCGCCGCCGTCCTGGCCAGCACGACGCGGCTGCGCGTGGGGATCGGGATCCTGCCCGCCGGTGCACGCAACGTCGCGTTCGCCGCGATGGAGCTGGGCTCGCTGGCGGAGCTGTTCCCCGGGCGGCTGGACGTGGGCGTGGGGCACGGCATGCCTGCCTGGATGGCCTCGGTCGGTGCGTGGCCGGGCAGCCCCGTGACGCTGCTCAGCGAGTACACCGCCGCCCTGCACGCCCTGCTGCACGGCCACGACGTCAGCGGCGACGGGCGCTACGTCCGCCTCGACGACGTCGCGCTCGAGCAGCCCCCGACGCACGTGCCCGACATCCTGCTGGGAGTCCGGGGGCCGCGGTCGCTCGCCGTGGCCGGTGCCGAGGCCGACGGGACGATCCTGGCCGAGCCCGTCACGCCGCAGTACGCCCGCGTCGCGCTCGGCCACGTCGCCGCGACGCGCCCCCACCGGCTCGTCGCGTACAACCTCACGGTCGTCGACGACGACGAGGACGCTGCGGTCGCCGCGGCCCGGCCGGCGCTCGAGTGGGTCGGCGAGGCGGACACGGCCCCCCACCTGGCCGCGCTGCCGTTCGCCGAGGAGCTCGCCGCCCTACGGTCCCAGTGCGCGACCCGCGCCGAGTTCACCGAGCGGATGCCCGCGGCCTGGGTGCGCAGCCTCGCCCTGGTGGGCAGCCCGACGACGATCCGCGCGCGACTCGACGAGCTGACCGCGGCGGGAGTGACGAGCTCCGTCCTGCTCCCCGTCGGCGACGACCCCACGGCCGCGCTCGAGGACCTGGCCCGGGTCCTGTGAACCCGCGGGCGGCGCAGGATCAGCCGGCCTCGTCGGGCATGCCAGGATCGTCTGCCCGCAGCGGGACCTGCTCGACGACCGTGTAGAGCGGTCCTCCCCCGCGTCCCTCGCCGGGTCGTGACTCGACCAGCGCGACGCTGTCGACCGTCCACGACGGCCCGTCGTACACCGACATCGCCCGCACGAACGCGGCCGCCGGTTCCTCCTGCGGCACGTTCCCGCGGCGTCCGGCCGGGGCGGTGGAGGCGGGCGACGAACGACGCCGCGGCGGCCCGCTGCCCGGCCGCACCCGGGCGACCGTGAGGTGTGGGCGGTCGCGCGCGCGCTCGTCGCGCCACGCACCCGCCTCGTCGCCCGCGCGTGCGCACGCGGCGCTCAACCGACGCTGCTCGTCGACCTGGCCACCCACGCCCACCCACAGCGTGCGGTGCGAGAACAGGCCCGCCCCGTGCAGCGCGAGGTCGTACGGTGCCAGGCCCCCGACCTCGTCCGTCAACGCGGCGACGAGCGCAGGCACGGAACCGTCGGGCAGCTCGCCGTAGAACGCCGCGGTCAGGTGCCACGTCTCACGCGCGGACCAGCGGAACGTCGCGGAACGCCCCGACGGGCCGCCGCGCATGCCGGCGAGCGCGAGGTCCAGGTGGTCGAGCACGTCGTCGGGCGGCCACACGGCGGCGAAGAGCCTCATGCCGCCACCCTGTCACCTGCCGCCGACATCCACCGCCGCGCGTGAAAGGCGAGCATCGCCGGTGTCACCGGTGCGCGCGGCTGCTCGCGTAGAGGCACACGGTCGCGGCGGTGGCGAGGTTCAGCGACTCGGCCCGCCCGCGCAGGGGAACGCGAACGACGGCGTCCGCCAGCGCGCGGTCCTCGTCGCGCAGACCCCACGCCTCGTTGCCGAACACCCATGCCGTCGGACGCGCCAGATCAGGCACGCCGTCGGGCGCGCCGCCGACCACGTCGAGCAGGTCGTCCAGGTCGTGCTCACCGGAGCCGTCGGCGGCCAGGATCGTCAAGCCCGCTGCGCGCAGCGCGTCGACGCCGCCGGCCAGGTCGACCCCCGTCGCGACGGGGAGGTGGAACAGCGAGCCGGCGGTGGACCGGACCACCTTCGGGTTGTGGATGTCGACGCTCTCGCCGGTCAGGACCGCGGCGTCGGCCCCGGCGGCGTCGGCCGCGCGGATCACGGTGCCCGCGTTGCCGGGGTCGCGCACGTGGGCGAGCACGGCGACGAGCCGAGGCGGTGTCGCCAGGACCGCGGCCAGCGGCGTGGCCAGGAGGTCGGCGACGGCCACGACCTCCTGCGCGTCGGCGCTCATCGCCGCGAGCACCTCCGGCGAGGCCAGGTGGACCCGGACCCCCCGCTCGTCGGCGGCGGCCACGATCTCGGGGTACCGCGCCGCGCTCGCCTCCGACAGGTACGCGTCGTGCACGACGAGGTCCGCGCTCACCGCCTCGCGCACCGATTGCGGCCCCTCGACGAGGAACCGTCCGGCCCGCTGACGCGCCGACCGACCGGCCAACGCCCGGACCGCCTTGACCCGATCGGCCCGCGGATTGACCAGCAGCTCGCTCACGCCCCCATCATCCCTGCTCCCGACCGCACCGGCCGCGCCCGACCTCGAGCCGAGCCGCGCACCCGAGGCGAGAACCGCGGTCGGGCTCGACGTCGGCGCGTCGCTGTCGTCGAGCCGTGCGGATCACGGGGCCAGGATCCCTCGACCCTGGGCCGACGCGGGTACCACGTCGGCGACGTCCGACCAGAACCGCACCCGAGGGAGCCGCCGCCGCACGCGTGACGCATCGACGGACGACGTGGCCGCGTCGACGACGCTCCTCAGGTCGCCGAGCTCGATCACCTCGGTGCGGTAGACGCCGAGCACGGGGGCGTGCGGGCTGCGGGCACCGGCGGGCAGGTACTGGCGCCCGTAGAACGGGACGAGGACAGGGACCCGTGCGAGCTCGGCTCGCGCGACGGCCTCCCGGGCGTCGTCGTCGGGGCGCGGACCCCAGCGTGCCGGCCAGAAGTCGTGCTCCAGGACGTCGGCCACGACGCCGTCGACCGGCGCAGCCACGGCGACCGCGACCGCGGTCAACGACCGGGCACGCCAGTTCGGCCACATCGGACCGATCGGCACGCCGATCGCGAGGAACGCGCGGTGCACCGTCGCGAACCGGAACCCGAACCGGCGCTCGACGCGCTCACGCTCCTGCACGCTGAGCCCGCGGGCGACCCGCTCGCCCGCGTAGCCCAGCATCGTGTGAGCCTCCTCCGCGACGTCCCACGCCGTCGTGGGGATGTCCTCGGCCGCGGGCCACGGATTCGCTCCCCTCCCGGCCGCCGCGCGCCGCCCGGCACCACCCGTCATGAGCGGAACGTACACCGCAAGCGGACGACGAAGCCCCCGGCACCCTTGCGGGTTCCGGGGGCTTCGATCGGGTGCTGGTGCGTCACGCAGCCTTGGGGGCGTTGACGTCGGCCGGCAGAGCCTTCTTCGCGACCTCGACGAGCGCGTTGAACGTCGCGACGTCGGAGACGGCCAGGTCGGCGAGGACGCGACGGTCCACCTCGACACCGGCGGCCTTGAGGCCCTGGATCAGGCGGTTGTACGTCAGACCCTGCGCACGCGAGGCCGCGTTGATGCGCTGGATCCACAGACGGCGGAAGTCGCCCTTGCGCGCCTTGCGGTCGCGGTAGGCGTAGACGAGGGAGTGGGTGACCTGCTCCTTCGCCTTGCGGTACAGGCGCGAACGCTGTCCACGGTAACCGGCGGCGCGCTCGAGGGTTGCCCGGCGCTTCTTCTGGGCGTTGACCGCCCGCTTCACGCGTGCCACGTGATGCTCCTTGCTGGTCTAGGGCTCAGGTGCCCCGGGGGCGCAGTGCGCCCGCCGGATCACTTACCGAGCAGCTTCTTGATCTTGGGGGCGTCGGCAGCGGAGACGACGACGTCGCCCGCGATGCGGCGCGTCTGGCGGCTCGACTTGTGCTCCAGCAGGTGGCGACCGCCGGCCTGCTCGCGCATGACCTTGCCGGTCCCGGTGACCCGGAAGCGCTTCTTGGCACCGGAGTGCGTCTTGTTCTTCGGCATGGCTGCCGTGTCTCCTTGTCGTTCGCATCGCACGGGTTCGTGCGACTCGTTCGTGGTGCGGGCCGGTCGAAGGGGATCGACCCGTCCGTCGTGCTGTTCTCGTGCAGGTCAGGCGGTGGGCTCCGAAGGGGTGCTGCGCGGCTTCGGGGCCGGGCGCGGAGCGGGCTTGGAGGCCGAGGTGGCCGCCGTGCGCGCTGCCGCAGGCTTGGGGGCTGCCGGCCGGGGAGCGGCCGGACGGGGTGCTGCGGGCCGCGGCGCGGGGGCCGGGCTCGCAGCGGCGGGGCTCGCGGCCGGCTTGGCAGCGGCCGGCTTGGCGGGGGCCTTCGGAGCCGCGGCCTTCGGAGCCGCGGCCTTCGGAGCGGCGGCCTTCGGGGCCTCCTCGACGGGGGCGGGCTCCGGTGCCGACTCCTCGACGACCTCGTCGGCCGACGGCTCGACGGCGGTGGGCTCCGCGACGATCTCCGGGGCAGCCTGCTCGACGGGGGCGTCCGTGGCGACGGGCGCCTCCTCGGCCTCCGTCTCCTCGGCGGCCTGCGCCTTGGCGGCGGCCTTCGCGGCGTTCTCCTCGCGGGCCGCAGCAGCCTGGGCAGCACGGCGCTGCTCGAGCTTCTGGTCGGCCTTCTTCTTCGTCGGGCCCAGCACCATGACCATGTTGCGGCCGTCCTGCTTGGGCATGGACTCGATGAAGCCGAGCTCGGTCACGTCGTCGGCGAGCCGCTGCAGCAGCCGCACGCCCATCTCCGGGCGCGACTGCTCGCGGCCACGGAACATGATCATGACCTTGACCTTGTCGCCGGCCTTGAGGAACCGCTCGACGTGACCCTTCTTGGTCCCGTAGTCGTGCGGGTCGATCTTCAGCCGGAAACGGATCTCCTTGAGGATCGTGTTCGTCTGGTTCCGTCGTGCCTCGCGCGCCTTCATGTCGGCTTCGTACTTGTACTTGCCGTAGTCCATGATCTTGCACACGGGCGGACGGGCGTCAGGGGCGACCTCGACCAGGTCGAGATCTGCGTCCTGGGCCAGGCGCAGTGCGTCTTCCACGCGGACGATGCCGACCTGCTCGCCGTTGGGGCCGACCAGGCGGACCTCGGCTACGCGGATCCGATCGTTGATGCGGGGCTCGCTGATGTGGTGCTCCTCGTAATCGTCTCGGGTGACATCGCAGACGAAGAAGGCCTCCGTCGTGCGGTGGCACGAGCGGAGGCCCAGGTGTCCGAGCGAGCCACCCCGCGAGGGCTGGTCACGCGCTGCTCGTCGGGGCGCGGACCTCGACGAGCCGGACTGGAACCCGGTCCCCGTCGACGTCCCGGCCGTTGCCGTGACGATCAGTCGGAACCCAGGTGGGAGGGATCTCCGCTTGTGCATCCGGTCGCCCGAAACCGCGTGTCCGAAGACACGCAGGAACGCTCGACCAGATCAGTCGTCGACCAGGCTACCAGAGGAGCGCTCCGGGATCACACCCGCGGTCGTGTCGCCTGCCTCACGCCGACGGCCCGCGGCGGCCGGGGGCCGCAGTGCGAGAATCGTGCCATGAGCGAGACGCCCGACCCCACGTCCGACGCAACCCGCGACATCGCCGACGTCGCCGCCGTGGAGGTCATCACCACCGCCGCCGTGCACCTCATGAGCGCCGCCGCCGTCAAGTGCGGCCTCGCGACCGACGGCCCGGACGGCGACGGCAGCGAGTACCTCGACCTCGACGAGGCCCGCAAGCTCATCACCGCGCTGGCCGCCCTGGTCACCGCGAGCGCACCCGACATCGGCAACCAGCACGCCCGTTCCCTGCGCGACGGGCTGCGGTCGCTCCAGCTCGCGTTCCGTGAGGCGTCGGCGTTCCCCGACGCTCCCGGCGACGGCCCCGGCGAGAAGTTCACCGGCTCCGTCGTCTGAGGACGCGTCGCCCGAGTCAGGCGACCGGGAGGTCCGTGCGGTGCTCCCCCGGCGGGACGACGTGCTCCGCTGCGGGCGCAGCCGTGATCGCTCCGCCCCGTCGACGGGTCCGCCCGACGCGCAGGACCACGAGGCCTGCCACGGCGATGCCGCCACCGACGACACCCGCGGCGAGGAACCCCGCACCCGGGTGCGAGGCGTCGATCACCGCGCCGACGACGGGCGCGCCCAGCGCGTTGCCGACCGTCGACATCGTCCCGCTCCAGCCCATGACCTCGCCGCGCCGACGCTCGTCGACCAGGGAGACCAGGGTCGCGTTGATCGCCGAGAGCGCGGGCGCGCACGGCAGACCGGCCAGGACCACCGCGAGCGCGAGCCACAGCGGGGCGGGCGCGAACGCGGCCGGGATCGTCGCCAGGCCGAGGATCGCGACGAGCAGCAGGGGCGGCAGTCCGCGCTTGCGACCGCCGTAGACCAGGCCGCCGACGACGGAACCGCCGGCCCACAGCGCGATCATCCAGCCCACGTCGCCCGTGCGGTCCACCTCGTTCAGCGCGGCGACGAGCGAGACGTCGGTGCCGATCAGGACGAAGCTGGCGGCGAGCGCAGCGAGCAGGACGACGGCCAGGTCGGGGCTCAGGATGCGCCCGCGCGTCGACTCCGGCGCAGGGGCGGTGGCCTGCTGGGGCACGGCCGAGCGGGTGGGCGGGTTCGCCCACATGAGCAGCAGACCCGACAGCACGGTGATCGACCCGACCACGGTCAGCGCGGTCGTCGTCGACGTCTGCGTCGCGAGCAGGACACCCAGCACGGGCGCCAGCATGAACGTGAGCTCGACGCACACGGAGTCGAGCGCGAACGCCGAGCGCTGCAGCGGGAACGGGACGAGCACCGACAACGACTGCCGGGTCACCGAGAACACGGGCACCAGGAACAGCCCCGCCAGGAAGGCGACGCCGATCAGGGCCTCGTACCCGAGGTGCGGCGCGGTGAGCCAGACGGCGGACTCGACGACGACCGACGGCGCGACGGCGCGGCGCAGGCCCACCCGGTCGACGAGGCGTCCGCGCCACGGTGCGCCGATCGCGGCGCCCACGGTCACGGCGCCCGCCACGACGCCGGCCTGCGCGTAGCCACGGTCCAGCGACGTCACGACGTGCAGCGTGAGCACCACCCCGACCATCGACGCCGGGATGCGCGCCACGAACCCCACCAGGTACAGCCGAGCGACGCCGGGCAGGCGCAGCACGGGTCCGTAGGTGGTGGAGAGCATCCGACCATTCTCCGACGGGCCCGGTCGTGCTCTCGACGTGATTTTCGACTCGGTCTACCGTGCGGGCGGCGGCGCCGTGCTCTGCCGGACGACGAGGGTCGAGCGCGGCGACTCGGACGTCGTCGCCTCGCCATCGGTCAACAGGTCGAGCAGCACGCGTCCGGCGTCCCGCCCGTAGCCCACCGTGTCGCGCGAGAGGGCCGTCAAGGTGGGCATCGTGAGCTGGCACATCGCCGAGTCGTCGCCCGCGAGGACCGAGACGTCCTGCGGGACGCGCAGGCGCAGGCGCCGGATCTCGTCGAGCGCGGCGACCGCCATCGCGTCGTTGTCGTACAGGATCGCCGTGGGCGGGTCCGCGAGCGCCAGGAGACGCCTGGTCGCGAGCGCACCCGACTCCGGCGAGTAGTCCGCGTCGGCGACCGTCAGCCGCACGCCCAGGTCGTCCGCGGCACGCCGCACGGCCTGCGACCGGATCGTGGTGTGCGCGAGCTCGCTGATGCCCGTCACGCGGCCGACGTGGCGGTGGCCGAGCCCGACGAGGTACCCGACCGCCTCGGCGTGGGACGTCGCGTCGTCGGACCAGATCGCGGGGAACGCGCCGGCCGCGCTCGGGTCGCAGACGGCGACGGCGGGCAGCGCCAGCTCGGTCAGCGCATCGAGGCGCACGTCGTCCGGCCACAGGTCCATCACCACGACCCCGTCGACGCGCCCTTCGGCCCGCCACGTCCGGTAGGTCTCCACGGCGGCGTCGTGGTCCGCGACGAGCTGCAGGAGCACACCGATCTGGCGGTCCGCGAGCTCACCCTGCAGGCCCGACAGGAACTGCATGAAGAAGTGCTCCAGGCCGAGGTCCTCGGGGCGTCGCGCGCTCGCGATGCCCACCACGCGCACGGTCGTCGACGACAGCGACCGGGCCGCGACGTTGGGCCGCCAGTGCAGGTCGCGTGCCGCGGCCAGCACGCGTTCCCGCGTCGCGTCGGACACGCCCGGTCGTCCGTTGAGCGCGTAGGAGGCGGCTGCGACCGAGACACCGGCGGCGCGCGCGACGTCCGTGATGGTGGATCGCTTCACCGGTTGCCCCCTCGTCGTCGACGCCGGTCACCCTACCGATCCCCCGTCCCCGCGCGGGCGGGCCACCTATTCTGGCCCGATGGCCACCGACGTCGGCAGCGCCCCGCCAGACCCGCCGGACGAAGGCGGCCCGCAGCCGCCTAGCCCCGAGGCGTCGGCGAGCCCGGGCACCACTCGCCCACGTCGGCGCTGGCCGGTGTCCGCGCGCGTGACCGCGACCCTCCTGGGCGTCGCCCTGGTCGCCTCTCTCGCCGCGGGCGCACTGGTGACCGCCCGGCTCCTCGACACGAACCAGCGGTGGCAGGACTCGTCGGCGCAGTGGGAGGCGCTTGCTCGCACGCACGGCGCACAGGCCGCGAAGGCGACCGGCGAGGCGGACCAGCTCCAGGCCGACCTCGACGAGACGAAGCGCCAGCTCGCGACCGCCAAGAAGCGCATCACCGCGCTCGCGCACGAGAAAGCGGCGCTCGGCGACAAGGCGGCCACGAGCCAGGAGACCGACGACTACGAGTCCCGCGTCTCCCAGGCGGCCGGCACCGTCGCGAGCGCGCTCGGCCGGTGCGTCGACGGCGAGCGACAGCTCGTGGCGTACGCCCAGGATCCCGACCGGTACGACGCCGACGACGTCGCGCGCTACCGGGACGACGTGGAGAAGCTGTGCGACGCGGCGACCGACGCGAACGACGCACTGCAGAAGGCGCTCGACCCATGAGGGCGCGACCCGTGCGGGTGCGGGCGGGAGCGGCGCTCGTCGTCGGCGCCGCGTGCCTGGGGGCGTGCTCGGCGCTGCCCGGACCGCCGGCGCCTGTGCCGTCGTCGGTCCTCGCACCCGTCGCGGCCCCGACGACCCCGGCGGACCTGTCCCCCGACGGGTTCGACGACGCGCACCGAGCCACCGTCCGCCTGCTGTCGATCCGGTGCGGCGAGCTCGCCACCGGCTCGGGCTTCGCGATCGACGCGCACACGCTCGTGACGGCGCGCCACGTGGTCGGCGACGCGCGCGAGGTGCGGGTCAGCACGTACGACGGCCACGACCTGACGTCGTCGGGCTCCGCGACGGCACCCGACGCCGACCTCGCGATCGTCCGCACCGACGCGCCCCTGCCGGCCTCGTTGCCGCTCGCGGACGCGGACCCGCAGGTCGGGGACGCGGTGCACGTCGTCGGCTACCCGAAGGGGGACGCGCTCACGGTCACGTCCGGGCACGTCACGGGCGAGCGCAAGGACCCGCTCGACGTCAACGCCGAACCCGTCCTGGTCGCCGACGCGACCGTCGAGCCGGGCTCGTCGGGGTCTCCCGTCCTCGACGACGACGACGCCGTGGTGGGTGTCGTCTACGCAAAAGGGACGAACGACACGACGTTCTTCGTGCCTGTGAGCACTTTGCGGGCCATGCTGGACGACGAGGACTCGCTGGTCCCCACCACCGCGTGCGGCTAGGCCGCCGCGGTGGGCCGCCGAACCACCCGGAGGACACGATGACCGAGACGCCGCGCTTCGACCCCGCCCACCTGACCAACGCCGCGAGCGACAGCGCGACCGTGCGCCGCGTCTTCGGTGAGGCCTACGAGGCCCACGGTTCCACCGTCATCCCGGTCGCGCGCGCCTGGGCCGCCACCGGCCTCGGCCTGGGTGACGGCGAGGGCGACCTGCCCACCTACAAGGCACGCCTGGAGGACGGAGGCGTCGGTGGTGGCCACGGCGGCGGGCACGGCGGTGGCGGCGGGTACGGCGTGCACGTCAAGGCCGTCGGCGTCGTCGTGATCAACGACAAGGGCGTGCGGTGGCACCCGACCGTCGACGTCAACCGCGTCATCCTGGGCGGCCAGGCCGCCGCAGCGACCGCCGCTACCGCCCTGGCCGTGGCGTGGGCGATCCGCGGGATCGCGTCGGCGTTCAGCCGGTCGTAGGGCCGGCCAGGGCTCAGGCGGCGCGCAACCGGAGCTCGAGACCGTCGACGCGTGCGGCAATCGTGCCGTCGGCCGCGAGCGCGCCGTTCACGCCGGCCAGGACGGCGTCGAGGCGTACGCGGTCGAGCCCCGCGACGAGCGTGAGCACGATGGCGACCTCGGCGCGCGCGCCGGGCAGCGCGTCGACCCCGACGATCTCGGGAAAGGACCGCACCGCCGCGACAACTGCCGCGCGCACGTCGTCGTCCACGCGATCCCCGACGACGGCCGGGCGCCACGCGTGGCCCTGCGCGAGCGCCCACACGGCCGGGCGCGGGACGAGCGCGGTCACGGGACCACCCGCGTCGACGACCATCACCTCCCACCCCTCCTGCACGGCCGACAGCGCCGCGCGCTCCACGTCGGTCGGCACCGGGCGCGCCTGCGACCGCCAGCGGGCCAGGGCGTCCGTGCTGGTGAAGACGGGCAGGGCGGTGCGGCCGTCGGGCGCCTGCAGCGCGACGATCCCCGCGGACGCCTCCTTGTCGACCGTGTGCTCGTGCCCGCCGTGCACGACGGTCCCGGCGACCTCGAGCTCGGCGAGGACCGGCACCAGCACGCGCGTTCCGGCGAGCGCGGCGACGACGTCGGCGAGCGTGCCGGTGCCCGCGCCGTACCCCGCGAGCGCGGCGGCGACGCGCGGGTCGGCGGTCCCGTCGTCGCCGGCGAACGGGGACGTGGGAGGGAGCTCGCGACCGGCCACGGTCAGGGCCGTCCGGCAACGTCCAGGGCCTGCGGCAACGTGAACGCACCCGCATAGAGCGCCTTGCCGACGATCGACCCCTCGACGCCCAGCGGCACGAGCTCACGCAGGGCGCGCAGGTCGTCGAGGCTCGAGATGCCGCCCGACGCGACCACGGGGGCGTCCGTGCGTGCGCACACCTCGCGCAGCAGCTCGACGTTGGGGCCGCGCAGCGTGCCGTCCTTGGTCACGTCGGTGACCACGTAGCGGGCGCAGCCTGCCTCCTCCAGGCGAGCGAGCACGTCCCACAGGTCCCCGCCCTCCTGCGTCCACCCACGGGCGGCGAGCGTGGTGCCGCGAACGTCGAGGCCGACGGCCACCTGCTCGCGGTGGGCGGCGATCACGCGCGCGGTCCACTCGGGGTTCTCCAGCGCCGCCGTGCCGAGGTTGACGCGCGTGGCGCCCATCGCGAGCGCACGCTCGAGCGACTCGTCGTCGCGGATGCCGCCGGAGAGCTCGATCTTGACGCCCTTGCCGGCCAGCTCGGTGGTGACCTCCGCGAGCAGCGCCGCGTTCGAACCGCGCCCGAAGGCCGCGTCCAGGTCGACCAGGTGGATCCACTCCGCACCGCCGTCGTACCAGTCCAGGGCGGCGGACAGCGGGTCGCCGTAGCTCGTCTCCGAGCCGGCCTCGCCCTGCACCAGGCGGACGGCCTGGCCGTCGGCGACGTCGACGGCGGGCAGGAGCTCGAGGCGTGCATTCGTCATGCGGTGGTCTCCAGGAGGTGTGGGCGGGTCAGCGCAGGGACGCGACCCAGTTGGTCAGCAGCTGGGCACCGGCGTCGCCGGACTTCTCGGGGTGGAACTGGGTGGCGGCCAGCGGACCGTTCTCGACGGCGGCGACGAAGCGGCCACCGTGGTCGGACCACGTCACGAGCGGCCGGTTGATCGGCGAGTCCGTCGGGATGTCGTCGGTCAGCGGGAACGAGCGCGCCGCATAGGAGTGCACGAAGTAGAACCGCTCGTCGGCGATGCCGGCGAACAGCACGGAGTCGTCCGGCGCGTCCACGGTCGCCCAACCCATGTGCGGGACGACGGGCGCCTGGAGCCGGTCCACCACGCCGGGCCACTCCCCCAGGCCGTCGGCGCGCTCACCGTGCTCGACACCCTCCGCGAACATGACCTGCATACCCACGCAGATGCCGAGCACCGGACGACCACCCGCCAACCGACGGTCGACGACCTGGTGCCCGTCGACTCCCCGCAGCCCGGCCATCACCGCCGCGAACGCCCCGACTCCCGGGACGACCAGGCCGTCCGCCTCGCTCGCGGCCCGCTTGTCGGCCGTCAGCTCCACGTGCGCCCCGACGCGTTCGAGGGCGCGGACCGCGGACCGGACGTTGCCGAAGCCGTAGTCGAGGACGACGACGCGCGCGGGGGTGCTCACGCGGCCAGGTTACCGGCGCCCGCCGACCGACCGGTCACGAGCCCGCCCCCCGAGACACCTCCCCGGTACGTCCGAGTCTTCGGTCGCCGTGACGACCGAAGACTCGGACGCTCGGGAAGGGGCGGGGCAGCGGGAGGGCCGTGCGGGCGTAGCGGCGGGCCTGCGCCCGACGACCCCCGACGGGCGGCCCCGGCCGCACCGGCCCGCTCACGTCGACCTCGGCAAGGACGGCGGCGAGCTCGTCGGGCTCCACGTGGAAGTAGTTGTCGGCGAGCCATGCCCGGTCCGGGTGGAAGAACCGCGCCTGCTCCACGTCCCGCAACGTTCCCACCAGGCCGCTGCCCTCGTACACACCCGTGAGGTTCGCGTCACCGACGCCGAAGTCGCTCAGCACGAGCGCGCGCAGGCCGTGACCGAGCGCCTCCAGGAGCGCGGTCGAGCTCACGCTCACGAGCGCCGTCCCCGCAGCCAGCTGGTCCGCGAGCGGACCGGTCACCAGGCGGACCGGCGCGTCGGAGCCGAGCTCGTCCCACAGGATGTCGAACGGGTAGGCCTCGTCGTGCGTCTGCGCCTGGCCGGGGCGCGCCCGCAGCTTCACGACGACCTCGACGTCCGGCCGTGCGCGGGCGAGCGCAGCCAACGCCTGCAGCACCGCCCGGCGCTGCTCGGGCGTCTCCGGGAACTTCGCCTGCGGCGCGAAGACGACGCGGCGCACCGGTGCGTCGTCGAAGGCCGCGTGCTCGCCCGCGCTCCCGCGCAGGAACGGCAGCCGGTTCACGGCGAACGCCGGCCGCACACCGGTGTCGGTCGCCATGTCCTCGAAGGCCAGGCGCTCACGGTGGGAGTGCACGACGAACACGTCGGCTCCGGCCCGGAACCGCAGGGCCCGGGGCGTCGCCGGGATCGACATGCCCGGCAACCCGGTCACGACGACGGGACGGTACGGGAGGGTCGCCACGAGGCGGATCACCAGCTCCGCCGCGGGCCCGGTGCTCGCGACGAGGATCACGTCCGGCCGCGTGCGCCGCAGCCGGGCAGCCAGCCCCAGCAACGAGTGGTCGTCGAGGACGCTGCCCGCCCACCGGGTGCCCGCGAGCGCGGACGTCGTCTGGGCGTCGTCGGGGCGCACGCGCGTGCGCAGCACGACGAGGTGCGGGCGCACGTCGGGCAGCGAGTCCAGGGTCGCGGCGGCCCACTTCACGTACGAGTCGGAGTCGGCGACAGCCAGGACCGAACGCGTCACGGCGCCAGCGCCCGCTCGTCGTCGTGCACGCGGTCTGCGTCCGATGGCCCTGCCTCGACGGGTGCATCCAGCGGCGTCAGGACCTGCGCGGCCAGGTCCATCATCCAGCCGTGCTCGGCGTTGGCGTGCGCGCGCAGCAGGTCCATGGACCGGTCGTCGAACCGGCGCACGGGCAGTCCCGTGAGCTCGTCCAGGTAGAACAGGCACGACGACGTGGCACCCACCGCGAACGCCGGCAGCGCGCCCGGCACGAGCAGCACCTCGACGGGCAGCAGCGGCTCGTCCTGCCACACCTCGACGCGCGGGTCGTCGGCCCACCGCTCCCCCCACGTCAGCGCGCTGGCGCGCGGGTGCGGGCGGATCACCACCCGGTGCCCGGCGGCCAGCAGCGCCTCGATGACCTGGTCGTTCGCGGCCCGTTCCGCGGCCAGGACCTCCTGGCGGGGGCGCAGGTGGTCGCAGAAGTTCTGGGCCACCAGCAGCACCTCGTCGGGCGCGAACCGCCGCCCCACAGCACCCAGCACGGACGCGAACCGGGCGTAGTCGATGCGGTACCCGCCCACCCGCACGGGTGGGAACACGACGCGCGGGACGGGCGCGTCGTACTGCTGCGGGACGGGCACGTGACGCAGCATGAGGTCGACCGACGTCAGGGCACCGATGTGCCGCGCCACCGCGCAGTCGCCGGACCCGACGCGGTCCACCACGCCCGAGTCGTGCAGCCTGATGGACTTCGGCACGTAGGAGCCGAGCCCGTCCTCGTAGACGTGGACCGGTGTGGAGCCGGCGACCTCGTAGAGGTACTTCTGCGCCCTGGCGGACACGTACCCGGCGACGACCAGCGCGCGCGGCTGGGGGCCCCAGACCTCGGCCAACGCGCTCCCGAACCGCTCGATCGCGACGGTCGACGGCTTGTCGGCGTACACCTGGCCGTACGCCGCGGTGATGTCCGCGACGGTGTCGAACCGGCCCGTCCGCCGGCACAGCTCGACGAGCCGTTCGGCGAACCCGGCGGCGCCGTTCGTGGAGTGCACGAGCGCGACCAGCCGCGCCTGCGGGTAGGTCGTGGCGAGGCGGGCGTCGAACAGGCTCAGGCCCGCCATGAGCTGCATGGGGCTGTTGAGCACGAGCACCACGGCGGCCTCGACCGGCATCGGGGGCAGCGCAGCGGCCGCGGGCGTCACCGGCGCCGCGGGTCGGGACGCCAGCCGGCGCCGGGCACGCCCGACCCACCGACGTGCACGACGCGACAGCGGCGTGCGACCGCCAGAGCCGGCCGCGCCCACCCGGCGCGCCTCGGCGACCTCCAGCTCGGCGGCCGCCTTCGCCAGGGTCCGCGCCCGGGCCTGCCGTCGACCCGCCGCACGGACGTGCTCGGCGTACGCCACCTCGTGCTGCGGGCGCCCGACGACCTGGCGCACGTCCTGCGCCGACATCAGACCGCCGTCCGCGGGCCCGCACACGACCAGGCCCGCGGCCGCGTCCACCTCGGCAACCCCCAGGCCGAGCCGGGCCAGCGGCGCCAGCTCGTCGAGCGCGGCCAGCAGGCCCTCCGGCGGGAGCGTCAGCTCGATGCGGTCGGGAGCACCGCGCTCGGCGAGCTCGGCGCGCCAGGCGCGCCCGTCGGCCGGGACGACCGGCTCCGTGGGCGTGCCGGGCTGCCCCGACGTCAGGCCCGCGGCCTGTGCCATCTCGGCCAGCAGCGCGTCGAACCGCTGCTGGAAGCGTGCGTTGGAGTACTCGCCCCAGTACCGGGCGGTGCTGCCGGCCGCGATCCGGGCCGCCCACCCGCTGTCGTCGGCCAGCCGCTCGAGCGCCGCCGCGATCGCATCTGCGTCGCCGACGGGAACCGTGGCCTCGTAGCCCGCACCCAGGAGCTCGTCGACGCCCCCCACGGCCGTCGCGACGATCGGGGTGCCCAGCTGCATGGCCTCGAGCAGCACCAGCGGCATCGCCTCGGAGTGGGACGCCAGCACGAGCGCGTCGACCGCGGCCACGTACTCCAGCGCGCGCCGCTTGTTCACTTCGCCGACCACATGGACGACGCTCTCGAGCCCGTGCTCGACCACGCACGCCTGCAGCGTGTCGCCGTAGTCCCGCTCTCGCGGGCGTCCGACGACGTGCAGGTGGACCACCAGGTCCGGACGTGCACGCCGCAGCCGGCGGACCGCCTCGACCACGTCGAGCTGCGCCTTGCGGCGCTGGACCGTGCCGAGGACGACGACGTGGAACGCATCGGGTGCGAGGCCCAGGCGGGCGGCGACCTCGGCGCGCCCCAGGCCCGCGAGCGCGTCCGAGATGTACTGCTCCTCGGCGCACGTGTTGGGCAGGACGTGCAGCGGGACGTCGTCGAACCCGCCCTCGGCGACCCACAGGTCGCGGCTGCGCTCGGAGACGAAGACGAGCCGGTCCTGCGCGGCCATGAGCGTGTCCCGCACGTGGGTGCGGTTCCAGACGTCGGTGCCGTAGAAGTCGAAGGCGTCCGGCTCGTCGTGCATGATCGCGACCTTGTGGGCCGCGCGGTGCTCGGGCAGGTACGCCCCCCGCAGGTGCCCGACGAACGAGCCGAGGCCGTTGACGACGTGCAGCAGCGGGTCCCGGCGGCGGTACTCCGCGACGTTCGACGTGTAGGTCAGCCCGTCGCCCGGGTATCGGGCCGGGACGCCGTTGCCGAGCACGAGGGTCGAGTACGCCGAACGGGACAGACCCTCGAGGTAGACGCGGTCGGTGAACGCGATCCCGGTGTCGAGCTTGCCGAGGTAGGACGTCAGGTACGCGATGTCGTACGTGTCGTCGACGACCGGTCCGTCCAGGGTCAGGGGCGGGTTGAGCAGCGTCATCAGTCCTTCGTCCACGTCCGGGGCGCCCGGGTGCGCACGCCCTCGACGTCGAGGGTGCCGCGTCGCGGACGTCGGTCGCGACGCCCTGCGCAGGCGGGCGGCCAATGTTCACCTGGCGTTCGGCCACCTGTCGGACTCGACATCCGAGCGCCCCCTGCCGGTCACCTGCCCCTCCTAGGGTCCGGTCATCGGCCTCGACATCCGAGCGCCCCAACCCCCGGAAGGACGACGCGTGCCGGACCTCAAGCGCAGAACCCGACGAGTCGCGGCGGCAGGCGTGCGCCGGACGGCGGTCGTCGTGGCACCGTCGCTGCCGATCAACCGCCGCTACGCCTCCGTGGTGGCCTCGGTCTCGACGACGGCGACGAGCCTGTCCTCGAGCTCGCAGTGGGAGCGGATCCTGCTGACCCAGGCGGTCCTGGCGCACGCGCAGGCGCTCGCCGAGCTGCGGCGCAACCCCTGGCGCTCGCTCGCGGTCGAGTCCGGCGCCAAGCCGTGGCACGCCGCCTGGCCGTCGCTGTTCACGTCGCTGCTCGACGTCGGCCGCCGCGCCCAGGCCGCCGGCGAGAACGCGCTCGCGCTCGACGTGTACCGGCTGCTGGCCGACTCCCGTCCCGTCTCGCAGGCGAGCTGGCTGGGCCTCGCGACGACGCTCGACGCGCTCGGCGAGTACCGCGACGCCCGGTCGGCCGCCGAGCGGTACACGGCCCTGACGGGCCGACAGGTCACCCTGCCCAACGACGACGCCCGGGGCTGGGACGCAGCCGCGAGCGCGGAGCTCGACGCGGTGCTGGCCGAGCTGACCGGCAGTGCCGACGACCCTGCCGACGACGCAGCGTCCGGCCCGGCCACCGAGCCCGTGGGCGCCGACGCGACGCAGACCTGGGTGCGCGCCGAGTCCCTCGCCGCCACTGGTCGACCCGCGCTCGCGACGTTCGCGACGGCGCTGGCCGCGACGAGGGGCGCGCAGCAGCGGTACGGGTTCGGGTCGGCGTTCGACGCGCTCGTCGCGCGCACCGTCGCGGCGGGCGAGCCGCTCGCCCCGTTGGCGCCGCTGGTCGACGCCGTCGAGGGCGCGCGCCGCGCGCCGCGGCCCGGTCGACTCACCGCCGACGACGCGGTCGCGCTGCGCACCCTCGACATGTCGGGCCTGCGCCAGTACCTCGACGGGAAGTCGGTGTGCCTCGTCGCCAACTCGGCACGACTCCTGAAGCACGACGCGGGACCGCTGATCGACTCCTACGACGTGGTCGTGCGGTTCAACTCCTTCGCCCTGGACGCCCCGCGCACGGGGACCAAGACCGACGTGCACGCCACGATCCATCTGCACAGCTTCAACTGGTCGGTACCGGTCGACGTGCGCCTCGTGTTCAGCGGCAAGCGGGACCTGTGGCGCAGCTCCGTCGTCGAGCACGTCGAGCCCGGAGCCCAGACCTACCTGGGGGACGAGTCCCTGCGCTGGCCCGCCCTGAGCCTGTTCACCCCCGCCGAGCGCGCGGACTTCAAGGTCCCCACCACCGGCTTCAACACGATGCGTCTCATCGACTTCCTGGACGTCAGCACCGCCATCGACCTGATCGGTTTCGACTTCTACGACGGCGGCGCCTACCGCATCCCGGAGGCCATGCACCTGCCCGTGGCCGCGGCGCACAGCTACGAGAACGAACGGCGCTGGGTCATGGACCGGGCCGTGTCCACCACCGACATCACGATCAGCCTGAGGTGAACCCCGTGCCCACGCCCCGCAGGGACGCGTTCGTCGCGTTCGTCGACGACAACTACTTCCCCGGCTTCGTCGTGCTGCTCAAGAGCCTCACGCTGACCAACCCCGACGCGGACGCCGACTTCGTCGTCCTGCACGACGGCCTCGCGCCCGCCCACATCTCCCGCGCCCTGTCCCTGCGCCCGGACCTGCGCTTCGTCCGTGTGGACACCGAGCGCTACGACACGTACGCCAAGGGATCCGCCGCGAACTACCTGTACACCAAGGCCTACTACATCCTCGACGTGTTCCGTCTGGGCGGCTACCGCCGGATCGTCACGCTCGACACGGACATGGTGGTGCTCGACCGGATCGACGACCTGTTCGAGGTCGACGCCCCGTTCGCCGCGGTCCCCCAGTTCTTCGACTCGGACGGCGGCCGCAAGCTCAACAGCGGCCTGCTGGCGTTCGACCACACGTTCACGGACGGCGACTTCGCGGATCGCCTCGACGCGATCGGTCGCAGCGGCGCCTACGAGCTGGAGCGGCACGACCAGGGCGTCATCACCGCCGCGCTCGACGGCGACTACCTGCGCCTGCCGCGCCGCTACAACTGGGTCAAGCGCGCGACGCGCCGCGGTGGGGTGCCGCCGCAGGACACCGCGATCCTGCACTTCACCGGCAAGTTCAAGCCGTGGGACGGCGGCGAGCACGGGTACGCCCGCCTCGAGGCGCTCTGGCACCGCTACGACGTGAGCGACCGTGCGTTCCTGACCGCGTGCGCACACCTGGCCGAGCAGGGGCTGATCGCCGACGAGGGTGCGGCGCGGTCCTACAAGGCGCGCGCGACGTCCGACGCCGACCCCGAGGCGCGCACCTCCGCAGCCGTGCTCCGCGAGAGCGCGTCCCTGCGGGCCGCCGGCGACTTCGCGGCCGCCGTGACGCTGCTCGAGTCGAGAGCGCTCGAGGTCGGTCGGCTCGGCCCCGCGTACGCCCTGGAGCTGGCGACGGCGTACCGCGCCGTGTCTCGGTACGACGACGCCACCGTCGCCGCGAGCCTGGCGCTGACGTCGGACCGGGCCGCCGAGGCGCACGTCCTGCTCGCCGAGGTCGCGTGGATCGTCGGTGACCTGCCCGGCGCCCGGGAGCACGCGCGGGCCGCGCTCTCCCTCGAGCCGCTGCGTCACAAGGCCCGCCTGGTGCACGCCCGCGCGACGCGCCCGACCCCCGACGACGACGTGGTCGCGACGGTGGACCCCGACGGCATCACGCTCTCGCACGCCGCGTTCTACGTCGACCCGCTCGGCAACTACGGCGACGTGCTGCTCCCGGCGGCGGTCCGCGAGGCGGTCGGTCACGTGCGCGGCGTCGCGGACTGGCACGGCGTCCACGTCCACCAGGTGTTCGACGAGGCGGCCGTCGACGCCGTCAACGAGACGAGCGGCCTGCTGGTCGGCGGCGGCGGGCTGTTCCTGCCGGACACCTCCCCCAACGGCAACTCGGGCTGGCAGTGGAACGTGCCCGACGCGAGCCTGGAGCGGCTCCGGGTCCCGCTCGGTCTGGTCGCCGTCGGCTACAACCTGTTCCCCGGCCAGGAGTTCGTCGGGTCGCGGTTCCGCGACTCGTTGACGCGCGTGGTCGAGCGCGCGGACTTCGTCGGGCTGCGCAACCGCGGCTCGATCGAGCGCGTGCGGGCGCTGCTCCCGTCGGACCTCGCGGACAAGGTCACCTACCTGCCGTGCCCGACGACGGTGCTGGGGCTGCTCGACGGCACGGCCTACGCCGACCCGGTCGGCCAGGCCTCGCCGCGGGACGTCGTGTACCTCAACATCGCCTACGACCGCTCGGCGCTGCGGTTCAAGGACGACTACGCCGCGTTCCTCGCCCAGATCGACGCGTTCGTGCGGTCTCTGGACGGCGTCGCGCAGGTCCGCGTCGGCGCGCACACCATCCCGGACGAGAAGATCGCGACCGACCTGTTCCGCGAGCACGGCACCCGTGTCCCGGTCGACAGCTTCTTCCGGCTCGGGATCGAGGAGACCACCCGCCGCTACCGGGACGCGGCCCTCGTCGTGGGCATGCGCGGGCACGCGGGCATGATCCCGTTCGGGCTCGGCACGCCCATCGTCAGCCTGATCTCGCACGCCAAGCTGCGCTACTTCCTCGAGGACATCGGGCGCCCCGAGTGGGGGGTCGAGGTCACGGACCCGCACCTCGGGGCGCGGTTGACGGAGCTGAGCACCGCGATCGTGACCGAGCAGGCCCGCTACCGCGAGCAGGTCGCCCAGGCACGCGCCGCGCTGTACGAGACGACGACCGCGGCGCTGACCCCGTTCCTGACCAACCTGTAGGCGGGGCTGGGGTCAGCGCTTGCGGGCCGACGACGCCAGGAGCCTGGTCGCGCGCCAGCGCGACATGCCGACGCTCGTGACCACGCCCTCGAGGTCGCCCACCTCGACGGAGCCGAGCAGCAGGTCCTCGAGCACGCCGGGGCCAGTGGCCAGCAGCAGGCCGGACGGCATCTCCTCGCCCGCCGCGCCGTTGGTCCAACGCACGGCACGCACGTTGCCCTCGCGCCGCTCCAGCAGCACGACGGGGTTGGCGCGCAGCAGCTTGGAGATGGCGGCGGCACCCTCGGTCGCCGCCGCCGGGTCGCGCAGCGCGGCGATCGCTCCGCCGGACGACGGGACGACGTCGACGGCCACACCCGCGAGCACGCACGCCGCGGCGAGCGGCGCCGGCAGGGCCACCTGCGTCACGACGAGGGCGACCGACGGGACCTCGTCGGCGGGCGCGAACAGCGACGACAGGTCGTCGGGGACGACGACGTCGTCGGGAACGTCGGGCCCGTCAGGGACGCCCTGCTCGTCGGGCATCAGAGCGCACCCTTGGTGGACGGGATCCCGTCCACGCGCGGGTCCAGCTGCACGGCGAACCGCAGCGCCCGGGCCAGCGCCTTGAACTGGGCCTCGACGATGTGGTGCGGGTCGCGACCGGCGAGCACCCGCACGTGGATGCTGAACGCGGCGTGGTGCGCGATGGACTCCAGCACGTGCCGCGTGAGCGAACCCGTGAAGTGGCCGCCGATCAGGTGGTACTCCTGGCCCACCGGCTCGCCGGTGTGCACGAGGTACGGCCGGCCCGACACGTCGACGACGGCCTGGGCGAGCGCCTCGTCGAGCGGGACCGTGGCGTCGCCGAAGCGCGAGATCCCCCGCTTGTCGCCGAGCGCCTCACGCAGCGCCTCGCCGATCGTGATCGCGACGTCCTCCACCGTGTGGTGGGCGTCGATGTGGGTGTCGCCCGTCGCCTTGACGGTCAGGTCGATGAGCGAGTGCTTGCCGAGGGCGGTGAGCATGTGGTCGTAGAACGGCACCGTCGTCGAGATGTCGGTGCGGCCCGTGCCGTCGAGATCGAGCTCGACCAGGACGCTCGACTCGCTCGTGGCACGTTCGATGCGGGCGGTGCGCTTCGCGCTCATAGTCCGGCAACCTCCACCAGGGCGTCCTTGAACGCCGTCATCTCCTTGCTGGTGCCGACCGACACCCGCAACCACCCCTCCGGACCGACCACCCGGATCAGGACCCCCCGGTCGAGCAGACCCTGCCAGATCGCGCGCCGGTCGTCGAACATCCCGAACAGCACGAAGTTCGCGTCGGACTCCGCGACGGTCAGCCCGTGCTCGCGCAACCACCCGACCAGCGCGTCCCGCTCGTCGCGCAACGAGCCCACCTGCGCCATGAGCTCGTCGCTGTGCGCGAGCGCGGCCCGAGCCGTCGCCTGCGTGACGGCCGACAAGTGGTACGGCAGGCGGACGACGCGCAGCGCGTCCACGAGCTGCACCGAGGCGGCCAGGTAGCCGAGCCGGGCCCCGGCCAGGCCGAACGCCTTGGACATGGTCCGGCTCACCGCCAGGTGCGGGTGGTCCGTGAGCAGCTCGAGCGCCGACGGCACGCCCCGGCGGCGGAACTCGCCGTACGCCTCGTCGACGACCACGACGCAGCCCCCCGGGACTGCTGATGCTGCATCGAGCACGGCCAGGACCGTGGCCGCTGGCAGCGCGGTGCCCGTCGGGTTGTTGGGGCTCGCCAGCAGGACGACGGAGGGCGCGTGCTCGGCGATGGCCGCGCGCGCCACGTCGGCGTCCAGGCTGAAGTCCTCCTCGCGCCGTGCCTCGACCCAGCCCGTGAACGTGTCGCGCGCGTACTCGGGGTACATCGAGTACGTGGGCCCGAACGACAGGACCGTGCGACCCGGGCCGCCGAACGCCTGCAGGACGTGCAGCATGATCTCGTTCGATCCGTTCGCGGCCCAGATCTGCTCAGCCCCCAGCTCGACGCCGGACTCGGCGGCCAGGTACGCCGCGAGGTCCTCGCGCAGCGCGGTGAAGTCGCGGTCCGGGTAGCGGTTGAGCCCGCGCGTCGCGTCGGCGACGGCGGCCGCGACGTCGGCGACCACCTGCTCCGACGGCGCGTACGGGTTCTCGTTGACGTTGAGCAGGTGCGGGACGTCGAGCTGGGGAGCCCCGTAGGGCTCGAGCCCGGCGAGCTCGGGTCGCAGCGGCAGCGGTTGGGCGGTCACGCGACCGAGTCTAGGGACGCCCGACGACGGGCGCGGGCGCCGTCCACGGGACGCCCGCGTGCGCGGCCAGGCGGGCGATGCCCTCGTCGACGCTGACGCGCGGCTCCCAGCGCAGGGCCCGGCGCGTGCGCCGCTGGTCGAACCAGTGCGCGGTGGACAGCTGCTCGGCGACGAACCGCGTCAGCGGCGGCTCGCCCGGCAGCGGCAGGTGCGCCCACGCCGCGTCCAGGCCGGCTCCGACGCCCCGAGCGAGTGCCGCGGGGACGCGCAGCCGCGGCACGGGCACACCGTTCGCGGCGCAGATCTGCTCGATGAGCTCGCGCACCGGGCGCGGCTCGCCGTTCGTGACGACGTAGGCCGCGCCGTAGGCGTCGTCGGGCGCCACCACGGCGGCGACCAGCGCGTCCACGGCGTTGTCGACGTAGGTCGTGTCGATGAGCGGTGCGCCCGACCCCAGCACGGGCAGCCGCCCGGCACGCGCACGCTCGACGATCCTGCCGATCAGCTGGGTGTCCCCCGGCCCCCACACGACGTGCGGTCGGACGGCGAGGACCCGGTGGCCGGGCGCGTCGGCGCCGAGCGCGAGCAGCTCGGCCGACGCCTTGGTGCGCGCGTAGGGCCCGCGGGCGTGCGCCGGCTCGGCCGGACCGGCCCCCGCCCCGACGAGCGAGCCGCCCACGTGCGCGACGGACGGCGACGAGACGAACACGACGCGCGGGACGCCCGCGGCCCGCGTCTCGGCGAGCAGGGTGCGCGTGCCCTCGACGTTGACCGCCCGGTACTCCTGCTCGGGGCCGACGATGTCGACCTTGGCGGCCAGGTGGACGACCGCGTCGACACCGTCGACCGCGCGCGCGACCGCGTCGGGATCCGTGACCGAGCCGAGCACGTCCGCGGCCCCCACGACGCCGGACGGTCGTCGCTGCAGCGCACGGACGTCCCACCCGTCGGCGACGAGCCGGGCCGCCACGCCACCGCCGAGCATGCCGCTCGCGCCGGTCACCAGGACCGTGCGGCCGCCGGCGCCCGTCACGGCTTCGCCCGGCGACCCGCCAGGACGGCGTCGGCCCAGGCCGCTATCCGCGTGCGGTCGATCTTGGAGTTGTGCCGCAGGTCCGTCGGCAGCTCGGGCAGCGTCAGGACCGCGGCGACGGGGACGTCGAGCGCAGCGCGCACGCGCGCCGCGAGGTCGGCGGGCGCCAGCCCGGCGCGCGACGAGCCGTCCGGCTCGACGACGACGACCACCTGCTGGGTGCCCGCGGGGCCCACCCCGACGACCGCCGAGCGCACGACGCCGGTCACGGCGTCGACCGCCCGCTCGGGCGCCACGGGCGTCACGACGCCCGCATCCGTCACGACGACGTGGGCGAGGCGCCCCTCCACCCACAGCCGATCCTCGGCGTCGAGCCTTCCGACATCACCCGTGCGATGCCACCCGGCGTCGCGGGCCGACACGTCCTGGGTGAACCAGAGCCTGTCGTAGCGGGCCTTGAGGTGCGCACCGCCGACGAGGATCTCGCCGAGGACGCCCGGCTCGGTGGACGGCTGCCCCGTCGCGGCGCCGGTCTCGTCGAGCGCGCTCACGCTCACGGCCGCACCGGAGACGGGACGCCCCACGCAGACGCCCGGACCGTCGCCGGCCGCCAGGATCTGAGTGAGCTCGACGTCCGTGACGGGCAGCATCTCGGTCATGCCGTACGGCGTGTGCAGCTCGGCCGCAGGAAGCAGCTCACGGGCGGCCAGCAGGAGCTCGCTCGGCACCGGTGCTCCCGCCGACAGGAGCGTCCCGACGCCGGCCAGCGCGGTCCGGTCGTCGTCGCCCAGGTCACCGGCCGTCTCGAGCAGGCCGACGATCGCCGCGGGCGACGCGAACACGACCGACCCGTCGACCGCACGCACGGCCGCCGCGAGCGCCGCGGCCGACAGGGTGCGCGGTGCGGTCACGTCCATGTCGGGGCTCGCGCTCGTCGCACCGAGAGCCGGACCGAGGAGCGCGAAGGGGGCGAACGCCGCGACGAACGGGCGGTCGGGGCTGATGCCGTACGTCGTCGCGACCGCGTCACGCATGGCTGCGAGCCCGCGCTGCGTGTAGACGACGCCCTTGGCCGGGCCCGTGGAACCCGACGTGAACAGCACCGCGGCCTCGTCGTCGGGCTGCGGCTGCGCCGGGTCCAGCTCGATCCCGGCCCCCAGCTCGGCGACCTCGACGAGCGTCGCGTCCACGCCGAGCGCCCCTCGGGACCGGCGATGCACGGGACCCGCGGCGACCAGGGTCGGAGCCCAGCCGAACGCACGGGCCGCGAGCAGGGCGCGCTCGATGCCGATCACCGCGACCGGGCGCGATGCCTTGACCGCACGCGACAGCGCGCCCACGCCCAGCCCCGCGTCCGCGACGACCACCACGGCGCCGAGGCGCAGGCACGCGTACAGGACGGCGGTCAGGTCCGCGCCGGGCGGGATCAGCACCGCGACCCGGTCGCCCGGTCGCACACCCAGCGCCGCCAGGCCACGGGACAGCTCGGCCGTGCGGCGCGCGAGCGCACGCCACGAGATCGTCCGGCTGCCACCTCCGCGCAGCTCCACGAGCGCGGGGCCGTCGTCGTCCGCACGCTCGTCGAGGGCCGCGCCCAGCAGGCGCACGGGCGTGCCGTCGGCCGGCGGGTCCAGGTGCGCCGCGGCCTCGCCGGCATTCGTGACGCGCGCGTCCAGCCAGCGCAGCACACCGGAGGCCACGTCCTCGTCCTCGGCGACCAGGTGGCCCGCGGTCGGGTAGCGGTGCTCGTCGGCGTGCGGCAGACGGTCGCGCAGGTCGTCGAGGAACCGGTCGGAGAACACCGGGTCGCGCGCACCCCACGCCAGCAGCGCGGGCACCTGCAGGTCACGCACGCCGGCGGCGATGCGCTCGAGCTCGGGCCGGCTCGGGTTCTCTGCGGTCGCCGGGATGTCCTCGACGAAGTCGCCCACCGCGGCGCGGCGTGACGGCGTGCGGTACGGCAGGCGGAACGCGTCGCGCACCGGCTTGGTCAGGCGCGGGTGCGCCAGTGCGAGCGTCGTGTCGATGAAGCCCGTCGTCGTGACCGTGGCAGCCTGCCGGACGCCGCCCACCATGGCGGGGCGCAGTGCCGCCGGGGCTCGCTCCCCCAGCGGCTGGTAGACGGCGGTGTTGAGCAGCACCACGCCGGCCAGCAGGTCGGGGTGGTCGACGGCCCAGCCGAGGCTGATCGAGCCGCCCCAGTCGTGACCGGCCGTCACCACGGGGCCCTCGAGCGCCAGGACGTCGGTGAGCTCACCGAGCTCGCGCACGCGGTCCGCCAGCCGGTGCTGCCGGCCGGTGCGCTCGGAGAACCCCATGTCGAGCTGGTCGACGGCGATCACGCGCCACGGCCGCTCGGCGCGCGTCGCGGCGGCGACGAACGAGCGCCACAGGTACGACCAGGTCGGGTTGCCGTGCACGGCGAGGATCGTGCCGACCGGCTCGGCCTCGAGCCGCGAGGCGTTGTCGAGCACGTGCCACGCACCGGACGGGGTACGCACCACCCGCGACCAGGCAGGGTCCAGCCCCGGCAGCCCGCTCGGAGGCAGGGATGCCGCTGTGACGTGCGAGCTCACCAGACGATCTCCGTCATGGCCGTGTTGAGGCCCGAGCCGACGCCCATGCAGACCACGCGGTCGCCCGCGGACAGGGAGTCCGCCTCGGCGGCCAGCGTCATCGGCAACGATGCGGGACCGACGTTGCCCCACAGCGGGAACGTCGTCGGCACGCGACGCTTGTCGAGCCCGAGCGCGTCGACGATCGACTTGGTGTGCACGGTCGAGACCTGGTGCGTGATGAAGCGGTCCGCGGCGTTCCAGTTCCAGCGCGGCTCGGCCTCGTGCCACGCGTCGACGACGAGCTCGAGCCCACCGTCGAGCAGGCCCTGCGGGTCGGTCGACATGCCGTCGGGGCCGCCGACGCACAGCGTGTGGTGCTGGGTCGCCGCACGCGACACGCCGCCCAGGACGCGGTGCGCACCCGGGTGCAGGCTCGCGGGGCCGAGCACCGCCGCGGCGGCACCTGCTCCCAGCGTCAGCGTCGCGAACTCGCGCAGGAAGTCCTCACGCGTGGAGTCGCCCTCCGACAACCGCCGGATCGTCGCCTCCTGGGTGGGCTGGGGGTCCTCGCCGTCCACGATCACGGCGTACCGGATCTGACCCGCGTCGATGAGCTGGGCCGCCAGCGTCAGGCCGTTGACGAAGCCCAGGCACGCATTGGTGATGTCGAAGTTGAGCGCGCTCGACGGCAGGCCCAGCCCGTCGTGGATGCGGGAGGCGACAGACGGTTCGAGGTGCGTGCGCGTCACGGACGTGTTGATGAGCAGCCCGACGTCGCTCGGGTCGACCCCGGACTCCGCGAGCGCCTTGGCTGCGGCCTGCGTGGCCGCGTCGTCGAACGTCGTGCCGGCGTCCCACCAGCGTCGCTCGGTCACCCCGGCGACGCGGCGCAGCAGGCCCTTGGGCAGGCGCAGCCGCTTGAGCGTCGCGGCGAGCTGCTCGTCGAACCGGCCCGAGGGCATGACCACGGGCGCCTCGACGGCGGTCACGGCCAGGAGCGCGACGTCGCGGTGCTCGAAGACGGCGTTGCCTGCTCGGCCTGCGCCTGTTCCCACACTGCCTGTCATGGATGGCGTCACTCTCAGCGCTCACTTCCCTCGCGCTGCACGGGCGCGTGTCGTCGTGCTCCTACTGTGCACTTGCGGGACGGTGCGGGCCACACGGCCCGCACCGTCAGAAACGCGCCCGTACCGCCTCGCCGTGCGCGGGCAGACCCTCGGCCTGCGCCAGGGCGACGATCGGCGCGGCCACCTGCGCCAGCGCGTCCGCGTCGTACTCGATCACCTGGACCGCCCGCAGGAACGAGTGGACCCCCAGGCCGCTCGTGAAGTGCGAGCACCCGCCGGTCGGCAGGACGTGGTTGGATCCGGCCATGTAGTCGCCCAGCGAGACCGGGGAGTACGGGCCGACGAAGATGGCGCCGGCGCTGCTCACGCGCTCGGCGACCTGCGCGGCGTCCGCCGTCTGGATCTCCAGGTGCTCGGCGCCGTACGCGTTGACGACCTCGAGGCCGGCCTCCAGGTCGTCCACCAGGACGATCGCCGACTGCGGGCCGTCCAGGGCCGTCGCCACCCGGTCACGGTGGAACGTGGCGTCGACCAGGTCGACGAGCTTGGACTCGACCGCACCGGCGAGCTCGACGCTGGGCGTCACGAGCACGGCGGCGGCGAGCGGGTCGTGCTCGGCCTGGGAGACCAGGTCGGCCGCGACGTGCACGGGGTTCGCGCCGCCGTCGGCCAGGATCGCGATCTCGGTCGGGCCCGCCTCGGCGTCGATACCGACCACGCCGCGCACCAGACGCTTCGCCGCGGCGACGTAGACGTTGCCCGGACCCGTGACGACGTCGACCGGCTCGCACAGCGTCTCGCCGTCGGCAGCCTCGGAGCCTGCGGCGCCGTACGCGAACATCGCCACGGCCTGCGCACCGCCGACCGCATAGACCTCGTCGACGCCGAGCAGCGCGCACGTCGCGAGGACCACAGCGTCGGGCAGGCCGTCGGCGTCCTTCTGCGGCGGGGACGCGACGGCGAGGGAGCCGACGCCGGCCGCCTGCGCGGCGACGACGTTCATGATCACCGACGAGGGGTAGACCGCCAGGCCGCCGGGCACGTACAGCCCGACGCGCCGGACGGGAACCCACCGCTGACGGACCTGCGCACCCGGTGCCACCTGGACCGTGAAGTCGGCGGGGACCTGCGCGCCGTGGACCTGGCGCACGCGGCGGATGGTCTCCTCGAGGGCCGCGCGCACGTCGGGCGCGAGCACCCGCACGGCGTCCGCGATCGCATCGGCGGGCACGCGCAGGGCTGCGGGGCGCACACCGTCGAACCGCTCGGCGAGGTCCCGCAGCGCGGCGGCACCGCGGGCGCGGACGTCGTCGATGATGGGCGCGACGACGGTCCCGGCGTGCTCGACGTCCACCTCGGCACGAGGCAGCTCGGCGAGGAGCTCACGACGCGACAGGGCGCGACCGCGCAGGTCGATGCGGGAGATCACGCGCCGAGTCTATGCCGCGCGGCCGTGCGAGAGCCCGGTCATGCCCGATCCCGGGGCAGACTGTGCCCATGATCACTGGACCCTCACCCGACGAGCACACCGCGACCGTGCCGATCGCCGACGACTCCATCCGGCTGGGTCAGTTCCTCAAGCTCGCCGACCTGGCCGAGTCGGGCTCGGCCGCCCGCGAGCTGATCGAGGACGGCGCGGTGAGCGTCAACGGTGAGCCCGAGCTGCGCCGTGGCCGTCAGCTGCGCCGCGGCGACGAGGTCGTCGTCGACCTGCCCGGCGGGCAGCTCGCCGCGACGGTCGGCTGAGCTCAGGACGCCAGGCAGCTCGGCCCGAGCAGCGCCTTGAGGTCGCCGAACAGCGACGGCGACCGCTCGACCCGCAGGCCGTCGTCGAGCCGCATGACCGTGGCCCGCCCGGGCTGGGTCAGGCGCAGGTGCACCTCGGTGACGCCGGGGTGGGTCGAGAGCACCTCGCGCAGCCGCTCGACGAGCGGCGGCGTGCACCGCGCGACGGCCATCGAGACGACCACCGGCGAGTCGGCCGTGACCGAGACGTCGGGCAGCGACACCTCCATCGCCTGCAGCTGCATGGTCTCGTCGCGCCGGCGCACACGCCCCCGCACGACGACGACCGCGTCCTCGGCCAGCACGGTGGAGTAGGCCAGGTACGTCTCGCCGAAGAACATGATCTCGACGGCGCCCTCGAGGTCCTCGATCGTCACCGCGGCCCACGGGTTGCCCTGCTTGGACATCTTGCGCTGCAGGGACGTGATGAGTCCCGCGACCACGACGGTCGAGCCGTCGGGCCGCGCCTCGTCGGCGTTCAGCGTCGCGATCGACACGTCCGCCGCCGCCGCCAGCACGTGCTCGATGCCGGACAGCGGGTGGTCGGACACGTACAGGCCGAGCATCTCGCGCTCGAACGCCAGCCGCTGCTTCTTGTCCCAGTCCGGCAGGTCCGGGATCGCGATGGAGAAGCCGGGGTCGTCGTCGCCGCCGAACACGTCCGCGAACAGGTCGAACTGCCCCTCGGCCTCCTTGCGCTTGACGCCGATCACCGCGTCGACGGCTTGCTCGTGCACCAGCAGCAGGGCCCGGCGCGGGTGGCCCAGGGAGTCGAACGCGCCGGCCTTGATCAGCGACTCGATGGTGCGCTTGTTGCAGACGACCGCGGGCACCTTGTCGAGGAAGTCCGTGAACGACGTGAAGGCGCCCTTCTCCTCGCGGGCCCGCACGATCGCGTCGACCACGTTGGCGCCGACGTTGCGCACGGCGGTCAGACCGAACCGGATGTCGGTGCCGACGGCCGTGAAGTTGGCGGCTGACGAGTTCACGTCCGGCGGCAGCACGGTGATGCCCATGTGCCGGCACTCGCCGAGGTACAGCGCCGACTTGTCCTTGTCGTCGCGCACCGAGGTGAGCAGCGCCGCCATGTACTCGGTCGGGTAGTTCGCCTTGAGGAAGGCGGTCCAGTACGAGACCACGCCGTACGCGGCCGAGTGCGCCTTGTTGAACGCGTAGTCGGAGAACGGCAGCAGGATGTCCCACAGCGTCTGCACGGCCGCCATCGAGAACCCGCGCTCGACCATGCCGCCGGAGAAGCCCTCGAACTGCTTGTCCAGCTCGGACTTCTTCTTCTTGCCCATGGCACGACGCAGGATGTCGGCCTGACCGAGCGAGTACCCGGCGACGCGCTGGGCGATCGCCATGACCTGCTCCTGGTAGACGATCAGGCCGTACGTCGTACCCAGGATGTCCTCGAGCGGCTCGGCCAGCTCGGGGTGGATGGGCGTGACCTGCTGCGCGCCCGTCTTGCGCAGCGCGTAGTTGGTGTGCGAGTTGGCGCCCATCGGGCCCGGTCGGTACAGGGCGCCGACGGCCGAGATGTCCTCGAAGTTGTCGGGTCGCATGAGGCGCAGCAGCGAGCGCATGCCGCCGCCGTCGAGCTGGAACACGCCCAGGGTGTCGCCGCGGCCCAGCAGCTCGTAGGTCTTGCGGTCGGTGAGCTCGAGGTCCTCCAGGACCACCGGCTCCTTGTCGTTCATGACGATGTTCTCGAGCGCGTCGTCGAGGATCGTCAGGTTCCGCAGCCCCAGGAAGTCCATCTTGATCAGGCCGAGGCCCTCGGACGTCGGGTAGTCGAACTGCGTGATGACGGCGCCGTCCTGCGGGCGCCGCATGATCGGGATGATGTCGATCAGCGGGTCGCTGGACATGATGACGCCGGCGGCGTGGACGCCCCACTGGCGCTTCAGGCCCTCGATGCCCTTGGCGAGCTCGACGACGCGCTGCGCCTCCGGGTCGGCCGCATGGACCTGCCGGAACTCCTCGGCCTCGTTGTATCGCTTGTCGGCGGGGTCGAAGATGCCCGTCAGGGAGATGTCCTTGCCCATGATCGCGGGCGGCATCGCCTTGGTGAGCTTCTCCCCCATCGCGAACGGCATGCCCAGCAGCCGGGCGGAGTCCTTGAGGGCCTGCTTGGCCTTGATCGTGCCGTACGTGACGATCTGCGCGACGCGGTCCTCGCCGTACTTGTCCGTCACGTACCGGATGACCTCACCGCGCCGACGCTCGTCGAAGTCGACGTCGAAGTCGGGCATCGAGACGCGATCGGGGTTGAGGAACCGCTCGAAGATCAGGCCGTGCTGCAGCGGGTCGAGGTCGGTGATCTTCATGGCGTAGGCGGCCATCGAGCCGGCACCGGAACCACGCCCCGGCCCCACGCGGATGCCGTTGTCCTTGGCCCAGTTGATGAAGTCGGCGACCACGAGGAAGTACCCCGGGAAGCCCATCTGCGTGATGACGCCGGTCTCGTACTCCGCCTGCTTGCGCACCTCGTCCGGGATGCCGGCCGGGTAGCGCGCCTGCAGGCCGGTCTCGACCTCCTTGATGAACCAGCTCGTCTCGTCCTCGCCGGGCGGGCACGGGTAGTTCGGCATGTAGTTGGCCGACGTGTTGAACGAGACCTCGCACTGCTCGGCGACGAGCAGCGTGTTGTCGCACGCCTCGGGGTGCTCCGCCCAGATGCGGCGCATCTCAGCTGCCGACTTCACGTAGAAGCCGTCTCCGTCGAACTTGAACCGGTCCGGGTCCGTGAGCGTCGAGCCGGAGTTGATCGCCAGGAGCGCGTCCTGCGACCCGCGGTCCTCCTGCTTGACGTAGTGCAGGTCGTTGGTGGCCAGCAGCGGCGCACCGATCGTCTCCGACAGCCGCAGCAGGTCCTTGAGCACCCGGGTCTCGATGTCGATGCCGTGGTCCATCAGCTCGACGTAGAAGAAGTCCTTGCCGTAGATGTCCTGCAGCTCTCCGGCGACGCGGACCGCCTCGTCCCACTGGCCGAGCCGCAGCCGCGTCTGGATCTCGCCCGACGGGCAGCCGGTGGTGGCGATCATGCCCTTGGCATACGTCGACAGCAGCTCGCGGTCCATGCGCGGCCACTTGCCCAGCTGCCCCTCGAGCGACGCGAGCGAGCTGGCGCGGAACAGGTTGTGCAGGCCCTCGTTGTTGCGGGCCAGGAGGGTCATGTGCGTGTAGGCACCGCGCGCCGAGACGTCGTCGGCCTCCTGCCCCTGCTGACCGAACCGCACGCGCGTCTGGTCGAACCGGCTGGTGCCGGGCGTGACGTAGGCCTCGACGCCGATGATGGGCTTGACCCCGGCCGCCGTGGCCTTGGCCCAGAAGTCGAACGCGCCGAACAGGTAGCCGTGGTCGGTCGTCGCGATCGCGCTCTGACCGAGCCGCTCGACCTCCGCGAACAGGTCGCCCAGGCGCGCCGCACCGTCGAGCATCGAGTACTCGGTGTGCACGTGGAGGTGGACGAAGTCGGATCCTCCAGCAGCAGCCATGCGGGCGATCCTACGTCGGTCCACCGACACGTCGGGACCGCCCCGCGGGCCGGTTCAGGACGTGACGATCTTCACCGCGTCGCGGTGCCAGATGTTCTCGTCGAGGTACCGCTCCGGGCGCGCGACGTACCCGAGTCGCTCGTAGAAACCGAGCGCCTGCTCCTGCGCGCTGAGCTCGACGGCGACCGTCCGGACCCCGTCCCGGACGATCCCGAACCGGGCCAGCGCCTCGTCCTCGAGCGCGGTCATGAGCGCCGCGCCGACGCCCAGCCCGCGCGCGGCCGCCGTCACCGCGACGCGCCCGATGTGGGCCGGGTCGCCCTCGTGGTGCGGCGCGAGCAGGCGGGCCGTGCCGAGCGGCGTACCGTCGTCGGCCGACGCCAGCACGTGCACGGTGGTCGGGTCGTCGTCCAGCGCGTCGATCTCGCGTGCCGGATCGACGTTCTGCTCGTCGACGAAGACCGCCATGCGGATCGCCGTCATGGCGGCGCGCTGGGCCTCGTCCTCGACCCGGACGACGACGGTCACCGATACCCCTCGCCCAGGGCGGCCAGGGCCTTGGCCAGGTCGTCCGGGTACTCGCTCGTCAGCTCGAGCCACTCGCCCGTGGTGGGGTGGTGGAACCCGAGGCGCATGGCGTGCAGCCACTGCCGCGTCAGGCCCACGCGCGCCGCGAGCGACGGGTCCGCCCCGTAGGTGAGGTCGCCGACGCACGGGTGGCGCAGCGCGGAGAAGTGCACGCGGATCTGGTGGGTGCGCCCGGTCTCCAGGTGCACCTCGACCAGGGAGGCGGCCGGCAGCATCTCGAGCACCTCGTAGTGCGTGACGCTGGGCTTGCCGCTCGCGACCACGGCGAACTTCCAGTCCGAGCTGGGGTGGCGCCCGATGGGGGCGTCGATCGTGCCGGTCGTCGGCTCCGGGTGGCCCTGGACGAGCGCGTGGTAGACCTTCTCGACCGTGCGCTCCTTGAAGGCGCGCTTGAGGACCGTGTATGCGTGCTCGCTCTTCGCCACGACCATGAGGCCGCTCGTGCCTGCGTCGAGGCGGTGCACGATGCCTTGGCGCTCGGCCGCGCCCGACGTCGAGATCCGGTACCCGACGGCGGCGAGCGCGCCGACGACCGTCGGCCCCGTCCAACCCGGCGACGGGTGCGCGGCGACACCCACCGGCTTGTCGATCACGACGAGGTCGTCGTCGTCGTACCGCACGACCATGCCGGGCACGGGCTCCGCCACGACCTCGACCGCGACAGGCGCCACCTCGGGGATCTCGACCTCGAGCCACGCCCCGGCCATCAGCCGGTCGGACTTGCCCACCGCACGGCCGTCGACCCGGACGCCACCCGCGGCAGCGATCTCGGCCGCACGCGTGCGGGACAGGCCCAGCAGGCGCGACAGGGCCGCGTCGACCCGCTCGCCGGCCAGACCGTCGGGGACGGGCAGCGCGCGCGTCTCAGGCACCGGTGCGCGCCTCGCCGTCGGACTCGGCCGGCGCGACCGGCGTGACCGGCTCGGCGGCGTCGTCGGAGCGCTGACCCTCCCGCGTCCCGTCGAGGTGGATGCCCAGCACCACGGCCAGGACGATGAGCACGGCGGCGACGACGATCGCGATGTCGGCGACGTTGCCGACGAACCAGTCGCCGTACGCGATGAAGTCGACGACGTGACCGCGCGCGATCCCTGGCTGCCGGAACATGCGGTCGATCAGGTTGCCGAGCGCGCCACCCAGCAGCAGGCCGAGCGAGACGGCCCACAGGGCCGAGCCGATGCGGCGCGAGGCCCGCACGATGACGACCACGACGACAGCCGCGACCAGGGTCAGCAACCACGTCATCCCGGTCGCGATCGACAGCGCGGCACCGGGGTTGAACACGAGCTCGAAGCCCAGCCACCCGCCCAGCACGTCGGTGCGCTCACCGGCGGTCAGCGAGTCGAGCGCCCAGACCTTGGTCAGCTGGTCGACGAGCAGGACCAGCACGGTCACGGACACGAGCGTGGCGACGAGGCGGCGACGAGCCACCGAAGGGGTAGAAGGCACCGCAGGAGTCTACGGGCGGCTCAGCGCCGCTCCTCCCGCTGCTTGCACGTGACGCACAGCGTGGCGCGCGGGAAGGCCTGCACACGGGCCTTGCCGATCGCGTTGCCGCAGGACTCGCACGTGCCGAACGTGCCGGCCTGGATGCGGGCGAGGGCCCGCTGCGTCTGGCCGAGCATGTCGCGGGTGTTGATCACCAGCGCCAGCTCCTGCTCGCGCTCGAGCGCCGACGAGCCGGAGTCCGCCTGGTCGTCGCCCGCGCCGTCGCCGGAGTTGCGAAGCAAGTTGGACAGCTCGGCGTCAGCGGACGCGAGCTCGCCGGTGAGACGGTCGATGTCCGCGGTCAGCTCGTCGGCGACCTCGCGGACCTCCTTGCCGGTCCACGGCTTCTCCCCGTCGCGCACCGGGAAGGAACGGACGAGCTTGGCGAGCTCCTTGCTGTCGGTCAGGTCGACGGCGGTGATGGAGTCGTTGACGGCCATGACGGCCCCCCTGTCTGTCAAGGTCACGTGACTGTAAGCGCGGGAGAGGACGCGCACAACACGCCACGCCGGTTTCACCCGGCGTGGCGTGTCGATGCTGGTCAGCGGAACGGCCCTGCGTCCCGCTGCTCGATCAGAGGTTGTGGGCGTCGGCACCCGGCTGCGACTGCCCCGGACGGGCCGGCGGCAGCGCGCTGCCGCGGTTGTCCAGGTCGCCGAGAAGGTTCTCGAGGTAGCTCTTCAGACGCGTGCGGTAGTCGCGCTCGAAGACCCGGAGCTCGTCGATCTTGCGTTCCAAGAGCGAGCGCTCCTGCTCGAGCTGGCCGAGCGTGCGCTGCGACGTCTCCTCGGCCTCGCGCACGATGCGGTTGGCCTGGCTCTTGGCCTCGCCGACCAGGCGCTCGGACTCCTCCTGGCCGCTGCGCACGTAGTCGTCGTGCAGCTTCTGGGCCAGGGCGAGCATGCCCGTCGCGGACTCGGGCTCGTTGCCACCGCGCTGCGGCGCGGCGGCGACCGGGGCCACGGGGGCGGCGACGGGCGCCGGGGCCGGAGCGGCGACGACCGGCTCGGGAGCGGGGGCCGGCGTGGGCTCCGGCTCCGGCTCGGGCTTGGGGGCGGGAGCAGCCTGCTGGGCGCCCGCGCGGCTGAGCTCCGCAATCCGACGCTCGGCGGCGGCCAGCTTGGTCTTCAGGTCGTCGTTCTCGCCCTGGAGGTCACGGAGCGTGTTGACGACCTCGTCGAGGAAGTCGTCGACCTCGTCCTGGTCGTAGCCCTCGCGGAACTTGGTCGCCTGGAACTTCTTGTTCAGCACCTCGTCTGCGGTCAGCAGCGCCATCGTCGTCACCTCTGTCGGTCGTACTGGTCAGGCCGGGGGCAGTCCACCGACCACCTCGGCTCACCGTAGCGGACATTGCGGGGGTGGCACTCCCCGGGGGATGCGTTCGTCGACGTCGTTCACCCGGCACGGTGAGCCCGGCCGCGTCGACAGCCAGCTGTCACATCGCGTAGCCGCCCAGGATCGACAGCCCGATCGTGCACGCGATGAACAGGATCATGAAGCCCAGGTCGAGCGCCACCGACCCGATCCGGAGCGGCGGGATGATCCGCCGCAGCAGCCGCAGCGGCGGGTCCGTCACCGTGTAGGTCGCCTCGGCGATCACCAGCACGACGCCGGTCGGTCGCCACGAGCGCGCGAAGACCTGGACCCAGTCCAGCACCAGCCGCACGAGCAGCAGGATGAAGAAGAGCAGCAGCGCCAGGTAGGCGACAGAGAGGACTACCCGCACGAATCAGCTCTGGTTGTAGAAGCCGGCACGCTGACCGGGGTCACGCGCACCCGCCTCGCCCGAGACCTCGACGTGCGACGGCGAGAGCAGGAAGACCTTGGCCGTCACCCGCTCGATAGCACCGTGCAGGCCGAAGATCAGGCCGGCCGAGAAGTCGACCAGCCGCTTCGCGTCCGCGTCGTCCATGTCGGTGAGGTTCATGATCACCGGGATGCCCTCGCGGAACGCCTCACCGATCTTGCGGGCGTCGTTGTACGAGCGCGGGTGGATCGTGGTGATGCGACGAAGCTCACCCGCAGACGGCGCCTCCTGCACCGGCGCGTGCGTGACGCGCGCGGGTCGCAGCGGGGTGACCTGGGCCTCGTGCTCGTGCTCTTCTGCCGGCATCTCTCCCCCGTCGTACTCGTCGAGGTACTCCTCGTGCTCACCGCGGTCGTCGGCCAGCCCGAGGTACAGCATCGTCTTGCGCAGCGCTCCGGCCATGGCCTTCGCCCCTCCCCCGGACAGCTCCGGCATAACGTGAGGACCCTGGCCCGGCGTGGTCACCGGGGGTCCAGCTCGTCGACCACGCTAGCAACGTGAACGACGAGGCCTCAGGCGCGACACGCCCGAAGTCCCATGCCGTTCAGGTGATCCCATGTTTTGTCAAGGGCCTGATCACACCCGCGAACCGGCCGGTCCGCCCGTCGCGACGGAAGGAGTAGACGCGGGACTCGAGGTACGTGTCGACGTCGCTCCGCACGACCGTCGTCACGCCCTGGTCGGCCAGCACGGCGGCGACCCCCGACGGCAGGTCGAGCGCGGGAGTTCCCCACGACGTCGTGGCCGCCGTGCCCGGCACGCGCGCCACCACGTCGTCGCGCATCGCCGCGGGCACCTCGTAGGAAACTCCCTGGACGCTCGGACCGAGCGCGGCGACCATCCGCTCGACGCGCGCCCCAGCCTCCACCATCGCGGCGACGGTCGCCTGCAGGACGCCGTCGACGAGACCTGGCCGGCCGGCGTGAGCGGCGCCGACCACACCCGCCGCGTGGTCGGCCAGGAGGACAGGGACACAGTCGGCCACCATCACCCCGACGGCCACGCCTGGGTCGACCGACACGAGGCCGTCCGCCTCACCGGCGTCCGCCGGGGACGCCAGGACGACGACGCGGCTCCCGTGCACCTGGCGTGCGAGCACGAGCGGCGCACCGAGCCACTCGGCCACGCGCCGCCGGTTCTCGGCGACGGCGTCCGGGTCGTCGCCCACGTGGTCGCCCAGGTTGAGCCCGTCGTACGGCGCCAGACTGACGCCGCCGTGGCGATCGGTGAACCCGGCCCGGACGCCCGGACCGAGGTCCACCTGGTCGATCACGTCAGCTCACTTGAGGAAGTCGGGCACGTCCAGCTCGTCGCGCTCGCGCTCACGCCGCGGGGCGTCCTCGGAGAAGATGCGCGGCACCTCGAGCGCCCCGGTGATCGGGACGGGCTCGGCCTCGGTGGACAGGAACGCGGGGACGACGGGCTGGCTCGACGTGGTCGGCCCCGCGGACGGGACCGGCGCCGTCAGCTCGTCGGGCGCCTCCGTGCGGGGCGCGGGCACGCGCGCCGGCTCGACCGACGCGGGCGCGGTGACCTGGCGCGGCGCGGCCGCCCCGCTCACCTGGCCGAGCGCACGCGAGTCGCGACGCACCTGCGGGGAGCCGCCGTCGAAGCCGGCCGCGATGACGGTCACGCGGACCTCGTCGCCCAGGGCGTCGTCGATGACGGCACCGAAGATGATGTTCGCCTCGGGGTGCGCGGCCTCCTGCACCAGGCGGGCGGCCTCGTTGATCTCGAACAGACCGAGGTCCGAGCCGCCCTGGATCGACAGCAGCACGCCGTGCGCACCGTCGATGCTCGCCTCGAGCAGCGGCGACGAGATCGCCATCTCGGCGGCCTGGACCGCACGGTCGTCGCCGCGCGCGAAGCCGATGCCCATGAGCGCCGAGCCGGCGCCCTGCATGACCGACTTCACGTCGGCGAAGTCGAGGTTGATCAGACCCGGCGTGGTGATGAGGTCCGTGATGCCCTGGACACCCGACAGCAGCACCTGGTCGGCCGAGTGGAACGCGGACAGCACCGAGACGGACCGGTCGGAGATCTGCAGCAGGCGGTCGTTCGGGATGACGATGAGCGTGTCGACCTCGGCACGCAGCGCGTCGATCCCGGCGTCGGCCTGGACCGAGCGGCGGCGACCCTCGAACGTGAACGGCCGCGTGACGACACCGATGGTCAGGGCTCCGAGCGAGCGTGCGATGCGCGCGACGACCGGCGCACCGCCGGTACCCGTGCCGCCGCCCTCGCCCGCGGTGACGAAGACCATGTCGGCGCCACGCAGGACGTCCTCGATCTCCTCCGCGTGGTCCTCGGCTGCCTTCTTGCCGACCTCGGGGTCCGCACCGGCACCGAGACCGCGCGTGAGCTCGCGGCCCACGTCCAGCTTGACGTCCGCGTCGGACATGAGCAGGGCCTGGGCGTCGGTGTTGACGGCGATGAACTCGACACCCTTGAGGCCGACCTCGATCATGCGGTTCACGGCGTTGACGCCGCCGCCGCCGATACCGACGACCTTGATGACCGCCAGATAGTTCTGCGGAGCTGCCACGGTGGGTGCCTCTCGTTCTCGGTGCTGAACGCGGCCTGGCCGCGGTGTTCTCGGGGCCGACGCGCCGACTCCGGATTCAACCTTCACCCTCAGGTTGAGGGTTATAGTTATGTCAGGTGTGCTGTCAGTGCGTGACCGTAGGTCGCCACCTGCCGCCGATCAACGACCGCGCCGCGCGTGTCGCCGACGAGCATCGGGTAGTTCTCCTCGACCTCGATCGAGGACGTCATCGCGTGACCGGGAGCTCCGGCGCCGAGACGTCGATGACCTTCGCGTCCTTGCCCGCCTTCGATGCGCGCAGGGCGTCGAGCACCGCGATCTTCAGCGGCGTCCGCGTCGCGCTCCCCCAGTCGACGCGCACGCCGTCGCGCAGGTTCATGGTCACCGTGTCCTGCGTCCGGGCCGAGACGCTCTTCACGTCCGCGAGCACCTTGTCCGGCAGCTGCTCGAGCACGGACAGGACCGCGTCCAAGGTGCGCTTGTCCCCCACCGGCACGTCCACGACCGGCAGGCCCTTCGGCGCGCTGTCCACGCGCCCCACCTGCACCCCGTCCATGTCCAGCAGGGCGAACCGCGAGCCGTCAGGCACCGCCGCGACAGGTTCGCGCGCCACCAGGGTCACCGAGACGCCGTGCGGCCAGTCCCTCATCACACGCGCACCCCGGACCCCCGGGACGTCCAGGATCTCGTCGCGCATCGTGATCGTGTCGAGCCGCGGCAGCGGGACGTCGGCCCGCTGGTCGACGACGGCCAGCACCTGGTCGACCGCGACCACCGACCCGGCCCCCGAGACGGTCACCTGATCGGTGTCCAGCGCGAGCACCGGCGAGAAGAAGAGCAGCCAGGCGATGGCGAGCACGCCCACCACGCCGCCCGCGATCATCGCGAGCTGTCGACGCGCGAGCCGGCGCCGGGCCCTGGCCCGCTCGGCGAACCGGGCGGTCGACGTCCGCGAGACGACCTCGGGGATCTTGACGGAGAACCGCGGCGCCGACGTGGCCGGGGCGCCCGGTGCGGACGAACCCGACAGCCGCCGGCCCGAGGCTGAGTACGTGGACACGTTGCGGACCGTTCCGGTCGCCGTGGCCGTCCCCGCCGGTGCGCTCGCCGCGACGGGCCGCGCGGGTGCGACCGGAGCGGTCGCCGGAGCCTCACCTCGGGTCCCGCCACGTGCCTCGTCGCGCTCCGCGGCCGACGTTGGCCTCGTCGCGGCCGGGGTCGCCCCGGAGGTGGGTGGCTTCGGTCGCGGCGTCGCGGGCCGCGCCGGCGCGTGGACGACGGGTCGGGGTGGGCGCGACGGGCTCATGCGTCCTGCCCGCGTCCTTCGAGCCGGTCCAGGATCACCGCACCCAGGCCGGTCACGTCGCCGGCCCCCACGGTCAGCACCAGGTCACCGGGACGAGCCTGGTCGGCGAGCCAGGTCGCGGCGTCGTGCTTGTCGGGCACGAACGTCGCCCGCCCCGAGGTGGGGACTCGCTCGACGATCATCTGGCCGGTGACGTCGGGGTCGAGGTCCTCGCGCGCGGCGTACACGTCGGTGATCACGACGACGTCCGCAAGGTCGAACGCGGCACCGAACTCGGCCGCGAACGTGCGGGTGCGCGAGTACAGGTGCGGCTGGAAGACCACGAGGACGCGCCCCGTGCCCACGACGGAGCGGGCGGCCCGCAGCAGCGCGGCCACCTCCGTGGGGTGGTGCGCGTAGTCGTCGACCACACGGACGCCCGCCACCGTGCCGCGGTCCTCGAACCGGCGGCCCGTGCCGCGGAACGTCGAGAGCCCGTCGGCGGCGGCCTGCGGGTCCGTGCCGAGCCGGACGCACGCGGCCCACGCTCCGGCCGCGTTCAGCGCGTTGTGGGCACCCGGCACGGCCAGGTCGACGACGACGCTCGCACCGAGCCCGGTCACGCGTGCGGACCACGCACCCGGCGCGTCCGATGCCGGGGCGACGACGACGTCCGCGGACGCGTCGATGCCGTAGGTGACGACCGTGACGTCCCGCGCGGCGAGGTCGTCGCGGACGCGCGCCACGAGCCGCGCGGACCCGTCGTCGTCCGCGCACGCCACGAGCGTGCCCCCGACGCGGACGCGCCCCGCGAACGCGACGAACGCGTCCTCGAACGCCTCGCGCGTGCCGTAGTGGTCCAGGTGATCGGGCTCGACATTGGTCACGACGGCGACGGTCGGCTCGTAGGCCAGGAACGAGCCGTCGGACTCGTCGGCCTCCGCGACGAACGCGCCGGCGCCGTCCCGCGCACCACCCAGCACTCCGTCGGCGGTGATCACGGTGCCGCCGATCGCGAACGACGGGTCCGTCCCGGCAGCGAGCAGCGCAGAGGCGACCATCGCGCTCGTCGTCGTCTTGCCGTGCGCCCCGGCGACGGCCACGGCGTCGCGGTCGGCCATGAGCGCGGCGAGCGCCTGCGAGCGGTGCAGCACGGCGATCCCGCGCATGCGTGCGGCGGCCAGCTCGGGGTTCGTCTCGCGGACGGCCGACGAGACGACCAGCGTGTCGACGCCCTCGACGAGCGCGGCGTCGTGACCGACGTGGACCGCGACCCCGGCGGCGCGCAGGCCCGGCAGCGCCGGGCCGTCGGCGGCGTCCGACCCGCTGACCTCCAGCCCGCGCGCGGCCAGCAGCGCCGCGATCGCGGACATGCCCGCGCCGCCCACACCCACCAGGTGGACGCGACCCAGGTCCTGCAGCGCGCTCACGGCCTGGTCCTCAGCTGCGCCTCGACGAGGTCCGCGACGCGCGCCGCGGCGTCCCGCACCCCGACGCTCGCCGCTGCGGCGGCCATCCGGGCCCGGGTCGCAGGCGCCTCGTCCCCCACCAGCAGGACGGGCAGGTGCGTGCGGATCCAGTCGGCGTCCAGGTCGTCGTCCTCGACCAGCACACCGCCGCCCGCAGCGACCACGTCGGCGGCGTTGAGCCGCTGTTCACCGTTGCCCACGGGCAGTGGGACGTACACGGCGGGGATCCCCAGCGCGGCCTGCTCGCAGACCGTGCCGGCGCCGGACCGCCCCAGCATGACGTCCGCGACGGACAGCGCGTGCTGCATCTGCGTCAGGTACTCGCGCACGTGGTAGCGCTCGCTGCCGGGCACGCCGGCCAGGGCCGCCTGCACGGGCTCGGCCTTGCCGATGCCCGTCAGGTGCAGGACCTGCACGCCGGCGGCCAGCAGGTCCGCCGCCGCTCCGGCGGCCGCCGCGTTGATGCTCGCGGCGCCGCTCGAGCCGCCGGTGACGACCAGCGTGGGCAGCGCGGGGTCCAGGCCCAGCTCGGCGGCTCCCGCTGCCCGGGCCGCGTCCGCGTCGCGGGCGCGCTCCGCGACGAGGTCGGCGATGGGGGCCCGCAGCGGGAGGCCCGTCAGCTGCGCACCGCGCAGCCTCGTCCCGTCGAACGTCACGGCCACGGCGGCCGCCCACCGGGCTCCCAGGCGGTTGGCCAGGCCGGGGCGGGCGTTCTGCTCGTGGATGACCACCGGGATGCGGCGCTTGCGGGCGGCGAGGTAGGCGGGCGTCGAGACGTAGCCGCCGAAGCCGACGACGACGCGCGCGCCGGACTCGTCGATCGCCTTCCCCGCCGCACGGACGGCCGCGCGCAGGTTGGCGGGCAGACGCGGCAGGTCGGCCGACGGCCGACGAGGCAGCGGGACGCGCGGGACCGGGGCGAGCGGCAGCCCGTGCTCCGGCACCAGCCGCGCCTCGAGCCCCTGCGTCGTGCCGAGCACGGTCAGGATCGTGGCCGGGTCGCGGCGGCGCAGCTCGTCGGCCACCGCCAGCAGCGGATTGACGTGCCCCGCGGTGCCGCCGCCGGCCAGCAGGACGGAACGCGCGTCAGCCACGGGCCCGCCCGATCACGGCGAGCGAGCGCCGGACCACTCCGGGTCGCGCGGCGAGCGCCTCGGCCGCGCCGGGCTCGCTGCGGGCGAAGGAGATGACCACGCCGAGCGCGGCCATCGTCATGATCAGCGCCGAACCTCCGGCCGAGACGAGGGGCAAGGGAACTCCGATGACGGGGGCGAGGCCGATGACGACCGCGACGTTGAGCAGCGCCTGCCCGATGATCCAGCACAGGATCGCACCCGTCGTGATCTGCACGAACGGGTCCGGGTGGCGACGGATGACACGGATCATGGCGAAGGCCAGCAGGCCGAAGAGACCGAGCACGATGAGCGTGCCGACCAGGCCCAGCTCCTCGCCGAGGATCGCGAAGATGAAGTCGTTGTGCGCGGCCGGCAGGTACGACCACTTCTCGCGGCTCTGGCCCAGGCCCAGGCCGCCGATACCGCCGCTGGCCAGGCCCCAGCCGCCGTGCAGCGTCTGGTAGCAGGCACCCGAGTTGCTGCACGTCGAGCTGTCGAGCCAGCTGCCGATGCGCGCCGTCCGGTTGCTGGTCTGCGCCAGCGCGATGACCACGCCGATGCCGGCGGCACCTGCGACGGCGAACATCTTCATGGGAACGCCGGCAACGAACAGCGCGCCGAAAACGAGAAGGATCATGACCATCGCCGTGCCGAGGTCGTGCCCGAGCAGGACCAGCCCGATGGCACCGGCCGCCACGATCACGGCCGGCACGAAGACGTGCTGCCAGCGCTGCAGCAGCGCCTGCTTGCGCGCGAGGACCACGCCAAGCCACACGGCGAGGGCGAGCTTGAGCGCCTCTGACGGCTGCGCGGAGAACGACCCCAGGTAGATCCAGCCGGTGTTTCCGCCCGTGGACCGGCCCAGAGGCGAGAAGACCAGGAGCTGGAGCAGCACACCTGCACCGAGAGCCGGCCACGCGACCGCCTTGAGCACCCGTACCGGCAGCCGCATCAGCACGAAGAAGATCGGCAGCCCGATCAGCGCGAACTGCGCCTGGTTCAAGAAGACGGCATACGGCGAGTGGCCCTCGTCGAGCGACTCCACGCTCGAGCTCGACAGCACCATGACGAGCCCGATGACGAGCAGCAGGGCGGTCGCGCCCAGCAGCACGTAGTAGCTCGTGACCGCGCTGTTCCACTGGCCGAGCCGCGAGCGGACCGGCTCGGCGGGGACGTCGCGCGGGGTCGCCGCCGTCATCCGAGCGCCCGCACCGCGGCGCCGAACTCGCTCCCCCGCGCCGCGTACGACGCGAACTGGTCCATGGACGCGCACGCCGGCGCGAGCAGAACGGTCGGGGCGAGCGTGCCGGTCTCGACACCGGGCACGCGCGCGGCGAGGCGCTGGGCCTCCTGCACGGCACGGGTCATCACCGTGCCAGTCTCACCGGCGTCGACCTCGACCACCGGCACATCCGGCGCGTGTCGGGCCAGCGCATCACGCAAAGGCTCCCGATCCACCCCGATCAGGACGACGGCGGCCAACCGGTCACGCCGCGCAAGGACCAGGTCGTCGAACCGCGCGCCCTTGGCCAGCCCGCCGGCGATCCACACGACCGAACCCGGCTCGAACGCCCCGAGAGACGCCGCGGCGGCGTGCGCGTTGGTGGCCTTGGAGTCGTCGACCCACGCGACCCCGTCGCGCACGGCCACGGTCTCGATCCTGTGCGCGCCCGGCGCGAACGAGCGCAGCCCGTCGCGCACCGCGGCCGGCTCGACGCCGTGCGCGAGCGCGAGCGACGCGGCGGCCAGGGCGTCGGCGATCACGTGCCGCGGGACCGTCCCGTCGGGGCCTGCGAGCTGCGCGAGGTCCGCGAGCGTGCCGAGCTCGGCGGCGTGCGTGTGCCGCAGCCGCGCGAACCCGCGGTCCACGAGCACGTCCTCGACGAGACCCACCTGCCCGACCAGCGGCGTCCCGGTGGTGAACCCGACCGCCACGGCGCCGTCGACGACGTCGGCCTCCTCGACCAGACGCATCGTGCGCTCGTCGGCCACGTTGTAGATGCAGGCCACCTGCGCGCGCTGGTAGATGCGGCCCTTGTCGGCCGCGTAGGCGTCGAGGTCGCCGTGCCAGTCCAGGTGGTCCGCGGCGATGTTCAGCACTGCCGACGCCTGCGCGGACATGGAGTGCGTGAAGTGGAGCTGGAAGCTGGACAGCTCGACGGCCAGCACGTCGTAGGTCGGGTCCGTCGCCGCCAGCACCACGGGCGTGCCGACGTTCCCGACGGCGGCCGACGTCCGGCCCGCGGCCTGCAGGATCGCGTCGAGCATGCCCACCGTCGTCGTCTTGCCGTTGGTCCCCGTGACGGCGAGCCACGGCGCGGGGCCGTCGGCGCGCGGCGCCCGCAGCCGCCACGCGAGCTCGACCTCCGACCACACGGGCAGGTCCCGGGCGAGCGCGGCGGCGATCAGCGGGTGGTGCGGCGCCAGGCCGGGCGACGCGACGACGAGGTCGGCGCGCTCCAGCCCGGTCCCCGCCAGGTAGTCGGCCGACGAGACGACGTCGTCCGCGGCGTCGTCCACGGGCACGACGCGCGCGCCGACCGACGCGAGCACGTCCGCCGCCGCACGCCCGGACACGCCCAGTCCCGCGACGACCACGCGCGCGCCGTCCAGATCGAGAGCCACCTAGCCGGACACCCACTCGGCGTAGAAGATGCCGATTCCGAGCGCGACGAACAGCCCGGCGATGATCCAGAACCGGATGACGATGGTGACCTCGCCCCAGCCCTGGAGCTCGAAGTGGTGGTGCAGCGGCGCCATCTTGAACACACGTCTGCCGGTCAGCTTGAAGAAGCCGATCTGGATGACGTCCGAGAGCACCTCGAGGACGAACAGGCCACCGATGATCGCGGCCAGGATCTCGGTCCGCGTCAGGATCGACAACCCGGCGAGCGCCCCGCCCAGGGCCAGCGAGCCGGTGTCGCCCATGAAGATCTTGGCCGGGCTGGCGTTCCACCACAGGAAGCCGAAGCACGCACCCGTGATCGAGGCGGCGACGACCGCGAGCGCGAGCGGGTCGCGCGTCTCGTAGCAGCTGGGGCCGGCCGTCGCCAGGAACTGGCAGGACTGGTTGAACTGCCAGACGCCGACGACGACGAACGAGCCGAACACGATGAGCGACGTGCCCGTCGCCAGCCCGTCGAGGCCGTCGGTGAGGTTGACCGCGTTGGACCAGGCGGTGATGAGGAAGTTGGCCCACACCACGAACAGGATCAGGCCGATCGTGGCGCCGGCGAACGCGAGGTCCAGCTTGGTGTCGCGGATGAACGAGATGTGGGTGGACGCAGGGGTGCGGAACTGGGAGTTGGGGAACTGCAGCGCGGCGACGGCGAACGTGACGCCCACCAGCCCCTGCCCCACGAACTTCCACCGCGCCTTGAGGCCCAGGCTGCGCTGCCGCGAGATCTTGATGTAGTCGTCGAGGAAGCCGACCAGGCCCAGGCCGGTCATGAGGAACAGGACCAGCACCTCGGACGCGCTCGGCGCCGTACCGGTGACCAGCAACGCCCCCGCCCAACCGATCAGCGTGGCGCCGATGATGACGACGCCGCCCATCGTCGGGGTGCCGCGCTTGGTGAAGTGCGCGGTGGGTCCGTCCTGCCGGATGAACTGGCCGTACTGCTTGCGGACGAGCAGCCGGATGAACAGCGGCGTGGCCAGCAGCGCGACCAGCATCGAGACGAAGCCCGCGATCAGGACGGCCTTCACGCGGCGTCACCCCCCGCGGCCAGCAGGTCGCCGAGGCGCCACAGCCCCGAGCCGTACGACGACTTCACGAGCACGACGTCGCCCGGGCGCAGCTCCTGCTCCAGGAAGCGGGTCGCCGCGTCCAGGTCGTCGGCCAGCAGGACCTCGTCCCCCCAGCTCCCCTCGCGGTTGGCGCCGTCGCGGATGCCGCGCGCGCCCTCGCCCACCACGAGCGTCAGCCCGATGTTGAGCCGGACCACCAGGGTGCCGAGCGCGTCGTGCGCCTCGCGCGATCCCTCTCCGAGCTCGAGCATCTCACCGAGGACGGCCACCGAGCGGCGGTCGCGCCCGGCCACGACGGCGAGCGCCTTGAGCGCCGCCCGCATGGAGTCCGGGTTCGCGTTGTAGGAGTCGTCGATGACCGTGATGCCGTCGGGACGGTCGACGACGTGCATGCGGTGCGGGCTCAGCGCGTCCGCGGCGCTCAGCCCCGCGGCCACGTCGTCGAGCGTGAGCCCGACGGCCAGGCCGGCGGCGGCCGCGGCGAGCGCGTTGTGGACGTGGTGCTCACCGACGAGCCGCAGCTCGACCGGCGCGCTGCCGCCCGCCGTGACGATCGTGAACCGGGCGCGGCCGGCGCGGTCGACGACGACGTCCGCGGCGCGCACGTCGCTCGCCGGCGCGCTGCCGAAGGTCACCACGTCGCCAGGCGCCAGCGGGGCCATGGCCGAGACGCGCTGGTCGTCGGCGTTGAGCACGGCGACGCCGTCCGGCAGCAGGCCCTGCACGATCTCGGACTTGGCCGTCGCGACCGCCTCGATCCCGCCGAACCCGCCCAGGTGCGCCTGCCCGACGACGAGCACGACCGCCACGTCGGGCGGCGCGATGTCCGTCAGGTAGGTCAGGTGCCCCGGCCCGCTCGCGCCCATCTCGAGCACCAGGTAGCGCGTGGTCTCGTCGGCGCGCAGCACCGTCAGCGGCAGGCCGATCTCGTTGTTGAACGACCGCACGGGCGCGATCGTCGGGCCCGCGGTGCCGCACAGCTGCGCGAGCAGGTCCTTGGTCGTCGTCTTGCCGACGGAGCCGGTGATGCCGACGACCTTGAGCTCCGAACCACCGGGCTCCAGGGCTGCCTCGCGCAGCCGCACCAGCACCTCGCGCGCCAGGTCACCGAGCGCGCGCTCCACGTCGTCGACCAGCACGACCGGCAGGTCACCGGCCGGGCCCGCGACGGGACGCGCGGCCAGCACCAGCGCGGCACCCGCGGCGACCGCGGTCGCCGCGTAGTCGTGCCCGTCCACGTGCTCGCCGGGCAGCGCGACGAACAGCCCGCCCGTCTCGACCTCGCGCGAGTCCGTGACCACGGCGCCGTGCACCAGCACGGCGTCGTCGACCGCGTGCAGCCGGCCGCCGGTCGCGGCGGCGATCTCGGCCGCCGTCAGCGCGATCACGCGTGGTTCTCCGCAGCCTCGGCGTCGCGGACCGCGCGGGCCCGCTGCTCGAACGCGCTGCGCAGCACGTCACGGTCGTTGTACCGGTGGAACACGCCGGCGATCTCCTGTGTGGGTTCGTGCCCCTTGCCCGTGATGATCACGGTGTCCGGCTCGTCGGCCAGGGCGAGGGCGTCGTGGATGGCCTGCGTGCGGCTGGTCGTCGCCTCGTGCACGTCGGTCAGGTCGGGCCGCACCGCGCGGACCCCGTCAAGGATGGCGGACCTGATGCTCTGCGGCTCCTCGGAACGGGGGTTCTCGTCGGTGACGACGATCACGTCCGCGAGGCGCGCGGCGACCTCCCCCATGATCGGGCGCTTGCCCTGGTCGCGGTCGCCGTCCGAGCCGAACACCAGGATCAGGCGTCCCGGCGTGATGGGGCGGACGGCCTCGAGCGCGAGCACGAGCGCGTCGGGGGTGTGCGCGTAGTCGACGAGCGCGAGCGGCAGGCCGTCGCCCCGCTCGATGACGCGCTCCATGCGGCCGGGCACGGCGCCGGCGATCCCGACGGCCTCGATCGCGGCCGCCAGCGGCACCCCGGCCGCGTGCGCGACCACGACGGCCAGCGCCGCGTTGGAGACATTGACGAGCCCGGGCAGCGGGCTGGCCGCCTCGTGCAGCCTCCCGTCCGGGGCGCGCAGCGTGAACGTCGACCCGACGCCGTCGAGCCCGATGTCCGCGGCGACGACAGCCCAGTCGGCGTCGTCGGCCTCGGGCGCACCGACGTGCGTCGCGACCGACTCGACGGGGATCCGCGCCTCGCGGGCGAGCCTCCGGCCCCACTCGTCGTCGACCACGACCACACCGCGGCGCGCCTGCCCGGGCGCGAACAACCGGGCCTTGTCGCGGAAGTAGCCCTCCATGTCGCCGTGGAAGTCGAGGTGGTCGCGCTGCAGGTTGGTGAACGCGGCCACGTCGAACTCCAGGCCGTGCACGCGACCCAGCGCGAGCGCGTGCGAGGAGACCTCGGTGACCATCGCGGTGGCACCTCGCTCGAGCGCGAGCGCGAGGATCGCCTGCAGGACGGGCGCCTCGACCGTCGTGCGCGGGCTCTCGATGCCCTCGTCGCCGATCCGCAGCTCCACCGTGCCCATCACGGCCGTGAGCCGGTGGGCGGCGCGCAGCGCGGCGTCGACGAAGTACGTGGTCGTCGTCTTGCCGTTCGTCCCCGTGATGCCGACGGTCGTCAGCCGGTCCCCCGGCGTGCCGTGCACGTGCGCCGCCAGCGGGCCGGCGACGCCGCGGGGGTCGGGCGAGACGAGCACAGGGACGGCAAGGTCGGACAGCAGCTCGGCTCCCGCCTCGTCCGTGACGACGGCGAGGGCGCCCGCGGCGACGGCCGACGAGGCGTAGGTCGCACCGTGGACGCGCAGGCCGGGCACGGCGACGAACAGGTCGCCCGGCTCGACGTCGGTGCTGGCGACGGTGACTCCGGTGACGCGGACGGACGCCAGCTCCTGCGGCACGCCTGTGATCAGGTCGAACGCTGCAGCGAGATCGGCGAGACCGTGGTCCGCGGGATGCGTCGGGCGCATCCGGGCGGGTGAGGTCATGGGGAGAATCTACCCCGGTGCAGGCCTGCGCCCCCGCATCCGCCGGGCGTCACCACGTCGTCGGGAACGGGTTGGCCTTGGCTCCCGACGGTGCGACGCCCAGCTTCCCGAGCGTGTAGGCGGCCACGTCCTTGAACACCGGCGCGGCGACGTCGCCGCCGTAGATCGACGACTTCGGGTTGTGCAGGATGACGCTGACGACGATCCGCGGGTTGTCCGCCGGGACCGCGCCGATGAACGACGCCGTGATGCCCTGCTTGCCGTTGAGCCAGTTCTGCGCCGTACCGGTCTTGCCGGCGACGATGTAGCCCGGGATCGCGGCGGTCTTGGCCGTGCCGCCCTCCTCGGTGACGCTCTGCATCATGCGCAGCACCGTGTCGGCCGTCTTGGCGCTCACCACCCGCGTCGAGGGCTTCTTGGCTGCGGGTGTGTACGTGCCGTCCGCGTCCGTCCAGCCCGCAATGATGTGCGGCTCCACCTGGACGCCGTGGTTCGCCACCGTGGCGAACACCTGCGTGACCTGAAGCGCGTTGACGGCGACGGCCTGGCCGAACAGGACGGCGTACTTGGACCGGCCGTCGGGGTCCGAGAAAAGACCGGGCGACTCACCGGGTAGCTCGATGCCGGTCTTGCTGCCGAAGCCGAACCGCTTGAGGTAGTCGTAACGCTGGTCGGTGGTGAGGTGCTGGCCGATCATGACCGTGCCGGCGTTCGACGACTGCGCCAGGATGCCCGTGGTCGTCAGCTTGAGCGTGGGGTGCTCGTGCGAGTCGTGGAAGGACTGCCCGTTGTCGGTGGTGTAGCTGTACGGGACCTTGAACTCCGAGGTCGGCTCCACCAGCCCCTCCTCGAGAGCGGCCGCCATCGTGATGACCTTGCCCGTGGAGCCGGGCTCGAAGACGTTGGAGACCGACGGGGCGAGCGAACCCTTCGAGTCCCCCGGCTTGTTCGGGTCCACCGAGCCGGTGTCGGCCAGCGCGAGGATCGCGGACGTCTGGACATCCTCGACGACGACCGTGGCCGAGTCCGCACCGGTCGACTTCTTCGCCGCCTCGATGGCGGCCTGGGCGCGGTATTGGATGTCGCTGTCGATCGTGAGGCGCACCGAGCTCCCGGACTTGGCCGGCGTGTCCTGGTTGTATCCACCGGGCACCGCCTGCCCGTTCGCGCCGCCCTCGTACACCTCCTCGCCGGGGGTGCCCTTGAGCTTGTCGTCGAGCGATGCCTCGAGCCCCTCCAGGCCGGCGCCCGCCGAGTTGACGAAGCCGATGACGTTGCCCGCCAGCGCGCCGTTGGGGTAGGTCCGGTCGGCGACGACGTCCACGTTGATGCCGGGCAGCTTGAGCGCGCGGATCTCGCGGGCGACCTGCGGCAGGACGCCCTTCTTGAGCACCTTGAAGCCCTTCTCGCCGACCAGGAGGCCACCGAGCTCGGGCTTGTCCATGTCCAGCAGTGGCGCCAGCAGCGTCGCGACGCCCTCGACCCCCTTCGGCACGTCGGCCGTGCCCAGGTACTGCCCGACGAGCTTCTGGTTCACCGAGATCTCGTAGCGCTCGACGGACGTGGCCAGCGCGACGCCATTGACGTCCGTGATCTGACCGCGCGTGCCGAGCTGCGTCACGTCGATGAGCCGTGCGGCGCGCGCCTTCGCGGCGATCGTCGGGCCGTTCACCACCTGGATCTTGACCAGCTGGACGGCGAAGAGCACGAGCACGGCGACGATCGCGATCGTCAGGAACAGCATCCGCCCGCGCGACCCGGACCGCGCCGGCGCGACGGCGACCCGTCCGGGGATGACGCGCGAGGCGGCGGGCCCACCGACGCGGGAGCGCTGCTGCGGGACGGGCGTGCGCGGTCGCTGGACGGTGGGCGCGCTCACTTCGACGCCTTGGGTGCCACCTGCACGCTCCCGTCGGAGAGCCGCACCCAACCGGTCCCGGCCGCGGGCACCATCCCGAGCTTGGCCGCGGCCTTGGCGAGCGACTGCGGCGACGACTTCTCGTCCAACGTCGCGGCCAGGTCCTTCTGGTCCTGGTCGAGGCGGCTGAGCTGGTTGACCAGGTCGTGCCGGGCGTACGCGGCCTGCGCCATCTGCGTGTTGAGGAGGAGGGCCGAGAGCAGCGCGACCGCCAGGATCCCCATGCACACCAGGACGAACGGCACCCGCGTACGGGCCTGCGCCGGTGCGCGGACCACGCGCAGCCGCGGCGGCGGCGGCGCCTGGACGGCCGGACGAGGACGGGGCGCGAACGTCGGCGGTGCGACGCGGGCGGCTGCCTGGGCGCTCATGGGGTCCTCCTGGGGGCCTTGCCGTGCTGGTCTGCGTGGGTGCGGCGCATGTGCGTCGGGGTGGGCCGGAGCCTCTCGGCGGCACGCAGCCGCACGGAGGCGGAGCGTGGGTTGAGCGCGAGCTCGGCCTCGTCGGCCTCCTCGGCGCCGCGGGTCACGAGCCGCAGGTACGGCTGGTGCGTGTCGGGGACCACCGGCAGGTCGGGCGGCGCGCTCGTCGTCGCCCCCGCCGCGAACGCCTGCTTGACGATCCGGTCCTCGAGGGACTGGTACGCCTCAACGACGATGCGGCCACCGACCGCGAGCGCCTCGATGGACTCGGGAACGGCCCGCTCGAGCGTCTCCAGCTCGCCGTTCACCTCGATCCGCAGCGCCTGGAACGTGCGCTTGCCGGGGTGGCCGCCCGTCTTGCGCGTCGCCGCCGGGATGCTGGCGCGCAGGATGTCGACGAGCTCCCCCGTCCGCGCGAGCGGCGCCTTGGCCCGCGCGGCGACGATGTTGCGCGCGATGCGTGGCGCGAACCGCTCCTCGCCGTAGACCCGCAGGATCCGGGCGATGTCGCGCTCGTCGTAGGTGTTCAGGACGTCGGCGGCGGTGATGCCGCGCGTCGCGTCCATGCGCATGTCCAGCGGTGCGTCCTGCGCGTAGGAGAAGCCGCGCTCGACCTCGTCGAGCTGCAGCGACGACACGCCCAGGTCCATCAGCACGCCCTGGACGGCGCCGATCCCCAGGTCCTCGAGGACGTCGCGGATCTCGTCGTACACCGCGTGCACGCCCGTGAACCGGTCACCGAAGCGGGCCAGGCGGCGCCCGGCGAGCTCGAGCGCCTGCGTGTCGCGGTCCAGGCCGACGACCCGCACGTGCGGGAACGCGGACAGCACACCCTCGGTGTGCCCACCCATCCCGAGGGTGGAGTCGACCATGACGGCACCCTCGACGGCGAGCGCCGGTGCGAGCAGGTCCAGGCAGCGCTGCAGGAGGACGGGGACGTGGCGCTCGTCCGCAGGTCGGTCGTCGGTCATCGGTCCCTCCCCCCGTGCTCGTGCTGTTCACAACCAGGTGCTGCTGGAAAACGCTGGTGGTCTCGCGGCCCCTCCGCCGTCCGACCAGATCCCCCACCGACCCTCTGACGCCGGGGAAGTGCGTCAGAGCGGACGGGAGGAGGTCTCACCGGGCGGCATGCTTCGGCCGTCGACCGTCTAGAAGGGTCCGTTGGGGAAGACCTCCTCGGTGGTGTCGGCGTAGCCGGACTCCTGCTCCTCGAGATACGTCTCCCAGGCCTGCAGGTCCCAGATCTCCACGCGGGTCCCGGCGCCGATCACGGCGACGTCCCGGTCGAGGCCGGCGTACTTGCGCAGTACCGGCGGGATCGAGATGCGGCCCTGCTTGTCGGGCAGCTCGTCGCTCGCGCCGGACAGGAAGACACGCAGGTAGTCCCGGGCCTGCTTGCTCGTCACCGGGGCCTGCGCGAGCTGGCCGTGGTAGCGGCGGAACTCGTCCATCGGGAGCAGGAACAGGCAGCGCTCCTGGCCGCGCGTCATGACAAGTCCCGTCGAGAGCTGACCGCGGAACTTGGCCGGGAGGATGAGCCGGCCCTTGTCGTCGAGCCGCGGGGTGTAGGTGCCCAGGAAGGGCGCGCTCGAACCGAAGAGGCCGGACGTCGCGTCACCGGTCACCACCCCTCCTCCCCGCTCTCGTGCTCGGCCCTCCCAGCCTCACCACGTGCCTCCACGCTACTCCACTTCACTCCACCAGCAACCGCAGAGAGGCCTAAGTTCACCCGTATGCGCACCGTTCTCGCAGGTCACAGCAGTGGGGAGAAGTGGAGGGATTTCGTGGCCGACGAAGGCCCCGGGCGCGTCGTCGACGCGCACCGCGGCCGCAGCCCCGGAGGTTCCACCACATACCGGACAGCAGGACGCGATCGGGCCGTCGACCAGCGACACTCGAGGCGGGGGACGGTCGCGCGGTGGAGCGAAGTGGAGGCTCTCGGGCGAGCAGCGATCTCACCCCCATCCCGATGACCGGGGCGTGTGCGCACACGTAGGCTCGTCCCGGACCAACCCGCCAAAGGAGGCGCCATGCTGCAGGCCGTCCCGTCGTCGACCGAGCTCGACGACCTCGTCGCCACCACCGGTCGCATGCGCGCCGGCATCGAGAAGGTGGTCACGGGCCGGCCCGAGCTCGTCGCGACCACGGTCGCCGTCCTGCTCGCGGAGGGGCACCTGCTGCTGGAGGACGTGCCCGGCGTCGGCAAGACCACGCTCGCCAAGGCGCTCGCGCGCTCGATCGACTGCCAGGTGGGTCGCATCCAGTTCACGCCGGACCTGCTGCCGAGCGACCTGACCGGCGTGAACATCTACCGCAGCCAGACGGGCGAGTTCGAGTTCCGGCCCGGCCCGGTCTTCTCGCACATCGTGATCGGCGACGAGATCAACCGGGCCTCCCCCAAGACGCAGTCCGCGCTGCTGGAGTGCATGCAGGAGGCCCAGGCCACGGTCGACGGGCACTCCTACCCGCTGCCGCGCCCGTTCCTGGTGGTCGCGACGCAGAACCCCGTCGAGATGGAGGGGACCTACCCGCTCCCCGAGGCCCAGCGCGACCGGTTCATGGCGCGCCTCACCGTGGGCTACCCCAGCGTCGACTCGGAGCTCGCGATGCTCGACCTGCAGGAGACGGTCGACCCGCTGGCGGACCTGCGCCCCGTGACGGACGCCGCGCACGTGGGCCGACTCATCGACGTCGCGCGCCGGATCTACGCCGCTCCCGGGGTCAAGCGGTACGTCGTCGACCTCGTCACCGCGACGCGCGAGGACCAGGGGCTCCGCCTCGGGGCGTCCCCGCGCGCGGCCATCCAGCTCCTGCGTGCCGCGAAGTCTGCTGCGGCGATCGCCGGACGCGACCACGTGCTCCCCGACGACGTGCAGTCGCTGGCCGAACCCGTCCTGGCGCACCGCCTGCTGCCCAGCACCGAGTCGCGGCTGTCGGGCCGCAGCACTGAGGCCATCGTGCGGGACGTCGTCGCGCGCGTCGCCGTCCCGAGCCCGTCGGTGAGCGCACGCGGGACGCGCTCCGCGCTGCGCTGATGCGCCTGCGTCCCACGCCGCGGGGCTGGGCCCTCGGCATCACCGGGCTCGTGCTCCTGGGGCTCGGCGCCGGGCTCGAGTCGCTCGACCTCCTGCGGATCGCGGCGCTCGCGCTGCTGTGCGTCGGCGGCGCCGCGACGATGGTCGCGTGGCGCGACCCGGCGCGCGGGCGCAACCGGATCGACGTGACGCGCGTCGCCGCCCCGAACCCCGTGCACGCCGGGTCCGTCGTCGGCGTCGACGTCCACATCCGGGCACGGGACGCCGGCTCACGCACCCGCCTGGCCGGCCTGCGGTTCGCCGAGCAGGCGGCGACGGAGCTGTCGGCCGGGCGCCCGCTCAAGGCCAAGGTGACGCGGGAACGGGCGCACGTCACGGTGAGCTACACGGTCGAGGCCGCCCGCCGCGGCCGGTGGCCGATCGGGCCGCTCGTCGTGACACGGACGGACGTCTTCGCCACGATGGCGACCACCACGACGCTCGGCGACGACGCCGAGATCCGGGTCTGGCCGGCCGTCCGGACGCTGCCCGCCCCCACGGACGTCCTGGTCGGCGAGCCCGACCGCGTCGCGCTCGGCGCACGGTCCCCGTCCACCGACGACGCGTCGCTGCGCGACTACCGCGAGGGCGACGACCTGCGGCGCGTGCACTGGAGCAGCAGCGCCCGCCGGGGCGCGCTCATGGTCCGTTCCGACGAGCGCGCCGGGATGCGACCCGTGTCCGTGCTGATGGACCTGCCGCTGCGCGGTGGGCACGCGATGGAGTGGACCGTCTCCACCGCGGCATCGATGGCCCTGGCCATGCTCGACGCCGGCCACCCCGTGCGCATCCTCGACGGCGGGCACGTGTCCGGCCTGACGACGCCGTTCCTGCACGCGCGCACCGACTCCGCCCGCAGCGCGCTGCTGGACCGGACCATCGACCTGGAGCCGACCCGCAGCGCCGCGCAGGCCGAGCACCAGCTCGTCGCCGCGGCCCACATGCTCGACAGCACCGAGGCGGGCGGGGAGATCGTGCTCGCCCTCCTGGGCGGCACCGGGACGGCCGGTCGCGAGGCGCTGGCCCACGTCGCCGACACCGCGCAGTGCTGGGCGATGGTCCGCACGGACGGCGGCACTCCGAGCCAGTCCCGGGAGGCCGAGCACACGCTGCACGCGCTGCGCCGGGCCGGCTGGCGTGCCGTGGGCGTCACGTCCGGCGAGGACCAGGTCGACGCCTGGCTGCGGATGCTGGGTGACGCCCGATGAGCCTCGTCGCGCGCCGGGCACCGCGCGGGTCCCGCGCCACGCTCGCCACCGCGCTCGTCGCCGTGGGCACCTGCGCGAGCACCCTGGCGCTGGCCAACCTGCTGAGCCCCGGAGGCGGTCGCGGCGTCATCTGGCTGTGCGTCCTGCTGCTGGCCGCGTTCGTCGCCGGGGTGCGCGCCCTCACGCGCACCTGGTGGGTGCCGTCGGCTGCCGGGCTGGTGGCCGCCGCCGTCGGCGTGGTCCTGCGCTACGGCGCTCCCCCCGGTCGCCTGCAGCTGGTACCCACACCGGACACGTGGGACCGCGCGAGGGCTGTCTGGTCGGACGGGCTCGCCCTCATCGACTCCTCGGTCGTCCCCATGGACGTCACCAGACCCGTCGAGATGGTCATCCTCGTCGGTGCGCTCTTCGTCTTCCTGGCATGCGACCTGCTCGCGGTGGGGCTCGGGCGCGCCGGGTGGGCCGGCCTGGTCTACCTGGCCATGTGGGCCCCGGCGCTCACGCTCGGATTCGACGCCGGCGCCTGGGCCCTGCTGTGGACGGGCGCCGCCTACCTCCTGCTCCTTGCCGTCACGTCCGCCCCGCACGCGGGCGCGGTCGAGCGCGGCCGGCTCGCCTCCGCAGCCCTGTGGTCCACGGCTGCCGTGGTCGTCGGCGCCCTCGTCCTGGGGCCGATCCTGACCGTGCTGCCCGCCTGGTCGTCGTTCGACCTGCCGTCGCTCGGGTCGGGGGCCGCCGGCCCCCTGCGCCTGTCCGACGAGCTCGACATGCGCCACAGCCTGGGCAAGCGCTCCGGCAGCACGGTCCTGACCTACTCGGTCGCGCCGGCCGGCCCCGCCGCGACGCCGAAGGCCTCGAGCAGCACCGAGCCCCTGCCGGCGGCCCCGGCCGGGCCCAGCCCGAGCGCCACGCCCACCCCGGCCCCGCTGGTGGCCACCGTCGCGAGCGTCGGTCCGCTGCGGGCCTTCACGCTGACCGAGTTCGACGGTCGGACCTGGACCCCGACCGAACCCGTCGCGACCAACGCGGTCGCAGGCGGATCCCTGCTCGCGACCGACCCGGACCTGAGGGGCACCGAGCCCGACGCGAAGCGCGGCGTGCTGGCGAAGGTCGACGTCGAGGTCGGCACTCTCGACGAGAAGCGCCTGCCGATCGGGATCTTCCCGCGCACGGTCGACGCGCCGGGGAGCTGGCAGTACGACGCGGAGCGCGACGAGGTCTTCGGCTCCGACGCGACGCCGACGGGCATGAGGTACTCGATGGTCGTCGAGCTCCCTGACCTGCGCCCCGAGGACCTCGAGGACGCGACGACGCCCGCTCCGCCAGACGCCGAGGTGTCGGGCGTGCTGTCCGTTCCGGCCACGTCCCACAGCGACGACATCGCCGCGCTCGCCCGCGACCTCACGAAGAACGACCCGACGCCGTACACGAAGGCCATGTCGCTGCAGAGCTACCTGCGGGCCTCGTCGAACTTCACCTACGACACACGCGTCGCCCCCGCCAGCACGGACGATGCGGTGTGGGACTTCCTGCAGGACAAGCACGGCTACTGCGTCCAGTTCGCGACGACCATGACGGTGATGGCGCGGACGCTCGGCATCCCCGCGCGGATGGGCGTCGGGTTCCTGCCCGGCAAGGCGAACGACGACGGCGCGATCGTGGTCACCGGCAAGGAGGCGCACACCTGGCCCGAGCTGTACTTCGGTCCCGACCTGGGGTGGGTCCGGTTCGAGCCCACCCCCGCCGTCCAGTCCGGGGCCCCGCCGGTGTGGAGCGACCCGTTCCAGGCCAACGCGCCGGGCACCGACCCCCGCGACAACCTCAACCAGCGCCCGGACGACGTCCCCACCGACGACGCCCCGCCGACCGACGGGGAGACCTCGGCCCCCGCTGCGCCGACCGCCGACACGGCCAACCTGCTCGTCCCGGTCTTGATCACGCTCGCCGCGGTGCTGCTGCTGGCCGGCTTCGCCGTCGCCCTGGTCGTCTCGCGCCGCCGCGCCCGCCCGGAACTGACGCCCGAGCAGGCGTGGACGCGGACGCGCAAGGGTCTCGCGGCGCGCGGGATCCGGTGGTCCGATGCCACGACGCCCCGGGCGGCCGTGCACAGCGTCGAGGGTCAGCTGGCCGGCCGAGGGGCCCCGGTTCTGGGTGCCGAGGCCTCACGAGCCCTGGTCTCGCTGGCGACGGCGGTCGAGACCGAGCGGTACTCACCGCGCTCGACCGACGTCAGCCCGGACGAGCTGCGCCGCTGGTCCGACACCGTGCTCGACGAGGTGAAGCGGCTGCTCAGCGACCGCTCTCGCCGCGACGCCGCTCCCAGCGCTCCTCGAGCCGAGTCATGAACCCGCGGTGCTGACGCGCCCCTGACGGACGAGCGGCGGGGCGGACGGCACCGTCCTCCGTGACGACACCCTGCGGTCCGGTGCGGCCACGGTGCCGACCCGGGTTGGCGAACGCGAACGCGACCGCCGCGAACATGACCACGAAACCCAGCACGCCCAGCAGCGGCAGGCTGAACGCCACACCGACCACCAGAAGGACCAGCCCCACCACGGCCCCCACGGACGCGATGACGTAACGGCCCACGCCTCTGTGGCCGCTCTGCGTCAGCGTGTTCGCGAGCCGCGGATCGTCAGACGTGAGCTGTCGCTCCATCTGCTCGAGGACGCGCTGCTCGTACTCGGAGAGTGGCATCCCGACTCCTGTCGACCCTGATTTGACGCTTATCTCGTTCAGGATAGATCGGCTGCAGCAAAGGTGGTAGTCGGACGACCCCATGGCCTCCCGCTGGCGCGATCTTGACCCGCTCAGGACGCGTTGCCTACCTTCCTCGGACCCGCGGCGAACAGGGTCCGCCGAGCCGATCTCACGACGCGCGGGCGCCGAGGCCGGTCGGTGCGACGTCGAGCACGAGCGACCGCACGGCGTCGACGAAGTCCTCCGCGGTGCACAGCGTCTGCTCAGCACGCTCGGACGAGACGGCGTCGAACCTGCCCGCCTCGATGGCGGACCGCGCCGGAGCGCCGGCCTCGAAGAAGTCGGACCAGCGGTCCAGCTCGGGAGCGCACCGGCGCAGCATCGACCAGACCGTGCGTGGGGGCCGACGGCCGCCGGGTGCCCCCCGTGACGCGACGACGGCCGCCCCGGCTCGGAGCGCGGCGAGGTGCGCATGACTGAACTGCTCCCATGCCTCGTTCGAGAACTGTGCGGCCAGCAGCTCGGCGTCGGCCCGGTGCATGAGGTCGGTGGCGCGGGGAGACGCGGGAGCACGACCGCTCACCGCGGGATCGACGCGGCTCGCGGACATGAGGGTCGTCACCGACCGACCGCGCGCGACGGCCCGGCCGCTTCCACCGCGCTCCCCCGACATCAGCTCTGCGTGGGTCACCTCGACCACCTCCTGTCTCATCATCGAACACATGTTCGATCGCGTCAACCCCTCGGCCGCACCGAGGTGCGCGGCGCCCAGTACGGTTGCTGCATGCCCCGCCGCGACCGACCCGCGCGCGGCCGCCCAGGTTCCCACCGAGCACCCACACCCTCCCGTTCGCTGGTGGGCTCCTGGCCCGACGGCCCCGTCCTCATCCCCACGGGGACGGTCGAGCTGGTGCGGTCGGCGGACGAGCCGACCGGCGTGACGGTCCTCGTCAACGGGGTGCCGAGCTCGTACCTCGACCTCGCGGACCCGGGCGCGCTGGCGTTCGAGTACATGCAGCAGATGAAGCTCGTGGTCGACGAGCTCGAGCCCCCGGCTCTCGACGTCGTCCACCTGGGCGCCGCGGGCTGCGCGCTCGCCCGGGCGATCCACGCCTCGCGACCCGCCTCCCGGCAGATCGCGGTCGAGCTGGACACCGCGCTCCCGGAGCTCGTACGGGCGTGGTTCGACCTGCCGCGCGCACCGGCGCTGCGGATCCGCGCCGGCGACGCACGGGCCACGCTCGCCGCCATGGCCACCGGCTCGGCCGACGTCGTCGTCCGCGACGTGTTCGCCGGCGCCCGGACGCCCGCGCACGTCACGACGCGGGAGATGGTCGCGGAGGTGGTGCGGGTGCTACGACCCGGCGGCGTCTACCTCGTCAACTGCGCCGACCGTCCGCCGCTGGGCTCCGCGCGCGCCGAGCTCGCGACCCTCGCGGACGCCTTCGCGGACACCGCGGCGATCGCCGAGCCCGGAGTGCTGCGCGGGCGGGGCTACGGCAACCTCGTCCTGGTCGGCACCGACCGCACCGACCTGCTCGGCGCACCGGGCCTCGCGCGCCACGTGCGCAGCCTGCCCGCACCGGCGCGCCTGCTGCACGGCGACGAGCTGCGCGCCTTCGTCGGCCGCGCACCCGTCCTGCGCGACCCCGCGGCCGCTCCCGTGGCGACCACCGAGCAGACCGCGCCGCAGACGCCGTGAGGCCGCCCCCGAAGGGACGGCCTCACGGTACGAACCAGAGCAGCAAGGCTCCTCGATCCGTTCAGTCGATCAGAGCGGGCGGACGTGCTCGGCCTGCGGACCCTTGTCACCCTGCGTGATGTCGAACTCCACGCGCTGCCCCTCGTCGAGCGAGCGGTAGCCCTGCGTGTCGATCGCCGAGTAGTGGACGAAGACGTCGGCGCCGCCGCCGTCCTGGGCGATGAACCCGTAGCCCTTCTCGGAGTTGAACCACTTGACAGCACCCTGTGCCATGTCTTGCTTCCTTCTGTCCCACCGGTGAGCGCCGCGGACGTGTTCCGCGACGTGCCGCAATGCCTACGTCCTGCACCGGATGGTCCAGCCAGCCGCACCGGCACCCGGTCCCCCGGCCTACGGCCCAGGGGCGTCGGTGCCGGTCACGCGGGATAAACCGGTCGAGCGAGCACGCCACTGCAACGCGAAGATCCTGGCACGCCGGGTGTGGCGCGCGCCACGGTTTGACGGCCCCCGCGGTGCGGATTCGACAACGATTGGGTAAAGGTCGGCACCGGGACGGGGTCAGTCGTCGGCGGAGTCCCCGTGCTCGGCCAGGAACCGCTCGAACTCCGCCCCGATCTCGTCGGCCGTCGGCAGGTCGGCCGACCTCGCCAGCAGGCTGCCGCGGCCCGAGCTGCGCGCGAAGGCGTCGTACTGCTCCTCGAGCGCCTGCACGACGCCGCTGACCTCCTCCGACTGCGCGACCTGGCGCTCGATCTCGGCGGTGGCCTCGGTCGCGGCCGCCGTCAGCGCGGTGGTGCGCAGCTCGAGCCCGGTCGCCTGCTCGATCGCGTGCAGCGCGGCGATGCTGGCCTGCGGGTAGGACGACTGCGTGAGGTAGTGAGGCACGTGGACGGCGAAGCCCATCGCGTCGTGGCCCTGCTGCCCCAGCCGGAGCTCGAGCAGCGAGGAGGCGCTTGCGGGTACCTGGACGGTCCCGAACCACGACGGGTGGTCCGCCACCAGCTCGGGCCGCGTCGCGTGCGCCGTCACCGAGGCAGGACGCGTGTGCGGGATGCCCATCGGGATCCCGTGCAGCCCCACGGTCAGGGGGACGTCGAAGCGCTCGACGAGCTGGCGGACGGCGGCGACGTAGCGTTCCCACTGCACGTCGGGCTCGACGCCGTGCAGCAGCAGGAAGGGGGTCCCGGCGGCGTCGTCGACCAGGTCGACGACGAGCTCGGGCTCCTCGTAGGCCGACCACGTGGTCGCGTCGAACGTCATGAGCGGACGGCGCGAGCGGTAGTCGAGCAGCTGGTCGACGTCGAAGGACGCCAGCCGCACGCTCGACAGCTCGCCGGACAGGTGCTCGGCCGCGATCTGGCCGGCGTTGCCCGCGTCGATGAAGCCCCGCACGGCGTGCACCAGCACGGGGCCGCGACCACCTTCGCTGCGCTCGTCCAGGCGTGCAGCGACGTCAGGATCCACCTCGTAGATCTCGCTCGGGTCCAACATGCGTCGGGTTCTGCCTCTCGTCCGCGGTGCGGCCGACCGGCCGCTGCTCACCTGCCACAACACGACGCGGCGGCCCCCGCATTCCGGGGACCGCCGCGTGACGTGTTCGCGGTCAGCGAGACGGCAGGCGCACGACCTCGACGAAGAACTCGTCGATCTGGCGGACGACGTCGATGAACCGGTCGAAGTCCACGGGCTTGGTGACGTACGCGTTGGCGTGCAGCGAGTAGCTGCGCACGACGTCCTCCTCGGCCTCGCTCGTGGTGAGCACGACGACGGGGATGGCGCGCAGGTCGGCGTCGGCCTTGAGCGCCTCCAGCACCTCGCGACCGTCCATCCGCGGCAGGTTGAGGTCGAGCAGGATGAGGTCGGGCGTCGGGGCGCCCTCGTGCTCGCCCTCCTTGCGGAGGAACTCCAGCGCGCTCACGCCGTCGGAGACCACCGACAGGCGGTTGGCCACCTTGTGGTCGGCGAACGCCTCACGCGTCATGAGGACGTCGCCCGGGTCGTCCTCGACCAGGAGCACGTCGATCGTCTTGCGGGAATCCGGCATGTCAGCCTCTCTCTCGACCCGTGCGGGTCAGTCCTCGACCGGCGCGGGCAGGGTCCAGCGGATGCTTGTGCCCTCCCCCTCCGGGGGGTCGATCCAGATGTGACCGCCGTGGAACTCGACGATCTTCTTGCACAGGGCCAGGCCGATGCCCGTCCCCTCGTACACGTCCTTGGGGTGCAGCCGCTGGAAGATGACGAAGACCCGCTCGGCGTACTGCGCGTCGATGCCGATCCCGTTGTCGCGGCAGCGCAGCTCCCACTGGGAGCCGCCCGAGTCTGGCACGGGACGAGCCGACACGTGCACATGGGGCACGCGATCGGGGTCCGCGAACTTGATGGCGTTCCCGACGAGGTTCTGGAACAGCTGGACCAGCAGCGGCTCCTCGCCACGCACCACCGGGAGCTCGTCGTGCGTGACCCGCGCGCCGGCCTCCTCGATCCGCTCGGACAGGTTGTCGAGCGCCTCGCGCAGCACGTCCTCGAGCGGGACGTCCGTCACCTCGCCGCCGACGCGGCCCACCCTGCTGAACCCGAGCAGGTCCTGGATCAGCCGTTGCATCCGCTTGGCGCCGTCGACCGCGAAGGCGATGTACTGGTCGGCTCGTTCGTCCATCTGGCCGCCGTAGCGCTTCTGGAGCAGCTGCGTGAAGCTCGCGACCTTGCGCAGCGGCTCCTGCAGGTCGTGGGACGCCACGTAGGCGAACTGCTCGAGGTCGCGGTTCGAACGTCGCAGCTCCTCGGTCTGCTGCTCGAGCAGCGCGTGGGACTCCCGGACCTCCTCGACCTGGGCGAGCAGCGTGGTCCGCATCGACTCGACCGCACCGGCCACGTCGGCGATCTCCGCGTGCCCCTGCAGGACGACCGGGTGGGTGAGGTCACCGTCGGCGACCTCGCGGGCGTCGATCGCCAGCGCGTCGAGCGGTTCCACGACCCACCGCCGCAACGCGGTCCACAGCACGATCCCGACGGCGATCGCGGCCAGGGCAAGCAGCCCGACGAGGATCGACGCCTGCCGCGTGGCGCTGCGCATCTCGTCGCGCACCTCCGTACGCAGGTCACGCAGCTCGGAGGAGAAAGCACTCGTCGCCGCCCGGACCTTGTCGAACGACGCCTTGCCGCGTTCGACGTCCTGCGCCGTGACCGACTGCGGCCCCGACGTGGCGATCTGCTGACGCAACGGCTCGGCGTAGCCGGTGAACCAGTCCTGGGCCGCTTGGTCGGTGGCGCGACCGAGCGTGACGAGCTCGGGATCATCGACGGCAGAGCCGAGGTCCCGCGCGATCTGCTCGAAGGAGGCCCCTCCCGACGTCGCCTGCTCGTACGGCTCGAGGGTGGCCGGGTCACCGGTGAGCGCGTACCCGCGCAGCCCGGTCTCGGCGTCGACGAGGTTCAGCAGCGCGGCGTCGGTCGCCTCGACCGCCTGGAAGATGTCCCCCGTGACCGCATCCTGCCGGTCGGCCAGGCGGTTGAAGACCAGCCCAGCTGCGCACAGCACGAGCCCGAGAACGACGCCGGCGACGACGAGGAGCGTGGCGAGCCGACGCCTCAGGGTCACCCGACGACGGGGGCCGCCCACAGACAGGGACGGCACGACCGGCCGCACGTCCGCGTCCATCGGTGGGACGACCGGCGCGCTCACGCGCCCCATCCGAGCACGACGGCGGCGGCGTCGTCGACCAGGTCGCCGCCGTGCAGCGTGCGGACGTCGTGCAGGACGCGCCCGACGAGGTCGACGTCGGAGTCGTCCGCGGTGAGTGCGCGGTCGACGACCCCGAGCAGCCCCGGCTTGCCGAGCCGCTCCGGTCCACCGTCGACCGTGGCCTCGAGCAGACCGTCGGTGTAGAGCATGAGCTGCCACCGCTCGCCGAGGTCGAGCACCTCCGCGTGCCACGTCCCCGAGACGGGGATGCCGAGCGCACGACCGCGCCTCGTCGTCGGCGGCAGGACCGACGGCGGACCGAGAACGAACGGGACGGGGTGACCGGCGAGGTACATGTCAGCGGTGCGGCGGTCGGCCTTCACCACGAGCATCGCGACGGTCGTGAACACCTCAGGCCTGGCACGCTCGGCCTCGAGCACGGTCTCGAGCAGACCAAGGATGTCACCGGGCCGGGTGCCGGTCAGCACCAGCGTCCGCCACGCGGTCCGCAGCGTCGCGCCGAGAGCCGCCTCGTCGGGGCCGTGCCCGCAGACGTCGCCGACGATTGCGAGGACGGACCCGTCGGGGCGCTCGACGACGTCGTAGAAGTCGCCACCCAGGACACCGTCGCGCCCGGCCCGGTAGCCGACCAGGACCTGCAGGTGCTCGTCGCGCACGAGGGGCTTGGGCAGGAGCGCCCGCTCGAGCCGGTTGGTCTCCTCCGCGCGCACCAGGCTGCGGTAGAGCGCCCGGTCGGTCTCCTCCAGCCGGCGACGCTGGACCGCGTAGCGCACGGCACGACTCAGGCGGTGCGCGTCGACCTCGTCCTTGACCAGGTAGTCCTGCGCACCGGCCGCGACGGCCTGCACGCCCGTGTCCCCGCCCGACAGGCCGGTGAGCACCACCACGGCGGGCGCGCCGGCGGCGAGGAGGCGCTCGAGCGCAGGGATGCCGGTGGCGTCGGGCAGGCCCAGGTCGAGCAGCACGCAGTCGACGTCGAGCGCGTCGACGGCCTCGTCGAGCGTCCGCACCCAGGTCAGCGCCACGTCGAGCCCGGCGTCCTCGAGGTGCTCCGAGACGAGGACGGCGTCGCCGTCGTCGTCCTCGACGAGCAGGAGGCGGATCTGACGGTCGTCGCCCGCCTGCGACGGGGACACCGCCGTGGCGGTTCCCGGTCCGCGTGAAGCGTCCGACACTGGGGTCCTCTCGTCGTGGTCCCCCGTAGCGTACGGCCGGGACCGGGTGAGGGTGTAGCCGATCACCCGGTTGCGCACGGCGCGCTCCGGCCACGCCACCTGGTCCGATGGCGGATAATGGACGGCCGCTCCAGGCGCCACGTCGTGGCCCGCGGTGGCGCACGGCAGTCGGTGGACGGGAGAACGCGCACGTGGCAGGGACCAACGACGAGCTGGCCGGCGAGCAGAAGACGGTCGACGTCATGTACGGGCGCCTCGACGAGCTGCGGCGGGCGACGCGCGCCAGGCTCGCTGAGGTGCGGCGCTCGGGCCCGGCGGGCTCGCCCCAGAACCGCAGCGAGCGCGATGCGTTCGCGACGCTGTACGAGGACCGCGTCGCCCAGCTCGAGGCGGTCGAGGAACGGCTCGTGTTCGGGCGGGTCGACCTCGACGACGACACGCGCCGTTACATCGGGCGGATGGGTCTGACGGACGACGAGCAGACGCCGCTGCTGACGGACTGGCGCGCGCCCGCGGCGCAGTCGTTCTACCGCGCCACCGCCGCCCACCCGGACGGCGTCGTGCGCCGCCGCCACGTGGTGACGCGCGGCCGCGAGGTCACGGGCGTGGAGGACGAGGTGCTCGACCTGTCGGTCCTCACCGACGGCTCGCCGGACGACGCCGACGAGCGGCTGGCGGGCCTGTCCGGCGAGGGCGCGCTGCTCGCCGGCATGCGTGCGGGCCGCACCGGCCGCATGGGCGACATCGTCGCGACCATCCAGGCCGAGCAGGACGCGATCATCCGCTCCGAGCTCGCGGGCGCGCTCGTCGTGCAGGGCGGCCCGGGCACGGGCAAGACCGCCGTCGCGCTGCACCGCGCGGCCTACCTCCTGTACGCGCACCGCCGCATGCTCGAGCGCAACGGCGTGCTGCTCGTCGGCCCCAGCCGCACCTTCCTGCGGTACATCGACCAGGTGCTCCCGTCGCTCGGCGAGACGGGAGTGGTCACGACGACCATCGCCGACCTGGTCCCGGGCGTCGTCGCGACCGGCGCCGAGGACCCGGCCGTCGCCGAGCTCAAGGGCCGCACGGTGATGGCGGAGGTGATCGCCCGCGCCGTCAGACAGCGTCAGCGGATCCCCGCGCAGGCGACCACCGTGCGCATCGACGGCGTGACCGTCGTGATCCGCCCGGGCGACATCGCGTCGGCCATCAACCGCGCCCGACGCAACCACCGCCCCCACAACCAGGCCCGCGTCACGTTCGTCCGCGACATGCTCGCCCGGCTCGCGGACCAGTGGGTCACCCAGCTCGGCCAGGACGTGCCGCCCGACGAGCGGGGCGAGATCATCAACGAGCTGCGCGCGGACCGCGACGTGCGCGTCGCGCTCAACCTGGCCTGGATGCCGACGAGCCCCCAGAAGCTGCTCAGCGACCTGTACTCCCGGCCCTGGCGACTCGAGGCGGCGGCCCCCGGCCTGTCCCCCGCTCAGCGCGCGCTGCTGGCCCGGGACGCGGACGCGCCGTGGACGCCGGCCGACGTCCCTCTGCTCGACGAGGCCGCCGAGCTGCTCGGCGAGGACGACCAGGCGCTGCGCGCCCAGGAGCGCGCGGCGGCCCAGCAGCGAGCCACCGAGGTCGCCTACGCGCGCCAGGTGCTCGAGTCCACCGGAGCGGGCGCCTTGGTCTCCGCCGAGCTGCTGGCGGACCGGTTCAGCTCGAGCGGACCCGCCCTGACGACGGCCGAACGCGCTGCCGCTGACCGCTCGTGGACCTACGGCCACGTGGTGGTCGACGAGGCCCAGGAGCTGTCCGCCATGGCGTGGCGCGTCCTGCTGCGCCGCGTCCCGACGCGCTCGCTGACCATCGTCGGCGACGTCGCGCAGACGAGCGCCGCCGGCGGTGCCCGCAGCTGGGAGCGCATGCTCGACCCGTTGCTGCGTGGCTCGTGGCGCCTGCGTGAGCTGACCGTCAACTACCGGACGCCCGCGGCCGTCGCCGACGCCGCGGTCCGGATGGCCCGGGCCGCCGGGCTGCCGATCAGCCCGTTGACGTCGGCCCGGGACGTCACCGACGCCCTGCGCATCGAGCGCACCACGCCGGCCGGTCGCGACGAGGCCGCCGCCTCCGCCGCGGCGCAGGCGGTCGCGTCGACCGTCGACGCCGAGGGCGAAGGACGCGTGGCCGTCATCTGCGCGGCCGCCGACCTCGCCGTCGTCGACCGCGCGATGCACGCCCACGACCTCGCCCCGGGGATCACCAGCGCCGGCACGGCCGACCTGGACGCCCCGCTCGTGCTGCTCACGGCCGCGGAGTCCAAGGGGCTCGAGTTCGACGCCGTGGTCCTCGTCGAGCCCGCTGACCTGCTCGCCGAGTCCGCGGGCGCCCTCTATGTCGCGATGACCCGCCCCACCCGCCTGCTGCACGTGGTGCACGCCACCGACCTGCCGGCAGGCATCGCCGACTGACGGTGTCCGAGTGTCGGACGCGCCTGTGCCCGGCACTCGGACAGGCGCACCATGGGCCCGTGCTCAAGGCCCTCCTGCTCGAGAACCTCCACCCCCAGGCGCGCGCCATCCTCGAGGCCGCCGGATTCGACGTCGTCACCCGCACGGGTGCGCTCGACGAGTCCGAGCTCATCGAGGCGCTCGACGGCGTCCACCTGCTCGGCATCCGCTCCAAGACGCACGTCAGCGCGTCCGTGATCGAGAAGGCCGACGACCTGGTCGCGATCGGTGCGTTCTGCATCGGCACCAACCAGATCGACCTCGCGGCCGCGGCAGCCCGCGGCATCGCCACCTTCAACGCCCCGTTCTCCAACACGCGCTCGGTCGTCGAGATCGCGATCTCCGAGATCATCGCGCTGACCCGGCGTCTCACCGAGTTCGACAAGCAGATGCACGACGGCGTCTGGAACAAGTCGGCGACCGGCGCCCACGAGGTGCGCGGCCGCACGCTCGGCATCATCGGGTACGGCAACATCGGGACGCAGCTGTCCGTCCTCGCGGAGAACCTCGGCATGTCCGTCGTCTTCTACGACACGGCCGAGAAGCTGGCCCTCGGCAACGCCCGCCGGATGGGCTCGCTCGACGAGCTCCTGGAGACCGCCGACGTGGTCACGCTGCACGTCGACGGCCGCCCCGGCAACGCCGGCTTCTTCGGCGCGACACAGATCGCGAAGATGAAGCAGGGCGCGATCCTGCTCAACCTGTCCCGCGGCTTCGTCGTCGACCCGGCGGCGCTCCGCGACGCCATCGTCTCGGGGCACCTGTCCGGCGCGGCCGTCGACGTGTTCCCCGTCGAGCCCAAGCGCAAGGGCGACCCGTTCGAGTCCGAGCTGCGCGGTCTGCCCAACGTCATCCTCACCCCGCACACCGGTGGGTCGACCGAGGAAGCCCAGGAGGCCATCGGCTTGTTCGTCGCGCAGAAGCTCCGCGACTACATCGCCACCGGCTCGACGACGCTGTCCGTCAACGTGCCGAACGTGGCCCTGGACCAGCGGCCCGACGTGCACCGCCTCGCCTACCTGCACCACAACCGTCCCGGCGTGCTCGCCAGCATCAACGCCACGCTCGCCGAGCACGGCGTCAACATCGAGGCCCAGCTCCTCGCGACGCGCGGCGAGTACGGCTACGTCGTCACCGACGTCGGGTCCAAGGTCGACCAGGCGGTCGTCGACGCCCTGTCGTCGCAGGCCGAGGCCGTGCGCCTGCGCCTGCTGTCCTGACCGTGACCGTCCCGCTCCTGCGCGCTTGAGCGAGACGGTCACGCCACGCCGAACGAGGGCGGTACCCGCGGATCCTGTCCGCGGGCACCGCCCTCGTCTCGTCGGCCGTGGGGCCTGGTCTCAGGCCGAGCCCGACTTCCGCTGGAAGCGACGCTGCGAGGGACCCGCCGTCTCGGAGCCGTGCACCTGCCCGGTGTTCGACGTCCCGTCGGCCGTGCGGTGGCTGGTGGCCTTCTTGCGCTCGAGCGCCTCGCGATACTTGGCCTTCGCGTCCTCGCTCACGGTCGCAGCCTTCTCGTCGTCAGCCATGGCGTCTCCTTCGTCGTCGTCGTGACCCACGTGCGAGCCACGGCCCCCACCCTTCCCGACAGCACGCGGACGCGCCAGCGAGATCCACCGTCGCCGAGCCGGCCGGTGGGCCGACCAGGCTCCGCGCACGTGTCAGAGCGCAGGCGGCTCGTCGTCGGATCGGGTGCCGTGCCGGTCCTGGTGCTCGGCGCGCAGGCCGCTGATGGCCGACTCGAAGTCCTCGAGGGACTCGAACGCCTGGTACACGCTCGCGAACCGCAGGTACGCCACCTCGTCGAGCTCGCGCAGCGGACCCAGGATCGCCAGCCCGATCTCGTACGCATCGATCTCCGCGGAGCCCGAGGACCGCAGCGCCTCCTCGACCTTCTGCGCCAGGATCGCGAGATCGTCCTCGCTCACCGGGCGCCCCTGGCAGGCCTTGCGGACACCGCCGACGATCTTGTCCCGGCTGAACGGCTCCGTCGCACCCGAGCGCTTGACCACCGAGAGGCTCGTCGTCTCGACCGTCGTGAAGCGGCGCGTGCAGCTGGGGCACTGCCGACGACGACGGATGGACGAACCGTCGTCCGACGTCCGCGAGTCGACGACACGCGAGTCCGGGTGTCGGCAGAACGGGCAGTGCACGGATCGTCCCTCTCACGTCGGTGGCCCCACGAGCGGCGACGTTGTCGACGCCGGGCCCTCGCGACGCTAGGCCACGGCACGCCGCCCGTGCAAGGCAGGCACTGCGCACTCGGGCGCTCGAAGGGAGCACTCGGCGGGAGCACTCGGGGCGGCCGCTTCAGCGACCGCCCCGAGAGGGACGCCCCCGTCCAGTGCGGGCCGACTCGCCTCGGCGCCGCGTGGTGCTGCGGGTGAGCGGGAGATCAAACCCCTGGCTCCCGCACCTCAGGTGAGCCCCCCAGCTCCCTTATGAGGTAAGCCTAACCTAGCCCACGGCGCAAGCCTCTGCAAGCTCGTCAGCGGGACGGGGTCAGGATCGTCTGGCCGGCCATCACCTGGTCGCTCGGCAGGCCGTTGACGCGCACGAGCTCGGTCACCGTCTCTCGCACGGACTGCCCGCGGGGCGTGACCGCGTCGGCGATCTGCCACAGCGTCTCCCCTTCGACGACGACGTGCTGGACCATGCGCTGCGGCGCGGCCGGGGCGTCGGCGACGGCGCGCCCGCCGACGAAGGCGGCCCCGAGAGCGAGCACCAGGGCCAGGGCGACCAGCACGGCGCGCCCACGCCGCGTGATGGCCAGGTGCGGCGCCCGCTCGTCCAGGCGCGGGGCCCGGGAAGCACGGACCGCCCTGGGGGCCGCGCTCGTCCGACCCGAACCGCGGAGGCTGGGGCTCATCGCGATCGCGCTCATGTCTGCTCCTCGTCTTCGGCCTGCCCGCTGGTCGCACCTGCGATGCGGGTAGAACGTGTGTTCGTAGAACGTCTGTACGATTTCTATCACCGTCCGCGACACGTGTCGAGCGTTTCGTCGAACAGATGTTTGAAATCCGGTGCGTGCTTGCCTAGGGTGGCCGCACGGGTACAGCGCACCACCGACCACTGACACGACTGGCTGACACGACTGGCGCCGCACGTGACGGCACCGCGAAGGAGAGGCTCCCCGTGAGCGACGAGACGTCCACGCAGGACCTGGCGACGGTGCACGCCCTACCGGACTCGCCCGCCGGGCCGGACGGCCTGACCGCCCGCCAGCGGATGGTGCTCGACACCATCCGCTCGTCGGTCGAGCAGCGGGGGTACCCGCCGAGCATGCGGGAGATCGGCGAGGCCGTCGGGCTCAACAGCCCCTCCAGCGTCAAGCACCAGCTCACGGCGCTCGAGCGCAAGGGCTACCTGCGCCGCGACCCCAACCGGCCCCGGGCCATCGAGGTCGTGCACCCCGACGACTCCCGCGGTGTCAGCGCCTGGGGCCAGCCGGGGCAGACCGGCGCACCCTCCTTCGTGGACGACGACGCACCCGAGCGGGACGGCGCTCCCACACCGTCGTACGTCCCCGTCGTCGGCCGCATCGCCGCCGGTGGCCCGATCCTCGCCGAACAGGTCGTCGAGGACGTCTTCCCGCTCCCCCGCCAGCTCGTCGGGGACGGTGAGCTGTTCCTCCTCAAGGTCAGCGGCGACTCGATGATCGAGGCCGCCATCTGCGACGGCGACTGGGTCGTGGTGCGCCGCCAGCCGGTGGCGGAGAACGGCGAGATCGTCGCGGCCATGATCGAGGGCGAGGCGACGGTCAAGACGCTGCGCCGCTCCGACGGCCACGTCTGGCTGCTGCCCGCCAACGCGTCCTACGCGCCCATCGACGGCGACGACGCCGTGGTGCTGGGCCGCGTCGTCAGCGTGCTGCGCAGCCTCTGACACGCAAGACGACCGGGCCACCGTCAGCGACTGCGACGGTGGCCCGGTCGTGGCCGGGCGGTGGGGTCAGTACCCGAACGAGCGAGCGACGTTGCGGACGGCGTCGGCCGACGCGCGCATCCCGGACAGCTCGTCGACGGACATCGGCACGGCCAGACGGTCACCGACTCCGTCCGAACCGACGATCGACGGCACCGAGAGGCACACGTCGCTGATGCCGTAGTAGTCCTCCAGCAGGGACGAGACGGGCAGGATGCGCTGCTCGTCCTTGATGACGGCCTCGATGATCCGTGATCCGGCGAGAGCGATCGCGTAGTTCGTCGCCCCCTTGCCCTCGATGATCCGGTAGGCCGACTCCACGACCTCGCGCGCGATCTGCTCGCGGACCGTCGCCGTCAACGGTGCCGACCCGTGGCTGCCCTCCCACTCCATGAGCGGGACGGCGCCGATGCTGGCAGAGCTCCACAGCGGCAGCTCGCTGTCGCCGTGCTCGCCGGCGATGTAGGCGTGCACGTTCTGCACGGCCACGCCGGTGTGGCGCGCGATGAGATAGCGCAGCCGGGACGAGTCGAGGACGGTCCCCGAGCCGAAGAGCTGGTGAGGCGGCAGGCCGGTGATCTTGAGCGACGCATAGGTCACGACGTCGACGGGGTTGGTCACCATGACGTACGTCGCGTTCGGCGCGACCTCGGTGACGGCCGGCAGGACCTTGCGCACGAGCGAGATCGTCGCCTCGGCGAGGTCGAGCCGCGTCTGGCCGGGCTTCTGCTTGGCACCCGCGGTGAACATGACGACGTCGGCGTCGGCGCACACGGCGATGTCGTCGGAACCCACCACCTCGGCCATGGGCATGAACTGGATGCCGTGCCCCAGGTCGAGCGCCTCGGCCTCGACCTTCGCCTTGTTGATGTCGTACAGGGCGACCGTGCGTGCCGCCCCGCGCATGAGCGCGGCGTAGGCCATCGTGGACCCGACGGCTCCGGCTCCGATGATGGCCAGCTTGGAGGTCCTGCGCGCCGGGCGCTGCGGGCCCAGCGGCGTCTCGTCGATGTCGTCGGGCTGCGTCATGGACACTCCCAGGGAGCTAGGGCCAGGCGGACCCTAGCAGGGTAGCCGCTGGTCAGGCGCTCAGCCGGGCGAGCGCCGCGAGGACGGCGTCCCGGTCGACCGTCGGCCAGAAGTCGGGCATGGACCTCGCGAGGAACTCGCCGTACCGCGCCGTGCGCAGTCGCGGGTCCAGGACTGCGACGACGCCGCGGTCGGTGGTGCTGCGGATCAGGCGGCCCGCGCCCTGGGCGAGGAGCAGGGCCGCGTGGGTCGCGGACACGGCCATGAAGCCGTTGCCGCCCGCCGCGCCGACCGCGTCGGCGCGTGCTGAACGCACCGGGTCGTCGGGTCGGGGGAACGGGATGCGGTCGATGATGACGAGGCTGCAGGACCGCCCGGGGACGTCGACGCCCTGCCACAACGAGAGCGTCCCGAACAGGCAGGTCGGCTCGTCGGCGGCGAACTGGGCGACGAGCGTCGGCAGCTGGTCGTCGCCCTGCAGCAGCACCGGGACGTCGAGCCGCTCCCGCATGGCTTCCGCGGCCGCCGCGGCGGCGCGGCGCGACGAGAACAAGCCGAGCGTCCGGCCACCGGCGGCCGTGACGAGAGCCTCGATCTCGTCGAGCTGGGCCGCCGTGGCGGGCTCACGTCCCGGTGGGGGCAGGCGGCGGGCGACGTAGCAGATGCCCTGGCGGCGGTAGTCGAACGGGCTGCCGACGTCGAGCCCGTGCCAGCTCAGCCCGCGGGGCTCCTCCTCGCCGTCGCCGGCCGCAGCAGGCTCCGCGTCGGGCCGCACCTCGAGCCCGAGCGAGCGCGCCACCGGGTCGAAGGAGCCGCCGAGCTCGAGCGTGGCCGACGTCAGGACGCTGGAGCGCCCCGCCAGCAGGTGCGTGCGGATGAGACCGTTCACGGCGAGCGGTGCGGCGTGCAGCCGCGTGGTGGTGTTGCCGCGACGGTCCTCGGTCCGCGCGACCCACAGCACGGTGTGCCGACTGTCCTCGGGGTCCGCGGCCATCCGCTCGGCGGTCTCGAAGAGTGCGAGCATCGCCGACGCCGCCATCTTGAGGCCGCCGTCGGGTTGCGCGGCCTTCACGCCGGGGTCCGGCTTGAGGACGCTGAGCAGCGTACGGGCCGCGTCGCGCACCGCGGCGACGGCCGCCCGCGCGTCGTCGGGGAGCCCGCGCGCGAGGCGCCCCTCCGGCATCGGGACCAGGACGGCCGCGAGCTCCTGGCCGGCGGCGTCCAGGTCCGTCGTCGGAACCCCGCCGTGCCGCCGGGCCAGACGGGTCGCGTGCTCGATGCTGCCGATCGACAGCTCACCCGTCGCCTGGGCGGTGACGCGGTCGGTCAGCTCGTGGGCCTCGTCCACGACGAGGACCTGGTGCTCGGGCAGGACGTTGGGCGAGCCCGACGCCGCGATGCCGAGCATGGCGTGGTTCGTGACCACGACGTCCGCCTCGCGAGCCAGCGCGCGCGCCTTCTCCGGGAAGCACTCGGCGAGCATCGGGCACTTGCCCCCGACGCACTCCATGGACGTGACGGAGACCTGCCGCCACGCGCGGTCGCTCACACCGGGAACGAGGTCGTCGCGATCGCCCGAGTCCGTCTCCTCGGCCCAGGCACGCACGCGCACGACCTGATCACCGAGAGACTCTCCTGAGCCCGGTCGGTCCGCGCCGCCCACCGGCGGGTGGTCCGCCGCGCCGGCGTGCTCGCCGAGGTCGAACAGGGTCGCGCCCTCGTCCTCGGGATACCCGCCCGCGACCTTGTTCACGCAGACGTAGTTGTGCCAGCCCTTGAGCAGCGCGATCGCTGGCCTGCGCGGGAGGCGCGGCGCGAGCGTGTCCGCGACGAGCGGCAGGTCGCGCGTCATGACCTGACGCTGCAGGGCCAGCGTCGCGGTGGAGACGACGACGCGCTCGCTCTCCAGGACCGCGTGCCGCACGGCCGGCACCAGGTAGCCGAGCGACTTGCCCGTGCCGGTACCCGCCTGCACCAGCAGGTGGTCGCCGTTCGTGATGGTCGCCGCGACGGCGACCGCCATCTGGTGCTGGCCGTCGCGACGGCTGCCGCCGAGCGTCCCGACGGCCAGGTCGAGGAGCTCGTCGACCGAGGGCTCGTCCTCGGCACCGGCGGGCGTCACGGCGTCGGAAGGGGCAGGCACCGCGTCAGCGTAGTGCGCCGACGCGTCGGTCGACGGCGGCCACGCACAGGGCCCCCGACGCGTGCGTCACAGCACCCCACCAACCACGGCGGGCAAGCGCTCAGAGCGCCGCGACAGCGACGTCCGCGAGCTCGACGGCCAGGGCCTCGTCGACCCGGGCGCGCAGCCGCGTGCCCTCACCGATGTGCTCCTCGAGCTCGATGTCGCCGTGCAGGTGCACGCGGCTCACCAGGTCCCCGCGCCCGTAGGGCACGACGACGTCGACGAGCACGCCAGGGCGCGGCAGCTGGTCGGCGATCAGGTCCTGCAGCTCCGCGATCCCCTCGCCGCTGTGCGCGGAGACGACGATCGAGTGCACCTCGCGCGAGCGCAGCCGGGCGATGACCTCGGGCGCCGCCAGGTCGGCCTTGTTCAGGACGATGATCTCGGGGACGTCCATGGCCCCCGGGATGTCGGCGAACACGTGCCGGACGGCCGCGATCTGCCCCTCGGGGTCGGGGTGCGAGGCATCGACGACGTGCAGCAGCAGGTCCGCGTCCGCGACCTCCTCGAGCGTCGACCGGAACGCCTCGACGAGCTGGTGCGGCAGCGCGCGTACGAAGCCGACCGTGTCCGCGAGCGTGTACACGCGTCCGTCGGTGGTCTCGGCGCGCCGGACCGTCGGGTCGAGCGTGGCGAACAGCGCGTTCTCGACGAGCACCCCGGCGTTCGTGAGCCGGTTGAGCAGCGACGACTTGCCGGCGTTGGTGTACCCCGCGATCGCTACCGACGGGATCGCGTTCTTCTTGCGCGACGACCGCTTGGCGATGCGCGCCGGCTCCATGGCGGCGATCTCGCGCCGCAGCTTGGCCATGCGGTTGCGGATGCGACGGCGGTCGAGCTCGATCTTCGTCTCACCGGGTCCGCGCGAACCCATGCCGGCCCCGGCGCCTCCGACCTGGCCACCGGCCTGGCGGGACATCGACTCGCCCCACCCGCGCAGGCGCGGCAGCAGGTACTCGAGCTGCGCGAGCTCGACCTGCGCCTTGCCCTCCCGGGACTTGGCGTGCTGGGCGAAGATGTCGAGGATCAGGGCGGTGCGGTCGACGACCTTGACGCGCACGATGTCCTCCAGCGCGCGGCGCTGGGACGGGGCGAGCTCGCCGTCGACGACGACGGTGTCGGCACCCACGGCTGCCACGACGCTCGCGAGCTCGGCCGCCTTGCCGGAACCGAGGTACGTCCCGGGGTCGGGCGAGCGCCGGCGCTGCAGCATCCCGTCCAGGACCTGCGATCCCGCCGTCTCGGCGAGGGCGGCCAGCTCACGCAGCGACACCTCGGCGTCGTACACGGTGCCGGCGCCCCACAGGCCCACGAGGACGACCTTCTCGAGCCGCAGCTGGCGGTACTCGACCTCGGTGACGTCCTCGAGCTCGGTGGACAGTCCGCGCACGCGGCGCAACGACGTGCGCTCCTCGAGGTCGAGCTGCGCGCCGTCGTAGGAGGAGTGGACCGTGCCGCCGGCCTGGACGGCTGTGCCGGCACGCGCCAGCACACGCGCGACGACGTCGTCGGCCACCTCCTGCGGCGTGCGGGACGCGGGCGCGTCCTGCGGCTCGCTGACGATGGGCTTCGGGTCGGTCACGCGTTTCCTCTCGTCGGGGCTGCTGGTCGAGCAGTGCGCCCGGGCTGCGATGCGCCGACGACGCGCCGGCGACGCCTCCAGGGTCGCACGCACGTGCGAGCGGGGAAAGCCATTTCGCTGCGGGCCGAGCACGTCGGCGTGCACCCGCGCGCCCACGTCCCCCGGATCCGTCGCGCGGCGACCGCCGGATCCGTCGCGCCGCGACCGCCGGATAGGGTCGCCGCATGACGGCGCACGACCACTACTTCACGGCCCAGCCGGCATCGGCCGACGAGCGCCGCAGCATCGACGTCGAGCTGGCGGGCCGGGCGGTCACCGTCGAGACCGCGGCGGGGGTCTTCTCGGCCGCGCACCTCGACCACGCGACGGCCGTGCTCCTCGAGGAGGTCCCACCGCCGCCGGCGGGCGACCTGCTGGACCTCGGCTGCGGCTGGGGCCCGATGGCGCTCACGATGGCGCTGCAGGCTCCGCACGCCCGGGTATGGGCGGTCGACGTCAACGAGCGCGCGCTCGACCTCACGCGTCGCAACGCCGCCGCGCTCGGCCTCGACAACGTGAGCGCGGTCCAACCCGACCACGTCCCGAACGACGTGCGGTTCGCCGCGATCTGGTCCAACCCACCGGTCCGCGTGGGCAAGGAGGCGCTGCACGCCCTGCTGCTGCGCTGGTTGCCGCGCCTGGCACCCGGCGGGTGCGCCTACCTGGTGGTCGGCAAGAACCTGGGCGCGGACTCCTTGCAACGGTGGATCGCGGCCGAGCTGGCCGTGCCGGTCGAGCGGGTCGCGAGCTCGCGCGGCTTCCGCGTCCTGCGCGTCGACCAGCGCTGACGAGCGCTCAGGCGCGAGCTTCTCCGGCCCTGTCGGCCGCCGCGTCCAGCGCGGCCCGGACCTGCGCGAGGCGCGGCGTCCCCGTGGCGCGGTGACGGACGACGCCCGCCGCGTCGAGCACCAGCACGGTCGGCGTCACCGTGACGTCCAGCCGTTCGCCGAGAGCCAGGTGGTCCGCGACGTCCAGGTCGACGTACGCGACGTCGGCCGCGGTCGAGGCCGCGCGCTCCAGCACCAGCCGGGTCATCCGGCAGGGCTGGCAGAAGGTGCTCGAGAACTGGACCAGCGTGGCCGCGGACCCCAACGGGACACCGAGCTCGTCCGGCCCGAGCCGGACCTCGCCGAACACGACCTGGTCCGTCACCGCATGCCGATGGCCCGCAGGTCCACCTGCGCGCCGGCGACGAGCACGGCCGGACCGGCGAGCTCGGCGTGGCCGTCGGCCAGCGCGGACACGCGGACCGTGCCCCCCGGGACGTCGACGAGCCAGACGTCGGGCGCACCCGCACCGGCCCACGTCCGCACGGCCATCGCGGCCGCGACCGCACCCGTGCCGCACGAGCGGGTCTCCCCCACCCCGCGCTCGTGCACGCGCATCCGGATCCGCCCCACGGACACGCCACCCGCCTCGGACTCGCCGAGCGGGACGACGAGCTCGACGTTGGTGCCGGCGGGCGGTGTCGGGCTCACGACGGGCGCACGCGTCAGGTCCGCCGCCTCGAGCTCGTCGTCGCCGACGACCAGCACGCTGTGCGGGTTGCCGACGTCCACGCTCAGCGCGGGCCGCACCACGTCGAGCCCGTGGACGTGGACCTCGGCGTCGAACCCCGCCTCGACGGCCGCAGGACCGCCGGGCAGCGACCACACACCCATGTCGACCGCGTACCACGGCTCGTCGCCGTCCCCGTCGACGGCCGGGACCCGGCGTACGCGACGCACCCCGGCACGCGTGCCGATCGCCAGCTCGCCGGTGCCGTCCCAGAGCCCGAGGTCGACGAGGTAGGCCGCGAACACGCGTACCCCGTTGCCGCACATCTCCGCGACCGAGCCGTCGCCGTTGCGGTAGTCCATGAACCAGCGGGCGGCGGGCTCGGCGACGAGGATCCCGGCGCCCTCGGGCAGCGCGGCCGTCGCGACCACCCGGACGACGCCGTCACCGCCGAGTCCGGCGCGTCGGTCCGCAAGCCGGCGCACGAGGTCCGCGGTCAGGTCGAGCGTCGCGTCGCGGTCGTCGAGCAGGACGAAGTCGTTCTGCGTGCCGTGGCCCTTGGTGACGGCGAGCGTGCTGACGTCCGGCACGGTCGCGTCGGGCAGCGTCGCGGTGGTGGCGGCGGTCATGACCCCAGGGTACGGCGCGGCGCGGGGTCGTCGGTGGCGAGCCCCAGCGTCCCGTCGTCGGCCCGGGCGACGAGCTCCAGCGCCCGCCCCACCACCTCCGGGTCCTGCGCGTCGAGCCAGTGCACGCGCGGGTCACGACCGAACCAGCCCATCTGCTTGCGGGCCAGCCGGCGCGTGCCCGCCGCCGTCGCCGCGCGCGCCTCCTGCGCCGTCAAGGTGCCGTCCAGCATCGCGATGACCTCGGCGTAGCCGACTGCACGCGACGCGGTCCGCCCGAGACCGGCTGCCATCAGGCGCTCCACCTCCGCGACGAGGCCGGCCTCCCACATGCGCTCGACACGTTGCTCGATCCGCGCGTCGAGCGTCGCCCGGTCGCAGTCGAGCCCGATCTGGACGGCGGGCACCTCGTACACGTGCTGCGGCAGCGACGCCGAGTACGGCCGGCCCGTGAGCTGGATGACCTCGAGGGCGCGCACGGTCCGGCGCGCGTTGCGCGGCCCTATCCCCGCCGCGGCGACCGGGTCCAGCCGCGCGAGCTCCGCGTGCAGCGCCCGCGCCCCCTCGGCCTCGACGCGCGCCTCGAGCGCCGCGCGGACGTCCGCGTCGGTGCCCGGGAACTCCATGTGGTCGAGCAGCGCCCGGACGTAGAGCCCCGAACCACCGACGGCCACGGCGCGCGCACCCCGTCCGTCGATGTCGCGCAGCGCAGCGCGGGCCAGCGCCTGGTAGTCGGCGACGGAGGCGTCCTCGTGCGGGTCCAGCACGTCGAGCAGGTGGTGTGTGACGCCCTCCCGCTCGCCGACGGGCAGCTTGGCCGTGCCGATGTCCATGCCGCGGTACAGCTGCATGGCGTCGGTGTTGACGACCTCACCACCCAGCGCGTGCGCGAGCGCGAGGCCGAGGTCCGACTTCCCGGTCGCCGTGGGCCCCACGAGCGCGACGACGAGGCTCATGCGATCACCCACCGCAGCGCCGCGTGCTGGGCCCCGGCGGCGACCTCGGCGGTCTCCAGGTGCGCGGTCACGGACCGGGCGCCGACGGCACCGACGAGCACCTGCCACGGAGCCCGGCCCGTCACCGCGAGCGCGCGGGCCCGTGCGGGGTCGAGCGCGCGCAGACGATCGAGCGCGTCGGGCGTCCCGGACCCGAGCTCGGCCAGCACGTCGGCGTCGTACGCGGGCGCGTCCGGGTCGTCGGCCAGCGGCGCGTCCGGGCCGTGCCTGCCGCTGCCGGACCCGACGACGACGAGCACCGTGGGCCGGTCGGCGACGAGCGCCGCCCCCCGCGCCGTGAGGTCGGCGACGTCGGCGTCGCCTGCGTCGTCGTCTGCTGGACCGTCGTCGACCTCGACGACCCGCAGCGGCGATCTCCACCCCGCCCGCGCGAGCAGGTGCAGCGCGACGGCCGCGGACACACCGACAGCCTCCTGCGTGGGGGGGCCGTCGAGCGCCTGGAACGTCGGCGCGGGCCAGCCCAGCAGGTCGTCGGGCACCCCCGCTGCCTGCAGCGAGCCGACGACCGTCCCCGTGAGCTCGCGGGTCCGGCGCCCGGGCGCGACGACGACGACCGTGCCGTCGGACACGTCGTCGGCCGTCCGGAGCCGGTCGAGGGCCGCACCGACCACCGCGAGCGCGGCGGTACGCAGACCGGCGCCGGCATCAGCCCGTCCACCGGCGCCCGGTACGAGCAGCGCGGTGTCCGGGACGAGAGCGGCAGCGACCAGCACTACTGCTCGGCTGACATCCGGGCGATCTCGGCCTTGGACTCCGCGACGGCCTCCGGGTAGCGCTCGTCGAGAGCGCCGAAGAACGCGAGGGACGTCGAGATTGCGCAGCCCAGGTGCTGGTCGAGCTGGCGGTCGGTCAGCCCGGGCTCGTAGTCGACCGAGTGCTCGGTGTAGACGGCCACCGCGTCGTTCTCGAGGCGCGCGTAGACCTTGGGCCAGATGCGGTCGGCGTTCCACTCGTTGACGAGCACCAAGACCTGCCCGAGCTCGTCGGTGGGGACCGTCCGGGCCCAGCGGCCGCGCACCTGCAGGTACTCCGAGTCCTTGCCGAGCAGCAGGAAGAAGAAGACGTGGTCGTCCCAGCGGCCGCCGAGGTCGCCGTCCGCGTCGATGCCGTACTTGTAGCCCCGCGCGTCGAGGATCGCCGCGATGCGCTCCCGGCTGACCTGCGGGAGATCGGCCATCGGCCCTGCGGGCTCGTTCAGGGGCTCGAAGGCCGCCGCGGGCAGGGCTGCGGGGTCGAAGTTGCTCATGTCGGGTCACCGTTCGGGTCGTCGTCGTCCGTGCCCCCTGACCCTAACCGCGCGGCGCGCCGTCGGCGCACCCGTCTCGCACCGGACGCACCCACGCTCGTGTCGGACGCGGCGGGTAGTCTCGGCGCATGGCCTCGAACCAGGACCGCTCGCGGCGGTGGTGGCGACGGGGCAGGCCTGCGCCCGCGCCCGCCGCCGTCCAGCCGGAGCCGAGCGACGCCGACCTGCACGACAAGGTCGCCGAGCTGCTCGCCAAGGAGCTGGGCGTCGCGGAGGAAGCCGCCGACAACCCGGCACCGGTCACGCCCGCCCGCATCGCGTCCTGGATGACCGACAACCAGTTCAGCTACTTCGTCGACAACGACGGGGACCTGGGCGGGCTGTGGCGAGGTCGGCTCTTCTACTTCTTCCTTTTCGGGGAGAAGTCGGAGATCTTGCAGATCCGCGGCCAGTGGCACCGGGAGATCGCGATCGAGCGCCTCGAGGAGGTGCTGGACATCTGCAACGAGTGGAACGCGGACCGCATCTGGCCCAAGGCATATGTGCGGGTGCGCGACAACGGGCGCGTCCACGTGGTGTCCGAGGTGGCGACCGACCTGGAGCACGGCGCGAACGACGCGCAGCTGAGCCAGATGCTCTACTGCGGCCTGTCCACGGGCAGCATGTTCTTCGACGCGCTCGACGAGCGGTACCCCGACCCCGCGGGAGCGGCCCCGTGAGCGGGCCCGGGTGGCTGCTGCGCGTCCTGGGCGGCCTGCCCAAGCCGGCCAAATCCGTGCCCGACGACGACGACCCCGTGCGCTCGGTCACGCGGGACCGGATCGGCGAGTACCTGCTCGAGCGCGACTACCGGTTCGTGGTGGACGACGACGGCGACCTGACAGGCACGTGGGACGGGAACCGGTTCTGGTTCCTGCTGCTCGGCGAGGCCGACGAGATCGTCCAGGTGCGCGGGCGGTGGAACCGGTCGCTGCCGCTCGAGCAGCGCGGTGCCGTCTCGCTGGCCCTCAACGACTGGAACCGCGAGCGCATCTGGCCCAAGGCGTACGTCCGCGAGGAGGAGGGCATGCTCGCCCTGTACTCCGAGGTGTCCGCCGACTTCGAGCCCGGCGCGAGCGACCACCAGCTCGCGCAGGTGCTGGCCTGCGGGCTGGGGACCGGCGTGCAGCTGTTCACGTCCATGGACGCCCTCATGCCGGGCGACGACGCGCTGCCCCCGGACGTGCCGGACAACTGACGCGCGCGGTCAGCCGTCGATCAGCCCGCCGCCCACCCAGGCGCGGATCGCGGCCTCGTCCTGGTGCGACAGCTCCATCCGCGCGCCGCGGCACAGCCCGATGACGTTGTCGGCCCACGCCTTGGCGCACTGCTCGGCCGTGGGCGCCGACGACAGGTCCAGGCCCGCGAACGCGATGCCGCCGAGGACGACGTTCACCGAAGCGCGACCCACCGGCGTCCCGGCGGCCTGGCACGCTTCACGGACCCGCCGGGAGGTCGCGGCGCGGTCGAACGGCTGGCGGGCGACGTCGGCCGCGAGCTCGCGCAGCACGGTGCCGTACTGCGCGGTGGTGAGGCCGGGGGTATCCGTGACGGCGACGACCTGGCGCGAGATCACGGCCGAGTCGACCTGACCACCGGGCTTGGGCAGGTCGGCCTCCCCGAACCGGGTGGGGTCCCACACCCAGCCGGGTGCGGGCTTGGTCGCGGACGCAGCCTCGGGCACCTCCCGCGCCAGCCAGGAAAGAAAGCTGCCCGCTCCGTCCCACGAGCTCGACGTCAGCTGGTCGTCCGCCGCCTGCGCGACCTGGGCGACGGTCGACGCGTGCAGCGGGCGCACCGACGTCTGCACCCGCTGCAGGACCATCTGCCGGGCCTTGGACGCCTTCGGGGTGGGCTGGGCCTTGGCGCGGGCGGCGCGGGCCCGCGGCGCGGCCGCCCCCTTGGCGTCGGCGGTCCTCTCCTTCGCCGGGGCCACGTCCGCCTTCGGCGCTCCCTTGACCGCGGCGGTCGACGTCGCGCCCGCCGCCTTGGTCGCGCGACGACCTCCGGCCGTCCGCTGCTGAGCCGCGGGCGCAGCATCCGCCCCCGCCGAGGCGAGCGACCCTGTCGCGGCCGACGCGCGGGCGCGCGCCGCGTCCGCCTCCGTGCCGTCCGCGTCCGCCCCGTTCGCCTCGTCGCCGTGGTCGCCGCCGCGCTCGGGCGAGACCAGCTCGGCGAGCTCGTCGGCCGTCACGACGGTGTCAGCGACCGACCGGTACGCGCCCGCCACCGGGCCGGCGGTGATGATGGAGACCCGACGGTCGGCGGCTCGACAGCGCAGGGCCAGCGGCGTGAAGTCGGCGTCGGCGGACGCGATGACGAACTCGTCGAAGTGCGTGTCGCCACCGAGCGCGTCCACGGCGTCCAGGACCAGGTAGATGTCGGCGCTGCTCTTGCCCTGCTGGGTCAGCGACGGGCAGTCGATCACGCGGAAGCCCGCGCGCAGGAAGTTCGGCCGGAACCGCGAGAACGGCGCCGGGTTGAGGTAGCACAGGCGCACCAGGAACCGGCGCTGGAAGGCACCGTCGGCGTCGACGCCGTGCTCGAGCCGGTCGAGCCACTGACCCGGCTCGGTCGCGAACAGCTCGGCAGCCTCGGGGTCGATGCGCTGCAGCCCCAGGTAGACGTTGTCGAAGTCGACGAACAGCGCGCTGCGCAGCCGGCGGACGGGCTCGGTGGTGGTGGTCACGACCTCATCGTGCCCGACGGCGGCCCCGAGCACCCGCGCGACCCGGGTGGACGCGCACGCCGGTCGTCAGCGTCGCGTCGTCGGCAGGCCCAGCACGACGGGTCCCGCGGGCCCGGGTGTGCCGCAGCCGCCGCCGTGACCGTGGTCGTCGTCGGCCGCACCGGACCCGCGCGCCTCCCACGCGTCGCCCGCTCGCGTGCGGCGTACCGCGAACACCGCACCGTCCGCGACCAGGTGGTGCGGGGCGGCGTGCGTGACCTCGACCGTGACGAGGTCACCCGGGCGCGGCGTCTGCCCCGCGGGCACGGCGAAGTGGACCAGGCGGTTGTCCGCGGCACGGCCGGTCAGGCGCGACGTCACGTCATCCTTGCGTCCCTCGGTCTCGGCGACGAGCACCTCGACGACCCGGCCGACCTGCGCCTGGTTCTCCTCGAGCGAGATCCGCTGCTGCAGGGCGTGCAGGCGCTCGTAGCGCGCCTGGACGACGGCCTTCGGCAGCTGGTCGGGCAGGTCGAACGCGGGGGTCCCGGGACGCGGCGAGTACTGGAAGGTGAACGCGGATGCGAAGCGCGACGCCTCGACCACGCGCAGCGTCTCGGCGAAGTCCTCCTCGGTCTCCCCGGGGAACCCGACGATGACGTCCGTCGTGATGGCGGCGTCGGGCATCCGCTCGCGGACGCGGTCCAGGATGCCGAGGAACTTCTCGCTGCGGTACGAGCGGCGCATGGCGCGCAGGATCCGGTCGGACCCGGACTGCAACGGCATGTGGAGCTGCGGCATCACGGTCGGCGTGCTCGCCATGGCGTCGATGACGTCGTCCGTGAACGCTGCGGGGTGCGGCGACGTGAACCGCACGCGCTCGAGCCCCGGTACCGCGCCGACCGCCCGCAGCAGCTTGGCGAACGCCCCGCGGTCCCCGAACTCCACGCCGTAGGAGTTCACGTTCTGCCCCAGCAGCGTCACCTCGACCGCCCCGGCGGCGACGAGCGCCTCGACCTCCGCGAGGATCTCCCCCGGCCGGCGGTCGCGCTCCTTGCCGCGCAGGTGCGGCACGATGCAGAACGTGCACGTGTTGTTGCAGCCCACGCTGATGGACACCCAGCCTGCGTAGACGGACTCGCGTCGGGTCGGCAGCGTGCTGGGGAACACCTGCAGGGACTCCGCGATCTCCACCTGGGCGGCCTCGTTGTGCCGTGCGCGCTCGAGCAGCACCGGGAGCACGTCGAGGTTGTGCGTCCCGAAGACGACGTCGACCCAGGGGGCGCGCTCGACGATGCCCGTGCGGTCCTTCTGCGCCAGGCAGCCGCCCACGGCGATCTGCATGCCGGGGCGCTCGCGCTTGGTGCCCGCGAGGCGGCCCAGGTTGCCGTAGAGCTTGTCGGACGCGTTCTCGCGCACCGCGCACGTGTTGATGACGATGACGTCCGCGGCCTCGTCGGCCGCGTCCTGCGCGCTGGCCGGGACGTACCCCGCCTGCTCGAGCATGCCGGCCATGTGCTCGGAGTCGTGCACGTTCATCTGGCAGCCGAGCGTCTTGACGAGGTAGGTGCGCGGCGCGGCGACGACGGGCTCGGTCGGCGTCGTCGAGGGGGCGAGGATCGTGGACATCACCGTCAAGGGTACGACCCGCATGCTCGGCGCCGGACCGGGCAGGCGAACCCCGTCGCACGGGCTCGTGACCGATTCGTGACCGAACGAATGTGCGTTGATGGCAGTTCAGGGGTCGCCTTGTCGGACATTCCCCCCTAACGTCATCAAATGGCCGATCTCGAGGTGCAGACCGACCCGTCGACGCGTTCCGTCGGGGACCCCCTCGTCGTGCTCGAGCACGTCGACAAGCACTTCGGCGAGCTGCACGTCCTGCAGGACGTCAACCTCACCGTGCACCGGGGCGAGGTCGTCGTCGTGATCGGCCCGTCCGGGAGCGGCAAGTCGACGCTCTGCCGGACCATCAACCGCCTCGAGACGATCGACTCCGGGACCATCACGATCGACGGGACGCCCCTGCCCGAGGAGGGTCGGGCGCTGGCCCGGCTCCGAGCCGACGTCGGGATGGTGTTCCAGTCGTTCAACCTCTTCGCGCACCGCTCGGTGCTCGACAACGTCACGCTCGGCCCGAGGAAGGTCAAGGGCGCCTCCCGGTCGCAGGCCAGGGAGCAGGCGACGGCGCTGCTCGAACGCGTGGGCGTCGCCAACCAGGCCGACAAGCTGCCCGCGCAGCTCTCCGGCGGCCAGCAGCAGCGCGTCGCCATCGCCCGCGCACTGGCGATGGACCCGCAGGTCATGCTCTTCGACGAGCCGACCTCCGCGCTCGACCCCGAGATGATCAACGAGGTCCTCGACGTCATGGTCTCCCTCGCCGAGCAGGGCATGACGATGATCGTCGTCACGCACGAGATGGGCTTCGCCCGCCGCGCGGCCCACCGGGTGGTGTTCATGGACGGCGGCCAGATCGTCGAGGAGGCCGACCCCGAGACCTTCTTCACCGCACCGCGCAGCGCACGCGCCCGCGACTTCCTGTCCAAGATCCTGACCCACTGAGAGCCGCACGAGACCGCTGATGGACGACCGGTACCGACACCACACGAGAGGGATGACCATGCGACGAGGACTACTGGCACCTGCACTGCTCGCGGCGGGCGCGCTCGCCCTGGGCGGGTGCTCGAGCGACGACGACAGCTCGAGCGACGACAACAGCAGCGGGGGCAGCGGGAAGATCCGGATCGGCATCAAGTTCGACCAGCCGGGGCTCGGCTTCCAGGACGGCAGCAGCTACACGGGGTTCGACGTCGACGTCGCGACGTACGTCGCCGGCAAGCTCGGGTACGACGAGGGCGACATCGAGTTCGTCCAGTCGCCGTCGGCCCAGCGGGAGTCGATGCTGAGCGGCGGCCAGGTCGACATGATCTTCGCGACCTACTCGATCACCGACGACCGCAAGAAGGTCGTCTCCTTCGCCGGCCCGTACTTCGTCGCCGGCCAGGACCTCCTCGTGGCGGCCGACGACACCTCGATCACCGGACCGGAGGACCTCGAGGGCAAGAACCTGTGCTCGGTGACCGGCTCCACGTCCGCGCAGCGCATCAAGGACGACTACGCGCAGGGCACACAGCTGCTCGAGCAGCCGGGCTACTCGGAGTGCGTCACCGCGCTCGTCGCGGGTCAGGTGGACGCCGTCACGACGGACGACATCATCCTGGCCGGCCTCGCGTCCCTGCCTGCCAACAAGGGCAAGGTCAAGGTGGTCGGCAACCCGTTCTCCGAGGAGAACTACGGCGTCGGCCTGCCCAAGGACAGCGACAAGTGCGAGGACATCAACACCGCCATCAAGGCGATGATCGACGACGGCACGTGGCAGGAGCTCCTCGACAAGAACGTCGGGGCGTCGGGCTACAAGGCGAACGAGGAGCTGAACCCGCCCACGCCGGCCGCCTGCAGCTGACGACCCGTCCGGGGTCGTGACCGCGCCGGTCACGACCCCGGGCGGTGACCCGTCCCGCACGCCGGGACGCCCTCTCGAGACAAGGAGCGCCGGTGCACAGCGGCTATCTCGACGACCTCGGAACCGTGCTCGGCCAGTACGACGTGCTGGCCGCGTTCTGGGTGAACATCCAGCTCACGGTCTACGCCGGGATCATCGCGCTCGTGCTCGGCACGCTGCTCGCGCTGATGCGCATCTCCCCCGTGCCGAGCCTGCGCTGGGCCGGCAGCACCTACGTGACGCTGCTGCGCAACACGCCGCTGACCATCATCATCGTGTTCTTCGTCCTCGGGATGTGGGGGCAGCTCGGCTTCACGCTCGGCCCGGACTTCCCCACCAACTTCTTCCGGCTCTCCGTGCTGGGCCTGGCCGTCTACCACGCCGCGTTCGTGTGCGAGGCGATCCGGTCCGGGGTCAACACCGTCCCGCGAGGCCAGGCCGAGGCGGCACGTGCGATCGGCCTCGGTTTCTGGCCGACCGCACGGCTCGTGATCCTGCCGCAGGCGTTCCGCGGCGCGGTCGCACCGCTCGGCAACGTGCTCATCGCTCTCATCAAGAACTCGACGGTCGCCGCCGCCGGCTCGGTCGCCGAGGCGTCGGGGCTGATGCGGGAGATGATCGAGAACAGCTCGAGCGTCATCCTCGGGATCTTCCTGGTGTTTGCGCTCGGGTTCGTCGTGATCGTGGTCCCGGTGGGCCTGGCGACCACGGCACTCTCGCGTCGGTGGGCGGTGGCCCGATGAGCGACGTCCTGTTCGACGCCCCCGGGCCACGCGGACGCCGGCGGATGGTCTGGATCAACATCGCCGCGACGCTCGTCGTGGCCGGCATCGGCGTCTTCGTCCTGCTGCGCCTCGCCGAGAAGGGGCAGCTCGCCGCATCGCTCTGGAAGCCGTTCGTCCAGGCGAGCACGTGGACGGACTATCTGCTGCCGGGCTTGAAGGGCACGCTCGAAGCGGCCGCCCTGTCGATCGTGGCCGCCGGCATCTTCGGGCTCGTCTTCGGGCTGGGCCGGCTCTCGCGGTCCCGCACCGTCCGCTTCGTCGCGGGTCTCGTCGTGGAGTTCTTCCGGGCGGTCCCCGTGCTGCTCATGATGATCTTCTTCTACCTGGGCCTGAACCAGCTCAAGCTCGTCTCCCCGCAGGACGTCCCGCTCGTGGCCGTCGTCGCCGGGCTGACGCTGTACAACGGATCCGTGTTCGCCGAGCTCGTGCGGTCCGGGGTGCACAACCTGCCGCGCGGGCAGCGTGAGGCTGCCTACGCAGTCGGGCTGCGGCGCGGCCAGTCGCTGCGCGCCATCGAGGTGCCGCAGGCGCTCATCGCGATGCTCCCGGCGATCGCGAGCCAGCTCGTCGTGATCCTCAAGGACACCGCGCTCGGCTACATCGTGACGTACCCCGAGCTGCTCGACGCCGCGCGGCGCGTGGGAGCCGGCAACGGGAACATCCTGCAGTCGCTCGTCGTCGCAGCGCTGATCTTCATCGTGATCAACTACGCGCTGACACGGCTCGCGTCGCTGCTGGCACGTCGCCTGGGTGGTCGGACGGCCGGCAGGACGTCGGCGGCCGCGCCTGCGCTGACCGTGGACGTGGGAAGGGGCTGAGGGTCGACCAGTGAGCGTCAGCCGGCGGTCGCGCTCGCCCGGATCTCGCGGACGACCGTCACCTTGATCTCGCCCGGGTAGGTGAGATCGGCCTCGATGTGCCGCGCGATGGCCACGGCGAGCTGCGGGAGCGCGTAGTCGTCGACCTCGCTCGGCTCCACGACGACGCGCACCTCGCGCCCGGCGGACATCGCCAGGGCACGTCGCACGCCCTGGTGCGCCGCGACGAGCGACTCGAGCTTGTCCAGCCGTTCGACGTACTGCTCGATCTCCTCGCGGCGCGCACCGGGGCGGGACGCCGAGATCGCGTCGGCCACCTGCACCAGCACCGCCTCGACCGTCTCGGTCGGCACCTCGTCGTGGTGCGCCGCGACGGCGTTGACCACCACATCCGACTCCCCCAGCCGCCGGACCAGGTCGCCGCCCACCGCCGCGTGCGTGCCGGGCACCTGCGCGGTCAGCGCCTTGCCGATGTCGTGCAGGAACGCGCCGCGCCGCGCCACCTCGACGTCCGCGCCGACCTCCGCGGCGATGCCCGCGGCCAGCAGCGCGGACTCCACCAGGTGCTCCAGGACGTTCTGACCGAAGGACGTGCGCAGCCGCAGCCGCCCCAGCGTGCGGATCACCTCGGGGTGCAGACCGGTCACCCCGGCTCGCTCCGCCGCGTCGTGGCCCGCCGAGTCGGCGCGCTCGTCGTCGCCGGCCAGGGCCTGCGCGTACGCGGCCTCGATGCGCTGCGGGTGGATGCGCCCGTCCTCCATGAGCGCCTCGAGCGCGACCTGAGCGACCTCCCGGCGCCCGGGGTCGAAGCACGACAGGACGACGGAGCCGGGTTGGTCGTCGACCAGCACGTTGACGCCCGTCAGGGCCTCGAACGTGCGGATGTTGCGCCCCTCCTTGCCGATGATGCGTCCCTTCATCTCCTCCGAGGGAAGGGCCAGCACCGTCACCGACGTCTGCGAGCTCGTCGCGACCGCGGTGCGCTGCAGCGCCGCAGCGACGACCCGGCGGGCCTTGGCGTCCGCGGTGCGGCGGGCCTGGGCCTCGATGCGCCGCACCTGGCCGGCCGCGTCGTTCTGCGCCTGGTCGAGCAGTCGTCGGTCGAGCTCGGCGCGCGCCTCGTCGGCGGTCAGCCCCGCGACGGACGCGAGCTCGTCCGCGGCCTCCCGACGCGCGGTGGCGAGATCGGTGGCTGCGAGCTGCTGGGCGTCCGCGACCACCTGCGCGGCCGTCCGCTCGGCATCGGTGCGGCGCCGGTCGGCAGCCCGTTCAGCGTCCTGCAGCGCTCGTTCCGCGCGGCGCTCGGCCTGGGCGGCGAGCGTCGAGGCCTCCCGCGCGGACTTCTCCATCCCGGCCAGGTCCGTGCGGTCTCGCTCCAGCGCCGCCTCGCGCTCGACGACGCGCTGCTCCCGGCGCTGCGCATCGGCCAGCAGCGTGCGGGCCTCGTCCTTGATCGACGCGACGTCCTGCGCGGCCTGCGCGCGTTGGGCGGATGCCTCGCGGCGGGCCACCAGGACCAGCAGCAGCGCGACGAGGCAGGCACCGAGCAGCGCGACCACGACGAGCAGCGAGCCGTCCTTCACGTGCGCCTCCGATCCGGACCCGCCGGATCGTCCGCCGAGCACGACGCCCATTGTGGCCCATGACCACGCCGTTCAGACGGGATGCGACGCAGTCTGGTCACCTGTGGTCACCAGTCGCCCGGAATGTCCCCGTCGTCGACGTCGGCCAGCTCCTCGCGCAGCAGCCGGCCGATCAGCTCCGGTCCGTACCCCCGCCGGCCCAGCGCCGCGTAGACGCGTCTGCGCCGCACCTGCGAGTCCAGCCCCGCCGTGCCGGCGAGCTTGCGCCGGACGTGCACGCGCGCCGCCGACTCCTCGTCGTCCTCGTCGACCTGCTCCAGCGCCCCGGCCGCGGTGGCGTCGTCGATCCCCTTGCGACGCAGCTCGACGGCGATCCCCCGCCGTGACAGCCCGCGTTCGGCGTGCCGGGTCCGGACGAGCATCCGCGCGTACTCGTCGTCGTCGACCAGCCCCACCTCGGTGAACCGGTCGAGCACCCGCGCGACGAGCTCGGGCTCGACGTCCCGCTTGGCCATCGCCTGCTCGAGCTGCGCACGGCTACGGGGGGCGGCACTGAGCTGGCGCAGCGCGATCTCCCGCGCCGCCTCCTCGGCCTCGATCTCGGACACGAACCCACCGTCGTCCGATGACGGGCGGGGGCGGCGCCCGCCTGAGCGACCGCCCCCGCCCGTCGTCGTCCGGCTGGTCCGTGGACCGTCCGCACCGACGCTCATGCTCAGAAGTCGACCGCGGCCGCTTCATCGGCAGGTGCGTCGAGCCGGGCCCCGATACCGAGCTTCTCCTTGATCTTCTTGTCCAGCTCGTTGGCCAGGTCAGGGTTGTCGCGCAGGAACTTGCGCGCGTTCTCCTTGCCCTGCCCGAGCTGGTCACCCTCGTAGGTGAACCAGGCACCGGACTTGCGCACGAACCCGTGCTCCACGCCCATGTCGATGAGGCTGCCCTCGCGGGAGATACCCACGCCGTACAGGATGTCGAACTCGGCCTGCTTGAAGGGCGGGGCCATCTTGTTCTTGACGATCTTGACGCGCGTGCGGTTGCCGACCGCGTCGGTGCCCTCCTTGAGCGTCTCGATGCGGCGGATGTCCATACGCACCGACGCGTAGAACTTGAGCGCCTTGCCACCCGTCGTCGTCTCGGGCGAGCCGAAGAACACGCCGATCTTCTCGCGCAGCTGGTTGATGAAGATCGCAGTGGTGCCGGACGCGCTCAGCGCACCCGTGATCTTGCGCAGCGCCTGCGACATCAGGCGGGCCTGGAGGCCGACGTGGCTGTCGCCCATCTCGCCCTCGATCTCGGCCTTGGGCACGAGGGCCGCCACCGAGTCGATGACCACGATGTCGATCGCGCCGGAGCGGATCAGCATGTCCATGATCTCCAAGGCCTGCTCACCGGTGTCCGGCTGCGAGACCAGCAGGGCGTCGGTGTCGACGCCCAGCTTCTTGGCGTACTCGGGGTCGAGCGCGTGCTCCGCGTCGATGAACGCCGCGATGCCGCCCGCCTTCTGCGCGTTGGCCACCGCGTGCAGCGCGACGGTCGTCTTGCCGGAGGACTCCGGCCCGTAGATCTCGATGACGCGGCCGCGCGGCAGGCCGCCGATGCCGAGCGCCACGTCCAGCGCGATCGACCCGGTCGGGATCACCTCGACGGGGGCGCGACCGTCGTCGCCGAGACGCATGATCGACCCCTTGCCGAACTGGCGGTCGATCTGGCTGAGGGCGGCCTCGAGGGCCTTCTCGCGGTCCTGGGGTGCGGGCATGATGTCCACCATTTCGTGTGTCGAGCAGCGTGCGCTGCGCCTACCGGGGCTGGTCCTTGTCGTCGCGGGTGACGCTATGCCCGACCACTGACACACGACCGGGGACGACCCTCAACCTGTGCACCGGCGTGCGCCGGGGCGGGGCTGTGGTCGGCTCGATCGCTGCCACCCACGGATGACCATACCCGTACAGGTGTTCGATGGGTGCGACACGCCGAGCGTGTGTCGTCACGAGCTGCGCACGGCCCTGACGACAGCTCAGTCCAGCTCGATCGACCCGCCGGGAGCCAGGACGTGCGCCGTGCAGCCGGGAGCCTCGCGCGTCGCCGCCACCGCGAACGCGGGTCCGGCAAGGTCCATCCACCCGGGCGGCAGGCTCCGCGACAGGGGCGAGTGCAGCGTCCCCCAGTGCACGGGCACCGCCACGCGCGCCCCCACCGTCGCGCACACGCGTGCCGCCTGCGTCGGGTCCATGTGGCCGCCGGACAGCCGCGGCCCCCATCCCCCGACCGGGACGAGCGCCAGGTCGATCGGCCCACCGGCGAGGGCGGGCAGGTCGGCCATCGCGGGGTACGGGGCGGTGTCGCCGGCGAACCACGCGCGCCACGTGGGCGTGGCGACCAGGAAGCCGCACGCCGCGTTGGGGCGGTGCGGCATGGGCCGGTGCCCGTGCACGGCATGCACGGCCATGATGCGCACGTCCGTGCCGGGGACCTGCCACCACATCCCCTCCGCCACGCCGACGGCGCTCGGGACCCGGTGCGACCGCAGCCAGCGCGCGTTCGCCGGCGCCGCCAGCACGGGCGCCCCGGGCACCCGGACCAACGACGCGATCTCGGCGTGGTCGTGGTGCAGGTGCGAGACGAGCACCGCGGCGGGGTCCTGCCAGTGGCCACGCGCGGGTTCTCCGCCTCGGCGACGCAGCAGGTGCGCGTGCCGGCGCAGGAGCGGGTCGGTGAGGATCCGCACCCCGTCCACGTCGAGCACCACGCTCGCGTGCCCCAACCAGCGCAAGCCGGTGCTCACGGCCGCAGACCCACCGCAGCCGCCCACCGGACCAGCTGTGCGTGCACGGACTCCGCGCCCACCAGGATCCGGTCCTCGCCCACCGGCTCGCGCAGGTCGTCGTCGACGCCCCAGTCCGTGGGATGCAGCAGGAACGCGTGGTTCTGGTTTCCGCCGATCCCCCCGTGCGAGCCGACCTGCCCCTCGAACGCGTGCACGTGCCCCTGAGCGGTCACCCGCGAGATCAGCAGCAGGTCTCCGGTGTTCTCGAGCCGTCCGGCGCGCGCGAGGTCCGCGCGCGCCCGCGGCCCGTAGCCCGCCAGCGGGTCGACGCCCTCGGGCTCGGCGCCGTCCTGCTCGAGGAGGACGAGCCCCTCGGCGCCGATCGCGACCAGCCCGCGCTCACGCGTGTCGACGACGACGACACCGACCGCGTCGGTCGCCGCGAGACCCGCGACCAACCCGGGCCAGCGGTCCTGCAGGTCCTCGAGCGTGAGCCGGACCGGTTCGCGCGGGAACCAGACCAGCCCCAGGTTCCCCGACCCGACCGTCACCACGTCGGGCAGCTCGGTACCGCTGCGCGCGCGCGACGCCTCGGCGGACGCGTCGGGGCCCAGCACCGACCGGCGACCGCCGAACGCGTTGGTGAGCAGGGCGTTGAGCGGCCCCCAGTCCTCACCGGTCCCGCTCGCGACCCCGTCGGCCTGGGGCTCGGCCATGAACGCGCGCACGGTGTCGAGCAGCGTCCGTCCCTCCACCTGCTCGAACGTGGCTCCGAGGGTCTGCCCGTGGTCGGACAGCACGACGATCCGGTACCGCCGGGGGGCCGCGGCGACGGCCTGCTCGAGCGTGTGCAGAACCCGGTCGAGCCCCTCGAGCGCGCGCAGCGACTCGGGCCGCGTGGGGCCGGCGTGGTGGGCGATCTCGTCGTAGTCCACGAGGTCGACGTAGACGACCGGCACGCCGGCGACGACGGCCTCCGCGACCAGCGACGTGTTGAGGTCGCGCATCGCGACGTTGGTGACGCCGCGCAGGACGACGTACCAGCCCCGCCGGGAGATGCGCGGCAGCACGTCGCGCACGCGCTGGCGACGCGCCTGGTAGAGCTCCTTGACCATCTCTCCGATCGTCAGGCTGACGGCACGCGCCAGGACGAACGGGCTGGCGAAGAAGCGGAGGAACTCCGGCCCCGGTCCGAGCCCGGACCCGGTCCCGTCGGGCCCCGGCGTGCGGCTGCGGCTCATCACGACGAACGTCGTGCGTGCGTCGCCGGAGAACATGGTCGACACGGCCGTCCCGCCGCCCGCCAGCAGTCCCTCGCCGTTGCTCAGGCGCCGCTCGACGAGCGCGGCGTCCGCGGGGTGGTTGGTCACCACCAGGCGCCCCAGCCCGCGGTCCCACCACCGGAACGCGGGGATCGGCGAGGAGTCGCCGTGCAGGAGACCGGCCTGGCTCGCGGGGGTCGTCGACGGGATGCGTGCCCACCACCCGTCGAGCGTGTGGGTGCCGTCACGGATCCATCGCTGGATCGTCGGCGCGAGCCCCGCCTCGATCGCCTCGCGCAGGACGGGTTCGCCGACGCCGTCGAGCTGCACGACGAGCAGACCGGCCTGCGCCGGGGCCACGGGCTGGGCGGTGCCGCGTCGGGCGTCCCGCCGCGCCTGCCGCCGGGCACGGCGCAGGACGTCCGCGACCACGTACTCGCTGTCGTTGGCCCCCCACAGCCAGCGCCCGACGGCCATCACGATCGACGTCACGACGAGCACCCAGACGGCGCCGACCGGCTCGTCCACGTGGATGCCCGGCATGACCCAGAGCGCGAACCAGACCAGCGCGATCTGCGCGACCAGGCCCACGACGAGCGCGCCACCCGCACCGGTCAGCCGAGCGAGCGCGCGCATCGGGGCACGCAGGAGCAGGTCGCCGAGACCGACGACCAGCGCGGCGGCCAGCACGGGCAGCGGGCTCGACGCCCCGACGTCGTCGACGAGCGCGATCGCCAGACCGAGGCCGAGGGCCGTGCTCGCGATCGCGACGGCCACGTCGCCGACGTCCGCCAGGTCGGGGTGCCAGCGGCGACGGTCGACGTCGCCCGAGGGCACGGGCGGCGGCGCGGCCTGTCGGTCGCCGCTCACCGGCGCGGCGGGGCCTGGCGGCCCAGGTCGGTGCCCCAGCGCTGCGGCTCGGGGATGTCGAGCTCGTCGCACAGCGCGTGCCAGACGACGCGCGGCTCGACGCCGGCGTCGAGCGCCTGCTCGGGCGTGCGGTCGTCGAGCGAGCCGATCACCAGCGAGCGTGTCAGCTCCCGCCCGTGGGCGCTGCCGAGCACCTCGTCGACCAGCTGCCAGAACTCTCGGAATCTCACGGGGTCAGCCTGCCATCCCGCGGGGCCTGTCCGGAGCGGATGTGGGCGGTGCCTGCGACGATGTCGGCGTGGTGCTCGATCGCTTCTCCGCCCCGACCCGGTCCTGGTTCACCGGTGCGTTCGCGCAGCCCACGTCCGCCCAGGAGGGTGCATGGACTGCCGTGAGCGGCGGGGAGCACGCGCTGGTCGTCGCGCCGACGGGCAGCGGCAAGACGTTGGCGGCGTTCCTCTGGGCGCTCGACGGGCTGCTGACCGACCCTGTACCCGACGACCCGCTGGCGCGCTGCCGCGTCCTGTACGTCTCCCCGCTCAAGGCGCTCGCCACGGACGTCGAACGCAACCTGCGCTCACCGCTCGTCGGGATCGGGCAGGCGGCCACGCGGCTCGGCGTGGAGCTGCCGGACGTGCGCGTCGGCATCCGCACGGGCGACACCCCGCCGACCGAGCGGCGCGCATTCGGTGTCCGGCCGCCGGACATCCTCATCACGACGCCCGAGTCGCTCTACCTGGTGCTCACGTCGTCGGCGCGCGCGGGCCTGTCCGGCGTGCGCACGGTGATCCTCGACGAGATCCACGCGGTCGCCGGGACCAAGCGCGGCGCGCACCTGGCGCTCTCGCTCGAGCGTCTCGACGCCCTGCTGGACCGGCCGGAGGGCCCCGGACCGGCGCAGCGGATCGGCCTGTCCGCGACGGTGCGACCGGTGGAGGCGGTGGCGGAGTTCCTGGGCGGGACACGCTCGCCCGACGAGCGCGGGCGGCGGGTCACGGTCGTGCAGCCGCCCTCGAGCAAGCGCATCGAGGTGGACGTCGTCGTGCCCGTGCCGGACCTCACGGAGCTGGGCACGGCCGCGGCAACCGACGCGGCCGCGGACCTGAGCGGGGACGCCGCCACGCCGCCCGCCCGCCCGTCCGTGTGGCCGCACGTCGAGGAACGGGTCGTCGACCTGGTCGCCGACCACCGCTCGACGCTCGTGTTCACCAACTCGCGCCGCGGCGCCGAGCGTCTGACGTCACGGATCAACGAGGTGTGGGCGCAGCGGCAGGGTCTGGACGTGCCCGATCCGGGCGCGCTGCAGCCGGCCGCGGTCCCCGCGCAGTCGGGGACGGCCGTCGGGATCGACACGCGCGACGCGGCCGGCGTGCTGGCCCGCGCGCACCACGGGTCGATGAGCCGCGCCGAGCGCACCCGCACCGAGTCCGAGCTGAAGGCGGGTGTGCTGCCCGCCGTCGTCGCGACCAGCTCGCTCGAGCTGGGCATCGACATGGGCGCGGTGGACCTGGTGGTTCAGGTGGGCGCGCCGCCGTCGGTCGCCTCCGGCCTGCAGCGCATCGGACGTGCGGGCCACCAGGTGGGGGCCGTGTCGCACGGTGTCATGTTCCCGACGTTCCGCGGCGAGCTGGTGCCCGCGGCCGTGACCGCGCAGCGGATGCGGACCGGTCAGCTCGAGGCGTTGCACGTCCCCACCAACCCGCTCGACGTGCTGGCCCAGCAGGTCGTGGCCATGGTCGCGGTCGACGACTGGACGGTCGACGACCTGGCCGCGGTGGTGCGGCGCGCCGCACCCTTCGCCCGGCTCGGCGAGGGGACGCTGCGGGCGGTGCTCGACATGCTGGCCGGGCGCTACCCCAGCGAGGAGTTCGCCGAGCTGCGCCCACGCGTGGTCTGGGACCGCGTCACGGACGTCCTCACCGCCCGGCCGGGCGCCCTGCGGCTCGCGGTCACGAGCGGCGGCACCATCCCGGACCGCGGCATGTACGGCGTGTTCCTCGCGGCCGGGTCAACCACGAGCGACGTCCCGGTGGACGCGGAGTCGAGCGCGGGGCGGGTGCGCGGCGGCAAGCGTGTGGGCGAGCTCGACGAGGAGATGGTCTACGAGTCGCGGGTCGGTGACACGTTCACCCTCGGCTCGAGCACGTGGCGGATCGAGGACATCACGCCCGACCGGGTGCTGGTGACCCCGGCGCCCGGCGTGCCCGGACGGTTGCCGTTCTGGAAGGGCGACTCCCCCGGCCGGCCGGCCGAGCTGGGTCGCGCCATGGGCGCCTGGGTGCGCGAGGTCGCCGCGCTGCCGCCGGACCGGGCGCGCGCGGAGGTCGAGTCGGCCGGGCTGGACGCGTGGGCCGCCGACAACCTGCTGACCTACCTGGCGGAGCAGGGCGAGGCGACCGGCGAGCTGCCGTCGGACACGACGCTCGTGCTCGAACGCTTCCGGGACGAGCTCGGCGACTGGCGCATCGTGCTGCACTCCCCCTTCGGCGCGCGTGTGCACGCGCCGTGGGCCGTCGTCATCGGCGCCCGCCTGCGTGAGCGGTACGGGGTGGACGCGGCGGCGATGCACTCCGACGACGGCATCGTGCTGCGCCTGCCCGACGTCCTGGACCCGACCTCGGGCTGGACGGACGACCCGGTCGGGGCCGACGACGACGGGCCGGCCATCGGGCTCGCGGACCTGCTGGTCGAGCCCGACGAGGTCGTGGACGCGGTGCGGGCCGAGCTCGGCTCGTCGGCCATGTTCGGTGCCCGGTTCCGCGAGGCCGCGAGCCGCGCGCTGCTGCTGCCCCGCCGAAGGCCGGACCGGCGCCAGCCGCTGTGGCAGCAGCGCCAGCGCTCGGCGCAGCTGCTGTCCGTCGCCGCGCAGTACCCCGACTTCCCGATCCTGCTCGAGGCCGTGCGCGAGTGCCTGCAGGACGACTTCGACACCGCGGCGCTGGCCGAGCTGATGCGCGACGTCGGCTCCGGGCGGGTCCGTGTCGTCGAGGTGACCACGCGCCAGCCGTCACCGTTCGCCCAGACGCTGCTGTTCGGCTACACCGCGCAGTTCCTCTACGACGGCGACGCGCCGCTGGCCGAGCGCCGCGCGGCCGCCCTCACGCTCGACCCCACCCTGCTCGCCGAGCTGCTGGGCCAGGGCGGCGAGTCCCAGCTCGCCGACCTGCTGGACCCGGACCAGGTGGTGCGCACCGAGGCGGAGCTGAGCGGCCGCGCACCCGAGCGGCAGGCCGGTACCAGCGAGCAGCTCGCCGACGCGGTCCGCCGACACGGGCCGCTCACGGCAGACGAGCTCGCCGAACGCGTCCGGCCGGAGGTCCGTGACGAGGTCCCGGGCTGGTTGGACGCTCTGGCCGCGGCGCGCCGCGTGATCCGCGTGCGCCTGGGCGGGGTCGCGCCGGAGCGCGCCGAGCAGTGGGCCGCCATCGAGGACGCGGGCCGCCTGCGCGACGCGCTGGGCGTGGCGCTCCCGGTGGGGGTCCCCGAGGCGTTCACCGAGGTGGTGCCGGACCCGGTCACGGACCTGTTGCGGCGGTACGCGCGCACGCACGGTCCGTTCCCCGCTGCGGCGGCCGCGGTCCGGTTCGGCTTCGGGATCGCCGTCGTCAACGACGCACTGCGTCGCCTCGAGCGCACGGGCGTGCTGGTGCAGGGCCGGTTGCGCCCCGACGTGCTGGGCGGCACGGGCGACGAGTTCTGCGACGCCGACGTGCTGCGCACCCTGCGCCGCCGCTCGCTTGCCGCGCTGCGGGCCGAGGTGGAACCGGTCGACCCCGCCGCGCTGGGCGTCTTCCTGCCGCACTGGCAGGGTGTGCGGCCTGCCGACCCGATCGACGTGTCGGCGCCATCGACCCCGAGCCGGTCGCCGTCCACCCGGGCGACCGGCCGACAGTCCGGTCGGGTGGCGGCCGGCGCCTCGTCCGCCCGCTCGACCGGAGCCACGGGCACGCTGCGCGGTGTGGACGGTGTGGCACGCGCGGTGGAGCAGCTCGCCGGCTACGTCCTGCCCGCGTCCGCCCTGGAGACGCACGTCCTGCCCGCCCGCATCGCGGGCTACGACCCGGCCATGCTCGACGAGCTCACCGCGGCGGGCGAGGTGCTCTGGGCGGGGCACGGGGCCCTGGCCGGTCACGACGGGCTCGTGTCGCTGCACCCCGCCGCGGTCGCCGACCTGACCCTCGCGCCGCTGACCCCGACCGGCCCGGACGACCCGACCTCGACGCCCCTGCACGGTGCGGTGCTCGCGGCGCTGGCGGGCGGCGGCGCGTGGTTCGTCGGCCCGCTGACCGAACGCGTGCGCGCGGCGCTCGCGAGCGCCGAGGACGCGCCGCCGACGGCTGACGGGCCGGGCGATCCGGGACCCGCGACGGTAAGCGTCGCCGACGTGACCCGCGCACTGTGGGACCTGGTCTGGACGGGGCAGGTCACCAACGACGGCCTGGCGCCCCTACGTGCCTGGCTCGGCGCCGGCACCACGGCCCACCGGACGCGCGCGCCGTCGCCGCGGGCCCGCCCGATGCGCCCGCGGCTGGGTCTGCGGGCGAGCCAGCAGCTCGCCGGGGCGGTGGCTGCGCGCGACGGCGGTGGCCCCGGCGGGGGGCGGTGGTCGATGCTCCCGTCTCGCGAGACCGACCCGACGCTCCGCGCGCATGCCGCAGCCGCGCAGCTGCTCGACCGGCACGGCGTCCTCACCCGGGCGATCGCCCCGTCGGAGGGCCTCGGCGGACGGTTCGGAGACGTCTACCGCGTGCTCGCCGCCCTCGAGCAGGGCGGTCAGGTGCGGCGCGGGTACTTCGTCGAGCGGCTCGGGGGCTCGCAGTTCGCGCTGCCCGGCGCGGTCGACCGGCTTCGCGTGGACGCCCAGGTCGTGCAGGCCGCGGCGGAGCGGCGGGCCGACGGCGACGCGGCCGGGGCCTCCCGGAGCGACGCTCACGGCGCTCCCCGCCCGTCGGCCGGCAGGACCACGCACGGGCCCGACGGGAGCGGCTCCGCGCACGTCGTCGTCCTGGCCGCGACGGACCCGGCCAACCCGTACGGGGCGGCGCTGGCGTGGCCCGATCTCGCGGCCGCGCGCCCCGACGCCGGACGTCACCGACCCGGCCGCAAGGCGGGTTCGTTGGTGGTGCTGGTCGACGGGGCACTCGCGCTGTACGTCGAGCGCGGGGGGCGGACCGCCCTGTCGTTCGTGACGTCCGAGGCGGCGCTGGTGGCTGCCGCACGCGCGCTCGCCGCCACGGTGCGCACGCGCCGGACGGGCCGACTCACGATCACCCGCATCGACGGCCAGGAGGTGCTGGCCGACGGAGCGCTGCGCGGTCCGGTCGGCCAGGCACTCGTCGCGGCCGGCTTCGCAACCACGCCCCGCGGCCTGAGGCTCGGCGATGCCTGAGGGAGCCTGCGGTGCCTGAGGGAGACACCGTCCGGCGGGCGGCCACACGCCTCGACTCCGCGCTGGCTGGTCGCCGGTTGGTGCGGGCCGAGCTGCGCTGGCCGTCGGTCGCGACCGTGGACCTCGTCGGAGCGACCGTGCTGGGCACGCAGTCGGTCGGCAAGCACCTGCTCACACGCCTCGACGACGGCCGCACGCTCCACACGCACCTGCGCATGGACGGCACGTGGCGCATCGAGCCGACGGGATCCGACCGCGCCGCGGCCCGGTCGCACGAGGTGCGCGTCGTGCTGGCTGACGGCGAGTGGACTGCGATCGGGAGGTTGCTCGGCATGGTCGACGTCGTCGCGACCGCCGACGAGGCGAGCGTCGTCGGGCACCTGGGCCCGGACCTGCTCGGCTCGCAGGTGGATGTCGAGGAGATCCTGCGCCGTTGGGCCGGCGCAGGGTCGCGGCCGGTCGCCGAGGTGCTGCTCGACCAGCGGGTCGCCGCCGGACTCGGCACGATCTTCACCGCGGAGGCCCTGTTCGCCGAGGGGATCTGGCCGTGGGCACCGGCCGACGAGGTCGCCGATCCCGCTCGCCTGCTGCTGGCTGGCCGGCGACAGCTGCAGCGCTCCGTCCTGCACGACGTGCGCCCGGGCAAGGTCTACGGGCGTGAGCGCCTGCCGTGCCCGCGCTGCGGGACCCGCATCACGGTCGGGCGCGCCGGCGAGCCGCCCCAGGACCGGCAGATCTACTACTGCCCGCGCTGCCAGGCGCCGTGAGGCTCACGCCCGCCCCCGGGGAACGACGACGGGCCACGAACCGAGTGGTTCGTGGCCCGTTCGTGGAGCGCTGGATCAGCCGATCGGCGCGAACTCGGAGCGTGTCCTGGCCCAGCCGGCGTCGACGCCATCGATCGACACCGCCAGGTCCGCCGGCACGGTGTCCGGGATGAGCAGGCCCTCGGAGACCGCCACACGGTCGCTGACCTCACGCAGGATCAACGACATCGGGACGTCCAGCGCCTCGCAGATGCTGTGCAACAGCTCCGACGACGCCTCCTTCTGCCCTCGCTCGACCTCGCTCAGGTACCCGAGCGAGACCCTCGCTGCTGACGACACCTCACGAAGGGTCCGCCCTTGACGCTGCCGCGCATCACGCAGCACGTCACCGATCTCTCGGCGCAGTACGACCATCGGGGCTCCCCCTCTCACGTCCGTCCGCTTCTGTCCGACCGTCTCACCGTACCGTGCTCCACCCACACGGTGGGTGTCGTGCCGGGACGGAGGTCGCGTGTTCATCACGGACCTTGCAACGATCTGCCTGGTCGGTGTGTTCCCGACGATCCTGCGGGCCGGGACTTCTTGGACCGGGTTTTCACCCCGGCACCGGCCCGGTGCTGCCACCCGGCACCCCCAGTGCCGTCGTCACCAGCGCGAGGGCCGCGCGGACCGCACCGTCCCTGACGACATCCCGGCCGCCCGTCAGGTGGAGCTCTCGCACGAGGTCGACCAAGTCGTCGCCGTCACCTGGTCCGCGAGCGACGGCCACGAAGACCGTCCCCGCGTCATGCCCGTCGCTGGGTCCCGGCCCCGCGACACCCGTCGTGGCCACCCCGACGTCCGCCCCCAGCAGCCGCCGCACGCCGCGCGCCATCGCGCGGGCGACGTCCGGGTCGACGGGCCCACGCCGCGCCAGGAGCTCGGCGTCGACGCCGAGGACGGAGGTCTTGGTGTCGGTCGCGTAGGTCACGACCCCGCCCCGAACGACGTCCGACGCGCCCGCGACGTCCACGAGGCGCGAGCACAGCTCGCCGCCGGTGAGCGACTCGGCGGTGGCCACCGTCATGCCGCGGGACCGCAGCAGGTCCAGCAGAGCAGCGCTCGCCGTGTAGCCGTCGGCGACCACCTCAGATGCCCGGCGGGATCGTGGCGGCTCGGCGGATCCGCCGAGCCGCGAGCAGGTAGTCGATCCCCGTCGCGACGGTCAGGACCAGGGCTGCCGCCATGACGACGGCCGCGAGGACCGAGACCCACGACGGCATCGCGTCGAGCGGCAGGATGTACAGCCCGATCGCGAACGACTGGACGACGGTCTTGACCTTGCCACCGCGCGACGCGGGCAGGACGACGTACCGCAGCAGGAACATCCGCAGCACCGTGATCCCGATCTCGCGGACCAGGATCACCACGGTGACCCACCACCACAGGTCCCCCAGCGCCGACAGCAGGATCAGCGCGGTCCCCATGAGCAGCTTGTCGGCGATGGGGTCCATCAGCTTGCCCAGGTCGGTGATCTGGTCGTTGCGGCGTGCCAGCCAGCCGTCGACCCGGTCCGTCACCGCAGCCAGGGCGAACAGCCCGGCAGCCACCAGACGCCACGTCGTGGTGTGCCCACCGTCCGCGAGCATGGCCCACGCGAAGAAAGGGACCAGCGCGATGCGCAGCATCGTCAGGACGTTCGCCGCGTTCCAGGGGGACGGCGATTCGGAGGGGACCACGGGCACAGCCTAAAGTCCCGCTGTGCTTCTCCCGATCCACACTCGCAGATGACTCGTCACGTCCGCACCCACCCACGCTCCCGCATGCTCGCGAGCGTGGCCGCCTTCGCGCTCGTCGTGGCGACGGCGAGCGGCGCCGCCGTCGCGTTCCTAGGCCCGACGGATCCCGCCGCGAGCGTGACCGCGCAGGACGCCGAGCTCGTGTCGCCGGCCCCGGCGGCCACGACACCGACCCCGAGCCCGACACGGACGCCCGAGCCCGACGCCGACTTCACGATCGTCGCGGCGGGCGACGTCCTGCCCCACCTGCCCGTCGACGCGGACGCGCGGACGACGACCGGCTACGACTTCAGCTCGCTCCTGTCCCCCATGGACCCGTGGATCGCCGGCGCCGACCTCGCGATCTGCCACCTGGAGGTGCCGCTGGCCCCTGCGGGCACCAAGCCGTCCGGCTACCCGGTCTTCGCCGCCCCCGCGCAGCTGGCGCAGGACCTGAAGGAGCAGGGCTGGGACGGCTGCTCCACGTCGTCGAACCACTCCGTGGACCGCGGGTTCGCCGGTGTGACCTCGACCCTGGACGCCCTCGACGCTGCGGGGCTCGGGCACGTCGGCACGGCCCGCACCGAGACGGAGGCCGCGCAGCCGCAGCTCTACCGCCTCGAGCGCGCCGGCCAGACGATCACGGTGGCGCAAATCGCTGCGGCGTTCGGCACCAACGGGATGCCCGTCGAGTCCACCAAGCCCTGGTCGGTCGACCTCATCGACGTGCCCGCCATGGTCAGGGAGGCGAAGCAGGCACGCGCCGACGGTGCGGACCTCGTCATCGCGAGCGTGCACTGCTGCGTCGAGTACCGGACCGAGCCGTCGGTGGAGCAGCAGGCCATCGACCAGGAGCTGGCCGACTCGGGTCAGTTCGACCTCGTGATCGGCCACCACGCACACGTCCCGCAGCCGGTCGCGAAGCTCGAGGGCGGCCCCGACGGCGACGGCATGTGGGTCGCCTACGGGCTGGGCAACTACCTGTCGAACCAGGACTCGGCGTGCTGCGTCGCGAACACCGACTCCGGCATCCTCCTGACGGCGCACGTGACGAGCCCGGCGGCGTCCGGCGAGCACCCGGCGGGACCCGCGCGCGTGACGTCCGTCGAGTGGACGCCGATCACCGTCGACCGCCTCGGCGGGCACGAGGTGCACGCACTGACCGACATCACCGACGGCACCGCGCACCTGAGCGCGACGAAGGTCACCGAGCGCGTCGCACGTGTCACCGCCGCGGCGGGCGACGAGGCACCCGAGCGGACCAGCCCGGTGATCCCCACGGGTCCGGAGCCCACGGTCGTGCCGCGCACGTCCTGACGGGTCAGCCCGCGGTGCGCGGGTCCAGCACGGTCTCCACCGGCTGCGCGCTGCCGAACAGCCAGCCCTGCCCGTAGCGCCACCCGTTGCGGTGCAGGAACTCCGCCTGCTCGACGTGCTCGATCCCCTCCGCGATGGTCACCATCGCGAGCTCGCGCGCCAGGGCACCCAACGCGCGGGCGATCTTGCCGGCCGTCGGGTCGTCGGGGATGCCCGACGTGAAGGACATGTCGAGCTTGACGCCGGCCACCGGCAGGTCGCGCAGGTAGGACAGCGGCGAGACGCCGGTCCCGAAGTCGTCGAGCAGGACGGGCACGCCGGCTGCCGACAGCTGCGTGAGCTCGTGCCGGATGCGCGTCCCGGAGGCGACGAGCGAGGTCTCGGTCAGCTCGACGACGATCCGACCGGCCATGACACGGTGGCGCGAGATCTCGGCGAGGAGCGTCGTCGCGAACTCGCCGTCACCGAGCTGGTCCGCGGAGACGTTGACCGACACCCACCGCGTCTGGTCCGGCATCGCCGCGACCGCCTCGACGACCCGTCGGGCGACGAACTGCCCCAGCGGCACGGACAGACCCGCCTCCTGCGCGAGCGACAGGAACGCCTGCGGCAGCAGCAGGCCACGGTAGGGGTGCCGCCAGCGGATGAGCGCCTCGTAGCCGACCACGCGTTGGTCGCCGAGATCGACGATGGGCTGGTAGTACACGACCAGCTCGCCGGTCTCGAGCGCGCTCGCGATCTCCCGCTGCAGGTCGGAACCGCTCGCTCGGCTCATCGACTGGTCGTACACCTCGGTCCGGCCGCGGCCCGAGCCCTTGGCGCGGTAGAGCGCGGCGTCCGCCGCGGCGAGCATGGACGGCGCCCCACCCTCGACGGCCTCGGGCTCGGCCAGCGCGATGCCGATGCTCGCGCCCACGCTGAGCCGACGACGCGCGACGCGCACCGGCTCCTGGAGCCCGGCGTGGATCGCGGCCGCCACCTCGAAGACGGCCTTCGGTCCGTCGGTGTCCTGGACGACGACGACGAACTCGTCGCCGCCGAGCCGCGCGACAGTCCCGCGCCGCGCCGTGGCCGCGCGCAGCACGCCCGCGACGTGGACCAGCACCTCGTCGCCCGCCGCGTGCCCGTAGCGGTCGTTGATCTCCTTGAACCCGTCCAGGTCGCACGCGAGCACCGCGACGCGGTCCACGATGCCGGGCTGCTCCAGCACGGACTGGAGGACCTCCTGCAGGAGCGTCCGGTTGGCCAGGCCTGTCAGCGGGTCGTGCATCGCGCGGTGCGTGAGCATCTCCGCCTGCAGCCGCGACTCGGTGGAGTCCCGGACCTGGACGACGAAGTGGTCGGGTGCGCCCGACGGCGCCCGGACGAGCGCGGCGTCGAGCACGACCCACACCTGGTGGCCGTCGGCGCGCTGGTAGCGCTTCTCGAGCGAGAACCGGTGCTGCCCGCCGCCGAGCAGCCGGTCCACCTCGAGGCGCTCGGTCGCGCGCGTGTCGGCGGTGCTCAGGTCCGCCATCGGATAGCCCCGCAGCGCCGCGACGCTGGTGCCGAGCAGCTCGGCCAACGCGGCGTTGGCCTCGACGATCACCCAGTCCAGGTCGACGAGCGCCATGCCGATGGGCGCGTTCTCCATCGCGACGCGGAACTGCGTCTCGCTGCGTGACAGCGCAGCCTCGACCTCGCGCCGCCCCGTGACGTCGACGAGCGTCGTGAGCACGGCGGCGCTGTCACCGTCCCCGGCCGGCACGAGCTGGCTCGAGACCTGCACCATGCGCGCCTGCCCCTGCGGGCCGCCGGGCAGCGCGACACCCACGAGCTCGGAGTCGACGGTGAAGCCGGCCCGCCCCATGCCGGCCCGATGCCCCAGCACCGCCGACGGGTTCATCGCCAGGCCCGTCTCGTTCACCAGCACCACGGGCAGGTCCCCGAGCTGACGCCCCACCGACGACGCCGGGTCGACGCCCAGGATCGCCGCGGCCCGGTCGGAGATGTCGAGCACCCGCCCGGACAACGACGAGACGAGCGCACCCTCGCGGGTGACCGACTGCAGCGCGTCGTAGCGGTGCCGCAGCTCGCGGGACAGCGCGAGCAGCTCGTTGGCCCGACGCACCTCACGGCGCTGTCGCGACATCAGCACCAGCACGGCTATCAGCGCGATGATCGCGATGATGCCGAGGATGCTGCTGACCGTGCTGAACGTGTCGGACGACCCGAGGAACGACGCGGGCACCTGGCCCGCGTCCGTCCGCAGGTTCACCGGCCCGCGCCGGACCAGCCGGCGTCGTCCCCTTCGTCGTCGTCGAAGTAGTCGGTCGCGACGGGCGGGTCGCCCGGCATGCCGCCGTCGTCGTCCCCCGGGGCGCCGCGCAGCATGGCCAGCGTGCCCGGCAGGTCGTCGGGCTGGACCAGCACCTCGCGGGCCTTGGACCCCTCGGACGGCCCGACGATCTCGCGCGACTCGAGCAGGTCCATGAGCCGGCCGGCCTTGGCGAACCCGACGCGCAGCTTGCGCTGCAGCATCGACGTCGAGCCGAACTGCGAGGTGACCACCAGCTCCGCGGCCTGCAGCAGCAGGTCCAGGTCGTCGCCGATGTCGTCGTCGACCTGCTTCTTGGCCGCGGCGACGGTCACGTCCTGGCGGTAGACCGGCTTCAGCTGGCCCTTGACGTGCTCGACGACCGCGTGGATCTCCGACTCGGTGACCCACGCACCCTGGGTACGCATCGGCTTGGCCGCACCCATCGGCAGGAACAGCGCGTCACCCTGGCCGATGAGCTTCTCGGCGCCCGGCTGGTCGAGCACGACGCGCGAGTCCGTCAGCGAGCTCGTCGCGAACGCGAGCCTCGACGGCACGTTGGCCTTGATCAGACCCGTGACCACGTCGACCGACGGGCGCTGCGTGGCGAGCACCAGGTGGATGCCGGCCGCGCGGGCGAGCTGCGTGATGCGCTGGATGGACGCCTCGACGTCGCGCGGCGCCACCATCATGAGGTCGGCGAGCTCGTCGACCACCACCAGCAGGTAGGGGTACGGCGCGATCTTGCGCTCCGAGCCCGGCAGCGGCTTGACCTTGCCCGCACGCACCGCGACGTTGAAGTCGTCGATGTGCTTGAAGCCGAAGTTGGCCAGGTCGTCGTAGCGCGCCTCCATCTCGCGGACCACCCACTCGAGGGCCTCGGCGGCCTTCTTCGGGTTGGTGATGATGGGCGTGATGAGGTGCGGGATCCCCTCGTAGATCGTCAGCTCGACGCGCTTGGGGTCGACGAGCACCATGCGGACCTCGTCGGGCGTGGCCCGCATGAGGACCGAGACGATCATCGAGTTGACGAAGCTCGACTTGCCGGCACCGGTGGCCCCGGCCACGAGCATGTGCGGCATCTTCGCCAGGTTGGCCGTGACGTACCCGCCCTCGACGTCCTTGCCGATGCCGATGACCATGGGGTGCTCGGTGCGCTTGGCGGCGCTCGAGCGCAGCACGTCACCCAGCGAGACGGTCTCGCGGTCCGTGTTGGGGATCTCGATGCCGATCGCGGACTTGCCGGGGATCGGCGACAGGATGCGGACGTCGGCGCTGGCCACCGCGTAGGCGATGTTCTTGCTGAGCGCCGTGACGCGCTCCACCTTGGTGCCCTTGCCGAGCTCCACCTCGTACCGGGTCACCGTCGGCCCGCGCGTGAAGCCCGTGACCTGTGCGTTGATCTCGAACTGCTCGAGCACGCCCGTCAGCGACTCGACCACGCGGTCGTTCGCCGCGGAGCGGACCTTGTGGGGTGCGCCCTTGGCGAGCACGTCCTCGGCAGGCAGCGTGTAGAGCACGTCGCCCTCGAGCATCGGCTGCTCCCCGCGCGGGACGGGCGTGGGCGTCGGGGCGACGATCGTCTTGCGCTCCGCGTGCGCTGCGTCCAGGACGGCGGTCGGGACGGTGTCGGGTGCGGGCTCGACGCTCTCGTCGTCCGCGGCCACGACCGCCGCACGGACGAACGCCTCGTCCCCGTCGTACCCGTCCAGCCGGTCGTCGGCGGGCTCGTCGAGCTCGTCGGCCCGCTTGCGCCGTCCCAGGAGGAGGCCCCTGCGGCGCGGCTGCGCCGGTTCGTCCTCGTCGACGGCGGAGTGCAGCGCGTTGATGACGAGCGGTTCGTCGTCGTCCTCGGTCTCGGCGTCGTCGTCCGGCCGCTCGTGGCCGCCGGTGAGGCGGTGGTAGCCGTTGCGCAGCCGCGGGACCACCTGGTGCACCGGGGTCGCGGTCAGGACGAGGATCCCGAAGAACGCCAGCAGCAGCAGGAGGATCACCGCGACGGGCGCGGTGACCAGGCCGGCCAGGGGGTTGCCGACCGCGAAGCCGACGATCCCGCCGGCCCTGCGCAGCGCGTCGAAGTCGTCCGTGCCCGGCAACCCGTTCGAGATCTGCACGATCCCGCAGACGGCGACGATGATCGCCGTCAGGCCGATGCCCATCCGGCCGTTCGCCTGCACACGCTCCGGGTGACGCATGAGGCGGATCGCGACGGCCAGCAGCAGCACGGGCACGATCACGCCGACGACGCCGAAGGTGCCGGCGACCACCGAGTGGATCGCGTCGCCGGCGGTCCCCGACAGCGCCCACCACTCCCGCGCGGCCACGACGACCGCGAGCGCGAGCAGCGTGAACGCGGCGCCGTCGCGGCGGTGCGCCGGGTCGAGGTCGCGGGCGCCGTGACCCATGCGGCGCGCGGTGCCGCCGATCAGGTGCGCGCACCCCATGAACGCACCCTTGACCATGCGGACCGGGAGCGCGGGCTTGTGCGGTGCGGGTGCGGGCTTGCGCCCCTGCGGCCGCGTGGGCGCGGGCCGCTTGGCGGGCGCCTTGCCGGTCGACCGGCCGGAGGCGCGCGCCGTCGCGGGCGCGCCGGCGCGGCCGCCTGAGGAGGACGTACGAGTCGCCATGGTCCTCAAACTAGCCGGGTCCGCCGACGAGACGGGCGTGCGGGCGCGCGTGTCGGTGTCGATGTCGGTGGCTCGTGGCACGGTGGGGTGATGGCGACGAGCACCCGACCGGCCGTGAGCGTGGACCGTGCGCAGGTGCTGCGCTACCGCGTGCACGCTCAACAGCTTGACCGACGACCGCGGTCGGATCGCGCCGTCGACGCCGCCGACGTCCTCGATCTCGGGGTGCAGGACACGGGACCCGACGGGGCGCTGTGGGCGCTGGCGCTGCGCGGCGTGCCGGTCGAGGCGGGGCGATGGCCGCACGAGCTCGCCCTCGCGTGGACGCTGCGCGGGGCGCCGCACGCCTACCGGCGCTCGGACCTGCCTGCCGTCGAGCGCGCGGTGCGCCCGTTCTCCGAGGCCGACGCCGCCAAGCGCATCATGTCGGCGGCGGGTCCGTTGAAGAAAGCCGGGATCGGCCGCGCGGACGCCTTGTCCGTCGCTGCGACCGCGATGCGCGACGTCGTGACCCAGCCCCTCGAGAAGGGCGCGCTCTCCACGCGGATGACGGCTGTGCTCGACGACCCGTACCTGCGCTGGTGCGAGCCGTGCCAGGCCACGCACCCCTACGAGATGGTGTTCCGCCTCGCCGCCCTGCACGCGGGGCTCGAGCTCGAGCCCGGCACGTCTCCCCCGGTGATCCGCCGCATCCCGCGCTGGCCTGCCGCGCAGGTCGGTGACCTGACGCCGCCCGAGCCCGGCGGCCCGTCCGACGTCCTGCGTGCGCTGCTCCACCTCCTGGGCCCGATGACGCCGGGCCAGGCGGCGGAGCTCCTCGACGCCCCGGCGCGCGACATCCGGGAGTGGTGGCCGCACGACGCCGTCGACGTCCTGGTGGACGGTGCGCCGGCCTCGCTCCTCGCGGGCGACGTCGGGGCCCTCGAGCGTGCGGCCGAGCCGCCCGACGGGGACCCGGTCGTGCGCCTGCTCGGCCCCTACGACCTGTTCCTGCAGGGGCGCGACCGCGAGGTGATCGTCCCCGACGCCCGTCGGCGCCCGGAGCTGTGGCGGACGCTCGGCCGACCGGGCGCCGTGCTCGCCGGAGGCGAGATCGTCGGGACGTGGCGCCCGCGGGCGAAGGGGCGGGTGCTGGGGCTCGAGCTCGACGAGTGGGTGCCGTGGGACGCGTCGACGCGAGCGGCCGTCGAGCGCGAGCACGGGCGACTGGCGGAGTTCCGAGGCCTGCGACCCGCGTGATCGACCTTCACTCCCCGACGAAGGGCGCGCTCGCCACGGCCACGCTGGAGGTGCCAGCCAGCAGCTCGCCACCGTCTGCGACCGTCGTGCGCAGGTCCCGCGTCGCGACGGCGACCACCGTGCTTCCGGTGAGCGTGCACCCCAAGGACTCCCCGCGATAGCGCGGGCTGCTCGGGCAGTCGACCACGAGGCGGTCGATGCCCTGCTCAGCGAGCGCCTCCTGGAGAGCTGCGACGGCGTCGTCGGCCGGGAGCGCCGCCCGCCAGCATCGGTCGTAGTCGCGCTGACCACCCGTGCAGGTCACCGGCGTGAACGTGGCCGGCACGGTCGTGGCGCCCACCGCGCGTCCGGCGGCGGCTGCTGCGTATGTTGCGGCGGCGACGCGCTCGTCCTCACGGTGCTGGTGGAAAGCCACACCCGCCGCGATGACCAGGACGACCAGGACCGCCAGGGCAGCGACGAGCCGCGTCTTCGTCATACGTCGGCATCGACACGTCGGGGCCAGGGGTTGAGGGCCTGGCGGTCCGGTTGGTCAGAGCTCTGTCGGCGTGCCCCTCTCGAGGACGACGAGACGGTCACCGACCCCGCCGTGCTCGAACCGGTCGACCACCGCGGACAGCGGCTCGACGAAGTGGGCCCAGTCGGTGTGGTGGACCGGGACGATCCGTGCCCGGTCCAGCAGGTCGGCGGCTGCCCTGGCCCGCGCCGCGTCCATCGTCACGGGCTCGTCGCCGAACCGCCCCACGTTGGCGCCGCCGACGAAGAGCACGGCCAGCTCGATCGCCGGGAACCGGGTCGCGATCGTGGCCACCACGTCGAGCGACGAGTTGTCGCCCGCGACGTAGGTCGTCGGCAGGCCGTCGGCCTCCAGGACGAATCCCGTCACCGCCCCGCTCAGAGCTTCCGCGCCCTCCGGTCCGTGCCGCGCGGGCACGGCCGTGACGACCACCCCGCCCGGGAGCTCGACGTGCTCCCACGCGACCAGGCCCCGGACGCCCGGGATCCGAGAGGCGGCGTCCGGGGTGGACAGCACGAGCGGGACGTCGGCGAGCAGCTCCCGGCCGGCGTCGTCCAGGTTGTCGACATGCTGGTCGTGGGAGAGCAGGACGACGTCGAGCGGCCCGAGATCGCGCGCGGCGAGCGCGGGCCCCTCGAGCTTGCTGAGGGTGATCGGGCCGGGGAAGTCACGTGGGGCGTCGAACGTCGGGTCGGTGAGGAACGTCAGCCCGCCGTAGGTGAAGGCCAACGTGGGTCCGCCGACGAAGGTCGCGGTGATCGGGGTGTGCGTCATGCCTGCCAGGTTCATCGCGCCGGGCGGCCGTCGCCAGGGGCCCGGAGGCCGATGATCGCTAGGATCGGGCCATGCACACGGTCGTGGTCGTCGCGTTCCCCGGCATCAGCCCCTTCCACCTGGCCGTCCCGACCGCCGTGTTCGGTGCACAGCGCCACGGAGTGCCAGCGCTGCCGTACCGAGTGGTGGTCTGCGCGGAGCAACCGGGCCCGCTGCCGACGAGCGGCGGCTACGACGTGGTCGTCGCCCACGGCCTCGACGCCCTGGCAGACGCCGACACCGTCGTGCTGCCCAGCGCCGACACGTCGGTCGCGCCGTCGTCGTCACTGCTCGCGGCCGTCCGGGCAGCGCACGACCGCGGGGCGCGCGTCGTCGGGCTGTGCCTGGGTTCCTTCCTCGTCGCCGCGTCGGGCATCGCGGACGGCCGGGAGGTGGCGACCCACTGGCACGCGGCCGACGAGCTGGCCGCCCGCTACCCGCGCGTACGCGTCCGGCCCGACGTGCTGTGGTGCGACGAGGGCGACGTCGTGACCTCCGCAGGCGTCGCTGCTGCGCTCGACTGCTGCCTGCACGTCGTGCGCGCCGACCAGGGCGAACGCGTCGCCGCGCAGATCGCTCGGTCCCTCGTCCTGGCGCCGCATCGCGACGGGTCGCAGGCGCAGTTCATCCCCGCCCCGCTCGCCCCCTCCGCCGGACCCGACCCGGTCGAACGCGCGATGGCGTGGGCAGCACAGCGCCTCGAGCAACCCGCTGACCTCGACCGCTGGGCCGCGCAGGTGTCGATGTCCCGGCGCACGTTCACGCGACGCTTCCGCGCCCGCACGGGCACGAGCCCGACGCAGTGGCTCGTCGAGCGGCGCCTCGCGCACGCCCGCATGCTGCTCGAGTCGACCGACGAACCCGTCGAGGCCGTCGCCCACGCCTGCGGCTACACCACCGCCGCCGCGCTGCGCGTCCACTTCGCGAGCCGGTACGGCACCTCGCCGAGGCGGCACCGGGATGCCTTCCGCGTCGTCGCCTGACGAGCCAAGGACCACGCACCCGACGAGCAGCACCGTCCAGATCCTGACGACGACCGTCGGTCCACCGCCATTCGCCGCACGCTCCCTGCGAGGCGGACAGTCGTGTCGGTGGTCGGGGTTAGCGTCGGTCTCGTGAGCGTTCGACGTCCGGGCACGGCCCGATGAGCCGCCGCGGCTGGCTGCTCCTGATCGCCATGGGCGTGGTCTGGGGCGTGCCGTACCTGCTGATCAAGGTGGCCGTCGGGCAGGTCTCCCCCGCCACGGTCGTCTTCGTGCGCACCGGGCTCGGCGCCCTGCTGCTGATCCCCTTCGCGGTCCGCGCCGGAGGTCTGCGCACTTTGCGGGGGCACTGGCCCGCCGTGCTGGGCTTCGCCGCGCTCGAGATCGTCGGGCCGTGGATCCTGCTCTCGAACGCCGAGCGCACCCTGACCAGCTCGACGACGGGCCTGCTCGTCGCGACCGTCCCGATCGCCGCCGTCGTCCTGGGGCGGCTGGTCGGCGACCGCGCTCCCGTCGCAGCCGTGCGCTGGGTCGGGCTGCTCGTCGCGCTCGCCGGCGTCGCGCTCCTGCTGGGTCCCGGCGCGGCGGCCGACGACCCGTGGGCGGTGACACAGGTGCTGCTCGCCGCCCTCGGCTACGCGACCGCGCCGATGATCGCCGACCGCTGGCTCCGCGACGTCCCCGTCATCCCCCTGACGGCCACCTGCCTCGGTGTCTCCGCGCTCGTGTACGCACCGATCGTCCTCGCGACGGGTCCGCACCCCTGGCCCGACACCGACGCCGTGCTCGCGCTCGCCGCCCTGGGAGCGGTCTGCACGGCGCTCGCCTTCGTGCTCTTCTTCGGACTCATCGCCGAGGTCGGCGCGGCGCGCTCGACGCTCGTGGCCTACCTCAACCCCGTCGTCGCCGTCGTGCTCGGTGCGCTCGTCCTCGACGAGCCGTTCACCTGGACGATTGCCGCCGCAACGCTCCTGATCGTGCTCGGGTCGGCAGCCGCCTCCCTGCGCGGCCGTCCGGGCGCCGCGCAGCCGACGACGGCGGACAGCCCGCGCATCGACGACGTCGCCGCGACCCCGTCGAACGCGCAGTCCCGCTGACGACGCGGGACCGGCCCACTAGTCCGGCATCAGCTGCATCGTGAAGGCGTGCACCGTCGACGTGCCCCTCGTGCCGGCGGCCCCGACGCCGCCGGATGCGTCGGCGAGGATCGCGCCCAACCGGATGTGGCAACGCTCCTGCCCACCCGTGGAACCCGGTGCCGGCGAGCAGCTGAGCTCCGTGCCGACGTAGCCCGCGTGCGCTACGCCGTCCGCCAGCGCCTCGAGCGCCGCGCGGGGCTCGTCGTCGACGCGCCAGCAGCGGTCGCTCGACGCGACCGAGTCGATGCACGGCGTCAGCTCGAACCCCGCCAGGGCGAGCTCGTCGAGGATCGTGCCCGCGCGCGCGATCTCGTCGCGGATGCGCTCGCGCTCGTCGTCGTCGTGCGCGCATCCTCCTGCGGCTGCGACCAGCGCGAACACCGCCGCGACACCGAGACCCCGTGACAGCGTGCCGAGGCGTGCCGACTGGCCGCCGCCCGCTGCGGTCGGCTCAGCGCCACTCCCACGACGCGACCATCGCGTCCGCCACGTCCGACGCCCCCACGGGATCGTCGTCGTGGTGGTAGTAGCCCGCGATGACCAGCTTGCCCTCACGCTCCGCGAGCCATTCGGTGATGAGGGTGCCGCTGCCCATGTCCAGCTCGGTGCGCACCGAGCGACCCATCGCGCCCACCTCCCACACCGGTTGCCCCACGAGCTGAGAGTCGACGCGGTGCGCCATCTTCCACGCCACGAGCTCGTCGACCGACCCGAACGAGTCGATCGGAAAGCACACCACGTTGAACATCGACGGCCGCTGCGACCCCGACGAGAGCCTGATGTTGGTCCCTGCCGCCGACTCCACAGAGCTCCGGTACGACAACGACGGGCAGCCCGACGGCGTGCCCACCGTGTAGGGAAGCTCGACCTCCGGGTGCGCCTGCACCGTGACCACCGGGAGCGGCTCGGGCGTCGCCTCCGCCTCGGAACGCGGCCACAGCACGGCGGCCGCGCCCGCGATCGCGATCACGCCGGCGCCTGCGAGCGCCCATCTGGCACCTCGAGAGATCGTCACGTGGGCATCGTGGCGGTGCTGGGGGCGGGTGTGGGCAGGAACGGTGTGAAGTCACCCGTTTGGCGGGCCTGCGTTCGGGCTGCGTCTTTGGCTCGTGGGGTTGGTCGGTGTTCGGGCTACGTCTTAGGCCCGCGGGGTTGGGCGGTGTTCGGGCTACGTTTCAAGCCCGCGGGGTTGGTCGGTGCGCGGGCTCACGGACGGCCCTGTTCTCTTGGTCGGCCTGAACCTGCGCTCCGCGCGCGGCGAGTGGCGCTTCGCGCCCCTCACCGCGCACTGCGCTCCGGTTCAGGCCTCGCGTTCCCGGTCGGCCTGAACCTGCGCTCCGCGCGCGGCGAGTGGCGCTTCGCGCCCCTCACCGCGCACTGCGCTCCGGTTCAGGCCTCGACCACCACGGGGATGATCATCGGACGGCGCCGCAGCCGGTTGCTCACCCAGCGGCCCACCACGCGGCGCATCACCTGCTGGAGCTGGTGGACGTCGGTCGCGCCCTGCGCAGCCGCGTCCTCGAGCGCCCGCGTGAGCTCCGGCAGGATGTCGTCGAACACGGCGTCCTGCTCCGCGAACCCGCGGGCATGGATCTGCGGGCCTGCCAGCACCTTGCCGTCGGCCGACGACACGACCGCGAAGATCGACACGAAGCCCTCGTCGCCCAGGATCCGACGGTCCTTGAGCTCGACCTCGGTGATCTCCCCGACGCTCGACCCGTCGACGTAGACGTAGCCGCACGGGACTGCGCCCACGACGGACGCTCGGCCGTCGACGAGGTCCACGACCACGCCGTCCTCGGCCAGCACCACGCGGTCGGCCGGCACGCCGGTCTGCACCGCGAGCGCGGCGTTCGCGACCAGGTGGCGGACCTCGCCGTGCACGGGCATGACGTTGCGCGGCTTGAGGATGTTGTAGCAGTAGAGCAGCTCACCGGCGGATGCGTGCCCGGACACGTGGACCTTGGCGTTGCCGGAGTGGACCACGCGGGCACCCAGCCGGGTCAGTCCGTTGATGATCCGGAAGACGGCGTTCTCGTTCCCGGGGATGAGCGACGACGCCAGGATCACGGTGTCGCCGAACCCGACCGAGACGCGGTGGTCGTTGTTGGCCATCCGGGACAGCGCGGCCATCGGCTCGCCCTGCGAGCCCGTGCACATGAGCACGATCTCGTCGTCCGGCAGGTCGTCGATCTTCTTGATGTCGATCAGCACGCCGTCGGGCACCTTCAGGTAGCCCAGGTCGGCGGCGATGGCCATGTTCCGGACCATCGAGCGTCCGACGAGTGCGACGCGGCGGCCGTGCGCGTGCGCGGCGTCCAGCACCTGCTGCACGCGGTGCACGTGCGACGAGAACGACGCGACGATGATCCGCTTGGACGACTCGGCGAAGACGTTGTCCAGCACGGGGCCGATGCCGCGCTCCTGCGCCACGAAGCCGGGCACCTCCGCGTTGGTGGAGTCGACCATGAACAGGTCGACGCCGGCCTCGCCGAGCCGCGCGAACGCCCGCAGGTCCGTGATGCGCCCGTCGAGCGGGAGCTGGTCCATCTTGAAGTCGCCCGTGTGCAGCACGGTGCCCGCGCCGGTGGTGACGGCGACCGCCAGGGCGTCGGGGATCGAGTGGTTGACGGCGACGAACTCGCACGAGAACGCGCCGAGCCGCTCGGTCTGCCCCTCCTTGACCACCAGGGTCAGGGGGTTGATGCGGTGCTCCTTGAGCTTGGCCTCGACGAACGCGAGCGTCAGTTGCGAGCCGACCAGCGGGATGTCCCCGCGCAGCCGCAGCAGGTACGGCACGGCACCGATGTGGTCCTCGTGGCCGTGCGTCAGGACGATCGCGTCGATGTCCTGCAGCCGGTCCTTGATGTACTCGAAGTCCGGCAGGATCAGGTCGACGCCGGGCTGGTGGTCCTCGGGGAACAGCACGCCGCAGTCGATGACGAGCAGGCGCCCGTCGTACTCGAGCACGGCCATGTTGCGTCCGACCTCACCGAGACCGCCGAGGGCGACGATGCGCAGGGCACCGGCCGCGAGCGGCGGGGGCGGGTTGAGCTCGGGATGCGGGTGGCTCATGGATCTCCTGGGTGTCAGGCGAGGGCTGCGTCGAGCAGCCCTGCGGCGCGCAGTCCTGCGCGGATGTCGTCGACGGCCTCGTCGGGCGCCGGAACGTAGGGAAGGCGGACGGCACGGTTCGCCAGCAGCCCGAGGGTCTCGAGCGCGGCCTTGGCGTACACGGCCTGGAAGCCGGCGCCGTTGATGGCCTCGATGGCGGGCGTGGCGGAACGGAACAGGCGCAGGGCCTCGGCGTGGTCACCGGCGTCCCAGGCACGCACCAGCGCAGCGAACTGCGCGCCGACGACGTGCGACGCGACCCCGACGACGCCGGCACCGCCGTGGGCCAGGAACGGCAGGAAGAGCCCGTCGTCGCCGCAGTACCAGGCCAGGCCCGTGCGCTGCGCGGCAGCGGACGCGGCGAACACGTCCCCGGTCGCGTCCTTCATGGCGACGACGCGATCGTGCGCAGCCAGCGCGTCGATCGTCTGGGGCGCCATCCGCACCCCGGCACGGCCGGGGACGTCGTAGAGCATGACGGGCAGGTCCGTCGCGTCCGCCACGGCGCTGATGTGCGCGACGACGCCGGGCTGCGACGGCCGCGAGTAGTAGGGGCTCACGACGAGGAGCCCGTGCGCACCGGCCTCCGCGGCCTGCTCGGCCATGCGGACCGCGTGGGCGGTGTCGTTGGAACCGGCGCCGGCGACGACGTACGCACGGTCACCGACGGCCTCGACGACCGCGGCGACGAGCTCGGCCTTCTCCGGAGCGTGGGTGGTCGGCGCCTCGCCCGTCGTGCCGTTGAGCACGAGCCCGTCGTGCCCGTCGTCGACCAGGTGCCGCGCGAGCGCGGCAGCGGCGGCCAGGTCGACGGCCCCGTCGGACGTCATGGGGGTGACCATCGCGGTGAGCACCGCCCCGAACGGGCGGGTGGACGACGTGACGCTCGGCATGGGCACACGGTACCGCCGCGTCGGCCGCTGCGGCACGCGCGATCAGGCAACGGACGGCCCGTCGACCGCCGTCGTCAACCCGCGCGACGCCGCCAGGACTCGAAGCGGTACGCGACGTCGCCCGCGGACGACGTCGACCAGCCGTCAGCCGGCTCGCACGCGACCCGCTCCCACGCGTCGTCGAGCGTCGGCGCCCAGGTGTCCCCGTCGACGTCCAGGTCGACCACGGTGATCTCGACCCGGTCGGCCAGCGGCAGCGCCTGCTCGTAGACCGCCCCGCCGCCCATCACCCACGCGTCCCGCTCCCCCACCAGGGCGAGCGCCGCGTCGAGCGACCCGACGACGAGCGCCCCAGGCGCTTCGTAGCCGGCCGTCCGCGTCAGGACGATGTTGTCGCGCCCCGGCAGCGGCCGGAACCGCTCGGGCAACGATTCCCAGGTTGCACGTCCCATCACCACGGGGTGCCCGCTCGTGAGAGCACGGAAGTGCGCGGAGTCCTCCGGCACCCGCCACGGCAGCGCGTTGTCGACGCCGATCACGCCGTCCGGCGACTGTGCCCAGATCAGGGCGAGGCTCACACCGCCACCGGCGCCTTGATGGCCGGATGATGCTGGTAGTCCAGCACCTCGATGTCCTCGAACGCGTAGTCGAAGATCGAGTCCGCCTTGCGCAGGCGCAACGTGGGCGGGGCGAACGCCTCGCGGCTCAGCTGCTCGCGGACCTGGTCCACGTGGTTGTCGTAGATGTGGCAGTCGCCACCGGTCCACACGAAGTCCCCGACCTCGAGGTCGAGCTGCTGGGCCACCATGTGCGTGAGCAGCGCGTACGAGGCGATGTTGAACGGCACACCGAGGAACAGGTCCGCCGAGCGCTGGTAGAGCTGGCACGACAGCCGCCCGTCGGCCACGTAGAACTGGAAGAACGCGTGGCACGGCGCGAGCGCCATGGACGGGATGTCGGCGACATTCCACGCCGAGACGATGTGCCGGCGCGAGTCCGGGTCACGACGCAGGTTGGCCATGAGCTCTCTGATCTGGTCGATGTGGCCGCCATCGGGCGTCGGCCACGACCGCCACTGGACGCCGTAGACGGGACCGAGCTCACCGCGCTCGTCGGCCCACTCGTCCCAGATCGAGACGCCGTGCTCCCGCAGCCAGCCGACGTTCGAGTCGCCGCGCAGGAACCACAGCAGCTCGTACGCGATCGACTTCAGGTGCACGCGCTTGGTCGTGACCAGCGGGAAGCCCTCGCGCAGGTCGAACCGCATCTGGTGCCCGAACACGCTGCGCGTGCCGGTCCCGGTCCGGTCGGCCTTGGGGGTGCCGGTCTCGAGCACCAGGCGCAGCAGGTCTTCGTACGGAGTCGGCACACCCATGGGCGTCATCGTAGGCGTCAGAGTCGCCGATGCCGGGACGTAGGGTGGGCGCGTGAGGTTCGACGGGCGGCGCGCGGTGGTGCGCACCTCGATCTCCGTGGCACTCGCCACCGGGTTGTACGGCGTGTCGTTCGGCGCGCTGTCCGTGGTGGCCGGGCTGAGCACCGCCCAGACGATGGCGCTGTCGCTGCTGATGTTCTCCGGCGGGTCGCAGTTCGCGTTCATCGGCGTGCTGGGGGCGGGCGGTGCCGCGGGTGCCGCGATCGCGACGGCCGGGCTGCTCGGTGCGCGCAACGGGCTGTACGGCCCGCAGGTGGCACCGCTGCTGGGTGTGCACGGCGGACGTCGCCTGCTGGCGGCCCAGCTGACGATCGACGAGTCGACGGCCGTCGCCACCGCGCAGACGTCGCTCGACGACGCGCGCACCGGCTTCTGGTGGACCGGCGCCGGCGTCTTCGTGCTCTGGAACGCGTTCACGCTGCTGGGCGCCGTCCTCGGTGACGCGCTCGGCGACCCGCGGCGCTACGGCCTCGACGCCGCGGCAGCAGCAGCGTTCCTCGCCCTCGTCTGGCCGCGCATCTCGGGGCCGACGGGCACCGTCGCGCGGCTCGTCGCCGGCGGCGCCGTCCTCGTCGCGCTCGCGCTGACGCCCTTCACTCCCGCCGGTGTGCCGGTGCTGGTCGCGGCGGCCGTCGCGATCCTCGTCGGTATGCTCGCTCCCCTGTCCCCCGACGAGCCGACCACGTCCGAGCACACGGGGGACGTGCCGTGAGCCCCACCGCCACCTGGCTCGCCGTGATCGGGGCGAGCGCCGTCGTGTACGCGCTCAAGGTCGTCGGCCACCTGGTGCCCGAGCACTGGCTCGCCAAGCCGCGCGTGGCCCGGACCGCGGCGCTCGTGACCGTCGCGCTGCTGTCCGCGCTGGTCGCCGTCCAGGCGGCGACGACCGGCAAGGAGCTCGTCGCCGACGCCCGCCTGCCCGCGCTCGCCGTCGCCGCGGTCGCCCTCGTGCTGCGGGCCCCGTTCATCGTCGTCGTCGTCCTGGCCGCCGCGACCGCCGCGGGCCTGCGCGCGCTGGGCATGGCCTGACGGGCACGTTCTCGCCACGTCGGGCGTTGGGCAGGCGCACGACGTGGGCGCCGGAGGCGTCTGCGCCCCCGACGACGAGGCCGCCGGCCTCCCGCCACCGAAGGACCTCCCATGGCCTCTTCCGCCCCGACCATCAAGCCCACCCCGACGCGCGGCTCGACCATCGGCTCGCTGATCTTCCTGTCCCGCTGGCTGCAGGTCCCGCTGTACCTGGGCCTGATCGTCGCGCAGGCCGTCTACGTGTGGCAGTTCATGAAGGAGCTGTGGCACCTGGCGCACGGGGTGTTCTCCGGCCACGGCATGGACGAGGGCGACATCATCATCGCCGTCCTGGGCCTCGTCGACGTCGTGATGATCGCCAACCTGCTGATCATGGTGATCGTGGGCGGCTACGAGACGTTCGTCTCCCGCATCCGCCTGGACAACCACCCCGACCAGCCCGAGTGGCTCTCGCACGTCAACGCCAATGTGCTCAAGACGAAGCTCGCGATGTCGATCATCGGCATCTCCTCGATCCACCTGCTGCGCAGCTTCATCGAGGCGGAGCACACCGTGGAGCAGCCGCACGGCGGCGAGGCCCTGATGTGGCAGACGCTCATCCACCTGACGTTCATCGTCTCCGCGATCGCGCTCGCGTGGATCGACAAGGTCTCGGCCAAGCACCCGCCCAAGGCGCAGCCCGTCGTGGCGCCCGACGACGCACCGGCGCCGATCCCGGCTACCGTCGCCTAGTGCCCCTGTTCAGCGACCACGCCGACGTCTCCGTCCGCCCCGCCGTCCCCGGCGACGAGTCCGCCATCGCCCACGTCCAGCTCACGGCCTGGCGCGACGAGCACCGCGAGGTGCTGGGCGACGACGTGCTCGCCCTGCTCGACGAGGATGCGGTGCGGACCCAGTGGGCGGCCGCCATCACCGCGGCGCCCGCCGGCCACCGCGTGCTGGTGGCGTGCGACGGGCCCACGGTCGTCGGCTTCGCGGCCATCGCGCCGGTCCCGGCGCCGCACGACGCGGCGCTGGGCACGGCGCCGGGCGGCGTGATCCTGGCCCTCGAGGTGGCACCGCACGCGCAGCGCGGCGGCCACGGGTCCCGGCTGCTGGCCGCGGCCGTGGACCTGCTGCGCGAGCAGGGCGCCGACCAGGTCCACACCTGGGTCCTGGACGGCGACGACGCGCGCGCACAGTTCCTGCGCGGCGCCGGTCTCGGTCCCGACGACACCGCGCGGGAGGTCGCGTCCGGCACGCAGCCCGACGGCAGCCACCGCGTCGTGACCGAGCACCGGTGGTGGGCCGAGATCTAGGCGGTCGCCTTCCCGCGGTACAGCCGGCGCGCGTGGCGCAGCGACTCGCGCGCGCGTCGCCGGTCCCCCGCCGCGTCATAGGCGAACGCGAGGTGGTACCAGGACCGCCAGTCGTCGGGGGCGGCGTCGGCGACGTCCCGCGCTGCGTCGAACTGCTCGCGCGCCACGGAGCGGTCGATCCGGCCGCCCGGTGAGCGCGGCAGGTCGTCGACGGGCAGCTCATCGGCCTCCGCCAGCTCGTCGGCCATGCGCTGCACGTCGATCGCCAGCACCCACTCGCGCACGATCAGCCAGATGACGACCAGCGGCAGCACCAGGAACGCGCAGCCCAGCACGACGCCGACCACCTTGCCGGTGCCGATCAGCGCGACGGACCGGCTCGCGACGAGCCAGACGTAGAGTCCGAGCAGCGCGGTCAGGACGATCGCACCGGCCAGGCCGGTGCGGCGCACGCGCGACGAGGTCGCCATCAGCCGCCCCTCAGCCCAGGTCGAGCAGGTGCTCGAGCCCCACGGTGAGGCCGGGTCGCGAACCGACCTGACGGACCCCGAGTAGCACGCCGGGCATGAAGCTGATCCGGTCGAACGAGTCGTGCCGGATCGTCAGCTGCTCGCCCGCGTTACCGAGCAGGATCTCCTCGTGCGCGACCAGCCCCCGCAGCCGCACCGCGTGCACGCGCACGCCGTCGACGTCCGCTCCGCGCGCGCCGGCGAGCTCCTGCGTGGTCGCGTCGGGGCTGGTGGCGACGCCCGCCGCGGCCCGGGCGGCGGCGATGGCCGCGGCCGTGTGCGTCGCGGTGCCCGACGGCGCGTCCACCTTGTCCGGGTGGTGCAGCTCGACGACCTCGACGGACTCGAACCACGCCGCGGCACGCGCCGCGAACGCCATCGCGAACACCGCGCCGAGCGCGAAGTTGGGCGCGATCAGCACCCCGACGCCGGGCCGGTCCGCGAGGTGGTCCCGCACGCGCGCCTTTGCGGCGTCGTCCCAGCCGGTCGTCCCGACAACCACGTGCACGCCCGCGTCAATCAGCGCGTGCACGTTGCCGTGGGTCACGGCCGGGACCGTGAAGTCGACGGCGACGTCTGCGGCCGCCGCGGCGGACAGGTCGTCTCCCGCGTCCAGTGTCGCGACGAGCTCGAGGTCGTCGGCCCCTTGCACGGCTGCGACGACGGTGGATCCCATACGGCCCGCCGCCCCGAGGACGGCCACCTTGATGCGCTCGCTCACGGAAGACGACCCTAGACGGTGCGCGCCCCCACCCACGACGCGACCCTCTCCTCGACCCGGCGCAGCTCGTCGACGCTCAGCCCCGCGGTGCGCTCGACCTCCCGCGGCGGGAAGCCGGCCCCGGCGTACCAGCGCAGGGCGGACAGCACGGACTCCGGGTCGACGATGCCCGGGCCCACCGCGCGCCGCACGAACACCGAGAACCGCACGGCCGCGAGGTAGTCGGCCGGCACGACGCCGAGGTAGCGCTGCGACCAGCGGAACACGTCGCTCACCGTCACCCCGACGAACCGCGCGAGCTCGGCCACGGTCACCGCACCGTGCAGCGCGTCGACCCGCGCGACGACCTCGGCGAACCGTTCGCGCTCGGGGTCGTGTGCGACGGATCGTGCAGCCACGCGGGCGACGAGCGCGTCGACGAGGATCCGCACGGCGCCGTCGTCGTCGGCCGCTCGCAGCGCCGCCGTGGCATCGTCCACCGCGCTCTCCCCCACCAGCACCTGCGCGGGAGCCCACGCGTCGACCAGCGGCGATGAGCCCAGGGTCGCCAGAGCGAGAGGGTGCAGCTGCAGGCCGAGGCGCGCACCGCCGCCGTCGGCGACCCGCACGGCCGGGCGCGTCATGAGCCCGCGCACCCCGCTCGCATCGGCGCGCTCGGCACCGGACGTCGCGTCGATCGTCGTCGCGGACCCGTCGACGACGAGCAGCAGGAGCCCACGACCATCGGGCAACAGGATCTCTCGGTGCGGCTCTCCCCGGCGCGTCACCCACGCGTGCTCGACGAGCCCCGGCACGACGACGTCGTACCGCGCGTAGGGCACCTGGTCCACGGCCATGGCACCATCCTGCCCCGCATCGAGCGCGCGTGGCAGGACCGGACGGGAGCGACCGGTGACCTCAGTCCCCGAAAGGCCCCACGCGGATCACGGAGCGGGGGCGCGAGGCCAGGTCCGCGGCGAGCTCCTGCACGTCCGCGGCAGTCACCGCGCGCACCAGCTCGAGCGACTCGTCCAGGCTCAGCAGCTCACCGTGCACCAGCTCGGCCTTGCCGAGCCGGCTCATGCGCGAGCCGCTGTCCTCCATGCCGAGCACCAGGCCGCCGGCCAGCTGGCCGATCGAACGGTCCAGCTCAGCCTGTGTGATGGGGGTGTCCGCGATGCGCTCCAGCTCGGCAACCATGAGCTCGAGCACCTCGTCGACGCGCGCCGGCGTGCAGCCGGCGTAGAGGCCGAACACACCAGTGTCGGAGTGCCCCGAGGAGAACGAGTAGGTGGAGTAGGCCAGGCCGCGCTTCTCGCGGATCTCCTGGAACAGGCGCGACGACATGCCGCCGCCCAGGACGGCGTTGAGGACCGAGAGCGTGAAGCGTCGCGGGTCGGTCGCGGTCAGCGAGGTGCCGCCGACGATGACGTTCGCCTGCTCGGTGTGGCGTCGGATCGTCTTCTCGACGCCCTGCGCCGGGATGCCGTCGGTGCCGGCCGGCACGCCGAGCGCGGGCACGCGGCGCCCGCGCGGCGTCCCGCCGGCGAGGTCCCAGCCGCCCGCGGAGAGCGCGTCGGCGACCTGGGTGACCAGGGCGTCGTGGTCGACGCCGCCGGCGGCGCTCACGACGAGGGTCTCGGGCTGGTAGTGCCAGCGGTAGTGCTCCCACACGGCCTCGCGCGGGACCGCGCGGATCGTGTCGGGGGTGCCGCCGATGGGGCGGCCCAGCGGGTGGGCGCCCAGCACGAGGGCGGCGAACTGCTCGTGCGCGACGTCGCTCGGGTCGTCGTCGTTCATCGCGAGCTCTTCGAGGATCACGCCGCGCTCGGTCTCGAGCTCGTCGGTGTCCAGGCGCGCGGACGTGACCATGTCGGCGATGACGTCGACGGCCATCGGCAGGTCGGTGTCGAGCACGCGTGCGTAGTAGCACGTGTGCTCCTTGCCGGTGGCGGCGTTGGCCTCGCCACCGACGGCGTCGAACGCCTCCGCGATGTCCATCGCGGAACGGCGAGCGGTGCCCTTGAACAGCAGGTGCTCGAGGAAGTGCGTCGAGCCGTGGTGGCCCGACTCCTCGTCGCGCGACCCGACGCCCACCCAGGCGCCGACCGTCGCCGAACGCAGACCGGGCATGTGCTCGGTCAGGACACGGACCCCGCCGGGCAGGACGGAACGACGCACGACGGCGCCGCCGTCCTGCTCGGCGGACTGGTCGGCCCCGGCAGTGCCGGGGCCGACCAGCGGGAGATCCAGCGGCACGTCAGGCGTCGGCCGGCGCAGACTCAGGCGCCTCGTCCGCTGCGTCCTCTTCAACGACCGCGTGCAGCGACAGCTTGCCGCGCGGGTCGATCTCGCCGATCTCGACCTGGACCTTCTGCCCGATGGACAGGACGTCCTCGACGTTCTCGACGCGCTTGCCACCCACGAGGCGACGGATCTGCGAGATGTGCAGCAGACCGTCCTTGCCCGGGCTCAGGGAGATGAACGCACCGAACGTCGTGGTCTTGACGACCGTGCCGACGAAGCGCTCCCCGATCTCGGGCATGTGCGGGTTGGCGATCGCGTTGATCGCCGCCCGCGCGGCCTCCGCCGACGGACCGTCGGTGGCGCCGATGTAGACCGTGCCGTCGTCCTCGATCGAGATGTCGGCGCCGGTCTCCTCCTGGATCTGGTTGATCATCTTGCCCTTCGGGCCGATGACCTCGCCGATCTTGTCGACGGGGACCTTCACCGTGATGACGCGGGGAGCGAAGGGGCTCATCTCGTCCGGGACGTCGATCGCCTCGGCGATGACGTCGAGGATCGCGAGGCGCGCCTCCTTGGCCTGGGTCAGCGCGCCGCCGAGCACCGAGGCGGGGATGCCCTCGAGCTTGGTGTCGAGCTGGATGGCCGTGACGAACTCACGGGTACCGGCGACCTTGAAGTCCATGTCGCCGAACGCGTCCTCGGCACCGAGGATGTCGGTCAGCGCGGCGTACTTCGTCTCGCCGTCGACCGTGTCGGACACGAGGCCCATCGCGATGCCGGCGACCGGCGCGCGCAGCGGCACACCGGCGTTGAGCAGCGAGAGCGTGCTCGCGCAGACCGAACCCATCGACGTCGAGCCGTTGGAGCCGAGAGCCTCGGACACCTGACGGATCGCGTAGGGGAACTCCTCGCGGCTGGGCAGGACGGGCATGAGCGCCCGCTCCGCCAGCGCGCCGTGACCGATCTCGCGGCGCTTGGGCGAGCCCACGCGGCCCGTCTCACCGGTCGAGTACGGCGGGAAGTTGTAGTTGTGCATGTAGCGCTTGCGCGTCTCCGGGGAGAGCGTGTCGAGCTGCTGCTCCATGCGCAGCATGTTCAGCGTCGTGACACCCATGATCTGGGTCTCGCCACGCTCGAAGATCGCCGAGCCGTGCACGCGGGGCAGGACCTCGACCTCGGCCGACAGCGTGCGGATGTCCCGCAGGCCACGGCCGTCGATCCGGAAGCCGTCCGTGAGGATGCGCTGGCGGATGAGCTTCTTCTGGACCGACCGGTACGCGGCCGACAGCTCCTTCTCGCGACCCTCGAACTGAACCGAGAGCGAGGAGACGACCTCACCCTTGATCTCGTCGAGGCGGTTCTCGCGGGTCTGCTTGTCCGCGATGCTCAGGGCCTCGCCGAGCGACGCGGTCGAGGCGGCCTCGACGGCGGCGTAGGCGTCGTCCTGGTAGTCGGGGAACGTCGGGAACGCCTGCGTCTCCTTGGCGGACTTCGACGCCAGCTCCTGCTGGGCCTCGACGAGCACCTTGATGAACGGCTTGGCGGCCTCGAGGCCCTGGGCCACGATCTCCTCGGTGGGTGCCACGGCGCCCTCCTGGATGAGGTTCCACGACTTCTCGGGGGCCTCGGCCTCGATCATCGCGATCGCCACGTCGTCACCGACCACACGACCGGCGACGACCATGTCGAACGTCGCCCGCTCACGCTCGGAGTAGCGCGGGAACGCGACCCACTGGCCGTCGATCAGCGCGATGCGCACGCCGCCGACCGGGCCGGAGAACGGCAGGCCGGAGATCTGCGTCGAGATGGACGCGGCGTTGATGGCGAGCACGTCGTACGCGTCGTCGGGGTGGATGGCCAGGACGGTGATGACCACCTGGACCTCGTTGCGCAGGCCCTTGACGAACAGCGGGCGCAGCGGACGGTCGATCAGGCGGCAGGCCAGGATCGCCTCGGTCGAGGGACGGCCCTCGCGGCGGAAGAACGAGCCGGGGATCTTGCCCGCGGCGTACTGCCGCTCCTCGACGTCGATCGTCAGCGGGAAGAAGTCGAACTGGTCCTTGGGGTGCTTGCCGGCCGTCGTGGCCGACAGCAGCATCGTCTCGCCGTCCAGGTAGGCGGCGGCTGCGCCGGCGGCCTGCTTGGCGAGGCGGCCCGTCTCGAATCGGACGGTGCGGGTACCGAAGCGGCCATTGTCGATGACGGCCTCGGCGAACTGGATCTCGGGACCCTCCACGGGTGCCCTCCTTGTTCTCGAAGGCGCCGGCCGGCCTCGACGGTCTTCGACCGTGGTCCCCGGAACGCGAGGTTCCGGAAGCCACTACCGAGGACCGGACGAGCGGGCCGACGCGGTGGATCGTGCTGGTGTAGCTGGTGGTGCAGGTCAAGCGTGCCGGAGCCAGGTGACTCCGGGGCAAACATCAGACCAGCCCGGACCCCTTCGCAGGGTCCGGGCTGGTCCGGGGGTTCAGCGGCGCAGACCGAGACGCTCGATCAGCGCGCGGTAGCGGTTGATGTCGACCTTCTGCAGGTAGCCGAGGAGGCGACGACGACGACCGACGAGCAGCAGCAGACCGCGGCGGCTGTGGTGGTCGTGCTTGTGCTCCTTGAGGTGCTCGGTCAGGTCCTTGATGCGCTGCGTCAGAACAGCGATCTGGACCTCGGGGGAACCGGTGTCGCCCTCGTGCGTGGCGTACTCGGTCATGATGGTCGCCTTGATGGCGTTGTCGAGGGGCACAGTTCTCCAGGTTGGTTCGTTGCGCGGTGCTCCGGGGCTTGTCCACCCGGGCTCTCTCTGTCCGCGGCCGTTCAGACGGCGTCCCCATGCTACCAGCCCGCCGTCGCGCCTAGCCCCGCCCGCCTTCGGAGCCGGTCGGCTCGAGGGGACGCAACTTTCGGGTCGGATCCCGGGGCAGTTCGGGAACTTCATCGTTTAGGTGGTGTCCTGTCCCGTCGCGCCGGTGATTGCATGGCGGTGATCCACTCCGTCCCGCCGTGCCCCGTGGTTCCGGCGTTCTCGACGACGAGAGCGCTCCCACGCCGCTCGACGCCTCGGCTCATCAATGTCGTCACGCCACCGTCGTGCGCGTGCACGCCCTTCGATCGGAGCATCCATGACAAGCACCGGACGCGGCCCCGTGGCCCGTCTCCTCGCGACGATGGTGTCGCTGGCCCTCGCGGCCACCGGACTCGTCGCGCTCGCCGGCTCGTCCGCGACCGCGGTTACCGCGGCAGGGACCGGAACCGGCTACCTGCACACCAACGGGAGCCAGATCGTCGACGCCACCGGCGCGACCGTGCGCCTGACGGGCCTCAACTGGTTCGGGATGGAGACCGACAACCACACGTTCCACGGCCTGTGGGCCTCGGCGACGTGGAAGTCGCAGATGGACCACATGGCCGCGCTCGGCTACAACACCATCCGGGTGCCGTTCACGGGCGACTCGCTGCGTGACGGCGCCAAGGCGACGAGCATCAACAGCTACTCGAACCCCGACCTCGACGGCCTGTCCCCGCTCCAGGTCCTCGACAAGGTCGTCGACTACGCCGGCCAGCTCGGCATGCGCATCATCCTCGACCGCCACCGCCCCAGCGCCGCGGGGCAGACTCCCCTCTGGTACACCTCGACCGTCTCGGAGGCGAGCGAGATCGCCGACTGGAAGATGCTCGCGGCGCGGTACGCCAACAACCCCACCGTGGTCGGCGCCGACCTGTTCAACGAGCCCCACGCCGAGGGCACCGCACCCAACGGCACCGGGTCGTGCTGGGGCTGCGGGGACCCGGCGCGTGACTGGCAGCTCGCCGCTCAGCGCATCGGCAACGCGATCCTCGCCACGAACTCGAGCTGGCTCATCGTCGTCGAGGGCGTGAGCTGCCCGTCCGGCGCGACGGCCAACGCCTGGGACAACATCCCCGACGACCCGATGGACTGCGGCTGGTGGGGAGGCAACCTCTCCGGTGTCGCCGCGCACCCGGTGGTCCTGAGCACACCCAACCGGCTCGTCTACTCGGCGCACGACTACGGCATCTCGGTCTACGACCACCAGGACTGGTTCGACACGACCAAGCACCCGGACTTCCCGAACAACCTGCCGGCCGTCTGGGACCACTTCTTCGGGTACATCGCCAAGCAGAACATCGCCCCCGTCCTCGTCGGCGAGTTCGGCAGCACGCTGCGCGACCCGCGGGACGTGCAGTGGATGACCAAGCTGGTCTCGTACATGCAGACGAACGGCATCTCGTTCACGTACTGGTCGTGGAACCCCGACTCGGGTGACACGGGCGGCATCGTGCAGGACGACTGGGTGACGGTGAACCAGAACAAGCAGGCCATCCTGCAGCCGGCCCTGGTCCCGCCGGTCAAGCGAGGGACGACGCCGACGCCCACCCCGACGACGACGCCCACGCCCACGCAGTCGCCGACGACCACACCCACGCCCACCCCGACGCCCACGCAGTCGCCGACCACGACGCCGACCACCACCCCGGGTGCGTGCACGGCGACGGTGAAGGTGACGAACTCATGGTCGGGCGGCTTCCAGGCGTCGATCACGGTCAAGAACACGAGCAGCTCCGCGGTCAACCCGTGGTCGGCGACGTTCTCCCTGCCGTCGGGCGACACCGTCCAGAGCGGCTGGAACGCGACCTACACGCAGAGCGGCACGACGGTCACCGCCCGCGCACCGACGTGGGCGACGTCGCTGGCCGCAGGTGCGTCGGTCGAGCTCGGGTTCGTCGCGAACGGCCCCAGCTCGGCGCTGCCGACGACGGGCGTCAAGCTGGCCGGGGCGGTGTGCTCATGAGGGCGCTGCGGGCGCTCGCGGCGACCGCCGCCGCGAGCCTGCTGGCGGCAGCCGGTCTCGCGCTGACCTCGCAGCCGGCCACCGCGGCCGGGCAGATCTGCGAGCAGTACGGCAGCACGACGATCCAGGGGGGTCGCTACGTCGTCCAGAACAACCGCTGGGGCACGAGCGCGACGCAGTGCATCACACCCACGAGCAGCGGGTTCACGGTCGACCAGGCCGACGGCACGTCGTCGACCAGCGGGGCACCGAAGTCCTACCCGTCGGTGTACTACGGCTGCCACTACGGCAACTGCTCGCCGAGCGGTGACATCCTGTCGCCGAACGGCGTCCAGACGTCCAGCTCGGCCTTCGCCGGAATCTCGACGAGCGTGTCGATGACGTACCCGGGCTCGGGAACGTACGACGCGTCGTACGACATCTGGTTCAACAAGTCCCAGCCCAACGCGAAGACGGGCCAGAACGACGGCGCCGAGCTGATGGTGTGGCTCAACCACACGGGGTCGATCCAGCCGATCGGCTCGAAGGTGGGCACGGCCAGCATCGCCGGGGCGACCTGGGACGTGTGGTTCGGCACGTCGGGCTGGAACGTCATCTCCTACGTCCGCCAGCAGCCGACGTCGTCGGCGAGCTTTGCCGTCAAGAGCTTCTGGGACGACGTCGTGGCCCGCGGCTACGGCTCGACGAGCTGGTGGCTGACCAGCATCCAGGCCGGGTTCGAGCCGTGGATCGGCGGCGCCGGCCTGGCGGTGACGAACTTCTCGGTGACGACGAACGGCACGCAGCCGACGCAGCCGCCCACGACACCCACACCGACGCCGACGACCACCCCGACCCAGCAGCCCACGACTCCCCCGTCGGGCAACGGCTGCACGGCCGCGCTCAAGGTCGACAGCCAGTGGCAGGGCGGCTTCCAGGCCACAGTCACCGTCACCAACGCGGGCTCGTCGTCGATCAACGGGTGGGCCACGTCGTGGGCCTTCCCGTCCGGTCAGAGCATCCAGAGCCTCTGGAACGGCACGGCGACGACGAGCGGGTCGAACGTCTCCGTGCGCAACGCCCCGTACAACGGCTCGCTGCCCGCCAAGGGATCGACGACGTACGGGTTCGTCGGGAACGGCAACGCACCGTCGGGCATCGCGCTCGCCTGCGCCACGTCCTGACGACGAGCCGGCGAAGGCCCTCGGCACGTCCCGCGACAGCAGGCGGGTCGAGGGCCTCCGCTCGTCACGGTCGACCGCAGGCCCTCGAGCGGTCGGCGTCTCTACCTCGCGGCGCTCACCCGCCGGTGCTCAGCACCTCGCGCACGCGGTCGACGTCCGCGTGCATCTGCACGATCAGGGCGTCCATGCCGTCGAACTTCAGGGTGGGACGCAGTCGCTCGACGAGCTCGAGGACCACGGTCTCGCCGTACAGGTCCAGGTCGGTGCGGTCCAGCACGTACGCCTCGACCCGGCGCTGGACGCCGTCGAACGTGGGGTTGGTGCCGATCGAGACGGCTGACGGGAGCACGGACCCGTCGGCGCGACGCAGCCAGCCCGCGTACACGCCGTCGGCCGGGACCATGCCGTCGGCGTCCTGCGCCAGGTTGGCGGTCGGGAAGCCCAGCTCGCGCCCGCGCGCGTCGCCGTGCACCACCTCGCCGCGCAGCCGGTGCGGGCGGCCGAGCACGCGAGCGGCCTGCACCACGTCACCCGCCTCCAGCAGCTCGCGCACCCACGTCGACGACCACCGGCGACGCAACGGGTCTGCGGCGTGGTCCTCGGCGCTCCCGGGGTCGGCCGACTCGGCGGGGCGCACGTCCTCGATGACCTCGACCGTGAAGCCGTGCTCGCGCCCCAGCTCGACCATCGTCGAGAGGTCGCCGCTGTTGTTCCAGCCGAACCGCACGTCCCGCCCGACGACGACCACGCGCGCACCCAGCCCGTCGACCAGGTAGCGCCGCACGAACTGCTCGGGCGTCTGGCGGGCGAACTCGAGGGTGTAGTCGAGCAGCAGGACGGCGTCCAGGCCGGTCGCCTCCAGGAGCTCGAGCCGGTCGGCGTCGCCCGTCAGGCGCGGGGGTGCCGACTCGGGCCGGTGCACCTGCTGCGGGTGCGGCGTGAACGTCACGGCGACGGCGCTCGCGCCCGCGTGCCGTGCGTCCGAGCACATGCGCTGCAGCACCCCGACGTGGCCCCGGTGGACACCGTCGAAATTGCCGATGGTCACCACCGACGGGCCGAAGCCCTCCGGCACCTCGGCGAGATCACGCCACAGCTGCACGCCCGCTCCTGTCCGACGATCGGCTCCCACGACCGGTCACCCGATCCGGCCCGCGCACGGGGCCCGACGGGCAAGCCTGCCACCCCGAGCCCCCTGGTGCGTACCCGCACGCCCGACGAGGCCTCGGACCGGTCCGGTCCGGGGCCTCGTCGGCGCACCGCTCAGCGGCGGATCGTGAGGTGCGCCGTGGCGCTCGTCACCGATCCCTCCGCGTTCGTCACGACCGCCCGGTAGTCCTGCGGCAGGATGCTGAGCGCCCAGACGGGCAGCACCTTGCCGGTCGCGAGCGGGACCTTGACCCACGAGCCGCCGGCCTTGGCGTACCACTGCACCTTCCCCGCCGGGTACGCGGTCCAGTCGACCGAGAGGTACACCAGCGAGCCGCCGCGCACCGTCACGCTCGCGGGCTGCGTGGTGATCGTCGGCGCCCCGCGACGCACCGTGAGCGTCGCGGGCGAGGACGTCGCGGTGCCGGACGCGTTGGTGAACACGGCGCGGTAGGCGGTGCCGTCGACGGCCGCGGTCGCGGTCACCTTCAGCGTCGTGCCGTGCGCCTTCGGTACGTCGGTCCACGCCGTCTTCCCGGGCGCCTGGGACTGCCACTGCACCGAGGGCGCCGGCTGCCCGGAGGCCGCCGCCGTGAAGGTCGCCTTCTTGCCGAGGTCCACCGTCACCGACGCGGGCTGCGTGGTCACGACCGGCGCCACGGCGCGCGCACCCGCGTGCTGGTCGGCGACGAACGACGCGATCCACGACAGGGCCGAGTTCCAGTTGACCGCGACCTCGTTGACCGAGTACGCCTCGATGCTGTCGACGTAGCACATCTGCGGGGTGCAGGGGTTGGTGCTCGGGAACAGGCTGTTCATCACGGGGTCCCACGTGCCGCGGACCGAGTTCGGGCCACCGGCCAACGAGCCGACGATCGCCGGGACCAGCCAGCGCGAGTGCTGGTGGCTCGAGTACTGCGTGCCGTACCCGGTGACGTAGGAGTTGTTCATGGCGTTGCGGCCCAGCAGGTAGTCCATGGACTCCAGGACGGCCTGGCTGAACCGGGTGTCCCCGGTCAGGTCGAACGCCGTGGCGAGCACCACCTGGTTGTTCACCACCGCCGAGCTCGACCCCCAGTCGTACTGCCCCTTGTTGCCGGGGTACGCGGTGCCGAACGGCTGCTCCTGCTGCAGCGCCAGATACTTCTCGGCCCCGGCGACCACGCTCTTCGTGGCCTGCACCCGGAACGTGTTGGGCAACGTGGCCAGGTCGAGGCGGCCCAGCGCCGCCACGCTCCCCCAGCTGAAGCCCGTCGGGCTCCAGCTGTCGTCGTCGCGGTGCTCGGACGCCGCCACGTCCTTGCGGTACGACGAGGCGCCCGTGGTCAGGTACAGCTCGGCGGCCGCCCAGTAGAACTCGTCGGACACGTCGCTGTCGTCGTACGGACCGCCACCGTTGTTGCCCGCAGAGGCTGGCGCGTACAGGTCCGGGACCCGCTTCGCCGCCGCGTACGCCTCCTTGCTCGCTGCCAGGAGCTTCTTCGCGAACGCCGGGTCGTACTTCTGGAACAGGCGAGCGCCCTGCGCGGCCGTCGCGGCGAGGTTGAGCGTGGCCGCCGTCGACGGGCGCGCGAGGCGTCGCTGCTGCGGGTCGGCCGACGGGAGCAGGCCCAGGCCGGTCCAGCCGACGTCGTGGATCTTGTGGTGCACGAGACCGTCGAGCGAGCGGTCGTCCGTGGCGGAGACCGTCATGCCGGACCCGTCGGGCACCTGCATCTCCAGGAAGAACTGCAGCTCCCAGCGCGCCTCGTCCAGCACGTCGGGGACACCGTTGCCGCTCTCGTCGGCCGGCACGTCCATGGTGCCGTCCGCGAGCGCACCCTTCGTCGCGCTCTTCGCGTGCAGCGAGCGCTCGTAGGTGCTGAGCAGCTGCGAGACGGCGATGCCACCGTTGACGACGTACTTGCCGTGGTCGCCGGCGTCGTACCAGCCGCCGACGACGTCACGCGCGTAGCCCTCCGGGCACGTCCACGTGCCGTACGACCAGCTCGCGCCGTCCTCCGCCGCGGTGAGGCAGGCGACGTCCAGGTCGCCCTTGTTGACCGCCCCGTCGGGTCCGCTCACGTGGCCGGCCGGCCGGTCGTAGCGGTCGTCGGGCACGTCCACCGCGATGCCGGAGCGCACCGGGTAGAAGTAGTTGAGCGCGTCGTACCGCAGCTGCTGGTAGATGTCCGCGTCGATCGCGAACGGGTCGCTCGTCTGACCGTCGGCCACGAGCGTGAAGCCCGTCCCCGTCGCCGTGACGTCACCGAAGTCGATGACCTGCACGTTCAGGCCCGAGGTCGGGTCCGTGCCGCGCGGGGTGGCGTCCCCGTGCGCGACGGTCGCGCCGTTGCCGTCGTGCAGCTCCCACGCCACGGGGTCGGTCGCGTCCGTGACCAGGGTGGCCTGCTTGGGGCCCTCCGGCAGGTAGCCGACCTGGTTGACCCGGACGCGGCTGCGCGTGTCGGGCTGGTACGGCGGCGGCGGTGTGGCCGTCTTCTTCAGCGACACCTGGGTGAGGCAGAAGGTGTAGTCGCCGCGCGCGCCCAGCTGGATGGCCACCTGACCCACCGGGTCCTCGTCGGCGGGGAACGTCAGCGAGCTGGTGAACCCGTACGAGTACGGCTTCAGGTCCGGCGTCAGGTCCGGGTTGGCGACGTAGGCCGTGCGGTAGGAGCCGCCGTTCTCGCCGACGAGCGCGCGGACGGTCGCGCTGTTGCTCGCGCTCGCCGTGAAGGAGAGCTCGTAGTTGCCGTCGGCCTCGACCGGGACGCCGTTGTAGACGAGGCCGTCGTACTGGCCCGCCGACGCAGGGACCGCGAAGCACAGGTGGTCGTCGCCGGCCTCCGAGGTGATCGCCCAGCCGGCGGGGAGCGACCAGCCGTCGGGCAGCGTGTCACCCGCGAACGTCGTCGTGCCCAGCAGCTCGGTGGCGCCCGCGATCTGGAAGTCGTCGAGGCAGAACGTGTAGTCGGCGCTCTGCCCGCCGAGCTGGAAGGACGTGTTGCCCTTCCCGCTGAACTCCGGCGACCACGAGAAGGAGTAGTCCTTCGGCGTCGACGTGAGCGCAACGGACGACGACACGTCGTCCGGGTACCCGATCCCCGCCCGGAGATTGACGTTCACGTCCGCGGTGGCGTGCGCGGTGAAGGACACCGTGTACTGCGTGCCCGCCTCCATCGTGACGTCGTCGTGCTGCGCCGCGACGTCCCACGGGTTGGTGGTGCCTGCCGGCACGACGACGCAGAACTCCCCGTCCTGGACCGAGGACGACGAGGTCCCGCCGTAGCTGAACCACCCCTGCGCACCGTCGGAGAAGTCGTGGACCGTGTCGATCGGGTTGGCGCCGGCGGACGGCGCGAGAGCGAGGGCGAGGGCCGTGATCGACGCGGCGGCGGCCGCGCCCAGCGACGCCGCGTGACGGCGGCGGGGAAGAAAGGAAACCACGTTGTCTCCTGGGGGTATGGAAGCGCTCTCATCTGCCGGGACGGCAAGAGGCGAGCTCTCGGTTGTCCGGGCAACGTAGCAGCGGCACCGGACAAAAGGAACCCTTGTCGCGCAAAGGTGACATCCAGGCGAACCGGACGTGAACACTGCCGCCCGGCCTTGCACCGGTCATGGCGGCGCGGGACCGTCGTCGTCGTGGACGGAACCCCTCTTCTCGTGATCGTGGTCGTCACGGCGCTCGCCTTCGACTTCACCAACGGCTTCCACGACACCGCCAACGCCATGGCGACGTCGATCGCCACCAAGGCGCTGCGACCCAAGGTCGCCGTGCTCCTGTCCGCCGTGCTCAACGTGGTCGGCGCCTTCCTGTCGCTCGCCGTCGCCGCGACGATCGCCAAGGGCATCGTCGAACAGGACGCCGTCACGATGTCGGTCGTCTTCGCCGGACTCTGCGGAGGCATCATCTGGAACCTCGTGACCTGGTACTTCGGACTGCCGTCGTCCTCGTCGCACGCGATCATCGGTGGCCTCATCGGCTCGGTGCTCGTCGCCGCGGGCACCAGCGGCGTCATCTGGTCGGGCGTGATCTCCAAGGTGATCATCCCCGCCCTGATCGCCCCGTTCGCCGCCGGCGTCATCGCCATGGTCGGCACGTGGCTCGTCTACCGCATCACACGCAGCGTGGGCGCGAAGGAGACGTCACAGGAGTTCCGCTGGGGCCAGATCGGCTCCGCATCCCTGGTCTCGCTGGCGCACGGCACCAACGACGCGCAGAAGACGATGGGCATCATCCTCCTGGCGCTCATCGCAGGGGGTGAGCTGCCCGCCGACGCCGGTGTGCCCGTCTGGGTCATCATCGGCTGCGCCCTGGCCATCGGCCTCGGTACCTACATCGGGGGGTGGCGCGTCATCCGCACGCTCGGCAAGGGCCTGGTCGACATCCAGCCCCCGCAGGGCCTCGCCGCCGAGACCTCGTCGGCCGCCGTCATCCTCATCTCCAGCCACTTCGGCTACCCGCTGTCGACGACCCACGTGGCGAGCGGCTCGATCCTCGGCTCGGGGGTGGGACGCCGTACCCCGGTGCGCTGGTCCGTGGCCCGCCGCATGGCTGTCGCCTGGCTCATCACGCTGCCGGCCGCCGCCGCGGTCGGCGCGGCCGCCGAGGGCATCCAGCACCTCATCGACGGCGCGCTCGGCACCATCATCGTGCTCGCGCTCCTCGTCGCCGCGAGCGGCGCCCTCGTCATCCGGTCCCGCCGTGAGTCCGTGGACCACAACAACGTCAACGACGAGTGGGCGGAGCCCGAGCGCGCCGCGCAGCCCGTCCCCACCGCCTGAGGAGCCTGGGCATGGACAAGTACATCGACGTGGCCGCGCTCTCCAAGGTGCTGGTCATCAGCCTGGTGCTCGGTGCCGGCATCCCGGCGATCTTCGCGTTGGGTGTGCGCTCACTCGCCCCCAGCGAAGGCGGCTCGCGCACCCTGCACGTCACCGGCGCGGTGATCTGCTTCGGCATCTGCGTCGCGGCGGTCGTCGCCGGCGTGCTGCGCCTCGCTCTGGGTGGCAAGTGATGGCCCGCGACGGCGCCATCCGGCGCGTCACCGACTGGCTCCGCGCCGGCTACCCCAGCGGCGTCCCCGAGCACGACTACGTCGCCGTCCTCGCCCTGCTCAAGCGCAAGCTCACGCACGACGAGGTCATCGAGGTGGCGGACCGCATCGTGCTCAGCCACCCGGGCGGCGGTGCCACCGAGGGCGCCGTCGCGCAGGAGATCGAGGCGATCCTGGAGCAGGAGGCGCTGCCCGGCGACGTCGCGCGCGTCAGTGCGGTGCTCGCCGCTGCCGGATGGCCGCTCGCCGAGGTCGACGACTGACGACAGGCTCGCGTCCGGCTAGCGTGACCACTACCGCGGGAGCGCGGGCGGCACAGGAGGCGGGACATGGGGACGGTCACGACGCACGACGGGACGAGGCTCGCGTTCGAGGAGGTCGGCTCGGGGCCTGCCGTGCTGCTTCTGCCGGGCGCGATGAACGACCGGGGTCGGCTGGTGCCGCTGGCGCAGTCGCTCGCCGAGCACGGTCTGCGGGGCATCGTCGTCGACCGGCGTGCGCGCGGCGAGAGCGGCGATCAGACCGGCGGCCTGGCGGGCGCGGTGGAGCGCGAGATCGGCGACGTCCGGGCGCTCGTCGCGGCCGTCGAAGGCCCTGTCACCCTGCTCGGGTACTCGTCAGGAGGCATCCTGGCGCTCGCCGCAGCGCTGGCGGACGTCCCCGTCGCCTCGCTCGTGGTGCTGGAGGCGCCCGTCGTCGTGCCCGGGGCGCCAGCACGGGACGCGACCATCGGCCCCGAGCTCGACGCGCTCGTCGCTGCCGGCCGCCACGGCGACGCCGTCGAGCTCTACCAGACCCGGGTGATCGGGCTGCCGCCGCGGGCCGTCGCCGGGCAACGCGACCAGCCGTGGTGGCCCGCGCTCGAGGCCGTGGCGCCGAGCCTCGTCTACGACTGGGCCGTGACGGACGCCTACCAGGAGGCCGCGCAGTTCGCGGAGGTCAGCGTCCCGACGCTCGTGCTACGTGCCGACGACACGTGGCCCGTCATCACGGCGTCCGCCGACGCGCTCACGGCCGCCATCCCGGGCGCACGGCTCGCCACGGTCCCCGGCCGCGACCATGCACCGGATCCCGCGGCCACGGCCGCAGCCGTCGCGGCGTTGGTCGGCGTCTGACCTGCGCCGGTTCAGGGCCAGCCGTCAGGCCGGCGCGAACACCAGCGCCGGCCTGACCCGGCCCGCCCGCGCCTCCACCAGCGCGACGAGCGTGCCGTCGGGTCCGATCGCGGCCGTCGTGGCGCCGGACGACGCGACCGCCGCGTCGTCGGCGTCGATCGCCTGGCCGTACGACAGAGCCCGCGCCTCGGCCTCGGTCAGCTCGCGCACCGGGAACGTGGCGCGAGCCGCGTCGGCCAGGCCGAGCACGTCGAGCGGGACGTCGTCGGACGTCTGCGCGAGGTCGTCGATGGTGCGCGCCTGCGAGAGCGTGTAGCCGCCGACGCGCGTGCGCCGTAGCGCGGTCAGGTGCCCCCCGACCCCGAGGGCGTCGCCCAGGTCCCGCGCGATCGCGCGCACGTAGGTGCCCGACGAGCAGACGACGCGGACGTCGACGTCGACCACCCCGGTGCCGTCGACCTCGGCGGCCCGCAAGTCGCCGACCTCAATCGTCGAGATCGTCACTGGGCGCGCGGCGAGCTCGACCTGCTCCCCCGCCCGGACACGCGCGTACGCCCGCTGCCCGTCGACCTTGATCGCCGAGACCGCCGACGGGACCTGCTGGACGTCGCCGGTGAGCGGGACGGCCGCCGCGACGACGTCGTCGTGGGCCAGGCGCGACGCGTCGGTGACCGCGAGCGTCTCCCCCTCGGCGTCCTCGGTCGTCGTGGTGACGCCCAGGCGCACTGTTGCCAGGTACTCCTTGTCCGCGCCGACGACGTACGTGAGCAGGCGCGTCGCGCGGCCGATGCCCACCACCAGGACGCCTGTCGCCATCGGGTCCAAGGTGCCCGCATGGCCCACCTTGCGGGTCCCCGCCAGGCGTCGCATGCGTGCCACGACGTCGTGGCTCGTCCACCCCTGCGGCTTGTCGACGATCACGAGCCCGTCGGGAGCCGTAGGCCTGCGCGCGGGCTGCTGCCGCTCGGGCTGGGTCACGCGTCCCGCCGGCGGTCGGAGACCTCGATCGTGCAGGCCATGAGGGCGTCCATGCCGGCGTCCTGCCCCCGGTGCGCGGGCGCGTCGGCGGCCAGCATCACGTTGATCAGCATGCCCGTGGAGACGAAGCGCACCGCCTCCTCGTCGTCCCCGCCCGCCCGCTCACGGAACAGCCGGAACGACTCACCGAGGCAGTGCCGCGCGGCGCGTCCCACCTCCGGGTCGGCCGCCGCCACGAAGCCGTGCATGACGAGTCGGAGCAGGTCCCGGTCCGCGACCAGGGAGACGTAGGCGTCTCCCATCCGCTCCGCGGCGTCCGGACCAGCCGGGACTGCGGCGAGCGCCTCGATGATCTCCTGCGTCGCCTGCCGGTAGGCCGCGAGGAACAGGTCACGCTTGGAGCCGAACAGCCGCACGACGTAGGGCTGGGACACTCCCGCGGCCCGCGCGATGTCGTCGGTGCTGGCCGCGTACCCGCCCTCGGCGAAGACGCGCCGGGCCGCGCCGAGGATCTGGTCGCGCCGTTCGGCGCCCGACATCCGTCCCGACGAGGGTCGGTCGGTCGCCGCGACGTCGCCGTCCGTGTCGGCCGTCAGAGAAGTTCGCTCGGACATGTTGACAAGGTTATCAGCCGATGCCTACGGTCGTTCTTGTTAGTAATCACTCAATGCCAACAACCTCACGCAGGGAGCAGAGATGACCGCCACCGCCGAGCGTGCCGAACGTCGCTCACCGATCCCCCGATCCAGGACGCCGCGCCGCGCTGGGACCGCCATCGCCCTCGTCGCCGCGTCCCTGCCGATGTTCATGGCGACCCTCGACAACCTGGTGATGACCACTGCGCTCCCGGTCCTGCACACGGAGCTGCCGGCGTCGCTCGAGCAGCTGCAGTGGATGGTCAACGCCTACACGCTGAGCTTCGCGTCGCTCATGATCGCGGCCGCCACCCTCGGCGACCGCTGGGGCCGGCGACGCGTCTTCGTCGGCGGCATCACGGTTTTCGCGCTCGCGTCCATCGCCTCCGCGCTCGCCACGAGCGCAGGAGCCCTCATCGCCGCCCGCGCCGTCCAGGGGGCCGGTGCCGCGGCGATCATGCCGCTGTCGCTGACCCTGCTCGCCGCCGCTGTACCGCCGGCACGGCGGGCCATGGCGATCGGCGTCTGGGGCGGCGTGTCCGGCCTCGGCGTCGCGCTCGGACCCGTCATCGGCGGCGCGGTGGTGCAGGGGATCTCGTGGGAGGCCATCTTCTGGCTCAACGTGCCCGTGGCGCTCGTCGCGATCCCGCTGGTCCGGTACGCGCTGCCCGAGTCGTTCGGTCGGCGCCAGCGCCTCGACCTCCTGGGGCTGGCGCTCGCCGCGGCGGGCGTCGTCGCGATCGTGTGGGCCGTCATCCACGGCAACGACGACGGCTGGACGTCCACCCCCGTCGCCGGCGGGCTCGTCCTCGGGGCCGCGCTCGTCGCCGCGTTCCTGGTGCGCGAGTCCCGGACCGACCACCCGCTCGTGCCCCTGCGCCTGTTCCGCGTGCGCTCGTTCGCCGTCACGAACGCGAGCGCGTTCCTGTTCTCGGCGGGCGTGTTCGGCACGGTGTTCGTCCTCTCGCAGTACCTGCAGATCGCGCTGGGCTACAGCCCGCTCCAGGCCGGCATCCGCACGCTGCCATGGACTGCCGCCCCGATGATCGTGGCGCCGATCGCCGGCATGCTCGCGCCGCGCCTGGGTGTGCGCCCTCTCCTGACGGCAGGGCTCGCCCTGCAGTCGGCGGGCCTGGCATGGCAGGGGCTCGCCGTCGCCGGTGGCGTCAGCACCTACGTCGACCTCGTCCCCGGCCTGGCGCTCGCCGGGATCGGCATGGGCCTGACGTTCGCCCCATCGGCGACCGCCGTCCTGGCGGACATGGCGCCCGACGACCACGGCACGGCCAGCTCGGTGAACTCCACCCTGCGCGAGATGGGCGGCGCCGTCGGCGTCGCGGTGCTGGTCGCGGTCTTCACCGCCACCGGTGGGACCCTGACTCCGGCCGGCTACGCCGACGGTCTGGCCCCCGCGGCGCTCGTCGGCGCAGCGATCGTGGGAGCCGGCGCGATCGTCGCGGCGTTCATGCCGCGCGCGACGGGCCGCGCGGCGGGTGCTGCACCCGCCGCCTGACCCCGGTGGATGCAGCGATGGTCGCAGCGGGCGCGCCCTCCAGGGGCACGTTCGCTGCGACCATCGCTGCGTTCACGAACAGTGAGGTGCGGCGGACCGCACCGACGAATCAGGCCTCGTCGTCCTCGTCCTCGTCGGCGCGCTTGTACGGGTCCGCGTCGCCGGCGAACTGAGCGGCGGCGGCGAGCGCGGCCACCTCCTTGTCACGGCGCGCGGCCTCGACGAGCGCGGCGTCCAGGTGCGCGGCCGTCTCCGGCACCGCGTCGAGGTGGAACGCGAGAGTCGGCGTCAGACGGATGCCCGTCTGCTTGCCGACCTCGGACCGAATGATCCCCTTGGCCGACTCGAGCGCCTTGGCGCTCTCGGCCCGCGCCTCGTCGTCCCCGAACACGGTGTAGAAGATGTCGGCGTGCTGCAGGTCGCCGGTGACGCGCACGTCGGTGACCGTGACGAACCCCAGCCGCGGGTCCTTGATGCGGGTGTCGAGCATCTGCGCGACGACCTGCTGAATCCGCTCGGACAGCTTCCGAGCACGAGCACTGTCAGCCATGAGGCCTACTTCCTTCCAGCCAACAAGAGAGAACCCGAGCGAGCGAAGCGAGGGAAGGGATGGTGTCGGTCCGCCGCCGTGGTGGGCCTGGCAGCGGGCCGCCAGGCCCGCCGGTAGGCGGCGGACCGACACCATCCCTGACCGGAAGACTAAGCGCGAGGCTTCTCGCGCATCTCCCAGGTCTCGATGATGTCCTCGACCTGCAGGTCGTTGAACGACCCGAGACCGATACCGCACTCGTAGCCCTCGCGGACCTCGGTCGCGTCGTCCTTGAACCGCTTGAGCGTCTCGATCGTCAGGTTGTCCCCGATGACCTTGCCGCCACGCAGGACGCGCGCCTTGGTGTTGCGACGGATCTCGCCCGACCGGACGATCGAGCCGGCGATGTTGCCGAACTTGGAGGACCGGAAGACCTCGCGGATCTCCGCGGTGCCCAGCTGGGCCTCCTCGTACTCGGGCTTGAGCATGCCCTTGAGGGCCGCCTCGACGTCGTCGATGGCCTGGTAGATGACCGAGTAGAAGCGCACGTCGACGCCCTCGCGGTCGGCCAGCGCCTCGACGCGCTCGGCGTACTTGACGTTGAACCCGATGATGATGGCCGAGTCGACCGTCGCCAGGTTGACGTCGTTCTGCGTGATCGCACCGACACCGCGGTGGATGACGCGCAGGTCGACCTCGTCGCCCACGTCGATCTTGAGCAGCGCGTCCTCGAGGGCCTCGACGGCACCCGAGACGTCGCCCTTGAGGACCAGGTTGAGGGTCTCGACCTTGCCCTGGGCGAGCGCCTGCGTGAAGTCCTCGAGGCTGACGCGCTTGCGGCGCTTGGCCAGGAGGGCGGCACGCTCGGCGGCCTCACGCTTCTCGGCGATCTGACGGGCCGTGCGCTCCTCGGTGGCGACGAGCAGCGTGTCGCCGGCGCTGGGCACCGATGCGAGGCCGAGCACCTGGACCGGACGGGACGGGCCCGCCTCGGTGACGGTCTCGCCGTGCTCGTCGAACATCGCACGGACCCGGCCGTAGGCCGTGCCGGCGACGATCGCGTCGCCGACGCGCAGCGTGCCCGACTGGACCAGGACGGTCGCCGTGGCGCCGCGGCCCTTGTCGAGGTTGGCCTCGATCGCGACACCGCGGGCGTCCTTGTCGGGGTTGGCCCGCAGGTCGAGCGCCGCGTCGGCGGTCAGCAGGACCGCCTCGAGGAGCTCGTCGATGCCCTTGTTCTGCTTGGCGGACACGTTGACGAACATGGTGTCGCCGCCGTACTCCTCGGCCACCAGGTTGTACTCCGTGAGCTGCTGGCGGATCTTGTCGGGGTTGGCCCCCTCCTTGTCCACCTTGTTGACCGCGACGACGATCGGCACGTTGGCCGCCTGCGCGTGGTTGAGCGCCTCGATCGTCTGAGGCATCACGCCGTCGTCGGCCGCGACCACGAGGATCGCGATGTCCGTGACCTGCGCACCACGGGCACGCATGGCCGTGAACGCCTCGTGGCCCGGGGTGTCGATGAAGGTGATGGGACGGTCGTTGCCCTCGTGCACCTTGGTGACCTGGTAGGCACCGATGTGCTGGGTGATGCCGCCGGCCTCGCCCGCGACGACGTCCGTGGAACGGATCGCGTCGAGGAGCTTGGTCTTTCCGTGGTCGACGTGACCCATGACGGTGACGACCGGAGGACGGGCCTCCAGCTCGTCGTCGCCCTCGGCCTCGAGCTCGGCGTCCAGGTCGATGTCGAAGGCCCCGAGCAGCTCGCGGTCCTCCTCCTCGGCCGAGACCATCTCGATGACGTAGCCCAGCTCCTGGGCCAGCGTGCCGAACGTGTCCTCGTCGAGCGACTGCGTCGCCGTGGCCATCTCACCGAGGTGGAACAGCACGGTCACCAGCGACGCGGGGTTGGCGTCGATCTTGTCGGCGAAGTCGTTCAGCGACGAGCCCTGACGCAGGCGGACGACGGTCGAGCCGTTGCCGCGCGGGACCTGCACGCCGCCGAGCGACGGCGCCTGCATCTGCTCGAACTCCTGACGCTTCGCGCGCTTCGACTTCCGTCCGCGGACGGGTCGACCACCGGCGCGACCGAACGCACCCTGCGTGGAGCCACGACCGGCACCGCCGGGACGACCACCGCCGCCACCGGGACGACCGGCGAAACCGCCGCCACCGGCGCCGGGAGCGCCACCGGGACCGCCGCCACCGGGACGACCCGCGTAACCACCGCGGGCACCCCCCTGGCCGCCACGACCGCCGGGAGCGGGACGCTCGCCGGGGCGGCCGACACCGCTGGTGGTGCGGCCGGGCATCATGCCGGGGCTGGGACGGGGCCCACCCGGACGGGGACCGCCGGGACGGGGGCCGCCGGGACGCTCGCCCGACTGGGCCGCGGGTGCAGCCTGCTCCGGGTTGGCGTTGCGACGCTCACCCGGGCGGGGCATGCCCTGCGACGACGCGAACGGGTTGTTGCCCGGACGCGGACCGCCGGAACGGTTGGCACCGGCACCGCCGCGCTCGCCCTGGCGGGGCATGCCCTGCGAGGGCGCGAACGGGTTGTTGCCGGGACGCGCAGCGGGACGCGGCGCACCCGGACGGGCGGCCGCGGCCGGCGCCTGGGCGGCCGGACGTGCTGCGGGCGCAGCCGGGGCCGGGGCGGCCGGGGCAGCCGCGGCGGCGGGAGCCGGCGCAGCAGGGGCCGGGGTCGCCGCAGGTGCAGCAGGGGCCGGGGCCGGCGTCGCCGCCGTGGGGGCAGCGGGGGCCGGCGTGGGGCGCGGAGCCTTGGGGGCTGCCTTGGGGGGAGCTGCGGGCGCGGCGTCGCCACCGCCCGCGGGGAACGTGTCGCGCAGCTTGCGCACGACCGGCGGCTCGATCGTCGAGGACGCCGAACGGACGAACTCACCCATCTCGGTGAGGGTCGTCATGATCTTCTTGCTGTCAACCCCGAGCTCTTTCGCGAGCTCGTAGACGCGGACCTTGGCCACATCTCTCCCTGTCTCGGTCCGCCCGGACAGGGTCGGACCGTCGTTAGTGCGAGGTACTCATCGCTGGGTACTCATCGGTGCGTGCTCATCGGGTAGCCATCGGCTTCCAGACCCGCTTCCCATGTCGACGGTCGACGCCGGACCTCGCCCGGCGTCGTACTACCCCTGTCCGTGCTCGAAATGATCTGCGACGACTGCGGTGTCCAGGGGGCCTGCGTGGCGCAGGGCCCGCCCGAACGCGCGCCGACGGACCGCGAGATCGAGACATCCAGGGTCGGGGTGCAGCCACGCACCCCTGCCCGGCATCGAGCGTCCGACGTCGACGACCAGCTGGTCATGGACGACGACCACCCTCAGCAGGGCAGATCGGGGACCGACGGAACGGCAACCCACGCACGTGCGAACGGGACCGCTGAGCGGTTGTTCGTCGTCCGAGGGGAGCCGGGACGCGTCCCCAGCCGTTGGCAGTCTACCGCTTCGCGTCACTCGGCGTGACCCGGGTCGGCTGTCGCGCCGCCCACACCAGCACCGTCGCCTCCCTCGGCGTCGGACCGGATGTCGATGCGCCAGCCGGTCAGCTTGGCCGCGAGCCGCGCGTTCTGGCCCTCCTTGCCGATGGCGAGCGAGAGCTGGTAGTCGGGCACGACGACGCGCGCGGCACGGGCCTCGGCGTCGACGACGGTGGCCGACAGGACCCGCGCCGGGGACAGCGCGTGCGCGATCATCTCCGCCGGGTCGTCGGAGTGGTCGACGATGTCGATCTTCTCCCCCTGCAGCTCCGCCATGACGGCCCGCACGCGACCACCCATCGGGCCGATGCAAGCGCCCTTGGCGTTGACGCCGGCAACGGTCGAGCGGACGGCCATCTTGGTGCGGTGGCCGGCCTCGCGCGCCATCGCCGTGATCTCGACGGTGCCGTCGGCGACCTCGGGCACCTCGAGGGCGAACAGCTTGCGGACCAGGCCGGGGTGCGAACGGGAGAGGGTCACCTGCGGACCGCGCATGCCGCGCGCCACCTCGAGCACGTAGCCCCGGATGCGCTCGCCGTGCACGTACTGCTCGCCGGGGACCTGCTCGTGCGCGGGCAGGACGGCCTCGGTGCCCCCGACGTCCACCAGGACGGTGCGCGGGTCGCGGCCCTGCTGGATGACGCCGCCCAGGACCTCACCCTCCTTGCCGCGGAACTGGCCGAGCACCTGGTCGTCCTCGGCGTCGCGCAGCCGCTGCACGATGACCTGCCGGGCCGTGGCGGTCGCGATCCGCCCGAAGCCGTCGGGCGTGTCGTCGAACTCCGGCTCCTCGACGCCGACGGGCGCGCCGTCCTCGTCGACGCCCTGCGGCTCGCGCGCCCACACCGTGACGTGGCCGCTCTTGCGGTCCACCTCCACGCGCGCCCGCTGGTGCGCGTACGGCGTGCGGTGGTAAGCGGACAGCAGCGCCTGCTCGATCGCGGAGACCAGCACGTCCAGGCTGATCTCGCGCTCACGCTCCAGCAGCCGCAGCGCCTGCATGTCGATGTCCATGTCAGCTCTCCTGTCCGGCGCTCGCGCCGGCCTCGTCGTCCACGGGGCCCAGCCCCGTCAGGTCCACCTCGACCCGCGCGTCGCGCACGTCCGTGAGCGTGATCCGCACGGGCTCGCCCTCCTTGGGGCGTCGTCCCTTCAGTCCTGGCGTCACGGGGACGACGACGATCGCGTCGTCGTCGCGGTCCACGTCCACCAGCCGACCGCCGATTGCACCGCCGTCCACGAGGCGCACGGTCACGGTGCGTCCGACGGCCCGAGCGAAGTGGCGCCGTTCGGTCAGCGGCCGGGACAGCCCACGGCTGCCGACCTCGAGCGTGTAGTGGCCCGCGATCACGTCACGCGCGTCCAACGCGTCCGAGATGGCGCGCGTCGCGTCGGCCACCCGGTCGAGGTCCAGGTCGGTCTCGTCGTCCTCGGGCACGTCGAGCGCGACGTCGACCGTCGAGCGCGCACCGGCCCGGTGCACCTCGACGTCCTCGAGGACCAGCCCCAGGGCCTCGACCACGGGGGCGAGCACCTCGCGGACACGTCCGGCGGCAGCGGCATCGGCCATGGTCGGCCTCCCGTCTGGTCCCGCGGGTCGTGCGCGACCCTGTGATGTTGTCGGTCCAGCCTAACGAGTCTGCGCGTGCCCGCCGGGGCGATGCGCCCGCGCGTGGCAGGATCGCGGGCGATGACGACTGCCCGCACCCCCCGGTTCCCGCGTGACGACCGCCTGTCGCGGCCCGCACGCACGTCGGTGCGCGTGGCGAGGATCACGGCGGCGCTCGTCGGGGCGGCGATGGTCCTGGGTGCCGCGGGGGCGTGCTCCGTGCGTCTGGAGACGCCACCTCTGGCCGAGCCGTCGCCCGGCTCCGTCGAGCAGGTGCGCGCCCGGACGCTGAGCGACGCGGACCAGCTGGCCGCGGTGGCGACCGCGGCGATGGCCGCGAAGCCGGCCGCAGGCGTCGCCGAGGTGCTCGAGGACGTCGCGGACTTCTCGACGCAGCACGCCGAGCAGCTGGGTCCCGTCTACGACTCGGGCCTCACACCGTCCCCGACGGCAACGCCGACCGCTGTGAGCGCGACAGCGGCCCAGGTGCTGACCGAGCTCGCCGAGACCACCCGGACCGCGCTCGCCGACGCCGACGCCGTGCAGGACGCCGACCTCGCCCGGCTCGTCGCGTCGATCGCGACGGCGCGCGACCAGCTGACGCGGCGCCTCGCGAGCGCCACGGACGCGAAGGTCCCCGATCTCGAGGTCGTCGTCGAGCCGACGAAGGCACCCGGGCCCACCGACAGCCCGGCACCCGAGCCGACGCCGTCACCCGAGCAGACGCAGGCCGCCGCTGCGACGTCCGCCGACGACCTGGGCGCCCTGGTGCTCGCGCACGACCAGGCCGGCTTCGCCTACGAGGTCGTCGCCGCCCAGCAGTCCGGCTCCACGCGCACGAAGGCACGCGACGCCGCCGCGGCACACCGCGACGAGGCGCAGCGCTGGGCTGTCGCCGCCGGGACGGCGGAGACAGCCCAGGACCCCCGGCGGGCGTCGTACACGCTGCCGGGCGACCTGGACCAGGCGAAGAACGCCCGCAAGCTGGCCCGCTCGCTCGAGTCGGCGATCGCCGCGACCGACGCGACGCTCGTCGCCCGGACCGCGCCGGGCGCGCGCGGGCCGTTCGTCGACGGCCTGCGCACGGCCACGGCGGCAGCACGCACCTGGGGCGCTGCCCCCGTCGCCTTCCCCGGCCTTCCAGAGCGCGCGACGAAGGGCTGACGCCCCTCCGTACGGGTCGCTCAGACCAGCTCGTCCACGAGCTCGGCGACGCGGTCGGCCGCCTCGGCGACGGCGACCTGCTCGGCCGTGCCTCCCACGCGAGGACGGACCTCGACGACCCCCTCGGCCAGGCCGCGCCCGACGACGACCACGAGCGGCACGCCCAGGAGCTCGGCGTCGGCGAACTTCACGCCGGGCGACACCTTGGGGCGGTCGTCGTAGAGGACCTCGATGCCGCGCGAGGACAGCGTCTCCGCGATCGACTCGGCCGCCGCGAACACCGCCTCGTCCTTGCCGGTGGCCACGACGTGGACGTGGGCGGGCGCGACGTTCGCCGGCCAGGCCAGGCCCTTGTCGTCGTGGTTGACTTCCGCGAGCGCAGCGAGCACGCGCGTGACCCCGACGCCGTAGGAACCCATGGTGACGACCTGGGCCTTGCCGTTCTGGTCGAGGACCGTCAGGCCCAGCGCGGCCGCGTACTTGCGGCCGAGCGCGAAGATGTGGCCGATCTCGATGCCGCGCGCGAGCTCGAGCGGGCCCGAGCCGTCGGGCGCCTCGTCGCCCGCGCGCACCTCGGCGGCCTCGACCGTGCCGTCGGCGGTGAAGTCGCGGCCGGCGACGAGGTCGACGACGTGCCGCCCGGTCTCGTCGGCGCCCGTGATCCAGCGCGTCCCGCTGACCACGCGCGGGTCGAGCAGGTAGCGCACCGAACCCTCGGGTCCGTTCGGCCCCAGCACCGACGGGCCGATGTACCCGCGGACCAGCTCAGGGTGCGCCGCGAAGTCGGCGTCGCCGGCGGTCTCCACCTCGGCCGGGGCCACGGCGGCCTCGAGCCGCTTCATGTCCACCTCGCGGTCGCCCGGCAGGCCGACGACGAGGAGCTCGCGCTCCCCCGACGGCTGGACGAGGGCGACGACGACGTTCTTGAGCGTGTCGGCGGCGGTCCACGCACGGTCCGGACGCGGGAACGCGACGTTGGCGTGCGCGACGAGCGAGTCGATCGTGGGCGTGCCCGGCGTGTCCTCGACGTGCGCCTGCGGGGCGTCGTCGTACGGCACGTCGTCGGGCACGACCGTCGTGACGGCCTCGACGTTGGCCGCGTAGCCGCCGGCGGAGCGCACGAACGTGTCCTCGCCGATCGCCATCGGCGCCAGGAACTCCTCCGAGCGCGAGCCGCCCATGGCGCCGGACGTCGCGGCGCAGATCACGTACTCGAGGCCGAGCCGCGTGAAGATCCGCTCGTAGGCGTCGCGCTGCGCCTGGTAGCTGACCTCGAGCCCGGCGTCGTCGACGTCGAACGAGTACGCGTCCTTCATGACGAACTCGCGCCCGCGCATGAGGCCCGCCCGTGGACGCGCCTCGTCGCGGTACTTGGTCTGCACCTGGAAGAGTGTCAGCGGCAGGTCCTTGTACGACGAGTACAGGTCCTTGACCAGCAGCGTGAACATCTCCTCGTGCGTCGGCGCGAGCAGGTAGTCACCGCCCTTGCGGTCCTTGAGCCGGAAGATGTTGGGCCCGTACTCCGACCAGCGCCCGGTCGCCTCGTACGGCTCCTTGGGCAGCAGCGCCGGGAAGTGCACCTCCTGCGCACCCGCAGCTGTCATCTCCTCCCGCACCACGGCCTCGACCTTCGCGAGGACCCGCAGACCCAGTGGAAGCCAGGTGTAGATCCCGGGCGCCGCCCGGCGGATGTAGCCGGCGCGGACCAGCAGGCGGTGGCTGGCGACCTCGGCGTCGGCCGGGTCCTCCCGCAGCGTGCGGACGAAGAGCGTGGACATGCGAAGCAGCATGGGCGGAAGCCTAGTTCGTCCGGGGGCCTCGCCCGTCCGCATTTCCGCACCCCGCGGCGCTGCGACAGCGCCGGGCATGCGCGATGTGGGCGGCGTGGGCCACGATGGGCGCGTGCCCGAGCTTCCCGAGGTCGAGGCGCTCGCGAGGTTCCTGCGCGAGCGCGCGGATGGTCGCGTCGTGACGGCGGTCAGCGTCGGCGCGATCAGCGCGCTGAAGACGTTCCGCCCCGCGCCGGACGCGCTCGTCGGCGGCACCGTCGTGGACGTGACGCGGCACGGCAAGTGGTTGGACCTCATGGTCGCGACGAGCACGGGTGAGCCGCTGCACCTCGTCTGGCACCTGTCCCGTGCGGGATGGGTGCGGTGGTCGGAGAAGCTGCCGACGACGCCCGTGCGGCCGGGCAAGTCACCCATCGCGCTGCGGGTGCGGCTGGACGACGACAGCGGGTTCGACCTCACCGAGGCCGGCACGCGCAAACGGCTGGCCGTGCACGTGGTGGAAGACGCCCAGGACGTCCCGCAGATCGCCACGCTGGGCGTCGAGCCCCTGTCCGACGAGTTCACGCCCGAACGCTTCGCCGAGCTGCTCACGGCCAGGAACCAGCAGATCAAGGGCCTGCTGCGTGACCAGGGCACGATCGCGGGCATCGGCAACGCCTACTCCGACGAGATCCTGCTGGTCGCCCGTACGTCGCCGTACGCGCAGACGCGCTCGCTCGACGACGAACGCCGGGGCACCCTGTACACGGCGATCCACGACGTGCTCACGGGGGCGGTCGAGGCGGCGAGCGGCAAACCCGCCGCCGAGCTCAAGGACACCAAACGTCAGGCCATGCGCGTGCACGGCCGGACGGGTCAGCCGTGCCCCGGCTGGGACGGCACGCCGTGCGGCGACACCGTGCACGAGGTCTCGTTCGCGGACTCGTCGTTGCAGTACTGCCCGACGTGCCAGACCGGCGGCAAGCCGCTCGCCGACCGGCGGATGTCACGCCTGCTGCGGTGACGGGCGACGTCAGTCCAGGCAGAACTCGTTGCCCTCGATGTCCTGCATGACGATGCAGGACTCCTCCTCGTCGTCGGCGAGCATCGTGCGCACGTGCGTGGCGCCGAGCGGCTCGAGCCGGGCCTGCTCGCCCTGCAGCGCGGCGAGGCGCTCGTCGCCGACGAGCCCCGTGCCCACCCGGACGCACAGGTGCACGCGGTTCTTGACGATCTTCGGCTCGGGCACGCGCTGGAAGTTGAGCCGCGGGCCGACACCCGTGGGGTCCGTCGCCGCGACGCCCGAGGGGTGCAGCTCGTACCCGAGGATCTCGCACCAGAACCGGGCGACGCGCTCGGGGTCGGCGCAGTCGAAGGTCACCTGGAACTGCCGCACGGTTGCCATCCGGTCACCGTAACTGCCGGTCACGCGGGTGTCAGGCTCAGAACAGCACCGTCGCGTACGACCCGACCTGGCGGAAACCCACCCGGCGGTACGCCGCCAGCGCGCGCACGTTATAGGCGTTGACGTACAGGGACACGACGGGCGCGACGTCGGCGAGCGTGAGCTGCACGACGGCGGCCATCCCCTCCTCCGACAGACCACGACCGCGGTGCTCGGGGGCCACCCACACGCCCTGCACCTGCGCGACCCCGCCGGCGACCGCGCCGAGCTCGGCCTTGAACACGACGCCCGACGAGTCGGACATCTTGACGAACGAACGCCCCTGGTTGACGAGCGTGCGCACGCGCGTCTCGTAGGGACCACCGGGCCCGCTCGCGGGCGAATACCCGACCTCCTCGGTGAACATGCGCACGCACGCCGGCAGGACCTCGTCCAGCTCGTCAAGTCGCGAGCGCCGAACCTGCGGGTCGGCCGCCACCGCGGGCGCCGTGTCGATCACCATCGACGGCTGGTCGTCGCGCACCTCGCGGACGCCGGGCCAGGCGGGCCGCAACCGGCGCCACATCGCGAGCACCGCATCGGCGGGCCCGACGAGCGACGAGCACCGCCGTCCCTGGCGACGAGCCATCGACGCGAATGCCTCCGCCGCACGCTCGACGTCGACCGTCCCGTCGTCGGGCACGACCGGCACGATGTTGGCCCCCGCCCAGCAGATCCCCTCGAGGCGGCCGTCGAGCTCGTAGCCCCACAGCTCGCCGCCCGCGCGTCGGACGCCGATGTACTGCGCCTGCTCGAGCCGCGCGGTCGCCAGGACGGAGCCCACGGGATCCTTCGCGCACACGGCGAGGGCAGCCGGCAGGTCGTCGTCCGACAGGACGCGCCCCCCGGTCCGCCCGTCGAGCGTCGTAGCCCGCCGCAGACCCACCATGGAAGAAGTGTGCACCAGGTCACACCCCCCGGCAGTGCGACGCTCGGGGCACGGACGTCAGCCGACCGTGACGACGGGCGCGCCGTCGCCCGCCTCCACCGGGTCCATCTCCTCGGCGAGGCGCATGGCCTCCTCGATGAGCGTCTCGACGATCATCGCCTCGGGGACCGTCTTGATGACTTCACCCTTGACGAAGATCTGCCCCTTGCCGTTGCCCGACGCGACACCGAGGTCCGCCTCGCGGGCCTCGCCCGGCCCGTTGACGACGCAGCCCATGACGGCGACGCGCAGCGGCACCTCCATGCCCTCCAGGCCGGCCGTGACGCGCTCCGCGAGCGTGTAGACGTCCACCTGGGCGCGGCCACAGGACGGGCAGGAGACGATCTCGAGCTTGCGCGGGCGCAGGTTCAGCGACTGCAGGATCTGGATGCCGACCTTGACCTCCTCGACGGGAGGCGCGGACAGCGAGACGCGGATCGTGTCGCCGATGCCCTTGCTGAGCAGGGCGCCGAACGCGGTCGCCGATTTGATGGTCCCCTGGAACGCGGGACCGGCCTCGGTGACGCCCAGGTGCAGCGGCCAGTCGCCTCGCTCCGAGAGCAGCTCGTACGCCCGGACCATCACCACCGGGTCGTTGTGCTTGACCGAGATCTTGAAGTCGTGGAAGTCGTGCTCCTCGAACAGCGACGCCTCCCACACGGCCGACTCGACGAGCGCCTCGGGGGTCGCCTTGCCGTACTTGGCGAGCAGCCGCGGGTCGAGCGAGCCGGCGTTGACGCCGATCCGCAGGCTCACCCCGGCGTCGGCCGCGGCGCGGGCGATCGCGCCCACCTGGTCGTCGAACTTGCGGATGTTGCCCGGGTTGACGCGGACCGCGGCGCAGCCGGCGTCGATCGCCTTGAAGACGTACTTGGGCTGGAAGTGGATGTCCGCGATGACGGGGATCTGCGACTTGCGCGCGATGGCGGGCAGCGCGTCCGCGTCGTCCTCGGTGGGGACGGCGACACGCACGATGTCACAGCCGGCGGCCGTCAGCTCGGCGATCTGCTGCAGCGTCGAGTTGATGTCCGTCGTCTTCGTCGTGCACATGGACTGGACGCTGACGGGGGCGTCACCGCCCACCTCGACCTTGCCCACCTTGATCTTGCGGGTGGTGCGACGCGGGGCCAGGACGAGGGGAGGCGCCTCCGGCATACCGAGGCTGATGGGGATGCTCACACCGCCATCATCGCACCGTCGCCGGCACCTCGGTGGCCGGTCCGGGCCGTGCGGGCGCAGTGCACACGAGATCCCCACGCATCGTCACCCGGCCCCGCCCGCGTCGCGCTCAGGCGCGGTCGATCTCGTCGCGGCGGGCCAGGATCAGCCGGTCGAGGACGTCGTCCGGGAGCGGACGGTCGTCGGCGAAGCGCACCGTCCCCTTGGCCGTGGAGAAGTCGACCAGCTCGTCGCGCACCGTGTCCAACGCCGGCGGGCTGAACGGGTACAACCCGATGTGGCCCTTGGCCGACATGACCGACAGCAGCGGCTTGCCGCGGTAGCGCAGGGCCGGCATGCCGTACCCGACGCCGTCCTCGGCATCCGGCACGAGCACGCGGGCGCGGGCGTAGACGTGGGCGATCGCCTCCCGGCGGGCCCCGGTCAGCGACTCCAGGTACTCCGACAGCTCGGACATGCTCCGAGCCTAGCCACGCTCAGATCGCGATGGGGTTGAACACGTCCGCGTAGACGAGCAGGAGTCCGACGGCACCCAGCAGCACGAACACCCCGTACGCGAGCGGGACGAGCCGCGCCGAGTCCGACGGCCCAGGGCGCGGCAGGCCACGCAGGCGCGCGACCTGCCGACGGCCCCCCTCCCACAGCGCCGCGGCCACGTGCCCGCCGTCGAGCGGAGGCAGCGGGATCAGGTTGAAGACGAACAGCGCGATGTTCAGGGCCGCGAGCAGCTGCAGGATCGCCGAGACCTTGATCCCCTCGCTGACGTCGTGGGCGGACGCGATCTCCCCCGCGAAGCGCCCGATCCCGACGACACCCACGATGCTGTTGGTGTCCCGCTCCTCGTGGCCGACCGTGGTCTGCACCAGGTCGACGACGCGCGCGGGCAGCGTGCCCACGACGCGCATCGTCTGCCACGTCGTGTCGGCGACGATCCCGGGCACGGCCAGCGGCGACTGCCGTTCCATCTGCTCCGCCGGTGAGACGCCCAGGAACCCGACCTGCGCCGTCTTCTGTCGGCCCGACGAGTCGAGGACGGCCTGGCCGTCGTCGTCGAACACGGGACGCTCGGCGACGACCGGCGTGACGGTCAGGTCGACCTGCTGCCCGTCGCGCTCCACCACGATCGGGGTGGCGACGTCGCCGCTCGCCCGGATCGCCTTCGTGAGCTGGGCCCAGGACGTCACCGGGACGCCGTCGTAGCTGACGACCGTGTCACCCGGCTCCAGCCCGGCCGCCGCACCCGGCGCCGCCGCGTCCGTCGCCTCGCACTCCCGCGTGGCGTCGGCGTCGGCCGGGATCACGCACGCGGAGACGGTCTCGAGCGTGGTCGTCGTCGTCGGCGTGCCGAAGCCCACGGCGACGACGCCCAGCAGCACGAACGCGATGACCAGGTTCATGACCGGCCCACCCAGCATGACCACGAGCTTCTTGGGCGTGGACAGGTGGTAGAAGGCCCGCGCGTCCTCGCCGGGGTGGATCTCGGCCGCCGAGGCGTCACGCGCGTCACCCGACAACCGACGGAACCACGTGTCGGACTTCGGGTTGCCGACCGCCTCGGCCGGCGCGTACATGCCGACGAGCCGGACGTAGCCGCCCAGCGGGATCGCCTTGAGCCCGTACTCCGTCTCCCCCTTGGTCTTCGACCACAGCGTGGGGCCGAAGCCCACCATGTACTGGCTCACCCGCACGCCGAAGCGCTTCGCCGGGACCATGTGGCCGATCTCGTGGAGCCCGATCGAGAAGAGCAGCACCACGACGACGATCAGCACAGCGACCAGGTAGGCCATCGACCCCTCCGCACACGTGAAAGACGCACGGGTGGCGTGCGCCCGGACATCTTCCCCCGGAAGTCTGGGAATGCACTGGACGCCACCCGTGCGCCGCGACCTGACCCGCCGGTCGGGATCGCCCCGCCGGTGGCCCGTACCGGATACGGTCCGTGCATGACGTCGGTGTGGTCCCCCTCCCCCTCCCCCCGGCCCGGGGAGCCGCTGGACGGTGACACGACCGCGGACGTCGTCGTCGTGGGCGCCGGCCTGTCGGGGCTCTGGACCGCCTACTACCTGCTGGAGGCCGACGCCGCGCTCGACGTGCTCGTCGTCGACGCAGGCGTCGCGGGCACGGGCGCGGCACTCGACGGCGTCGGCGCCTGCACACCCGATCTGCGGGCCCCCGTCGACCGGCTCGTGGCCGCGTACGGCGACGACGGCGCACGCGACCTGCGCGCCGCGCTGCGCGACGCGGTCGTCGAGGTGGGCGGCGTGCTGGGCCTGGAGGAGGTCGAGTGCGGCTTCCGCTTCGGCGGCGAGGTGCGCGTGGCCCGCAACGCCGCGCAGGTCGAACGCCTGACGACGCTGGTCGACGAGGGGCGTGCCTGGGGCGACGAGTGGCGGCTGCTGGACCCCGCCGAGGTGGCCGAGCACGTCGCGTCCCCGGGTGTCCTGGCCGGTGCCTGGACCGCGGACTCCGCTGTCCTCGACCCGGCCCGCCTGCTCGCTGGTCTGGTCGGGGTCCTGCGAGGCCGAGGTGTGCGGTTCGCGGAGCAGACCGCGCCGGTGCGCGTCTCGCCGCGGGCGGTCGTCACCGACCGCGGCATCGTGCGTGCCCCGCGCATCGTCGTCGCGGCTGAGACGGACGCCGCCGCGGGCAGCCCGTCCCTCGCGGCCGTGCCCACCCTCGGGCTCGCGACCGACGCGCTCGACGCCGCGGCCTGGGACCGGATCGGACTGGCGCCGGGCGTCCTGGTGGCCGACCTCGCACACCTCGCGGTCTGCGCCCGACGCACCGACGACGACCGCCTCGTGCTCACCGCGACCGGCACCCGCCCCGACACGCTGCGCGCCGCGCTCGTCGCGATGTTCCCGCCCGCCGCAGGTACCCGCGAGCTGACCTGGTCCGGCACGAACGGCGTGACGCGCGATGGCCTGCCGCACGTCACGTTCGACGAGGCGTCCGGCATCGGCTCCGTCCCCTCGTTCGGCGGCGCCGAGATCGCGGCGGCGAACCTCGCCGGTCGGACGATCGCCGACCTCGTCACGGGCGACCGCTCCGACCTGACGAGGCTCGCATGGGTCGGACCGGGTGCGCCGGCATGGGGTCGGAGCGCACCGGCCCAGGTCGCGCTGGCGCTGCGGGCTGCCGCGTGGGCGGACTCCGCGGAGTCGCTCGACCGCACGCCACGCACCGCACGTCAGGTGCTCGAGCGGTTCCCGGTCGTCTGAGACGACCGCTCGGCGTCAGCGCTGCGCGAGGATCTCGTTCGCGCGCGCTCGCGCCCACGTCTCGGCGCCGAGCACCGATCCCAGGGTGAGCTCGGCCGTCCCGGTGTGCTCCTCGAGCACGCGCTCGACGGTGGAGACGATGTCGAGGAAGCCGATCCGGCCGGCGAGGAACGCCGCGACGCACTCCTCGTTGGCCGCGTTGTACACGGCCGGGTGGGTCGCGGACACGGCAGCGGCCTGGCGGGCCAGTCGGACCGCCCCGAAGACCTCCTCGTCGAGCGGTTCGAACGTCCACGTCGCCGCCTGCGTCCAGTCGCACGACGGCGAGACGTCGGCGACGCGGTCCGGCCACGAGAGCCCGAGCGCGATCGGCAGGCGCATGTCCGGAGGCGAGGCCTGCGCGATCGTCGAGCCGTCGACGAACTCGACCATGGAGTGCACCACCGACTGCGGGTGGACGACCACCGTGATGTCGTCGATCGGCACGTCGAACAGCAGGTGGGCCTCGATGAGCTCGAGCCCCTTGTTCATCAGCGTCGCCGAGTTGATGGTGACCACGGGGCCCATCGACCACGTGGGGTGCGCGAGCGCCTGCTGCGGGGTGACCGCCTTGACCTCGTCGAGGCTGCGACCGCGAAAGGGACCGCCCGACGCCGTCAGGATCAGCCGCCGCACCTCGTCGCGCGCACCGCCGCGCAGCGCCTGTGCGATGGCCGAGTGCTCGGAGTCGACGGGAACGATCTGGTCGGCACGCCGGCGCGCGGCCTGCACCAGCGCGCCGCCCACGACGAGCGACTCCTTGTTGGCCAGCGCGAGCGTGCTGCCCGCCTCGAGCGCGGCGAGGGTGGGTCCCAGGCCGACAGAACCGGTCACGCCGTTGAGCACGACGTCGGCCCCGCGGCCGGCCAGGAGCGTCGACGCGTCAGGCCCCACCAGGACCTCGACGTCCCGTCCGGCCAGGCCGGCACGGACGGCGGCCTCGGCGGCCGGGTCGGCCACCGCGACGATCGCGACGTCCAGCGCGATCGCCTGGCTCAGCAGCAGCTCCACGTCGGAGCCACCCGCGCTCAGGCCGACCACGTCGAACCTGTCCGGGTTGCGCGTGACGACGTCGACGGCCTGGGTGCCGATCGAACCCGTCGAGCCGAGCAGCGCGACCGTCCGGGACGTCACTCGACGCCCAGCAGGACCTCGACCGCGCGGGCGAAGAAGGCGTCCACGGCGGGCTCGCCGTACGCGTTGTGCCCCTTGCGGGACCGGAACGTCGCGCCGCGGATCTCGCCGGCGGACAGCGGCGCACCCTTGTCGAAGTAGGCGACGAGCCGGTGGCACAACGCGTCGACGTCGGCCGGCTCGTAGCCCTGGTCGCGTCCCTCGGGCGGCGCGAACCGGTCCCCGTCGGGACGCCCCAGGCGGCCGTACAGCGTGCGGGCCTGCTCTCCCAGGCTGGTCAGCCACGCCTGCTGACCGTTCTCGGCGACGAACTCCGCGCGCGACCGCGCCACGAAGGCCGCCTCGAGGCGGTCGAGCGCCGCGTCGACCGCGGATGTCACGTAGCCGCCGCGCACCACGTCGAACGCCACGCCGCGCACGTCCTTCGCGGCCAGGGCGCCCGCCGGGCCCTTCTCGTAGACCGTGCGCGCGTGGTCGAAGAAGTCGTCGACCTCGTTCGGGTCGTACCCGGTCTTGAAGCCGGACACCGTCCGGAACATCCCGTCGCTCACTCGTCCTCCTCCGCCGCGAGCTGGCCGCAGGCTCCGTCGATCTCGCTGCCACGGGTGTCCCGGATGGTGGTCGGGATGCCGTGCGCACGCAAGCGTGCCACGAACTCGTCCTCGACCCGCGGATCGCTCGCCGTCCACTTCGAGCCCGGCACCGGGTTGAGCGGGATCGGGTTGCAGTGCACCCAGCCCTTGCCGCGGGCGTTGAGCTTCTCGCCGAGCAGGTCCGCGCGCCAGGCGTGGTCGTTGATGTCCCGGATGAGGGCGTACTCGATCGAGACGCGCCGACCGGTGACCTCGAAGTAGTGGTACGCCGCGTCGATGGCCTCGTCGACGTTCCAGCGCGTGTTGACGGGGACGAGCTCGCTGCGCAGCTCGTCGTCCGGGGCGTGCAGCGACAGGGCGAGAGTCACCGGGATGCCCTCGTCGGCCAGCTTGCGCATGGCCGGGACCATGCCGACGGTGCTGACGGTCACGTTGCGCGCGGACATGCCGAGTCCGTCGGGGGTCGGTGCCACCAGGGCGCGGACGGTCCCCATGATCGACTTGTAGTTGGCCAGAGGCTCGCCCATACCCATGAACACGACGTTCGTCAGGCGCGCGGGCCCACCCGGGATCTCTCCCGCGCCGAGTGCGCGGGCCGCCTCACGGACCTGCTCGACGATCTCCGCCGTGGACAGGTTGCGGGTGAGACCCATCTGGCCCGTGGCGCAGAACGCGCACGCCAGCCCGCACCCGGCCTGGCTGGAGATGCAGAGCGTGGTGCGGTTCTTGTAGCGCATCAGCACGGACTCGACCTTGGCGCCGTCGAACAGGTGCCAGAGCGTCTTGACGGTCGTGCCGCCGTCGGCCGTCATCGTCCGCGCCTCGGTCAGCAGCGGCGGGAACAGGCTCTCGGTCAGCTTGTCGCGCGACGCCTTGGGCAGGTCCGTCATGGTGGACGGGTCCGAGCTCAGGTGCGTGAAGTAGTGCGTCGCGAGCTGCTTGGCCCGGAACGCCTTCTCCCCCAGGTCGGTCACCGCGCTCACACGCTCGGCGGGCGTGAGGTCGACGAAGTGGCGCGGCGGCTTGCCACGCGGGCCCCTCGACGGGGAGGAGAGGTCGAGGCGGACGGGTGTCCCGGTCATGGGCACCCCCTTCTGGTACGGATCGGGTCAGGCGGGCTGGAGCGCCGTCAGGACGAGGTAGACGGCGGGCGCCGTCAGGAGCAGGGAGTCGAGGCGGTCGAGGATGCCGCCGTGCCCGGGTACGAGCGAGCCCATGTCCTTGAGCTCCAGGTCGCGCTTGAGCATCGACTCGCACAGGTCGCCGAACGTCGCGGTCACGACGGTCGTCAGGCCCAGGACGACGCCGACGAGCGGTTCCCCGTCGAACGCGAGCTGCACGCCCACCACGCCGACGACGCACGCCAGCACGATCGAGCCGGCGAGGCCCTCCCACGACTTCTTGGGGCTGACGGAAGGCGCCAGCGGATGGCGCCCGACGAGGACGCCGACGACGTAGCCACCGGTGTCGTTGGCCACGCACAGCAAGATGAACAGCAGCACCCGCGCGGGCCCGTCGGGCTGCGCGAGCATGAGCATGACGAACCCGCCGAGGAACGGCAGGTACGCGGCGGCGAACGTGCCCGCCGTCGCGTCGAGCAGGGCACGCTGACCGCTCCCGTCGAGCACGCGCCAGATGACGACACCGCCGACGGTGAGCATGAAGGCGACGAAGAGCGCCTCCGCCCCGGCCGTGTACGACGAGACCATGATCCCGACCGCGCCGACGAGCAGCGGCAGGAGCGGCAGGTGGATGCCACGGCGCGTGAACGCCTGGGCCAGCTCCCACAGCGCCGCGCAGACCACCAGCACGGCGAGCCCGGCGAAGACCTCCTTGACGATGAACAGGGAGGCGACGACGACCACGAGGATGCCGAGGCCGACCGCGATCGCGACCGGGAGGTCGCGACCCGATCGGGACGTGCGAGGTGCGGCGAGCTCTGTCATCAGACCTCGAGCAGCTCGCTCTCCTTGGCCGTGAGCAGGCCGTCGATCGTGTCGACGTGCTTCTTGGTCAGGGCCTCGAGCTCCTTCTCGGCGCGCGACACCTCGTCCTCCCCTGCCTCGCCGTCCTTGACGATGCGGTCGAGCTCCTCCTTGGCACGGCGGCGCACGTTGCGCACCGAGATGCGCGCGTCCTCCGCCTTGGTCTTGGCGAGCTTGACGAAGTCCTTGCGGCGCTCCTGCGTCAGGGCGGGCAGCACCACACGAATGACGTTGCCGTCGTTCGTCGGGTTCACGCCCAGGTCGGAGTCGCGCAGCGCCTTCTCGATGCCGGCGCTGGCCGACTTGTCGAAGGGCGAGATCAGGATGGTGCGGGCCTCGGTGACGTTGAACGAGGCGAGCTGCTGCAGGGGCGTCGGGCTGCCGTAGTAGTCGACGAAGATCTTGGAGAACATCGCGGCGTTGGCGCGGCCCGTCCGGATCGTCGCGAAGTCGTCCTTCGCGACCTCCACGGCCTTGTCCATCTTCTCTTCGGCCTCGAAGAGGGTCTCGTCGATCACGGCTCGCTCCGCTCGTCAGTGTCTGGGCTGGTCAGGTGTGGGTGGTGCAGGTCGATCAGTTCGCGGTGACCAGCGTCCCGATCTTCTCACCCCGCAGGGCACGAGTGACGTTCCCTTCCTCCTCGAGCCCGAACACGCGCATCACCACGTCGTTGTCCCGGCACAGCGACAGCGCGGTCGCGTCCATGACCGCCAGGTCGCCGACGAGCGCGTCGGTGTAGGTCAGGTGCTCGAGGCGCTGGGCGTCCGGGTCCTTGCGGGGGTCCGCGGTGTAGACCGCGTCCACGCCGTTCTTGCCCATCAGGACCTCCTGGCAGTGGGTCTCCAGGGCGCGCTGCACGCTGACCGTGTCCGTCGAGAAGTAGGGCATGCCCGCACCCGCGCCGAAGATCACGACGCGCCCCTTCTCGAGGTGCCGGATCGCACGCAGCGGGATGTAGGGCTCGGCCACCTGCCCCATCGCGATGGCGGTCTGCACACGCGTGCTCACGCCGGCCTGCTCGAGGAAGTCCTGCAGCGCCAGGCAGTTCATGACGGTGCCGAGCATCCCCATGTAGTCCGCGCGGGCCCGGTCCAGACCGCTGGCAGACAGCTCGGCCCCACGGAAGAAGTTGCCGCCGCCCACGACGATCGCGACCTGCACGCCCTCGCGGACGGCGACGGCGATCTCGGCGGCCACGCGGCGCACGACGTCGGTCGCCAGACCCACCGCGCCCCCGCCGAACGTCTCGCCGGAGAGCTTGAGCAGGACGCGTCGCGCGCCCTCGTCCGTGCCGGGCTGCTGGCTCACGCGTTCCTCCTGGTGTGGGTCCTGTCTGCGCCGGTGGCCCCGACCCGAACGGGTCGGGGCCACCGGGTGATGCTGGATGGTGTCAGGCTCCCACGCGGTAACGGACGAAGCCCGTCAGCGTGCCGCCGGCCTCGGTCAGGACCTGGCCGACCGACTTCTTGTTGTCCTTCGCGAACGGCTGGTCGAGCAGCACGGTGTCCTTGAAGAAGCCCGTCAGGCGGCCCTCGACGATCTTCGGGAGCGCGGCCTCGGGCTTGCCCTCGTTGCGCGCCGTCTCCTCGGCGATCTTGCGCTCGTTCTCCACCGTCTCGGCGGGGACCTCGTCGCGCGTCAGGTACGTCGGCGAGAATGCGGCGATGTGCGTCGCGATGTCGCGGGCCACGGCCGCGCCGGCCGCGTCGGTCGCCACCAGGACGCCGACCTGCGGGGGCAGGTCCTTGTTGACCTTGTGCAGGTAGACCTCGACGTGCTCGCCGGCCACGCGGGCCAGACGGCGCACCACGACGCGCTCACCCAGGGTGGCGGCCGTCTCGTCGACGATGTTCTGGACGGTGGTGCCCTCGTACTCGGAACCGACCAGCGCGTCCGCGTCGCGGGCGCCCGTGGCGACCGCCGCGTTCAGCACGCGCTCCGCGAGCGAGATGAAGTTCTCGCTCTTGGCGACGAAGTCCGTCTCGGAGTTGATCTCGATGAGCACGCCGGACTGGCCCTCGCCGTCCGCCGTCGGGGCGACGTGGGCGGCGACGAGGCCGTCCGAGGCCGAGCGGCCCTCACGCTTGCCGACGCCCTTGAGGCCCTTGACACGGATGATCTCGAGCGCCTTGTCGGCGTCGCCCTCCGCCTCCTCGAGCGCCTTCTTGACGTCGAGCATGCCTGCACCGGTCTTCTCGCGCAGCGCCTTGATGTCTGCGAGCGAGTAGTTCGCCATCAGTGGTTCCCGTTCCTGGTGAGTCGTGGGGTTGATGCTGGCCCGGCGCCCGTGGCGACCGGGTCCGTGACGTGCCGGGTGCCGGCGACCTGTGCAGGTCCGCCGGCACCCGACCAGGTCACTTGGAGTCGGCGTCGCCCTCGGCGGCGGTCTCCTCGGCAGCGGCCGGGGCGGCGTCCGTCGCCTCGGCAGCAGCAGCGGCCTCCTCGGCGGGGGCGTCGCTCGCGACGACGTCGGCAGCCGTGGGCGCCTCGGCCTGGACGGCGGCCGGAGCAGCGGCGGACTCGCCCTGCTGCAGGTCGGCCTCGGCGCCGGCCAGGAGCTCGCGCTCCCACTCGGCGAGCGGCTCGGCCTCGGTGGCCGTGCCCTCGGCAGCGCTCTTGCCGCCGGAGTGGCGCTTGAGCAGGCCGTCGGCGGCGGCGTCCGCGATCACGCGGGTCAGCAGCTGGACGGCGCGGATGGCGTCGTCGTTGCCCGGGATCGGGTAGTCGACGACGTCGGGGTCGCAGTTGGTGTCGAGGATGGCGACGACGGGGATCCCGAGCTTGCGGGCCTCGTTGACGGCCAGGTGCTCCTTGTTGGTGTCGACGATCCACACGGCCGAGGGGACCTTGGCCATGTCGCGGATGCCACCGAGCGTCTTGGCGAGCTTGTCCTTCTCACGACGAAGGACGAGAAGCTCCTTCTTGGTCAGCGGCGAGGACGCGACGTCGTCGAAGTCGATCTGCTCGAGCTCCTTGAGGCGCTGCAGACGCTTGTGGACGGTGCCGAAGTTGGTCAGCATGCCGCCGAGCCAGCGCTGGTTGACGTAGGGCATGCCCACGCGAGCGGCCTGCTCGGCGACGGGCTCCTGCGCCTGCTTCTTGGTGCCGACGAACAGGATCGAGCCACCGTGCGCGACGGTCTGGCTGACGAAGTCGTAGGCGCGGTCGATGTACGACAGCGACTGCTGCAGGTCGACGATGTAGATGCCGTTGCGCTCGGTGAAGATGAAGCGCTTCATCTTGGGGTTCCAGCGGCGGGTCTGGTGCCCGAAGTGGACACCGCTCTCGAGCAGCTGGCGCATGGTCACGACGGCCATGGCACGTCCTTCCGGCGCGCACCTCGCGGCGCACGCGTCATGGGCGGCCCCGACGAGCGGGACCGCGGTTCTGGGTTGTCGGCCCCGACGTCCGTCGGTGCCCCTGGTGCCATGTCGTCGGCCGCGCCGCACCCGAGGGTCCGGACCACTGCGGTGACGACCCCCGCGCCGAGCACCCGCCGAGGCGGGTGAGGAACGGGTTGATGACACGCGAAGTCGACCGGCACGGACCGGTCGCACCCACGAGTCTAGCCGACAGCAGCCGATGCCCCGACCAGCGAGGTGACCACAGCCCACGCCCGGCGGCACATCCGCCCACAGGAACAGCCGGGGCCGAGCGCACGCTCACCCCAGATCGCGAACCTGGTGCCATGACACGCAACGGACGACAGGACGTGACCTCTCACCGCGGCAGCCCGCGCCAGGGACTCGCGCTCGCGCCGTGGCAGCGGGCCTGGCGGACCACGGCGCTCGTCGTGCTGGTCGGGGGTCTCGCGTCGCCGGCGCTCGCAACGGCGGCACCGTCGTCCGACCCGGCTCGCGCGTCGACCGGTTACGCATTGCCGCTGAGCGGACGCGTGACCGTGCTGCGCGGGTTCGAGCCCCCACCGCAGCCCTGGGCGGCCGGCCACCGCGGCGTGGACCTGGCCGCCGTTCCCAACGGCGACGTCCTGGCGCCGGGCGACGGGACCGTGTCGTTCGCGGGGCGCGTCGCCGGCCGACCGCTGGTCACCATCACGCACGCAGACGGACGGCGCTCCACGCTGGAGCCGGTCGCCCCCGACGTCGTCCGCGGTGACCACGTCAGCCTGGGCGAGGTCGTCGGGACGGTCTCACCGCACGGCGGTCACTGCCCGCAGACGTGCATCCACTGGGGCGTACGGGTCGGCTCGAGCGACCCGCCGGCCTACGTCGACCCGCTCGCCCTGGTCGGCATGGCAGGCCCGATCGTGCTCCTACCGATGCCGTGACGCGCGCTTCGAGGCGCCCTGGAGATGAGGTGGCTCAGACCCCGGCGGCCGTCAGGCGTCCGCGCAGGCGCAGCATCGCCGCGGTGTGCATCTGCGAGATGCGCGACTCCGTCACCCCGAGGACGCGGCCGATCTCGGCGAGCGTCATGCCCTCGTAGTAGTACATGACGACGACCATGCGCTCGCGCTCGCCGAGCTGCTCGATGGCGCGCGCCAGCAGGAAGGAGGTCTCGGCGTCCTCGAGGCTGCCGGCGGGGTCCTGCGTGCGCTCGTCGCCGAGGGTGTCGACGAGGCTCACGCCACCGGCGCGGTCCTCACCGCCGCCCAGCAGCTCGTCGAGCGCCGCGATGTTCACCGACGAGAGCTGGGAGTAGACGCCGCGCAGCTCCGCGAGCGGGATCTGCAGGTGACGGGCGATCTCCGCCTCCGTGGGCGCGCGGTGCAGCGTCGCCTCGAGCTCGGCGTAGGCACGGTCCACGGTGCGCGCCTTGGTGCGCACCGAGCGGGGCACCCAGTCCATCGCGCGCAGCTCGTCGATGATGGCGCCACGGATCCGCGCACTTGCGTAGGACTCGAACTTCACGGCCCGGTCGGTCTCGTACTTCTCGATCGCGTCGATCAGACCGAACATGCCGTACGACACCAGGTCCGCGTGCTCGACCGTGCTCGGCAGGCGCATGCCCACGCGGCCGGCGACGGCCGCGACCAGGGGCGCGTAGTGCAGGATCAGCTTCTCGCGCGACGTCCGGCACGCCTTCTGCTTGAACTCGACCCACAGCAGCGCGACGGCCGCCACGACCTCGTCGGAGACCGGGGTCCGCTGGGTGGGGACGTCGGGCACGACGGGCGCGGCCACCTCGGTCGGCGCGTCCGCCGCGACGGCGCCGCGGGGCTGGGGCACGACGCCGGCAGGTGCGGCATCGGGGCCCACGTGCGTCAGCCAGGTGGCTGCGGCGTCGGTCGTCATCGTCGTCGTCATCTTCGGCTCCGAGGGTGCAGGTCAGGCGCGGGGGTGGGCGAGTGCGTAGGCCGAGCGGAGGCGCTCGGCCGAGATGTGGGTGTACCGCTGGGTGGTCGCGAGGCTCGAGTGGCCGAGGATCTCCTGCACGCTGCGCAGGTCCGATCCGCCCTCGAGCAGGTGGGTCGCGGCCGTGTGCCGCAGCCCGTGGGGGGCCAGGTCGTCGACGCCGGCCGCGGCGGTCGCCGCGTGGACGACCTCGCGCACCTGACGAGGGTCGACGCGGCCACCGCGGGCCCCGAGGAAGAGCGCGTCGGCCGAGGCAGGGGTGACGAGCTCGTCGCGCACCCGCAGCCAGGCAGCGACGGCGTCGCGCGCCGGACGACCGAACGGGACCACGCGCTCCTTGTCGCCCTTGCCGACGACGCGCACGATCCGCTCGTCGAGGTCGGCCTGGAGCACGTCGATGCCGGCGAGCTCGCTGACGCGGACGCCGGTGGCGTAGAGCAGCTCGAGCATCGCCCAGTCGCGTACTGCGAGCGGTCCGCCGTCCGCGGCACGGGTCCGGGCCGCTTCGAGGAGCTGGATGACGGCCTCACCGCGCAGGACCGTGGGCAGCAAGGCCGGCACGCGGGCCGTGCCGAGCCGGACGGAGGGGTCGGACTCGATGCGTCCGGTGCGCGTGGCCCACGCGAGGAACGTGCGCGCCGCAGCGCCCCGGCGAGCCAGCGTCGCCCGGCTGCGGTGTGCAGCGGACTGCGACGCTAGCCAGGCCCGCAGGGTCCGCAGGTCGATCTGGTCGAGGTGACCGGCGCCGTGCCGGACCGCGAAGGACAGAAGGCTGTCGACGTCGGAGCGATAAGCACGTGACGTGTTCTGGGACAGCCCGCGCTGTGCCCCCAGGTGCGCGCAGAAGTCATCGAGCAGGGCAGCCCGTTCGGGCGCCTCCTCCATGATCTCCGTCACTGTCATGGCCTTACCGTGGCGGGTAACACACTCCCAGGACAAGCACAGGATTCACCTACCCGGGCTAATGCCGACCGGTTGACCCGAGAATGTCCGAATCGGCGACGAACAAAGGGCGACTTGGGCGATTTATTTCACCCGGTTGCGCTCTCAGTTGTCGGGACACGGGAGCCCCATCGCCCCACTCAGGATGGCTGCAGTGACGCGTCAGACACGCCCCGACACGCCGAAAGGCCGCAAAGCGCCCGGGCGTGTCGACCGGATCTCGCCCGAGCGGGCGAGGCGTCACCCGTCCGCTGGTTCGTTGCCCGTCACACGTGACCGTCCACCATCACCCACCCACCCGGGCCGAGCCGCGCGAGGCCGTCGAGCTCGAGCAGGCCGAGCGCACCGCGCGCCTCCTCGAGCGTCACCGCGGCCGCCGAGGCGACGCCCGCCACGTCGGTCCCGCGCCGACGGCCCAGAGCATCGCGGACTCGCGCCGCCAGCGGGTCCAGGTGGTCGGTGGCCCGGCGTGCGCCGTCGCCCTCGGGGACGACGTCAGCGCCCGACCGGCCGACGAGCTCGAGCACCTCCGCCGCATCCGTGACGCACACGGCCGCGCCTTCCCGCAGCAGGCGGTGACACCCGGCCGAGGCGACCGACGTGACCGGCCCGGGCACGGCCCCGACGGGTCGCAGCAGGCCGACGGCGTGGTGGGCCGTGCTCATGGCGCCCGACCGCCAGGCCGCCTCGACCACCACCGTCGCGCGCGCACCTGCCGCGATGAGCCGGTTACGCTGCAGGAACCGGCTGCGGGTGGGGACCGCGCCGACCGGGACCTCCGACGCCAGCGCGCCGCCGCCCTCGACCACTGCCTCGAAGAGGCGCGCGTTGCCTGCCGGATAGGCCCGGTCGACGCCGCCGGCAAGCAGCACGAGCGTGGGTCCTCCCCGCGCCACGGCACCCCGGTGGGCAGCCGCGTCGATCCCGTACGCGCCGCCCGAGACGACCGCGCACCCGGAGTCGACGGCACCCGCCGCCAGGTCGACCGCCACCCGCTCGCCATACGCGGTCGACGCGCGTGAGCCGACGATCGCGACCGAGCGGTCGAGGCTCGCCGCCAGTCCGCTCTCCCCGCGGACCCACAGCCCGAACGGGGCCGTGTGGCCGAGGTCGTCGAGCATGGACGGCCAGCCGGGATCACCCGGGACCACGAACACGCCGCCGACCTGCTCGATCGCCGCGAGATCCCGCGCCACGTCCAGCGTCGCGCGCCTGGCCGCCCACCGCGCGACAGCCCGCGAGAGCCGCTGTCCTCCGACCGCGTCGGCGCCGGCCGCCCTACCGTCCACGAGCACGCCGTCACCGCCGCGCACGACACGCGCCCACGCCGCCGGCAGGCCCTGGTCCACCGCGAGCGTCACCAACCGCCACGCGTCGACCGCACCGAGCGAGGCGACCAGAGCGCCGGCGACCGGATCCCCGGGTTCGGCCAGGGCGCTCCACGCCGCACGCGCGGTCCGCTCCTCGGCGTCGACAGCGCACGGCACCTCGGCCGCCGACGGGAGGTACGCGCTCATGCGCCCTGACCCCGGGTCCGCAGCAGCAGGGCGTTGCCGATGTCGCCGCGGGTAGGCGCCGCTCGACCGTCCAGGTCCGCCAACGTCCACGCGACGCGCAGGACACGGTCCACACCGCGCAGGCTGAGCGTGCCGCGATCGAGGGCGCGGTCGAGGTCGTGCAGCAGCGAGCCGTCCGCGCCGAGCCGCTCGCGCAGCCAACCGCCCGGGACCTCCGCTCCCGTGCGCCACGGCGTGCCCCTCAACCGGTCGGCGGCCGCCCCGCGCGCCACGCGTACGCGGCCGGCCACCACCGACGTCGCGTCGCCCGCCTCGTCGCCGGCACGCGCGGGCACCAGCTCCACCTGCAGGTCGACGCGGTCCAGCAGCGGCCCGCTCAGCTTCCCGAAGTAGCGCCGACGCTGCTCGCTGCGGCACGTGCAGTCCAGCCCCTTGCCGACGGCCTTGCCGCACGGGCACGGGTTGGCGGCCAGCACGAGCTGGAAGCGCGCCGGATAGCGGGCCGCACCCTGGGCGCGGTGCAGGACCAGCTCGCCGTGCTCGAGCGGCTGCCGCAACGTCTGCAGGACGGCGGTCGAGAATTCGGGCGCCTCGTCCAGGAAGAGGACCCCGCGGTGCGCACGGGAGGCGGCACCGGGGCGCGGGATGCCCGAGCCGCCGCCCACCACGCTCGCAGGCGTCGCAGTGTGGTGGGGGTCCTCGAACGGTGGTCGCACGAGCAGCCCGTCGCCGGGGTCGAAGGTGCCGGCCACCGAGTGCACCGCCGTGACCTCGACCGCGTCCGCCTCCACGAGGTCGGGCAGCAGGCCGGGCAGGCGAGCGGCGAGCATCGTCTTGCCGGTTCCCGGCGGCCCGACCATCAGCAGGTGGTGACCTCCGGCCGCGGCGACCTCGAGGCACTGGCGGGCCTCGGCCTGTCCGACCACGTCGGCGAGGTCGAGGACGGGCGCGACCGCGCGCTGGTGCTCGACCACCACGGGATCGGTCGTGTCGGGCACGTCGACCTCGGCGCCGTAGCGCGCGGCGACCTGCGCGAGCGACGACGCCCCGACGGCCAGCGCGCCGGGCACCAGCTGCGCCTCGGCGAGGTTGGCGACGGGCACGACGACGCGTGGGCGCCCGGCCGCGACGGCTGCGGCGACCGCGGGCAGCACACCGCGGACCGGCCGCAGCCGCCCGTCGAGCGCGAGCTCCCCGATGTGCACCACGCCCGCGGGCGCTGTGAGCAGCTCGGCTCCGGCGAGCGTCGCGACGGCGATCGCGAGGTCGAACGACGAGCCCGACTTCGGGAGCGTCGCGGGCGAGAGGTTCACGGTGATGCGCCGGTTGGGCCAGGGCAGCCCCGACGAGGTGACGGCGGCCCGCACCCGGTCGCGCGCCTCGCTGAGCGATGCGTCCGGCAGCCCGACGAGCGTGAACGCCGGCAGCGAGGGCGCCAGGTGCGCCTCGACGTCGACGAGGTGCCCGGTCAGTCCGACGAGGGAGACCGCGAGCGTCCTGCCGAGCACCACCTAGACCACCCCCACGAGGTGGTCGACGACGGCGGCCCCGCTCCGCGGCAGGATGACGGCGATCACGTCGACGCGGACCGATGCGGCGCGGACGTCATGGGCCGCCAGCCACTGCGCCGCGAGCCGCCGCACGCGGGCGAGCTTGAGCCGCGTCACGGCCTCCGCGGGAGATCCGTAGGCCGCGGACCGTCGGGTCTTGACCTCGACGACGACCAGCTCGTCTCCGTCCATGCCGACGAGGTCGAGCTCGCCGTCCCGGCACCTCCAGTTCCGGTCCAGCACCCGCCATCCCGCGGCCAGGAGGTGGCGTTCCGCCACGTCCTCGCCGTACCGTCCCACCGCATCCTTGGCTCGCATGCGCCCAGGATCGTCGGCGACGCCGGTCGCCGGGCTCGCGATGCACAGGCCGGGGCGAGGACCGCGCGTCCACAGGTCACGGCGTGACGTCAGCGCCGCCCCCGGGGCCCCGATCGGGCCGAGGCCGGATCAGCGGGAGAAACCGGCCCCGCTGCCCAGGTCCAGCTCCGCCTTCGCGAGCTCCTCGACGTTGACGTCCTTGAACGTCACGACGCGCACGGACTTCACGAACCTCGCGGAGCGGTACACGTCCCACACCCACGCATCGGCGAGCGTCAGCTCGAAGTAGACCTCCCCCGCGGCGGAGCGCACCTGCAGGTCCACCTGGTTGGCCAGGTAGAACCGGCGCTCGGTCTCCACCACGTACGAGAAGAGACCCACGACGTCGCGGTACTCGCGGTAGAGCGCGAGCTCCATGTCGGTCTCGTAGTTCTCCAGGTCCTCGGCACTCACGCGCTCATCATCCCTCACGCAGGACGGTCTGCGAGCCGGTCTGCTCGCTACCACCCGTCTGCGTCACCCCCGGCAGGCGCCACGACCGGCGGTGCAGCACACTCGGTCCGTGCTCGGAGAGCGCCGCGAGATGGTCCGGGGACGCGTACCCCTTGTTCTCTTCCCACCGGTAGGCAGCGTGCCGGCCCGCGAGGTCGACCATGAGGGCGTCCCGCTCGCACTTGGCGAGCACGCTCGCGGCGGCGACGCTCGCGCACGTCCGGTCCGCCTTGACGCGCATCAGCACGCGCGGCGCCGGAGCCTCGTCGTCGTCCTGGTCGTCGTCGAACAGGCTGGCCGCGGGTGCAGCGAGCCAGTTGTGGGAGCCGTCGAGCAGGACGACGTCCACGGGTCCGACCACCTGCGCGGCGGCCCGCAGCGCGCGCGTGCCGGCCAGCCGCAGCGCGGCAATGATGCCGACGGTGTCGATCTCGGCCGCGCTCGCGTGCCCGACCGCCCGCGCCACACCCCATCGCCCGAGCGCGGGCAGGAGGGCCTCGCGCGCCGCGGGCGTGAGCAGCTTCGAGTCGGCGACGCCGCGCGGCGCGGACCGCGTCGACGCGTCGACGACGACCACCCCCACGCTCACGGGTCCCGCGAGCGACCCGCGCCCGACCTCGTCCATCCCGGCGACGAGGCGGGCGCCCTCCCGCAGCAGCACGCGCTCGTGGCGCAGGTGCGGCCCGCTCCGCACGGCCCGTGCGGGACGCGGGGCGACCAGCACGGTCACGACGCCGCCGGCACGTCCGCGAACGTGGAGCCGGGGTTGCGCAGGATCGTCCAGTGGTCGACGGGCCAGACGATGACGAACGCGACACCGACCACGTCGGCGATCGGCACCGAGCCGCCGCCCGGCTCGCCCTGGTGCCAGCGCGAGTCGGCCGAGTGCTGGCGGTTGTCCCCCATCACCCACATGTTCCCGTCGGGCACGACGACGTCGAACGCGAACTCGCTCGGCTCGGCGCCGTCGGCCAGGTACGGCTCGTCGAGCGCCACACCGTTCACGGTGATCGGCTGACCCGCTCCCTTGCACGCGACGTGGTCCCCCGGCAGCCCGATGACGCGTTTGACCAGGTGCTCCCCGGCGTCCTCGGGATAGAGCCCGACGAACGTCAGCAGCTTGCGGACACCCTTGGAGACCTCGCCCGTGGGCTCGTCGTCCGTCTCGTCGCCGAGCCAGTGGTCGGGATCCTTGAAGACGACGATGTCGCCCCGGTGGATGTCGAACGGGCCCGGCGCGAGCTTGTTCACCAGGATGCGGTCGTTCTCGATGAGCGTGTCGTGCATCGAGCCCGACGGGATGAAGAACGCCTGGACCAGGAAGGTCTTGACGATCAGCGACAGGACCAGCGCGCTGACCAGGATGATCGCGGTCTCCCGGAGGAAGGCACCCGCACCGCCCTGCTTCTCGCCCCGGGGTGCGGCCGCGTGCCGCGGCGTCCCGTCGTGACCGACCTCGTCGACCGAGGGCGCACCGTCGGCGCCGTCGACGGGATGGTGCGCGAGCTTGTCCGGGTCCGTCACCCGCACACTCTCGCACGCCGACGGGCTCGCCGCGCACTCGCACCGCGGTCCGAGACGCAGGCGACGCCGCGCCCAGGCGTGCTCCTCAGGACGGGTCCGGCACGTCCGCGAAGGTCGCCGCCGGGTTGTGCAGCACGGTCGCGTTGGACAGCGGCCAGACGAGCACGAAGGCCACCCCGACGACGTCGCCCATCGGGATCGAGCCGCCGCCCGGATCCGTCGTGTGCACGTGAGAGTCCGCGGAGTGCTCACGGTTGTCGCCCATGACCCACAGGCGGTCGGCGGGCACGACCGTGTCGAACGGCTCGTCGCACGGGACGGCGTCGTGCGCGAGGTACGGCTCGTCGAGCGCCGTCCCGTTCACCGTGACCGACGAGTCCGCACCGCCGCACACGACGTGGTCCCCGGGCAGCCCGATGATCCGCTTGACCAGGTGCTCGCCGGCGTCCTTCGGGTACAGCCCGACGGCCGCCAGCGCCTTGTGCAGCGCGCGCGTCGTCCTGGTCTGCGGCTGCTCCTGCTCGGACAGGAGCCATCCGCCCGGGTCCTTGAAGACGACGATGTCGCCCCGGTGCAGGTCGAAGGGCCCCGGAGCGAGCTTGTTGACCAGGATCCGGTCCTGGTAGACGAGCGTGTCCTCCATGGACTCGCTCGGGATGAAGAACGCCTGCACCAGGAACGTCTTGACGACCACGGAGAGCACCAGCGCGCACACGACGACGATCGCCGTCTCCCGCACGAAGCCACGCCAGCCCGAGTGCTTGGCCTGACGGCCTGCGCGTTCCTGCTCGGGCTGCACGCCAGCGTCCGCCGAGACCCCGCCCATGGTGTTCCCCCTGCTGCTGCCGTCGTTGGCCGTGACGGCACACTGTGACACAGGCGACGGGCGGCCACCGTGAGGTGACCGCCCGTCGGACGTGCTGAAGATGCTGCGGGTCAGGCCTTCTTGGCCGGGACCGAGTCGCGCTTCTCCTTGATCTTCGCCTTCTTGCCGCGCAGGTTGCGCAGGTAGTACAGCTTGGCGCGACGGACGTCACCGCGGGTGACGACCTCGATCGAGTCGAGCGTCGGAGCGTGCAGCGGGAACGTGCGCTCCACGCCCACCTGGAAGCTGACCTTGCGAACCGTGAAGGTCTCGCGGACGCCCTCACCCTGGCGGGCGATGACGACGCCCTGGAACGCCTGGACGCGCGAGCGGTTGCCCTCGACGACCTTGACGTTGACCTTGAGCGTGTCGCCGGCGCGGAAGTCCGGGATGTCGTTGCGCAGCGATGCTGCGTCGACCTGGTCGAGCGTGTGCATGGTGTTCACTCTCCCGCCCTGCCACAGGTCAGAAGCGTCATCATGGGCGGCCCGGCGCTCGCGTGGAGCGAGCAGGAACGGGTGCCTGGTGGTCTGGTTCCGGTGCGGGCCGGCAGATCCCGGGTGGCCGTGGTCGTCTCCCCTGTGGCAGAGACGCGGCCGTACGCGCACCAGCGGACAATTCTGCCACAGCAGCAGGCAGCGACGGAAATCAGTCCCTGGTCAGGGCGCCGTCCACGACGCGCCAGCCGAGGTCGGCCAGGGTCGCGAGATCGTGCTTGTCCAGCGTGCCGACGTCGAGCGCCGCGAGCATGTCGGGACGTCGGGCGGCCGTGCGGGCCAGCGCCTGGTCGCGCCGCCAGCGCTCGATCCGCGCGTGGTGGCCCGACATCAGCACCTCGGGGACCTCGAGCCCGGCCCACGCGGGCGGCTTGGTGTAGACGGGGTACTCGAGGAGCCCGGCGGCACCGTGCGACTCCTCGACCAGCGAGTGTGGGTTCCCGACGACGCCTGGCAGCAGCCGTCCGACGGCCTCGACGACGACGAGTGCCGCCACCTCACCCCCGTTGAGGACGTAGTCCCCGATGGAGAACTCGGTGACGCGCACACCACGAGCGCGGTAGTGCTCCGCCACGCGCGCGTCGATCCCCTCGTACCGCCCGCACGCGACGACGAGCTGGGACTCGGTCGCGAGCGCCTCCGCGTTCCGCTGCGTCAGCGGCTCCCCCGACGGCGTCGGGATCAGCAGGTGCGCGCCGTCCTGCAGGACGTCGTCGAGCGCGCTCGCCCACACGTCGGGCCGCATGACCATCCCGGCGCCGCCCCCGACGGGGGTGTCGTCGACCGTGCGGTGCCGGTCCGTCGTCCAGTCCCGCAGGTCGTGGACGCGCAGATCGAGCAGGCCCGCGTCGCGAGCCTTGCCGACCAGCGACAGCTGCAGGGGCGACAGGTAGTCCGGGAAAATCGAGACGACGTCGATGCGCACGTCAGTCCTCGTCGTCCCCGGCGCCGCGCGTCTCCTCGGAGACCACCAAGTTCTCGGCATCGGAGGCCAGCAGGCCGCCGGGCGGGTCGAGCACCACGCGGCCGCCCGGGACGTCGACCACGGGCACGATCGCACGAACGAACGGTACGAGCGTGCGCGCGCCACCGGGCTCGCGCAGCACGAGCACGTCGTGGGCGGGCAGGTGCTGCAGGCCGACGATCTCCCCGAGCACCCGACCGTCGACGTGCTCGGCCCGCAGGCCGGCCAGCTCGTGCGGGTACCAGGCGTCCTCGTCGTCGGACTCGTCCGCCTCGGCGACGATGGTCGTGCCGCGCAGCGCCTCGGCGGCCGTGCGGTCGGCGACCTCGGCGAACTGCACGTACCACCGGCCCTGCTGGATGCGGCTCGCGGCGACCGTCAGCCCGCGGCCGGGCGGTTCGGTCTGCAGCACCGTGCCGACCGCGAGGCGGTCCTCGGGCTGGTCGGTGCGCACGTCGAGCGCGACCTCTCCGCGCAGGCCGTGGGCACGGCCGACGACGGCGACGGTGAGCTGCATGGGGGTGTCCTCCGGGTGACGTGGGCGAAGGCCCGACCCCAGGGTAGGGGCCGGGCCTTCGTCGGTGTGGTGCGTGTGGCGCTCGGGTGTGCCAGCGGGTGCGTCAGCGACGGTCGGTGTCGACGACGTCCACGCGGACGGAGCCGTCGTCGGACAGTGCTCCCACGACGGTGCGCAGGGCCTTGGCCGTCCGACCGGACCGGCCGATCACGCGGCCGAGGTCGTCGGGGTGGACCCGGACCTCGAGCAGCTCACCGCGTCGCAGGGACGAGGAGCTGACCCGCACGTCGTCCGGGTGGTCGACGATGCCGCGCACCAGGTGCTCGAGCGCCTCGGCGAGCATCAGGCCTGCTCGTCCTCGGTGGCCTCGGCGGCGGGCGCCTCGGCCTCGGGCTCGGCAGCCTTCTTCTCCGACGCCTTGGCCTTGACCTTCTCGGCGTCGGCGGCGGCGGCCTCGATGGCGGCCTTCGGGTCGGCCTTGTCGGCCTTGGTGCGCAGGGTGCCCTCGGCGCCCGGCAGGCCCTTGAACTTCTGCCAGTCACCGGTGATCTTGAGGATGACGGCGACCTGCTCGGTCGGCTGCGCGCCGACGCCGAGCCAGTACTGCGCACGCTCGGAGTCGACCTCGATGAACGAGGGCTCCTCGGTGGGGTGGTACTTGCCGATCTCCTCGATCACGCGACCGTCGCGCTTGGTGCGCGAGTCGGCGACGACGATGCGGTAGTACGGCGCGCGGATCTTGCCCAGGCGCTTGAGACGAATCTTGGTGGCCACGGTGTGGTCTTCTCCTGAGGTCTGCTGTGGTTGCGCCGCCGCGTGCCCGTGGGGTTGGGCTCGCCGGTGGCGCGAAGGACACGACGCGAGCAGGTAGAGGGGCTGCAGGCATCGGGTACAGCCGACCATTGTGCCAGACGACGAGGCCCGCTCCCAACCACACCGATCCCGACGTCAGCCGAGCGCCGCCCCCTCGGACGACTCCTGGCGGCGCGCGGCGCGACGGTCGATCACGAACCACACGACGGCTACCACCGCCGCGAGTGCGGCGAACCCCCACGAGCGGACCGCCACCTCGGGCGTCTGGGGAGCGTGCTCCTGCCCGAGCACCGCTGCCCATGCGGAACGAACCTCGTCCCCGTCGCCCACGTCGATCATCGCCGCACCCGCCAGGAAGGACCCCACGCCCAGTACCCAGGCCAGCAGCCGGTAGTGAGCAGGCGCCACCGACCACGACCGACCACGAGGCCACCCACGGAGCAGGACGCCGTTCAGCACGATCGCGCCCGCGACGGGGACGCCGACGAGCACAGGGGCCAGCCAGAGCAGCCAGAGCATGACCCACCCCGCAAACATCAGCTTCAGCAGGAGCCCGAGGCCGAGGCCGGTCCACAGGACCGCGGCCGCCGCGACGTCGCCACGACTGCGCGCTCGTCGGGGCGGTGCGGAGATCGGCGGTGCCAGGGGCCATGCTCGTCGTTCGTCCGCCATCGTCGTCCCCCTGGGCGTCGGTGCGCGCTCCGCGGAGCCCAGCGCACGGCGTGTGGCTGTGGACCTATCAGTACCACGCCGCGACGCCTCGGCGCGGGGCACTACGGAGGGAACGTACTCCCGCGCAGGAGGACCGCTCGGGCGTTGCGCAGTCGCCGGGTGTCGTCGCGGGGGTCGTCGGCGTAGACGACGGCGTCCGCGCTCGCACCTTCTTCGATCGACGGGACCCCCAGCCACGCGCGGGTGCGCCAGCTCGCGGCGGCGACCACGTCGCGGTCCGGGATCCCGGCCCGTGCCATCTCGGCGGCCTCCTCGGCGATGCGGCCGTGGCCGATGGTGCCGCCCGCGTCGGTCCCGACGAGGACGCGGACGCCGGCCTCGTGCAGGTTGCGGACGTGCTCGTAGCGCCGCTCCCCCATGGCGGCCATGCGCGCGGCGAACCGGCCGAACCGCGCGCCCTGTGCAGCGATGGCCGGGAACTGCGCGACCTGCAGCAGGGTGGCCGTGACCGGGATGCCGGCGGCGGCGATGCGGTCGATGTGCTCGTCGGAGGCGCCCGTGGCGTGCTCGAGGCAGTCGATGCCCGCGTCGAGCAGGTCGTCGAGCGACTCGGTGGCGAAGGTGTGCGCGGTGACGCGGGCGCCCGCGTCGTGAGCAGCCGTGATGGCGTCCGCGAGCACCTGGCGCGGCCACAGCGGACGCAGGTCGGCGTCGGCGCCCAGGTCGCGGTCGATCCAGTCGGCGACGAGCTTCACCCAGCCGTCACCGCGGTCCGCCTCTTCGACGACGGCCGCCGGCAGGTCGTCGGGCGACGCCAGCTCGCGGCCGTAGTTCCGCAGGTACCGCTTGGGCAGCGCGAGGTGACGGCCCGAACGGATCAGCCGCGGCAGGTCGTCGCGCGCGTGGACCCAGCCGGTGTCCGCGGGCGACCCCGCGTCCCGGACCAGCAGCACGCCGGAGTCGCGGTCGGCGAGCGCCTGCTGCTCCGCGACGTCGTCGGGCACCCTGCCGTCCGCCGCCAGCCCGATGTGGCAGTGGACGTCCACGAGCCCGGGCAGGACGACGCCCTCGAGCGTCGTCGTCTCGATCGTCGGGCGCGTGAACGTGAACCGCCCGTCCACGACCCAGACCTCGCCGACCTCGCGGGCGTCGTCGAGGACGACCGTGCCGCGCAGGTGCAAGGCCGGACCGCCGACGGCCATCGCGTCAGCGTCCGCCGAGGAACTTGTCGAAGCCCTTCGGCAGCTCGAAGGTCGAAGGGTCGACCTCCGCCTGCTTGGTCGCGGCCGCTCCGAACGACGACCCCTGCGGCGCGCTCGGCTTGGTGGCGAGCCCCCGCTCCTGCTGGGCGCGCAGCGCCGGGTTGCCCGACTTGCCCTTGACCTTGCGGGCCGGCGCCTGACGGCCGCGCGACTTCTTGCCGCCCATGCCGGGCAGGTTGCCCATGCCGGGCATGCCGGGGACGCCGCCGCTCTTGGCCATCTGCTTCATCATCTTCTGCGCGCCGTCGAAGCGCTGCAGGAGCTGGTTGACGTCCGTCGTCGTCGTGCCGGAACCGGCGGCGATGCGCGAGCGGCGCGAGCCGTTGATCAGCTTGGGGGTCTCGCGCTCGGCCGGGGTCATCGAGCGGATGATCGCCTCGATGCGGTCGACCTCACGCTCGTCGAAGTTGTCCAAAGCCTCGCGCATCTGGCCCATGCCCGGGAGCATCCCGAACATCTTCTTCATCGAGCCCATCTTCTTGAGCTGCTGCATCTGCTCGAGGAAGTCGGACAACGTGAAGTCCTCGCCCTTGGCGAGCTTGCCCGCCATGCGCTCGGTCTGCTCGGCGTCGAAGTTCTTCTCGGCCTGCTCGATGAGCGTGAGCACGTCACCCATGTCGAGGATGCGCGATGCCATGCGGTCGGGGTGGAAGACCTCGAAGTCGGTGAGCTTCTCGCCCGTGCTCGCGTAGAGGATCGGCTGGCCGGTGACCGACGCGACGGACAGCGCGGCACCACCGCGTGCGTCACCGTCGAGCTTCGAGAGCACGACACCGGTGAAGCCGACGCCGTCGGCGAACGCCTGCGCGGTGAGGACGGCGTCCTGGCCGATCATCGCGTCGATGACGAACAGGATCTCGTCGGGGTTCACCGCGTCGCGGATGTCCGCGGCCTGGCGCATGAGCTCGGCGTCCACGCCGAGGCGGCCGGCGGTGTCGACGATCAGGACGTCGTGCTGGCGCTGCTGAGCGGTCTCGAGCCCGGCGCGGGCGACGCCCACGGGGTCGGCGCCCACCGGCATGACGTCGTCGTGGCCCTGGTTGCCGGGGTGCGGCGCGAACACGGGCACGCCCGCGCGCTCGCCCACCACCTGGAGCTGGGTGACGGCGTTGGGACGCTGCAGGTCCGCCGCGACCAGCAGCGGCGTGTGGCCCTGGCCCTTGAGGTGCAGCGCCAGCTTGCCCGCTAGCGTCGTCTTGCCCGCACCCTGCAGACCCGCGAGCAGGATGACCGTGGGCGGGTTCTTCGCCATGTTCAGCGTGCGCGTCTGACCGCCGAGGATGGAGACGAGCTCCTCGTTGACGATCTTGACGACCTGCTGGGCCGGGTTCAGCGCACCCGAGACCTCGGCCGACAGCGCGCGCTCGCGCACGGCGCCGGTGAAGGAGCGGACCACGGGGACGGCGACGTCCGCGTCCAGCAGGGCGCGGCGGATCTCGCGCACGGTGGCGTCGATGTCCGCCTCGGACAGCTTGCCCTTGGTGCGCAGGTTCTTGAACGTCGACGTCAGTCGGTCGGACAGGGTGGCGAACACCTGACGGTCCTCACGGCTCGATGGATCAGGGACGGTCCAGCGTACCTGTCAGCCCGTCAGCGACCGGCCAGCGCCGCCATGCCTCGCGTCACCAGCTCGTCGCACAACGTCGCCCGCCACGTGCTCCACGCCGCCGGGCCCGCGGCGACCGCATCGGCCTCCGTCAGCACGCGCAGCACCGCCAGCAGGTCGGCCCGGTGGTCCACGGCCTCGAGCAGGCGCTCGATCGTCGCGGGGTCGTCGGGATCGGACGACGTCGCGAGCCCGACGAGCGTGAGGTGCTCGCGCACCAGCCGCGACGCGTCGGCCGCCATCTGCTCCCCGAAGCCCATGCGCTCGACGATGGGCCCGACGAGCCGCGCGCCCTCGACGCTGTGGTCGCCGGCGCCCGCACGCTTGCCGATGTCGTGCAGCAGCGCCGTGATCAGCAGCAGGTCGCCCTGCGCCAGGTCACGTCGCTCCCCCGCGGCGTTGGCGACCGTCTCGACCAGGTGCCGGTCGACGGTGTGCCGGTGCACGGGCGAGCGCTGCGGCCGGTTGCGCACGCCCGCCCACTCGGGGATCCAGGTGGTCACGACGCCCGCGAGGTCCAGCGCCTCCCAGATCGGCGTCTGCGCGTGGCCGGAGCCGAGCAGCTGCAGCAGGTAGGAGCGGGCGGCCTTGGGCCACGGGGCCGGCAGGGGTGGCGTCGCGGTCAGGTTGGCGACGGACACGGGCGAGAGGACGAGGCCCGTGCGAGCCGCCGTCGCCGCGGCGCGCAGCGCGAGCAGCGGGTCCTCGGCCGGCCGGGCGTCGACGGCCAGCACGATCTCGCCGTCGTGCTCGACGAGGCCCTCCGCGATGGCTCGAAGGCGCGGCGGTGTGCGCCTGCCACGGACGAAGACCGGACCGCGAGCCGGTCGCTGCAGCGCCTGGCGGGCGTTGCGAGCTGTCGTGTCGAGGGCGTACGAGATGACGCGGCCGGCCTCGGCGATGCTGGCCAGCAGGTCGTCGCGGTCGTCGAACCCGACGAGCGCCGCGACCTCGTCCTGGTCCGCCAGCAGCAGCCGGTTGGTGTGCCGACGCGTGACGACCTGGGTCGTGTCGCGCACGTCGAGCAGGTGCGCATAGGCGCGGTCGACGGCACCGTGCGGCCGGTCCGTCAGCCACGACGCGCTCAGGGCAGAGAGCACCACGGCGTCGCGGATGCCGCCCCGGGCCTCCTTGAGCTCGGGCTCGATGAGGTAGGCCAGCTCGCCGTGCCGCTCGGCCCGCTCCCGCGTCGAGGCGAGCAGCTCCGGCAGTCGTCGTCGGGCCGCCGCCCGCCAGTCCTCCAGCAGCGCGGACTTGGCGCGCGAGATGACGACGGCGTCGCCGGCGATCGGCTGCAGGTCCAGCAGACCCACCGCCGCGGGCAGGTCCTTGGACGCGATCTGGCGGCACTGCGCGAGCGAGCGCACCGAGTGGTCGAGGTCCAGGCCGGCGTCCCAGATCGGGTACCACAGGCGCTGCGCCAGCGCCGAGAGCTCGTCGGCGCTGTGCCCCCGACCCTCGTGCACCAGCAGCAGGTCCAGGTCGCTCACAGGGCTCGCGTCGCCGCGGCCGATGCTGCCGACCGCACCCAGCGCCACCCCGGTGGTGTCCTGCCCCTGCGTCGCGTCCTCCCACAGCTCCGCGAGCCTGCGGTGGACGAGCTCGACGATGGCGGCGCGTCGCGCCACTCCGTCGCTCTGCGTGCCGGTGAGCCCAGCGGCCAGGTCGAGCCTCTCGACACGCAGGTCCCGCACCCCACGAGAGGGGTGCGGGACCTGCGTCGAGGCTTCCCCGGCCGCGCCCCCCACGGGCGACCGTTCGTCCGTCATCCGATCAGAGCGCGTCGTCGCCGTGCTCACCGGTGCGGACGCGAACCACGTCCTCCACCGGGGTGACCCAGACCTTGCCGTCACCGATCTTGCCGGTCTGCGCCGCCTTGACCAGGACGTCCGTCACGCTGGCCGTGTCCTCGTCACCGACCAGCACGTCGATCTTGACCTTCGGCACCAGGTCGACCGTGTACTCGGCACCGCGGTAGACCTCGGTGTGGCCCTTCTGCCGGCCGTAGCCGCTGGCCTCCGAGACCGTCAGGCCGCGGACACCCGCCGCCTCGAGGGCCGACTTCACGTCGTCCAACCGGTGCGGCTGGATGATCGCCGTCACGAGCTTCGTCATCACTTCACCTCCGTCACGACGCGGGAACCGACGCCCAGCGTCTCGTAGCCAGACTCCGCGTGCACGGCGAGGTCGATACCGCCGACCTCGACCTCCTCGGTCACCCGGATGCCGATCGTCTTCTTCAGGATCCACCCGATCACGAACGTGGCCGTGAAGGAGAACAGCACGGCGCACGCGGCGACGATGATCTGCGTGAGGAGCTGGTCGATGCCACCCCCGTAGAACAGGCCGTTCTTGGCACCGTCGGGGTACCAGCCGCCGTTCTTGTCCGTGGCGAAGAAGCCGATGAGGATCGTGCCCGCGAGGCCACCCACCAGGTGGACGCCGACGACGTCGAGCGAGTCGTCGTAGCCGAGCTTGTACTTCAGGCCGACGGCAAGAGCGCACAGGATGCCGGCGACCGCGCCGATGGCGATCGCACCGTAGCTGTCCACGGCTGCGGCGGCGGGCGTGATGGCGACGAGACCGGCGACGACGCCGGACGCCGCACCGAGCGACGTCGCGTGGCCGTCACGGAGCTTCTCCGTCGCGAGCCAGGCGAGCATCGCGACGCAGGTCGCGACCGTCGTGTTGAGCCACGCACGGCCGGCCGTGCCGTCAGCGGCGAACTCCGAACCGGCGTTGAAGCCGAACCAGCCGAACCACAGCAGCGCGGCGCCGAGCATGACGAGCGGCAGGTTGTGCGGCCGCATCGGCTCCTTGCCGAAGCCCTTGCGCGTGCCGAGCAGGAGCGCGAGCACCAGGCCCGCGGTGCCGGCGTTGATGTGCACGACCGTGCCACCGGCGAAGTCGATGGGCGTCGAGATGGACTTGGTGATGCCGTCCGCGCCCAGGTTGCCGCCGCCCCAGACCATGTGCGCCATGGGGACGTAGACGATCGTCATCCAGAGCCCGGAGAAGACCATCCAGGCGTTGAACTTCATGCGGTCCGCGACGGCGCCCGAGATCAGCGCGATCGTGATGACCGCGAAGGTCAGCTGGAAGCCGGCGGCCACGAGGAACGGCACACCCGACGCGGACATCAGGCTGTCCGCGTCCGTGGCGCCCTGCAGGCCGAAGTAGGTGAACGGGTTCGAGAAGAACCCTGCGACGTCGTCGCCGTGTCCGGCGGAGAACGTCGCGGAGTAGCCGTACAGGACCCAGAGCACGCCGCCCAGGCCCAGAGCGCCGAAGCTCATCATCATCATGTTGAGCACGCTCTTGCCGCGCACCATGCCGCCGTAGAAGAACGCCAGCCCAGGCGTCATCAGCAGCACGAGCGACGCGGCGAGGATCATGAACGCCGTGTTGCCGCTGTCGAGTGTGAAGTCCATCGAGAGTGCCTCTCCCCTCGCCAGCCCGGGGTGGCTGGTCGGGACTCACAGTCGAGGATCCGGATTTCGTCGGCTCGCGCCACGTGTTTCGTCGAGGTGACAAGCCGCGCCCGCGCGTAACAGTTCCGTTTCGAGGTGAGCAGACGTCCAGATGGCGGAACTGCCGCCTACGACTCGAGGAGACCGTCGACGAAGTCCGCCGCGTCGAACGGTGCCAGGTCGTCCGGCCCCTCGCCGAGGCCGACGAGCTTGACCGGGACGCCCAGCTCGCGCTGCACGGCCACGACGATGCCGCCCTTGGCAGTGCCGTCGAGCTTGGTCAGCGCGATGCCGGTGACGCCGGCGACCTCGCCGAACACGCGCGCCTGGTTGAGGCCGTTCTGGCCGGTCGTCGCGTCGAGGACCAGCAGCACCTCGGACAGGGGCGCCTCACGCGTGATGACGCGCGTGATCTTGCCCAGCTCGTCCATGAGACCAGCCTTGTTCTGCAGGCGACCCGCGGTGTCGACGAGGACCACGTCGACGTTCGAGGCCTTGCCCGTGCGGACGGCGTCGAACGCGACGGCTGCGGGGTCGGCGCCGTCTCGGTCCGAGCGCACGGTCGGTACGCCGACGCGCGATCCCCAGGTCTCGAGCTGGTCGGCGGCCGCGGCGCGGAACGTGTCGGCGGCGCCGAGCACCACCGACTTGTCCTCGGCGACCAGAACGCGCGCGAGCTTGCCGACGGTCGTCGTCTTGCCCGTGCCGTTGACGCCCACGACGAGCAGCACGGCCGGCGTCGGCGTGCCGTCCGGCGCGGTCCCGGGCGCCAGGTTCAGCGAGCGGTCCAGGCTCGGGTCGACGAGCGCGATGAGCTGCTCGCGCAGCGCCGCGCGCACGGCGGCGGGGTCCTTGAGGCCCTCGACGCGGACCTGCGTGCGCAGGGCGTCGATGAGGTCACCCGTCGGACCGGCGCCGACGTCGGCGAGCAGCAGCGTCTCCTCGAGCTCGTCCCAGTCGTCCTCGGTGAGGTGGTCGCGGGACAGGACCGCCAGCAGACGCGTGCCGAGCGGCGAGCCCGAACGCGCCAGGCGGCCGCGCAGCCGGGCGAAGCGGCCTTCGACGGGAGCGGGCTTCTCGAGCTGGATGTCCAGGTCGCCCGGCGTGGCCGGGACGTCGAGCTCCTCGTCCGTCGGAAGCGGAGGCAGCTCGTCGACAGCCGTGGCCGAGCCCGGCGCCTGCGCCGACTCCTGCTCGGCGGCCGCCTCGGCGCTCGGCGCCTCCGCGACGGCAGTCGTGGGCGCCGCCTCGTCGGCCTCCGCCTTGTCGCCCCGGCGACGCACCAGCACGGTGCTCACCGCGACCAGCAGGGCCGCCGGGATGCCGGCGGCGAGCAGATAGGTCCACGTGTCCTGGTTCACCGGGACAGTGTGTCAGGCCGGACGGATCCGGCGACCCGCGACGCAGCGGGTCCGGACGTCGTCGTACGTCAGGAGCGGTGCAGCGACGGCAGCGCGCGGGCGGCGCGGTCGCGTGCACGCTGCAGGCCCTCGCTCAGCTCGTCGACGTGCAGGTAGCCCTCGCCCTCGTCGGACGTCACGCGCAGGAACTCGACGAGCTTGAGGTCGACGGGCTCGTCGTCCACCGCGGGCGACGGCTCGCGCCGGGCAGCCCAGCCGGCCCGGAACGCCCGCCACGGGCTCTCACCGTCGCTCGCGGTGCTGCTCATCGCGTTGGCGACCAGCAGCACGGCCCCGGCGAGGACCAGGGTGACGAGGATTCCGAGAGTCACGACCACCCGTCCAGTGTGCGTGGTCGTCGGACGACGACGCGCGCGGGGTGCAGGTCGTTCCCGAAGGCAGCACACAATCTCCACAGGCCGGAAACGCGCAGTTCAGACGGGCCCGGCCAGCCAGCTCAGACGGCGACGTCCTCGCGCATGCGCTGGCTGATGACGGTGGTGACGCCGTCGCCGCGCATGGTCACGCCGTACAGCGCGTCGGCGATCTCCATGGTGCGCTTCTGGTGCGTGACGACGATGAGCTGAGAGTCGTCCTGCAGCTCGCGGAAGATCTCCAGCAGCCGGCCGAGGTTGGCATCGTCGAGCGCCGCCTCGACCTCGTCCATCACGTAGAACGGCGAGGGCCGGGCCTTGAAGATCGCGACGAGAAGCGCGACGGCCGTGAGCGACCGCTCGCCGCCGGACAGCAGCGAGAGGCGCTTGACCTTCTTCCCGGCGGGACGCGCCTCGACCTCGATGCCCGTGGTGAGCATGTCGTCGGGGTCCGTCAGGACGAGCCGCCCCTCGCCTCCGGGGAACAGGCGCGGGAAGACGACGTCGAACGCGGCCGCCGTGTCGCGGTACGCCTCGGCGAACACCTGCTCGACGCGCTCGTCGATCTCCTTGACGATCACCAGCAGGTCCTGGCGGGACTTCTTGAGGTCGGCGAGCTGGTCGGTGAGGAACTTGTGCCGCTCCTCGAGCGCCGCGAACTCCTCGAGCGCGAGCGGGTTCACGCGTCCCAGCAGGGACAACGCGCGCTCGGCGGCGCGCAGGCGCTTCTCCTGCTGCTCGCGCACGTAGGGCATGGTCGTGGGTGCGTCGGGGTCCGGTTCGGTCCCGGGGACGACGACGACCGGCACGGCCTGGTGCGGCCCGAACTCGTCGACCAGCACCGCGGGGTCCAGCCCGAGCTCCTCGACGGACCGGCTCTCCAGCGCCTCGATCCGCAGCCGCTGCTGGGTGCGCGCCACCTCGTCGCGGTGCGCGGCGTCCGTGAGCCGCGCCAGCTCCGCGGCCCGCTGCTCGACGTCGGCGCGCGTCGCAGCCACCTCGCGGTCACGCTCGGTCCGTGCCGCCTCGGCCGCGTCGCGCTCGTCGGACGCCCGCCGCAACGACCGGTCGAGCTGCGCGAGCGCCTGCTCGGCGCCCGACCGCACGGCCTGTGCCACGACGACCTGACGCGCACGCGCCGCCTCACGCTCGGCCGCCTTCTCGCGAGCCGCACGCTCGGCCCGGGCCGCCCGCTCGAGCGACTCGGCGCGGCCGGACAGCGCCCGGGCCCGCTCCTCCACCGTGCGCAGGGTCAGGCGCGCCTCGGTCTCTCTCGCGCGCGCGGCGGTCGCCTGTTCGCCCAGCTGGTCGCGGCGCTGGGTGCCCTCCGCGATCGCGGCCTCGCTCTCGGCGGGCTCGACCTCGGCCGCGGCCAGTCGCTGCGTCAGCTCGGCGAGGTCCGCGGTGTCCTGCTCGAGCGTCGTCGACGCGTTCTGGAGCGATACCTCGACACGCTCGGCCTCCGCCCGGGCCGAGCGCGCGGTCGAGCCCAGAGCCCCCAGCTGCTCGGCGACGGCCGCGAGCGCGGCGTCGGACTCGTTGAGCCGTTCGAGGGTCGCCTCGTGCGCGGCGTCGGCCGCCTGCAGCGCCTCGGTCGCGCCGACGAGCTCGAAGCGCAGCCGCTCGGCGGTGGCCGCCGCGTGCTCAGCACCGGTGCGCGCCTGGTCCAGCGCGGACTGCAGGTGCAGCGCGCTGGGCGCGGTCGCGGACCCGCCGGACGCACGGTGCCGGGACAGCACGTCGCCGGTCCGGGTCGCGACGACGAGACCGGGGTGGTTCGCGAGCATCGCGCGGGCCTGGGCCAGGTCGTCGACCACGACGACGTCCGTCAGCGCGAGCGCGATCGCCCCGCGGATCTGTTCGGGCGCGTGGACGAGGTCGACGGCCCAGTCGGCGCCCTCGATCCGCTCGCGCGTCGCCGACGAGGCGTGCACACCTCCGACCAGCAACGACGCCCGCCCGGCATCCTCGGTGCGCAGGTGCCGGATCGCGTCGACGGCCGCTTCGACGGACTCGACGGCCACGGCGTCGGCCAGCGTGCCGAGCGCGGCGACGATGGCCTCCTCGTCGCGCGGGTCGACGGCGAGCAGCGCGGCGACGGACCCGATGGTGCCGGTCACTCCGTCGGCGGACAGCAGCGCGCCCGCGCCGTCCTTGCGGGTCAGGCTCAGCTCGAGGGTCTCGGCGCGCGACTCGAGCGCTGCCCGCTCGCGGTCGGCGGCGCTCAGCGCCTCGTTCAGCTCGACGACGCGTGCGTTCGCGGTCTCCAGCGCCTCGATCGCGGCCTCGTGCTCCGCGTCCAGGCCTTCCTCGCCCTCCTCGACGCCGGCCACCTGCGACTCGAGCGCCGCGAACTGCGCCGTCGCCTCGGTGCCGCGGGCCTGCGCCGCGGTCAGGCTCTCGCGCAGGCGGCCCAGCTCGGCCTGCGTCGCCTCGACCCGGCTGCGACGTGCCGCGACCTGCCCCGCCAGCCGCGCCACGCCCTCGCGCCGGTCGGCGGCGCCGCGCAGCGACAGCGCGAGCTCCTTCTCGGCGGCAGCCGCGGCGCTCTCTGCCTCCTGCCGGGCGCCCACCGCGCCTTCCAGGCCCGCACGCGCCACGTCCACCTCGGCGGCGAGCTCGGCCTCCGCGACACGCACCCGCTCGGCCTGGGCCGCGAGGTCGTCGGGGTCGGAGCCACCCGAACGCTCGGGCGCCGCGACACCGAGCAGGCGCACCCGGTCCGCGGCCAGCGACGACGTCCCCCGTAGCCGCTCGCGCAGCGACGACAGCCGGTACCAGACCTCGCTGGCCTCGCTGAGCGCCGGCGCCGCCTCCGCCGCCTCGCGCTCGAGCGTCACCAGCCGCGCACGCGTCTGCGTCAGCGCCGCCTCGACCAGCGCGCGCTGCTCGTTCAGCGCCGTCTCGTCGGCGATCTCCTGGTCCAGCGCGGCGGTCAGCTGGGCCAGGTCGTCGGCCAGGAGGCGCGCCCGCGCGTCGCGCAGGTCCGTCTGCACGACGGCCGCCTTGCGCGCCACCTCCGCCTGCCGACCGAGCGGACCGAGCTGGCGGCGGATCTCCGAGGTCAGGTCGCCGAGCCGCGTGAGGTTGGCCTGCATCGCGTCGAGCTTGCGCAGCGCCTTCTCCTTGCGCTTGCGGTGCTTGAGGACGCCTGCGGCCTCCTCGATGAACCCGCGCCGCTCCTCCGGCGTCGCCCGCAGCACGGCGTCGAGCTGGCCCTGGCCGACGATGACGTGCATCTCCCGGCCGAGGCCGGAGTCGGACAGCAGGTCCTGGATGTCGAGCAGCCGGCAGCCCTGCCCGTTGATGGCGTACTCGGAGCCGCCGTTGCGGAACAGCGTCCGCGAGATCGTGACCTCGGAGTACTCGATCGGCAGGGCGCCGTCGGCGTTGTCGATGGTCAGCGCCACCTCGGCCCGGCCCAGCGGCGGGCGACCGGACGTGCCGGCGAAGATGACGTCCTCCATCTTGCCGCCACGCAGGGACTTGGCCCCCTGTTCCCCCATGACCCACGCGAGCGCGTCGACGACGTTGGACTTGCCCGAGCCGTTGGGGCCGACCACGCACGTCACGCCGGGCTCGAAGTTCAAGGTCGTCGCGGACGCGAACGACTTGAACCCGCGCAGCGTGAGCGTCTTGAGGTGCACGGGGGCAGCCTAGGCGCCCGGAAGCCGCAGATCGCGGACGTTCACCCGGACGCCCACGGACACCTAGGGACGCAGCACGGAATACAGCGCCTGGTCGTGCCACGCACCCTCGCGCCACTGGCCGCGCCGCACGATGCCCTCGAGCTCGAACCCGCTGCGCTCGAGCGCCCGCCGCTCGGCGACGTTGAGCGCGTCGGTCCACGCCTGGATCCGCTCGGCGCGCGTGTGGTCGAACAGGTAGGCGACGAGCGCGGTCTGGGCCGCGGTGCCGATCCCCCGGCCGCGGTGGCCGTCGAGCAGCCCGACGCCGATCGTCCAGCACGACGACGTCGCGGGGCGACCCCACGACGACGCCCACCACTCGACACGCCCGACGGGCTCACCGTCGTGCCAGACCGACAGGATCCCGCCGTCCGCCGTCAGCAGACCGTCCTCGGCGAGGCGGCGCCGCACGGCGTGCACCGGGGTGTGGCCGAACCACTGGAACGCCCCGGTCCCGTCGCGCGACTCGCGCGCCGTCTCCCACAGGTCCACGTCCCGTGCGGTCATGAGCCGTAGCTCGACCGTCGGTGTGCTCACCTCGAGACCTCGGCGCGCCGCGTCAGAGGTTCGGGAACCAGAGCGCGATCTCGCGCTCGGCGGACTCGGGCGAGTCCGAGCCGTGGACGAGGTTCTGGATGACCTTGAGCCCCCAGTCGCGGCCCAGGTCGCCGCGGATGGTGCCGGGCGCCGCGACGGTCGGGTCTGTCGCGCCGGCAAGGGAGCGGAAACCCTCGATGACGCGGTGCCCCTCGGCGACGACGGCCAGCACGGGGCCGGATCCCATGAACTCGATCAGCGGCGCCAGGAACGGCTTGCCGGCGTGCTCGGCGTAGTGCTCGGCCAGGAGCTCGTCGGACGCCTGGCGCAGGTCGACGGCGACGAGCGTGTAGCCCTTCGCCTCGATCCGGCGCAGGATCTCGCCGGACAGTCCGCGACGGACACCGTCGGGCTTGACGAGGACAAGGGTGCGCTGCTGGGCGGGTGCGTCGCTCATGCCCCAACCCTAAGGGCGATCAGGGCCCGACCTCGCCGGGGTGGGCAGCGTCGTACTCCGCCCGCTCCCGGTCGATCCGGCCACCGAGGCGCAGGGACACGGCCCACAGCGCGATGAACACCGCCGCCACGACGAGGGCCATGCCGCGCGCCACCGACGGCAGCACGAGGGCGGCCCCCGCCACCCACGCCTGCGCCACCCAGCCGGCCGTGTAACCGCCCGGCCGGGTGACGATCCCGGAGATGATGACGAGCGCGACCGCGAGACCGCCGCCGATCCACCACACCGCCGCGGTGCTGACGTCGATCCACGGGTCCTCGCCCGAGCTCAGGCCGTACGCCACCAGAGTCGCGAAGAACACGCAGAACGCCTCGAGGATGAGCATCGTCTGGGCGAACTGCGGCTTCGCGGGCCGCTTGCGGCGCACGGCCGGCGCGTCGGAGGTCACCGCTCCAGGGTAACCGCGGGGATGTCGTCGCCCGACGTGTGCGGGCGCGGCAGCACCTCGTCGACCGACGGGCTCAGCTCGTCGACGACCAGTCGATCGTCGGTCGTCGGCGCGGCGTCGACAGCGCTGCCGTCCGCGGCGACAGCCTCGCCACGGGCGACCATGCCGGCGACGCCGGACAGCTTGACCTCGCGCAGGAACAGCGCCAGGACGAAGCCGACCAGGATGAGCGGCACGAAGTACCAGAACGAGGGCGCCAGGGTGTCGGCGAAGGCGTCGATGACGCCGGACTTGTACGGCTCGGGCAGCGTCTGGACGAACTCCGGCGTCAGGCTGGCACTCGGGTCGGCGGCGCCGGCGGGTGCGCCCGCGAACACCTCCGTGAGCTTGCTGGTCAGCGCCGTGGTGAAGATGGTGCTGAAGATGGCCGTGCCGACGGCGGCGCCGATCTCGCGGAAGAAGTTGTTCGCGGACGTCGCGGTGCCGAGCTCGTGCGGGTCCACCGCGTTCTGCACGGCCAGGACGATGGTCTGCATGACCAGGCCCATGCCGGCGCCGAGCACGAAGATCATGGCGCCGAACAGCCACATCGACATGTCGCCGGTGATGTGGGTCAGCCACGCCAGGCCGGCGGCCGTGATGAGCAGACCCGCGACGGGGTACAGCTTGTAGCGGCCGGTCTTGGTGATCGCGATGCCGGAACCGATGGCGGTGGCCATGACGCCGACCATCATCGGCAGCATGAGGAAGCCGGACTCGGTGACACCGGCGCCCGTGGACATCTGCAGGAACGTGGGCAGGAACGCGAGGGCCGCGAACATGCCCATGCCGAGGATGAAGCCGATGACCGTCGCGATGGTGAAGGTGCGGTTCTTGAACAGGCGCAGCGGCAGCAGCGGTTCGCTCGCACGCAGCTCGACGACGATGAACGCGGCGATCGCGACGAGCGTGCCGACGACCAGCGCGAGCAGCCCCGTGTCGCTCCAGTCGTAGCCGGTGTTGCCCGACCACGAGACCCACGAGGTGGCCAGCACCAGGCCGGACGTGCCGACGACCATGAAGAAGATGCCCGCGACGTCGATCTTCTTGCCCGAACGGTGGCTGGGCAGCTTGAGGGTGAACCACGCGGTGGCGAACGCAGCGATGCCGATCGGGATGTTGATCCAGAAGCACCAGCGCCAGTCGGCGTGCTGCGTGAACAGGCCGCCCAGCAGCGGGCCGACGACGGCGGCGATACCGAACAGCGCACCCATCGGGCCCATGTACTTGCCGCGGTCCTTGGCCGGCACGATGTCGGCGATGATCGCCTGCGACAGGATCATCAGGCCACCGCCGCCGAGGCCCTGGACGCCGCGCCAGAACACGAGCTCACCGAACGACTGCGCGAAGCCGGCTCCGGCCGAGGCGATCGTGAACAGGCCGATGGCCACGAGGAACGGGTACCGGCGGCCCCACAGGTCGCCGAACTTGCCGTACAGCGGCATGACGATCGCGATCGCCAGGATGTAGGCGGTCACCACCCAGCCCTGGTGCGCGACGCCGTTCAGCTCGCCGACGATCGTGGGCATCGCGGTGCCGACGATCGACTGGTCGAGCGAGGACAGGAACATGCTCGCCATGAGCGCACCGAAGATCAGCCAGACGGTGCGGGGAGTCAGGACGACGAGCGGCTTGTCGCTCGCCGTGGTGTCAGGTGCTGCGGTGGCCATGCTGTCCTCGATCTGTGGGGCTGTGCGGGGCTTCGGGGGTGGTCGGGGGTCAGTCCGCGACGAGCGCGCGGAGCTCGTGGACGACGAAGGCGAGGTGGTCGTCACCCTCGCCGGATCCCCCGGACTCCTCCCAGTGCACGAACGTCGCGTGCGTGAGGAAGAGGGCCAGGGACGCGACCACGACGGGGCTTCGCTCGGGCTGCTCACCGAGGCGCTGCTCGACGAGCGCGACGATCTGACCCTTGTGCTGCTCGAACCACGCGAGGTGGCGGGCGAGCAGCCGCGGTTCGCGGGTCGCGATCTCGAACGCGCGGTTGAACCGCTCGCGTCCGACCGGCGGGTCGTCCAGGAACGAGCCGACGAGGTGCTGGAGGTCGGTGAGCAGGTGCCCGGTCGGGCCGCCGGCGGCGAACGTCGTCCCAGCCGGGGAGTCCACGGGCCACGGCACGTGCCCGAGCACGGCGTCGTCCTTCGACTCGAAGTAGTTGAAGAACGTCCGGGTCGAGACGTCGGCCTCCGCACAGATGGCCTCGACCGTCACGGCGTCGAGGCCGTGCTGCTCGACGAGCCGGTGCGTGGCGTCGATGAGCGCCTCGCGGCGGGCACGCTTCTTGCGCTCGCGCAGGCCCAGGTCGTCACTCACCACTGAAGATTACATCAGGTGCAACTTTGCACGGACTGCAACTCGCGTGGCGAGCGTCACGTGTCAGATCTCGCCGAAGCCCCGCTCCACCTCGGTCGTGAACACCCTGACCGCCTCGGCCGCCTGCGGCCCCTCGCCCTCGATCCGCAGCTCGGTGCCCTGCGTCGCGCCCAGCTTCATGAGCGCCAGCACGCTCGCGGCACTGACCCCGTTCACGGTCACCTTCGCGTCGTAGGCGGCCAGCATCCGCGAGATCACGGCGGCCGGCCGGGCGTGCAGCCCCATCGGGTTGAGCAGCGTGCGGGTCTCGCGCACCACGCCGTCGTCCGTGGGCGGAGCCGACGCATCGTGCGCGGCCGACGGCCGGTCGCCGTCGTACATCCGGCCGGCACCCTCGGCGGCCGCCAGCACCGCGTCGAGGTCCGCGCCGCCGTGCGCGGTGACGGCGGCCGCGACGGCCCCCTCGACGAACGGCGCGTCCGCGAGCCGGACCCGGGCGGCGAGGTCCTCGTCGGCCAGGTCCAGCACCGACTCCGCCGTGAGCACGGCCGAGCCCAGGTCCATCAGGACCACGGCACTGCGACCGTCCTGCGTCGCCTGCCCGAACGCCCGCTCGATGCCGTCGAAGTCGGTGCCGAGCTGACCGTCGGGCGTCCCGCCCACAGCGATCAGCAGCACGCCGGGCGCCATCTGGCCCGCGAGCTCGACGGTCCCCGCGGCCAGCTCCCTCGAGTGCGAGACGAGCACGAGCGCGACCCGGGCGAACGCCCGGTCCGCGTCCGGCGCGCTCACGCCGCCGCCGCGGCGGCCTCGGCGAGCAGCAGCTCGGTGGAGCGGGCGCCGGGGTCGAGGTGGCCCATCGACCGCTCCCCCAGGTAGCTGGCCCGGCCCTTGGTGGCCGCGAGCGGGATCGTCGCCTGCGCACCCTCGGCGGCGGCCTGGGCCGCAGCGGCGAGCACGTCCGCCGGGGACCCGCCCGCGTCCGCGGCGTGCACGGCCGCCTCAGCGGCGGGCGACCACGCGTCGACCATCGTCTTCTCGCCCGTCGTCGCCTTGCCCCGCGCGACGATCCCGTCGAGCGCGGCCTCGACGAGCGCGACGACGCCGGCGCTGTCGAGCTCGTCGGTCGCGGTCGCCTTGGCGGCACGCAGGTAAGCGGTCCCGTACAACGGCCCGGCGGCCCCACCGACCGTCGACATCAGCGTGGTGGCGACGAGCTTGAGGACGTCGCCGATCTGCGCGGGCGGCTCGTCGAGAGCGTCGAGCTTGGCGACCACGGCCCGGAAGCCGCGGTCCAGGTTCTCGCCGTGGTCACCGTCGCCGATCAGACGGTCCAGCTCGATGAGCTCCTCGCGGTGCTCCGCGATCGTCTGCGCGCTGCGGCGCACCCACTCGACGGCCCACGCCACGTCCACGCTCATCCATGCACTCCCTCGGCCGTATGTCTCGTCACCAGCAACCACGCCCGCACGTCACCACCGCAGCGCGGTGGTGTGCACCGGAGCGTCCCACAGCTCGGTGAGCTCGTCGTCCAGTCGCAGCACGCTCACCGACGCGCCCTGCATCTCCAACGACGTGACGTAATTGCCCACGAGCGAGCGGGTCACCTCCACGCCCCGCTCCTCGAGCAGTGCGCGCGCCCGACGATAGACGACGTAGAGCTCCGAGGACGGCGTGCCACCCATCCCGTTGACGAACAGCAGCACGCGGTCCCCCTGCGCGAGGCCCAGATCGTCGGCCACGGGGGTCACGAGCATCTCCGTGATCTCGTCCGCGCTCGCCAGCGGGATGCGCCGACGACCGGGCTCGCCGTGGATGCCGATGCCGATCTCGATCTCGTCCTCGGGCAGGTCGAACGACGGCTTGCCCGCGTGCGGCACGGTGCAGGCGGTGAGCGCGACGCCCATCGAGCGGACGTTGTCGTTGACGCGCTGCGCGACGGCGGCGACCGAGTCGAGGTCGTCGCCGCGCTCCGCCGCGGCCCCCGCGATCTTCTCGACGCACACCGTGCCCGCCACACCGCGGCGGCCCGCCGTGTAGAGCGAGTCCTGGACGGCGACGTCGTCGTTCGTGACCACCGTTCGCACGTCGACGCCCTCGGCGTCGGCCAGCTCCGCGGCGGTCTCGAAGTTCAGCACGTCGCCCGTGTAGTTCTTGACGATGAGCAGGACGCCCTTGCCGCCGTCGGCCGCCTGGATCGCGGGCAGCACCTGGTCGGGAGTCGGCGACGTGAACACGGGTCCGGGGACGGCCGCGTCGAGCATCCCGACGCCCACGAACCCGGCGTGCAGCGGCTCGTGCCCGCTGCCGCCGCCGGAGACGAGCCCGACCTTGCCCTGCACCGCTCCTCCCGCGCGGGTGACGAAGTCGGGCTCGCTGTGGACCTCGACGACGTCTGCGTGCGCAGCGCCGAAACCCTCGAGGGTCTCGGCGACGACGGAACGTGGGTCGTTGATGAGCTTCTTCACGTCGACATCCCTTCGACGGGGCACCTCGTCGGGCTCCGTCACGCGCTCCGGTGGTACTCGGTCAGCCCCCGCTGCCCACCTTCGCCCGACGGCTCACGGCCGTCAAGGCGAAGATGTGCGGCACGCATGCACATTCGTGCACGGAGGTCCGTCAGCCGCGCCCCAGCAGGATCCGCGCCTCGGCGACGAGCAGGATCGACCCCGTGACCAGCACGGCTGCCCCGCGCTCGACGTCCCGCTCGGCGAGCCCGGCTGCCAGGTCGACGGCCTCGTCGAGGCGCTCGACGACGTGCACCCGGTCCTCGCCGAACACGTCGACCGCGACCTCGCCGAGCTCGTCGGGCGCCATCGCGCGGGTGTTGCCCGCAGCCGTCACGACGATCTCGTCGAGCACCGGCTCCAGGATCGACAGGATGCCCTCGGGGTCCTTGTCCGCCATCACGCCGACCACGCCGACGACGCGCTGGAACGCGAACGCCTCGTCGAGCGAGGCGACCATCGCCTCGACACCGGCGGGGTTGTGCGCCCCGTCGACGATCACCGTGGGGCTGGTGCGCACGATCTCGAGCCGCCCGGGCGAGTCGACGTCGGCGAACGCGGCCTCCACGATGCCGGGCTGCAGCGCGCCTCCCCCGGCCACCAGCGCCTCCGTGGCGGTCAGGGCCAGGAGCGCGTTGTGCGCCTGGAACTCGCCGTGCAGCGGCAGGAAGATGTCGGTGTACGTCCCGCCCGTGCCGCGCAGGGTCAGCAGCTGGCCGCCCACCGCGACCGAGCGCTCGACCACCGCGATCTCGACGTCCTCGCGGATCACGCGCGCGCCGCGCTCGGCCGCCGCCGCCAGCACGACGCCCTCGACGTCCTCGGTCTGCGCGGCGAGCACCAGGGTCGCGCCGTCCTTGACGATGCCCGACTTCTCCGAGGCGATCTCGACCAGCGTGTCGCCCAGGTAGCGCTCGTGGTCCATCGCGATCGGTGTGATGACGGCGACGTCCCCGTCGGCGACGTTGGTGGAGTCCCACCGGCCGCCCATCCCGACCTCGACGATCGCGACGTCCACCGGGGCGTCCGCGAACGCGGCGAACGCCATCACCGTGAACACCTCGAAGAACGACAGCCGCGGCTCGCCGCGCTCGGCCGAGCGCTGGTCCACCAGGTGCACGTAGGGCGCGACGTCCTGCCACACCTCGACGAAACGCTCGTCGCTGATCGGCTGACCGTCGATCGCGATCCGCTCCGTGACGCGCGTCAGGTGCGGGCTCGTGAACCGGCCCGTGCGCAGGCCGTGCTCACGGACCAGGCGCTCGACCATGCGGCTCGTCGACGTCTTGCCGTTGGTCCCCGTCAGGTGGACGACCTTGTAGGCGTGCTGCGGGTCGCCCAGCAGCTCGCACACCTGGCGCACACGCTCCAGGGTCGGGTCGATGTCGTGCTCGGGCGCACGCGCCAGGATCGCGGCGTAGACCTCGTCGGCCGCCGTCCGCGCCTCGCGCGCCGCCTCGTCACGCATGTGGTCCGCCCCGCCGCTCACGCCTCGTACCCCCCGGCCTCGACAGCCTCGACCCGCACCGCGAGCTCCGGCGTCGGCGAGACGTCCACCTCGACCGACACCGCGAGCGTCTCACGCGCGATGAAGTCGCGGTGCTCCTCGACCGCGGGCACCTGCTCGCGCGGGACGTCGAGCGAGAGCAGGATGCGGTCGCTCACCTGCAGTCCGGCCGCCTTGCGCGCGTCCTGCACGGCCCGGACCACGTCGCGGGCGTAGCCCTCGGCCAGGAGCGCGTCGTCGAGCGTCAGGTCCAGGACGACGAACCCACCGGGAAGCACGGCCGCCGCGCTGGTGCCCTGCTCGCCGCCGGCCACGACGGTCGTCAGCTCGTACTCGCTCGGCTCGAGCGGGACCTCGCCGTCGGCCGTCGTCGCGACGACCGTCTCTCCGTCCAGGCGCCACGACCCGGCGCGCGCGGCCTGGATGACCGCCTGCACGCCGCGGCCCAGGCGCGGACCGGCCGCGCGGGCGTTCACGGCCAGGCGCTGCGTGATGCCGAACCGCTCGGCGGCGTCCGCGGACTCCAGGAGCACCTGCTTGACGTTGAGCTCGGTGGCCAGCAGCGCGGCGTACGGCTCGAGCGAGGCGGGGTCCTCGACCCCGACCGTCAGGCTGGGCAGCGGCTGACGCACACGCACGGAGTGCGCCTTGCGCAGACCCAGCGCGGTCGACGTGACCGCGCGGACCTGGTCCATCGCGCGCACCAGGTCGGCGTCGGCGTCTCCCGCGGCCGTCGGCCAGTCGGTCAGGTGCACCGAGCGCCCGCCCGTCAGGCCGCGCCACACCTCTTCCGTCACGAGCGGCGCGAGCGGCGCCATGACCCGCGTGAGCCTCTCGAGCGCGGTCCACAGCGTGTCGAACGCGTCGTCGTCCTCCGCCCAGAACCGGTCGCGCTGCGTGCGGACGTACCAGTTGGTCAGGACGTCGAGGTGCTCGCGCACGGACTCGCACGCCGCGGCGATGTCGTAGGCGTCCATCTGCGCCGTGACGGCCTCGACGAGCTCGTCGGTGCGGGCCAGGACGTAGCGGTCCATCGGCGCCATGCCGGCTACCCGCTCGGGCGCGACCGCCTTCGCGACGTACCCGTTGCCGCCGTCCGCCGCTCCCGCGTAGAGCGTGAAGAAGTAGTACGTCGACCACAGCGGCAGCAGCACCTGGCGGACGCCGTCGCGGATGCCCTCCTCGGTGACGACCAGGTTGCCGCCGCGCAGGATGGAGCTGGACATGAGCGACCAGCGCACGGCGTCGGAGCCGTACACGTCCCACATCTGCACGGGGTCGGGGAAGTTGCGCAGCGACTTGCTGGCCTTGCGGCCGTCGTCGCCCAGCACGATGCCGTGGCACATGACGTTGCGGAACGCGGGCCGGTCGAAGATCGCGGTGGCCAGCACGTGCATGACGTAGAACCAGCCGCGCGTCTGGCCGATGTACTCGACGATGAAGTCGCCCGGGAAGTGGTGCTCGAACCAGTCACCGTTGTCGAACGGCGCGTGCACCTGGGCGAACGGCATCGAGGCCGAGTCGAACCAGACGTCGAACACGTCGGGGATGCGGCGCATGGTGCTCGCGCCGGACGGGTCGTCCGGGTTGGGACGCGTCAGCTCGTCGATGAACGGGCGGTGCAGGTCGGTCTCGCCGTCGTGGTTGACGGGCAGGCGGCCGAAGTCGGCCTCGAGCTGCTCCAGGCTCCCGTACACGTCGACGCGCGGGTGGCTCGGGTCGTCGGACACCCACACCGGGATGGGCGTGCCCCAGTAGCGGTTGCGGCTGATCGACCAGTCGCGCGCACCCGACAGCCACTTGCCGAACTGGCCGTCCTTGATGTGCTCGGGCGCCCAGGTGATCTCCTGGTTCAGCTCGACCATCCGGTCACGGAACTCGGTGACCCGCACGAACCAGCTGGTCACGGCCTTGTAGACGAGCGGGTTCCGGCAGCGCCAGCAGTGCGGGTAGGAGTGCTCGTACGTCTCGTGCCGCACGACGACGGCGCGGCGGTCGGCCGGGACGCGCTCGAGCGGGCCGGAGCCCGCCTTGAGGTCGGCGATGATCGGCTTGTTGGCCTCGAAGACCTGCAGGCCCTGGTAGTCGGGCACCTCGCTCGTGAACTTCGCCTCGGCGTCGACGGGCACCAGCGGGGCGATGCCGGCCGCGTCGCACGCCGCCATGTCGTCCTCACCGAACGCGGGCGCCAGGTGCACCAGGCCCGAGCCGTCCTCGGTGGTCACGTAGTCCGCGACCAGGATCTGGTGCGCGTTCTCGCGGCCGACGAAGTAGTCGAACGGCGGCGTGTAGCGGCGTCCGGCCAGGTCGGCGCCGCGGGTCGTCGCGACCACCGTCGCCTCGCCCAGCTCACGCGCGTAGGCCGCCAGTCGCGTACCGGCCAGCAGCACACGCTCGCCCGGGTGCGCCTGCGCGAACGGCGAGTCCGGCGCGGGCTCGACGGTCACGTACTCGATGTCCGGGCCGACGGCCACGGCCAGGTTGCTGGGCAGCGTCCACGGCGTCGTCGTCCAGAGCAGCGCCAGCTCCCCGGACTCGAGGCGCACGCCGACCGTCAGCGCGGGGTCCTGACGCGACGCGTACACGTCGTCGTCCATGCGCAGCTCGTGATTGGACAGCGGCGTCTGGTCCACCCAGCAGTAGGGCAGCACGCGGTAGCCCTCGTACGCCAGGCCCTTGTCGTGCAGCTGCTTGAACGCCCAGATCACCGACTCCATGAAGGTGACGTCGAGCGTCTTGTAGTCGTTGTCGAAGTCGACCCAGCGGGCCTGGCGCGTGACGTACTCGCGCCACTCGCCCGTGTACTTCAGCACCGACTCGCGGCACGCGGCGTTGAAGGCGTCGATGCCGAGCGCCTCGATCTGCGCCTTGTCGGTGATGCCCAGCGTGCGCTGCGCCTCGAGCTCGGCGGGCAGACCGTGCGTGTCCCAGCCGAAGCGGCGCTCCACGCGGTGACCACGCATGGTCTGGTAGCGCGGGACGACGTCCTTCGCGTACCCGGTGAGCAGGTGGCCGTAGTGCGGCAGGCCGTTGGCGAACGGCGGACCGTCGTAGAACACGAACTCGTTGTCGCCGTCGGCCCCCGCGTCCCGCTGGTCGATCGACGCCTGGAACGTCTGGTCGGCCTCCCAGTGCGCCAGGACGTCGCGCTCCAGCGCGGGCAGGTCCGGCGAGGGCGCCACGGGGGCGTCGGGGTGGTGCAGGGGGTACCTGGTGGGCTCGGTCACCGTGCGGGTCTCCTGGGTCGTTCGCGTCGTGCGCGTGCGGCTACGAGGACGATCACCCCGGATCGGGGCTCCCGCGGTACCACCTCGTTTGCCGGCGTCCCCCGGGGGCGTCGACCACTCTGCTGCGGCTGTGACGGGCCTGCCCCGTCCGGTTCTACTGGGGCCCGCGGTCCGAGGACTGCGGGCCCGTTCTTCCGGAGGCTCGCCGGTGATGGCCGGGTCGACGCCTGTCGGGCCAGCCTACCTGCCTCCCCCGGGACGATGCACGGGAGATGGCACGGGCGGGACGCGCGAGGATGGGGACGTGACCTTCTCCCCCGCCGCGCTCGTCCTGCTCGACCTCGACGGCACGCTCACCGACTCGTTCCCCGGCATCTCGGCGTCGGTGACGCACGCCTTCACCGCGGCCGGCCTCGCGGTGCCGACGCCCACCGAGCTGCGCTCGTTCGTCGGGCCGCCGCTGCCGGAGTCGTTCCTGGCGCACGGCGTCCCGCCGGCCCGGGTCGCCGAGCTGGTGACCAGCTACCGCGCCGTCTTCGCCGCCGGCGGCATGTACGACAACGCGGTCTACGACGGCGTCCTGGACGCGCTGGCCGAGCTGCGGCGCCTGGGCTGCGCGCTGGTCGTCGCGACGTCCAAGCCCGAGATCTACGCGGTGCCCATCTGCGAGCGACTGGGCATCACGCCGTACGTCGACGGCATCTTCGGCGCGCCGCTCGACCACGTCCCGTCCAGCAAGGCGCTGGTCATCGAGCGCGCGCTGACTGGTCGCGACCCGGGCGAGCGGCGGCTGATGGTCGGCGACCGGGAGCACGACGTCCTCGGCGCCGCGGCCCACGGCGTGCCGTGCCTGGGCGTGCGCTGGGGCTACGCCGCGCCCGACGAGCTCGAGGAGGCCGGCGCCGTGCGCGTCGTCGACCGGACCGACCAGCTCGCACCGGCCGTCGTCGACCTGCTGAGCCTGTGACCTCGCGTCAGACCGCCGGCGTCACCGGGTCGCGGTCCGACCACGGGAAGACGATCCACCGGTCGGTCCGCTTCCACACGAAGTGCGGGTCGATGACCGAGCGCGGCTTGGCATAGAGCACCACGGTCCGCACGTCCTGGCAGTAGCGGCCCATGAGCTTCTCGACGAGCGCGAGCGTCTCCCCCGTGTCGGCGACGTCGTCCACGACGAGCGCACGCAGGCCGGTGATGGCGTTGGTGTCCAGCAGCGGCGGGAGCAGCACGGGGTCGGGCAGGCGCTCGTCGATGCCCGTGTAGAACTCGACGTTGAGCGTGCCGACGGCCTTCGTGCCGAGCGCATAGGCGATGGCCCCGCCGAGCGGCAGGCCGCCACGGGCCACGGCGACGACGACGTCCGGCACGAACCCCGAGTCGGCCACCGCCTGCGCCAGCTCGCGCGCCGCGACGCCGAACTGCTCGTACGTCAGCACCTCGCGGGCAGGCGTCTGAGGTGTGGTCTCGCTCGCAGCCTGCGCGGCCGTCGTCTCCGTCACGACGCCAGGCTAGGCCGTGGATGTTGCGCGGGCATTGCGCTGCTCTTGACCTTGACGTGGCGTCAACTTCTACGGTGGTCGACATGGAGGCATCGATCCAGGAGACGGCGCGGCTCTCGGGCGTCACGAGCCGCACGCTGCGGCACTACGACGCCATCGGCCTGCTGCCCCCCAGCCGCGTGGGCGACAACGGCTACCGCTGGTACGACGAGGACGCACTGGTCCGCCTGCAGCGCATCCTGCTGCTGCGCGACCTGGGCCTGGGCCTGACCGCGATCCGGGACGCCCTGGCGGCCGAGGACGACGATGTCGCAGCCCTGCGTCGGCACCTGGACTGGCTGCGCTCCGAGCAGCGACGGCTCGCGCGGCAGGTCGCCGCGGTCGAGCGCACCATCGAGAGCAGGACCGAGGGAAGGACGATCATGACGGAGCAGATGTTCGACGGGTTCGACCACACCCAGCACCGCGACGAGGTGGTGGAGCGCTGGGGTGCGCAGGCGTACGACACGTCCGACGCGTGGTGGCGCTCCATGTCGCGCGACGAGCAGCGCGACTGGAAGCAGCAGACCGCGGCGCTCGCCGAGGAGTGGGCCCGCGCGAGCGGCGGCGATCCCGCGGGCCCGGTGGGGCAGGACCTCGCCCGGCGGCACGTCGCGTGGCTGACCACGATCCCGGGTACCCCGGCGCACGGCGCGTCCAGCCCGACCGACGCCAAGGACTACGTCCTGGGCCTCGCCGACCTCTATGTGGCCGACGACCGCTTCGCACGCACCTACGGCGGTTCCCAGGGTGCCGCCTTCGTCCGCGACGCGCTCCACCTGTACGCGGCGCGCCACCTCTGACGGGCGTCGGTCAGTCGGCGCCCAGCGACGCCTGCCAGTCGGCGTGCAGCGCGGCGAACCGACCGCCTGCCGCCACGAGCTGGTCCGGTGAGCCGTCCTCGACCACCCGGCCGCCCTCGACCACCAGCACCCGGTCGGAGCTCATCACGGTGGACAGGCGGTGGGCGATGACGACGGCGGTGCGTCCGGCGAGCAGCGTCGCGAGGCCCCGCTGGACCTGCGCCTCGCCGGGCACGTCGAGCGAGCTGGTGGCCTCGTCGAGGATGAGCACGGCCGGGTCGGCCAGGACGGCACGCGCGAAGGACACGAGCTGACGCTGGCCCGCGCTGAGCCGCACGCCGCGCTTGTCCACCTCCGTGTCGTACCCGTCGGGCAGCGCAGAGATCAGGTCGTGCACACCCACGGCCCGGGCCGCCTCCTCGACCTGTGCGCGCGTCGCACCGGGCCGCCCGATCGCGATGTTCGCGGACACGGAGCCGGAGAAGAGGTAGGCCTCCTGCGTCACCATCACCACGGCGCGGCGCAGGTCGGTGGGGTCGACGTCGCGCAGGTCCACACCGTCCAGGAGGATCCGGCCGTCGCGTACGTCATAGAACCGGGCCAGCAGCTTGGCCACGGTGGACTTGCCGGCGCCGGTGCGCCCGACGAGCGCGAGCTGCTGACCGGCAGGCACATGGAGGTCCAGGTGCGGCAGGACGAGCGGACCGCCGCCGTACCCGAACGAGACGTCCTCGAACCGCAGGTCACCCCGCGACGCGGGCAGGTGGACCGGGCGCGCCGGGTCGGGCACCGTCGGCTCCTCGGCGAGCAGACCCGCCACCTTCTCGAGTGCCGCGGTGGCCGACTGGAACGAGTTGTAGAACATGCCGATCTGCGACAGCGGGTTGAGGAACCGGCGCGCGTAGAGGACGGCGCCGATCAGGACGCCGACCTCGAGACCGCCGTCGAGCACCCGCAGACCGCCCACCAGCAGGACCACCGCGACGGTGACGTTGGCGATGGCGGTGAGCCCGGTGTCGAAGACGCCGTTGACGCGGATGGCCTCGGCGGACACGGCCCGGTACTCCTCGGCGCGCTCGTCGTACGCGCGGGCCGTCGCGGGCTCACGCCGGAACGCCTGGACGGCGCGGATCCCCGTCATCGCCTCGACGAAGCTCACCACCAGCCGGGCCGCCGACGTGCGGCTGGCGCGGTACTGGGCCTGCGAGCGAACCTGGAACCAGCGCGTGAGCACGATGCCCGGGACCACCGCCACGAGAAGCAGCAGGGCGCTGCGCCAGTCCAGCAGAGCCAGGCCCACCACGGTGAACATCATGGCCAGCAGGCTGGACCCGAGGGTCGTCAGGCCGCCGTCCAGCAGCTCGCGCACGGCGTCCAGGTCAGAGGTCTGCCGCGAGATGATCCGGCCCGAGGTGTACCGCTCGTGGAACTCCAGGTCCAGGCGCTGGGTGTGGCGGAACACCCGGCGCCGCAGGTCCAGCAGGATCGTCTGGCTGACCACGGCCGACGCACGCACGGCGGCGCTGGCCAGCAGACCGCCCAGCAGCGCGGTGACGAGGTACGCGCCCGCCGTCGCGACGAGCGGCCACGTGCGCCCGTCGCCCATGGCGGGCAGTGCGTGGTCGATGCCGTAGGCCACCAGCGCGGGGCCGGCGGCCGTCGCGAGCTCGGAGAGCACCACCAGGACCACCGCGCCCGCGGCACCCGTTCGTACGGGCCCGACGAGCGAACGCAGAAGAGCCAGCGAGCGCCGGCGCACCGCGGCGTGCTCCTGCGGTGTCGGTTCCCGGAGCGCAGCCGGATCGTGCATCGCTGTCATGCGCCCACCCCGGCGTCCTCGCGCTCGTCGGCGGTCTCCAGCGCGGTGAGCACGTAGCGGTAGTGCGGGTGGGTCCCGAGCAGGTCCGTGTGCGTGCCGACACCCGTGATGCGGCCACCTTCGAGCACGGCGACGCGGTCCGCGAGCGCGACCGTGGAGGGGCGGTGCGCGACGACGAGCGTCGTGGTGCCGACCAGCACCCGCCGCAGCCGCTCGGTCACGGCGGCCTCGGTGCTGACGTCGAGCGCGGACAGCGGGTCGTCGAGCAGCAGCACGCGGGGACGTGCGGCGACGGCGCGCGCCAGCGCGATCCGTTGGCGCTGGCCGCCCGACAGGCTCAGCCCTTCCTCGCCGATCACCGTGTCGACGCCGTGCGGGAGGTCGGCCACGAAGTCGGCGCTCGCCACGTCGAGGGCGGTCGCCAGGAGCTCGTCTTCGGGCGTGCCGTCGGAGCGGCTGACACCCATCAGGACGTTGTCGCGGACCGTCGAGGAGAACAGGATCGGGTCCTCGAACGCGACGGCGACGGCGGACCGCAGCTCGGCGCGGGTGGTCTCGCGCACGTCGACGCCGTCGATGCGGACCGAACCCGTGCTCACGTCGTACAGGCGCGGCACCAGCTGCAGGAGCGTGGACTTGCCGCTGCCGGTGAGCCCGACGATGGCCGTGGTGGTCCCGGGCTCGAGCACCAGGTCCAGGCCGTCGAGCACGCGCTCGCCGCCGGGATGCGCGAAGGCGACACCGGACAGCTCCACGCGCGTCCCGGCCGGGCCGGGCGCAGGCAGCGGCACCGGCTGCTCGGGATCCCGCACTGCGACGATCGTGTCGAGCACCTGCGCGTAGCGGTCGGTCGCGGCGCGGGCGTCGAGCGTCATGGCCAGGAACTGGCCGAGCCGCTCGACGGGACGGTTGACGATGGTGGCCGTGGCGAAGAACGCGATGAGCGCACCCACGGACAGGTGCCCGTGCGCCGCGAGCGGGACCCCGACCGCGAGCGCGACGGCCAGGATCGCCTCCGGGATCGCGTTGAGCGCGAACGTCACGCGCGACAGGGTGCGGGCCTTGTGCACCTCGGTGACGCGGAGCGACTCGGCCTGGCGGGCGAAGTCCTCGAGCGCGTCGTCGCCGCGCCCGAAGGCCTTGAGGACGCGGATGCCGTGCACGGACTCCTCGACCGCGGTGGCCAGGTCGCCGGCCTGGTCGCGGGCGCGGCGGGCGACCACCTTGTAGTCCTCGCGGAACCGGAAGCTGAGCCACACCATCGGCACCGCGCCGGCGAGGTAGACCAGGCCCAGCTCCCAGCTCGTGGCGAGCATCAGGGCGATGCCGGCGACGACGGTCGCGGCGCTGACCAGCATCATCACGAGCCCGAACACGAGCCAGCGCCGGATCGCACCCAGGTCGCCCATGGCCCGCGAGAGCAGCTGCCCCCCGGACCATCGGTCGTGGAACTCGACGGGCAGGTCCAGCAGGTGGCGGAACATCGAGACGCGCATCTCGCGCTCGACGGCCGTGCCGGGCGTGGCGATCAGGGCGCGGCGGCACCAGATGAGGAACGCCTCGAGCAGCCCGAGCGCGAGGACGACCCCGGCGCCCGCGACGACCGCCCAGCGCGACCCGTCCGTGAGCAGCGGCCCGTTCACGAGCCACCGCAGCACCTGCGGCAGCATCAGCGAGAGCAGGCTCGCCCCGAGCGCGGTCAGGCCGCCGACGACGATCCGTCGTTGCGCCGGCCGCGCCCACTCGCGCAGCCGCAGCAACGCGACGGTCGTCGACGGCGCACGCCCCGAGCCCGCACGCGGGGCGGGGGCAGGTGGTGGCACGTCCGTCACTGTAAGCACGCCCGCCGACAACGCACCCGGCGTGTCCGACTGGTGACCCGAGCAACCTTGCCGAGCGTCGAGCGCCGCGCCGGCCGACGCCCCGTTCAGGCCGTGCGCGACGTCTTCGTGTTGCTCGCCTGGGCGCGCGGCCGGACAACCAGCAGGTCCACGTTCACGTGCGGCGGACGGGACAGCGTCCAGGAGATCGCGTCGGCGATGTCGTCGGCCACCAACGGCTCGTAGCCCGCGTAGACCGCGGCCGCACGCTCGGCGTCCCCGTCGAAGCGGACGAGCGAGAACTCCTCGGTCGCCACCGCCCCGGGCGCGATCTGGATGACACGGATGGGCTCGTCGACGATCTCCCAGCGCAGCGTCGTCGCGAGCATCCGCTCGGCATGCTTGGCGCCGGTATAGCCGGCGCCACCCTCGTAGGGCCCCTCGGCCGCGGTCGACGTCACGACGACGACGTCGCCGCCCCCGCGCGCCCGCAGCAGCGGGAGCATCGCCTGCGTGACCTGCAAGGTCCCCAGCACGTTGACCTCGTACATCGCCCGCCACTGCTCGACGTCGGACGTCGCCACGGGGTCGAGGCCGAACGCTCCACCGGCGTTGTTGACCAGGGCGTCGAGGCCACCGGTCTGCTCCACGTGGTCCGCGAGCGCGGCGACACCGGCCGGGTCGGTGACGTCGGCCGCGAAGACCTCGGCGCCCGTCTCCCCGGCGAGGTCCGCGAGGCGGTCCCCGCGGCGGGCCGTCGCGACGACGTCCCAGCCGTCCGCGCACAGCCGCCGGACGGTCGCGGCACCGATGCCCGACGACGCGCCCGTGACCAGGACGCGACGGGCAGCAGAGGTCGGGCGGGAGTCGTCGGTCGCGTCGGGTGCCGCGGGCAGGTCAGGTGTGGAGGTCATGGCGTCACCGTAGGCGGACTAACCTGGGACGCGGAACCCGGCCGGATGTGGTCGGTGCTCGTCGCCCGGACGTTCGGGCGGCCTCCGGCGGCGCGACGTGCGCCGAGTGATCACGCGGAACGACCCGCACCCCTCACCCCCGGAGCTGCCGCATGCCTTCCTTCAGGACCGACGCCACCGCCCGCTGGGCCCTCGCGACGAGCGTCGTGCTCACGCTCGGACTGAGCGCGTGCTCGTCCGACGCGACGGCCGGACGCCCGAGCACGGCGAGCGGCTCGTCGCCGAGCTCGTCAGCCGGCTCGTCGTCGGGCGCCTTCACACCCGTGACGCTCGACAACTGCGGGACCACCGTGAAGGTCACGACCCCGCCGCAGCGGGTGGTGACGATCAAGTCCACGGCGACCGAGATGATGCTGGCGCTCGGCCTGCAGGACCGCCTGGTGGGCACGGCGTTCTCGGACGGTCCGGTGCCCGACGAGTGGGCGGACGCCGCCCAGGACGTCCCCGTGCTCTCACCACAGGTGCCCGGCCAGGAGGCGCTCCTGGCCGTCGACCCCGACTTCGTCTACGGCGGCTGGGAGTCCAACTTCTCCGCCGACGGCGCGGGCGACCGGGCCGGGCTGGCGAAGCTCGGCATCGGCACGTACGTGTCGCCGGCCGCGTGCAAGGAGCCGGAGTACAAGCCCGACCCGCTGACGTTCGACGACGTGTACGGCGAGGTCGGCGAGGTCGGCTCGATCTTCGGCGTGCCGGACGCCGCGACGAAGGTGGTCGACGGGATGAAGGCGTCGCTGGCGACCGCGACGAAGCCTGCGCAGAAGACGACAGCGCTCTGGTACTCGTCCGGCACCGACACCCCGTACGTGGGCGCCGGGATCGGGTCGCCGCAGATGATCATGGACGCCGCGGGCCTGACGAACATCTTCGCGTCGGTGCACGACACGTGGACGTCCGCGGGCTGGGAGCAGATCGTGGCCGACGACCCGGACGTCATCGTGCTCGTCGACGCGACCTGGAACACGGCGGCCGACAAGATCAAGCTCCTGGAGTCCAACGCGGCCACGCGCGAGCTGACCGCGGTCAAGGAGAAGCGGTACCTGACGCTGCCGTTCGCCTCCACCGAGGCCGGAGTGCGCAACGCCGAGGCCGTGGTCTCGCTGGACCAGCAGCTGGCGGACCTCGACAAGTGAGCCGGCAGACGACGACCGGAGCGCGGCAGGCGGAGGTGGCGCACCCGGCGCGGGCCGCGCGCCGCGTCCCGCTGGCCACCCTCGTCGTCGTCGGCCTGGCCCTGCTGGTCGCGACCATCCTGGTCACGGTCGCGATCGGACCGGCCGGGCTCAGCCCGGGCGAGGTCGCGCGGAGCATCGGTGGCCACCTGGGCCTCGACGTCGCGCCAGTACCGCGGCTGCACGACGCGATCGTGTGGGAGCTGCGGCTCCCCCGGGTCCTGACGGCCGCGGCGGTCGGTGCCGGGCTCGCGCTGGCCGGCGCGGTCATGCAGTCGCTGACCCGCAACCCGCTGGCCGACCCCTATCTGCTGGGGCTGTCGTCGGGCGCGTCCCTGGGTGCGGTCGCCGTGCTCGTCGTCGGCGTGTCGCTGCTGCTGCCGGTCGCGGCCTTCGCGGGCGCACTGCTCGCGCTCGTCGCGACCCTGGCCCTGGCACGGACCGGCGGGACGCTCACACCCAGCCGCGCGGTGCTCGCAGGGCTGGCGGTCTCGCAGCTGTGCGCGGCGCTGACCTCGCTGGTGATCTTCTGGACGGCCACCGGCGACTCGTACCGCGAGATCCTGTCGTGGCTGCTGGGGTCGCTGGCCGGCTCGACGTGGCAGTCCGTCGCGATCGCGGGCGTCGCGGTGCTCGTCGTCGGCGCGGTCGTGCTGACGCAGGGCGTGCGGCTGGACGCGTTCGCGTTCGGCGACACCGCCGCGGCCGCGCTGGGCATCGACGTCGACCGGACACGGTGGGTGCTCATGACGCTCGTCGCCCTGCTGACCGGAGCGATGGTCGCCGTGAGCGGCGCGATCGGCTTCGTCGGGCTGGTGCTGCCCCATGCCGTCGTCGCGCTGACGGGTCCCGCGCACCGGCGCCTGCTGCCCGTCGCGGCGCTGGCCGGCGCCGTCTTCCTGGTGTGGGCGGACACGCTCGCGCGCACGGTGTTCGACCCGCGCGAGCTGCCGGTCGGCATCGTCACCGCGATCGTCGGCGTGCCCGTGTTCGCCGTGCTGCTGCGCCGCCGTCAGGGGGCGTCGTGGGGCTGAGCCCGGCCAGTGCGGGCGGCGTCGACGTCCGCATCGTCGGCGCCGGGACGACTCTCGGTGGCCGCTGGGTCGTCGACGGCGTCGACGCGACCCCGCCGGCCGGGGCGCTCACGGGCCTGCTCGGACCCAACGGGGCGGGCAAGACGACGCTCCTGCGGCTGGTCGCGGGGCTCCTGACCCCCGAGGCGGGTGCCGTTCTCGTCGACGACTCCCCCGTCCACACGCTCGCACGACGCGAACGGGCGCGTCGCATCGCGTTCGTCGAGCAGGAGTCCTCCAGCACCGTGCCGCTCACGGTCCGCGAGGTCGTGGCGCTGGGGCGCATCCCGTTCCGGTCGCTGTGGGGCGCCGACGACGACGAGGACGCCGTCGCGCGTGCGCTGCGATCGGCTGGCGCCGAGCACCTCGCCGACCGCTTGTGGTCCACCCTGTCCGGCGGCGAGCGCCAGCGCGTGCACGTCGCGCGGGCCCTGGCGCAGCAACCGAGCCTGCTGCTGCTCGACGAGCCGACCAACCACCTCGACATCAGCGCGCAGCTCTCGTTGCTGGCGTTCGTCCGCGACCTGGGCATCACGAGCGTCGCGGCGCTGCACGACCTCAACCTGGCAGCGGCGTTCTGCGAGCACGTGCTGGTGCTGTCCGAGGGGCGTCTCGTCGCCGCAGGGCACCCGAGCGTCGTGCTCACAGCCGACCTGGTCCGCGACGTGTACGGCGTCGAGTCCGAGGTCCTGACGCACCCGCGCACCGGACGACCGGTCATCGCGTTCCACGAGCCGGCACCCGACCTCGACCCGACCTCGAAGGAGACCCCGTGAAGATCACCGTCCTGTCCGGCGGCGTGGGCGGCGCCCGGTTCACGCGGGGGCTGCAGGCCGCGTTGCGCACTCGCCTGCCGGACGGCTCGGGCGGGACGACGGCCGACGTCACCGTCGTCGCGAACGTCGGCGACGACATGTGGCTGCACGGTGTGCGCGTGTGCCCCGACCTCGACACGCTCATGTACACCCTCGGCGGCGGCGTGCACGAGGAGCAGGGCTGGGGCCGGCGAGACGAGACCCGCCGCACCAGCGACGACCTGGCCGCCTACGGCCTGGGCTGGGAGTGGTTCACGCTCGGCGACCTGGACCTGGCCACCCACCTGGCCCGCACGGAGCTGCTGAGCTCGGGCCTGCCCTTGTCGGCCGTGACGGAGCGGCTGTGCGAGCGATGGAAGCCCGGCGTGCGCCTCCTGCCCGCGACCGACCACGAGGTCGAGACCCACGTGCAGACCGCCGACGGGCTCATCCACTTCGAGGAGTGGTGGGTCCGCCACCGGGCCGCACTGCCCGCGCTCGGGTTCGTGCAGGTCGGGCTGGACGACGCCGTCCCCGCACCCGGCGTGCTCGCGGCTCTGACGGACGCCGACCTCGTCGTCATCCCGCCGTCGAACCCCGTCGTGTCTGTCGGCACGATCCTGACGCTGCCCGGAGTCCGCGACGCCATCCGCTCGGCCCGCGGGTCCGTCGTGGGCGTCAGCCCCATCGTCGGCGGCGCCCCCGTCCGAGGCATGGCCGACGCGTGCCTGACCGCGATCGGCGTCGAGACCAGCGCCGAGGCCGTCGCCCGCCACTACGGTCGACGCGACTCCGGCGGCCTCCTGGACGCCTGGCTGGTCGACGACGCAGACGCCGCCACGGCCGCAACTTTGCGCGACGAGGGCTGGCGCACGGCGGCGACCGACACGCTCATGGTCGACGTCCCCGCCGCAACCCACGTCGCGGCGACCGCGCTGGACCTCGCCACCCGGGCCTGACGCCCAGCCGAACGCGCGCGCCCTGCGCCGCCAGCCGCCAGGGCGCCAGGGCGCCAGGGCGCACCGAAGTCGGCCGCGACGTGGCCGGTCCAGCGAGCGCTCCGAAAGGAGGCAGCGAGGCGCGAGGAAGCAACCGGCAGATCAAGAAAGCCCCTTGCGGCCGGGCGCCGTCGGTCGTCTGCGGCCTGCCTGAGTGCTCTCAGCGGATCAGAACGGCGGCCGTTCCTGCGGTGCTCGCTGGGGACGGTGGGGGCCATAGACCGCCTCACCGGCGTAGACCGGGATCGGGGAGCGCGCGTAGGTGATGCCCAGCGGGCTGGTCCAGATCGTGTTCCCCGTGGCCTTGTCGCGCCGGGCGTTCCAGAGCTTGGCGGTCTTGGCCTGGTGGTGGTGCTTGCACACGGCGTGCAGGTTGTCCTCCGACGTCGCTCCCCCGGCCCGGGGGTCTGCGTGGTTGAAGGGTTCGATGTGGTCGAGCTCGCTGCGAGCCGCTGACTGTCGGCACCCGGGGTACGTGCACGTCACGTCCCGCGTGATCACGGTCCGCGTCAGGTCCGCACCTGGCCGGTAGGTGCCGCGGGACCGCTCGAGGAACGCGCCGGACGCAGGTTCCGTGAGGATCCGGCTCCACGTCGCATCCTGGGCGATCTCCCGCGCGACGTGCGCGGGGATCGGGCCGTAGCCCGCGAGGTCGCCGGGCAGGTCATCGAGCCCGAGCAACGTGGTCGCGGCGACCGTCACGTTGATGCTCGCGCGCTGTCCGTGGCGACGCGCCAGCGGTGTGCCGTCGGGCGCCTGATCGGCGTCGAGGATCGCTCCGAAGACGTCCGCGAACGCGTCCGCGCGGCGCTGGTCGACGGTGCGGTCGTCGTGCGCACCCGCGGCCGCCGCGAGGGCCTCGATCACCGTCATCGCGCTCATCGCGGCTGCTGCAGGAAGGTACGCACTGACCCAGGCCATCGAGTCGTGGCCCCAGCGCAGATCGACGCCTCGCTCCTTGCGCGCCTCCTTCTCGCGCTGCTCGGCGCTGGCCGGGTCCGCGACCAGGACGAGCCGTCGCACGTGCCGGCGGAGCTGCGGCGCGGTCAGACCCCGCGCTGCCTCCGTGGCCTGCGCGATCACGCACCGACGCGACGACTCCGGCAGCGTGAGAGTGCCGAGCAGGATCACGTCCACCTTGCGTGCGTCGACGAGGCCGAGCATGAGTGCTTCCGCGAGCTCGGGCGAGGCATCGAGGCCCGCCGCGCGTCCGACGAGCTGCTCCACCGACTGCCGCGTGACCACGAGCGCGCACGCCACCTCGTCAGTGACGAAGTCCCCCATCGGGCCGGGCCGCGTGGCGGCGACGTGGACGCCGCGCGCCTGCTGAGCCGTGGTCGCCGCCATGACTTGATGCCACCCCGCGACCCATTCCACCAGGTCGATCGGCGACAGCGACGCGGGATCGACGGACTCCAGCGCCGCGACGATCCTCGACGTCGGAGCCTCGACGGGGAACGTGGGCAAACGCCGAGCCGGGTCGTCGGGAGCGAAGTCGGCAAGCAGGGCCGCCGCGGCGGAGACGCCGGACAAACCAGCGGCGGAGACGCCGGACAAACCAGCGGCGCCGGACAAACCAGCGGCGGAGACGCCAGGCACAAGTTCGCCGGGGGCGACGTCGGACATCAGGTGCGGGCGCTCACGCGGCCGCGACGGCACACGACTCGACTCCACGAATCCGGCGGGACGCTCGGACATCCTCAACCCCCTTGCTCAATCAGGACGTGCTCAACCAGGACGTGCTCGAATTACGACCTCGACTCGAACAACTGTACGGCCGACCACCGACAAAATGTCCGATCTGTCCACAGACCAAGGTCGGTACCCCCGGTCGAACGCAGGTCCGTCCGACCGCCGCCGTCAGCCTCGCAGCCGGTCCAGCAGCGCGGCGGTCCGCCGCCCGAGCCCGAGCGCAGCGACAGCTTCGAGGTCGGCGGGCACGTCCACGTCCCGCCGCAGGGTCGACGACGACGGCACGTCGAGCCGGCCATGCCCGCTCGCTGCGTGGGCTGCGGCAGACCCCATCCCGAACCGCGGGTAAAGCTCGGCCCCCCGCGCGCCGGTCAGCAGCGTCGTCCCCGAGCCGTCGGCGTCGGCGACGAACCCCCGCGGCACGTCGTCGGCAAGCGCCAGCGCCACATCCAGGTCGGAGGGCCGCAACGCGGGCACGTCTCCGAGCAATACCGCGACGCTCGCGCGAGGGACGAGCCGTCGCGCTTCCGCGATCCCCGCCTCGATCGCCCGGTTGAGCGGGCTGAGCTGCGCGGAGCTGTACGTGTGCGTCTGGCTGGCTTCCGAAGCCGGCTCACCTGGCCCCGGCTTTCCCGACATCGGCTCCGCGACGACGCCGAAACCGTGCCCGGCGGCCCCGACGAGCACGGGGTCCGCGGTCACGACGAGCACACGCGCGACCCGCCCGGCAGCGGACGCGGCGTCGACGGTGTCCAGGGCCATCGCGCGCACGAGCGCCGTCCGCGCCCGCGCGTCGAGGGCCCCGGCCAGCCGGGTCTTGCCCGCGGAGGCCACCTTCACGGGCACCACGACGACCCACCGGTCCATATCGCTCACGGCGCCGATCGTCACACGCCCGAGTCGCTGTCGCGCGAAGTCGCCCCGGCGACCTGCCGGGGTCTGGCTGGCGCTGGGATACTCGGCGCCCGGCTGCCCGATGCCCTGAACCGGAGCAGCGGGTGCTCGACGCCCTCGACGTCGGTCCACGAAGTCTCACCGTCGGGAACGAGACCGGCGCGCGCGTACGCCGCGACCGCACGGGTGTTGTGCGGCATGACCACGAGCCACGCGTCGCCGGCACGTTCGTAGGCCTCGGCGAGCGCACGCTGCAGGAGGAGCGACGCGCCGCCCGTCCCGCGCGCCTCCGGGGCGACGAAGTAACGCACGATCTCGGCGCCGTCGCCCGAGGAGCCCTCACCTGACGGGCCCCCGTCCACCGACAGGTGGAGGGCGACGTGCCCGACGACCACCCCATCGACGACCAGCACCCACGCGAGGTCGCCGTGCCGCACGAGCCAGCCCGCCGACACGCTCTCCGCGCGGAAGGGGTAACCGTCCCGCTCGTAGGTCGTGTGCAGGATCTCCTCGAGCCGCGGCAGGTCGGTGTCGACGCGTTCCCGGATCAGCACGGGGACGAGCCTAGTTCAGCGGTCCGAACCACCCGTCGTCGGCCCCTGGCCACGCCCGGCCGCCCGTTCGTCGGGCAGGATGGGGCCATGGCACCTCGACTGTGGCTCACGGGCGACGACGCCGCCGACGCCCTCCTCACCGAAGACCCGTTCGCTCTGCTGATCGGGATGCTGCTGGACCAGCAGGTGACGATGGAGTCCGCGTTCGCCGGCCCGGCGAAGATCGCGGAGCGCATGGGCGGCCTCGACGTGCACCGCATCGCGGAGGCGAACCCGCAGGAGTTCGCGGCGCTGTGCGCGACGCCGCCGGCCGTCCACCGGTTCCCGGGGTCGATGGCGGGCCGCATCCAGGCCGTGGCCGCGGCGGTCGTCGATAGCTACGACGGCGACGTCACGCGGCTGTGGACCGACGACGACCCCGACGGTGCCACCGTCCTGCGTCGCCTCAAGGCGCTGCCCGGGTTCGGCGAGCAGAAGGCGCGCATCTTCGTCGCGCTGCTGGGCAAGCAGTACGGCGTCGAGCCGTCGGGCTGGCGCGAGGCCGCCGGCGCCTACGGCGAGGACGGTGCGCGCCGGTCGATCGCGGACGTCACCGACCCGCAGTCACTGTCCGAGGTGCGTGCGACGAAGAAGGCCGCGAAGGCGGCGGCGAAGAACAAGGGCTGACGACGAGCCAAGCATCGGCAACTTCTCCGAGGTCTGCGCGTACGGCACCGCCGTGATCGTCGAGCGCATCCCGCAGGGGCAGCCCGGCGCGACCGGCCAGTCCGCGCAGCTCGCCTCGCAGGGGAAGGACCCGTCGCAGCCGTACGGCTGACAGCACTCAGCGCGACGACCTCACGACGACCTCACGACGACGGCGGCCACGAGCCCTTCGCCTCGAGCACGTGCCGCGCCGCGTCCCGCACGCGGGCCGCGAACGCCGGGTCCGCCTGAGCTTTCGCCACCACCGCGGAGACCATCTCGTGCGCCACGGTCGGCTCCTTCGACACCAGCACCAGGTCGACGCCCGCCTCCAGCGCCTTGATCGCGCGATCGCCCGGCGACCACGCCTCGACCTGCTTCGCCCCCGACAGGTCGTCGGTGACGACCAGCCCGTCGAAGCCCAGGTCACCGCGCAGCATGTCCGTCACGACGGTCGACGAGAAGGCTGCCGGCACCCCGGGGTCGATGCGGCGGTAGTCGGCCGTGGACACCATGACGGACTGCGCCCCCGCCGCGATGCCGGAGCGGAACACGTCGACCGATGCGTCGTCGCGCGTGGTGACGCCGTCGGTGACCCCGGCGGTCGTGTCGGTGTTCGCGGTGACGCGCCCCAACCCCGGGAAGTGCTTGATCGAGACGCTGACGCGGGCGGCGTTCAGCCCCGCCGAGAACGCCTCGGCGTGCGACGTCACGGAGCCGGCGGTGAACCCGTAGCTCCGGTCCAGCGCACCGATCGGCGGGTTGGCGGACGGCTGGCCGTTCACCAGGTCCATCACCGGCGCCAGGTCCAGGTTCACACCGGCGTCGCGCAGCTCCTTGCCCCAGGTCAGCGCCCGCGCCTGCAGGTCGGACGGCGCGAGCTTCGACTGCTCGAGCGCCGACGGGATCGTCGAGAAGCCCGGCCCGCGCAGCACCTGCACCTCGCCGCCCTCCTGGTCGGTCGCGACCAGCAGGATCGTGCCGTGCGTGGTCTGCGGTCCGACGAGATCCGTGAACGACCGCACCAGCGAGCGCACCGCATCCGCACCGGCCGTGGTGCGGCCCTGCAGGAAGACGTTGCCGACGTGGTCGTCGCGCACCGCCGACGTGCTCACCGCCGCCGGGTCGCTCACGTTCACGCCGACCATGAACACCTGCCCCACCTGCTGCGCGAGCGTCCACCCGGCCCAGGGGTCGGCGGCCTGGGACGACGACGTGGGCGTCGGCTCGGTGGAGGCCGACGACGACACAGCGGGCCGGGCGCCTGACGTCGCGCTCGGCGTCAGGCTCGTCGGCACGGTCGACGACGACCTGGGCGACCCGCCGGGCCCCGCGAACCACACCGCCAGCACCGCGGCGGCGAGCGTGACGACGACGCCGAGCGTGACCCACGGCGCGCGCGAGGCGCGCGCCTTCCCGGACCCCCGAGCCGCCCCGCTCACGCGCGACCCTCGAGCGCGTCCTTCCACCCCTGGGCGTACGCCTCCGAGCTGCCCTGCTGGAACATGTCCTCGTCACCGAGCCGCACCAACGCGCCCGCTCCCGGCCCGTCCTCGTCGGAGACCAGGTGGTCCAGCCCGCGCACGACGGCCAGCGGCAGGCCCGCTGCCTTGCCCTTGACCAGTTCGGCCGCCGCCGCGACCTCGTCGCCCACGGCGGCCACGGTCATCACGAGCGGCCGCCCGAACGAGTCAACCTGACCGCGCAGGTCGTCGAGCACGACGACGCCCGCGGCCCCGATCGCGATGTCGGTGACCCCCTGCCGCCACGGCCGCCCCGCGGTGTCGGAGACGATCACGCCGACCCGGACGCCGAGCGCGTCGAAGAGCCCGCGCCGCAGCGCCCGCGCGCTCGCGTCCGGGTCCACCGGCAGCAGCAGCACGGTCCCGACCGGCGTGTTGCTCGCGTCGACGCCCGCGGCGGCCATCACGAGCCCGAGCCGGTTCTCGACGATCCGCGTCACGCCACCGGGGTGCTCACGCGTTGCGACGACGCGCACGGTCTCGTCCGTGATCGCCTGCTCGCGGTCGTCGGCCGCGACCGAACGCCCCTCCGCCTTGGACACGACCTTGGAGGTCAGCACCAGCACGTCACCGTCCCGGACCCCGCGCGGGTCGGACGTCAGGAGCCCCGCGACGAGCGCGACGAGGTCGTCGCCCGCGCGCACCTCGCCGAGCCCCGCGGGCGCCCAGATCTCGAGACTCATCGCACCAGCTTCGGCAGCACGTCGGCGCCGAAGACCTCGATCCACTCGCGCTGGTTGCGCCCCACGTTGTGGACGTAGATGCGGTCGAAGCCCAGGTCGACGTACTTCTGCAGCTCGGCGCGGTGCACGTCGGGGTCCGCCGAGATGACCAGGCGCCCCTCGAAGTCCTCGGGCCGCACCATCTTGGCCATCTGCTCGAGCTCGAACGGCGTGCGGATGTCGCCCTTGGGGAACTTCATGCCGCCGTTGGGCCACTGGTGCATCGCGTTGGCCAGCGCCTCTTCGTCGGTCGGTGCCCAGGACAGGTGCACCTGCAGCGCCCGTGGCATGGTCGACGGGTCCTTGCCCGCCTCACGTGCACCCTCGTCGAACTTGGCGAACAGCCCGCTGATCTTCTCCAGCGGCGCACCCACCGTGATGAGCCCGTCCGCGTGCCGACCCGCTCGCTTGGCGGTCACCGGCCCGGCCGTCGCCACCAGGATCTCCGGGGCGACCTCCGGCATGGTCCACAGCCGCGTGGACTCCAGCTTGTAGAACTGCCCGGCGTGCTTGACGTCCTTGCCCGCGAGCGACGCCGTGAACAGCTTCTTGATGATCTCGATGGCCTCGAACATGCGGTTGATGCGCTCCGGGGCCTCCGGCCAGTACTGCGCGGTGATGTGCTCGTTGAGCGCCTCCCCCGAGCCGAGCCCCAGCCAGTGTCGGCCCGGGTACATGGCCGCGAGCGTCGCCGACGCCTGCGCCACCATGGCGGGGTGCCAGCGGAACGTCGGTGCGGTCACCCCGGGCCCGAAGTCCCCGACCGTCCGCTCGCCCACCGCGGTCAGCACGTTCCAGACGAACGACGCCTGGCCCTGGGCCGGGACCCACGGCTGGTAGTGGTCGGCCGCCATCACGCCCGAGAAGCCGTGCTGCTCGGCGTACGCCGACAGCTCCACGGCCTCGGTGGGGTGGAACTGCTCGAGCGCCGCCGCATAGCCGACCGTCAGTCCGTTCGCCGTCACACCAGACACGCCACGCATCCTTCGTTCGCCTCGTCGGGCCGCGATCGCGCAGCCCCTGGCGACCCTAACCCCGCCGTGCCCAGCATGTGTTCCGAAGATCCCGATACCGCCGGGGACCGGCAGGATGCGCTCCGTGCCGAACCCTGACGTCCTGGTGCTGTGGTCCCCCACCACCCCCGCCCCCGCCGCCCCGACCCGAGCTCAGCGCCGTGCCACGCAGGACGACGAGCGTGCGTCCGCCGCCGCGCTCGCACGCCTCGCGGTCGCGCGCGTGCGGAACGTCGACCCGGCCGACGTCGTCGTCGGGCGCCGGTGCCTGACGTGCGGCAGCACCGCGCACGGGCAGCCCGTGACGGACGGCGCGTCGGTGTCGCTGAGCCACACGCGCGGCCTCGCCGTCGCGGCGGCGTCCACGGCGGGACCCGTCGGGGTCGACGCCGAGCCGCTCACCCAGACCGTCTTCGCGGGTTTCGACGACGTCGCGCTCGCGCGCGACGAGGCCGCAGCGCTCGCCCCCGACGACGCGACCGGACGGCTGCGCGCGTGGGTCCGCAAGGAGGCCGTGCTCAAGGCCTGCGGCTGGGGGCTGAGCATCGACCCGCGCCTCGTCGTGCTGACGCCCGACGGCCGGATCGCCGACGCACCGCCGCAGGTGGGCCGGCGCGCTGTCGGCGACCTGACCTTCGAGTCGGCCGCGATCGGCGCGCTCGCCTACCCGACCGGTGCGGCCGTGGTCGTCGAGCGCGTCACGCGCTGAGGCCCACCGGCCCCGGAAGCTCGGGCAGCGGCGCGGCGAACAGCCACGCGTCGAACAGGTCCGTCAGGTCCCGACCCGTGACTGACGTGGCCAGAGCCACGAACCCCGCCGTCGTCACGCTGCCGTGGCGGTGCGCCGCGGTCCAGGCGCGCAGGAGGTCGAAGAACGTCTCGTCCCCCACCACCCGACGCAGCGCGTGCAGCGTCAGGGCACCCCGCTTGTAGAGGCGGTCGTCGAACATGTGCTCACGGCCCGGGTCGCCGATCACCAGGTCCTGGCGCAACCCGGCCAGCCGCGTGTGCGCTGTGCGGGCCTGGTTGTCCGCCGACCGTCCGCCCGACGCCTGCGACCACAGCCACTCGGCGTAGCACGCGAAGCCCTCGTGCAGCCAGATGTCCCGCCAGTGCGCGGCGGTCAGGCTGTTGCCGAACCACTGGTGCGCCAGCTCGTGCGCGACCAGCCGCTCGGCAACGCGCTCGCCGTCCACGTGGTTCGCCCCGAACACGGACAGGCCCTGGGCCTCGAGCGGGATCTCGAGGTCGTCGTCGGTCACCACCACCGTGTACTGCGCGAACGGGTACGGCCCGAACAGCTCGCTGAACGCCTCGAGCATCTGCGGCTGACGCGCGAAGTCGTGCTCGAAGGCCGCGCGCAGCCGGTCCGGGACGGCCGCCTGCTGGCGCACCGGCTCGTCGGCCACGTCCCAGCGCCGGTAGCGCCCGATCTGCACGGTCGCGAGGTACGGCGCCGTCGGCTCGGGCTGCTCGAACACCCACCGCACCCGGCTGGACCGGACCGTGCGCGACGTCAGGGTCCCGTTGCAGACCACCTCGTAACCGGCGTCGGTGGTCAGCGCGATGGTGAACGCGGCCTTGTCCGCGGGGTCGTCCTGGCACGGGAACCACGACGGCGCCCCGTCGGGCTGACCGGCGACGATGACCCCGTCGGTCAGCTCCTCCCAGCCCACCTCGCCGAACGGGCCGCGCACCGGCCGCGGGTTGCCCGTGTACTGCACCTCGACGACGACCGGCGTCCCCGCCGGCAGCACGCCCCCGGGCCTGACCGTCAGCTGACCGCCCCGGTGCGACCACCGCTCGGGCCGCTTGCCGTCCAGCAGCACGCGGTTCACCCGCAGGCCGGCCAGGTCCAGGCTGAACCGGTCCACATGACGACGGGTCGTCGCGTGGATCCGGGCCCGCGCATCCAGCCGGTTGCCCGCCACGCGGTAGTCGAGGTCCAGCTCGTACCGGGCGATCTCGAGCGCGCCCGGGCCCCGTCCGGGGCGGTACGGGTCGTCGACCGACTTCACGAGGCCACCGGCGCGACGGGGTTGCCCGTCCAGCGCGAGCCGGCCGGGATGTGGTCGCCACGCAGCACCAACGACGCCGGCCCCACGCGCGCACCGTCACCCACCTGCGCGGCGGGCAGCACCACGCCGTGCGGGCCGATGCCGGCACCCGCCCCGATCGTCACCGTGTCCATGCTCATCACCCGATCATGGAACAGGTGGGTCTGCAGCACACATCCGCGGTTGACGGTCGCGCCGTCGCCGAGGCGCACGAGGTCGGCCTCCGGGAGCCAGTACGTCTCGCACCAGACCCCGCGCCCGATCCGCGCGCCGAGCGTGCGCAGCCAGGCGTTGAGCACCGGCGACCCGACGGTCGTCGGCCCCAGCCACGGCACCGCGACGTACTCCAGGAAGGTGTCGGCCAGCTCGTTGCGCCAGATGAACGAGCTCCACAGCGGGTGCTCCCCGGCGCGCAGACGCCCGACGAGCACCCACTTCATGATCGTCGCCAGTGCGCACGCCACGACGGCCGCGGCCAGCACGACGATCGGCGACGCCCAGGCCGCGGCGCCCAGGCCGTGGCGGTCGACGACGTGCTGGAGGGTCAGCAGGACGCCGATGCCGAGCGCGAACGTGGCCATGACCGGCACGATGCGGCACGCCTCGACGAGCGAGCGCGCCACCCGCAGCCGCGTCCGCGGCTCGAACGTGCGCTCGTCGTCGACCTCGCTCGCGTCCCGACGCAGCCGCACGGGCGGCGAGCCCAACCACGACGTACCGGTCTTCGCCTTCTCCGGCGTCGCCGACAGCACGGCAACGAGCCCGCGCTTGGGCACGGCGCGCCCGGGCGCGATCATCCCGGAGTTGCCCAGGAAGGCCCGCTTGCCGACGCTCGCCCGCTCGATCCGCAGGTAGCCGCGCCCCAGCTCGTACGAGCCGATGAGGGTGTCGTCGGCCAGGAAAGCGCCGTCGCCGACGCTCGTCATGCCGGGCAGCAGCAGCACGGTCGACGCCTCGACGTCACGCCCGACGTCCGCGCCCAGCGCGCGCAGCCACACCGGCGTCAGGCTGCTGGCGTACAGGGGGAACAGCAGCGTGCGGGCATCGTCCATGAGCCGCTGCGTCGCCCACACCTGCCAGCCGACGCGGCTGCGCACCGGGTGGTAGCCCTCGCGGATCCCCAGGCCCAGCAGGCGCACGCCGGCCAGGGTCGCGAGCGCCAGCACGACGACCATCACGACCCCGCCCAGCGGCGCCCAGGCGAGCGCTCGACCGGCCGCCTCCGACAGGTCCGCGGCACCGCGTGTCCCCTGCCCCACCACCCACAGGCCGCACAGCGCACCCAGCACCGGCAGCGCCGCGAGGACGCCCGCGCTCAACCCGTAGATCGCGACCCAACGATGCCCCCGGGGTGCCCGGGCGTGCGGCCAGTGGCCACGGGCACGACCGTCGAACGCGGCCGGAGACCCGACCCACAGCTCGCCGGGAGGCACCGACGACAGCACGCCGGAACCGGGTGCGACCTCGGCACCCTGCCCCACGCGCACGCCCGGTCCGATGATGGAGCGGGTGCCGATCGTCGCGCGCTTGTCGATGCGCACCCGCCCGATCCGCAGCACGTCACCGTCCAGCCAGTGCCCGGACAGGTCCACCTCGGGCTCCACGGAGCAGCCGTTGCCCAGGCTGAGCATGCCGGTGACGGGCGGCAGCGTGTGCAGGTCGACGTCCTTGCCGACCTTGGCGCCGAGCGCCCGCGCGTAGACGGCGTTCCACGGCGAGCAGGACAGGTTGCCGGCACCGGCCGCCGCGGCCCAGCTCTCCACGAACCACAGCTTGAGGTGGACCGCGCCGCCGCGCAGGTAGCGTCCCGGCGTCACGTGCCGCAGCACGGTCCGCGCGACGAGGACCGTCGACCCCATCCGCCCCAGCGGGCTGATGAGCAGCACCCAGCCGGCCAGCACCCACCACCACGCGTGCGGCACCGACGGCACCCACGGCAACCAGCCGCTGGCACGCACCACGGCGTCGATCGCGACGAGCCACGTCAGCCAGCGCAGCCCGACGAGCGCGGCCAGCGGGATGCCGAGCAGCACCTGGGTCGCCTGGGTGGAGCGCGGCGTCGGGCGGACCGTGCGCTGCTCGGCCGACGGGGCCGGGTCCAGCTCGTCGACACGTCGGGCCAGGTCGGCCAGGCGCGGGTTCTCGTAGACGTCCGCGACGGTGACCGTGGGGAACCGCTCGCGCAGCGCCGAGACCAGCTGGGCGGCGACCAGGCTGCCGCCTCCGCTGGCGAAGAAGTCGTCGTCGGGCCCCTGGACGGACGCGCCGAGCGTCGCCGTCCACCGCTGGGCGACCCACGCCTGCGTCGGGGTCAGCGCGGCCTGCGAGCCGGCGGCCTCGACGCCGGGCAGCGGCCACGGCAGCGCGTCGCGGTCCACCTTGCCGGACACCCGCACCGGCATCGCCGGCACCTGGGCGAGGAGCGGCACCAGCGCCGCGGGCAGCCGCTCGCGCAGCTGCGCGCGGGCCGCGTCGAGGTCGAGCTCGACCCCCTCGGCCGGGGCGACGTAGCCGACGAGCACCGCGGACCCGGCCGGCGTCCGCCGCACCGCCGCAGCCCCGCCCGACACACCGGGCAGCGACGCGAGCGCCGCGTCGACCTCGCCCAGCTCGATGCGTCGTCCGCCGATCTTCACCTGGTCGTCGACGCGTCCGACGAACACCAGGCCCGCGGCTTCGAGCCGGACCATGTCCCCGCTGCGGTACGCCCGGTCCCACCCCAGCGCCGGCGCGGCCGCGTAGCGCTCGGCGTCCTTGGCCGGGTCGAGGTAGCGCGCCAGCCCCACGCCCCCGATGACGAGCTCACCGGCCTCACCCTCGGCGACCGGTGTGCCGTCCGGGCCGACGACCGCCAGGTCCCACCCGTCGAGCGCGTGCCCGATGCGGACGGGGCCGTGGCCGCTCATCAGCGAGGCGCAGGCCACGACCGTCGCCTCCGTGGGCCCGTACGTGTTCCAGACCTCGCGGTCCGGGCCCGTCAGGCGGGCGGCGAGCTCGGGCGGGCAGGCCTCGCCGCCGAAGATGAGCAGCCGGACCCCGGCCAGCTCGTCGGGACGCCACAGGCCGGCCAGGGTCGGCACCGTCGAGACGACGGTGATGCCCTGCGCGACGAGCCAGGGACCCAGGTCCATGCCGGTGCGGACCAGCGCGCGCGGGGCCGGGACCAGGCACGCGCCGTGGCCCCACGCGAGCCACATCTCCTCGCAGCTCGCGTCGAACGCCACCGAGAGCCCCGCCAGCACCCGGTCCCCCGGGCCCAGCGGAGCGTGCTGCAGGAACAGCCGCGCCTCGGCGTCGACGAACGCGGCGGCGGACCGGTGCGTCACGGCGACGCCCTTCGGCGTGCCCGTCGAGCCCGACGTGAAGATGATCCACGCGTCGTCGGTCAGCTCCGGCGCCTGCGGCGGAGCGGCGGCAGGTTTCGTCGCCAGGTCCCCCTCGGTCAGGACGCGCGTGACGCGCGCCTCGCGGAACACCGTGCGCGCACGCTCGTCGGGGTCGTCGACGTCCACCGGGACGTACGCCGCACCCGCGGCGAGGACGGACAGGATCGCGGTGTAGAGCTCGGCCGTGCCCGACGGGACGCGCACGCCCACCCGGTCACCGCGGCGGACCCCGGCCGCCGCGAGACCCGCGGCACCGGCCGCGACCGCGGAGAGCAGATCCGCATAGGTCAGCACCGTGTCGCCGTCGTCGATCGCGGGCGCGTCGGGGTGCGCGGCCGCGGTGGAGCCCAGGACGTCGAGCAGCGTGCGGGGCGCGGGCGCGAGGGAGGAGCGCAGGAATCCGTCTGACGTGTTCACCACGGCCCACTCTCCCAGTCTCGGGACGTCACCTGCGCCGATGGTCCACCTGTTCACCGATGCGTCGACCAACGTTCGCCGGACGTGGAACGCATGTCCGGGGACGGGCGCTCATCTGGGAGGATGAGCGTATGACTGACCAGAACCCGCAGCCCGTGACCACCGCGACCGCCGCCGGCGCGCGCCAGGTACCGGACCGGGTCTCGCTGGACGGGGTCGAGGAGCGCTGGAACGCCGCGTGGACCGAGCAGGACCTGTACGGGTTCGACCGCACCAAGACCCGCGAGCAGGTGTACTCGATCGACACCCCGCCGCCCACGGTCAGCGGGTCGCTGCACGTCGGGCACGTCTTCTCCTACACGCACACCGACGTGGTGGCGCGCTACCGCCGCATGCGCGGGGCCGAGGTGTTCTACCCGATGGGCTGGGACGACAACGGCCTGCCCACCGAGCGCCGGGTGCAGAACTACTTCGGTGTGCGCTGCGACCCCTCGTTGCCGTACGTCCCCGACTTCACGCCCCCGTTCGAGGGCGGCGACGGCAAGAGCGCCAAGGCGGGCGACCAGGTGCCGGTCAGCCGGCGCAACTTCGTCGAGCTGTGCGAGCGCCTGACGGTCGACGACGAGCGCCAGTTCGAGACGCTGTGGCGACGCCTGGGCCTGTCCGTCGACTGGTCGAAGACCTACCAGACCGTCTCCGCCGACTCCCGCGCCGTCGCCCAGCAGGCGTTCCTGCGCAACCTCGCGCGCGGCGAGGCCTACCAGGCCGAGGCGCCCGGGCTGTGGGACGTCACGTTCCAGACGGCCGTCGCGCAGGCCGAGCTCGAGGCCCGCGATTACCCGGGCGCGTACCACCGGGTTGCCTTCCACGGCGCCGACGGCCCCGTGTACATCGAGACGACGCGCCCCGAGCTGCTGCCCGCCTGCGTCGCGCTCATCGCGCACCCGGACGACGAGCGCTACCAGCACCTGTTCGGCACCACCGTGACGTCGCCGCTGTTCGGCGTGGAGCTGCCCGTCCTGGCCCACCCCGGTGCGGAGATGGACAAGGGCGCCGGCATCGCCATGTGCTGCACGTTCGGTGACCTGACCGACGTGCAGTGGTGGCGCGAGCTGCAGCTGCCGACGCGCGGCGTCATCGGACGCAACGGCCGCCTGCTGTCCGACGTCCCCGAGTGGCTGACCACCGACGCCGGGCGCGCGCTGTACGGCGAGCTGGCCGGCAAGACCACGTTCTCCGCGCGCGAGCTCGTCGTGGCGGCGCTGCGCGAGTCGGGCGACCTGGACGGCGAGCCCACCAAGACCCAGCGCAAGGCCAACTTCTACGAGAAGGGCGACAAGCCCCTCGAGATCGTGACCAGCCGGCAGTGGTACATCCGCAACGGCGGTCGCGACGAGGCCCTGCGCGAGGCGCTGCTCGCCCGCGGCGCCGAGCTGGGCTTCCACCCCGAGTTCATGCAGGTCCGGTACGAGAACTGGGTCGGTGGCCTCAACGGCGACTGGCTCATCAGCCGGCAGCGGTTCTTCGGCGTGCCGTTCCCGGTCTGGTACCCGCTGGACGCCGACGGCGAGCCCGACCACGAGAACCCGATCCTGCCGACGGAGGACCAGCTCCCCGTCGACCCGTCGTCGGAGACCCCGGCCGGCTACACCGCCGACCAGCGCGGCGTGCCCGGCGGGTTCGTCGGCGACCCGGACGTCATGGACACGTGGGCCACGTCGTCGCTGTCGCCGCAGATCGCGGGCGGCTGGCGCACGGACCCCGACCTGTTCGAGCGCGTGTTCCCGATGGACCTGCGGCCCCAGGGCCAGGACATCATCCGCACCTGGCTCTTCTCGACCGTGGTCCGCTCGCACCTCGAGCACGGGAACCTGCCCTGGTCCGACGCGGCCATCAGCGGCTGGATCCTGGACCCCGACCGCAAGAAGATGAGCAAGTCCAAGGGCAACGTCGTCACGCCCATGGGCCTGCTCGAGGAGCACGGCTCCGACGCCGTCCGGTACTGGGCAGCCTCCGCGCGGCTGGGGACGGACGCCGCGTTCGAGGTCGGACAGATGAAGATCGGCCGCCGCCTGGCGATCAAGGTGCTCAACGCGAGCAAGTTCGCGCTGTCGTTCGGCGAGGTCCAGCTCGACCCCACCCTGGTGTCCGTCCCGCTCGACCGCGCGATGCTGGCCGGCCTGGCCGACGTCGTCGACCGCGCCACCGCCGCGCTCGAGGCCTACGACCACACGCGTGCTCTCGAGCTCACCGAGACGTTCTTCTGGACGTTCTGCGACGACTACCTCGAGCTGGTCAAGGACCGCGCGTACGGCGAGGGCGCGGGCGCCGACTCGGCGCGCGCCGCGCTCGGCATCGCGCTCGACACGCTGCTGCGCCTGTTCGCGCCCGTGATCCCGTTCGCGACCGAGGAGGTCTGGTCGTGGTGGCGTGTGGGTTCGGTGCACCGCGCGCCGTGGCCCGTCGCGGAGCCGCTGCGCGCCGCGGCCGGGGACACGGACGCGGGCATCGTGGGTGCAGCCGGCGCCGCTCTCGCCGCTCTGCGCAAGGTCAAGTCGGAGGCCAAGGTCTCGATGAAGACGGAGATCGTCCGGGCCACGCTCGAGGTGCCCGCGGCGCTCGTCGCGAACGTCGAGCTCGCCCTCGACGACGTGCGCGCCGCCGGGCGCGCCACGGGCTTCCTGGAGATCGCCTCGGTCCCGACCGACGCGGTCGTCGCGCGCGACGCCGAGCTGGGCGAACCCGTCACGCGCGGCTGACGTCACGCGCGGCTCACCCGGTGGTGTCGCGCGCGCCGCTAGGGTCGAGCCATGCGTGAGTTCACCTCGGCGAGCACCGTGACGACGGACCCCGACGACAGCATCCCGGGTCTCCTGGCCGCGCGGCTGGCCCGCGACCCCGACGGGGTGTTCGCGGAGCGGCACGTCGGGGACGACTGGGTGCCGGTGACGGTGACGCAGTTCGTCGACCAGGTGACGGCCGTCGCCAAGGGGCTGGTCGCGCGCGGCATCGCCCCCGGCGACCGGGTCGGGATCATGTCCCGCACCCGGTTCGAGTGGACCGTGCTCGACTTCGCGATCTGGGCGGCCGGCGCCGTGGGCGTGCCGATCTACGAGACCGACTCCTCGGAGCAGGTGCGCTGGATCGGTTCGGACACCGGCTTCCGGCTGCTCGTCGTCGAGACCGGGGCGCACGCCGCCGTCGTCGACCGCGTCCGCGGCGACCTGCCGGGCCTGGCCGACGTCCTGCTCATCGACGACGGCGCGCTCGACACGCTCGTGGCGGACGGCACCGACGTCTCTGACGCGGAGATAGACCGCCGCAGCACGGCGACCGGCATGGACGACCTGGCCACCGTCATCTACACGTCGGGCACCACGGGACGGCCAAAGGGCGTCGAGCTCACCCACGGCAACTTCGTCGCGCTCGCCCTCAACGCCGTGGACGGGCTGGGTGAGGTGTGCGCCGTCCCCGGCGCACGGACCCTCATGTTCATGCCGCTCGCGCACGTGTTCGCGCGGTTCCTGCAGGTCCTGTGCGTCCCGTCCGGCGCCGTCCTGGGCCACGCGCCCGACGCCCGCCACCTGGTCGCGGACCTCGGCTCGTTCCGGCCCACCTACCTGCTCGCGGTGCCCCGCGTGTTCGAGAAGGTCTACAACTCGGCCGAGCAGACCGCGGGGTCCGGCGCGAAGCTGCGGGTCTTCCGGTGGGCGGCGAAGGTCGCGATCACGTACTCGCGCGCGCTCGACGAGCCGTCCGGGCCGAGCGCGGCGCTGAAGGCGCAGCACGCCCTCGCCTCACGCCTCGTCTACGCCAAGCTACGCGCCGCGCTGGGCGGCCAGTGCGACTGGGCCGTCTCCGGCGGCGCGCCGCTCGGCGACCGGTTGGGTCACTTCTACCGCGGCATCGGCGTGCGGGTGCTGGAGGGCTACGGCCTGACGGAGACGACGGCGCCGACGAGCGTCAACCGGCCGGGGCTGACGAAGGTCGGCACCGTCGGACCGGCGTTCCCGGGCACGTCGCTGCGAGTCGACGACGACGGCGAGATCTGGGTCAAGGGCCCGCACGTGTTCCGGGGCTACCGGCACAACTCCGAGGCGACCGCGCAGGCGCTCGTCGACGGGTGGTTCGACACCGGCGACGTCGGGACGCTCGACGACGACGGCTACCTGCGCATCACCGGCCGCAGCAAGGAGCTCATCGTCACGGCCGGCGGCAAGAACGTCGCCCCCGCCGAGCTCGAGGACCGGCTGCGCGGCCACCCGATCGTCAGCCAGGTGGTGGTGGTCGGCGACCAGCGGCCGTTCATCGGCGCGCTCGTCACTCTCGACGCGGAGATGCTGCCCGGCTGGTTGCGCAACCACGGTCTGCCCGCGATGGACGTCGTGGCCGCGGGCCGCGACCGCGAGGTGCTCGCCGCCCTGGATCGAGCCGTCGAGCGCGCCAACGAGGCCGTCTCCCGCGCCGAGTCCATCCGCAAGATCCGCGTGCTGCCCACCGACTTCACCGAAGCCAACGGCTACCTGACCCCGTCGCTCAAGGTGAAGCGCGCCCTGGTGCTCAAGGACTTCGCCGACGACATCGACGAGCTGTACGTGGACACGAGGGAGCAGTGACGACCCGGCCCTAGTGCCAGTCGGAGATCTGCAGGTCGTCGGGGGCCGGGGCGCCGCGCCCCGTCTCGACGAGCTGCTTGAGGCTGACCAGGAACGTCGCCCACTTGGTGCTGCAGTGGTACATGAACTCGACGGGTTCGGCCCAGCCCTCGTGCGCGAACAGCACGATCGTGAATCCGTCGCTCTGAGTGAGGTCGAACCGCACCGTCGTCCCGATCCACTCGGCCGGCCCGTCGACGACCTCCCAGCGGACCAGCTTGCCCGGGACCTGCTCCAGCACGGCCATGTCGAAGCCGCCCGGAGGGCCGAACCTGAACTGCAGCACGCCGTCCACCTCCCGGGTGTCGGTCGTCCACCAGCCCGCGAGCCCATCGACCGTCGTCAGCGCCGCATAGACCTGGTCGGGCGTCGCGTCCTCGACGCCGATCCTGTGCAGGATGTCCACCATCGTGATCCCCTCGTCCCTCGTGTCAGTCGGTCGTGTGCTTGCGTGCGATCGCCTCGGCGATCCGCTTGATGCGCTGCAGGCGGGCGTCCCACGTGGCGCCCACGTCGGCGAGCTGGGCGACCGCGCGCTCCAGCTGCGCCTGGTCCACCTCGTAGCGTCGCTCACGCCCGACGGGCGTGCCGCGCACGAGACCGACCCGGTCGAGCACCGCGAGGTGCTTGGCGACGGCCTGCCGGGTGACCGGCAGGCGTTCGCTCAGCGCGGTCGCCGTGCCCGGGCCGGCCAGGAGCAGGTCCAGCATGCGTCGGCGGGTCGGGTCGCCGATCGCCGACCACAGGTCGTCGTCGTCGGCGTCGCCGACGCGCACGGCGCTCATCGCGAGGCGACCAGTCGCTGGGTGTACTCGGCAATGTTCGGCACGAAGACGTCCCACCCGCGGACGTGGTCCGCGTATGCCGCCTCGAGGACCGCGGCCTCCCAGCCCTTCTCCCGGAAGCCGGTCTCGGTCATCCGCAGCAGAGTGCCCGACCCGGACGGGGTCAGCTCGAACGTCACGAGCAGCGACCCCGACTCGTCAGCCACCCACCGGAAGGAGAAGACCTGCGGCGGGTCGGCCCGAACCACGGTGAGCCGCTGGACGTGCTCGTCGGCGGTCGCCCGCGCCCACGCGATCTCGGCCTCGTTCCCCGGCGTCGCGGACACGTCGGTCTCCGCCCCGTTCCACCACTCCCGGATGTGCTCCGGTGAGGTGACGACCTCGAAGACGATCTCCGGTGACGCGTCGACGTGGATCTCTCGCTCGATGCTGCCGAACTCCATGAGGCTCTCGCTTTCCGCAACGTTTGGTTGCGGATCAACCTACGCCCGGTTCGCGCGATGCGCAACCCTTGGTTGCATATGACGACCATCGGCCAGCCGGTAGTCGGGTTACCCGCGAGGTAGTCGGTTGCAACCGACCACCTCGCGGGAGGTCGACTACCCACCGAAGGCAACCGACGATCGGTCGGCGTCGTCGGTGACGACCGGGCCCACTCGTCGGTCAGACGACCGTGCGCAGGCGGGCCTGGTCGGCGGACTGGCTCGGGACCGCCTCGCTCGGCGTCGACTCGTCCGACCAGCGCAGCAGAGCACCGACGCCGTCGACCAGGTCGGCCGCACCGTCGTCGGCGAAGGTCACACCCGCGTCCTGCCCCAGCGCCGCGCGGACCAGCGCGACGTCGGCCGTGTACCGGTCACCGTCACCGTCGACGCCGATCGCCGCCAGGTCGGCGGAGCTGGTCGCCAGCTCGAGCGGCCCGGGCCCCACCCAGAGCTCACGTTCGGCGAGATTGCCCGACAGGGCGTCGACGTCCAGCACCAGCTCGGCCACCTGCCCGCGCCGCAGCACCTCGATGACGTCGTCGAGCGACGTCACGGCGTTGTCGCCGCGGCCCTGAGCGGTCGCGAAGCGGTCCAGCACCGCGGCACGGCGCTTGCCCCGGAACTGCGCGGCGGCGTCGGCCACCTTCTCCTCGAACGCGGCGACGTTGACCCCGTCCCCGCGGCCTCCCCCGGACGCCTCGACGAGCAACCCGCGCGCATCCTTGCCGAGGGCGTCGCGGACGAACCCCACCGCGCGCGTGTCCCCGGTGAGCAGCACCAGGTCGGGCGCGCCGTCGCGCACCTTGCGGTCCACCTCGGCGGCCACCAGCTCAGCGTTGCGCTGCCACGAGTCCTCCGCGCGGGTCTGGCTCCGGCGCTCGAGGCCACCCTCGCGGGACTTGTGCACGTCGTCGTGCCCACCCTCGACGTGCTCCACCTGCGCCTGGCCGGCGCCGGCGCCGCACGTCTTGCGCGTGAGGTCCGCGCCCGTGCGGTCCGCGGCGACGACGAGCACGTCGACCTCCTCGTCGGCCGAGCGGATCGCCGGGAGCAGGGCCGGGATGGGTCCGTGCACGGCCACCGAGTGGGTGGGCGGCTCGGACAGCACGCGGTCGACGACGACGCCGTCCGCATCGGCGACGATGATGCGCCCCTGCGGGCCGCGCCGACCCGCGGGCACCGCGACCAGCTCGGCGATCTCGTCGAGCACCGACGCCGACGCCCCGTCGCGCTCCAGCGAGCGCCGCAGGGCCCGCCACCGGTCGACCGCCTCGGCCTCCCCCGCCGACTCCGCACGGGTCGCGTCGAGGAAGACGGTCGTGAACGGGGCCGGACGTCCGAGCAGCGGCTTGAGCCAGTGCAGATCCATGTGGCGATACCTCCGGGATCGGGAGCAACCGGCGGCCACGGGCGCATGCGGGCCTCGTCGGCCGGCCGGAACTGACGTCTCCCACCTTCCGCCACGAGCCACGCCAGCGCCACCCCTGGCCGCATCCCGCACTGTCGCTCGATCCCCACGCGTCCCTACCGACCCCCGGGCACCGTCAGCGGGGAGGTAGCGTGACGTCAGTGTCAGGGTGACGGTGCCGCTTAGCGGTGGTTGGGTCCTGTCACCGGGGCGTCTGACTCCTAGCGTGACTGCCTTCGTGGCTTGCATGCGAATTGCCGGCGCCCCGGTGGGAGGACCGG
>NZ_JACYFR010000005.1 GCF_014837175.1 Cellulomonas sp. JH27-2 | reverse complement strand
CTCCACCGAGACCTACCGGTGCCTAAGACGTCAACTCGCCCGCACCATCTACAACACCCTCAACCACAGCCGAGCAGCCCACAGTGGCGCCCTCTCGGCCGCGGCTTGACATAGGAGATTCGCGTGGCCGACGACGTGCTGACCTCCGCCGAGCTGTCCCGCGCCCTGCTCGCACGCCAGCACCTGCTGGCACGGACGGACGGGCTGGCGCTCGACGTCGTGCACCACCTGGTCGGCCTGCAGGCGCAGAACGCGTGGTCGCCGTACCTGGGCCTGTTCAGCCGCGTCACGGGCTTCCGGCACGAGCACCTGGGCGACGCCCTCGTCGACCGCAGCGTCGCCCGCATCGCCACCGTGCGCGGCACCATCCACCTGGTCACCGCCGCCGACGCCGTGCTGCTTCCCGTGCTGACGGCCCCGCTCTACGAGCGTGACCTGCGCGTCAACGCCCAGCACGCCACGGCGGTCCGGACGCTGGACGTCCCCGCGGTGACGGCGGCGGCCCGCGCGCTGGTCGAGGAAAGCCCCCGCGTCACCACCGACCTGGGCGCGCTGCTCGCGCAGCGGTGGCCGGACGTCGCACCCACGACGCTGTCCTACGTCGCCCGCGGCACGCTCCCGCTGGTCCAGGTACCGCCGCGCGGGGTCTGGGGAAGGTCCGGCGCGACGACGTGGACGACCGCGTGGTCGTGGTTCGACGAGCCCGAGCCCGTCCTGTCGCCCGACGAGCACGACGAGGCGCTCGAGCTGCTCGCGCTGCGGTATCTGGCAGCCTTCGGCCCGGCGTCCGTCGCGGACCTGCAGTCGTGGTCGGGGCTCACCGGCATGAAGGCCGTCGTCGACCGGCTCGGGGACCGCGTCGTGCGCCTCGTCGGCGCGCCGTCACCGGGCAAGGTCCGTCCGCGCGTGCTGCTCGACGTCCCCGACGGCCCCCGGCCGGCGGGTGACACGCCCGCACCCGTCCGGTTCCTGCCCGACTACGACAACGTCCTGCTCGGTCACGCCGACCGCACGCGCCTGATCGCCGACGACGTCCGCCGCGCCGCGCTCGGCTCGCCGAACGGCGTGCTGCCCGGCACGTTCCTGCGCGACGGCCGCGTGGGCGGGACGTGGCGGATCGAGCGCGAGCGCGTGCGGCGCGGTGGTCCGCAGCGCGCGACGATCGCCGTGACGAGCTTCGAGCCGCTCGGCCGTGAGGCGCGCGACGAGGTGCTGGCCGAGGCCGACGCGGTGGTGCGGTTCGTCGCCGACGACGCAGACGAGCACGACGCCGTGCTCGTCTGACGGCGGTGCTCGTCCGACCGCGGCACTCGTCAGAACGCGGTGCTCGCAGAACGCTGAGGAGCGGCTCAGCCGACGGTCGCCAGGGAGTAGCCCGCGCGGTCGTCGTCCAGGTCGCCGGTCTCCCCCGCGGCCTGCGCGCGCCTGCCGAGCACGATCACGTAGGTCCAGAAGCCCGCGAGCGCGACGGCGCCGATGGCGATCTTGAGCCACCACGCCAGCGAGGACCCGGTGACGAAACCTTCGATCGCCCCCGACACGGCGAGGACCCCGACGAGCCCGATGGCAACCGTGAACAGCGAGCGCGCCTCCTGGGCCAGGGCGCTCGAGCGCGTGCGCGGGCCCGGGTCGATCCACGTCCAGAAGATGCGCAGCCCCGCGGCGCCCGCGACGAACACGGCCGTCAGCTCGAGCATTCCGTGGGGCGCGATGAGCTGCAGGAAGATGTCCAGCTCGCCCGCCGAGGCCATGAGCGCACCGGCGGCGCCGACGTTGATGGCGTTGCCCACCAGGAAGTAGACGGGCCCGATCCCGGTGATGCCCGTCGCGATGCAGACGGCGGTCAGGAACGCGTTGTGTGTCCACACCGTCGCGGCGAAGCCGGCGCCCGGGTCGTAGTACTCGCGGAACGCGTGGTCGACGTACTCCTGCCGCTCGCTGGGCGTCCCCATCAGCGACAGGACGTCCGGGTGCGTCGCGACCCACACGCCCGAGACCACCGCCAGCAGCACGGACGCCAGCGTGACGCCCAGCGTCCACCACCGGATGCGATACATCGCCACGGGCAGCGTCACGGCGACGAACCGGGTGACGTCACGCCAGCTGGGCTCGTGCGCGCCGGCGATGGCCGAACGGGCCCGCGCCACGGTCTGCGACAGGCGGGTCACCAGCTCGGGGTCGGGAGCGGCAGAGCGGATGACCGACAGGTCGGTCGCGGTGGCCTGGTAGAGCCGCACCAGCTCGTCGGCCTCGGCGCCCGTGCGGCGGCGCTGCTTGGTCAGCGCGTCGAGGCGCTGCCACGCCGGTCCGTGCACCTGCTGGTAGGCGTCGAGGTCCATGACGCACAGCCTGCCATCCACGACGCCCCCCGTGCGGCTAGTCTTCCCAGGTCGGGGGCGGTCGCCCCGTCGACGGCGCGGACCTCGGAGGTGTGGTGGACGGGATCGTCACGGGCGAAGGCGTCCTGATCGACTCGCAGGCCGCATCCGCCGCGTCGCGGTTGCTCGCCGCGCTGCTCGACCTGCTGGTGCTGGGGGCCGTCGTCCTGCTCCTGACGATCGTCTCGACGAGCGTCGTCGTCAACGCTCCCAGCGACGCCGTGGCCAGCGTCACGACGATCGTGTTCCTCGTGACGATCATGCTCGTGCTGCCCGTCTCCGTCGACACGCTCACGCGTGGCCGGTCGGTCGGCAAGCTCGTGGTCGGGATCCGCGTCGTGCGCGACGACGGCGGCCCGATCGTCTTCCGTCAGGCGCTGGTGCGCGGCCTGACGGGCGTCGTCGAGCTGTGGATCACCTTCGGCATGCTCGCGCTGATCTGCTCGATGGTGCACCCACAGGGCAAGCGCGTCGGCGACATCCTGGCCGGCACGTACGCGGTGCGCGTGCGCGGGGCCGCGAAGGCGCGCGGGCTGATCGAGCCCCCGCCGCACCTCGCCGCATGGGCTCGTCAGGCCGACGTCGCCCGCCTGCCCGACGGCCTGGCCCTCACCGTGCGGCAGTTCCTGCACCGCGCCCCGCGGCTGCACCCGGCGTCACGCGTCGACCTCGGCACCCGGCTGACCACGGAGGTCGGCCGCTACGTGCAGCCCGGGCCGCCGGCCTGGACGCATCCGGAGGATTTCCTGGCCGCGGTGCTCGCGGAGAGGCGACGGCGCGAGGTGGAGGCGCTGGCCCGCGCGGCGGTCCGGGACGCCGAGGACGCCCGCGCGATGCACCGGCTCCCGCTGGGCATCCCCGACCCGGTCGACTGACCGGGCGAGAGGTCACCGGCGCAGGTCCGGCTCCAGGTAGATCACGCGCGCGATGGGGACCGCGGTGCGCACCCGCTCCTCGGCGGCGTCGATCGCGGCGGCCACGTCGGCGGCCGTCGTCGCGGCGGGGACCTCGATCTTCGCGCCGACCAGCAGCTCGTCGGGCCCCAGGTGCATGGTGCGCAGGTGGATGACCGACGACACCCCGTCACCGACCAGGGCGGCGCGGATCGCGGCCACGTCCTGCTTGCCGGCCGACTCACCGAGCAGCAGCGACTTGGTCTCGAGCGCGAGCACGACCGCGATCGCGACGAGCAGCACGCCGATCCCGGCGGTCCCGGCGGCGTCCCAGCGACCGTCGTCGGTCGCGAGCGTCAGCCCCACGCCGCCGAGCGCGAGCACGAGGCCGATGAGGGCGCCGAAGTCCTCGAGCAGGACGACGGGCAGCTCGGGAGCCTTGGCCGTGCGGATGAACGACACCCACGACTGGTCGCCCCGCGTCTGGTTGGACTCGTGGATCGCGGTCCGGAACGAGTACCCCTCCATCGCGATCGCGGCGACGAGCACCACCACGGGCACCCACGTCCACGACTCGATGGGGTGCGGGTCCTGCCACTTGTGCCACGCCTCGTACAGCGCGAACAGGCCTCCGAGGCTGAACAGCACGATCGAGACGATGAACGCGAACACGTACCGCTCACGGCCGTAGCCGAACGGGTGCTCGTCGTCGGCGGCCTTGCGGGCCCGTCGGCCGCCGATCAGCAGCAGCACCTGGTTGCCGGAGTCGGCCAGCGAGTGGACCGACTCGGCGAGCATCGAGCTCGAGCTCGTCAGCAGGTACGCGACGAACTTGGTGACGGCGATGCCGAGGTTGGCGCCCAGCGCCGCCACGATCGCCTTGCTGCCACCATCGTGCGCCATCGGGTCCCCCATCTCGTCGCCGTCCCCTGCCGCCGTGAGCGTAGCGGCAGATCGCGCTGTCGGGGCGGTACTTCTCGAGACGGCAGTGCTCGAGACGGAGCTGCTCAGGGCTTCGTCGGGGTGCCCTCGCCGACCAGCAGGATCGGGATGCCGTCGCGCACCGGGTAGGTCCGTGAGTCGGTGGGGTGCGTGGAGATGAGGACGGGCGCACCGTCCGCGTCGGTCCCGTCCACCAGGGTCGCGCCCGTGGCGGGGCAGCGCAGCAGCTCGCGGGCCCAGGGCTCGAGCGCGGGTGTCGTGTCGGTCATGCCTGCTCCTGTTCGATGAGCGCGAGCACGTCGTCGCGCACCTTGTCCATGATGTCGTCGTCGGCCGCCTCGACCACGAGGCGCACCTCCTGCGGACCCGAGGGCTCGACCAGGAACCACCACTGCGGGTGGTCGGCCCAGTGGGAGACGAGCAAACCGTCGCGCTCGTCGACGTCGACGGGCCCAGCACCCTGCCGGGTCACGTAGGCGTCCGCCACGCGGGCGGTCGCGGCGTCGCTCGACGGGTGCGCCGCGCTGGCCAGCTCCGTGCGGGCGTACGGGCGGTAGATCTCGCCGAGGACGGACAGCGGGTGGTCCTGCTCGCCCAGCGCCGCCAGGACGTGGCAGGCGGCGAGCAGCGCGGTGTCGGCGTACGGCAGGTCACGGAACAGGTAGCGCCCGTCCGACGACGCGGCGAACGCGGCGTCGTGCTCGAGGAGCGCGTCCTCGAGATCGGCCGAGCCGGCCGGGACGACGTGCGCGCCGGCGGCCGTCAGGAGGTCGGGCACCGCGCGGGAGGCCGCCGTGTCGTGCACCACGGTCAGGTCGCGTTCGGCCGCCCGTGCGCGGGCTGTCTCGCGCAGGCCGACCAGGACGGTCACGACCGACGGGTGGACGGGGTCGCCGTGCTCGTCGACCACCGCGCACCGCTCCGGGTCCGCGCCGAACACCAGGCCTGCGTCGGCGTCGTGCTCGACGACGACCGCGCGCAGGTCGTCGAGGCGCTCGCCCGGCGTCACGCCGGCGCGGACAGGCAGCACGACGAGGTCGACGGGCAGCTCGGGCAGGCCCCCAGCTGTCCCCAGCACCGTCGGCACCGTGGCGGCAACCACCTCGGCGCCCGGGCTGACGACCACGCGCAGCGGCCGCGACACGCTCCGGTCGACGAGCGAACGCAGCGCCTCCGCGTAGCGGACCAGCTCGGGACCGTCGTCGACGACGGCGGACATCTCCACACGCTCGCGCACGACTCGCTCCCCGCACCGACGACCAGGACCTGCGCAACTCTAGTGCGGACCCCTGGGTCCACGTCGCCGGCCGTCAGCTGCCGAGGACCTCGGAGCGGTCCAGGGGCACGCCACCGCCGTCGAACGCGAACCAGTTGGTCTGCTCGCACGACGGGCACGACACGAATACCGCCGGCCGACCGTCCGTCAGCGTCATGCGGATGCGGGTGAGCGAGGTCTCCCCGCACTTCACGCACGTCTCCGTGCCCTCGACCAGCGGTCCCGACGGCTGGCTGACCGATCCCAGCGGCTCGGGCGGCTGCCCGGCGGCTCGACGACGCGCCATCACCCCTCCCCTCGCAGCACCCGCAGGTGCCCACGCCGCGGCGCCTCACCCAGGTCGACCGGCTCCGGCTGGGCCGGTACGCGCGGACGGGCGGCCTCACGGACGGCGTCTGCCAGCGCCAGCAGGTCGTCGCGGCTGGGCGCGGCGGGCTCGAACTCGGGAGTCAGCCGGACGACCTCCCAGCCGCGCGGCGCCGTCAGGCGCGACGCGTGCTCGACGCACAGGTCGTACGAGTGCGGCTCGGCGTTCTGCGCGAGCGGACCCAGCACCGCGGTCGAGTCGGCGTACACATAGGTCAACGTGGCGACGGCGGCGTTGCCGCATGCCGTGCGCGTGCACTGCCGGACGGATCTCACTCGCAGAAGGTACCCCCGCCCGCCGACACGGCGCTGTCCCCACGCCGCACGCGCCCCACTACGATGACCCGGTGACGCTCCCCGTACCTGATCGCCGATCGACAGGAGCCTCCGACGCGCCCCGACCGGTGCGGCGTCGCGACCGCCGCGGCCGCGGCCCGCGCGGCCCTCTCATGCCGCCGTCGATGCCGGCCTACCGCACCCGCGCGCAGCGGTTCGACGACCTGGTGCTCGACGCAGTCGAGCGGATCGAGCAGCGCTGGGGTCGCCAGCTCAAGGGCACGGAGTTCGCCGTCGAGGACGTGCCACCCTCCAACCCGGCCCCGTGGGAGCACGGCGGGGTGCCGCTGGGTCGGTGCTTCCCGTCCGACGCGGGCCAGCCCACGCGCATCGTCATCTACCGCCGGCCCATCGAGTCCCGGTGCGAGGACCCGCTGGACCTCGCGGACCTGGTGCGGGAGGTCATCGTCGAGCAGGTGGCGCACACCTTGGGGCGCTCGCCCGAGGAGATCGACCCGGGGTACGGCGAACGCTGAAGAGCACCGACGAGCACTCAGGTTCGACCAGTCGTCAGCGGGTCCCGAGACGGGGGTCGGGCCGGACGGTCACCGCGGCCTCGTCCGCGACGGCCTGAACAGGGCTCAGCACGGAGAACAGGTCGCCGTCCGGTCGCGGCACGTCGGCCACCAGCGCCCAGGCGAGCCGGGCCTGCCCGTCGTCGGGGACCAGCTCCACCCCCGCGACGCGCACGCCGGGCGTCGCCGCCCCGGGCGTGCCCGCCTCGACCGGCCCGGTGCCGACCAGGGTGTCCGTGAGCCACGCACCGGTGGTGCCCGCCGGCACGCTGACCTGCCGCTCGGACAGGAGGCGACCGTCGGTCCCGATCGCGCGCAGCGTGCCCGTGGCGGTGCCCGACGAGCCCACGGTCGTCGCGACGAGCGTCCCGCGCGTGCCGACCGGCACGGCCACCAAGCCGCTGGTCCCTGCGGGCGACGACGCGACCCACGCGCGTTCCGTGCTCGGGTCAGGGTCGACGGACGTCGCCGCGCCGGCGCGTGCCGCCAGGCCGGAGGCGACGATGGCCCGGTCGGCGGTGACGACCGCGGTGTACGAGCCGGTGGGCAGGCCGCCCAGCGGCACGTCGGTCACCTCACCGGGTGCGAGCGCGACGTCCTGCGCGCCGCCCAGGTCCTCCTCGCCGGACGGCCCGTAGATCCGCACGTGCGCGGTCGTGGCCTTCGAGCCGGTGACCAGGAGCCGCACGGCCCCGGCGAGCGGGCTGTCGACGTCGGCGGCGACGAGCGAGAGACCCGGGATCACCTGCCTCTTGGCGGGCCCGGCACCGGGCACGACGAGGTCGGTGCCCCGCGGGGTGAACCCGTCCAGCGCCGAGTCCTGCACGTAGGCCGTCACGGCACCGCCGGTCGCGCGCACGCGCACCGCGACCCGGCGCTGCTCGGCGGCGACGGCACCGAGGACCACGACCTTCTGGGCGCCCGGCGCGACCACGTAGTGCTCGGCGGTCACGTCGACCTTGCCCGACGGGCCGTACACGGTGACGTCCACCTCGGCCGGGGTCACGCCCGCCGCGGAGATCACGAGCTGGTCGGTGCTGGACAGGTCGGTGGCCCCGCCGACCAGCCACGCGTCCGTCGTCGGCCGCTGGCACGACGCGGCGGACAGCCCACGCAGGTCGCCGGCGGTGACGATCGCCCCGAACGAGGCGGCGGACCGGGCCGCGGTCTCGTCGGTGGTGGGGGCTGCGGTCACGGTGAGCGGGGCGGTCACGCCGGGCACCTGCGCCGCCGCGCTGCCCGCGGCGAGCGTCGCGAGGGGGTCGCTGCCCGCGGGAGCCACGGTGGTGCCGCCCGACGACGCGACGACGGCCGCGACCGACGTCACCGGCTGCACGGGCACCGGGTTGAAGGCCTTGTCCCCCTCGCTCGTCGGCAGGATCAGCGGTGCCGGGCAGGTCAGGGTCACCTGCGACGGTGCGACGTCGACGCGCGCGGCCTCGTCGACCGGGCCCGCACCGACGTCGGGCAACCGGACACCGCCGGCCACGACCAGTCCGACCGCGGCCAGGACGGCGATCCCCGAGGCCGCCCGGGTGGCGCGGCCCGTCCACGTGCTGCTCATGCCCGTCCCGTCCTTCGGCGCCGCACGGGTGCGGCCAGCAGGATCGTCACCAGCAGGACGAGCCCCTGCAGCACGATCCACGGAGTCTTCTGCGGCGCGTCGTACGTGACGACCAGGTTCCCGCCGCTCGCGTCGACCTGGAAGGCCTGGCGCCAGCCGTCGTCGACCGAGCGCAGCCCGCGCCCGTCGAGCGTGGCGTGCCAGTGCGGGTCGGCCCTCTCGGCGAGGACCAGCAGGCGCTCGTCGTCACCCTCGGCGATCGTCGTGTCGATCCCGAGCCGGCTCGAGGCCACCGGCGTCGCGCCGGTCGCGTCGGCGGTCTCCAGGCGAGCCCACGCCGTCACCGCCGCAGGCGCGGTCTCGTCGACCGTCTGCGTGCGCCAGAGCGTGCCCGACGCCCCCTGCGTCACGCGCTCGAGCCCGGGCGTCGAGTCGAGGGTCGCGACGAGCCTGTCGCGTGCCACCCGGGCGCCGGAGCCCGCATCGCTGCCGAGCGGAGGGACGAGGACGTCGGCGACGGCCAGCGCGCCGAGGTCGGCCGAGACGTCGGCCGTGGAGCCGCGCACGAGCCGCGCGACGACGCCGTCGACCTCAACGGCCGCCGGGTCCGCGCCCGTGTCCGACGGCTCCCACAGGTCGCCGGTCAGGCCGCGCGTACCGACGGCGGCGGCCTGGTCGACCAGGAGCGGGCCGTCGCCGCGCATGAGCTGCCACGACGCATCGGGCGCCGCCGAGGAGTCGCCGGCGGGTGCCGCGGACAGCGCGAGCACACGCGCAGCGTCGGGAGAGGTCTGCGCCTGACGCCCCACCGCGGGGACGACCGCGCGGTCGACGGCGTGCAGCCCGACCGCGTCGCCCGCACGCGCCTGCCAGGTCCAGCCGCCCAACCAGACGAGCGGGACCACGACGGAGACGGCGGTGAGCAGCGCGACGAGAGGCTGGCGCCAGCCGAACGTGTGGTGCGCGAGCCGCTCGCGCAGGCGGTCGGCACCGACGACGGCCGCACCCATGAGACCCAGCCCGGCCAGGGAGAGCAGCGGACCCGACCAGCCGTGGACCGCCGTCCCGTCCTCGAAGCCGACGGGGATGCGGACGACGACCGTGGCCGCCGCGAGCGCGACCGCCGCGACGAGCCAACCCGCCCGGACGGCGCGCGACGCGGGCGCCCCGCGCAGCAGGGCGAGCACGGCGAGCAGGACGACGAGACCGCCGAGGGCCAGCGGCCACACGTCCAAGACCCCGCTCGCCCAGCCGGGCACCAGGGCGCTCGCGTCGTCGGGTACTCCCAGGAGCCGCTCGAGCGGGGTGGTCGGCGCCGCGACGGCCGGCAGCCCCGGGCCCGCGACGAGCAGGCGCCACCCGCCCGCACCGCGACGGGACGCCTCGACGATCGTCGGGCCGAGAAGGACGAGCGCGGGGACCACGACCAGGAGGAGCCTGCGCCGGTGGCGCCTGGCGCAGGCGGCGACCACCAGGAGCGCCACGACGCCGGGCACCAGCAGCACAGGCGCACCTGCCACGGCGAGCGCGAACGCGAGGGCGGCGCCGGCCGCGGCCGTCACGGAGCCGCTCGGCTCGGGCGCCCCCACCAGGACGGCGTCCGTGCGCGGGCGCTGGGTCGGGACGTCGACCGGCGCGGCGTCCTCGTCGTCGCGGCGAGCCGTCGCCAGGCCGGACAGGACCTGGTCGACGCGCTGGACACCGATCGCCCGGGCCACGCCGACCGCGACCCACGGCAGCGCGACGTGGGCGACCACGGCGCCCAGACGCCCCTGGCCCAGACCCAGCAGCAACGCGGGTGCACCCGCCCACACCACGGCGGCCCAGGCGCGCACGCCGACCGAGCGAGTGGCGGCACCCGCCGCGACCCAGGCGCCCCAGCCCGCCAGCAGCAGGGACGCCAGCAGGATCACGGCCACGGCCACGTCGAGCTGGCCGCCGGCCAGCAGGGTCGGGCCGAGCAGCGCCGTCAACAGCGCGTCCGCGGGTCCGGGCGCGCCCAGCCCGCCCGCGACCCAGCCGCTCGTCGCGGCGGCCCACAGCCCGCCCAGGTCGGACGCGGCGGGGACGAGAGACTGTCCGGCCAGGCGGGCGCCCCCGAGCACGGCGCTCACGAGGGGCCCGAGCGCGACAGCCACGACGAGCGCGAGCAGCGCCATGGTCGCGCCGAGGGTGACCCGGCGTCGTGTCGTGATGCCGGCGAGCTCGCGCAGCTCCAGCTCGGACGGCGCGGAGGAGACCTTGCGCGCCTCGATGCGCGCCAGCCGGCGGTCCTGCGCCTGCCGCCACACGTCACGCCACGTCGCCTGCAGCGGGCGCAGCGTGGCCCGGCGCACGGTGCGGGTAGCGCGGGCCGTCCGTCGGGCGCGCACGATCGCGACCGGCCGCGCGAACGCGGCCAGCGGCGCCCTCAGGTCGTCGACCGCGAGGCCCGGCTGCTTGGCGGCGACCTGCACGAGCGAGCGGACCACGCCGAGCACGACGGCCAGGGCGGCGACGACAGGTACGAGCAGGAGCGGCGCCGTCGTGAGTCGCTGGTGCACCACGGCCTGGCGGCGGGCCGCGTGGGAACGGCGCGCGTTCGGGCGGGCGCGCGGGTCGTCGCGCAGACCGAAGAAGGTGGCCTGGGCGTGGCGGACGACCGCCTCGGGCACCACGATCACGCGGTGGCCGGCCAGGCGCGCACGCCGCGACAGGTCGAGGCCGTCACCGAACGGACCGAGCGCGGGATCGGGGCCGTCGAGCTGCGCCCACACGTCGCGCCGGACGAGCGCACCGGCGATGCCGACGCCCAGCACGTCGTCGCGCGCGTCGTGCTGGCCCTGGTCGAGCTCGCCCGGCTCGACGTCCGTCATGCGCCGGCCCGAGCGGGACGTGCGCAGGCCCGCCTCGAGCAGGCGTCCCCGCTGGCTCCAGTGCAGCTGCTTGACCCCGGCGACGCCGACCGACCGGGCGCGGGACACGGCGCGCACGAGCTCGGCGAGCGCCGTGGGCTCCGGTGCGGAGTCGTCGTGCAGGAGCCAGAGCCACGAGGCGGCCAGCCCGTCTCCCTCGACGCCGTCGGCGAGGGCTCGTCGGACCGCGTCACCGAACGTGCGGGCGCCGGGCGCGGCGATCATGACGAGGGCCGGCGCACCGTCCACGGAGAACGCCCGGTCGAACGTGCCGGCGAGCTCGCCGTCGTGCTCGTCGCCCACGTCCACCAGCACGACGCGCATGGGCTTGCGCGTCTGGGCGGCGAGCGCCTCGAGCGTCGTGGGCAGGTAGGCCGTGCGGCCCCGGGTGACGACGACGGCTGTGACCGGCGCCGTCGCCGGCGTCGATGAGGTCGTCGTGGGCGGGGCCACGGGAGGAAGCGTCTCAGTCATGCTGCGGCCCATGATTGCCCGCGGGTCCGACGCATCCGGGGAGCGACACTCCCCGTGTCCGAACCTGTGAATCCGGCCTGGCGATCAGACGACGCGGCGCTTGAGCTTGCGGCGCTCACGCTCGGACAGCCCGCCCCAGATCCCGAAGCGCTCGTCGTTGGCGAGCGCGTACTCGAGGCACTCGGCCTTGACGTCGCAACCCGTGCAGACCTTCTTGGCCTCGCGGGTCGAGCCGCCCTTCTCGGGGAAGAAGGCCTCCGGGTCGGTCTGGGCGCACAGGGCACGCTCCTGCCAACCCATGAGCCCGTCGTCCTCGGGCGTGCCGAACAGAGAAAGGACGTTGTCCGGCTGCGACGGTGCAGCCTGGTGCGCGTCGGAGGGAAAGCTCCCGTCGCCGTCGAGCAGATTCCACATGCCGTGCCTCCGTGGGGCTGGTCGCTCGTTGTTGCCCGGGTGAAGCCTGGTGCGTGCGGTGGGCCGTTCGACCTGCCCGCGATGGTGACGCCTTGCCCGACAAACCTGTTGCGTTGAATTACACGCGTGTCGTTCCGAGTCGTCAAGCGGAGGCGTGGTAGTTGTCCGGGTTTGCCGGGTGAACTTGTCCTTCGTGCGGCCTTCGGCGTGTCGCGCCTAGGGTTGTGCTCGTGCCCGCCACCTCCGCCGTCGCCCTGCTCACCCAGCTGAACCGCTCCGGCGGCCGACCCCGGATCACCTGGTACGGGGACGACTTCGAGCGCGTCGAGCTCTCCGGTGCCGTCCTGGACAACTGGGTGAGCAAGACGACCAACCTGCTGGTCGAGGAGTTCGACGCCGCCCCCGGCGTCCGCGTGCTGCTGGACCTGCCGCCGCACTGGCGCTCGCTCGTGTGGGCGCTGGCGACGTGGCGCACGGGGGCGACGCTGACGCTGACGGGCCCCGCGGACGTCGTCGTGACCACACGGCCCGGCGAGCACGCGGCCGACGCCGTCGTCGCCGTGACCCTCGCCGCGCTGGCCCGACGGTTCGAGGGCCCGCTCCCCCGGGGCGCGATCGACGCCGCCTCGGCCGTCATGACGTACGCCGACGTCGTCGGCTACGTCCCGCCCACCGACCCCGGCGCCGCGGCGCTCGACACCACCACGTACGCGGACCTGCCCGGATGGTGGGCGGACGGAGACGCGCGGCGTGTCGCGTTCGGCGCCGGCGACGACGTCGCCGGCTGGCTGCGCCGCGTCGTCGCGACCCTGGCCGCGGACGGGTCCGTCGTCGCGATCGCCCCCGGCCGGCTCGCCGAGCTGGGAAGCACCGACGGCGCGCTCGACCGCCTCCTGGAGACCGAGCGCGCCGTCCTCGTCTGAGCTACTTCGCCGCGTAGTACTGCGTGGCCGGGCCCATCCCCGCGACGCCGGTGACCACCCAGGTGGCGCCCGAGACGACGCTCGTCGGCGCGAGGGCGCCCACCGTGCTCACCGTGCAACCGAAGTCCGCGGCGTCTTCCATGCCGTCGACCTGGGGTGCTGGCAAGACCGCGGTCCCGGCGTCGTAGAAGTTGCCGTCTGTGCCGCGGAACCGCACCGTCGGTGCCGCGGAGTCCTCGAGCACGTCGCACTCCACGAGCGCGCCCGTCACGTAGGTGTAGCCGGCCGCCGGAGCGACGTTCGTCGCCGAGGCGGCCAGCACCTCAGGCGTGGCAGACAGGTCGGTGTGATCGAAGCCCACGGCCCAGTCGCCGACGAAGGCGATCGTCTGGCGGCCGAACGGCTCGGCGAGAGTCGAGTCGACCGTCAGATCCGTGGGGGGCGCCACGGTGCTGCCGGCCTTGTTGGAGACGACGGCGCGCACGTAGCTCATGTTCATCGAGGAGTGCACCCGCAGGTGGAGCACCGACGACGAGCCCGCGAGCGACGTCCACCGGACACCGTCGAGGCTCGACTGCCAGCGGTACGTCAGCTGGTGACCGACGGCCTTGACCTTGATGACGACGACGTCACCGGCGCGGGCCTCGACCGACGCCGTGCTCGACGTCACCTTGGGCTTCACGACGACGGTCAGCGGCGCAGACTTCGAGGTCACCTTGCCGTGGGCGCCGGCGACGACGACGCGGTAGCGCGCACCGTCGAGATAGCGCCTGGTGGTGAGCGTGTAGGTCCGCTTCGTGGCGCTCGGGACCTTGGCGTAGTGCTTGCTGCCGGGCTTGCGGACGTACCACTGGTAGTGGAGCTTGCTGCCCTTGGCCTTGACGGCGAAGGTGGCCTTCGTGCCCGACACGACGATCTTGGCCTTCGGCTGGGCGATCACCTTCGTGCGGACGGCGTGCGCCTGCGCCTGCTGGACCACGACACCCGACGTGGACGGCGCTGCCGCGGCGGGGACCGCCAGGCCGAGCGCCAGGGCACCGCCGATCGCGGCGACGAGCGTGGTGCGTGACAAGGACGTTCGGAACTGCATGCGGGACTCCCCCTGCTGGTGCTCTCGACGGCCCGACGGGACGCCACGCGAGAGTGTGCGGTCCCGCGGATCTCCCCGCCAAGTCGGCGGTGCCGTCTTCACCCATACGGGCCACTGCGGGCGATCCGCCATGATGGGGACATGCGAGGCATCATCCTGGCCGGCGGATCCGGCACGCGACTGCACCCGATCACGCTCGGCGTCAGCAAGCAGCTGGTCCCGGTCTACGACAAGCCGATGATCTACTACCCGCTCTCCACGCTGATCCTCGCGGGCATCCGCGACGTGCTGATCATCACGACGCCGCACGACGCCGAGCAGTTCCGGCGGCTGCTGGGCGACGGCTCGCAGTTCGGCATCTCGATCCAGTACACGGTGCAGGCCGAGCCCAACGGGCTGGCGCAGGCGTTCGTGCTCGGCGCGTCGTTCGTCGGCAACGAGCCCGCCGCCCTCGTGCTCGGCGACAACATCTTCTATGGCCCCGGCCTCGGCTCCCAGCTGCAGCGGTTCTCGACGATCGACGGCGGCGCCGTGTTCGCCTACCGAGTGGCCGACGCGACCGCCTACGGCGTCGTCGAGTTCGACGAGTCCGGCAAGGCCCTGTCGATCGAGGAGAAGCCCGCGAAGCCGAAGAGCAGCTACGCGGTCCCCGGGCTGTACTTCTACGACAACGACGTGATCGCGATCGCCCGGGACCTGGAGCCGTCGGCGCGCGGCGAGTACGAGATCACCGACGTCAACCGTACCTACCTCGAGCAGGGCCGCCTGCAGGTCGGTGTGCTCCCCCGCGGGACGGCCTGGCTCGACACGGGCACGTTCGACTCCCTCATCGAGGCCTCCGACTACGTCCGCACGGTCGAGCACCGCCAGGGGCTCAAGATCGGCTCGCCGGAGGAGGTCGCCTGGCGGCGTGGCTTCCTGTCCGACGACGAGCTGCGCGCGCGCGCCGAGGCGCTCGTCAAGTCCGGGTACGGGACGTACCTGCTCGGGCTGCTCGACGAGGGCCGATGACGGGTGCTCTGCGCAGGGGGCTGCTGAGCGGGAAGCGGCGCCTGCGGAACGCGAAGCGGCACGACGAACGACCCTCCGCGCCCGCACGGACGCTGCAGCAGGTCGCCGCGCGGCTCAAGGCGGGACCCGCGTCGGGTCTCCGTCCGCTCTGGCCACAGCTCGAGCAGCACCTGGCCCGCACCGGTACGCCGGACGTCGTCGTCCTGCTGCTGGGCGGGCAGGAGGCGGCGACGGCGGCGACCTGGGGCACCCGCCTGCCCGACACCCGGGTCCACGCCTTCGTGCGGAAACCGGTCGACGACGACTCGTCGGCCGCACTCCCCGCGAACGTGACCGTCCACGTCGCCCGACGCCTCGCGGACCGCCTCGCCGTGCTGTCGGTGATCGACCGACCAGAGCTGTTCATCGACGCGTCCCGCGTCACGAACGACACGCAGAGCTCGCTTCGCCATCTGTTCTTCTTCCTGCGCGACGGGGGCACGTACCTGATCGCGAAGCTGTCGCGCGTCGAGCCCGCCGACCCCGACCCGGGTGCGCGGCGCACGATCGCTCGGATCCTGCAGCGCGTCGCGGTGGTGCGGACGATGACCGCGGAGGCACGTCCGCTCGGCAAGACCGTCGACGGGCCGCTCGTCGACGCCGTCGCCGCCATGGACCTCGGCGACGGGCACGTGTGGCTGCGCAAGCAGGGCGAGCAGCTGTTGAAGCTGCGGGAGTGGGAGGTCGACGAGGTCCTCACCGCGCGGCACGGCACGACGTGGGGCCGGGTCCTGGAGGAGACCCCGTCGTCGACCTTCACCGCCCTCGGCGAGGTGCACGCCCACGGCGAGGGGCCGATCGCCTCGGGCCGCCGCACGTTCGAGCTCCCCGCCATGCGGCTGCGCGCGTACGACCGACCGACCGTCTCGTCGCGCCAGGTCGCGACCTACGGCGACTACGTCCTGCCGGACACGTGGCGCCATCCGAACCAGGGCACGCTGCACCACCGTTGCCTCGTCTACGACACGGCCTACATGGCCGAGTACCGGGCGGAGCGGCGCCCGACGACGCGTCGCGAGCTGGACGGTTCGTTCTACTACTTCGACACCGAGCTCCCGGACCACTTCGGCCACATCACCACCGACGTGCTGGGCCGCTACTGGGGGTGGGTGGAAGCCGTCCGGCAGCGACCCGGCGTGCGCCCGCTGCTCAGCGTGCTCACGGGACGCACAGGCATGACGCCGTTCCAGCGGGCCATCTTCACGGCGCTCGGCGTCGACCCCGACGCGGCGGAGTACATCCAGCCGGACGAGGCCGTCGTCGTGCAGGAGCTCCTGGCCGCGACCCCCGCGTTCGAGAACCCCTACTACGTGCACCCGCTCATGGCGGACGTCTGGCGCACGCTCGGCGAGAACCTGCCCGACCGCCCGCCCCCGGTGGCGAGCGCCCGGATCTTCGTCTCGCGGCGACGCACCGGCAAGCGCGAGTGCACGAACACCGAGGAGGTCGAGGCCTACTTCGAGGCGGCGGGCTTCGCGATCGTCTATCCCGAGGACTACGCCTACCCCGACCAGCGGGCGCTCTTCGCCCAGGCGGACGTCATCGCCGGGTTCGGCGGCAGCGGGATGTTCTCGATGATGTTCGCGCCCCACGCCCGCGTCGTGATCATCGCCGGGAACAGCTACCGCGCCGCGAACGAGGAGCTCATCGCCGCCGCCAACGGCAACGAGATCCACTACTTCTGGGGCCGTTCCCTCGTGCAGAACGACACCGAGCGCTACAGCGCCACCGCGTTCAGGTCCGACTTCACGTTCGACCTCGCCGCGTACGACGCCGAGCTGCGTGCGGTCCTGCGCCGATAGAGAGCCCGTTCAGCCGGCGAGGACCTCGCCGGCGGCCGCCGCCCAGCGTTCGTCCCACGGGCCGATGGCCTCGACACCGACCGCGCGCAGGGCGTCGTGACCGAGGACGGAGTACGCGGGGCGCGGCGCGGGGCGGACGAAGGCCTCGCTCGTCGTCGGTGCGATGATCGCGGGATCGAGCCCGGCCGAGGCGACGACGGCCTGCGCGAAGCCGTGCCACGACACCTTGCCGGAGGACGTCCCGTGATAGGTCCCGGCGGGCGCGCCCGCGTCGACCAGCCGGACGATCAGGTCGGCGAGGTCCGCCGTCCACGTCGGCTGACCGACCTGGTCGTCGACGACGTCGAGGCCACCACGCTCGGCGGCCACGCGCGCGATGGTCTTGGGGAAGCACGCGCCGCCGGCGCCGTAGAGCCACGCCGTCCGCACGACGAGCGCGTCCGGGTGCTCGGCGCGCGCGGCCCACTCGCCCGCGGCCTTGGTCCGTCCGTACGCGGACCGGGGCGCGATGGTTGCGGGCTCGGCGTAGGGGCTCGTCGCGGCACCGTCGAAGACGTAGTCCGTGCTGACCTGCACCAGGCGCGCACCCGTCGCCGCACGCGCGAGAACCGCCGCGCCCGTCCCGTTCACGGCGAACGCCGCCGCCTCGTCCGACTCCGCCGCGTCGACCGCCGTGTACGCGGCGCAGTTCACGACGACGTCGGCCCCCGCCACCGCGGCACGCGCGGCCTCCTCGTCGGTCACGTCGAGATCGGCGCGCCCCAGCGCCACCACCTCGCAGTGCTCGGACGCCAGTCGCCGGACCAGGTCCTGCCCCAGCATCCCGTTCGCTCCCGTGACCACCCAGCGCACGTCGTCCTCCGTCCCGTCCCACCACCACGGCGCGACGACCGCCCAGCCTAACGAGCGCACTACGCTGTCCGGGACGTCCGGTCTACAGAACGAGGAACCCATGGAGTATCGCGAGCTGTCCGTCCCCGGAGCCTGGGAGATCACGCCCCGCCAGTTCGGCGACCCGCGTGGCGTCTTCCTCGAGTGGTTCAAGGACGCACCGTTCGCGGAGCACGCCGGCCACGCGCTGAACCTGGCGCAGGCCAACCTCTCGGTCTCGGCGGCCGGGGTCGTGCGCGGCATCCACTTCGCCGACGTCCCCCCGGGGCAGGCCAAGTACGTGACGTGCGCCCGCGGGGCAGTTCTCGACGTCGTGGTCGACATCCGGGTCGGGTCGCCCACGTTCGGTCAGTGGGACTCGGTCCTGCTGGACGACGTCGACCGGCGCGCCATCTACCTCGCCGAAGGCCTCGGCCACGCGTTCATGTCGCTCGAGGACGACTCGACGGTTCTGTACCTGTGCTCGACCGGCTACAACCCCACCGCCGAGCACGGGATCCACCCTCTCGATGCGGAGATCGGCGTCGCGTGGCCCTCGCGCTCGCGCGACGGCAGCCCGCTGGAGGCACTGCTCTCCGAGAAGGACGAGGCTGCGCCCACGCTCGCTCAGGCGCTGGAGTCCGGTCTCCTCCCCCGATTCGCCTGACCCGGGTCAGGGCAGAACCGAGCGCAGGCCGTCGAGCACGTCGTCAAGTCCCTGGGGTGCGTCGAAGCGTCGGGTGACCAGCTCGCCGAGTTGTGCTGCGTCCAGGTCGGCCAAGACCTCGGGCGACAGCACGAGCCGATCGCGTTCCGCGGCGAAGACCGAGTAGTAGTCGTCGAACTTGTAGTCGCCACCGGCAAGTCGGCCGTGCAGCACCAGCCGCGCGTTGGGCACGCCGAGCGCGTCCGCGAAGATCAGCCCGTGCAGCGATGACGAGACGACGGCGTCGCAGGCAGCGATCTCCCGCGCCACCTCCTCCGGCGTCCAGGCGACGTCGATGACGCGCACGCCGCTCTGCTTGGCGATCTGAGCCACCCACGGATGCGTGACGTCCGTGTAGTGCGGGATCACGCCGAGCCGGTGGCGCTTGCGGACCTTGCCGTCCACGAGCACACCGGCAAGGAGTCCGGGGTCCCCCAGTCGCAGCGACGCCCGCACCTCGGCGGTGAAGGCTGCCGCGGTGCTGGTCCCTCGCACCGCGCGAGGCGCCACGTCGAGCTCGCTGTACTGCTGCGGTTCGATGAAACCTGCCCCCCACACGATCGGCAGGGACGCACGTCGCCGTGCCAGCACGATCTGGAGCACGGACCCGGCGGCGACGACGTCGGCCTTGTCCATCGGTGTCCACACGACGCGGCGTCCCGTGAGCCGCTCGAGGAGCGGCGCCGACACCTCGTCGCCGAAGTTCAGGTCGTACGGGTGCTGCCAGCGCCACCACCACAGCCGGATGTCACTCATGGTCCACGCCTTCCTGCCGGACGACGAGCAGCGCGCCCACGAGCTGCTCGACGCGGAACCCGTCGAACGAAGCCACCGGTGCCGACTCGGGCACCACGACGGGTCGCAGGACGCCGTCCACCGCCACCGACAGTGCGACCTGGACCGGTTCGGTGCTTCCGGGGGGCGGCACGGGAAGGCGCACGGCGGTCAGCTCCGCGCCGGCGTCGCGGTAGGGAAGCCGATGGCGAGCGGCACGGCTGCCCGCCGGGGACAGCTGAGCGTACGCGCGCAGGTTCGGGCGCGAGATCCCCGTGACGACGGCTTCCGGTCGACCGTCGTCGTCGGCACGGACCTCGACGACAGCGATGTCCGGGACACCGCTCGCACGACTGATCAGGAGACCGTCGCTCGCACCCTCGAACTCGACGATCAGGGCGCCACCACCGACGGGCGCTCCGTCGCGCGGCATGCCCCGCGTCAGGCTCGTCCCGAGACGCGACCAGGCTCCTTCGCGACCTGCCCACGTCGGCGCCACCAGGACCTCCCACGGACCTGCTCCCGCCAGAGCGCGCGCGCCGATGCGGAACCCGGCCGAGACGGCCACGCAGCCGTCCTCCGTGACCGGCCCGACGGGCTTGACCTTCACCGTGGTGCGGCGGCCGCTCCCGCGCTCCACGAGTGCGACGTGAAAGCCGTCGGGCGTCACCCGGTAGTCGGAGGAGCCGACCCACGCCCGGAGGTCGACGCGCTCGTCGCGCGCCGCGAGGCCGGTCAGCTTGTGCCGCGTCGTCGGCAGCACACCGCTCATGGCCGGCTTCGCCGGCGGCGCGAGCTGCTCACCCGCCGCACGCAACACGGTGCCGGTACGGCGACGCAGGCCCGCGTAGAGGCGACCGGCGGACCGGCGGGTGGGACGGCTACTCATCTCGTGACGAACTTCCTTGACGGGAGCCGACGAGCAACGATCGCCGAGCCGTGATGGGGACGGGAGGGGTCGAGGACGACCCGGTGAGACATCGTGCCACAGCGGTCCGGTGGACGCGTCAGCGCGCCGAGGGGTCGACGGTAATCAGCTGTTCCAGGACCGCGCGGAACGCCTCGGCAGCCTCGACGGGGTCCGGCACAGCACGTCGGCCCGCCTGGACCTCTCGCACCAGGTAACGTCGACGACCGATCACGTCGAGGCCGAGCCGCGAGACGACGTCGTTCGCCGGGTCGGTCCGCGCGACCAGGCACACGGCCCACCGGTCACCCGCACCCGGGATCAGGTCCAGCCCGAGTCGCTCACCGGACGCGAGCTGGGCGTCGACCACGCCGACGGTGTCCCGCCACACCCACGCGCGCGTCGTCAGCCCGGGCCACGACGGCTCCAGGTCACGCATGATGTCTTCCATCACGCTGAGCAGGTCGGCGCTCCGCGCACCCGACACCGAGGCGACCGACCTCGTCTCGACCACCAGGCCGCCGTCCGGGCCTTCGACCACCGTGCGGTACTCCGAGCTCTCCATGGTGGTGAACCGGCTCGCACGCTCACGCGCCGGGTTCGACCAGTTGCTGATCGTCGAGCCGTCCGCGCTCTGCCGGTACGCGTCCTGGTGCTCGTCGGGGTACCAGTCGAGGTGTCGCGCGTCGTAGGGGAAGTAGAGCCGTGCCCCCTTGCGGAGCCGACGGTACGGCTCGCCCGCTCGGTAGACCGCCAGGGTCGTGTCGATCGGGGCTGCCTGGTAGGCGAACGGCCGACCAGCCACGGTGGACAGCTGCGGCTCACGCGACCAGAACCTGCCGATGTGGCGGTTCATCATCGCGGAGTACAGCGGATACGTGGTCGGCACGTCGTCGATGCGCAGCATCGGACCGACGCAGTCGAGCTCCGGGCGATCGGCGAGCACCTGCAGGTACGTCTCCAACGTGCGCTCGGAGCTGTCAGCGATCGAGACGTCGCAGTCGGAGACCGCGTAGGGCGACGCCGGCCGGTCACGGAACACGGCCTGGACCGACTCGTCCACCAGGTTGAGGTCCTCCGGGGACGAGATCGCTGCGCGGCGGAAGACGACGACGCCCTCGCGCTCCAGCTCGGCCAGGACACGTACGGTCTCGGGGTCCTCGCTACCGTTGTCGTGCACGAACACGTCGACGGGAACCGTCTGGCGCCGGTAGCCCTCCACGACCTTGCGGAGCATCGGGCCCCGGTTGAACGAGATCAGCACCACGGGCAGCTGCCAGCCCGGGTCGCCCAGTCCAGCGACGGGCGGCGCCGCGGACGTGTCCTTCGCCGGTGCGTTCCCGGCCGCCTTCGGGGTCTCGTGACGCCGACGACCCACGAGGTCGCGCTTCACCGCTCCCGCAAACCTCCGCAGTCGCCTCATCACCGGCACCCATCTCCTCACACGTACGACGTCGAGTCCACGCGGCGACGCTTCGCGGCACCACGACCAGCCAGCTTGCTCCTCACGGTGCGGCCGCTCGCCCGCCCGTCGACCGCCCGCACACTACGTCGTCCGTTCGCCAGGAGGCTTCCCGACGCCGTGCGCCTCGCCCAGGTCCCGCAGGCGTTCCACGACCCTGGCCGAGCTCTTGTCGTCCTCGTGGTCGAAGAACAGGCGGCGCTTGAGCGCGTAGGTCGGGTCGGTGCCGGGCGTCAGCAGCCCGTCGAGCGCCGCGGCGAGCTCGTCGAACGTCTCGCAGACCGGACCGGGGAACGCGAGGTCGAGATCGTAGAACAGCCCACGCTCCATGAGGTACGCCTGCAGGTCGTACGCGAAGCTCACCATCGGCTTGCCGGTGAGCATGTAGTCGATGAAGGCGCTCGAGTAGTCGGTGATGAGCGCGGACGACACCCGGTAGAGCACCTCGACGTTCGGGAACGTGTCGTCCGACAGCTCGACGACCGGCAGGCCCGCGAGCTGCTGGCTGTACAGGTGGGAGCTGTCTGCCATGTGCTCACGGATCCCGAGCACGCAGTTCTCCCGCTCGAGCCACGCCGCGAGCCGCGCGACCTCGTCGGGCTCGAAGCGGTAATAGCCGTCCGACTGCGCGTTGCGGAAGGTCGGCATGAAGAGCACCAGGCGACGATCGCCGACCAGCTCACGCAGGCGCTCGAGCTCAGCTCGGAAGTCGTCCGGCAGGTCGCGCTCGTCACGCAGGATGAAGTCGTTGCGCGGCAGACCCGTGTTCCAGACCTGGTGCACCGTCAACGGGTAGAACGCGGCCGTCATCGCCAGCGAGTCGACCTTCGACGAGCTGATGACGGCGCGATACCTGGAATGGTCCTCGGCCGCACGGTCCAGCACGCCCAGGAAGTCCGACGAGGCGTACCCGATGCGCTTGAGCGGGATGCCGTGCCACACCTGGATCAGGTTGTGCAGCTCGGACGAGACGGGGTACACGAGGTTCCGGCTCGTGCTGTGCTTGATGAAGATGGTGCCCGCGCGCATGAGTCGGTGCTGGCCCTCGGGGCTGTGCAGCGGCAGCACCTCGACGTCGACGCCGTCGACCGAGACGTCGAGGTCTCGGGTCAGGACGACCTTCTTGATCGACGGGTCGTTCTTCACCGCTTCGAAGATGGCCCGTTCGTTCCCCGAGAAGCGGTGCGTGAACGCGCAGACCGGGAACACCCACCAGCTCGTGTGCTTCGGGCTCAGGACGTCGGCCGCCGCGAACTCGTCCTTGGTCAGCAGGTGGTCGGGGACCGGCGCGTCGACGATCCCCTCCTCGGTCCCGACGGCGAGAGTACGGCGCAGCTTGTCGGCGTCCGTGACGCGACGCAGGTTCCGCTCGAACATGTCGACGTCCGCCGTCGGCGCCTTCTCCAGGACACGCGACTTCCAGGTGCCCAGCCGCGGCACGTCGTAGTGGTTCTCGGCCAGCAGGTAGCGCTTGAGCAGCGGGAAGCCTTCGTCGAGCAGGCGGAAGTACCACTCGCTGTAGATCGGGTGGAACGGGTACAGCTTCGAGACGAACGTGTCGAGCTGGTGCCCGTGGTGGATCAGCCAGCGCGTCAGGCCCACTTCATACGTCTTGACGATCGTCCGCTTGCTCGTCTGCCGCGTGACGGCCCCGATGTACCGGCGGAACTCGATGTCACGGATGACGGGCTGGCGGTAAGCGACGAAGTACGAGCCGAGGTGGAAGTCGTAGGTGTAGTCACGCTCGAACGCGTCCACCAGCGACGTGCGCACGGCGTCCACCGCGATCGGCTCGCGGAACTGGTTGACCGCGATGCTGCGGGTCTGCGCCATGCCCTTGGTGGCCTGCAGGGCCCACCAGTCGGCTCGGCGGCCACTCATCTCGGCGAAGACCTCGTCGAGCGGACGCACCAGGTAGCAGCTGTCGTTGACGAACAGCAGCTCGTCGTACGTCTCGATCGTCTCCCACCCGACGGCGTCGACGAGGCGCGCGTAGGAGCCGAAGTCGTACTCGCCGTGGCGCTGCGCCCAGGCGCCCTGGGTGACGCCGCTCAGCTTTGCGAGCTCCTCGGGCGCCATGTCGGAGTCGGCCCAGTAGTAGACGTCGGCGTGCTTCGCGAGCTCGGTGAGGTAGGCGACGACGTAGTCGTCGACGATCCCCTGCGCGTCGTAGGCCGCGAACATGCAGACGCGCCGCACGTTGCCCGGGTCCTCGAGGGCGTGCCCCGTCCCCAGGGACCGCGACGGGCTCCGCGAGGGGCGCGTGCTGAGGCCGGCACGTCTGCCGTGCTTCTCGTAGTGCGCCAACGGGCTCACACCGTCGTCGACGAGGCCCATGTGCTTCGACCAGTACCACCAGGTGTCGAAGTCCGACGACGGGTTGCGGAACTCGCGCCAGCCGAACTCGCCGTAGTGCGCCAGGCCGATCCCGCGCACCGCCGGGTTGTTGCGCCGGTAGTAGTCCGTGTCGAACATCGCGGAGGGGTTCAGGCCCGCGGCGGCACCGGTCGTCACGTAGTGCTCGATCGGGTCGACGCCGGCGGGAAGGTCCGGGCACTGGCTGCGGTAGTACTCCGGGTCGAACATGCCGCCCTCGGAGATCGCCTCGACCGGCGTACGTCGACGGAGGCTGACCTGCCCGTCGGCCGTCGCGAACCATCGCCGGGACCAGCCCGGAGCCACGTCGTCCGGGACCCGGATGCCTACGCCGAGCCGACGGCGGACCCGCGTGGCCCCGACCACGTCGTCGCTGCCGATGTAGAGGTCGACGACCTCGGACCCGAACCCCGTGAGGTGCTCGATCGCGACGACCGCCTCGACGTCGGCGCCGACGGTCCCGAGCTCGACCACGACCTCCTTCTTCGTCGCCGCACCCACCAGCACCAGGTACGGACCCGGCCCCGCGGGCACGTCGCGCAGGGTCAGCACCGCCGTCGTGCCGATCTCCAGGCCGACGAGGCGGGGACGCGCCGCGGTGCCCCCGGGCAGGGCGGGCACCTCGATGCTCACGTTGCCCTTGCGGGTCGCGTACCACCGACCGCCCGCCGCACCTGGCGCCTGCACCCCCAGGGACCCCTCCGCCGCCGACACGCGTCGCCAACCGTTCGGCGCGTCGCCCAGCACGGGCTCGACCCACAGGTCGACGACCTCGCCACCGAACGGAGCCAGCACCGAGTCCGGGAGCTGTGCCGTGGCGGTCCCGTCCGCAAGCATCATGGGGACGAAGCGGACGTCGTGGGTCTCCCGACCCGCGAGGGCCATCGCGATGCTTCGGAACGTGTCGTCGGCAACGGCGACGGTGACGTCCCATCCCGAACCCGTGCGATCGACACCCAGCACCGACCAGTCGCGCCGCAGGCCGGTCACAGCGACCTCCCCGGTCTCCGGGGCGGCCTCGGCGAGCCGTGCTCCGCCAGGCCCGCCGCTGCGGAGCCGGGACTTGATCGGAGCAGGCGTCAGCCGCGCCGCCAGGCCGCGGACAGTCTTCTTCATCTTCGGTCTCTCCCGGTGGTGCCGTGGTGCAGGGGCGGGCGACGGCGGCCCGTTCAGCGCGAAGCGCCGTCCTGCGCCTTCACGAATGCCTTGTATGCCGCGCACACCTCCGCGGCGGGCCCGTCCATCACCAGCTTGCCCTGGTGGATCCACAGCGTCCGCGAGCAGATCGACTCGATGGTCGCGAGCGAGTGGCTGACCAGGAAGACCGTGGCCGCCTGGTCCCGGATCGCGTCGATGCGGTCCTTGCTCTTCTTGCGGAACGCGGCGTCACCGGTGGCGAGCGCCTCGTCGATCATGAGGACGTCGGGCACGGCCGCCGCGCTGATCGCGAAGCGCAGGCGGGCACCCATGCCCGAGGAGTACGCGCTCATCGGCAGGTACACGGCGTCGCCGATGCCGGAGAACTCGACGATGTCGTCGAACTTCTCGCGGACCTCCTCGGGTGACAGGCCCAGCGCGAGCCCGCCGATCATGACGTTGCGCTCGCCCGTCAGCGAACCCATGAGCACGGCGTTGACCCCCAGCAGCGACGGGTCTCCCGAGACGTACACCGCTCCCTGGGTGGGCGGGATCAGGCCCGCGATGGCGCGCATGAGCGTGCTCTTGCCGGAGCCGTTGATGCCGACGATGCCGATCGACTCGCCGTGCCGCGCGACGAACGAGATGCCCTTGACGGCCTCGACGGACGTGACGCCGCCGACGTGCGTGCGACCACGCCCGAGGAGGCGCTTGAGCAGGCTCGGCGGGGCACCCACACCAGCGCCGACCCGCTTGCCGCCGAACACCCGGTAGGTGATGTACAGGTCGTCGACGACGAGGGAAGGAGCGCCGAGCGGCCGCGCGTCGGCGGCGAGCGGTGACAGGTCGTCGGCGTCGACCTCGAAGTCGATCTCTTCAGGGATGCTCATGTCAGTCCCGACCGTAGCGCTCTTCGCCGCGCCAGAAGATCCAGAACCCGACGACCAGGAACAGGATCGCCCAGCCGAGCGCGACGAACCACATGGTCAGGTCGAGCGGAGCGGCGACGGGGTCGTTGAGGACCGCCTGGCGGCCGATGTCGAGGAATGCGGCGATCGGCTGGTAGCTGAGCACACCCGCGAGCGCCTCGTGGTCCTTCAGGTAGTGGTCGACGCTGAAGAGCACGCCGGATGCGTAGAACACGAACCGGAGCGCGAAGGGGATGACGTTGCCGAGGTCCGGGGTGATCGCGACCCACCGCGCGACCATGAAGGCGCACCCGGTGTTGAACACCCACATGAGCGCGACGGCGACCGGCAGCAGGAGCAGGCGCCAGGTGAAGGGCACCTCGCCCTGGCTGGGGATGAAACCGGACGCCCACGAGATGAGCACCATGACCACCAGGGCGGGCCCCAGCGTCGTCAGCTCGGTGATGGTCGTCGAGATGGGCAGCACCGCGCGCGGGAAGTGCACGGACCGCACCAGGCTCATGTTGCTCTTCAGCGAGTTCGCCCCGGTGCTCACGGACGAGTCGAAGAACCGGTACAGAAAGACTCCGGTCACGATGAACGCGATGCCGTTCTCCGTGCCACGGGTCGTCTTGATCAGGAGCCCGAAGATGAACACGTAGACGAGCGAGTTCAGCAGCGGGTTGAGGATCGACCACAGCTGGCCCAGGTACGAGCCCTGGTTGCGCGCGTAGGCCTTCGCCTGGCCGAGCGTGCGGATGAATGCACGCCGCGCCCACAGCGACCGGACGTAGTCCGTCAGCGGCGGCCGCACGCCCATCTGGCGCAGGCCTGACGCCTGCGCCACGGCGCGCATCTCGTCGCTCGACGCGAAGGGGCCCAACGCGTCGGGCAGCTCGCCGTCGACCGGCTGAGGGCGTGAAGGCCGTGTCGGGATCGCGATCGACTCGTCCTGCGGTCCCGAGGACGCCGGCGTCACGAGTCCTGCGGACTGCGTCGGAGCGGGCACGTGGCGTGGGGCCAATCTGTCGGGAACCGGGCGGCGGCCCGGGGCTCGTCGCGACGACGAGGGTCCGGACCGATGCCCCATACTAGACGCCGGGCAGCCCCGCGACGTCGCGGAACGTCCCGTCCCGGCCGGGCGACCGGCCGTCGTGACCCGACTCACGTCCGCGAGAGGACTCTCGATGTACTCGTTGCTGCTGCTCAACGGCGGCGTGGGCACTCGGGCCGGCGCCGGCCAGCCCAAGCAGCTCGTCAAGGTGAACGGTCTGCCGATCCTGGTGTACTCGCTGGTCGCGGCCGACGCGGTCGACGACATCACGCAGATCGTCCTGAACTACCCCGACGGGTGGCGCCAGCAGATCGAGGCCATCGTGTCCGACTACGCGATCCGTACGCCTGTCACGTACGTGCGGGCCGGGGCGAGCCGGCACGAGTCCGTCCGGGCGATGCTGGACGTCGCCACCGAGCAGGACGTCGTCATCCACGAGACGGCGCGTCCGCTGGTCTCGTCCGACGACTTCCGCTCGCTGGTCGCCTCCGAGCACCGGAATGTCTCGCTCATGCTCGAGATCCCGTTCACGGTGGCGCCGGTGGACCCCGACGAGCGCCGCGTGACGGGTTACCTCGAGCGGTCGACGCTGCGCAACGTCCAGCTCCCGCAGAAGTTCTCGATCGCAGACCTGCGCGACGCGCACGCGTTCGCCGAGCGCGAGGATCGTCTGTTCACCGAGGACGCGACGCTGGTCGCCGTCGCCGGGCACGACGTGCGCTTCGTGGCGGGCAGCGACCGCAACATCAAGGTGACCACCCCCACCGACATCAAGCTCGCCACGTACCTGCTCACCGGCGGAGACGAGAACTGGAATGACTAAGACGCTGCTCGTCACGGGCGCCTCGCGCGGCATCGGCCTGGAGACGGTCCGCCGCTTCCTGCAGGAGACCAGCCCGGACAAGGGGACGGTCAGCCGCATCGTCCTGGTCGCGCGCGACTCGCAGGACTACTCGGACGCCCTGGCAGAGCTGGAGGCGAACAACCCGCGGGAGATCGAGCTCTTCACCTACCGCGCCGACGTCGGCGACCGGGACGGCCTGCTCGAGCTCATCGACTGCATCGTCGAGGAGGTCGGGAACGTCGACTTCCTCGTCAACAACGCCGGCTACACCAACCCGGTGGCGCTGCAGCAGGTCGACTTCGCCGACTTCGAGCGCACGATGTCCGTCAACCTGTATGCACCGTTCACGCTGGTCCAGGAGCTCCTGCGTCGCGGCAACCACTTCGACCTCATCGTGAACATCGCGTCGACCGCCGGCATCACGGGCCGCTCGGGCTGGCTGACGTACTCGGCGTCGAAGGCCGCGCTCATCAACATGAGCGAGGTGATGCGCGAGGAGCTCGCGATCTACGGGACGCGCGTGGTGTGCATCTCCCCCGGCCGCACCGCGACCGCCCTGCGCAGGGTGCTGGCACCGACCGAGGACCCGACGACGATCATGCAGCCCGGCGACGTCGCCGCGGTGATCGAGATGCTCGCGTCGCCGGTCGGCAAGTTCGTCGACTCGGCCAACCTCGTCGTTCGCCGGTGAGCGCACTGCTGGGCCGTCTCCGGCTGCGCCTGCGGTCCGGCTCGGCGGCGAAGGCCGTCGCGACCGGCGCACTGAACACCCTCGCCGTCCTCGCGGTCTGCGCCGCGGCGCTGGACGCGGTCGGCTGGGCGCTCACGCTCGGCGGCGTCGTCCTGGCAGCGAACGCGCTCGGGCTGCGCCGGCGACCCCGCGCACTGCGCCACCTCGGTGCGTGGGGTGCCGCGCGCACCGTCACCGCCGTCGCCGCGGTCGTGCTCGTCGCCGGCTCGGACGCGCCGCGCTGGTCGGTGTTCACCGCCGCGGCCCTCGCGGCACTGGTCGCGACGGAACCGTCCGGTGCTCGTCTGTGGCGGGCGTCGAGCAGGCCCGTCATGAACCTGCCCGGGTTCGACCTGCGCCGCCCGTACGCCCGCTCCGGCGGCCTCGTGGTCCTCGCCTCGGTGGTGCTGGTCGCGCTCACCGCGCTCGGTGCGGTCGCGACGTGGCTCGCCGTCGTCGCTGCCGTCGGGACGCTCGTCGACGCCGCCGTCGTGCTCGGCTGGACCTTGCAGGCGGCCCGCGACCGCGGCCGCCTGGACGACGAGGTCCGAGCCGCCCTGGAGGCGTACGCACCGCGGTTCATGGTCTACCTGTCGGGTCCCGGCGGCACGCAGTACCAGCTCCGCACGTGGCTCGAGCACCTCGCGGCCGTGGACCGCCGCTGGGTGATCGTCGTGCGTGAGTCGCCGCTCGCGCTCGCCGTCGCCGAGCTCACCGACGTCCCCGTGATCGCCGCCCGCACGCTCGCCGAGCTCGATGGGGTCCAGCTCGACTCCCTGCGGGTCGCGATCTACGTGAACAACGGCGCCAAGAACGGCCACAACGTCCGCTACCGCGATCTCACGCACGTCCAGCTCCTGCACGGCGACAGCGACAAGCCGTCCAGCTACAACCCCGTCACGGCGATGTTCGACGAGATCTTCGTCGCGGGTCAGGCGGGGGTCGACCGGTACGAGCAGCACGGGGTGTCCATCCCGGCGCACAAGTTCCGGATCGTCGGGCGCCCGCAGGTGCAGCACATCGCCCGGGCGACGACGGACCGGCGCGAGCACGTCCTGTACGCGCCCACATGGACCGGGTTCCACGCGGACAACAACTTCGGCTCCCTCGCGCACGGCACGCTGCTCGTGTCGGAGCTGCTCGCGGCCGGGTGGACGGTGACGTTCCGCCCGCACCCGTTCTCGATGGGCGACGCCGCGTCCCGCGGGCACATCGCCGACATCCACGCGCTGCTCGAGGCCGATCGCGCGGCCAGCGGCCGCAACCACCTCTACGGCGCCGCGGCGTCCGAGCTGGACCTGGACGAGACGTTCAACTCCTCCGACGCCCTGGTGGCGGACGTCTCCTCCGTGCCGGCCGACTACCTGTTCAGCGAGAAGCCGTTCGTCCTGGCCCGCGTCGGGCAGGACGACGACGCCACCTTCCTGGCCGACTTCCCCCTGGCGCGCGCCGCCTACGTGGCGCACGCGGCCGACGCCGGCGAGGTCCGCGACGCGATCGCGCGGTTGCGGACCGACGACATGGCCGCCACCCGTGCCGACCTGCGCCGCTACTACCTGGGCGACTTCCCCGTCGAGGGGTACGGCCAGGTCTTCGTCGACGCGGTGCGCGCGCTCGTCGACGCCCCGCGCACCGCGGGGCAGCAGGCGACCGACGACGACGAGCTCGACGCGAGCGAGCTCGAGACGGACGAGCTCGACGCCGGCGCGACGGACTGAACCGGACCGCCCGGACCCACCCGGACGCACCCGGGCGCTGCGACGATCAGAGCGTGAAGGCGTCCGTCGCTCGGCCGTCGACGCGAACGGGCGCGGGGTCGACGCCGGCGACGACCTGGTCGCACGCGGCCAGGAAGTGGCTCAGTGCGGCACCGGGCGTGGTGTCACCCAGGTAGTAACGGGCCATCGCGACCCGGTCGGCGGCCAGCTCGTCACGCTCCACCTCCTGCCGCACGATGCTCGCGGCCCGCGCGGCGTCGTCGGGCCCCAGCCTTCGTACGGCCTTGGCGAGCGGCGTGCGCAGCGCCGTCGGGTCCTGACCGGGCGGCTCGGTCAGCACCAGGGGACGCCCCGTCGCGAGCCAGTCGACCGCGACCGCCGAGACGTCGCAGACGAGCACGTCGGCGGCGGCGAAGTCGTCGGCGATGGCCGCGCCGGTGGAGACCCGGTGCCCGGCTGCGGTGACGATCTCCCGCACCGCCGCGTCGGCCTCGCCGTAGTCAGGGCGTCGCACGCCCGTGAGCGGGTGCGGCCGGTAGACCAGTCGCAGGCCGGCATCGGCGACCACGGCGCGCACGAGCGCAGGGCCGAGGTCGAGCAGCGACCCGTACGCGGCCGACCGCTGCGCCCCCTCCCACGTCGGCGCGTACAGGACGGTCAGCGGCTCTCCCGGCCTGCGCTCGCGGGGCGCGGCGGACGCCTGCGGGCGCCCGACGACGACGCACCGCGCGGCCGCGTCGAAGTGCTGCAGGTGGATGCTCAACCGGTCGACCGCGGCCTGGCCGGCGACGAACGTGAAGTCGTAGGCCTTGGCCTGGTTGGAGACCGAGACGACCTTGTCGCTGTCGCCGTGCAGCAACGACACGTGGGTGACGTCGCCGAAGCGCAGCAGCCCGAAGTTCTGGGCGTGGTGGTTGACGTACAGCACCAGCCGCACCTGGCTGCCGGTGAGCAGGTCGTCGAAGGTGGCGTAGCGCGAGACCGTCGCGACCCGCAGCCGCGTGAGCGTGCGGATGCGCGCGGCCGACCGCGAGTCCGCCGTCAGGACGACCACCGGGTGGGCGGCGTGCAGGGCCTCGAGCGCGGGCAGCCACTGCTCGAGCTGGTAGACGCTCTCCGGGGTGCTGCCGAAGTAGACGACGACGCGTTCGGTCAGCGACCCGGCAGCCACGAGCGAGGCGTCGTCGCCGCGGGCGTCGGGCACGCCGGCCGGCAGCAGCCCGAAACGTTGGATCAGCCGTCCGCCGACCCGTCGAGCCCGGCGACGCAGCGAGTCCCTGCGCACGTATGTCGTCATTGCCATCCCGTCCCGCGTTCTGGCCGGGAGTCTAGTACGGCAGAGCAGATGGACGGGCGTCCATCTGCGGGCGATCTCGCCCGCAGATGGACGCCAGGCCCACGGTCGGACAGCTCACGACGACCCGCAGGTCACTCCGAGGACCACGCCCGACCTGGCACCAGCGCTCAGTCGAACGACCGCCGTCTGGCCTCGTGACTGCGCAGCTCCTCCGGCACGTACTCGAGCAGCTCCGACGGCCGCGAGAGTGGACTGACCGCACGCTCGCGCAGCAGCCTCGCGAGGACGTCGCGCTGCCACTCCCACGTCCACAGCGCACGGTCCCGCGCCACCGCAGCCTTCAACTCGTGCACGCGCCCAGGATCGTTCGCGAGAGTGCGGATGGTCTCGACGAGGCTCGCTTCGTCGACGATCATCTCGGGAAGCGTCATCCGGTCGAAGCGCGGACGTGCAGCGCACACGAGCCCGTGCTCGTCCGGGACGATCCACTGCCGCATCATGTAGCCGTCGGAGACGACGACCGTCAGACCGCACGCCAACGCCTCGATGATCGGGAGGCCCACGCCTTCACGCTTCGACGGCCAGAGCAGGACGTCCTTGCCCGCGTACGCCTCGCTGATCTCCGGCACCGTGCCCTCGATCACCACCACGGCCGGATTGGTCCGGCAGATCTCGGCGATCTCGTCGCCGTACTTGTCCACGGAGACCTGCGAGTAGACGAAGAGCTTGGCCGAGCTCGGGGCAGCGGCGTCGAACGCACGAATGACCATGTCCGTGTTCTTGCGGTTGTTGAGGCCACCCCAGCCGCCCACGTGCACGAAGCGGATCTCGTCGGCAGGCCGCTCGACCTGGTCGGGGACGCTGATGTCGCTCGCCCACGGCACCAAGATCACGCGCTTGGACGGAAAGCGTCGCAGCAGACGCTCACGCGCCGTGTAGGACGCGCACAGGAAGGTGTCGAAGACGTCGTAGCGATGCAGGCTCTCGGTACGGAGCACGTCGAGGTTCTCGTAGCAGACGACCTCGACGCCGGCGGCCTTGAGCGCACTGACGCGCTTCCAGTCGTTGGGATGGACCTCGATGAAGACGACGCAGTCGATCTCGTTGTCGCGTACCCACGCGAGCATCTCCGCCGGCGTCGGGTCGTCGCCCGCGTTGAGGACGCGAGGATGCTCCACGGCACCGGCGTTCTCGAACCGGTCGCTCTCCCAGCGCGCGAAGATGTGGGTCCGGAGGGTCGGGCTCTCGATCGCGTCGGTGATCTGCTTGGTCTGGATGCTGACGCCCCGTGTGTGCCAGATCGAGCTGAACCCGATGTTGACGACCCGGTCCGGGACGTCGCGCGGCAGCTCGACGGGCTCCAGGACAGGACGGTAGAGAGCAGTGGGGCCGTCGGCCTCGCTGCCCGCCTTGACGTAGCTCACGGCGCGGAAGCCGTCCTCCGCGTACACGCCGGCGTCGTCCGCGACGACCGCGCCCGCCCACCTCGCCACGAACCCGGCCCTGTTGCGCGCGATGAACCGCCCGCGCCCGCTCGAGCGGCTCTCCAGGTGGTACACCACGGACGCCGGGTTGTAGAGCGCGCGCAGCCGGAGCTGCGCGCGCAGCCGGAAGGCGAGGTCGAGGTCTTCACATCCGTTGATGAAGGCGGGGTCGAGACCTCGCAGCTCGACGAAGTCCGTCGCCCGCATCGCGATGCAGGCTCCCGTGAGCGCCTGGTGGACGCGGGCCTTGTTGACCTCCGGGGCGTCGCCCGCGTGACCCTGATAGACGTGGTACGGGATGTGGGACTTCGCGGAGAAGACGATGCCGCAGCACTGGACGGTTCCGTCCTCGTAGAGGAGCTTCGGTCCCACCATTCCGACGGTGGGGTCGAGCCGCAACGGCTCGACCAGGCCGTCGAGCCAGCCCTCGGTGACGATCGTGTCGTTGTTGAGGAACACGACCACCTCACCGCTCGACGCAGCGAATCCCGCATTGTTCCCAGCCGAGAACATCACGTTCTGCTCGAGCCTCAGCGGCACGACATCCGTGCGCCCGCCGAACTCCTCGACGATCTTCGCGTGCGAGCCGTCGGAGCTCCCGTTGTCGACCACGACGAGCTCGAGGTCACGTCCATCGGGATGCTCGAGGACGGATCGCACGCACGCCCGGGTCAGGTCGTAGTTGTCGAAGCCGAGGACGACCACGCTCACCCGACCGGCAACGCGAGACCTTCCGGCCAGCTCCGACCAGTCGATGCGCGCGTCCGCGGCCTCGAACGGTGCCGAGTGCTCGTCCCCGAGCAGTGCCGCTCCCCCGGCGAGCGCATCCCGCCAGGCCCGCGCCGGTGCCACCGGCCCCCGACCGAGAGCGTGCCGGGCCTGGATCCTCGCCGCCAGGTCCCGGAGAGCGTCGCCCTGGTGCTCCGTCGAGGTGATGCGACCGAATCCGGAGCCGGCGTAGTAGTTGACGCCCACGAACGGCAGGAAGGTCGCTCCCGTCGTCCGCGTGACGGACAGCAGGTAGTCCCAGTCGACCAGCCGTCGGAGCTCGCGGTCGAACCGGTACCGCGCGTCGTCGAGCCGCCGGTGCACGACCGCATTGAGGTCGACGTAGTTGCCGTCCAGGCAGAACTCGTAGTCGAACGGCGCGCCGCGGTAGTAGGGCGGGGCACCTTCGTCCCCGGTGGCGCGAAGCCCGCAGTAGGCGAGCGTCGATCCGGTGCGCACCAGGAAGGTCACGAGGTGACGCAGATGGTCGGTCGTCCAGGTGTTGTCGCTGTCGAGGTATGCGACGAACGTCCCCTTGGCCGCAGCGAGGCCCGCGTTCCGAGCACTCGAGACACCCTGCTTGGCGAGCCGGAGATACCGCACCCGAGGGTCTGCGAACCCGGTGACGACCGCTTCGGTGTCGTCGGTGCTGCCGTCGTCCACGACGAGCAGCTCGAGGTTGGCGTGGCTCTGCGCGATGACCGAACGGACGGCGTCGGCGATCTGGGACGAGCGGTTGTAGGTCGGCATGACGACCGAGACGAGCGCCCGATCGACCTCGTGCTGATGCTGCTGGTAGACCGTGTCGATCTGCGCGAGGAAGTCGCGCTCCTCCTCGCGGTCCCAGTCCTGGTACGACCGTCGGATGGCCTGCCGCTTGACGGGAAGGGCGGTCGGGACGGGAGAGCGCTTCTCACGCCGCCCGAACAGCGAGTAATGGACGACGGGGTCCATGCCGGCCTTGGCGACGTCGGGGTAGGCCTTGAGATACCAGTCGGCGTCGAACGCCGGGACCTCGGCGCGTCTGAACGCGTCGGGGTTGGGGTGCCTCTTCTGCGCAGCACCGATGGCGGCATAGTGCGTCACCGCGTCGAGCCCTTGGACCGCTACGTCGGGGTAGTACCTCATGTACCAGCGAGCGTCGACGACGGGCGCGCTCGGGGCGCCGCCGTTGGGCCGCGCAGGAGCGGAGCGGCGCGGCGCGGCTCCCGCTCCCCCGGTGGCGTCACGCCGCCGGTTGGGGCGCCTGACAGCGCGCGCGATGGCACGCAACGGCGCCGTGAGGCGCCACGACGTGGACCGCTTCATCTTGGCGATCTCGCGCTTGCGGGCCGCCGCGCTCTTCTTCGCCGCCGCAAGCTCACGGTCCCGCCCCGACAGGGTGGTCTTGGCCGCCCGGGCCGCCTCGCCCATCGTGCGCGCCGACCTCGCCGCGACGCGCAGGTTCTGGCGGGCGGTGGCCAGCTCGGACTCCGCCTTGAGACGCTCCGCGTCGAACGTCGCCTCACGCTCGATGATCGCGCGCTCGAGCGCGCCACGTTCGCTCTCGGTCTCACCGACGAGAGCACGGGCTCCCTCCAGGTCGCTCTTCAGACGATCGCGTTCTCGCTTGGTGTCGCGCAGCTCGACCTCGAGCGACCGCTTGAGGAAGTCCTGAGCACATGCCTTGCCCAGCCGACCGAACACCTTCTGCAGGTCACTCAGGGCCGCGCCGTCGTGGCCCGTACGGAAGAATTCCTGCATCTCCTGGTTCTGGTCGGGACCGACGGCCACGACAGTCAGACCATGCCCGTGCGAGAACTGCACGACGGGGTAGATCGAACGCAGCTCGTCGGCGAACCGGAAGGCTCCGAAGTCGTCCTTCCGCTCGTTCGTGTCGTGGAGCACGACGACCGCCCGGCGGGAGAGCTTCGGCAGCCAGGACTCGAAGTCGTGACGCGCAGCCTCGTACGTGTGGTAGCCGTCGATGTGCAGGAGGTCGATCTCGCCGTCCGCGAAGAACTCGAGGCCGTCGTCGAACAACATGGGCATGAGCGTCGAGAAGCGGGAGTAGAGGCGTTCGTTGTGATCACGGACGGCCCGGAACACCTCCGGTCCGTACGCACCCGCGTGCTCGTCGCCCTTCCACGCGTCCACAGCGAAGCAGCGGGTCGCCTGCCCTGTGACGTCCAGCGCCTGGCAGAAGGCGAAGTAGGAGACGCCGTAGTGCGTCCCGAGCTCGACGAACGTCGTCGGCCGGTGGGTCGCTGCCAGCCAGAACGCGAACGGGACGTGCTCCAGCCACCCCGAGGGCATGAGATGCAGAGGCTGCATGAAGACGACCGGATCGATGGCAAGGGTGCGAGACCCTCCCGAACCCGTGCTGTGCGCCAGTCGTGGCTGCTGCCGCACCGGATCCGTCGTCGTCTCGTGCATCGTGCTCCCTGCTCGGATGTGTGCGCACGAGCCGGGGGCGACCCCTCACGCACAGATGGGCGGGAGCAGTATACCTGCGCCGATTGCCTGGGTGATCTATCGCGCGCCGTCGCTGCAAGAGGGGCGAAGCTGCAGGTCAGGACGCATCAACGCCCCAGCACGATGGCAGAGATCCTGACCGTCTTGCGGTCCAGCGCCGTCACGGTCAGGGTCCCGCTCATGGTCCTGGGCAGGACGATGTCGAGGTGCCGGTGGGCCGTTGGCTGGGCCGATGCGGTCGAGACCGTCTTGATGGTCGTCGAGCCGATCTTGACCACGACGCGCCCACGCCCGGGCGCCGACGCAACGATGAGCCGCACCGCGCGCACGCTCTTCGCGGACGTCACCGTCAGCGTCCGCTTGGCGGTCGTCGCCTGCCACACCTGAGCCCGGTACCAGCTGTCGCCGTGCTTGGTGGTCCACCCCGACGACCGCTTCACGAGCGCGCTCGACACGGGACGCGTCGCCCGCGGAAAGGACGTGATCGCGCTCGAGCCGCCCTTGCCGACCGCCCGGACCCCCACCAGCCACGTGCGCCCGGACGGCGAGGTGGGCAGCCGGTACGACGTCCCGGTCGTGGTCCTCACCTTCGTCCACGACGACGGCAACGCCTTGCCGTGCGCCGCGGTACGGACGAACACCTCGTAGCGGACGGCCGTCGACACCTTCTTCCAGCGGTAGACCGACGACGTGGCCTCGAGGAACGGTGCCTGCGAGGCGGACAGCGCGACCTTCGTCGGCGTCGCGGACGGCAGCCGCCCGAGGCCGAGCGTCAGGGCTGCGGTCCTGACCCTCGGGAACGCGATGCCCGCCACGGTCACCGGGCCGCGGCCGGCGACCGTGCGCAGCGTGATCGTGCCGGACGTGGAGGCGGGAAGGTCGAGGCGGACGACCGCCCGCGACGTCGTCGTCGAGGAACGGGTCTCGACGTACCCGAGCCGCTTGCTGCCCGCCTTGACCTCGATCCGGCCGGTGGCCGGTCCGCGTGCGACCTGCAGGAGGACGGCGCGGGCCTGCTTGACGCTCTTCACGGTGAGCGTCGCCCCGCTCGTCGTCGTGCGGTACGTCGTGTACCCGGTCGCGGTGCTGCGCTTCCAGGACGCGGACCGGGCGACGCTCGACCAGTCGACGAGGCGTGTGACCTGGCCGATCACCGTGACCAGACCCCGCCGCGCCTTGCTGTCGATCGCCCGAACCGCGATCACGCGCGTACGACCGGGGTCGGTGGCGATCGACGTCGACGTGCCCTTGACCGTCTTGAGCACGGTCCACGCGCGGTCGTCGTCCATCGCGTACGTCAAGCCCGACGACCGGGTGAGGACCTGGTAGGACACCGCGCCCTTGACGGCCTTCCACCGGTAGGTCGACGACGACGCCCACTGGACCGGCACCTGCGTGCTCGTCGGCGCGACGGCGGTGGGTGCGGGCAGCGCGGGAACCGGCTTGCCGTACTTCGCGATCGCCGCCGTGACCTGCTTCTTGACCGCCTTGCGGATGGCCGGGAGCTTCTCGTAGAGCCGCCACCCCGGGCACGCCGTGCCGTTCGTGTCGCGGTGCCCCAGGATCACGGGCACGGAGACCTTCGCCCCCGCCTTCGCCTTCGTGTTGCTCCCCGTGCTCGACCCGGTGATGAGCGTGGCGCGCCCGGTCGCGTTCAGGCCGTGCGCGTAGGCCTGCCATGCGAACACCTTCTCGACGGACGCGACCATGGCGGCCGGTGGGTTCCCGGTCTGGAAGTTCCCCATGGCGGACACGCCGATCGTGTCGGTGTTGTACCCCCCGGCCTGGGCGCCGATCGGCAGGTCCGTCATCGCGTCACGGCGCCCCTGGTAGATAGTCCCGAACCGGTCGACGAGGAACTGGTAGCCGATGTCCGGCCAGTCGCGGCTGCCGGTGTGGAACGCGTAGATGCCGCGCACGATCGCCGCGGACTGGGACTTCGAGTAGCTGTTCGTGCCGGCGGTGTGGTGCAGGTACATCGCGGTCAGGCGCGACGACACCTCCGGCCACGCGCTGCCCCGCTTCTCGTTGGCGCCCCACTGCTTGCGCGTGACGATCCTCGGGCGGATGACGTCGCCCTTCGCGCCGGTCTTCGCCGCGACGGTCACGGTGCTCGGGGTGGTCGGCGTGGTCGGCGTGGGCGTGGGCGTCGGGGCCGAGGTCGGTGTGGGCGTCGGTGCGGGCACCGTCTCGACGGCGGGGACGACGTCGGCGACTGCCCGCACGCCCGTGTCCCCCGAGGTGCGGGTGGGCGTGCTCGTGGAGGTGCTCGCGACGGGCGTCGTCCCGGGGTCGATCACGTCGAGTCGCAGGCCCGCCGGTTCGGCGTCTCCGCCGGCAGTCGCCACGCGCACCTGCGCGGCGTCCGCACCCGAGCTGATCAGCGGCTCGGTGCCCGGCCGCTCCCCCGGCACGCCCACGTCGACGACGTCGAGGTCCTGCCAGGGCGTCCAGGTCCCACCCTCGCGCACCCGCACGGCGACCTGCGTGACCGCGATGTCCTGACCCGGGTCCCAGGTCACGCCCGCGACCAGGAAGTGGCCCGTGAACGTCCGCGCCCCCAGCGCGACGACGTCGTCGGGGTCGACCGCCGCCACCGCTGGCGCGGACGCGGACGATCCGTCCGTCCGGGCCGGCGCGTAAGCGCTCGCGTCGCGGCTCGCGGCCGGGTCCACACCGTCGACGGGCACGGCGGTGACGTCAGGGTCGACAACCTCGGGGTCGACGGCAGTCGCGTCCGACGACCCGTCGGCGGATGCGCCGTCGACAGGCGCGGCAGCGTCCTCGTCGGGCGCGAGGACGACGGGAGACACCTCGGGGCCGACGGCGCCGGCCACCTGCGCCGGGACGACCATCCCCCCGATCGCGACCGACAGACCGACGGCCGCCACGACCAGCTTGCGGACCATGCGATGCTCCCCCTCGAACCGTTGCGTCAGGCACGCGACGCCGTCCAGGGTACGTGCCCCGGTAGATTTGTCACCGTCCCAACCCCACGGCGCGTCATCGCACGCGCCACCCGAAGGAGTTTCTCGTGCGTGTTCTGGTCACCGGCGGTGCTGGCTTCATCGGCGCCAACTTCGTCCTCCAGACCGTGCGCGAGCGCCCCGACGTGCAGGTCACGGTGCTCGACGCCCTGACCTACGCGGGCGACGAGGCGAGCCTGGCGAGCGTCGCGGACGCGATCACGTTCGTGCGCGGCGACATCTGCGACGCCGCGCTCGTCGACGGTCTTGTCGCGCAGTCCGACCTGGTCGTCCACTTCGCCGCCGAGTCGCACAACGACAACTCGCTGCACGACCCGTCGCCGTTCGTCCAGACCAACGTGATCGGCACGTTCACGCTGCTCGAGGCAGTCCGCAAGCACGGGGTGCGCTACCACCACATCTCGACCGACGAGGTCTACGGCGACCTCGAGCTCGACGATCCGGCCAAGTTCACGCCGGACACGCCGTACAACCCGTCGAGCCCGTACTCGTCGACGAAGGCGTCGTCCGACCTGCTGGTCCGCGCATGGGTCCGCTCCTTCGGCGTGCAGGCCACGATCTCCAACTGCTCCAACAACTACGGCCCGCTGCAGCACGTGGAGAAGTTCATCCCGCGCCAGATCACCAACGTCATCGACGGTGTGCGGCCCAAGCTGTACGGCACCGGGCAGAACGTGCGCGACTGGATCCACGTCGAGGACCACAACACCGCGGTGTGGGCGATCGTCGAGCGCGGCCGGATCGGCGAGACCTACCTCATCGGCGCCGACGGCGAGGTCGACAACAAGACGGTGGTCGAGACCATCCTGGACCTGATGGGCCAGGACGCCGATGCGTACGACCTGGTCAGCGACCGTCCCGGTCACGACCTGCGGTACGCCATCGACGCGACGCGCCTGCGCGACGAGCTCGGCTGGCAGCCCCAGTACGGCTCGTTCCGCGAGGGCCTCGCCGCGACCATCGACTGGTACCGCGCCAACGAGGCCTGGTGGCGCCCCCGCAAGGAGGCCACCGAGGCGAAGTACGCGACCCTGGGCCGCTGAGGTCGACGGCGCCGGTGCGGCCTACTTCGGCGGCACCGGTGTTGCCGACCTCACCCAGGGACCGTAGACCGTGCCGGTGGCGTATGCATTCAGCTTGCTGCGCATGGCGTCCGCCTTACCGATCACCGTAGCCGTCAGGCCCATCGACGATGTTCCGGTCATCGATTTCAGCCCGCCTCCTGTGTAGTGAGACAGCGAGATCGCGACGACATCCTTGAGGCCGAGCATCTTGGCTGCGCTCGCTTGGCTCAGCGACACGGACCATGTAGAGAGCGAGTTGCCGACCCTGGGGTCCAGGCTCCACGGATCGTCGACGGACCTCATCGCGGGGATCGCGGCGACCCACACATCCTCGCTGTTGAGCGTGCTGCCACCAGAGGACGAGTAGTAGTAGGTGTGCTCGACCTTGCCAGCATTCGTCTTGACGACCTTGCCCTGGCCCGTCGCGGCGTCCACGGTGGCGTCGACTGCTGCGACCCATCGAGCACCGTCCGTGCCGGTCACCTTCTTCCAGCCGACGTAATTCTGGTCGCTCGTGCTGTCCAGGATGTCGCAACCGCAACCAGTGCGGTGCGTCGTCTCCGCATAGGAGCGCGCCGCGATCGCCTGCGCCTTCAGCGCTTCCATCGACCAGCTCGACGGAACCTCGCCCAGGCCGTACAGGTACTCGGTCTGCAGTCGAACGTCGTTCACGATGTTCAGCTTCTTGTTCAGCACGCTGATCCGGAGCTGGCCGTAGTGATACCGATTGGCCGTCGCATCCCAGGTGGCATAGATGCCGGTCGTCAGTGAGGGGAAGTACGTAGTCCCACCCCACTGCAGGGCGAGACTCGGCGACGTCACGCTCTTGCTGCCGTACGTCGCAGTAACCGACTTTCCGTCCTTCGCAACCGCGAACTTGATCGTCGCGCTCGCCGAGCCCGCCAACGTCGAGAGCCCGGGCGTCGTACCAACACGCCACGCTCCACCCACGATCTGGACAGGCAGTGACGTCCTTGCGTTGTCGATCTGGACTGCGATGGAAGTCTTGGAGGACAGCCCATCGAGCCCGACCGTGTCGCCCGAGTAGTAGTGCTGCAAGATCTTGGTGGCGCTGTACCCGTCGAGCGCCATGCCGTAGGCGCCATACTGCGACATCCCCACGCCGTGACCGAAACCGGAACCCTTGATCGTGAACGATGCCGGGATGACGGTCTTCACGCTCACCTTGACCGACGAGCTCGACACGGAACCGGCGAGCAGGCGGTAGGTGCGCGAGACCAGCGGCTTGACGGTCACCGTGCCGATGCCGCCCGTGACCTTGACCTTCGCGGCCGTGGTCCAGGCTCCGGACCCGATGCGCTGCTGGAGCGTCATCGTTCCGGTGGCCTTCTTGCCCGCGGAGTACCAGGTGGCGGTCGCTGTCGTGGTCGAGGTGGAGGTGGCGAGCGAGCGCGACGAGAACGACAGGGACGCCCAGTCGCGGTCGACCGTCACGGTGCGGATGGCGCTCGTCAGCGAGTAGCGGACCAGGCGGTACTTCGTCGTCGAGGTCGGCTTCACGGCGACGGTCGTGCCCGTGCTGCTGACCTTCAGCTTCTGGACCGTGACCCACTTCTTGCCCGAGAGCCGCTGCAGCGCCACGATCCGCGTGACGGGCTTGGCGTCCTTGTAGACCTTGAGCGTGAGGTTCACCGAGGTCCCGACCTTGATGGACGCGCCCGCGCTCGGCCCGAACGAGAGCCAGTTGCGCACCACCTTCACGGTCTTCGAAGCGCTGTTGTACGTCGCGCTGTGCAGCCGGTACGTCGCGCTCGCCGCGGGTTTGATGGCGACCGACCCGTTGCCCTTGACGAGCTTGACCTTCGCGACCGTCTTCCACGTGCCGCCGGAGCGCTTCTGCAGCAGGACGCTGCCCGTCGCACGCTTGCCCTTCGTGATCCAGGTGGCCTTCATCGTCGCCGACGTCCCCAGGTGGACCGACGTCGGCGCGGTCAGCGTGTGCGACGTCGTCGCCGCCTCCGCGGCCGTTGGGAGCGCCACCGTCAGCCCCGCCAGCACCAGCACCGCGGCCAGGATCGAGGCTGCGAGGCGTGTGACAGGAGTGAACGAGAGACGACTACCGTGGCGCATGGGGGCAACTGTGACACGCCCGCGCCGCAGCATCCAGTATCGACCGCAAATTGGTTGCCTCAGATGATCGGCGGTCGGCCCTTGAGGGTCATGACCGCGACGGTGCGCCAGGAGATGATGCGCGCTTCGCCCGGATCGTCCCGCCACCCCTCGCGGAAGCCGTCGAACCAGACCCGCAGCGCGGAGCGGTCCTTGCGGTCACGGACCACCTGGATCGCCGTCCACGTCCCCACGTACAGCGGGCGCAGCACCACGGGCAGGTTGCGTCGGGCCAGCCAGACGCGGTTGCGGCCGTTGAGCAGCTGCGAGACCGCGTGCCGGCTCGGGCTCGTGGCGGGGTGGTGCATCTCGACGTCGCCCATGTGCCAGACCTCGAAGCCCTGATCCCAGACCCGCCACGCGAGCTCGATGCCCTCGTGCGCGTAGAAGAACTCCCCCGCCCAGCCCCCGGCGCCCTCGAACACGTCGCGACGCACCGCGGTGACGCCCTCGGTCACCGAGAAGATGACGCTCGAGCGGCGCGGGTCGCCCTTGCGCAGCCGGCGCACCCAGCGGCCGGGCGGCTCCGAGCCGTCCGCCGTGGTGAGCAGCGCCTGCGCCATCCCGAGCCTCGGGCGCGCCGCGAACCGCTCGGCCATCGTACGCAGCGCATCGGTGGACGGGATGACGGCGTCGTCGTCGAGGAAGAAGATCAGGTCGCCGCTCACCTGCGCGGCACCGACGTTGCGACCTTCGGGGATGCCGAGGTTCTCCGGCAACGCCATCGAGCGCGCGCCGGCAGGGATGCCCTCGGGCTCCCAGCCGTTGCCGACCACCAGGACGTCGGTCTCGACACCCTCCTGCGCGAGGGCGGACTTGACGGCGATCGTCAGGTCGACGGGTCGGTTGCCCATCGACAGCACGACGACGCCGATCGTCGGCAGCGGGCGGCTCATGCGCGCAACCTCGACGACGACAGGATCGCGGTCACGTGGCCCAGGCCAGTCACCACGACCGCGACGACGAGCCCGATCAGCGTCCAGCGCGTCACGTCGATCCCGCCGACGAAGGCATCGATGATCGCCGCGAGCGCGATCACGGTCGCGAGCTCGACGGCGTGGAACAGCCGGTGGAAGGGGACGAACCGCGCCGCGCGGCGCAGCCGCGCCACCCCGCTGACGCGCGGCGCCGCGACCTCGGCGGCGTCCTTCGCGGGCGGCAGCCCGCCCTGCGCGCGCGACGAGACGACGAGGTCGTTGACGACCTTGTTGAGCAGCAGCAGCGTGGCGAACAGCCCGCCCCACGTGGTCCAGGCCAGGTTGTCGGAGATCTCGCCGAACCCGCCGGCCGCTCGCACGCCGAACGCCAGCGCGATCAGCGCCTCGGTCGTGTAGTGCGCGAGCTTGTCGATGAAGATCCCGACCGGTCCGCTGGTCCCGCGCCAGCGCGCGACCTCGCCGTCGGACGAGTCCACGACCATCTGCAGGTGCGTCAGCACCACGGCCAGGACCGCGAAGCCCCAGCCCGGCAGCGCCACGGTGAGCGCCGCGACCCAGCCGATCGCGAGCATCACCCAGGTGACCGCGTTCGCGCTCATCCCCAGGCGCAGCGCACCCAGGGTCAGGTACGGCGAGATCCGCCGCCCGTACACATCAGCGGTCCAGTGCTCGGCGTTGCGGCGCTTGCGGATCGAGTCGGGCTGACCGACGCGCCTGATGTCGGCGACCGTGGGCCGCGCGGAGGTGGTGTGCTCGGTCATTCCTGTCCTTGTCCGGCGCGCAGGACGTCGTCAGCCTGCAGAGCGTCGCGCTCCGAGATGACGCGGTCGCACTCGGCGACGAACCGCGCGGTGGCACCACCGACGGTGCCGAAGTAGTAGTCGACGAGCTGGGCGCGCCGAGCGGCGTCGGGATCCGCGACGACCTCGCGTTCCAGCAGGTCGGGCAGTGTCCCGACGTCGTGGGCGTGCAGGCGTGGGACGGTCTCGAGCAGTCCCGTGGACGCGACGTCGGCCGCACCGGGCGGGACGGTGACGACGAGCGGGCGGCCCGTCGCCAACCAGTCGAACGCGATCGCGGAGACGTCCGTGACCATGAGGTCGGCGCCCTCGAACGTCCGGTACGGGTCGTTCCCCCGGTCCACCCTGTGACCGGGACCGGCCTGGGCGATCGCCGCGCGGATGCGCGCGTCGGTGGCCGCGAACCGCGCGTCCGAGACCCCTGTGCGCGGGTGCGGGCGGTAGACGACGCGGAAGCGCGGGTCGGCGAGCAGCGTGTGCACCAGCCGCTCGCCGTGGCTGACGACCGACGAGTACGCGCTCGACCCCTGGCCGCCCTCCCACGTGGGGGCGTACAGGACGACGATCGGCGCGCCCGTCGGGCGCTCGCGAGGCCCGGTGCGCACCGCGTCGAGCTGCGGGCGCCCGATCGGTACCACGCGCCCCGCCGGCTCGAACCGCATGAGCTGGTCGGCGAACCGGTCCACCGCACCCTGACCGGCGACGAACGCGTAGTCGTACGCCTTGATCAGGTTGGAAGCCGCGACGCGCTTGTCGCTCTCGCCGTGCGAGAGGTAGACGTGCAGCGCGCTCGGGATGCGCAGGGCGTTGAAGTTGCCGACGTCGTGCCCGACGTAGCAGAACAGCGCGGTGCCGGAACGCTCGGCGATCGCGTCGATCGTGGCGCTGCGCCCAACCGTGATGACGGGAAGCCGCTGCTCCTGCGCCACGACCCGCGCCGCCCGCGAGTCGGCCGCGACGATCAGCACACCGTACGTGGCGTCGAGCTCACGCAGCGGCGCGTACCACTGCCGCAGCTGGTACAGGTTCTGCCGGGTGCCGGCATAGAAGACGACGACGCGCTGAGGGAAGGTCTTCCCCTCCAGCGCGGCGTCGTCGCCCAGTCCGTCGGGCATGCCCGCGGGCAGCCAGCCGAGGCGGCGCAGCGCGACGCCACCCCAGCCGCGCACGCGCCGGCGCACCTGCGCCACGTCCAGCCCCATCCGCGGTCAGACGTGCTCGTTGGCGCGCTCGAGGTCCTCGTCGAAGTCCACCTCGACGGCCCACAGGTCGGAGATGTCCACGGGTACGAACTTCAGGCCGTCGCTCTCGATGGCCACCTCGATGCCGCGCTCGAAGTAGTCCTGGTCGCCCACCTCGTCGAGGCGCGCGATCAACGTGGCCTTGTCCTGCGCGGACACGTAGTTGATGCCCACGGCCTCGCCGAGCGCGTCCACGACCTGCTTGGAGAGCTGGTCGATGAAGCCGTCGCCGTCGACCGTGTACTTGACCTCCTCCTCGGCCACCGTGGCGGTGTTGACCGAGATGAGGGACTGCTCCTTGTCGATGTACGGCTTGAGCCGCTCGAGGATGGCCGGGTCGAAGACGACGTCGCCGTTCATCCAGAGCACGCCGCCGTCACCCGACGCCCGCAGCACGCGCAGCAGGCTCTTGGAGGTGTTGGTGCGGTCGTACTCCTCGTTGTAGACGAAGAGGTTGCGCGGGTGTGCCTCGAGGATCATCTCGAGCTTGAAGCCGACGACGGTGTACAGCTGCACGTCGTCGAACGCGCCGCGGATCTTGGCGACCTGCTGGTCCATGATCGTGTGGCCGTCGCGCAGCGGCGTCAGCGGCTTGGGGAACGGACGTCCGAGCCGGGTGCCCATGCCCGCGGCGAGGATCGCCACCTGTGTCGTCATCGAGAAGTCACTCCTTGTTCGTCAGGTGGTCGTCGGTTCCAGGGGCGCCCGCTGCCCGCGGCACCCCAGAGCATGCTAGTCGTGCGGCGGTTCGTCCCGCTCCCGCAGTCACGGCGCGACGAGTGGCTCGATCCGCTCCCACAGGTAAGGCGCCATGCTGCGCACGTAGGTCGACGAGATGTGGTCGTTGTCCCGGTGCACGTTCGCGCCGCCGATCACCGCCGGGCAAGAATCCCCCCGGCAGTAGTGATCGGTCATCTCGACGAGCGGCACCCGGCCGTCGCTGCGATCGGTCGCATCCCGCAGCGGATCGTGCTCGACCAGGACGTCGCTGCGCAGTCGGTCGCACCGGCTCGGGTCGCCGCGCCCTTCCTTGAGGAGGCAGTCGTTCGGATCGACGTCGGATGACGGGTTGTCGAGGATCGCGATGATCGGCGTGCCGGCGTCCAGCACGGGATCCCAGGCATCGAGAAGACCCTGCGCCACCACGTCCCGCCGATTCTCACCGGTCGGGACCTGCATCTTCTGGCGCGCATACCCCGTCACGACGATCGCGTCGTACGTGTTCCCCTTCGCCAGGAGGTGGGCACCGACCTGGCGCTGCCACGTCCGGCAGCCCTCGACGAGTGATGGCTTGGAGCGCTCGGGCTGGACGGCGCTCCACACGCACGACGCCTTGGCATAGAGCGTGACGACGGCGTGGCCTCGGTCGACGAGGACCTGCCACGCGGGCAACCAGGCGCGGGCGTGCGAGTCGCCGACGACCGCGACGTGCGGCACGCCGCGGCGGGGTTTCCCGAACGTGCACGGCTCCATGTCCGGCTCGCTGTTGTCGCTCCAGCAGCTCTGCAGCCCGGCGTCGTCGTTCTTGACCTCGGCCGGCCCGGGCACCACCACGTTCTCGAGGCGGGGGTCGGGGCACCCCTTGCCGTCGTTCACCAGGCTGGCGGCCCCGAAGCACAGCGGCCTGCTGGCGACGACGGTCTCGGCGCGCTCTTCGGCTCGCTCCCTCGCGACCGACGCCGCACCGCTACCAAGCTCGCAGACGGCCGCGACGACGCCCATGCCCGCCGCGGTCAGTGCGAAGGTCACCGTCGGCCTCCGCAGGCCGAGACGGCGAGCCGAGCGGACGGGATCCTCGACCCAGCGCTTCGTCGCCCACCCGAGAGCCAGGACGACGACGAGGAGCACCACCTTGTCGACGGCGTGCAGCGAACGGCCCAGGGCGAACGGCAGGATGACGACAGGAGGCCAGTGCCACAGGTACGTCGAGTAGGAGATGTCCCCCAGCGTCTGGACCGGCCGCCACGCCATCAGGCGGGTCGGCGCCCACGCAGCCTCCGGCGCACCTGCCGCGATCACTGCGGCGGTACCGAGCACCGGGACGACCGCAGCCGTGCCCGGGAACGGTGTCGCCGACGTGAATGCGTACCCGGTCCAGGCCAGGACGGCGAGCCCTGCCCAGGACAGCACGGCGCGCGCTGCGACGAGTCGAGCGGCGCGCCGCTCGTAGGCGACCATCGCGATCGCCAGCAGTCCGCCGGCACCGAACTGCCACGCACGGGTCGTCGTCACGAAGTAGGCCTGGGGCGCGTCCGACACGGTGAGGTGCAGCGACCAGACGAAGCTGGCGATGCTCGCGGCCCCGAGCACGACGCCGACCGAGCGGAGCACCTGCCCGCGCATCCGCGCAGCGACCCACAGCGCCAAGACCACCAGGAGCGGCCAGACCAGGTAGAACTGCTCCTCGACGGACAGCGACCAGTAGTGCTGGACGGGCGACGGCGCGGCGTCCGCGGCCAGATAGTCGACCGCGTCGTGCGCCAGGACCCAGTTCAGGACGTAGAAACCGGCGGCGCCCACCTGCCGCAGGTAGTCCTTCCAGAGCCCGCTGGGCACCCAGGCGAACGTCGCCACCGCGGTGACGAGCAGGACCAGCAGCGACGCGGGCAGCAGCCGGCGGGCTCGTCGAGCCCAGAACTGCGCGAGCGAGACTCGCCCCTGCCGCTCGGCCTCGCGCAGCAGGTGACCCGTGATGAGGAAGCCGGAGATGACGAAGAAGGCGTCGACGCCGACGTACCCTCCCGTGAGCCGCTCGGGCCACAGGTGGTAGAGCACGACGAGCATCACGGCGATCGCGCGCAGCGCCTGGATCTCGGGCCGGACCGCCGTGCGCGTGCGCTCGGGCGCCAGCGCCTCGAGAGCAGCGGTGGGCGTCGGGGAGACCATGCGCGCATGAATCCGATCGTCGGGCTCGTCGAATCGCCGGACTCCGTCCTGTGCCGTCAAGCCAGGCCCGGCGTTGCGTCGATCCTAGTGTTGGGTGCGTGACCGTCCCTCGAGCACACCAGCTCGCGCGAGGACGAGGTCGTCGGCGGCCGTCAGGAAGCGTGTCATCGACGCGCCGGCACTGGTGTCGCCGAAGTATCGCTCGGCCACCTCCTGGAGGGTGGCGCCCCCGTCGACGAGGGCAGCGACGACGAGGTCGACGATGGCGCGTGCGTCGCCCACGTCGACCAGCGCGAGGGCGTCCACGAGCGGCGAGCTCTCCAGGACGGCGTCCGACGAGGCGGGCCGGGTCACGAGAAGCGCCCGCCCTGTGGCCAACCAGTCGTAGGCGACCGCGGAGATGTCGGTGATGCAGACGTCTGCGGCCCGCAGGTGCCAGCCGAAGGCGGTCTTCGTGTCGACGAGGTGCATCGCGGAGGGGTCGGCGGAGTTCGCGCGCTCGATCAGTCGCGCCACGTCCGCGTGCGCCCCCCGGATCTCCTCCGACTGCACGCCCGTCCGGGGGTGCGGTCGGTAGACGACGCGGAACCGTGGGTCGGCGAGCAGCGCGGCGACCATCGCAGGCCCGTGCGACGCGACCGACGAGTAGCTCATGCTCGGCCGGTCGCCCTCCCAGGTGGGGGCGTAGAGCACGACCGTCCGGCCGTCGTCCGGCAGGTCCGGGCCGTCGTACTCGACGTCCACCTGCGGACGTCCGATCCTGACGAGGCGCTCGGGCGGTAGGCCGACGATGTTCGCGGCGATCCGGTCGACCGCGGCCTGACCGGCCACCATGACCGCGTCGTATGCCTTGAGCTGGTTGGACACCATGTAGGCCTTGTCGGACTCGCCGTGCGAGACGAAGACGTGCGCGGGCTCGGCGAACCGCATCGCGGAGAAGTTGTTGGCGTTCTGGTTCACGTAGAGCATCAGCGTGACCTTCTGCGTGGCCAACCACTGCTCGAGCTCGGCGATGTTGCGCATCGGTACCACGGGCACGGGGCACTCGGCCAGCAGGATCCGAGTGGCGTCGGGCTCGCGCGACACGACGACCACCGCGTGGTGGGCCGCCAGGAGGCGCAGCGGCTCGTACCACTGCCGCACCTGGTAGAGGTTGACGGCCGTGTCCGGGAAGTAGACGACCACCTCGACCGTGCCGGGCGGCACCGGCACACGACCGGGCAGCAGGCGGGCGACGGCCCGGGCGTCCCGGCGTCGTCGGGCGTACGCGCGTCCGCGACGTGCGATCGCACGGACCTCACCGGCTACGGGCACAGCAGGACTCCTCAGGGTCGGGGCGGTCGACCCAGCGTAGTGGCGACGCCGAGCCCGCCGGCGCTCACCAGTCCGGCTCCGCGTAGAACAGCACCGACGACACGCTGCGGGTGTGGATGTACACGCCCCGGTCGTCGGTGAAGACCGAGCCCTTCGACGAGTTCCCCTCGATGGCGCGCACCTTGCCGCCGCTCACGGAAAGCACCACGCCCACGTGGCTGGCCGTGTTCGGGTGCGCCGTCTTGAACGCGAAGAAGGCCAGCGTCCCCGCGCGGGGTCTGTGCGTCTTCGACGACGGCTTGTACGTCACCAGCTCCTTCTTGACGGAGCTGACGAGCCCGGCGAACGTCGTCCGCTTCGGTACCAGGTCCGGGTTCCCCGACGCGGCGGCCACCCAGGACTGGAAGACGCCGCACCAGGCGTTGTGCGCCCCCACCCAGGTGTTGTACTTCGAGTGCCGCCACGACGGCTCCGCGTACCCGACCTGCGAGCGCGCGACCGCGAGGTACTGGGCGCGGCGTGTGGTGCCCGCCTGGTATCGCGCGAGCTTCGACGCCGAGCTCTGGTAGGCCGCGACCTTGCTGAACTGCTGCGTGCACCCCGAGTCGATGAGCGTGCAGACGGCGTCCTTGCGCGGGACGCCGAACGTCTTGCGCACGCCGCCCGTGGACACCAGCCGGTCCCGGATCTTGGCCGGCACGAACCAGGTACGCATCTTCCCGCCGCGCACCACCTCGACGAGCATCCCCTTGGTGTAGTTGCGGTAGCGCACCGACGTCACCGACGTGTCCCCCACCGCCTTGCGGGCCGTCGCGCTGAGACGGACGGTCTTCGCCTGGGCGGTTCCGAGGCGCGAGCCGAGCTGCTTCGCGCGCGCCTCGAGGGTGCGGTCGCCCACGGTGTACTTCACGGTCACGACCGTGCTGCGCTTCACCGCCGTCGACGAGGTCGCCACGACGCGGACGAGGTACTTGGCCGTGTGCGCGGACGGCGTGTACGGGATGCTGTAGCCGCCGGACGACGTCGTCGTCGCGCGGGCGACCGTGCTCCACGTGCTCGAGCCGGACGGCTGCCGCCGAAGCTCGACCTTCATGGCCTTGCCGGCCTTCGTGCCCTTCTTGACCGACCCGGTGAACCAGAGCGACTCCGACCACCGGAACGACGTGGCGCTGGGCTTGAAGGTGACCTTCACGGTCGCCGCCTGGGCCGCGGGTGCGAGCAGGACGGCGAGCATCGCGAGCGCGACGAGCGCTGCACCGCCCGACAGCGGTCGCCTCAGTACGACGGGTACGCGTAGAACAGTGCCCATGATCGCGGCCGCTCCTTCTGGTAGACGCCCCGGCCGTTGCCGTGCGAGCCCGGGGTGCTGGTGTTGGCCTCGATCGTCACGATGGTGGACTTCTTGACCGTGACGACCATCCCCACGTGCGTGGCGGCCGTCTTCCCGTCGGAGATGGTGTCGAAGAACACGAGCGAGCCGACCTTCGGCGTCCTGCCGAGCTTCTCGTGGGCGCGGACGTCCTTGAGGAACGCGGCCCAGGACGCGTGCTGCGGGATCGCCGCCCGGTTGCCCGACGCGGTCGCGGCCCACGACTGGAACACCGAGCACCACGCGCCGACGCGGCCCGCCCATACGTTGTACTTCGAGTGGTTGTACGTCTTCTGCTTGTACCCGACCTGCGACTTCTCCGCGGCGATGACCTCCATCATCCGTCCGGACCCGAGCGCGACGGACGCCTTCGTCGTGTTCTTGTTGTCGTAGATCGCCCCGTGCTGGAAACGCTGCACGCAGCCGCTCTCGATGAGCCCGCACTTGGGGTCGGCCAGCGGCACGCCGAGCGCACCCTTCGGACCGCCCTGCTTGCGGTACGCCGTCAGGATGTCGCCGTAGACGAACCACGTGCGTACCGTCCCGCTGGTCCTGGTCACCTGCACCAGCAGCCCGTGGGAGTGGCTGCGGTAGGTCACGGCCTTCGTGCCGGACACCTTGGCCTTGACCGCCGAGGACGTGGCCTTGCCGGCGTGCGAGCCGAGGGCCTTCGCTCGGGCCGCGAGCGTCCGCGCGCCCACGGTGAGGTCGACGCGCCGGGCCGGGCTCGAGTCCCCCGCTCGGGTGGCGGTGGCGAGCGCCCGCGCACGGTAGGTGTACTCCTTCGTCGGGCGCTGCCGGACCGTGAAGGTGCCCTTGCTCGACGTGGTCGTCGTCGCAACCTTGGCCCACGACCCCGACCCGAGCCGACGCTCGACCACGACCTTGCGGGCCTTGCTCGCCGAACCGCCCGACGTCACCTTGCCGGTCAGCCACACCATCTCGCCGTACCGGATGTGGGTCTGGCTCAGCGTCAGCGTCGTCGTGCTCGCGCGCGTCGCGGCGTGCGCCGGGCCGACGCCCAGACCGGTCGTCACCAGTGCCGCGACCAGCACGGCCACCACGCGTCGGGAACGTCGTCGTCGCTCGTCCATCGGCACACGGTGCCAAGCGAACGCCGGTCGCGCAATCGGAGCGGACGATCAGCCCTGCTTCGGCACGCTCAGGTCGTCGCGCTGCGAGCCGATCACGTCGCCGAAGAACGCGTCCAGGACCCGGTCGCTCGCTCCCCCGTCGTCGAGCGGACCGTACGTGCGCCGGAAGTCGAGCAGACGCTGCCCGTAGGCCGGCCAGATGCCGTCCAGCCCGTCGAGCGTGTCGATGAGCTCGGCGTTCGTCTGCGCGATCGGCCCCGGGACCTGCGAGTCGTAGTCCAGGTAGAAGCCACGCAGCTCGTCGCGGTACTTGGGCAGGTCGTAGGCGAAGAACACCATGGGTCGGTCCAGGGCCGCGAAGTCGAAGAACAGCGACGAGTAGTCGGTGACCAGGACGTCGCTGGCGAGCATGAGCTCCTGGACGTCCGGGTAGCTCGACGCGTCCACGACGAAGGGGCTGTCCCGGAACCGCTCCGGCAGCGCGTCGCGGACCAGCTGGTGGAAGCGCACGACGAGCACGTACCGGTCGGACAGCCGCTCCTCGAGGCCCGCGATGTCGATCTCGAGGCGCTGCTTCCAGTGCACGCCCTGGCGCTCGTCGTCGCGGAACGTGGGCGCGTACAGGATGACCTTGCGTGGGTCGTCGGCCAGACCCAGGCGCCCCCGCACGCGGGCGGCGCGCTCGTCGGCACCGGGCCAGGAGAAGACGTCGTTGCGCGGGTAGCCGACCTCGAGCACGTTCCCGGTGAACTGGAAAGCGCTGCGGAACGCCTTCGTCGCGTACGCGCTCGCCGAGAGCAGCACCGTCCAGTAGCTCGTCAACCTGGCCGCACGCTTGTGGTAGTCACCTTCGCGACCGACCATCTGCTCCACGTCGTGCTGCATGCGCTTGAGCGGCGTGCCGTGCCACGTCATGAGGAACTGCGTGCGCGGCGACTTGCGCATGGGCGCCGGGAAGTTCTGGTTGTTGACCCAGTACCGCGCCCGGGAGGCCACCCACCAGTAGGTGGGGCTGTGCCGGCGGATCTTGCGCGCGCGGGGGTCCGTCAGACGCGTCGTCGTGTTGTCCGCCCACACCAGCTGCAGGCCGTGCTCGCGCGCCGCCAGGCGCTCGTAGAGGTAGCGCGGCGCGTCGCCGTAGTGCGCACCACGGTCGCACTCGAACAGCACGACGTCGGTGCGCGGCAGTCGGCGGCCCACCCAGCCCAGCGCCCGCACGGCCCGGAAGTACATCGGCTTCTTGCGGAACCAGCGCCACACGAGCTGGACGTTCTCCGCGTTGCGCACGCGCTCGAACGCGACCTTGGTGTTCCAAGCGTGCGCGACGACGTGCTCGATGCGCTCGCAGTTGTGCTGGTCGCGGTGCGCGATGAACGCGTCGGCGTTCTCCTGGTGCTCGGGCTTCATGCGCAGGTCGTCGTCGATGACCGTGCGCAGGTCGGCCAGCAGCGTCGCCGGCGTCGTGGACACCGGGCCGGGCAGCATCGTGTCGAAGTCGATGTGCGGCGCGCGCGCCTTGACCAGCATCGAACGGTCGAACTGGAAGAACAGCACCGGCTTGTGCAGGTAGCTGAAGTCCCAGCACACGCTCGAGAAGTCCGTGATGAGCACCGCGCACGCCTTCAGCATCCGCTGCACGTCCACGTCGTCCTGGCGGATCACGTGGACGCGGTCCGACTCGAAGTGGTCCGCGTACTTGCGCATGTTGGGGTGCAGCAGGAGCTTGACCTCCAGGTCTGCCGCCGCGAGCGCGTCGTGCAGTCCGGGATCGTGCAGGAAGCCGTGCCAGTTCGCGTAGTAGTCGCTGGCCAGGAACGTCTCCTCCAGCATGAGCGAGTCGCGCCACGTGGGCATGACGAGGACCGTGCGCTCGTGCTCCACGTCGTCCGTGAACAGCGCGTCGAACCGCGCGAACCCGGCCACGCTCACCTGGTGCGGCCGGTAGCCGTAGTCCTCGACCACGATCCGCTTCTCGAGCTCCGAGGTCGCGATCCACCGCTCGGTCGGCCGCTCGGCCGTGCCCTGGCGCCCGTAGTTGAGCGTGACGTTCTTGTTGGCGGTGGGCCCGTGCTGCAGGAAGACGCGCACGCCGCGCGCCCAGCGGGCGACGCGGTGGTCCCGCGACGCGAGCAGGTACTCCGCGTGGTGCGAGCCGACCAGGCGCGAGGCCGCCATCGTGTACCGGATGTGCTCCCGGCTCCTCACGGTCACGACGTTGCCGTACGGCTCGAGCTTCGCCCGGTCGGGCGACGCCGCGTCGATGACGTAGTAGGCACGTCGACCGGGGCTCGTCGTGCGCAGGTGCCGGAACAGCTGGAACCCGTTGTCCTGCGCCTTGTACGGGACCTCACCGATCAGCCAGATCCGCGTGAACGGGCGGGTGAGGGTGAAGGCCCACCCGAACCGCGCCAGCCGGCACATGTATCGGTAGTCCTCGGTCCGGTACCGCTCGACGCGGTAGGAGACGTTGTGCGCGCGGAAGGTCGAATACGGGACGAACAGCGTGGTCTGCGCACCCTCGTCGGCGCTGACCGAGCGCATCCGCCGGCCTCGGTGGCCGTTCGGGACCCGGACGCGCACCCAGCGCTCGCCCGGCTCACCCGGGTTCGTGACGACGTGGAGGTCGACCGTCTCCTCCGTCGCCGGGAGCAGCGCGGCGAGCTCGAGGGCCGAGACGTGCCCCGTCACGCGGTGCACCAGGCCACCGTTCCCCTGCGTGCTCGCCTCGGGATCAGCTGTGACGGTCAGAGGGGCCGTGAGCCGCACACCCGACTGACGGCCCGTCGCGACGAGCTGCGCCGCCGCGACGACGACATTGCGGGTCGACAGCTCGAGATCGACGGCGATCTTCTCGTCGCCGTGCGCGAGCCGGTGCGTGAGCAATGCGGGCGACGCTTCCGGGGCGTCCCCTAACCCGATGGACAGGGCCCCGGTCCGGGAGCTCTGCACCACGGCCGTCGTCCCGTCGACGACCGTCTCGAGCCGACGCTGCGGCCGCTCGACGCGGTCGAACGGGCCCAGTGCGACCCGCCGCCGGACACCGTCGTCGCTCGTGAGCAGGAGCGTCAGATCGACCTCGTCCTCGCTGAGCGCGCCCTCGGCCCGCACCTGGTCGAGCGAGACGCGGAAGGCGAAGGCCTCGCCCTCGGCCTCGTTGGGGAGCTCGAACCCTCGACCGGCCCGACGAGCCCACACCTCGAGCTGTTGCACGCGCCAGTCCCGCGCCGCGTAGCGCCCGCTGACGTCCAGGTCTGCCCCAGCCAGGTCGTAGCGCAGCAGGGCACGGGCGTCAGGGCTGACGAGCCTGCGGACCCGACGTGCCGTGGACGCCGGCAGCATGCCCAGCACGACGCGGCCGGGCATCTCGACCCCTCGCCTGAGGATCCTCTTGACGTCAGCCACGCCTCTGCCCCTCGTCGATCCCCACCGCGGAAGGATAGGCCACACGCCCTGGCCTGACGGAATCGGTGGACGGATCTGGCGCAACCCACAGCCCGCACCTAGATTGCCACCGGTGGAGCAACCGGCGGACGTACGGGACGCGTACTGGGACAACGCGAAGGCCGTCCTCGTGACGCTCGTCGTGGTGGGGCACGCCCTGCAACCGGCTGCGGCCGCGGGGGTCGTCGCCGCCGACGTCGCCTACCGCTGGATCTACCTGTTCCACATGCCCGCGTTCGTGCTCGTCACGGGAGTCCTCACCGCCGAGCTCACGACGAGGCGCGCGGGACGGCTCGTCGTCGGCCTCGCGGTGCCGTACGTCATCTTCCAGGTGCTCCAGACGATCGAGGTCTCCGTGCTGCGTGGGCACGCGGCGCCCCTGCACGTCCTGGTGCCGCGATGGACGCTGTGGTACCTCGTCGCGGTCGTGCTGTGGCGACTGTCGGTGCCGCTGTGGCTCGCCCTGCGACCCGCCGTCGCCCTGGTGGCGGCGCTCGTCCTGTGCGTGCTCGGCGGTCTGGGCGGCGGGGTCGGCCACGCGCTCGCGCTGGACGACACGCTCGGCTTCCTGCCCTTCTTCGTCGCCGGTCTGCTGCTCCGGGACGCCGGCGGCCTCGACCGGATCGGGAAGGTCGTCGCGTCGATCGCGGTCCGGTGGCGCGTCGTGGCGGGCCTCGTGCTGCTGGCCGCGCTCGTCGTGACGGCCCTGGCCCGCGACGCCTTCAACCGCGCGGCTCTCCAGCCCGGATTCGCGACCGACGCGATCGGGACGACCGCAGGACGCGGGACGCTGCTGCGGCTGATCCTGGTGTGCGCCGCCGCCGTCACGACCCTCGCCGTCCTCGTCGTGATGCCCCGCGCCACGCACTGGTGGACGTCGGTCGGGCGGGCGTCGGTCTACGTCTACCTGCTGCACGCCCTGGTGCTGACACCGCTGCGCGACGAACCGGTCACGAGCGCTGCTCAGGCGACGCTCCTGGCGGCAGCGGCCGTCGCGCTGGCGTTCGTGCTGGCGACACCCCTGGTCCGTGGCCTCACCGCGTGGGCCGTCGAGCCTCGATGGGCAGGGATCGCGCTACGAGCAGCGGTGCGATCGTGACGCGATCGCGCGCCAACCGGCCTCGTACGACGACGCCATCGCCTTGATCCTCGCCTGCCATCCTCCGGACGCCTGCGCCGTCGAGAGCGTGAAGGTGCTGTCGTCGTTGCGCCGCAGACCCGACGTCGTCCAGTTCTGCGAACCGTCCGTCACCATCGCCTGCACGGTCCGGCCACCCACCGTGACGCCGCGATACACAGCGAACTTCGCGTGGGACAGCGTCACGCACCGCAGCGACGCACCCGTGTTCCGCACCTCAGCGAGGCCGGCACTCGACGTCCTGTACGCGCCGCCGTCGCTCATCAGCACGTCGACGTCGCAGCCTTCCTTCACGAGCCGGCGTAGCTGCTTGGTCACGGCGGAGATGCGTGAGCCGGACGCGATGTACATCGAGATCGACACGTGGGACCCCGGCACGCATCCGACCGTCCTCATGGTCGCCACCGTCTCGTCCCCCGAGCTCTGCGGGAAGAAGTGCAGCGTCATCCCCCGGCCCGGGTCGGTCGCCACGGTCGCCCTGACCTGCGACGCGGAGCACCGTGAGGTCGCACAGCGCCGCATCAGGTCGAACTTCGCGACGTGCGCCGCGTACAGCGCCTTGTCACCGTGGAAGAGGGCAGCGGTCTGCCAGTACTGGTGGAACTGACGTGTGGACCAGTTGGACGACCCGAGGATCACCGCGGGGTCCTTTCCCGGGGACCACCGCGTGTCACTGACCGCGAACACCTTGTCGTGCATCTGCGCCGCGTCCGCGGCGCGCGTGATGCATCCGCCCTTGCAGGTGACGACGTTCGCGAACCTGCGGAGCTGGCGGACCGTGGCGCTGGTGATCCCGCTCCCCTGCAGCTCGAGCACGAACCGCACGTGCACGCCGCGCTCGACGGCCACCGATCGCAGGGCCGTGAGGATCCGCGCGGGCTCCGGATCGTTCGCCGCCAGGATGTACGTCGAGACGCTGATCGTCGCCCCTGTGGCGGCCGCGCAGGCCGTACCGACGAGCAGCGACGACAGCTCGCGACCACTGCCGGAGATCGGCGTGTTGAAGCGAGCAGCCATGCCACCGACGGGAGCGGCGCCTGCCACGCACGCGTAGTGGCTCGCGGTGACCGAGCGGGAGACGCCGGCGTCCCGCCGCCCCGCCTCGGGCGCCACGACGCGCAGGAAGCGGCTCGACGTCCCCGCAGTCGTCGCGAGGGAATAGGAGCCGCGTGACGAGGTGTGCCCGGACCGAACCACGTGCCAGGTGGCCCCGCGCAGCTCCTCGAGCCGCACGGCCACTGCCGACGTGGTGCCGGCGACCGTGCCCGAGACGGTGACCACATCGCCCTTGACGAAGGGGCCGCCGGCCAGGGCGGCACTCACGTGGACGGCGTCGCGCGGTCTGATGCCGAAGACGCCCGACTTCGCACTCTTCACCTGACGAGTCGCCCCGACGACCACGCGAAGCCTCGCCGTCGCCTTCGCCGATCCTGCCTGGTACGTGACGACGAAGGCACCCGTGGACGTGGCCTTCACGGTGGCGACCTTGGCCCACTTCCCGTGGCTCGAGCGTTGCAAGGTCACCGCCGTGCCGGCCGGCGCGCCCGCGGCCCGGCCCCCGATCACGACACGCTCACGGTCCCCGTACGCGTCCGGCTTGCTGGTCACGACCACCTCGGGCACGACCCTGCCGGCTGCGCTCGCCACGGACGGAGCAACCGGCAGCAGGGCGCACGCCACGGACAACGCGATGCCCACGCCGGCGGCGCGTCGGACGAAAGGCCTGGTCGAGCGCGTGAGCGCACTGCGGAACAACTGATCCCCCTGGGGTGAAGCACGAGAACGTCCAGACGATGTCGGCATCTGCCGACCATCGCTCAAGGCAATCGCGAGGAATCACCTCGTGCGGTGCCTCACATGCGAGCTGCTCCTACGTTCGTCAGCGCCTGCGTACGCCGACCAGGTATCCGGCCCCCCAGGCCATGTGCATCGTGGTCAGCGTGGCGGGCAGCAGCACGAGGGCGCGTCCGGGCAGCGCCCGGCCCGCGACGAGCGCAGCGACGTGGATCCCCAGCAGGTAACCGAGCGGCAGCACGAAGCCGACCACCAGGACGCTGCCCGTGACCAGCCCGACGACGCCGAGCACGAGCCCGACCGCGACCAGGACCGCCGCCACCGGCGGAGCCAGGTAGCGCGCCGACGCCGTGCGCGGGTAGCGGCGGACCACCTCGCGTCGCCACTGGCCGGTCTTGTAGAACTGTCGAGCCAGCGCGCGGAACGACCCGCGCGGCCGGTACTCGACCCGCATCCTGGGCGTGAACCAGACCAGCGCACCCGACGTGCGCAGCCGCAGGTTGAGCTCCCAGTCCTGCGCTCGCGTCCAGTGCTCGTCGTACCCGCCCAGCCGCTCGAACGTGGCGCGCCGGAACGACCCGAGGTAGACCGTCTCCGTCTCCCCCTCGGCGCCCCCCGTGTGGAAGCGACCACCGCCGAGCCCGATCGGGTGCGACATCGCGAAGGCCACGGCCTCCTGAACGCCGCCGTCGCCGAGCGGCACCATCATCCCGCCCACGTTGTCGGCGCCCGTCCGCTCCAGGGTGTCGACGGCCACCCGCACGTAGTCCGACGGGAGCTGTGCGTGGCCGTCGGTGCGGACCAGGTACACGGCGTGGGGCAGGGCCTCGACGCCCGCGCGGACGGCGATGTTCAGGCCCTGCGGCGTCAGACCCGTCGGGTTCTCGACGACGATCACGCGGGGATCGGACGCCGCGATGGACGCTGCGATCTGCGCCGTCGCGTCGTCGGACGGCCCGACCGCGAGCGCGAACAGGAAAGGGCCCGCGTAGTCCTGCGCGAGCACCGCCGCGACGGCGGCGGCCAGGTCCCGTTCCTCGTTGCGGACCGTCGCGAAGACGACGACGGGCGGACGGGCGGGACTCGCGGCGGGCACGGCCGAAGGATAGGTCACGGCCGACGGCGCGTCCGAATCGCCGCGAACGATCAGCCCGACGGGAGCAGCGGGTCGAGCCGCAGCGCGAGGACGTCGGTCATCGACTCGACGAACGTCTTGGTCAGGTGGGACGTCGAGCGGTAGGTCAGGACGTCGCCCATCACCGCCGGGCACGTGCCGTCGGGGCAGATCACGTCGTTGAGGTCGACGACGTGGGCGCCCTCGACGAGCTTCGCAGCCTTCTTCTGCACGGTCGCCGTCGGAGCCTTGCTCGGGAAGGAGCACTGCGAGACGTCGTGCCTGTGCTCGGCGACGCACTCGTACAGCACGCCCGGCGGTCCCGGGTTCCCTGCCAGCGCCACCACGCCGATCCCCGCGTCCTCGAGGGTCTGCCAGCGGCTCGCGAGTGCGTCGACCATGGCCTGCGACTCGTACGGTGACGTGGGGTCGTCGGGGTCCACGAGCGCGCGGTTCTCCCGCTGGGTGGTGACGACCACGGCCGGCTTCGCGGCGAGCACCGCCGCCAGCACGTGGGTGTTCCACGTGCTGCAGTCCGGGAAGGCCTGCCCCTGGGGCAGGAGCAGCGCGCCGTCGCTGAAGGCGCAGGAGCCCTTGATGTAGGTGATGAGCCGGACGTGCTCACGCTTGGCGATGGCATCGAGTGCCGGCTGCCACTGCGCGGCCTTGGAGTCGCCGACCAGAGCCATCGTCCAGATTCCCGCCGGGTCGCCGTACTCGCAGACCCGGGCTTCGGTCATCCCGGCCCCGACCTGGCAATGGTCCGCGTAGATCTGCGGGACGTCCGCGGTGGCCTTGTCCGGGCTGGGGGTGATCGACACCGGGTCGTTGACGAACCAGTCGCCGCCCCCGTCGAGCACGTGCGCGCCCAGTACCTCTCCCGGCGCAGGCGCAGGGTCGGCCCCCAGGGACGGGAGCACGACGAGTCCGCCGCCCGCCGCCCCGACGAGCGTGCAGACCGCGCCGAGGACGAGCCCTCGTCGCGCCCGGGCCGCCACCCACGTCGACCTGCGGACAGGCGACTCCACGAGCTCGTGACACAACCAGGCCGGGACCAGACAGGCCGCGACGACGAGCAGCCCCGCGCGGGCGCTGAGCGGACCCCACCACGCCTCGGCGGCGATCAGCACGGGCCAGTGCCACAGGTACAGCGAGTAGGACAGGCCGCCGATCCAGACCAGGGGCGGCGCACCCAAGAGCCGGGCACCGGGCCGCGCGCCCGCCGAACCTCCCACGATCACGGCGGCCGTGGCGAGCACGGGGACCAGCGCGAGCGAACCCGGCCAGGCCGCCGTGCCGCCGTCGATCAGGAGCGCGGCGCCGGCGAGCGCACCCAGGCCGGCCCAGACCAGCGCTCGAGCGGCGAAGGCCGGCAGGCGCTGCCAGTGGGTCGCCCCCAGCGCCACCGCGCCGCCGATGGCGAGCTCCCACAGCCGCGTCGTCGTGACGAAGAAGGCCGGTGCCGGGTCGTGGTCGGTCTTCCAGATGCTCCAGACGAGCGACGGGACCCCGATCGCGGCGATGCCCACCGCGAGCGCGCCGCGCAACGACCGCCGGTAGCGGCGGGCGACCACCAGCACCAGCAGGATGACCAGGGGCCACAGGACGTAGAACTGCTCCTCGACGGCCAAGGACCAGAAGTGCTGGACGGGTGACGGGACCACACCTTCGGCGAGGTAGTCGACCGACCGGTCGGCCAGCCGCCAGTTCACGACGTAGAACGCCGCGGCGACGATGTCCCCACCCAGCACGGCGCGCTGCGTCTGGGGCAACCAGAGCCAGGTGACCAGGCTCGTCACGACGAGGACGAGCGCCGTCGCCGGCAGCAGGCGCTTGGCTCGTCGGGCGTAGAAGGCGGCCATCGACAGCCGGCCGGTCGACTCGACCTCCCGAACCAGCAGACCCGTGATCAGGTAACCGGAGATCACGAAGAAGATGTCGACGCCGACGAACCCGCCTGGGAGCTGGCGCACGCCCGCGTGGTACACGAGCACCAGCCCGACCGCGATCGCCCGCAGCCCCTCGATGTCGGCACGGAACCGCCGTGACCGGCCGGCAGGCGTCGCCACCACACGCTCGAGGGCTACCGTGCTCATCGTCGGAACGTCCTCCAGCGTCGGGATGGCCCCCGTCGTGGTGGCGTGCGAGAACGTATCCGCGCCGGGTGAACGGTGGGCGCGATGCACGTGAACGGTGGGCGACGAGGCCCGTTCCTTCAGCGGGCGGGGCGGATCGGCTCCACGCCTGCCTCGCGCTGCGCGCGCCACGCGGACCATGCGCTCGCGACGATGTCGTCGAGCCCGCGGCGGGGCTCCCAGCCCAGCTCGGTGCGGATGCGTGCGGCGGTCGCCACCAGGACCGCGGGGTCGCCGGGGCGGCGGTCGACGACCTGCGGCAGCACCGAGGTCCCGGTCGCCGACGCGATCGCCGTGAGCATCTGCGTCACCGAGACCCCCTGCCCCGCACCGACGTCGAACGTGTCGTACGCCGGCGCCGGGCGCTCGAGGTAGTCCAGCGCCGCGACGTGCGCGGCGGCCAGGTCGGCGACGTGGACGTAGTCGCGGACGCAGGTGCCGTCGGGCGTCGGGTAGTCGTCGCCGAACACGAGCGGCGCCTCGCCCCGCTCCAACCGGTCGAGGACCAGCGTCACGAGGTTGAGCACAGCCGGGTCACCCAGCTCGGGGCGACCGGCGCCGGCGACGTTGAAGTAGCGCAGCGACACCTGACGCAGGCCCCAGGCCCGCGCCGCCGCGCGGATCATCCACTCGCCCACCAGCTTGGTCTGCCCGTAGGGGTTGATGGGGTCGGGCCGGGCGTCCTCGTCGACGACACCGCCCGCGGGCTCGCCGTAGACGGCGGCCGACGACGAGAAGACGAGGCGGTCGCACCCGACGGCGCGCGCCGCCTCGAGCACGGCCCCGAGGCCGCCCACGTTCTGCCGGTAGTACCACTCGGGCCTGGCGACGGACTCCCCGACCTGCTTCTTGGCGGCCAGGTGCACCACGCCCGTGGCGCGGACGTCGCCCAGGAGCTGGGTGAGGCGAGCCGTGGCGTCGGGGGCCGCGAGATCGAATCGGTGCAGCGGGTGGTCGCCCACCCGGGCCTCGGACGCCGTCGACAGGTCGTCCACGACGACCACGTCGCGGCCCTCCGCAGCGAGCGCGTCGACGACGTGCGCCCCGATGTACCCGGCCCCGCCGGTCACGATGATCGTCACGGCCAGCACCATACCCATCCACGGTTACCGGAGCGGATCGTCCGCTTCGCGGCACCTGTGCGCTGATCTGCACAGATCCTCCACCGCACCTCACCCAGCAGTCCGCGCGTGGCGCGAAACCCGTCCCTAGGATCTCCGACGTGACAGTTCGCCACGCCGCTACGGCGCGCCTCAGCACCGCGCGCCACTCGCGCCACACCCACCACGCCACCCGCCGCATCGTGCGAGGCACGTCCCTCGCCGTCGTCGCGCTCCTGGCGTTCGGTGTCGGGGGTGCCGCAGCGACCTACGCGCGCATCAACGGGAACGTGTCGCACATCGACGTCGGCAACCTGGTGGCCGACGAGCCGCGCCCCACCAAGTCCGCCGACCCGAACGACCCGAACGCCGGGCAGGACGTCAACATCCTGCTGCTGGGCTCGGACTCGCGTGAGGGCGACGACAACGAGTCGATCGGCGGCCACATCGGGGGCATGCGCTCGGACACGACGATCGTCCTGCACGTCTCCGCGGACCGCTCGCGCGTGGACGCGGTCTCGATCCCGCGTGACTCGATGGTCGACATCCCGTCGTGCAAGCTGACCAACGGCAAGCACACCGGCGCGACGTTCGGCATGTTCAACTCCGCGTTCGCGTTCGGCTACGACCAGGGCGGTGACGTCGCCTCCGCGACGGCCTGCACGTGGAAGACCGTCGAGAAGAATACCGGCGTGCACATCGACCACTCCGTCGTCGTCGACTTCGAGGGCTTCGAGAAGATGGTCAACGCGCTGGGAGGGGTGCCGATGTGCATCCCGAACGACATGACGTCGAAGGACGCCAAGCTCAAGCTGACGGCCGGCTACCAGACGCTCAACGGCAAGCAGGCCCTCGGGTTCGCCCGTGCGCGCAAGGGCGCGGGCGTCGGCGACGGGTCCGACACCAACCGCATCGGCCACCAGCAGGAGCTCATCGCCGCCATGGTGAAGTCGATCCTGCACAAGAACGTCATGACAGACGCAGGCGAGCTGCTGAGCCTGCTGGGCGCCGCGACGAGCTCCGTCACGACCGACAAGGGTCTGTCCGTCACCGACATGGCCGGCCTCGCCTACTCGATGAGGAACATCCGAGGTGGCAACATCACGTTCATGACGATTCCGTGGGGCGCCTACCCGGCCGACCACAACCGTGTGCAGTGGACGTCGGAGGCTGCGGTGATCTGGGACCGGATGGCCAACGACGAGCCGTTGGACGGCAAGAAGGCGGCCACGCCCGAGCCGTCGTCGACCGCGTCGTCGAGCCCGTCCTCGTCCACCAGCGAGACGACCAAGGCCACGCCCAAGGCGACCCCGACCCCGGCGACGACCAAGCAGCCCGGCAAGGAGAGCTTCACGCTCGAGGACACGACGGCCGTCTGCAAGACGTCCTGAACGGGAGACGCATGAGCCCCGACCAACCGCGTCGCCCAGCCGCTCCGCCCAGCTTCGCACCCGGCGCCCGGGTCTCACGGCCCGCGCAGGACGCCGCCGAGCCCGTCGTCGTGGGTGAGCAGCCCGAGACGCGCATCATGCCCGTCACCCCCCGAGGCGCGTCCGCGCGCCCGGCCGCGCCCCGCCCCGCACCCCGCGCCGCGGCACGCCCGGCGGCACCCGACGACCGTGCCGCGCGCCCGGCACCGGCCAGCGTCCCGCCGCGTTCCTCGGCGGGCACCCCGCGCGCGGCCACGGCCGCCCCGCGCACCGCCGCGTCCGGTCCTCGCTCGACGAGCGGGCACACGACCGGCCACAACCCCACCGGCGCGAGCACGCGCCCGGGCGGATCGGGCACCCCGCCGCACGGCACCCCCGAGGCTCAGGGCGAGGGGCAGGCACCGGGCAGGAAGCGTCGCTCCCGCAAGGCGCTGGTCATCGGCATCGTCGCGGTGCTGCTGATCGCGATGCTGGCGTGGCCGATCGGGCTCGTCATGTGGGCGAACGGCAAGATCCAGCACACCGACGCGCTCTCGGGCGCGACGGGAACGCCCGGCACCACCTACCTGCTCACCGGCTCCGACTCCCGCGCCGACGGTGGCGTGAAGGACGACGGGACGGTCGGTGCGCGCACCGACACGATCCTGCTGCTGCACGTCCCGGACAACGGCCCGACGGCCCTGATCTCGCTCCCCCGCGACACGTACGTCGCCATCCCCGGCCACGGCCACGGCAAGCTCAACGCCGCGTTCGCGTGGGGCGGCGCGCCGCTGCTCGTCGAGACGGTCGAGAAGCTGTCCGGCATGACGATCGACCACTACGCGGAGATCGGCATGGCGGGCGTCAAGGACGTCGTCGACGGCGTCGGCGGGGTGCGGCTCTGCTACGACAAGACGGTCAAGGACAAGGACTCGCACCTGAGCTGGAAGGCCGGCTGCCACGAGGTGGGCGGCAAGAAGGCGCTCGCGTTCGCGCGCATGCGCAAGTCCGACCCGCAGGGCGACATCGGCCGCGCCCAGCGCCAGCGCCAGCTCGTCTCCGCGATCATGGGCAAGGTCGATCCGAAGTCGCTGGTCTTCCACCCGTCGCAGCAGGTGGGTCTGATCGACGCCGCCACGGGCGCGCTGACGGTCGACGAGGACATGGGCATGGTGGACCTGGCCAAGATGGCCCTGGCCTTCAAGGCGGCCAACGGCGACGGCGGCATCACGGGGACGCCCCCGATCAAGGACCTCGACTACCGCCCCGGCGGCGTCGGCTCCACGGTCCAGCTCGACCCGAAGAAGACCCCGAAGTTCTTCGAGGACATCGCCGACGGCAGCCTCGAGGCCGGCAAGGTGGGAGGCCTGCCCTCCTGAGCGGGTCCGGGCGTCACGCCTGGAAGCCGATGCCCGACCGGCCACCGACCTGGCCGCGCAGGCGCTCGCCCTTGGCGTCGGCCTGCGCGCGCAGCCCGTCCTGGAACGCGCTCATCGCGGCACGCAAGCGGGCCGACGACTCGTCGGTCCCCGACGCGAGGATGCGCACCGCGAGCAGCCCCGCGTTGCGCGCCCCGCCCACGGAGACGGTCGCGACCGGCACTCCCGCGGGCATCTGCACGATCGACAGCAGCGAGTCCATGCCGTCGAGGTACGCCAGCGGGACCGGGACGCCGATGACGGGCAGCGTGGTGACGGAGGCGAGCATGCCGGGCAGGTGCGCGGCACCGCCGGCGCCCGCGACGATCGCGTGCAGCCCGCGGTCGGCGGCCGTCCGGCCGTACTCGACCATCTTGTCGGGCTGGCGGTGCGCGGAGACGACGTCGACCTCGACGGGCACGTCGAACTCCGCCAGCGCGTCGGCAGCCGCCTGCATCACGGGCCAGTCGGAGTCCGACCCCATGACGATCCCGACCAGGGCACCTGCAGCCATCGACACTCTCCGTCCGTCCGCACAACCGTAGGGGGCGAGCCCATCATCGCCTGTGGTACACCCGTGGTACGGTCGCGCGATGGAGAGGACGACGGTGCGTCGGCTCAGCCATGACACCGCGGGCGTGCTCGCGGTCGTCGCGAGCGGGCAGACGGTCGAGGTGACCCGGAACGGGCACCCGGTGGCGCGCATCGTCCCGGTCCAGCCCGACGTGCTGGCCGACCTGGTCGCGGCGGGCTGGGCGCTCCCGGCGGACCCGAGTGCCGTCCGACCCGCCCGGGTCGTCCCCGAGGCAGGCCCGACCACGACCGAGATCCTCGAGGACCTGCGGGCAGATCGCCCGTGATCTATCTCGACACGAGCGCACTGGCGAAGCTGGTGGTCGAGGAGCCCGAGTCGGCGGCGCTCGAGCGCTGGCTCGACGAGCGGCCCGGACCGCTGCTCACCTCGGTCCTCGCCGAGGTCGAGCTGGCCCTCACGCTGACGCGCCGCAGGGTGCCGGTGGTTCTCGGCGAGGAGCTGCTCCGCGGCGTCGTGCGGCTCGAGATCACGTCCGCCGTCCGGAGACGCGCCGCGCTCGTGGGGTCGACGGCGGTCACGCTGCGCACGCTCGACGCACTCCACGTGGCGAGCGCGCTGGAGCTCGACGCGCTGGCGCCAGGCTCGCTCACGGTCGCGACCTACGACGCCCGCATGGCTGCTGCGTCCACGGCGGCCGGGCTCGCGACGGCTGTGCCCTCCTGACCTACCAGGGCGTCAGGCGTCGCCGCGCAGGATCGCGGCCGCTGCGAGAGCACGTCGGCGGACGTCGGCCAGGTCGTCACCGCTGACGTTCACGTGCCCGAGCTTGCGGCCGGGACGGACGTCCTTGCCGTAGAGCTGCACCTTCGCGCCCGGGTCGGACGCCAGCACGTCGGCCAGGGCGTCCGTGAGGTCGTCGTGCGTGCTGCCGAGGACGTTCGCCATCACCGTCCAGGGTGCACGGGCCGACGTGTCACCCAGCGGCAGGTCCAGGACGGCACGCAGGTGCTGCTCGAACTGGCTGGTCACGGCGCCGTCGATGGTCCAGTGACCGGAGTTGTGCGGGCGCATCGCGAGCTCGTTCACGACGACGCCGCCGTCGACCTCGAACAGCTCGACCGCGAGCACGCCGGTGACGCCCAGCCCCTCGGCGACGCGCGTCGCGACGTCCAGGGCCTGCGCGGCCACGGCCGGGTCCAGGTCGGGCGCGGGCGCGACGACCTCCGAGCACACGCCGTCACGCTGGATCGACTCCACGACGGGCCACGTGCGCAGCTCGCCCGACGGCCGGCGTGCGACGAGAACGGCGAGCTCGCGGGCGAACGGCACCTTCTGCTCGGCGAGCAGCGGCGCGCCGCCGTCGTCGGCCGCGGCAAACCAGTCGAGGACCTCGTCAGCCGCGCGCACGACGCGCACGCCCTTGCCGTCGTAGCCGCCGCGGGACGTCTTGACGACGGCCTCGCCGTGCTCGGCCAGGAAGGCCTGCAGCGCGGCGACGTCGGGCAGCTCGGTCCACACCGGGCACGGCACGCCCAGGTCGGTCAGCCTGCGGCGCATGACGATCTTGTCCTGCGCGTGCAGCAGGGCCGCGGTGCCGGGATGCACGGCGACACCCTCCGCGGCGAGCTCGTCGAGCAGGTCGTACGGCACGTGCTCGTGCTCGAACGTCAGCACGTCCGCCCCGACGGCGATCGCGGCCACGGCGTCCCGGTCCGCGGCACCGCCCACGGGCGCGTCGACGACGACCTGCGCAGCCGACGACGTGTCGCTCTCCACCAGCACCCGCAGGTGGACCCCCAGCGCGGTCGCCGCCGGCGCCATCATGCGGGCCAGCTGCCCACCACCGACCACGGCCACCACGGGAGCACTCACGGGACCGGAGCCTAATCGAGCAAGGTGGCACAGGCGCCTGCGCGCCCAGCATCCGGCGCTATCCTCGCGGGACGCCTCGCAGCGGGGCACCCCGGGACAGGAGCACGCGTGAACGAGACCGACGAAGCCGACCTCGGCGCTCGTCCCCCCGCACCGCCGGCCGCGGCCACGTGGGTCGTCGCACGGGCGCGGGCGCTCGAGATCGCGCGCTTCCTGTCGGTGGGCGGCGTGGCGTTCGTCGTCGACCTGGGCCTGTTCAACCTGCTGCGGTTCGGTCCGGGGCACGTGCTCGAGGCGAAGCCGATCACCGCCAAGGTCATCTCGGTGGCGGCCGCGACGCTCGTGAGCTGGCTCGGCAACCGGCACTGGACGTTCGCGGCGCAGGCGACGCCGCAGCGCGGTCGCGAGCTGTTCGTCTTCGCGGTCATCAACGTGGCCTGCGCGGTCATCCCGATCCTGACGCTCGCGTTCTCGCACTACACGCTGGACCTGACGTCGCAGACGGAGGACAACGTGTCGACCGTGCTGGGCATCGCGATCGGGACGGTGCTGCGGTACGTCGGCTACAAGAAGTGGGTGTTCACGGGGCGGCCGGGCAGGACGCTCGCGCACTGAGCCGTCCCGTCGCGCCGGAACCGGTGCCCGGGGCTAGCGTGGCGTGCGTCCGATTCCTCCCCCCAAGGAGCAGATGAGATGAGCCTGCGCACCCGCCGCCTCTCGCGGCGCACCACCCTCGTCACGGCCGCCCTCGCCGTCACCCTCGTCGGCGGCGGCGTCGCCTACGCGGCCACCGCCCAGCCGGCGATCAAGACCTCGACCCCGCGCCATGCCGACCAGGTCACCAACATCGACGTCCTGCGCCAGCAGATCCGCAACTACTACGGCGACCCGCTGGGCACCGGGACGTTCGCACCCGACGGGAGCTACGCGAAGGAGGCGAGCGGCGTCGCCAAGGCCGGCACGCGCTGGCTCGCCGCCGTCCAGGACCCGCGTGGCCAGAAGCACGGGTCGACGAAGGGCACGAAGAAGACCAAGGCGATCGTCATGGACGTCGACGACACGACGCTGACGACGTGGAACTACGAGCTGGCGAGCAACTGGGCGTACAACCCGACGACGAACGCGCAGTTCGTCACCGACCAGCGCTTCCCCGCCACCCCCGGCATGGTCGAGATGGCGACGAAGGCCGCCAAGGCCGGGTACGCGATCGTCTTCCTGACCGGCCGCCCCGCCGCGCAGGAGGCCGCGACGCTCGGCAACCTGACCGCCGACGGCGTGGGTGTCGACGCGGGCTACCCCGCCCCGACCACGCTGAGCGACGGCGAGGACGGCCTGTTCACCAAGCCCGCTGTCGCCGACTACCCGGACTACCTCAAGGCCGCGTGCGCCGAGGACCCCAACGGCTCCTGCACGACCATCCACTACAAGTCGGCCACCCGTGCGCACATCGAGTCGCTCGGCTACGACATCGTCGCGAGCTTCGGCGACCAGTACAGCGACCTCAAGGGCGGGTACGCGGACCGCACGTTCAAGCTGCCGAACCCCAACTACTACCTGCCCTGACGCGGCCGGGCGGATGTGCCCGGTCGATCAGGGCACGTCCGCCTGGACGAGCACCCCGTCGCCGCGGGCGGTCAGCGGGCCGTCCGCGGCCGGCGCGAACGCCGCCTGGCCGCGCTGCAGGACGAGCGTGCCGTCGTGCTCGCCGTGCACCTCGACCTCGCCCTCGATGCACAGCAGCACCCGGGGCCCGCGGCCGGGGATGCGCGCCGTGCCCTCGTCCGTCAACCGCGTGACGGACAGCTCGAAGTCGTCCACCGGCGCGTAGTAGATCTCGGTAGAGGTGAAGACGCGCTCCGGGGCGATGCGGATGGGCGGCGCCGCGACCGTGTCGAGCGTGGACAGCAGCTCCGCGGTGTCGACGTGCTTGGTGGTGAGCCCCGCCCGCAGCACGTTGTCGGAGTTCGCCATGATCTCGACGGCCGCGCCGCTGAGGTAGGCGTGGACCGTGCGGGCGGGCACGAACAGCGCCTCGCCGGGACGCAGCGTCACCGGGTTGAGCAGCACGGACGTCACCGCACCCGGGTCGCCCGGGTAGGCCGCGGCCAGCCGCATGACCGTCCGGTCGGTGCGCGGCGACGGGGACCCGTCCTCGAGCCGGCGTGCGCACGCGGCAGCGAACCGGGCGACGTCCTTCTTGCCCGGGCGGGTGTCCTTCGACAACAACGACGAGAACGCGGTCCGCACACCCGCCGGTGTCGGGTCGGCCGTCAGGATCTTGCTCAGCCGCGCGGCCAGCGGGACGTCGAGACCGTCCAGGAGCTCCGCCGCCCGACGAGGGGCCCGGAAGCCCACCATCGCGTCGAACCGGGTGAGCGCGTAGACCAGCTCGGGCTTGTGGTTGGGGTCCTTGTAGCTGCGCTCGGGCGAGGTCAGCGGGACCTTGTGCGCGTTCTCGGCGTTGAAGCCCGCCTGGGCGCGCTTGCGGTCCGGGTGCACCTGCAACGACAGCGGGGCGTCGGCCGCGATGAGCTTGAGCAGGTAGGGCAGGTGCTCACCGAACCGCGCCGCAGCGCCGGCACCGAGCGCGTGCTTCGGGTCCTCCGCGATGAGCTTGTCGAGCGAGCGCCCGTCGTCCACCTGCGCGGGTGCGCTGGGGTGGGCGCCGAACCAGGCCTCCGCAAGCGGCTGCCCGTCCGGGAGCGTGCGCAGGATGTCCTGGATGGCCGTCGTCGAGCCCCAGGCGTAGCTCTGCGTGCTGGGCGTCAGGCGGTACAACGTGGCTCCCCGAGGTCAGGCGGTGCTGGTCGATACCCACGCTAGAGGATGCGTGCGTCCGGATCGCCGGAGTTCGGCACGCGTTCTCCCGGTGTTCGGCCAGGTTTCGCGGGCCGCGCGGTCGGTCCGCACGCGCCCGACGATCACCGCGGGCGGCCGCGCCCCCGCCGTCCCGTGACCACGGCGCCGAGAGGCAGGACCACGTCGGGCCGCATCGAGGCCGGCAGGCCGGCCAGGAACAGGGCGAACACGGCGGGTCGACGCTGGGCGAGCTCCAGGCGACCACCGTCGGCGGCGGCCAGGTCGCGGGCGAGCGCCAGACCGAGGCCGGTCCCCGCTCCGGAGGTCACCTCGCGCTCGAAGATCCGTCCGGCGATGTCGTCGGGCACCCCCGCGCCCTCGTCGGCCACCTCGACCACGACCATGCCCGACGGGCCGCCCGGGCGGGACCGCACCGTCGTCGTCCCCGCGCCGTGCTTGAGCGAGTTCTCGATGAGCGTCGCGAGCACCTGGGCGAGCGCGCCCGGGGTCGCGAGCACGTGCGTCGTGGGCTCCACGGCGATCGCGAGCCGGCGTCCGGCCGCCTCGAACGTGGGCGCCCACTCCTCCTCCTGCTGGTGCACGACCTCCATGAGGTCCACGGCCTCGGTGGTGCCGCCCTGGCTGCGTCGGGACGCCATGAGCAGGTCGTCGACGACCCGGACCAGGCGTTCCACCTGCTCGAGCGAGATGCGGCCCTCCTCGCGGATCTCGTCGGAGTCCGTGGCGAGCATGATCTCCTCGAGCCGCATCGACAGCGCCGTGAGCGGCGTGCGGAGCTGGTGCGAGGCGTCGGCGGCGAACTGCCGCTCGGCGGCCAGACGAGCGGCCATGCGGTCCGCGCTGCGCGCCAGCTCGGCGGCCACCAGGTCGATCTCCTCGACGCCCGACGCCTCGAGCTGCGGGCGCACCTGACCCGACCCCAGTTGCTCGGCCGACGCGGCCAGGTACACCAGCGGCGCCGCGAGCCGGTTGGCCTGCCAGATCGCCATCGCGATACCGGCCGCGAACGCGACGATCGCCGCGGCGACCACCAGGGCGATCACCCGCAGGCTGAGCCAGAACACGTCCCACCACGACACGTAGAGCAGGACGGTCGCACCGGACACGGAGGTGGCCGTCACCGACAGCGAGCGGCCGTGGATCCGGTCACCCGCGTGGTAGACCTGCCCGTCCGGGGCACGCATGACGACCGAGGCGTCGATGTCCTCGTCGTCGGCGCCCGTGTAGGGCTCGAGCATGCGGTCGGACAGCGGCACGTGCTGGTCGAGGCGGAAGTCGACCGAACGAGCGGCGCTCTGCGCACGTGTCTGCAGCGCCTGCATCTCGTTCTCGCGCACCAGCTGGGCGCCGAGGAACGCGAGCGGGAAGCCGAGCAGCACGACGGCGACCGTGACGGCCGCGATCGTCGCCTGCAGGACGCGACGACGCAACGTCAGGCTCGCTCGGGCGCGGCCGACCCGGTCTCGAAGCGGAAGCCCATGCCGCGCACGGTGGTCACGTATCGCGGGGCGTTGGCGTCGTCGCCGAGCTTGCGGCGCAGCCACGACACGTGCATGTCGAGGGTCTTGGTGGAGCCCGTGGGGTCCGAGTCCCACACGTCGCGCATGAGCGCGTCGCGCGAGACGACCGATCCCGCGGCGCCGACGAGCGCACGCAGGAGCTCGAACTCCTTGGCCGTCAGGTGCAGCTCGCGCTCACCCTGGAAGGCGCGGTGCGCGGCGACGTCCACGCGGACGTTCTGGGCGTGCACCTCGTCCTCGTCGGACGGTTCCCCCACCGTGCGGCGCAGGAGCGCCCGCACGCGGGCGAGCAGCTCGGCCAGGCGGAAGGGCTTGGTGACGTAGTCGTCGGCGCCGGCGTCGAGGCCGACGACCAGGTCGACCTCGTCGGCGCGGGCCGTGAGCACGAGCACCGGGGTCGTCAGGCCCTGGTTGCGGATGGCACGCGCCACGTCGAGGCCGTCCATGTCCGGCAGCCCCAGGTCGAGCACGACGAGGTCCGCGGCCGCAGCCCCGTCGATCGCACCTTGACCCGTTCCTTGCACGCGGACGTCATAACCTTCACGTCCGAGCGCGCGGGCCAAAGGCTCGGCAATCGCGGGGTCGTCCTCCGCCAGCAGCACCAGGGTCATTCGCTCATGTTAGGTCATGGATATGTCTGTCCCGCTAGAGGCACGGCGCAGCGGCGTGCCCACCCGCGGACGGACGCGCGGACGGCCCGGTTCATCCCGGGGTCCGACGACGACGCGACCGGCCACGCCTACCCTCGGGGGGTGAGCACCTGGGACCGCCTGCTGGCGTGGGAGGAGCGCCACCGCCTGGTCGTCGACTGCGCGGCGGCGCTCGCGCTCATCGTCGTCGTCGTCCCGATGACCACGCTCGTGGGGTCGACGACCGCGGTCCTGTTCGGCGCGTGGGGCGACGACTCGCAGCGCACCGGTGCCCTGCTCAGCATCTTCCTCATCGCCCCCCTGGCGCTGCGACGGGTGCGCCCGACGACGTCCGTCGTCCTCGTGTACACCGTGGCGCTGCTGCAGATGGTCGCCGTGACACCCGTCAGCCTGCCGGCCGACCTCGCCGTGCTCGTGTCGCTCTACTCGGTCACGGTGCACGGACCGCGGTGGGCGCACCGGGTCGCCATGGCCGGCGCGATCGTGGGATCGCTGCTCCTGACCGCGCTCCTGGCCCGCCACGACGTGGACCTGCCGACGGCCGCAGCGTTCGGCACGTTCGCGTTCGTGCTGTGCCTGGCTGCATGGGCGTTCGGCCTGGTGCGCAGGTCGCGGAGGGAGACGATCGAGGCGCTCGTCGACCGCGCGGAACGGCTCGAGACGGAGCGCGACCAGCAGGCGCGCCTCGCCACCGCGGCGGAGCGAGCACGCATCGCCCGGGAGATGCACGACATCGTCGCGCACTCGCTGACCGTGATGATCGCGCAGGCGGACGGCGGTCGGTACGCGGCGGCCGCCGACCCGCCGGCCGCCACCCGTGCACTCGGCACGATCGCCGAGACGGGCCGGGCCGCGCTCACGGACATGCGTCGGCTCCTGGGTGTGCTGCGCGACGAGCCGCGATCCGCCGGTGCCCCACCGGTCGGTGCCACCACGCCACAACCGGCGGCCGACGACCTCGACACGCTGGTCGAACAGGTCCGCGCGTCCGGCGTCCGCGTCTCGATGGTGCGGATGGGCACCGCCCGCACGCTCCCGCCGGGCGTGGGACTGACGGTCTACCGGATCGCGCAGGAGGCGCTCACCAACGTGCTCAAGCACGCCGGCCCCGACCCGACCGTGACGGTCATGGTCCAGTGGCGACCCGAGAGCATCACGGTGGAGGTCACCGACGACGGGCGCGGCGCCGCCGCCGGCAGCGACGGGCTCGGGCAGGGCCTGCGCGGCATGGCCGAACGCGCCACGATGTTCGGCGGAAGCGTCGTCGCCGGCCCCCGACCGGGAGGGGGCTTCCGCGTGCGCGCGGTGGTCCCGACCACCGGCGAACCCGTCCTGTCGTCACCGGTGCCCACACCCCCGACCCCCCTTCGCAACGAGCAGGAGAACGCGTGAACCAGATCCGGGTGGCGCTGGTCGACGACCAGCAGCTGGTGCGTGCGGGATTCCGCATGGTCATCGACTCGCAGCCGGACCTCTCGGTGGTCGCCGAGGCGGGCGACGGCGCCCAGGCCGTGCGGACGCTGACGGGCCCGACGAGCGCCGTCGACGTCGTGCTCATGGACGTGCGCATGCCCACGATGGACGGGCTCGAGGCGACGGCACAGATCACGGCCGCCGGGACCGCCGAGCGGCCCGCCCCGCGCGTGATCGTGCTGACCACGTTCGACCTGGACGAGTACGTCCTGGCGGCCATCCGCGCGGGTGCGAGCGGGTTCCTGCTCAAGGACGCCCCGCCCGAGGAGATGCTCGCGGCCATCCGCACCGTGCACGCCGGCGACGCCGTCATCGCCCCCTCCAGCACACGCCGGCTCCTGGAGCACCTGGTCACGGCGCTGCCGGCCGACGCGGCCGCGGGCAGCACCGGACCCGCCCAGCAGGCCGTGGCCGAGCTGACCGACCGCGAGCGCGAGGTGTTCGTGCTGATGGCGCGCGGTCGGTCCAACACGGAGATCGGCCGCGAGCTGTTCGTCGCCGAGGCCACCGTCAAGACGCACGTGGGCCGCATCCTGGCCAAGCTGGGCGCACGCGACCGGGTGCAGGCCGTCGTCATCGCGTACGAGACCGGCCTGGTCCGCCCTGGGGACGGCGGCTGAGTCCACCCACGGGATGACGTGGTCCGCGCGACGACCCGACCGCCGCCCGATGCCGCACCGCACAGCCGGCACCTAGCGTCGTCGGCATGGAAACCACGTCACCCACTCCCGCCTCCAGCGCCCGCGGGCTGTCCAAGGTCTACGGCACGGGGGCGGCCGCGGTCCGCGCGCTCGACGGCGTCGACGTCGACTTCGCGGCCGGCGCGTTCACCGCGATCATGGGCCCGTCGGGCTCGGGCAAGTCGACGCTCATGCACGTGCTGGCCGGGCTCGACCAGGCCAGCGCCGGTCGCGTCCTGCTGGGCGACACGGACATCACGGCGCTCGGCGACGACGCCTTGACCCAGCTGCGCCGCGACCGCGTCGGCTTCGTCTTCCAGTCCTTCAACCTGCTGCCCATGTTCACGGCGAAGGAGAACATCCTGCTGCCGCTGGACCTCGCGGGCGCCAAGGCCGACGAGCGGTGGTTCGACACCCTCGTCGACACGCTCGGCCTCGGGGCGCGCCTCGACCACCGCCCCAGCGAGCTGTCCGGCGGCCAGCAGCAGCGCGTCGCCATCGCCCGCGCGCTCATCGCCGAGCCGGAGGTCGTGTTCGCCGACGAGCCGACCGGCAACCTGGACTCGCGCTCGGGCGCCGAGGTCCTGAGCTTCCTGCGCCGCTCGGTGCGCGAGCTGGGCCGCACGATCATCATGGTCACGCACGACCCTGCGGCCGCGGCCTACGCCGACCGTGTCGTGCTGCTGGCCGACGGTCGGATCGCCGGCGAGATCGTCGACCCGACGCCGGAGTCCGTGCTGTCCGGGCTGGACGCGCTGCGGGCCCTCGACTCGGTGGTGGGTGCCTGATGCTGCGCGTCACGCTCGCCCAGATGCGGCGCAGCCTGGGTCGCCTGGCGGCGGCCGGCATCGCGATCGCGATCGGAACGGCCTTCGTCACAGCCACCCTCATCGCGGGTGACGTCTTCTCCCGCACCACCACCGACGCTCTCACCGCGCGGTACGGCGACGCGGACGTCGTGGTGAGCGGGCCGGGTGCGGACGACTCCCTCGCCCTGGTCCGCACGGCCCCCGGCGTCGCCGCCGCCGCGCCGCTCGAGCTGGGCTACGTGCAGCTGTCCGCGGGCACGCGCAGCGAGGCGCTCGCGCTGGTGGCGCAGTCCCCCGTGGCGGGCTTCGACACGTTGGAGCCGACCGAGGGCTCCCTCGCCCACGCCGGCGAGCTCACCCTCCCCCCCGAGACCGCAGACCGGTTGGACGTCGGCGTCGGCGACCGGGTGCAGGTCACCTACATGCCGGCCGGAGGCGGGACCGACCAGTTCCAGCAGGTCACCGTCTCGGGCATCGTGTCCGACCCCTCGGGCGCGTGGACGCAGCTCGGAGGCGTGGGCACCGCGACCAGCGCGGACCTGCTGCGCTGGAACAACGGTGACCCGCTCGGCACGCAGGTCGTCCTCGCGGCCAGCACGGACCCGCACGCCACGATCGACGCGCTCGCACCGCGGCTCCCTGACGACACGGTCGCGCAGACCAAGCAACAGGCGGCCGACGACGCCGTCAAGCAGCTCTCCGACGACGGCACCGACTTCGTCGTCATGCTGGTCCTCGGCTTCGCGGCCGTCGCGCTCCTGGTCGCCGGGCTCGTCATCTCGAACACCTTCCAGGTCCTCGTCGCCCAGCGCACCCGCACGCTCGCCCTGCTGCGCTGTGTCGGCGCCCGACGATCGCAGCTGCGCGGGTCGGTGGTGCTCGAGGCGACGATCCTCGGGGTGGGCTCGTCCGTGGTCGGCATCGTCGGCGGCGCACTCGTGGCGCAGGGCGCGCTCTGGGCGCTCGACGGGGCCGACGTCGGCGGCGCGCTCCCCGCCACCATCCACGTCGCCGCCGCGACGGTCCTCGTGCCGCTCGTCGTCGGGACCCTCGTGACCGTCGTCGCCTCGCTGGTCCCGGCCCGTGCCGCGACGCGCGTCGCGCCGGTCGCAGCGCTGCGCCCACTCGACACCGCTCCCGTCCGGTCGATCGCAGGCACCGTGCGGCTCGTGCTCTCCCTCGTGCTGACAGTGGGCGGCCTGGTCGGGCTGCTCGGCGCGATCGCTGCGGCCCACGTCAGTCCCCTGCTCGGCCTCGGACTCGGCATCCTGGCCGGCGCGGCGTCCTTCGTCGGCGTCCTGCTCGGAGCCGTCTTCTGGGTGCCGCGCGTCGTCGACGTCGTCGGCCGGACGATCACCGGCACAGGCACCAGCGCCCGGCTCGCCGCGGCCAACTCCGTGCGCAACCCGCGCCGCACGGCCGCGACCAGCGCCGCGCTGCTCATCGGCGTCACGCTCGTCTCGATGATGACCACCGGCGCCGCGAGCGCCCGTGCCTCTGTCTCGGAGGGCCTGGACCAGCACTACTACGTCGACATGCAGCTGACTTCCACCACAGGGAAGAGCACCGACGACGGTCAGAACTTCCGCCCGGACCCGCTCCCGGCGGACACTCTCGACGAGGTGCTCGCCGTCGACGGGGTCGCCGACGCGGCCGAGCTGACCGAGGCGGTCCTCGTCGGCGGGGACGGGTCCCAGCGCGACGTGGTGGGCATCGACCCGGCGCGGGCACGCGCCGTGCTCCGCGACGACACCGTCGTGCGTGACCTCACCGTCGACGTGATCCTGACGTCGGACGACGTCCCCGAGGGCACGGGCGGCATCGAGGTCACGGCCACCGTCGCGGGCCTGCCGGCGGGCGGGCGGGGCCTGACGCTCGAGCGCGTCCACTCCCCCGTGCAGACCGCGGCGCAGCCCGCGATCGTCACCCGGAAGACGTTGGACGCCCTCGCCCCGGACGCCCCCGCGACGACCATGTGGGTCCGGATCGCACCCGGCGCGAGCGCGGCGAGCGTGCTCGACGACGTCCGCCAGGTCGTCGGCTCGGACGTGTACGTCCAGAGCAACGGAGCCGAGCGGGAAGGGTATGAGCAGGTCATCGACCAGCTCCTCGCCATCGTCGTCGGGCTGCTGGGGGTGGCCGTGCTGATCGCGCTGATCGGGGTGGCGAACACGCTGTCGCTGTCCGTGCTGGAGCGGCGCCGGGAGTCGGCCACCCTGCGCGCCATCGGGCTGTCACGTCGGCAGCTGCGCCTGTCGCTGGGCATCGAGGGGATGCTCATCGCCGGTGTGGGTGGCCTGCTCGGTGCGGGCCTGGGTCTGCTGTACGGGTGGGCCGGGTCGGCGATCGTCTTCGGGTCGTTCGGCTCGCTGCACCTGGCCGTGCCGTGGGTGGACCTGCTGGTCGTGATCGTGGTCGCCGTGGCCGCGGGGCTGCTCGCCTCGGTCCTCCCCGCCCGTCGCGCGGCACGCACGTCGCCCGTCGCGGCGCTCGCCGTGGACTGACGCGCACCCTTGCGGACTCGTCCGCCGCCCGTCGCGTGCCCGCAGGGGGGACACGCGACGGGCGGCTCTACGCCCCCACGAGGACGGCCCCCGGCGCCCGTCGACGTGACGCCGTGGCCCGTGGACGGACGTCGTGTCCCCGGATCGGCTCGGTGCTCCCGGGCGCGCTCGCGTCGGCCCGGCAGGGTCGTCGTGTGCGTCTGACCCTTGCACCCCACCCGACGACCCGCGCCGCGGACGGCATCGAGATCGACGTCGACCACGGCACCTCGGTCGGCGAGCTGAGGCCGCACCTCGCCCGGCTGACCGGCGACCGCCGGTGGGCCGGCGAACCGCTCGCCGTCCACGACCGGCTCGTCGCCGACAGCCACACTGCCGGCCATCCGCCCCTCGTGGCCGGCGCCGTGCTGCGGCTCGGCCGCGGCGAGCCCGACGCCGCGCTGGTCGCGGTGCGCGCGGCCCACCACGTCGCCGTGCTGTCCGGGCCGCGGACCGGCGAGCTCGTCGCCGTCGGCGCGGCGCCGACGACCATCGGCGGGCACGCCGTCCGGGACCGGGGCAACACGGTCGTCGTCGGACCGCGGACGCGCACGGGGCGATGGGCTGCCGGTCGATGGAGCTCGGACGGCTGGGGACCGGATCGATGGCGCCGGAGGCGGTGGCGCGTCGGGCACCGGCGCACGTGGGGTGACGTGACGTACGAGCTGCGCACGTCGACGGCGCAGCCCGAGCGCGAGCGGGACGCACACCCCGTGGCCTGGGTCGCTCCCCTGGCAGGCGCGGCCGCGCTCGCCCTCGTCGTCCGTCAGCCGGCCTTCCTGCTCGTCGCGCTGGCGGCGCCCGCGGCAGCCCTGCTGCCGCGAGTGACCAGCCGGCTGCGCGGGCGTCGGACGCCGGCCGGCCGAGCCCGACACGGGGCGAGGCTCCCCGCGGTCGAGCCGTGCGCCGACGCCGTCGAGGAGGTGCCTGACGTCGCGGCCGTCGTCGCGCGCTCCGCCGTCGCCGGCCTGCGCCTGGTCCCTCCCGCGCAGGTCTCGGCGCCGTGGGGCTCGGACGGCTCGCTCACGCTCGTCGGTCCCCGGGAGCTCACCGTCCCCCATGCCCGTTCTGTCGTGGTCGGGACCGTCGGGTCGCACGGCCGCGTCGACGTGATCGCCCTCGGCGCCCACGCGTCCGACTGGTCCTGGTGCGGTACGGAGAGCGCGGATCTGCGCCCCGACGACTCACCCACCCTCCTCGTCGTGGACGGTCCGACCGATCTCGCGCCCGTCGCCGCATGGCGTCGTTCGGCATCGAGCCGTCACCGGCTCCTGCTGCTCGTCGACTCCCTCGACGCCGTCCCGGCCTGGTGCCCCGCCTGGGCCGTCGTCGACGCCGACGCACCCGCGCTGGCCGTCGACGTCGCCGCACGGCAGGCACACCGGGCCGCGTGCCTGCGCGCCGCGCAACGCACGAACGCCGTGCCGGACGCCGTGGACCTCGGCACGTTGGATGTTCCCCGCGCGGATCCCGCCTCTCTGCTGGCCGCCTGGGCCGGCCCCGGGCGGTCGCCCCGGGCCCCGCTGGGGCGTGGGGCGGGCGAGGTCGTGGACCTCGACCTGCGCGACGGCCCCCACGTCCTGGTCGGCGGAACGACGGGGGCCGGCAAGTCGGAGCTGCTCGTCACCCTCGTCCTGGCTCAGGCGTTGCGCCAACCACCGCATCGGCTCGCCGTGCTGCTCATCGACTTCAAGGGGGGCACCGGCCTCGGGCCGGTGTCCGGCCTCCCTCACGTCGTCGACCACGTCACGGACCTCGACGCTGCCGCCGCCCGTCGCCTGCTCGTCGCGCTGCGGGCCGAGCTGCAACGGCGCGAGCGACTCCTGGTCCGCGCGCGTGTCCGCGACCTGGCGGAGCTCGACCCCGACGCACCGGGAACGCCGCCGCGCCTGCTCGTCGTCGTCGACGAGCTGCGCGCCCTGGTCGACGACGTCCCGGATGCCGGCCCGGCGCTCGCCCGGCTCGCGGCGCAGGGGCGCGCGCTCGGCATCCACCTGGTCCTCGCGACGCAGCGGCCCGCCGGGGCCGTCGGCGCAGAGCTGCGCGCCAACGTCGGGGTGCGCATCGCACTGCGGGTGCGCGACGAGGCCGATTCCGCCGACCTCGTCGACGCGCCGGACGCCGCGCACCTGCCCGCCGACAGACCCGGCCGCGCCGTCGTCCGCCGGGGCTCCGGCCCGCTGGTCCACGTGCAGATCGCGCGCGCCGGCGCCGCGGCCCGACAACCGCCCGTGCGACCCGCCGCCGGCGCGGGGCCGGGCGCACCAGCCGGTCCGACGAGCGGTCCGACGAGCGCTGCCGCCGACCCGTCCCCGGTCCGCTGGCGGGCGACGCCACCCCGGTCGCCCGGGCAGTTGGAGGACGTCACCGCGTGGGTCCGTGCAGCGGTGTCCGCCGCGGCCACGCTGCCCGAGCCGACCCCGTCGATCCCGTGGCTCCCGGCGCTGCCGGGCGCAGTCGGCGCGCACGAGCTCACCACCGAGGCAACCGTGGCGGACGGTGGGCTCGCGTTCGCACTCGGCGACGAACCGGACCGGCAGCGGCGCAGCGTTCGACGGTGGGTCCCTGACGACGGCCACCTGCTGATCGTCGGCGAGCGCCGCTCGGGGCGGTCGACCACGCTCGTGACCCTCGGCCTTGCTGCGCTCGAGGCCGGCCGGGAGGTCCACGCCATCGGCCTGCCCGACGAGGCCCGCCGGCGGCTGGCGCTTGCCACGAGCCCGACGCTCGGGACGTTCGTGGCGCCCGACCAGCCGCGGGTCGTCGCCCGGCTGCTCGAGATCCTGGCGTCCGGGCCGACGTCCGGCGCTCGGCCGGTCCTGCTCGTCGACGGGCTCGACGTGGTGCTCGACGTGCTCGCGGACATCGCGCGCGGTGCGGGCACACGACGCCTGAGCGACCTGTGGCGCGGGGGCACGCCTCCGGTCGCCCTCGCGGCGACGTGCGACGTGCGGCATGCGGCGGCCCACGTCGCCGCATTCACCGAGCGCCTGGTCCTCCCGGTTCCCGACGCGACCACCGACCTGCTTCTCGGCGTGCCCCGCGAGCTGAGCCTGCCGCGGACCACTCCCGGCCGCGCGGTCCACCTGCGCAGCGCCACCGCCACGCTGTGCCACGTCGCGCTGCCCTCCGACCAGCCCTCCGACCCGCGCCCCGACCTGGCCGCCGGGCCGCCAGCCGACGCCCCTGTGCCCCCTCCCACGTCGCGACGACCGCCCCGCCTGCGTCCGCTGCCGTCGCGGGTCGAGCGCCCGGACCACCTCCCCCGCGCCGACCGCCGGTTGCCGGTGGGTGCGGGCGGCGACGACGCGTCCGAGGTGTGCGTCGACCTGGACGACGGCCTGCTGGTGTGTGGGCCGGCCGGTTCGGGCCGGACGACGGCCCTGCTCTCGCTCGCGCACGCCGCCGCCGCGGCTGGCCGCCGCGTGCTCGTCGCGGGTGCGTCGGGGCCTGCGTCGGTGGACGAGTACGGCCCATCGCCGGTCGATGCGCCGGTCGATGCGCCGGTCGATGCGCCGGTCGGTGCGCCGGTCGATCCAGCCTTCGATCCAGCCGTCGGTCCGCCTGTCGACGCGCCCGGCGCGTTCGTCGGGCTCGAGACGTGGCCACCGGCGGCTCCGGGAGCGGGAGGCGTCGCCCCGGTCGTCGTCGTCGACGACCTCGACGACCTCGAGCGGCGCGACCCCGACCTCGCGGAACGTCTGCTGGACGCCGCCACCAGCGGCCGGGCGACGCTGCTCGCTGCGGCCGGGGCGACGGCGGCGACGACGGCGTTCCGCGGGCTGCTGCCCTGGCTGCTGCGCCGGCGGTCGATGCTGGTCCTCGACCCGGGCGACCCGACCTGCGGCCAGCTGATCGGCCCCGAGGCGCCATGGCTCACCGACCCTGGGCGGACACCCGGTCGTGGCGTCCTCGTCGTGGGTCGCCGGTGCCTGCCGGTGCAGGTCTACGACTCGCCGGCACCGTCTCGCGAGGCGCCCGACGCCACGCGGTGAGGGCCGTCAGCGCGAGGATCCGGCTGCGTCGGCCGCGCCCCCGTCGGACGGCCCGCCGGTGAAAGCGACGACGGGCGGCGTGAGCAGGCCGACACCCGTGGCGACGCCCCAGACGATCGCCCCGACGGACCACGGCGTCCCACCGACGCTCATCCAGCCGAGCGCCATGAGGACCAGGAAGATCTGCACGGTGAGCAGCAGCGACCGCCCCCACCGCCTGCCACGCAGCACCGCCCGGACAGCCGAGACCAGCAGCCACGCCAGTCCCGCGCAGCACACGACCAGGAAGACGACGGCACCGGGGATCTCCGTACCACCTCGCGCGAGGTCGACGAGCCACGCGACGCCCAGCGCCGCGACGGCGACGGCCTCGCCAAGCACGAGGGCGCAGACGACGAGCAGCACGGCGGGGCGACGGGGTTCCACGGGTCGAGCCTAGGCCGCCCGGGCACCGCACCCGTGCGCGCACGGCGGGCTCGATCTGGACGTTTGACCAGGTGCGTTGCTCAGGGGGCGCACAGATGTGACCAATACCTCACCCGTGATCAAGTCGAAACCTGTTCGTAACCCCTTGTGCGCCGCGCGTTGGGATGTGACTCTAGATGAAGCACGTCCCCCCACCCCTATTACCACGACTTGGCGCGCGCCCTGACCACGGGCGCCCCGTCGTGCGCCCAAGGAGAGCAAACATGGATTGGCGCCACCGCGCAGCGTGTCTCGACGAGGACCCCGAGCTGTTCTTCCCGATCGGGAACACGGGCCCGGCCCTGCAGCAGATCGACGAGGCGAAGGCCGTCTGCCGCCGCTGCCCCGTCGTCGACACCTGCCTCAAGTGGGCCATCGAGACCGGCCAGGACGCGGGCGTCTGGGGCGGCCTGTCCGAGGACGAGCGCCGCGCGCTCAAGCGCCGCACGGCCCGTCAGCGCCGCGCCGGCTGACTCCTCCCGCGGTCGCGCGGCCTCGCCGCCGCGCACAGCTCGCACGCCTGCGAAGGGCCGGTCCTCGTGACCGGCCCTTCGCGCGTCCCGGACGCATCAGGCCGGGCGTCTCGAGCCGGGCGTCACAAGCCGGGTGCGTCACGCCCCGACCGCAGGTTGGCCACGAGGTGGACGGACGTCCCACCACCCTCGCGCGGCCCCCACTCGATGCTCCCGTGCAGCTCGTTGGTCACCAGGGTCGAGACGATCTGCGTCCCGAGCCCCGTTCCCGCGCCCCGGTCGGCCGGCAGGCCCGCGCCGTCGTCGGCCACCTCCACCTGCAGGTGCTCGCCGTCGCGCTGCACGACGATGTCGACCGTGCCCGACTCACGCCCGTCCAGGCCGTGCTCCACCGCGTTCGTCACGAGCTCGGTCAGCACCAGGGCGAGCGCCGTGGCGTCGTCGGCCGGCACCGACCCGAACGTGCCGTGCACCGTGGTGCGCACGTGGGTGGTCGCGGACGCGACGTCGGCCGCGAGCCGCAGGCTGCGCCCGACGAGGTCGTCGAACGGCACCGACTCGTCGATGGTCTGCGACAACGAGTCGTGGACGAGGGCGATCGTCGCGACGCGGCGCATCGCCTCGGCCAGCGCGTCGCGCGCCTCGGGCGACGCCATCCGGCGCGACTGCAGGCGCAGCAGCGCGGCGACGGTCTGCAGGTTGTTCTTCACGCGGTGGTGGATCTCGCGGATCGTCGCGTCCTTGGTGATGAGCTCGCGCTCCCGGCGTCGCAGCTCGGAGACGTCGCGGCACAGCAGCACGGCACCCAGGCGGTGACCCATCTCCATGAGCGGGACGGCACGCAGGGACAGCGCTACGCCGCGCGCCTCCACGTCCGTCCGCCACGGCGCACGCCCCATGAGGACCAGGGGCATCGACTCGTCGACCGTCGCGTGCTGCTCGATCAGGTCGGCCGTCACCTCGACGAGCGAACGCCCCACCAGGTCGCCCAGGGCGCCGAGCCGGTGGAAGCAGGACAGGGCGTTCGGGCTCGCGTAGAGCACCTCGCCCTCGGAGTTGAGCCGCACGAGGCCGTCGCCCACGCGGGGCGCGCCGCGCCGCGGGCCCGTCGGTGCGTCGGGGGCGGGGTACTCGCCCCGCGCGATCATGGCGAAGATGTCGTCGGCCGACTCCACGTAGTTGAGCTCGAGCCGGCTGGGCGTGCGAGTTCCGCCGAGGTTCGTCTGGCGCGCGACCACGGCGATAGGACGCCCCTTGCGCACGACGGGGACCGCCTCCTCGCGCACCGCGTAGGCCCCGAACCAGCGCGGCTCGCGCGACCGCTGCGAGACGCTCTCGTCGAGCGCACGTTGGAGCTGCGGGCGCTGCCCCTCAGGTGCGTACGACCCGACGATGTCGTCGTAGTGCACGGTGGCGCCGGTCGAGGGACGTGCCTGCGCGACGGCCACGAAGTCGCCGTCGTCGGTCGGCAGCCACAGCACCAGGTCGGCGAACGCGAGGTCTGACGCGACCTGCCAGTCGCCGACCAGCAGGTGCAGCCACTCCAGGTCGGCCGGTTCGAGCGTGGTCGCGTGACGCGCGACGAGGTCGCTGAGGGTGGGCACCAGCCCAGGGTAGGCGGTCCGCGACGGCCTCCGGCATGCGCGGCTGGCGGGTGCCGCTAGCCTCGAAGACCCGACGTGGCATCTCGCCGCGCCCGCCGCTGCCCTGGGGACACATGCGCCTGCACCTGCGCCTCGACCTGGCGACCGACCCGCGCACCGCGGCGCGCCTGCTCGCCGATCCCGCGTTCATGCTCGAGACGATCGAAGCGGCGGGAGGCGTGGACGGTCACGTCGACGTCACCGGAAACCCCGACGACTCCTTCACCGTCACGACGCGTCGCTCGCTGGCGGCTGGCCAGATCCCGGCCCACCTGAGAGGGTTCGTCGGGACCCGCATCGACGTGCGCCAGGTGGACGCGTGGGAGACCCCCGGGCCGGGCGACGAGCGTGCCGGGACCGTCGCCATCGACATCGCCGGCGCACCCGTGCGATTTACGGGCCGCACCCGCCTGTGGCAGAGCGCGCCGGGTACGACGAGCGTGGAGTACGACGGCGACCTGCGCGCGGCGGTCCCGCTGTTCGGTGCGGCCGTGGAGGGCGCCGCGGCGGGTGCGATCCGCGACGCGACCACGGTCGTCGGTCGGGTCGCGGCCGACCGGCTGCGGGGGAGGTCGGAGAGGACGCTCGCGCCGGACGACGGCCCGGTCCCCGCGGCGGGCACGGCTGTCGACTCCGCCTCCGGCGATGATCAGGACAACACCGGGCAGATCGCCGGCGGTCGGTCCGGCGAGCCACCGAAAACCGGTGGAGACGGCACGGTCACCGCGCCGTAACAATTCGATAACGCGCTCGAGCGCCGGCAAGCCCCTGACCTGCGCAAACGTCGGTGTGGGATCGCTACCACACCGTAACCGGCGCTCGACATCCTTGACACCCCCACCGCAGGGGGGCGACAGTTCCTCCCAGCGCGTGGGAACGCTCCCGCAACTGCGGAGGGGAACGCTCCCACGCCGGGTCCTCCGGCCCGTGCCAACGGCCCGTCATGGCAGACGGTCACCGGGGGCGAAGTCCGTACGGCGAAGCCGCCGTCCGATCGACAAGGGAGTCATAGTGCGCAAGACCACCCGCAAGTTCCTGGCCGTCACGGCCAGCGTCGCGAGCATCGCCCTGCTCGCAACCGCCTGCTCGTCGGACAGCGGCGACGGCGACGCCACGCCCTCGAAGGGCACCTCGGAGTCGGCCTCCGCCAACACCGAGCCCGTCACCCTGAAGGTCGCGACCTTCAACGAGTTCGGCTTCGCTGACCTGTACAAGGAGTACATGCAGCTGCACCCGAACGTGACGATCGTCGACGACAAGGCCGACACGTCGGACAACGCTCGCGCCGCCGTCACCAACTCGATCGCCTCCAACACGGTCGTCGACGACATCGTCGCCGCCGACGGTGACTGGATGCCCGAGCTCCTCGCCTCCGACGCCTTCTTCGCGGACCTGGGTTCGGACTCGGTCAAGGACCGCTGGCCCGAGTGGAAGACCAAGATGGCCACCACGGCCGACGGCAAGCTCATCGGCTACGGCACGGACTCGGGCCCCGAGGCCATCTGCTACCGCAAGGACCTGTTCGAGAAGGCCGGCCTGCCGACCGACCGCGACGAGGTCGCCAAGGCGATCGGCGACTCGTGGGACAGCTACTTCGACCTGGGCAAGAAGTTCATGGACGCCAAGACCGGCGCCGCCTGGTTCGACTCCATCGGTGCCCTCTCCCAGGGCATGGTGAACCAGCAGGAGGCCCCGTTCGAGGACCCCAGCACCGACGAGATCACCGCGACCGGTGACAACTCGGTCATCAAGCCCATCTACGACAAGCTCACCAGCGACGAGGTCCTGGCGCAGTCCGCGCACCTCGGCCAGTGGTCGCCTGACTGGAGCGCCGCGTTCAAGAAGGACCAGTTCGCGACCATGCTCTGCCCGCCGTGGATGACGCAGATCATCGCCGGCAACGCGCCTGACCAGAAGAACTGGGACATCGCGCCCGTCATGCCCGGTGGCTCCAGCAACTGGGGTGGCTCGTACCTCCTGGTCCCGTCCGGTGGCAAGAACGTCGACGCCGCCAAGGCGCTGGCCGACTGGCTGACCGACCCGGCCCAGGCCGCGAAGATCTTCGTCAAGTACGGCAACTTCCCGAGCCAGACTGCCGCCACGACCGACGCACAGGTCACGGGCAAGACGGACGCCTACTTCGGTGGCGCCCCGTCCGGCAAGATCTTCTCGGACCGCTTCGCCGCCGTCTCGAAGCAGCCGTACCGCGGCACGCACTACTTCCCGATCAACGCCGCCCTGGGCGACGCCTACACGCGAGTCGACGTCAACAAGACCGATGACTCCGCCTCGTCGTGGAAGAAGTTCGTGAAGGCCGTCGACGACCTGAGCTGACGCTAGCTTGAGCACTCGGGGGTCGGGACACCGTCCCGACCCCCGAGTGTGCGTCACCCGCACCGCCCGATCCATCCGCGAAGGACATTCATGACCAGCACCGGTACCCCGCAGCTCGCGGGGCCCACGTCCGACGACGAGAGGGTCCGGCAGCAGCGTCGCGTCGGCTTCTCCCAAAGGCTCGGGCGCTGGGACGTCAAGGTTTCTCCGTACCTCTACATCTCGCCCTTCTTCATCCTCTTCATCGTCGTCGGTCTGTTTCCGCTGCTGTACACGGGCTACGTCTCGTTCCACAAGTGGGACCTGCTGACCGGCAAGGGCGACTCCGTCGGCTTCGAGAACTTCGACTGGGTCCTGCACTCGGACATGTTCTGGAAGTCGGTCCGCAACACCTTCAGCATCTTCCTGCTGAGTTCCGTGCCCCAGGTGATCATCGCCCTGGTGCTCGCCGCGATCCTCGACGCGAACCTGCGCGCCAAGACCTTCTGGCGGATGGGCGTCCTGGTCCCCTACGTCGTCGCCCCGGTCGCCGTCAGCCTCATCTTCGGCCAGCTCTTCGCCGACCAGTCCGGCACGATCAACGCGATCCTCGCCAAGGTCGGCATCGACCCGATCCTGTGGCACTCGCACGTGCTGCCCAGCCACATCGCGATCGCCACGATGGTCAACTTCCGCTGGACCGGCTACAACACGCTGATCTTCCTCGCCGCCATGCAGGCCATCCCGCGTGACCTGTACGAGGCCGCGCTGATCGACGGTGCCAAGCGCGTGCGCCAGTTCTTCTCGATCACCATCCCGATGCTGCGCCCGACGATGATCTTCATCGTCGTGACGTCGACCATCGGCGGCCTGCAGATCTTCGACGAGCCGCGCATGTTCGACCAGGCCGGCCGCGGTGGCGCCGACCAGCAGTACCTCACCGTGACCAACCTGATCTACCAGCTCGGCTGGACCAACCGGAACTTCGGGCGCGCCTCGGCCGTCGCCTGGATCCTGTTCCTGATGATCCTGGTCATCTCGCTGATCAACTACCTGCTGTCCCGCCGCATCTCTTCGGATGAGACGGCCGGCGCCAAGAAGCGAAAGAAGGTCCGCGCATGAGCGCCCCGTCCGTCGCCGCGATCGAGCAGTTCGCGGGCAAGGGCGCCGCACGTACCGCGGCGCGCAAGCGCAACCGGGACTACGGCAGCGGTTCAGAGCGGCGTCCCCGCTGGCTCACGTACACGCTGCTGACGGTCGCGCTGATCATCTCGTTCTACCCGCTGTACTACGCCTTCCTGCTGGCGTCGTCGACGGCCGACGACATCGCGCGGCACCCGATCCCGTCCCTCATCCCGGGCTCGCACCTGTTCGACAACATCAAGAAGGTTTTCGACGCCGACATCGGCTTCTGGCACGCGGTCGAGAACTCGGTCATCGTCGCCGTCGTCACGTCGGTCTCGGTCGTGCTGTTCTCGACGCTCGCCGGCTTCGCGTTCGCCAAGCTCCGCTTCAAGGGCCGCGGCCCCCTGCTGGTCTTCGTCATCGCCACCACGGCCGTGCCGACCCAGCTGGGCGTCATCCCGCTGTTCATGGTCATGAAGCAGCTGGGCTGGGTCGGCCAGCTCCAGGCCGTCATCGTGCCCGGCCTGGTCACCGCGTTCGGCGTGTTCTGGATGACCCAGTACCTCGAGAGCGCCCTGCCCTACGAGCTCATCGAGGCGGCCCGCGTCGACGGAGCGTCGATGTTCCGCACGTTCTGGAGCATCGCCCTTCCGGCGGCCCGCCCCGCCGCCACGATGCTCGGCCTGTTCACGTTCGTCACCTCGTGGACGAACTTCTTCTGGCCGTTCATCATCCTCAGCGGTGACAACGTGACCCTCCCGGTCGCGCTGATGCGCCTTCAGGCCACGTTCTTCAAGGACATGTCGCTGATCATGGCGGGCGTCGTCCTGTCCGTGATCCCGCTGCTGGTGCTCTTCGTCATCGCAGGCCGCCAGCTCGTCGCCGGCATCATGCAGGGCGCCGTCAAGGGCTGATCGCCGCTCCAGGACCCCCGGTGCGCAACGCACTGCTGCGCACCGGGGTCCGGCCACCGCGCTCGGGTGCGCGGACCACGCTCCACCGTGTCGGGATCCACCGCCGGATCCTCGACGTCGCACCACCCCGCGGGCCGGCTCACGCCGGCCCATCACCCCACCTCTGCAAGGACGCAGCTGCCCACCCGCAGCACGGAAGGGATGCCCCGGTGAACACCACGTTCCGCCCCGAGGAGGCGCCCTCCGACGCGCCGACGCTCGAGCAGGTCGCCGAGCTGGCCGGGGTCTCGCGCTCCACCGCGTCGCGGGCCATCAACGGCGGTCTGCGCGTCTCACCCGAGGCGCAGGCGTCGGTCGACGCCGCCGTCGCCGAGCTCGGCTACATCCCCAACCGGGCCGCGCGCTCGCTGGTCACCAAGCGCACCGACTCGATCGCGCTGGTGGTGCCCGAGCCCGACGAGCGCGTGCTGTCCGACCCCTTCTTCGCGGGCACCCTCAACGGCCTGAGCTCGTCGTTGTCCGACTCGGACATCCAGGTGGTGCTCGTCATCGCGCGCCCCGGCGAGGCCGAGCGCACGCTGCGATACCTGCGCAACGGGCACGTCGACGGCGCCGTCGTCGTCTCGCACCACCGCGCCGACGACCTCGACACCGCGCTCCTGTCGTCGCGGGTCCCCAACGTCTTCGTCGGCCGGCCGCTGTCCGCCGACATCACCGACGTGAACTACGTCGACACCGACAACGTCGCCGGCGGCGCGCTCGCCACGAACGCGCTGATCGAGCGCGGCTGCCGGCGCATCGCCACGATCGCCGGCCCGGAGGACATGTCCGCCGGCATCGACCGCCTCCTGGGCTGGCGGGCAGCGCTGAACGCCGCCGGCATGACCGACGACGCCGTCCTGTACGGCGACTTCACGATCGCGTCGGGCGCCGCAGCCACGCGCGAGCTGCTCGCACGCTACCCGGACATCGACGGCATCTTCGTCGCCTCCGACCTCATGGCCGCAGGTGCGCTCGGAGTGCTCTCGGAGGCGGGCAAGGACGTCCCCGGCGAGATCGCGATCGTCGGCTACGACAACATCGGCGTCTCGGCGTCCACGAGCCCGCCCCTGACGACCGTCGTGCAGCCCGTCGCCGCGATGGCCCGCGCCGCCGGCGGCCGCCTCCTGGGTCAGCTCCAGGGCCTGCCGATGCCGACCGAGCCGCTGATCTTCGCGCCCGAGCTCGTCAGGCGCGCCTCCGCCTGACCTCCGCGGCCCCCTTCCGCGCGCCGCGTGTCGGCCTTCGCTCCGCTCTGGTGGCAGGGTGGAGGTGCGCGGTGCGGAGCTCCCGGTCGGCGACGATGCCGGCCATCCGCACCGGTGGCACACCGGAAGGACACCCATGCCTGACGAGCGCACCAGCGTCACCACCCCCGACGCTGCTCCCTCTCCCCTGCTGACCGCGCACGCACAGCTCGCGTCGGCCGTCGAGATCCTCGGCTACGACGACGGGCTGCACCGCATGCTCGCGACGCCGCGCCGCGAGATGAACGTGGCGATCCCACTGCGCCGCGACGACGGCTCGATCGAGCTGTTCAGCGGCTATCGCGTCCAGCACAACATCTCCCGCGGGCCGGGCAAGGGCGGCCTGCGGTACTCGTCGTCCGTGGACGTCGACGAGGTCCGCGCCCTGGCCATGTGGATGACGTGGAAGTGCGCCGTCGTCGACGTGCCGTACGGCGGCGCCAAGGGCGGCGTGACGATCGACCCCACGCGGTACAGCACCGCCGAGCTCGAGCGTGTCACGCGGCGGTACACCTCGGAGATCTCGCCGATCATCGGTCCGGAGCGGGACATCATGGCGCCCGACATCGGCACGAACGAGCAGACGATGGCCTGGGTCATGGACACCTACTCCGTCAACCGCGGCTACACGATCGCCGCCGTCACGACCGGCAAGCCGCTGGCCGTCGGCGGTTCGCTGGGCCGCGCGACGGCCACGTCGCAGGGTGTCGTGCACGCGGCAGCCGCCGCGCTGGCCGACGCCGGGGTCCGGCTCGACGAGGTGTCGGCCGCTGTGCAGGGCTTCGGGAAGGTGGGCTCGCACGCCGCGCGCCTGCTGCACGAGGCGGGGACCAAGGTGGTCGCGGTCAGCGACGAGCACGGCGGCGTCCACGCGCCGGACGGTCTCGACGTCGTCGCCCTGCTCGCCCACGTCGCCGACGGCGGCACCGTCGGCGAGTTCGAGGGCGGGCAGGCCATCAGCAACACCGAGCTGCTGGCGCTCGACGTCGACGTCCTGGTCCCGGCGGCCGTCGAGGGCGTGCTGGACGCGGACAGCGCCGCGCGCGTGAAGGCGCGCTGGGTCGTCGAGGGAGCCAACGGCCCGACGACGACCGAGGGCGACCGGGTGCTGGCCGAGCGCGGTGTCGTCGTCGTCCCGGACATCCTGGCCAACGCCGGCGGCGTGATCGTCTCCTACTTCGAGTGGGTCCAGGCCAACCAGGCGTACTGGTGGACGGAGCAGGAGATCGCCGAGCGGCTCGAGCAGCGGATGGCCGCGTCGTACGGCGCCGTCTCGAGCCTGTCGCGGCGCGAGTCGCTCAGCCTGCGCGACGCCGCCCTGGTGATCGGCGTCCGACGCGTGGCCGAGGCGCACCAGATCCGCGGCCTCTACCCCTGACCCCCACCCGGAGCGTCCGAGCATCTGGTCGCTATTGCGCGCAGATGCTCGGACGTTACGGGTTGTGACTCAGCGCAGGGGGACGTGGATCACCGACGTGGCGGCGTCGAGCGTCGTCGGCTGCGAACCGATCGCGTTCCACACCGCTACCCGGATCGTGCCGCCCTTCAGCGCGGCCAGCGCCCCTTGCTCGCGCACCAGGCCGGCGGCCTGCGTGTAGTGCTCGTCGCCCGGCACCGGGTCGGTGGCGAAGTACCGGTAGAGCTCGACGCGGTCGAACGTGCCGTCGCCGGTCAGGTCGTACTGCACCGAGACCCTCGTGCCGCTGCCCACGCCCGTGCCGGCGTCCACCGCGAGGTCGAACGCCGTGGAGCCGCCCGTCGGCGCCGCGTTCACGCCTCGCAGCACGTACACGCGCGCGTCCGCCGGCTCCTGCAGGTCGTCGCCCAGGCCCGACGAGCGGGGCACGGTGATCCGGCCCGACGACGGAGCCGTCGACGTCAGCGCGCCCGACGCGCCAAGGTACAGGCTCGCGAGCGACGCGGGGGCCGTCGCGGTGGGTGTCGGGGTGGGCGACGAGGTCGGCTTCGGCGTGGGAGTCGGGGTGGGAGTCGGCGTGGGCGTGGGCGACGCCGTCGGCGTCGCGGTAGGTGTCGGTGTCGGAGTCGGCGAGGCGGTCGGCGTGGGAGTCGTCCCGCCGTTCGTCGGGCCACCCGACGCGCTGCCGCCGGACCACGTCTGTGCACCGACGGCCACGGTGCGCCCGGCTGGCACGGCCACGGACCGCCCGTCGCTGAAGGTCACCGTGATGGGTTTGTCGTTGACGTTCGCCGCGACGTAGGTCCGCTTGCCGTTGCGCACGAAGACCGCGGCGAGCGGGTGGTCGGCGTGCACGGAGCTGTCCAGCACACCGAGCGTCGCGAGGTTGTCGATCCAGTGGAACGTGTGTGCGCGGGTCTCACCCTCCTCGACCGCGTACCCGGGCTGGGCGTTCAGCTTGGCGAGGGCGGCCGTCGGGTCCCCGAGCGCGAGGTAGCTCCACAGGATGTCCTGCCAGACGGTCGGCTCACCGCCGTTGGCGGTCACGAGCTCGGCGTAGTTGGAGCGCACGTCGTCGGGCCGCAGCCCCAGGTACAGGTGCGCACCGGTGATGGGCAGGGTGTTGATCCCCTGGATCATCTCGGGCTCGCCGCTGAACCACGTGGCGTAGGCGCCGCCGTCGCCCCAGATCATGCCGACCGTCGAGTGCCCGAAGCCGGCCGGGATCGCGCCGGAGCCGTCGTACCAGTAGTCCTGGATCGCTGCGGCCTGCGTCGCGTACAGGTAGGCCCCCGCGTCGCGAGCGGCCGTGTCGCCGGTCGCCTGGCCCCACTGCAGCAGCGCGCCCGCGTAGTTCATGCCCTCCGAGCTGGACTCCTGGTTGTTGCCGGCGGCGAAGCCCCCGTGCCCCGAGGCCCAGTCGTGCCCCGCGTAGACGTCGAAGTCGCGCAGGTACGGGAACAGCGGGTCGTCGCGCACGTAGCCGTTGGCGTCCCGGATCAGCATCTTCACCATGCCGCCGTACTTCGTGGCCCACGTCGGGTCGAACCGGGCCAGGGTCGCGGCGGCCGCCACGAAGTAGCCGTAGTGGAAGTGGTGGTCGTTGAGGTCGGTGTCGGACCCATAGGAGGCGGGGTAGCCGATGAGCGTCCCCCACTGGCTGTCATAGGCGAACACCTGCGCCGTCTTGCCGGGCGTCGCGGTGAACCAGTCGGTCAGCGAGGCACGCACCCCGGCGAGCAGCTGGTCACGCAGGTCCGTGCGGCCCAGCTGGTCGGCGATCTCCGCGAGCCGCGTGGCCTTGCCCAGCGCCTTGCCTGTCCAGTACGTGTCGGTGGCCGGGATCGGCAGCGCCTCGGCTGTCGCCTGCTCGAGCAGCCCGACCAGACGCGTCTTGTCGGCGCCGCTCCCGGTCGCCACAGCGGGGACCTCTGGCAGCACGCCCGTGAAAGGTGTCGCGGTCGTGAACGCCCGCACGCCCGTGTAGGCGGTCATCGCACCGCGCGGGGAGACGTAGGTCTGCGCGACCTTCGTGCCGCCGGTCGCCGTCACGTACTGCTGCTGGTGCGGGTACAGGGCGACGATGGTGCCCCGGTCCGTCCCCTGCCGGGCCGTGGTGGTCAGCGAGTAGGTCGTGCGCACCACGGACGCCGTCTGGTCGTACGCGTAGGTGGCCTTCGTGCCCGTGACCTCGTCGAACGCGTACGGGAGGTAGGCCTGTGCGGCCGCCTTGCGGTCGGCGTCGGTGGCCGACGACGACGTCGGCAACGCCGCCACGGCGAGGAAGCCGGAGCCGTTCAGCGCCGACGTCGCGCTCGTCCCTGTCGTCGCCCATGTGCTGCCCGTGGGTGCGTAGGCCGCGTAGTCGTGCCCGCCGGCCGTGAACCCGATCGAACCGCCGTCGCGCCACCAGACCGTCAGCGCGTCGGCGGTCAGGACCGCATCGCCACCCGTCAGGTGGTACCAGCTGATCGGCAGCCCGTGCCCGATCGTCGCGCGCAGGCTCTTGCTGCCCGACTCCCAGGCGGGCGTGACCGTCCAGTCGCTCCAGCCCGCCACCTTCACGACGGGCGCGTCGAGCCCGCTCACACTCACCAGCACGTCCTGGGAGTACGGGTAGTGGAACTCCCCGATGCCGCCCGACGTGCCGCTCAGCTCTGCCGTGCGCGGCGTAGACAGGCCCAGGCCCTGCGGCGTGGGCTGGTAGGCGACCGGGTGCGCGTACAGCGGTGCGCTGGTGCGGCACTCCCACTTCTTGAACAGCAGCGACGACCACCAGTCGTTGGTGGGCAGCGGCCCGCTCGGCGCATCGGCGGTCAGCGCCGAGCGCGGGTCGGCCACCATCGCGTCGCAGCCCTCCGGCGTCGCGCCGGCGGGCGTCCCCAGGTAGCTGCCGCTGCCGACCGTGTTGACGCCCGGATCGACCGCCTGGCTCGTCGCCGCGCCCGACGGACCGGCGAGGACGACGACGAGCGCAGCGGCCGCCACTCCCGCGAGCACCGACCGGGCCCGGCGCCGCCGGCCGGGCGGTGGCCCGTCCGCGGCGGTCGTGCCGCGGACGACGGTGGCACCGCCGGCCGTGGCAGGTGGGATCGGTCGGGTGGAATCTGATGACATCGTGGCAGTCCCCGTCCTTCGGTGGCCGTCCGCACCGTGTGCCCCCCTGCACACCGGGTCGGACGATCCCGACGAGCGCGCCGTTGCGCTCGTCCAGGGAGTGCTCGGCCCGATCGGTCCCCGTCGGCTGACGGGCCACTAGGAGCGCTCCCAAGAACTAGAGCATCACTCTTCCGGGGAAACTGCAACCGCTTCCAGTTTCCCGAGGCGCACGACCGTGCGCGACAGCCACCCGCGTCAGAACTCAGCCAGGGCGCGGGTCAACGTCACGCTGCCCGTCGGCCCCACGAGGCCCAGCCGGCCCGGCGCGTCCCGATCCGCCGGGTCGACGTCCAGGGGCCCGGCCAGGGTCGCCAGGACGGCGGCCTCGACGCGCATCGCGTCGTCCGGCCCCGCCATCATCGTGGACGCCATCGGGCCGAACGTGACCGTCTCCCCCTCGACGACGAACGTGCCGCGCACGCGGTTCACGCCGCTCATGCCGTAGACCTGGCCGTCGCCGTCGAACGTGAGCCACGGCTGGTGCGCCGCATCCTGCGGGATGTCCGCACCACTCACCGCAGTCACGCTCCAGGTCCCGACGAGGCTGTGCATCGTCCGATCATGGCACCATGCCGCGCTCGCGACAGCACGGATACGAGTCGAGCCCGGACCGAGAGCCCCTGGCGCCTCAGCCGCGGGGCTGCTTGTCCGCCCACCGGGCCAGCTCGACGCGCGGGCCCGTGTAGAAGGGGACCTCCTCGCGCACGTGCAGGCGAGCGTCCGTGGCGCGCAGGTCCCGCATGAGGTCGACGATGCGGTGCAGCTCCGGGGCCTCGAACGCCAGGATCCACTCGTAGTCGCCCAGCGCGAAGGCGGACACCGTGTTGGCGCGGACGTCGGCGTAGTCACGGGCGGCGTGACCGTGCTCGACGAGCATCCGGCGCCGGTCGTCGGCGGGCAGGACGTACCAGTCGTAGGACCGCACGAACGGGTAGACGCAGACGTAGTCGCCGGCGTCCTCCCCCGCGAGGAAGGCCGGCACGTGCGCGCGGTTGAACTCCGCGGCGCGGTGCAGCCCGACCACGGACCACACGGGCAGCAGGTAACGCCCCAGCGCGCTGGCGCGCAGCCGCTGGTAGGCGCCCTGCACCTCCTCGACGGTCTCCGCGTGCCACCAGACCATGAGGTCGGCGTCGGCACGCAGGCCCGCGACGTCGTACCAGCCGCGTACCACCAGCCCGTCCTGCTCGACCGCGCGCAGGGCCTCGGAGATGAGCTGACCGCGCTCGTCGTCGTCCTCGGGCAGGACGTCCTCGAGCGAGAAGACGGTCCACATGGTGTAGCGGATGGTGGCGTGCAGTGCCTCGACTGCCTCGACTGCCTCGACGTCGGCGGCGTGCTCGGTCACGGGTCGTTCCTCTCGCGGCGGGGGTGCAGCGGCTCGGCTGCAGGAGGTCAGGAGCAGGCGTCGGTGGAGCAGGCGGCAGGCAGGCCCGAGTCGATCCCGGCCTGGCGACGGCAGCAGCCCGGGGCGCACACGGACCGGAACGGCGGCAGCGCGCCGACGGTGGCCCCCACGCGCGTCTCGTCGGGCGACGGCTGCGTGCCCTCCAGGGCACGGGCGAGCTCCGCCCGCTCGAGGACCAGGTCGACGAGGCCGCGCACGAACGGCTCGCGCACGCCGACGGTGTCGGCACGGACGGCCGTCAGGCCGAGCCGCTCGCACGTCTCCAGCGCCTCCGTGTCGAGGTCGAACGCGACCTCCATGTGGTCGGAGACGAAGCCGATCGGAGACAGCACGACGGACGTCAGACCGTCCGCGGCGAGCTTCTCCAGGTGGTCGTTCACGTCCGGCTCGAGCCACGGCTGGCTGGGCGGCCCGGAGCGCGAGCAGTACGCGAGGTCCCACTCGACGGCGCGCCCCGCACGCTCGGAGACGGCGGCCGCGACGGTAGCCGCGACGTCCAGGTGCTGGGCGCTGTAGGTGGCGCCGGAGACGCCGGACGCCTCCTCCATCGTGTCCGGGATGGAGTGCGTGACGAACACGACGCGTGCGTCGTCGGGCACCTGCGCCAGGGCCTCGGTGACCGCGTCGACGTTGGCCTGCACGAAGCCCGGGTGGTTGAAGTACGAACGCACCTTGTCGACGACGAGCGGGTGCCCGTCCTGACCGAGGTCCGCGGCGAGCGCGTCGAGCGAGCTCCAGAAGTCCTCGCGGTACTGGCGGCAGCCGGAGTAGGACGAGTACGCGCTGGTCACGAGCGCGAGGACACGCTGCGCGCCGTCGGCGTGGGCCGCGGCCAGCGCGTCCTGGGTGTACGGCGTCCAGTTCCGGTTGCCCCACACGACGGGCAGGTCGATGCCGCGTCGCGCCAGCTCGTCACGCAGTGCCGCCTGCAGCGCAAGGTTCTGGGCGTTGATGGGGCTCGCACCGCCGAAGTGGTGGTAGTGCTCGGCGACCTCGGCGAGCCGCTCGTCGGGGATGCCCTTGCCTGCGGTCACGTTCCGCAGGAAGGGCAGCACGTCGTCGGGGCCGTCGGGCCCCCCGAACGAGGCGAGCATGAGGGCGTCGTACGGAGCGGTCAGGCTGTGGGGGGACACGTGAACGATCATCCCACCCGTCCCCCGCCGGCTCGCGCGGAGTCGCTCCGATCGACGCGTGATCTTGACCCGACACGGTGTCAGCAAGCCGCGGGCACGCGATGTCGGCACGCACACGCGGGCCGGGGAAGGGGTCACCCTCCCGGGCCCGCGCGCCGGAGCGTGCCCGTCAGCCCTTGACGGCACCGCCCAGGCCGGCGCCGCGCAGGAACATGCGCTGGAAGATCAGGAACATCGCGATCGGGATGAGCGTCGAGATGGCCAGCGCGGCCATGAGCACGCCGGTGTCGGTGCTCGCCGCGAGCGTGGGCAGACGCACGGACAGCGGCTGCTTGTCCGGGTCGCGCAGCACCAGCAGCGGCCACAGGAAGTCCTTCCACGACGCGATGACCGCAAACACGGACACGACACCGAGGATCGGCTTGCTCATGGGCAGCACGATCGACCAGAAGAGCCGGAATGGTCCTGCCCCGTCGACGCGCGCGGCCTCGAACACCTCGCGCGGCAGGCTGTCGAAGAACCGCGCGACGAGCACGACGTTGAACGCGCTCGCGCCCGCGGGCAGCCAGACGGCCCAGTACGTGTTGATCATCGAGTGGCCGATGATCGGCGGGTGCAGGATCACCAGGTACAGCGGGACCAGCAGCACGACGGCCGGGACGAAGAGCGTCGCGAGCACGGCGCCGTTGATGATCTTCGCCCACCGAGGGCGCAGGACCGACAGCACGTAGCCGCCGGTGGTCGCGACGACCATCTGCGTCAGCCACGACCCAGCCGCCACGACGACCGTGTTCCAGAAGTACTTGCTGATCTGGATGTCGTTCCACGCCGCGGTGACGTTGGACCACGCGACCCCGTTCGGGAACCAGCCCAGCGGGTCCGCGTTGATGTCCATCGTCGGCGTGATCGCGAACTTCGCGAGCAGCACGATCGGGCCCAGACCCCACAGGACGAGGATCACGGCCATCACGACGTGCAGCGTGGTCCACGTGTACTTCACGGACGGGCGGCGCCAGTCGGCCGACGAGAGTGCGCCACGGTCCTCCTGCGGCGCGCTGGGCTTGCGTCGGCGGTCCGCGCGCTGGGTCATGACGGGGACGCCCGTGGTGGTCGGCTCACCCGTGGTCGGTCCCGGCAGCGGCACCGGGTTCACGTCGCCGCGGTTGTCGATGGTGGTCACGAGGTGCTCCAGCTCCGGGTCAGACGGAAGTACACGAGGGACATGACGGCCAGGAAGACGGCCAGCAGCAGGCTCAGCGCCGTCGCCATGCCGTAGTTGCCGCCCAGGCTGTTGGCGAACGCGTACTGGTAGATCAGCAGCAGGACCGTCAGCGTCGACTTCTCCGGGCCGCCGCCGGTGAACAGGTACGGCTCGAGGAAGACCTGCGCGGTCCCGATGATCTGCAGGATGAGGGTGATGAGCAGGATCCCGCGCAGCTGCGGCATCGTGACGTGCCAGACCTTGCGCCAGACGGAGGCACCGTCGACCTCGGCGGCGTCGTAGAGCTCCGGGGGGACGCTGGTCAGCGCCGCCAGGTAGATGATCACGGTGCCGCCGGCAGCAGCCCAGGTGGCCTCGAGCACCAGCGAGGGCATGGCCATCGTCGACGAGTTCAACCAGTCGTACGGACCCAGCCCCACCCAGCCCAGGATGGTGTTGAACACCCCGGACTCGGTGGGGTCGTAGAAGAACTTCCACAGCAGCACGGCGACGACGGGCGGGACGACGACCGGCAGGTACGCGAGGGCCGAGAAGACGCCCTTGCCCCGGCGCAGCTCGCTCATCAGCACCGCGGCGACGAGCGGCACCGGGTAGCCGAAGACGAGGGCCAGCAGAGCGAAGTAGATCGTGTTGCGGATGGCCACCGGCAGGTCGGGGTCGGAGAAGACGAGCTGGAAGTTGTCCCAGCCCACCCACTCGCTGACGATCAGGTTGGTCTTCTGGAAGCTCATCACCACGGCCCGCACGATCGGGCCCCAGGAGAACACCGCGAACGTGACGAGCAGCGGCAGCGCGAAGACCAGCGAGCTGAGCCCTCCCCCGCGCACCCAGCTCAGGGGGCTGCGCGTCCTGTGCCGTTGGTGGACCCGGAAGCTCCCCGGGCGGGGAGTCTTCGTCAGGACGACGTCGTCCGTGGCCATGCTGACCTTCCTTCGGTGCGGGAGCGGTGGTGCGGGCGGTGCCCGGCCTCAGCAGCATCTGGGGCCGGGCACCGCCTGTCGATCAGGTGATCCGGTCGATCACGTGCGCGGACGGATCACTTGCTCTGGTCGATCTTGGCCTGGCTCGCCTTGTTCGCCTTGTCCAGCAGCGAGTCGAAGTCAGGGTTGTCCTTGGTGATCGCGGCCTGCACGATCGGGAACAGCAGGGCGTACGTGTCCTGCGTCGCGCGGGCCGCCTCGGGGATCAGCGGCTGCGTGAACATGACGTCGGTGTAGCCCTTCATGTTGTCCAGCGGGACGTTGATGTAGTCCTTGATCCACGTCAGGGACTCCTGGTACTTCGCCTGCGACAGGATCGGCAGCACCGGGGTGCCGACGGCCTGCGGCGGCTTCGCGTCCGCGAGAACCTTGGCGTCGGCGACGGCCTGGTCCTGGTCGCTCAGCTTGGCCAGGTACCAGAAGTCGATCCACTTGACCGCAGCGTCCTTCTCCGCGTCGCTGGCGTCGGGACGAACACCGGCGTACGTGCCGCCGGTGAGTGCACCTGCCTGCGGGTTCGAGCTGTCCGACGGGATCGCGGTCAGGCCGTAGTCGAAGTTGTCCTTCGTGACCCCGTTGTTCTGGACCAGCGCGCTGTAGATGTCGGAGCCCGACGTGTACATCGCGAACTTGCCTGCTGCGAACGCCGCGTTGGTCGTGTCCCAGGCCAGGCCGGCGTCGGGGTACAGCGAGCCGTCCTTCTTCAGGTCGGACAGGAACTGCAGCGAGGCCTTGACCTGCGGGTCCGTCAGGGTCGCGGTGTAGGTGCCACCGCTCTCCGTCTGGACACGACCGCCGCGGGAGTAGGCCGCGGCGACGAGCTGCCAGCCGCCCGCGTTGTCCTTGGCCATCATCCCGTAGCCGGCCTTGCCGGTCTTGTCCTTGATGGTCTTCGCGTCCGCGCGGACCTCGTCCCAGGACGTCGGCGGCTTGTTCGGGTCCAGACCCGCGTCCTTGAACAGCTTGCGGTTGTAGTGCAGCGCGACGCTGTAGAACGACTTGGCGGGCACGGCGTAGACCTTGCCGTCCTCGCCCTCGCCACCCTTGAGGATCAGCGGGTTGAAGTCGTTGGCGTACGGCAGCGCCTTCACCTGCGCGTCGACGTCGGCCAGCTGGCCGTTGGCGATCAGCGTCTTGGTGTCGGTCGCGGGCACCTCGAAGACCGTCGGCAGCGTGCCGCCGGCCAGGTCAGCGGCGAACGTCGTCGGCAGCCACTGGTACTCCTTGGACTTCACCGTGATGTTCGGGTACTTGGCCTCGAACTGGGTGATGCGCTCGTTGAGCGCGTCGACGGCCGACTTCTCGGCCCCCGGCAGCAGACCGGCGACCTCGATGGTCACCGGCTGGTCCGCGGCGGGCGAGCTCGCGTCGCCGCTCGGCGACCCGGTGCCGCTGGGCGTCGCCGCGTCGTCGTCGTTGCTGCTGCACGCTGCGAGCAGGCCCAAGGACATGGTCCCGGCCATGACGAGCGCGGTGGTGCGATTGAACCTCATCGTCACTCCTTCGTGAGGTACGTCCTGACCGGTGTCAGGTCCGCGATGTGGAACGTGAACTTGTGTACTGCATCAGTGCGGTTCTTGCGTACCGACCGGGCCGGGGCTACTGCGGAACGTCCCGGACCGGACCGGTGTGTACGGGTGGTGCGCGATCGTCCGTGCGGACGTCAGGGGGTGAGGCGTAGCCACACGGCGGTGTCGCGCGGCAGCTTCCCTGCCACGAGCGGAGCGCTCGCGAGCAGGAGATCGGTGTGCTCCGGCAGGTCCGCCGGATCGTTCCCGAGGTTGACGACGCAGGCGATCTCGCCCCGGCTGAACGCCAGGACGTCGTCGTCGCTCGGCAACCACGTCAGGGGGCCGTCGCCCAGCGACGGCTCGGCGTGCCGGCGGGCCAGCACGTCGCGGTACAGGTGCAGCATCGACGACGAGTCCGCCGACTGCGCCTGCACGGTCAGGTCCGCCCACGCGGCGGGCTGCGGCAGCCACGGCTGTGCGTCGACGCCTGCCGGGCTGAAACCGAACGGCGCCTCGCTCCCGGACCACGGCAGCGGCACGCGGCAGCCGTCGCGCCCCGGGTCGACACCCTCGGAGCGGAAGTGCATGGGGTCCTGGATCAGCTCGCGCGGCAGGTCCTCGACCTCCGGCAGACCCAGCTCGTCGCCCTGGTAGAGGTAGAGCGAACCCGGCAGCGCTGCCGTCAGGAGCGCCGCCGCCCTGGCGCGCCGCCTGCCGACCTGCAGGTCCGTCGGCGTGCCGAACCGCTTGGCCGTGAACGCGAACGAGCTGTCCTCGCGGCCGTACCGGGTCACCGGACGGGTCACGTCGTGGTTGGACAGGACCCAGGTGGCGGGCGCGCCCACGGGGCCGTGCGCGGCGATCGTCATGTCGATCGACTCACGCAGCTGCTTGGCGTCCCAGGGGCGGGCCATGAAGTCGAAGTTGAAGGCCGTGTGCATCTCGTCGGGCCGCAGGTACTGCGCGAACCGCGCACGGTCCTGCAGCCAGACCTCGCCGACCAGGACGCGTGTGCCCTCGTAGGAGTCCGCCACGGCGCGCCACGCACGGTAGACGTCGTGGATCTCGTCGCGGTCCACGTGCGGGTGCTCCCCGGGCACGGCGTGCTCCGCGTACTCCGGCAGCGAGCCGTCCTTGATGAGGAGCGCGGCGGAGTCGATCCGGATGCCGGCGACGCCACGGTCGAACCAGAACCGCAGCACGTCCTCGAACTCGCGGCGCACGTCCGGGTGGTCCCAGTTGAGGTCGGGCTGCTGAGGGGCGAACAGGTGCAGGTACCACTCCCCCGGTGTCCCGTCGGCGTTCGTGGTCCGCGTCCACGTGCTGCCCTGGAAGTCCGAGACCCAGCTGGTCGGCATCTGCTCGCCGTGCTCGCCCTTGCCGGGGTGGAACCAGAAGCGCGCCCGCTCGGGCGAGCCCGGTGCAGAGGCGAGCGCGGCCTGGAACCAGGCGTGCTGGTCGGAGACGTGGTTGGGGACGATGTCGATGATGGTGCGGATGCCGAGCGCGAGCGCCTCCTCGACGAGCGCCTCGGCCTCGGCCAGGGTCCCGAACGCCGGGTCGATGGCGCGGTAGTCGGCCACGTCGTAGCCGCCGTCGGCCAGCGGCGAGGCGTACCAGGGCGTCACCCAGATGGCGTCGATGCCGAGGTCGCGCAGGTACGGCAGGCGAGCCCGGATACCCGCGATGTCGCCGGTGCCGTCGCCGTTCCCGTCGGCGAAGCTGCGCGGGTAGACCTGGTAGATCACCGCACCGCGCCACCAGGTGGGGTCGGTCTCGGGTTGGGCGTGCGCCACGGGGAGCTCGTCTCTCGCGGGCCGTCGACGTCGTCGTCAGCCGGTGGGTCGGTCTGCACTCCAGGACCGCCGGGTGTGCCGGCAGCTGCGTTGCGCCGACGATCCGGGGGACGTCCCTGTCGTGTGGATGACACTAAAGGACCAGACGGAAAGTGCGCAAGAACCTGACAGTCGCGTTATCGAAGTGTGACCGTGAGGCAGATCGAACTGGATCGCCGAGTGTCGGTCGCTGGCGTGGCGTACACCACACACGACGACGTCCGAGCGGCTGGACGCGAAGACGACCAGCTGCTCGGACGCTGTCGGAGGGGTGACGGGCTCCCGCGGGCGGCGCGGGGTCAGGCGCGGAACGAGGTCAGGCGTTGCGTGCCGCCGGGGCCGGGCCGGTGGAGCCGCGCACGACCAGCTCGGGCTCGAAGAGCAGCTCCTCCTGCGGCACCGACGCGCCGTTGATCTGGCTCACGAGCAGGTCGATCGCGGCGCGCCCCATCGGCTCGATCGGCTGGCGCACGGTCGTCAGCGGAGGCTCGGTGCAGTTCATGAACGCCGAGTCGTCGTAGCCGACGATCGAGATGTCTTCCGGGACGCGCAGCCCCGACCGCCGCGCGGCCCGGATGGCGCCCAGCGCGAGCGGGTCGCTGGCACACACGATGCCTGTGACACCCTCCTTGATCAGGCGCGTCGCCGCCGCCTGACCGCTCTCCAGCGAGTAGGCGGAGCGCACGACGTGGCGGTCCTCGAGCTCGATGCCGAGCCGCTGCGCCACCGTCTGGGCGGCGCGCAGCTTGCGCTCCGAGGGCACGTGGTCGACCGGGCCGAGCACGAGGCCGATCGTGGTGTGCCCGAGCGACGCGAGGTGTCCCACGGCCTGCTCGATCGCGACCTCGTCGTCGCACGAGACCCGGGGGAACTCGAGGTCCTCGATCGAGGCGTTGATGAGGACGACGGGCAGGTTGCGGCCGGTCAGGCGGTCGTAGTGACCGTGCAGGGCATCGCGCTGCGCGTAGTTGCCACCGGCGAAGACGATGCCCGAGACCTGCTGGCCCAGCAGCAGCTCGACGTAGTCCGCCTCGGACACGCCGCCGGCGGTCTGCGTGCACAGGACCGGAGTGAAGCCCTGCTGCGCGAGGGCGCCGCCGACCACCTCGGCGAACGCGGGGAAGATGGGGTTCTGCAGCTCGGGCAGCACGAGCCCGACGAGGCGGGCGCGCTCGCCGCGCAGCTTCGTCGGGCGCTCGTACCCGAGCACGTCGAGCGCGGTGAGGACCGCCTCGCGGGTCTGCTCGGAGACCCCCGGCTTGCCGTTCAGCACGCGGCTGACGGTGGCTTCCGAGACGCCGACCTTGCGTGCAACCTCTGCGAGACGCCGTGACATGCGGCCCACTGTAGTGGCTGGGAGCGCAAGTCGCTTGCAGTTCATTGCAAACCGTTCACCACTGCGTGTCGGGGCAGTCACGGACATCACCTGCTCTCGCAGTGCGGGGCCGGACGCGCGCGCCTAGCCTCGAGACGTGCGCGGGGCAGCGCGACCACCCCGCCCGACGAAGGAGCACGCCAAGAGCATGGACGCGGACCGTCGTACCAGGACGGCGCTGGGGCGCCGCTACCAGGTCGAGTCGCGCCTCGGGTCCGGGGGCTCCGGCGAGGTCTTCCGGGCGACCGACCTGCGCGTCGGGCGCTCCGTCGCGCTCAAGGTCTTCACGCTCGACGACGCCACCCCCGCCGACGTGCGCCGCTACGCGCAGGAGGCTCGCGTGCTGGCCGGTCTGTCCCATCCCGGGCTCGTCGCGCTGCTGGACGTGGGCGCCGACGTGGACCGCGAGCGCGGCCCGGTCGCGTTCCTCGCGATGGAGCTGATCGAGGGCACGACGCTGCGGGAGCTCATCGCACGGGGCCCCGTCTCGGCGCAGGACACCGCGGCCATCGGGCACCAGATCGCCGTGGCGCTCGACCACGCCCACACCGCCGGCGTCGTCCACCGGGACATCAAGCCGTCCAACGTCCTGGTCACGCCCCCCGACCGCAACCCCGTCGTGAGCGGGCGGGGCGGGCCCACCGTCGTGCTCGCCGACTTCGGGATCGCGACGAGCGGTGCCGCGCGCGGGACCGGACGAGCACCCGCCGGTTCGTCGGGGACCGCCGGCTACCACAGCCCGGAGCAGGCGCTCGGTGCCGACGTCGGTCCCGCCTCCGACGTGTACTCGTTGGGACTCGTGCTGCTGGAGTGCCGCACCGGGACGCGCGCCTACCCCGGCGCGCCGCTGGCCAGCTCCCTGGCGCGGCTGCTCGAGCCCGTGACCGTCCCGACGAGCCTGGGACGCGGCTGGTCCCGCCTCCTGGGCGCGATGACTGCGATGGAGCCCGAGGAGCGCCCGCCGCTCGCGGAGGTCGCCGAACGCCTCGACACGCTGCGCGGCCAGGACTGAGGAGCCACGGCGTCAGGCCGAGAGCGCCGACACGCGCACGAGCTCGTCGCCCACCTCGTCGGCCCACCGTCGCACCGCGGCGAGGTCGCGGTGGTCGCCCGCCCGGGCGCGCGCACCGGCGATGATCGCCCGTTCCGCGAAGGACAGCACCGAGACGTCGAGGCGGCCGCGGAAGCTGCGGTGCCCGTGCGCGCCGACGGACCTCACCATCGCGGCGATCTCGTGCGGGCTGTTCGCGGCCGCCGCCGGCTGACCGGCCAGGCCCGACGAGAAGAACCACACGTGCCGCCTCGCCAGCGCCCCCGACTCCCGCTCGACGTAGGCGCGGGCCGCGGGGAGCCAGTGACCCGTGTAGACCGCGGAGCCGACGACCACGGCGTCGTAGCCGGTCACGCCCGGGGCCTCGCCCGGCGGGGCGACGTCCACCGCTGCGCCGCGTTCGCGCAGGACGTCCGCGACCGCGTCCGCGATCTCCCTCGTCGCGCCGTGCCTCGAGGCGATCACCACCAGAACTCGTGCGTCCATCGCATGCTCCTCGGATCGGGGACCCCCATCGTCACGTGCGACCGCGCACGGCACGTGGGCCCGAGGTCCTTGGTCAGTCGATGTCGGCCTGGCCCGCGCGGAGCTTGTCCGTGAGTGTCCGCAGGGCAGCGAGCTCGTCGGCGTCGAGCGCCCCGCCCACGTACCGCCGGATCGACTCCGCGTGGCGCCGCCCGACCTCGCGCTGCACGGAGCGGCCTCGCGCGGTGAGGGTCACCGCGACGCCCCGACCGTCGCCCGGCACCGGGTCGCGCGTCACCAGGCCGTCAGCCTCCAGCCGCTCGACGAGCCGCGACAGGCTCGGCTGCGTGAGCAGGCTGTTCTCGGCCAGCTCGCGCAGCCGGGCCGACCCTCCCGGGCACGTCGTGAGCGTGAAGAGCACGTCGTACTCGCGCAGGGACACCTCGCCCCAGACGTCGTCGGCCTGGAACCGGCGCATGAGCGTCACCTGGGCGCGGAACAGCGACTCCCAGGCCTGCGTCGTCTCGCGCACCCCGGGTAGCGCCCGATCCCGCGTCATGCGTGCTCCTTCGTCGGTCCATGCGTCTGCATGGACCAACCCGCACGGCGCGCGGGGTGTTCCCAGTAGCCTGACCTCATGAGCAGCGCGGACACGGCAACCGGCACCACCTACCTGCTGGTCGACGGCGAGAACATCGACGCGACGCTGGGCTCCAGCATCCTGGGCGGGCGACCGACGTCCGAGCAGCGGCCCCGCTGGGACCGCATCCGCGACTTCACGCGCTCCGCGTGGCAGCAGCCCGTCAAGGGGCTGTTCTTCCTCAACGCGTCGAACGGCACGCTGCCGATGTCGTTCATCCAGGCGCTCACCGCCATCGACTTCCGCGTGATCCCGTTGTCCGGCGAGTCGTACGAGAAGGTCGTCGACATCGGCATCAAGCGCACGCTCGCGGCGCTCGCCGAGCGACGGGGCGACGTGATGCTGGCGAGCCACGACGGCGACTTCGCGCCCGAGCTGGAGGCCCTGGTCGACGCGGGCGACCGTCGAGTCGGCCTGCTCGCGTTCCGCGAGTTCACCAGCACCCAGCTGGCGGGCCTCACGTCGCGCGGCCTGCAGCAGTTCGACCTCGAGTACGACGTGGCCGCGTTCAACATCTCGCTGCCGCGCCTGCGGATCATCCCGGTCGACGAGTTCGACCCGCTGAACTTCATCTGACGCCCCGTCGGGCCACCCGACGTGGCCCAGATCACAACGCGATAACGCTTATCTGGTACTCGGCCCGTTTTACCTAGTACCGGCTGGCCTAGGTGTTCGTCGCGTTGGTAGACAAGCCGCGGTCTCGTCCTGGGAGGACGCGCGCGCCGCCGTCAACGGCGCCGGCGCCACGTGTGCGCCTTCCCGGGACGGCCGACGGTCCAGGTCTTCCAGCGGTTCACCACATCGAGGTGGTCATGAGGCGGTACATCCTGGCGGGGGTCACCCTCGCCGTCCTGACGACGTTGCTCGTCGTCCTGTCCGACGCCCTGGGGCTCGACACCGAGGGCGTCGCGCTGCTCGGTGGTGCCCTGGGCGGGGCGTTGGGCCTCGTGCCCGACCGATCGCCGGCGCAACGTGCCGGCGCGTTCCTGATCGGGTTCGTCGTCGCCTGGGCGGGTTACGCGCTGCGCGCGGCCGTGCTGCCCGACGCGACCGCCGGGCGGGCCGTCGCCGTGCTCGTCGTGCTGCTCGTCTGCCTGGCCGTGGGGGCCGCGACGCGCGGCCGCCTGCCGCTGTGGGCGACCCTGCTCGGTGCCGCCGCGATGGCCGGGGCCTACGAGACGACGTACGCCGCCGACCCGACCGCGTTCCTGTCGTCGTCGGCCACCACCGCGACCTCGATCCTGGTCGCCGCGGGCGCCGGCTTCGTCGCGACCGCGCTGCTCGGCCCTCAGATCCAGCACGAGCGCGAGCTCGAGCGCTCGACCGACGACGCCGCCCGCACGGCGCCCCGCCACACGGCCCAGGCTTCCGCACCGGCCGTCCCCGCGGCCGCCGCACCAGCCGTCGCTCGCGACGCGGACACCCCCGCCACCGGCACCCCGAGCGTCGCCCGCCGCGAGGGCAACGCCTGGCACCTTCCCCTGCAGCCCCCGACGGAGGCCTGACGTGCGCCGCTCCACCCTCACCACCGCCGCGGCCCTCGCCGCGGTCCCGCTCATCGTCGCGGTCAGCGCCCCGCCGGCCCTCGCGGCCGACGACGGCGACGTCGCCGTCACCAACACCGAGACCGTGCAGGCCCACCTGGACGCGACGGGGTCGCTGCAGGACGCGCGCATCTACGACCAGCTCGCGCTGTCCGGCCACGGCACGGCACGGATCTCCAACCCCGTCTCGACGCACGGCCTGCGCAACCTCGACGGGTTCGGCGGCTACCGGGTGGTCGACGGGAACGTCGTCGCGGACGTCAGCGTGGACGGCGAGCGCCGCCTGCGCTCGGTCAGCGACTACGACCAGGACCTGCCGCTCAAGGTCGAGATCACGTACACCCTCGACGGCAAGCCCGTGAAGCCGGGCTCGGTCGTCGGGAAGTCGGGCGAGCTGGCCGTGCACTTCACGGTCACGAACCAGACCGCCAAGCAGGAGCAGGTCAGCTACGACGACGGCAAGGGCGGCACGACGACGTCCACCGAGACCACGGTCGTCCCGATGATCGGGCAGCTCGTCACCGTGCTGCCGTCGACGTTCACCGACGTGCGGTCCGACGAGGCCGGCATGGCCGGCGACGGCCGAGGCGGCACGCAGATGACGTACCAGATGACGCTGTTCCCGCCGATCGGCTCCCCCACCGCCGAGTTCGGCTACACGGCCCAGATCACGCACGGCCGGGTGCCCGCGGCGACGCTGACGTCCATGCCCGTCTCGCCGCTCGACTACCCGTCGTTCAAGGGCGGCTCTGCCAGCTACAAGGCGGGCGCCGACAGCGGCGTCGAGCTCACGTCGGGCGCCGTGCAGATCGACGACAACGTCCTCAAGCTCCGCGACGGCGCCGCCCAGGTGCTCGACGGCATCATCCAGCTCGGCGACGGCGCCGACCAGCTCTCGCAGGGCCTGGTCGACCGGGCCGCGCCGGGCGCCGAGAAGCTCGCATCCGGCCTCGACCAGCTCGCCCCCGGCGCCGCCGAGCTCTCCGCCGGGCTCAACGGGAAGCTCGCACCCGGTCTGACGACGCTCTCCGGCGCGCTCGGCAAGCAGCTGGGCCCGGGCGCCAAGCAGCTGTGGACCGGGCTGAACAAGCAGATCACCCCGGGCGCGGGGCAGCTCTCGGACGCGCTGAGCGACCAGATCGAGCCGGGATCCTTCGACCTCGCATCCGGGCTCAACGACGCCCTCGCACCGGGAGCCCAGGAGCTTGCCGACGGTCTGAACGACCCCGACCCCACCAAGGGTGCCGCCGCCGGCGCCAAGGCGCTGTCCGAGGGGCTCAACAACACTGATCCCACGAAGGGGGCCGCAGCCGGAGCAAAGGCCCTCGCAGACGGCCTCAACGACTCCAAGGCCGGCGCGGCTGCCGGGGCGAAGGCTCTGCTCGAAGGTGCGCGCGACATCTCGGCGGGTGTCACCACGTCGACCACGGTAAAGACGTCGCTGGTGGACGGCCTTGGACAGATCTCGGACGGGCTCGAGAACCTCGACGACGGGCTCGCGCTGCTCAGCACCACGGTCGGGGGCGTCCCGGACGAGCTGAAGCCGTTGGCGGCCGGGCTCGCAAAGATGCGGGCTGGGATCGGCGAGGCGACCGACGGGAAGTCACTGCGCTTCCTGACTGCGACGTTGCGATCGAGCATCGCGGACGCGTCGACGAATGCGGGCAAGCTCGGCGGTGGAGTGACCTCGGCGGCCGCTGTCGTCGACGCGCAGGCCAAGGCCCTCACGGACCTTGCGAACGCGCTCGACGACACCGACCCCAACAAGACAAAGCTGCTGACCTCCGCGGCAACCCTCACGGGCGCGTCGATGAAGCTGAGCATGTTCGGCGACTCGACCTCGACGCTGGGCGCCAAGCTCGGGGGGGCGGACACGTACTTCGCCCAGCTCGCCGGAGGACTGACGGATGTCGCCGACGGCCTCGATGCGACGTCCAAGGGGCTCGGTGACGCAACGTCGCAGCTGGTGGGCCAGATTCAGGCCGCCGTCGGTGGGGACAAGGACGCCACCGACAAGACCCTGCGGGGTGGCGTACACCTGCTGCAAGGTGGCGTCGGACGGATTCAATCCGGCGTCTCCGGCAAGGACGGCCTCGTCGACGGGCTGTCCAGGCTCACGAATGGAGCGCAGGCGCTGTCGACCGGTATCGACCAGGCCGCAGCGGGTTCCAAGAACCTCTCAGCCGGCATCGACAAGGCCGCGGCCGGGTCGGCCGCGCTGTCGACCGGCATCAACAGGGCCGCGGCCGGGTCGAGGGACCTGGCGGCCGGGGCACAGGCGGCGGCCGACGGGTCGGCCGACCTGTACGACGGGATCGCGCAGGTCACCGACGGCACGTCGACGCTGTACGGCGGTCTGCTGACGGCGACCGAGGGTTCCCAGAAGCTGGCGGTCGGCGTGTACAAGGCGTCGGACGGTGCGTCCAAGCTGTCCGACGGCGCCGACGACGCCGCGGCCGGCTCGAAGAAGCTCGCCACAGGCGCGGCGGCGGCATCCGCGGGTGCGTCGACGCTCTCCGAGGGCATCGGTGACGCCGCCGACGGCAGCAAGAAGCTCGCCGACGGCCTGGCCACCGCCAAGGAGAAGACGCCTGGCCTCGTGGACGGGGCGCAGCAGCTCTCCGACCAGGGCACGTCCAAGCTCGTCTCGACGGGCGAGGACACGGCGACGTCCTACGGCGCCAAGTACGCGGTGCTCGTCGCCGGCGCCAAGCGTGCCGAGACCGAGGGCATGGCCGTCGGGGCCCCGCAGGGTGCGACGTCGGCGACCGCCTACTCGATCGAGATCGCCGGAGCCGACGGCGAGGGCGCGAGCTCGGTCGGTCGCCTGATCCTGGCGATCGTGCTGTTCGCGGGCGGCGCGGGCCTCGCGACGTTCGTCCGGCGCCGCTGGGTCTGAGCCTGGCCACGACGAAGGGGTGAGCATCCGCTGGATGCTCACCCCTTCGTGCTGCGTGGTGTTTCAGCCGGCGAAGGCGCGGGTGAGCTCGTCGTCGATGAGGAACTCGACGTGGTCGTGGTGGTCCTCGTCGGCGAGCATCGCGACGCCGTGTGCAGCGAGCGGTACCTCGAAGAACGACGGCCCCTCGTCGGGGCGCGAGACCAGCTGGGAGTCGTCGCGCGAGACGTCCTTGTCGTCCCTCGCGGCGATCACCAGCAGCGGGCCGGTGTAGTCGACCGACGTCGAGCGGGCGTCCATCCCCTCGAACCGCGAGGCCGGGCTCAGCGCGACCACGCCGACGGCGCCCAGCTCCTGCGCCATCGCCACGACGTACGTGCCGCCCTTCGAGGCGCCGACGAGGGCGACCTTCTCGACACCCGCCTGGTGCAGGGCGTCCACCGCGGATCGCATCGCGGCCTCTCCCTTGATGTTCCCGGTGCCCGGCCACGTGAACGTCGCGACCCGGTACCCCTTGCTGACCAGGTGCTTCGCCTCCGACGCCCACTGGCACCAGTCGCCGCCGTTCTGCGGCGCGAGCACCACGCCCTGGCTCCCGCCCGCGCTCACCGCGACGGCCGTCGTGACGTCGCCGGACGCGACGGCGACCGCCTGCGTCCCCGACGGCAGGCAGTCCGGCGCCTTGGCGGACGTCATGCCAGCCGCCCCGCTCGAGGCCGGCGCAGGACCCGGGTCCGGGGCGCCCGCCGAGCAGGCGCTGGTGGTGAGCGCTGCCGCGAGCAAGGCACCGGCCACCAGGCCGGTCCGCATCGGCAGGACACGTCGGGGCGTCGTCACGTCGGTGTGCACGCCACTGTTCCTACGGGGTCCGCGGCGCGGGGGCAAGTCCCGTCCCATCGTTTGGTTACCGCACTGTAAGTCAGACGCAGGCGTCGAACCGGTCCAGCACGATCTCCGCGAGCCGCGGATCGGGCGCGAGCGGCGCGCTCACCACGTCGGCTCCCGCCTCGAGGACCCGGTCGTGGAAGTAGCCGGGCGCCAGCAGGTAGGAGGCGACGACGACGCGTCCGCCGGTCGTCAGCCCCGCGCGCGCGTCGGCCACCGCCTGCGGGACGGTCGGGCTCGCGCCGGCGCCGTAGCCGATCGTCACCGGCGAGTCGATCGCGTCCGCCAGCCCGGCGGCGACGGTCTCGACCGCGACGGCCGCGGCCGGGTCGGTGGAACCCGCTGCGGCCAGCACGACGACGTCGTCGGACGTGAGCCCCACCGCGTCGAGCCGGTCGCGCAGGATCGCGACGAGCCGGTCGTCGGGACCGAGCGGAGGTGCGGCGGCCGCGCCCTCGCGGTCGACCGCCTCCGCGATGTCGACCCGCACGTGGAAGCCGACGGACAGCAGCAGCGGCACGACGACCGCCTCTCCCCCGCCCGCCACCGCGTCGGCGACCACGGCCGCGACCTCGGGGATCTGCACGTCGACGAACGCCTCGCGCACGTCGAGCTCCGGCCGCGCGGCACGCACGTCGGTCAGGATCGACCGGATCGCCTCGCGGCCGTCGGTGTTGTCGGTGCCGTGCGAGCACCCGACGAGCACGGTCATGCGCCGTCCGCCAGCTCGAGCCGGTAGCCGCGCTTGACCACGGTCCGGATCAGCGCGCGGCTGCCGGTGGCCTCGCGCAGGCGGGCGATCGCGACCTCGGCGGCGTGCGGGTCGCGCGAGTCCCCGGGCAGCGCGTCCAGGACCAGGTCGCGCAGGACGACGGACCCGCGGGCGGCCGCGAGCAGCCGGAGGATCTCGAGCCCGCTGGGGGTCAGTGCCAGCACGCGACCGTCGAGCACCGCCGCACCGCGGTGGACCTGGAGCGGGCCCGCGATCGTGTCGAGGGCCTGCAGCCCCCCGTAGTGGCCGATGATCAGGCGCACGAGCGAGCCGAGCCGCCCGCGCTCCGGGACCAGCGGCTCGATCCCGCGGTCCAGCAGCGGGCCTGCCGTGATGGGCCCGACCGCCGCGGTCACCACGTGGCCGTCCCGGCACAGACGCACGATCCGCTCGGTGACCCCTGCGGCGTCGGCGGCCTCGAGCCACGCCGCCGCGCCGGGCGCCGACGTGAACGCGACGGTGTCGATCTCCCCCGCGGCGACGGCCCGCACGGACGCGGCGACGGCGGCGGGGTCCGCAGGCGGACCCCAGCGGTACACGACGAGGCTGCGCACGCGCGCGCCGGCCAGCCGGAACGCCTCGTCGAGCCCGTCCGACCCGGCTCCGTGGTGCTGGACCGCGATGTCGTGACCGGCCACACCCTCGTCGAGCAGGAACTCCGCCATCTCGGCGCTCGTCTCCGACTCGGCGACCCAGTCCGCCGTCAGGCCCGCCGCCTGGATGGCGCCACGCGCCTTGGGCCCGCGGGCGACGATGCGCGCCTGGGACAGCATGCCGACGAGCGGCTCGGCGAGGCCCGCCGCGTCGGCGGCCTCGATCCAGCCGCGGAACCCGATGCCCGTCGTCACCACGACCGTGTCGGGAGGGTCGGCCAGCAGGGAGCGCGTGCCCGCCAGCAGAGCGGCGTCGTCGATGTGCGGGACCATACCGAGCGACGCGGCGTGCCGGACGCTCGCGCCGCGCCTGGTCAGAGCCGCAGAGAGCTCGGCCGAGCGTCGATCGGCGGTGACGAGCACGACGAGGCCCGCCAGCGTCTGGTCGATGGGCTCGTTCACGTGGTCATTGTGTCGTGCTCGGGGCCCAGCGCCGGGGAGGCGTCCAGCAGGCCCGGCGCGGCCACGTCACCCAGCACGATCACGGCCGGCGCCTGGACACCCACGCGACCCGCCACGCGCACGATCTCGCCGAGCGGCGCCCGGGTGACTCGCTGGGCCCCGGTGGTCCCGCTCTCGACGATCGCGACGGGCGTCGACGGCGCGGCCCCGAACTCCAGCGCGCGGCCCACCAGGTCCGCCAGCACCGCGACCCCCATGAGCACCACCACGGTGCACGACGCGTCGCGCAGCCCGACGAGACCGGCCTGTGACCAGCCGTCGTGCCCGTTCATGACGTGGACGGCGCCGACCGTCCCACGGTGCGTGAGCGGGATGCCGGCGGCAGCCGGCACCGCGAGCGCGCTGCTCACGCCGGGGATCACCTCGACGGGCACGCCGGCCTCGCGGCACGCGAGCACCTCCTCGCCGCCACGCCCGTAGACGAACGGGTCGCCGCCCTTGAGCCGCACCACGACCCGTCCGCGCTGGGCCTGCTCCACCAGGATCCGGCCGATCTCGTGCTGCGGGACGGGGTGGTGACCGGGAGTCTTGCCGACGTCGATCACCTCGACGCCGGGCGCGAGCTCGTCGAGCACCTCGACCGGGCCGAGCCGGTCGACGACCACGACGTCCGCGACGGCCAGCGCGCGCCGGCCCGCGATCGTCAGCAGGCCGAGGTCACCGGGTCCGCCGCCGACGAGCACCACGCGGCCCTCGTCGACCGTCCGCCGCGCCCGCAGGTCCACGCGCCCCTCGCGCAGGTGCTCGTCGACCACGTCGCGCACCCGCTCGGCTAGCCCGTCGCGCACGACGGCGGTGCGGGCCGGGTCGGGCGGCCCGTTGGAGACCACGCCGACAAGGACGTCGCCCGACCGCGTGGTCGCCGGCGTGCGGGCGCTGCCCTGCGCGGCGTCGCCCGCGGCGACGCAGAACACCCGGCGGTCCCGGGCCCAGCCCGCCACCGCCGCGTCGGCGCCGCGGTCGCCCGTTGCGGTGTGGACCAGCCAGACGTCGTCGAGGTCGGTCTCGGCGACCTCGCGCGCGTGCCACTCCACCAGACCCCAGCGGTGCTGGTCGCGCAGGGTCTCGCACACGGCCGGCGCGACGACGACCACGTGCGCGGCGTCGGTCAGCAGGCCCTGGACGCGGCGTGCCGCGACCGGTCCCCCGCCGACGACGAGCACGCGCCGGCCCGCCAGCTCGAGCCCCAGCATCGTGGTCACGCCCCCACCTCCACCACGTCGTCGACCACACGCACGGGCCACACCCGCAGGTCGGCGGACATGCCCCGCACCGGCTCCTTGCCGACCGGGTCGAGGCAACGGCCCGTGACCAGGTCGAACACCTGCTTGTGCATGGGCGAGGCGACCGTGGCCACCTCGGCTCCGTCCACCGCCCGCGACCCGACGATGCCGCGCGACAAGACGTACGCGTCGCAGAACGGGTCGTGCTGCTGGACGGCCAGCACGCGGTCGTCGGCCAGCCGGAACAGCGCGACCTGCACGCCGTCGACCAGCGCCGCGGCGCCGCGCTCGCGCGCCAGGTCGTCGAGCCGGCACACCGCGACCCACGTGCGTTCCATCACGGTCATCGCCGCACCTCCAGGGTTGATCCGGCGACGAGCACGGGTTCGCCGCGCAGCTGCGCCTCGCGGGCCTCGTCGCGCTCGTCGGCCGTCGCGGGCCGCACCTGACCGCGCTCGGGGACGTACGCCAACGACGGGTCGGCGACCTCGGGGGCGTTGACGAACGAGGCGAACCGTCGCAGCTTCTCGGGGTCCTCGAGCGTCGCCTTCCACTCGTCCTCGTACTCCAGCACGTGCCGCGCCATCTGCGCGTCGAGGTCCGCGGCGATGCCGAGCGAGTCCTCCAGCACCACGGCGCGCACGCCGTCCAACCCGCCCTCGACGTCGTCGACCCACGGCGCCGTGCGCTGCAGGCGGTCCGCCGTGCGGACGTAGTAGAGCAGGAACCGGTCGATGGTGCGGATCAGCGTCTCGGTGTCGAGGTCCTCGGCCAGGAGCTGCGCGTGCCGCGGGGTGAACCCGCCGTTGCCACCGACGTACAGGTTCCAGCCCTTGTCGGTCGCGATGACGCCGACGTCCTTGCCCCGCGCCTCGGCGCACTCGCGTGCGCACCCGGAGACGCCGAGCTTGATCTTGTGCGGCGAGCGCAGCCCGCGGTAGCGCAGTTCCAGCAGCACCGCGAGCGCCACGGAGTCCTGCACGCCGAAGCGGCACCACGTCGAGCCGACGCAGGACTTCACGGTCCGCAGCGACTTGCCGTACGCGTGACCGGACTCGAAGCCCGCGTCCACCAGGCGCTGCCAGATGAGCGGGAGCTGGTCGATGCGGGCGCCGAACAGGTCGATCCGCTGCCCGCCGGTGATCTTGGTGTAGAGCCCGAAGTCCTCCGCGACCGATCCGATCGCGATGAGCCCGGCCGGCGTCACCTCGCCGCCGGGGATGCGCGGGACCACCGAGTACGAGCCGTCCTTCTGCAGGTTGGCCATGACGTGGTCGTTGGTGTCCTGCAGCGCGGCTCGCTCGCCCTCGAGCACGTGCGCGGGGGCCGTCGTCGCCAGGATCGAGCCGATCGCCGGCTTGCAGATGTCGCAGCCGCGCGCGCCCTGCCGGGTGCCGAAGCGCTCGACGACCTCGGTGAACGACCGCACCCCGGACACGCGGATCGCGTCGTACAGCTGGGCCCGCGACAGCGCGAAGTGCTCGCACAGGGCCGACGAGACGGTGATGCCCTGCTTGGTGAGCTCGCCCGTGACGAGCTTCTTGACCAGGGGCAGGCACGAGCCACAGCTGGTCCCGGCCTTGGTGCACGCCTTGACCGCGCCGAGGTCGGTGCAGCCTTGTTCGGTGACCGCGCCGCGGACGGCACCCGCGGACACGTTGTTGCACGAGCACACGCCGGCGTCGTCGGGCAGCTCCAGGTCGGGCGCGCCGCCCGTGCCCTCCGGCAGCAGGTACGCGGCGGGGTCGCCGGGCAGCTCCCGGCCCAGCATGGGGCGCAGGCTCGCGTACGCCGACGCGTCGCCGACCAGGACCCCGCCGAGCAGCGTGCGCGCGTCGTCGGACATCACGAGCTTCTTGTAGACGCCCGCCACCGGGTCCGCCCACACGATCTCCAGCGCCCCGGGCGTCTGGCCGAACGCGTCGCCGAAGCTCGCGACGTCGACGCCGGAGAGCTTGAGCTTGGTCGCGGTGTCGGCGCCCGGGAACTGCGCCGCCCCGCCGAGCAGGCGGTCGGCGGTCACCTCGGCCATCGCGTAACCGGGGGCGACGAGGCCGATGCAGGCACCCTGGATGCACGCGACCTCGCCGACCCCGGAGATGGCGGGATCGGAGGTCAGGCACGTGTCGTCGACGACGACACCGCCGCGTGCCCCGATCTCGAGGCCCGCGTCGCGGGCCAGCTCGTCGCGCGGGCGCACACCCGCGGCGATCACGACGACGTCGGCGTCGAGCCGGCCGCCGTCGGCCAGGTCGAGCCGGCCCACGCCGCCGCGGCGGTGCGGTCGGATCCTCGTCGTCGCCGCGTTGAGCCGGACCCCGACGCCCAGGCCGTTGATGAGGCGGCGCAGCGCCTCGCCGCCGCCCAGGTCCACCTGCGCGGACATGAGGTGCGTGCCGACCTGGAGGACGGTTGTCTGGGCACCGAGCGCCTGGAGCGCGCCCGCCGCCTCGAGGCCCAGGAGGCCACCGCCCAGGACGGCACCGCGCACGACCTTGCCCTGCCCCATGGCCTCGACGTAACCACGCAGCTCCGCGACGTCGTCGATCGTGCGGTAGACGAAGACGCCCGGCAGGTCGGCGCCCTCGATGGGCGGGACCCACGCCGACGAGCCCGTCGCCAGCACGAGGTGGTCGTAGTGCTCTACGCGGCCGCGCCCGGTGGTGACGGTCCGGGCTGCTCGGTCGATCGTCACGACCTTGTCGTCGCGGACCAGCGTGACGAGCGGGTCGTGCCACAGCGCAGGGTCGCCGAGCGCGAGGTCCTCGGCGTCACGGCCGGAGAAGTAGCTGGTCAGCGCGACGCGGTCGTAGGGCCGGCGCGGCTCCTCGGCGAGGACCGTGATGCGCCAGGCCCCGGCCGCGTCGCGGTCGCGCAACGCCTCGACGAGACGCTGGGCGACCATGCCGCCGCCGACGACGACGAGGTGCTTGCTGGCGCTCGGGTCCATGGCTGGGCTCCGTCCGTGCTGGCGAGGGCTGGGGGGATCCTGCTGTACCGACGGTAGGAAACGCGTGTTTCGACTCGTGGTCGCGCTCGGTTACCCCGACGGAACCTTTCCCGCACACACCCCGGCGGCCAGGTGTGAGAGCCGACTCCACCACGAGCCCCCAGCCCCCCGGTCCCCGAGAACCCGGGCACGCCCACCGCGCGCGGGACGCACCCAGCGCGCGGTCGCGGTGGGACGGGTCGCGGTAGGACGGGGCGGGTGGGTGGCGCGTCGCGGGGGCGGGGGTGGGTGGCGGGTGGGACAGTTCCGGCATGGGAGTCGTGGTGGCGCTGCTGGGCGCGGTGAACGTGGGTGGGCGCAAGGTGACGGCGGCGCCGATGCGCGCGGTCGCCGAGGGACTCGGCTACGAGCAGGTCGCCAGCTACGTCAACAGCGGCAACCTGGTGCTCGTCTCGTCGGACGCGGCGGCGAAGGTCGAGGGTGCGCTGACGAAGGCTCTGTCCGACGAGTTCGGCTTCCGCATCCCCGTCCACGTGCGGACTCTCGGCCAGTGGGACGCGATCGTCGAGGGCGTCCCGTTCCCCGACGAGGTGCGCGACGACCCCTCCCACCTGGTCGTGTACTGCTGGGACGGCGCGGTCGGGCGCACGTCGTTCGACCCGTCCCCCTACGGGCGCGAGCGCGTGGAGTGGTCCGGGCACGAGTGCTACGCGTACTACCCCGACGGCATCGGGCGTTCCAAGCTGACCCTGCCGGTGCTGCGCAAGGCCACGGGCCAGGACGGCACCGCGCGGAACTGGAACACGGTGCTCGCCCTGGCCCGGTTGGCCCACGAACGGGCCTGACGTCCGCCCGTCACGCCCGCCTCTGCGTCAGTGGGTGTGGCACATCACCGTCATCCCCTGGCCCGTGCCGTTGGCGATGAAGCCCGCCGTCGTCGTCCCGCCCGCCGGGACGGCGCTGTTCCAGGCCGCGCTCGTGATCGTGTTGGCACCCGCCAGGGAGCCGTTCCACGCCTGGGTCACGTCGGCACCCATGATCATGACGTGCCAGCCGGTCAGCGCGATGGTGCCCGCCTTGACGGTGACCTCACCGACGAACGCGCCCGACCAGCTGTTGACGGCCCTGACCGTCGCGGAGCACTCACCGGCCGGCGGTGTCGTCGGGCTGGTGGTCGGGGTGGGAGTCGGCGTGGGCGTCGGCGTCGGCGTGGGTGTCACGGTCGGCGTCGGCGTGGGTGTCGGCGTCATGGTGGCGGTCGGGGTCGGTGTGGGCGTCGAGCCCGTGCCGTTGATGATGATGTCGCTGCAGATGTAGTACGACTGGTCCAGGTGGCTCGCCTGCCAGATCGTGTAGATCACGGCGCGGCCGGAGCGCCCCGTCAGGTCGAGGTCGGTCTCGTACAGCCCCGTCGTCGGGTACCTCCCCGTGACCTGGACCAGGTCGAGGTCACCCCAGCCGATCGGTTGGGTGGTCGGGTCGAAGCCCTGCTTCGTGACGTAGATGCGCAGGTAGTCGGCACCGTGCTTGGCACTGTCGGTCAGGGTGAGGTGGAACTTCGGGGCGACGGTCTTGGCGGTCCAGGCCCCGGGCTTGTCGAGCGCCGCGTACCGACCGTCGAACGTCCGGCCTCCCGAGCAGAGCTGGCCGTCGGGGATGGCGGCCTGGTGGTTGCCCGCGACGCCCTCGCGGAACAGGCCGTTCCAGTTCCACATGGCGTTCGGCTCGGCCTGGAACGCCTGCCAGCACATCGGGTCGACGTCGGCCATCTTCGGGTTGAGGTGGTCCGAGCCCCACCTCTCCCAACAGCCGTAGTTGCGGCTGGGCGGATCGGTGACGGATCCGTGCGCCGATGCGGGCCCCGCCGGGAGCGTCACGGCGATGCCGGTCAGCAGCGCTGAGAGCAGCACCGTCAGCAGTGCCGCGGCGCGCGTTCTGGGTCGTGCGGAAGGACGTGCGAGGACATGCATGGTCTTCCTCCATCTCGAGCAGTCGTCGTTGACTTCCCGGGCGCCCGGCCAGTCCACGTCGTCGTCGCGCGTCCGGGGCATGCCTCTCGACCGTCCGCCCGCGGGAGCGCGGGCGCCAGGCCGCGAAACGTTTCAGCGGAGGAGGATCGGCTTCCCCAAACTCTTGGCACGATGTCGGGACCATGTGATGGACTCGGCGGGTGGCCACGCTCGAGATCGACGCCCTGAACAAGTCCTACGGGTCCCTGCAGGCGCTGCGGGACATGTCGTTCGCCGTGCGCGCCGGGGAGATCTTCGGGTTCGTCGGGTCCAACGGGGCCGGCAAGTCCACCACCATGCGCATCACGCTCGGTGTGCTGGCGGCGGACTCCGGGCAGGTGCGGTGGGACGGTGCGCCCATCGACCACGAGACGCGTCGGCGGATCGGCTACATGCCCGAGGAGCGAGGCCTGTACCCGCGCATGAAGGTGGCCGACCAGCTCGTCTACCTGGCGCGGCTGCACGGCATGGACGCCGCTCGGGCCCGGGAGTCGATGGAGCACTGGACGCAGGTGCTGGGCATCGAGGAGCGCCGGGGCGACGAGGTGCTCAAGCTCTCGCTCGGCAACCAGCAGCGGGTCCAGCTCGCGGCCGCACTGGTCCACGAGCCCGACATCCTGGTGCTCGACGAGCCGTTCTCCGGGCTCGACCCGGTCGCCGTGGACGTCATGAGCGGCGTGCTGCGCGAGCAGGCGGACCGCGGCGTGCCCGTCGTGTTCTCCTCCCACCAGCTCGAGCTCGTGGAGCGGATCAGCGACCGCGTGGGCATCGTCCGTGCCGGGTCGATCGTCGCGACCGGCGCGATCGACGAGCTGCGGCGGACCGAGGAGACGCGCTGGCGCGTGGTCGGACCACCGGCCTCGCGCTGGGCCGGCGGGATACCGGGCGTCCGGGTGGTCGCGGACGACGACGGTACGAGCCTCGTCGAGGCGGGACCCGGTGCTGCGGCGGACACCGACCAGGCGCTGCTCGCGGCGGCCCTGGCCGTCGGGCCCGTCCGCGAGTTCGCGGTCGTGCGGCCGACGCTGACCGAGCTGTACCGCGACGTCGTCACGGCCGACACCCAGACCGAGGCGGTGCCGGCATGAGCGAGCTGCGTCCCCTCGGCACATCGGCCACCATCCGCCTGGTGGCCGGACGCGAGATCCGGACCCGCATCCTGTCCAAGGCGTTCCTGCTGCTCACCGGCGTGTTCGTCGTCGCCGTGGTGCTCGGCGGCCTCGTCTTCAAGCTCGTCGGCTCCGACCCGGACCCGGTCGCGATCGGCGTGCTCCCCGACGCGTCGGGCGTCTCCCAGCAGATCAGCGACACCGGCAAGGCCGTCGGCGTGGACGTCAAGGTGACGGACGTGCCCGACGCCGCCACCGCCCGCTCGGACCTGCGCGACGGAACGCTCGACGCGGTCGTGGTGTCCACGTCGCCCACCCTCGCCGTGGAGGTGCACGAGGAGGTCGACGACCAGGGCAAGGCCCTGCTCGGCTCCCTGGCACAGCAGCTCGCGCTCGCCGGCGCGGTGACAGACCTGGGTGGCGACCCGGCGACGGTCGCGCAGACCGTCGCGACAGCGGCCCCCGACGTGACCGTCCTGGACCCGAAGGAGCCGCGGGACGGCGGCCAGATCGCCGCCGGGTACATCGCCGGGATCCTGCTGTTCATCACGCTGATGAACGCCGGCCAGCTCGTGGCCCAGGGCGTCGTGGAGGAGAAGTCGAGCCGCGTCGTCGAGCTGCTGCTCGCGACCGTGCGCCCGTGGCAGCTCATGGCCGGCAAGGTCCTCGGCATCGGTGCCGTCGGGCTGCTGCAGCTCGTGGCGATCGTCGGCGCCGGCGCCGCGTCCGTCGTCGGCTTCGGCCTGCTCGACTCGACGTCCCTCGACATCGGCACCGCGGCGCTGTGGGCCCTGGTCTGGTTCGTCATCGGCTTCACCAGCTACGCGCTCGCGCTCGCCGCGCTCGCGAGCCTCGTCTCGCGGCAGGAGGACATCGGCTCCGTGACGGGCCCGGTGATCGCCTTCATGGTGGTGCCCTACGTGATCGCCGTCAGCGTCGCGCCCTGGGACCCCGACAACCCGCTGGTCAAGGTGCTCTCGTTCGTCCCGTTCGCGTCGCCCCTGGTCATGCCGGTGCGCATCGCGCTCGGCACGGCCGCGGCGTGGGAGAACCTCGTCGCGATCGCCCTGTCGCTCGCGCTGCTCCCGGTCCTCGTGTGGTTCGCCGGCCGCGTCTACTCCGGGGCCGTCCTGCACGCCGGCGGTCGGTTGTCGATCAAGCAGGCGCTGCGCGGGCAGTGAGCCCGGCCGTAGGTTGAGGTCATGAGCACGCTGTTCACCAAGATCATCGAGGGCCGGATCCCCGGCCGGTTCGTCTGGGCCGACGACGTCGTCGTCGCCTTCACCACCATCGCGCCGATCACCGACGGGCACACCCTGGTGGTCCCGCGCCAGGAGATCGTCCAGCTCACGGAAGCGCCCGACGACGTCCTGGCGCACCTGATCACCGTCGCCAAGACCATCGGGCTCGCGCAGCAGGCCCAGTGGGACGCCCCGCGGGCTGCTCTGCTGGTCGCCGGCTTCGAGGTCCCCCACCTGCACCTGCACGTGCTGCCGGCGTGGGACGAGGCGAGCCTGTCGTTCGCGAACGCGCGCGCGGACGTGCCCGCCGACGAGCTCGACGCGGCGGCCGAGCGTGTCCGTCAGGGTCTGCGCGACGCCGGTCACGGCGAGCGCGTCCCGGCGTCGCTCACGTCGGCCGGCTGACGATCACCCCCTGGCGCCCGACGCCCGCGCCGCGTTCCCTCGGTGCATGACGGACGATGGGAGGCGGAGGTACGGATGCCAGAGGTAGGAACGACTGCACGAACGACCACGCCGACCGGCCTGCCGACCGGCCTGGCGGCGCTCGCGGGGATCGCCGCGGGGGCTGTGACCGTGGGTGTCGGCAGCCTGGTCGCGCTGTTCACCGGTGCCTCGACGAACCCGCTCACCGCGGTGGGCGCCACGTTCGTCGACGCGACACCGGCGTGGCTCAAGGAGTTCGCGACCACGAACTTCGGCACGAACGACAAGCTGGTCCTCGGCATCGGCGAGGTGATCGTGCTCGCCGGCCTCGCCGCTCTGGCCGGCATCCTCGCGGCGCGCCGATGGGCGTGGGGCGCCGTCCTCGTCGTCCTGCTCGCCGCCGTCGCCGGGCTGGCCGCGCTGTCCCGCCCTGACGCGGGCTCGCTGGCCGCCGTGCCCAGCGTCGCGGGCGGCGTCGCCGGGCTCATCGCCCTGCGGCTGCTGATCGACAGGCTCCCTGCGGCAGCGAGCGACGACCGCGCACACGCCCGCACCGATCGTCGCTCGTTCCTGCTCGCGACGAGCGCCGCAGCCGGGCTCGGGGTCGTCGCAGCGGTCGTCGGGCGATCCGTCGGCGCCGCCGGACGCGCCGCCCGCGCGGCTCGCGCCTCCCTCACGCTCCCCCCGCCCGCCACGTCCGCGGCGCCCGTGCCCGCAGGAGTCCAGGTGGCGGGCATCGAACCGTGGGCCACACCGCCCGCGGACTTCTACCGCATCGACACGGCCCTCGCGGTCCCCCAGGTGGACCCGGCTACGTGGGAGCTGCGCGTGCACGGCCTCGTCGAGAACGAGGTCACGCTCACGTGGGACGAGCTGCAGGCCGCCGACCTCGTCGAGGCGTGGGTGACGCTGTGCTGCGTGTCCAACCCGGTGGGCGGCGACCTCATCGGCAACCAGCGCTGGCTCGGCATGCCGGTGCGCGAGCTGCTCGCGCGCGCCAAGCCCCACGCCGACGCGGACATGGTGCTGTCCACCTCCGCCGACGGGTTCACGGCGTCGACGCCCATCGAGGCGCTCACCGACGACCGCGACGCACTGCTCGCCGTCGGCATGAACGACGAGCCGCTCCCGATCGAGCACGGGTTCCCCGTGCGCATGGTGGTCCCCGGTCTGTACGGCTACGTGTCGGCGACCAAGTGGGTCGTGGACCTCGAGGTGACCCGGTTCGCCGACAAGACCGCCTACTGGACCGACCGCGGCTGGTCGCCGCAGGGGCCGGTCAAGACGCAGTCGCGGATCTCGGTGCCGCGTTCCGGCGCGGAGGTGAAGGCCGGCGACGTCGTCGTCGCCGGGACGTCCTGGGCGCAGCACCGCGGCATCACGCGGGTGCAGGTGCGCGTCGACGACGGTGCGTGGCAGGACGCGGACCTGGCCGACGACGGCGGCATCGACACGTGGCGGCAGTGGAGCTGGCGCTGGCCCGCGACCGCCGGCCACCACCGCCTCTACGTGCGGGCGTTCGACCCGGACGGCCCCCAGTCGGGCCGGAACGTCGACGTGATCCCCGACGGCGCGGAGGGCTACGACCAGGTCGGCGTCGACGTCACCTGATCCTGGGCACGCCGACGCGGGCCGGGCTCGCCCAGCCCGCGTCGGGCGACGATCAGATGACGGTCGAGCCGAAGCGCGAACCGCGGCGCTGGTAGACCGCCCAGACCGTGATGGCCATGACCGCGTACAGGCCGACGATCACCCACAGCGCGGCCTGGATGTTGCCGGTGTGGTTGGTCGAGTAGGCGAAGCCGCGCGGGACGAGGAACCCGCCGAACGCACCGACGGCGCCGGCGATCCCGAGGCACCCGGCCGCGGCCTTGGCGCGACGGGCCCGCTGCTCGTCGTCGGTGATCCCGTGCCGGAAGACGGCGGGGATCATCCGGTACACCGACCCGTTGCCCGCGCCGGTCGCGACGAACAGCACGAGGAACGAGGCGAGGAACGCCCCGAACTCGTGCGCCCGGAGGGCGAAGATCGCGCTGACCGTGCCCGCAGCCATGACGGCGAACGCCGCGATGGTGACGCGCGCGCCGCCCAGCCGGTCGGCGAGCCACCCGCCGGCGGGCCGTGCCACCGACCCGACCAGGGCACCGAGGAAGGCGATCGAGACCGTGACCTCGGGGAACTGCGCCTTGAGCAGGGTCGGGAACGCACCGGAGAACCCGATGAACGAGCCGAACGTGCCGATGTAGACGAACGAGATGATCCAGGTGTGCCGCGACCGCGCGGCCACGCCGTAGGAACGCGGGTCGGACTTCGCGTGCGACAGGTTGTCCATGAACCGCCAGGCCAGCGCGGCGGCGATCAGGATCAGCGGGACGAACATCCAGCCCGCGCGCTGCAGCTCGACGCCGGCGGCGCCGACGATGACGAGCGGCACCGCGAACTGCACGGCCGCCGTCCCGATGTTGCCGCCCGCGGCGTTCAGGCCGAGCGCCTTGCCCTTCTCCCTGTCCGGGTAGAAGAAGGAGATGTTGGCCATCGACGACGCGAAGTTGCCGCCACCGAGGCCCGCGAGCGCAGCGACGAAGAGCAGCACCCCGAACGACGTCGACGGGTTCTGCACCGCCAGCGCGAGCGCGACGGTCGGGATCAGCAGCAGCCCGGCGGACACGATCGTCCAGTTGCGGCCACCGAAGACAGGCACCGCGAACGTGTACGGAATGCGCAGCGTCGCGCCGACGAGGCTGGGCACGGCGATGAGCCAGAACATCTGGTCGACGCTGAGCGTGAAGCCCGCGTCGGGCAGGTGCGGCACGACGATGCTCCACACGGCCCAGACGGCGAAGCCCAGGAACTCGGCGAACACCGACAACCCCAGGTTGCGGCGCGCGACCGGCCTGCCGACGCTCGTCCACTGGGCGCCGTCTTCCGGGTTCCAGCCGTCGATCCACCGGCCGGGTCTGTGGGTGAGGGATGCACCGGACGACGGGGCGGGTGCGAGGGGGGACGCGTCGGTCTCGACGCCTTGCGTGTCGACGAGCGGCGTTGCCATGAGGGCCTCCGGGAGCGGATGGGTTGCTCGGATGCGACGACGCTACGAACGCGATGTTTCCGCCCCGGACGCGCCGGTGTTGCACCTTGCGAACCATTCGCGCACCGCGCGCGTCGGGCCGCTGTGAGGTTGGTGGTGCCAGTCCGACGGGTGCCGGCGGTGCTCAGGCGTCCGGCAGAGCGCGCAGCCGCGCCGCCGACGAGGCCACGGCGAGGCGCAGCGGCGCCCCGAGCCGCAGGTCGAGCGTCGCCGCGTCGGCCGGGGCGAGGTCGACCAGCACGTCCCCGGTGGTGCGGACACGGACGGCCGCGGGACCCGGTTCGACGTCGACGACGACGGAGTCCCACCCACGGTCGGCCACGCCGACGACGCTCACCGCGGCGGGCGGGAACGTCAGCTGGGCGCGGGCCCCCGGCACGGGCTCGCCGCCCGCTGCCGTGACGACGCCGGCGAGCGGCAGCCGTGGCCCGTCGTCGCCGACCAGGACGCGCTCGCCGTCGTCGACCACCGTCCCGGCCATCAGGTTCAGGCCCGCGAGCGCGGCGGTGAACGCGTGCACGGGGTCCGTGAGCACGTCGAGCGGCGTGCCCTCCTCGACGACCACGCCGTCGTGCAGCACCAGCACGTGGTCGGCGAGGGTCAGCGCGTCCACCACGTCGTGCGTCACGAGCACCGCCGCCGCCCCGGTCCCCCGCACCTGCTCGCGCACAAGGTCACGCAGCTCGGCCGCGGTACGGACGTCGAGCTGCGCGAACGGCTCGTCGAGCAGCAGCACCGACGGCCGGGCCGCCAGCGCGCGGGCCAGGGCGACACGTTGGCGCTGGCCACCCGAGAGCTGACCGGGGCGCCGGTCCGCGAACCCGTCGAGCCCCACGGCGGCGAGCCACTCGTCGGCCGACCGCCGCGCCTGCGCCCGACGGACACCCGCGGCGCGCGGCGCGAACGCGACGTTCTCCCGGACCGACAGGTGGGGGAAGACCAGCGCGTCCTGCCCCAGCAGCACCGCCGAGCGGCGCTCCGCGCCCACGTGCACACCGCCGGCCGTGTCCGTCAGAACGCGGTCGCCGCTCGTGATGCGGGCGTCGTCGACCGCCAGCAGACCTGCCAGCGCACCGAGCAACGTCGACTTGCCGGCACCGTTGGGGCCGACGACCGCGACGATGCCGCCCGGTCGGGCCTCGATCGCCACGTCCAGCGCGAAGTCGCCACGCCGGACGCGCACACGTCCCCGGAGGACCTCGCCGCCGCTCATCCGACGCTCCCAGGCCGCGTCGCTCATCCGACCCTCCCGGGCCGCCATGCCCGCGCGACCAGCAGCACGACGATCGCCGCGGCAACCAGCAGCAACGACAGCGCGACGGCTGCACCCTGGGTGACACCGGCGCCGTTGAACGCGGAGTAGATGGCGAGCGGCATCGTCTGCGTGACGCCGGGGGTGTTGCCGGCGAACAGAGCCGTGGCACCGAACTCACCCAGGGCGCGGGCGAAGCAGAGCACCGTCCCGCTCACCAGGCCGGGCGCGACGAGCGGCAGCGTGATGCGCCACAGCACCGTCCACCGGCTCGCGCCCAGGGTCGCGGCGACCACCTCGTACTGCGTCCCGGCGGTGCGCAGTGCGCCCTCGAGCCCGAGCACCAGGAACGGCATCGCCACGAAGGCGCCGGCGATCACCACGGCAGCCGTCGTGAACGGCAGCCGGATCCCGAACCAGGCGTCGAGCGACTGGCCGAGCAGCCCTCGACGGCCCAGCAGGTACAGCAGCGCGATGCCGCCCACGGTCGGCGGCAGCACGAGGGGCAGCGTGACCAGCGCGCGCAGCACCTCCGACACCCAGCCGCTCGCACGCGCCAGCAGCACGGCGAGCGGGACGCCGAGCACGACGCAGATCGCGGTCGCCACGAGCGACGTGAGCAGGGAGAGCCGCAGCGCGGCGAGGGCCGCCGGCGACGTGATGTCGGACAGCAACGACGACCAGTCCGCGCGCACGACGAGTGCGACGACGGGCAGCACGAGCAGTCCGACGGCGAGCGCCGCAGGAGCCCACAGCAACCGAGGTGCGCCCAACCCACCGACGTCGCCGGGCCCGGTGCGCACGGCGCGAACCGTGCCGGGTGCGCTCGTCACGCCGGGCCGACCCGACCCGCAACCGTCGTCACGGCGCGGCGAATCCCTTGCGCTCCAGCACCTTGCGCCCCTCGTCGGACAGCACGAGGTCGACGAACGCCTGCGCGGTCGCCTCGTCGTGGCCGGACGCGCGGGTGTCGTCCCCGAGCACGGCGATCGGGTACTGGTTGACCACCTTCGCGGCCTCGGCGAACTCGACGCCCTGGACGGAGTCCCCCGCGCGCAGCACGTCCGTCTTGTAGACCAGACCCGCGTCGGCCTCGCCGGACTCCACCTTGGTCAGGACGGCCGTGACGTTCTGCTCCTGGCTGGAGGGCTTGAGCGTCACGCCGGCGGTGTCGAGCACCTGCTTCGACGCCGCGCCGCACGGTACCTCGGCGGCGCAGACCACCACGGCGCCGCCGTCGGACGCGACCGTGGCGAGGTCGGCGAGCGACGTGATCTTCTTCGGGTTGCCGGGCGCGACGACGATCGCGAGCGTGTTGGTGGTGAAGACCGTGGGGTCGCCGGCGACGAGCTTCGCGTCGACGACGGTGGTCATGTTCTTCTCGTCGGCCGACGCGAACACGTCCGCGTTCCCGCCGCCCACGAGCTGCGTCGCGAGCGTCGACGAGCCGTCGTAGGTCACCGGGTCGACCTTCACGCCGGGATGGTCGTTGGCGAACATGGCGGTCAGCTCGTCGAACGCCGGCTGCAGCGACGCCGCCGCGAAGACCGTCAGGCCGCCGGTGAGCGCGTCGCCGCTCGCGCTCGTCGACGGTGCGTTGTCGGAGGACGCTTCGTCCGACGACGAGCAGCCGGCGAGCAGCAGGACGGCGGCGAGCGCAAGGCCGGTGGTGGTCCGGGCGGGGACCATGGTCGTCCTCCAGGTGGTGGGGTGCATCAGATGAGGGGTGCGTGACGTCATCGGGTGCCGCCCGTGGTCTCGACGACGACGGTCGTGGCCTTGACGACGGCGGCGGCGCGCGAGCCGACCTCGAGGCCCAGCTCGCGGACGGCCTCGCTGGACATCAACGACACGACGCGGAACGGCCCGCACTGCAGCTCGACCTGCGCCATGACCGTGTCGGCCGTGATCGCGGTGACCAGGCCGACGAACCGGTTCCGGGCCGAGCTGTGGCCCGCGTCGGGGTCGTCGGGCCGCCGCGAGCGCTCGACGGCGAAGGCCGCGAGGTCGGCGCCGGCGATCGTCGTGCGCGACGACGAGGTGTCCGCCGCGAGCGCACCGGCATCGATCCAGCGACGCACCGTGTCGTCGCTGACGCCCAGCAGCGAGGCGGCCTCGGAGATCCGGAACTGAGTCACGTCGACGATCCTAGTGCCGCATCTGCGGCACGACGCGCGCGGTCGATCCGCAACTCAGGATCCCCGGCGGACACGACCCTGGACACGGTACGTTCCCGTCATGGCGAAGAAGCACGCGACCATGAAGCTGAAGAACTCCGTCTACGAGGCCGAGCTGTACCGGCTCCAGGCCGAGCTGGTGAAGGTCCAGGAGTGGACCAAGGCCACGGGCGCCCGGATGGTCATCATCTTCGAGGGCCGCGACGCCGCCGGGAAGGGCGGCACGATCAAGCGCCTGACCGAGTACCTCAGCTCGCGCACCGCCCGCGTCACCGCGCTGCCGGCACCGACCGAGCGCGAGAGGTCGCAGTGGTACTACCAGCGCTACATCGCCCACCTGCCGGCTGCGGGCGAGATCGTCATCTTCGACCGCTCCTGGTACAACCGCGCCGGGGTCGAGCGCGTCATGGGGTTCTGCACGCCGCAGGAGTACGCGCGGTTCATGCGCCAGACGCCGATGTTCGAGGAGATGCTCATCGAGGACGGCATCCTGCTGCGCAAGTACTGGTTCAGCGTGTCCGACTCCGAGCAGCTCAAGCGGTTCCGGTCGCGCCTCAAGGACCCGCTGCGGCAGTGGAAGCTGTCCTCGATGGACCTCGAGTCGATCTCCCGGTGGGAGGACTACTCGCGCGCGAAGGACGAGATGCTGGTGCACACCGACATCCCGGCGAGCCCGTGGTTCATCGTCGAGTCGGACATCAAGAAGAACGCGCGCATCAACATGATCTCCCACCTGCTCTCGACGATCCCGTACACCGACGTGCCCGAGGAGAAGATCGAGCTCCCGGACCGCCCGGCCCCGTCGGGCGGCTACGACCGCCCGCCGCGCGAGATGTCGACGTACGTCCCCGACCACGCCGCCGTGCTGATGGGCGACCGCGAGAAGGACCTCTGACCCCGTTGCGTCGGGCGGCCTGACCTGCGACGTTGAGGGCATGACCTCCTCGTCGCCCGGGCCCGCGCTGCGCGTCCGGGTGCCGGGCGTGTCCCCGTCCGTCCGGGACTTCCTGGTCACCGAGGCCGGCTCCGCGGTCTTCCTGCTCGCGGCGACCGTCCTGGCGCTCGTGTGGGCCAACGTCGCCGCGGACTCGTACGAGGCGTTCTGGACCACTGCGGCGGGCATCCATGTCGGCTCCTGGTCACTGGACCTGGACCTGGAGCACTGGGTCAACGACGCCGCGATGGCCATGTTCTTCGCGGTCGTCGGGCTGGAGATCTCCCGCGAGGTGACCCGGGGCGAGCTGCGCGACCGCCGCACGGTGGCCGTCCCCGCGCTCGGTGCGCTGGGCGGCGTGCTCGTCCCCGTGCTGATCTACCTGGCGTTCACGGCCGGCACCGACGCCGCGCACGGCTGGGGCGTCGTCATGTCGACCGACACCGCGTTCCTGGTCGGCATCCTGGCCCTGTTCGGCCCCGCCTGCCCCGACCGGCTGCGTCTGTTCCTGCTCACGCTCGCGATCGTCGACGACATCGTCGCGATCACCGCGATGGCGGTCTTCTACTCCGAGTCGGTGTCCCTGACCGCGCTCGGGCTCGCCGCGCTGTGCGTGGTCGCGATGCTCGTGCTGCGCTGGCTGCGCGTGTGGCAGCTGCTGCCGTACGTCGTCGTCGGGGTGCTGCTGTGGCTCGCGGTGCAGGCCTCCGGCGTCCACCCGACGCTCGCCGGCGTGCTCGTCGGGCTGCTGGTGCCGGCGTCCGTGCCGCGGCGCGAGCACGTCGAGGCCGTCACCGGCTACGCGGGCGACCTGGTGCAGGAGACGACGGCCGAGCGCGAGCACCTGGCCGAGCTCGCGGCCCGGGCAGCCGTCCCGACGAGCGACCGGCTGCAGCGCATGCTGCACCCGTGGAGCGCGTACGTGGTGGTGCCGCTGTTCGGCCTGGCCAACGCGGGCATCACGCTCGACGGCGACGTCCTCGCGGACGCCGCCCGGTCACGGCTCAGCATCGGCGTCGCGGTCGCGCTGGTGCTCGGCAACGCGGTCGGCATCTCGGGTGCCGCGACGATCGCCATCCGCGCCGGTCTCGGCGAGCTGCCGGGCCGCGTGCGGTACGGGCACCTGCTGGGTGGCGCCGTGCTGGCCGGGATCGGGTTCACCATCTCGCTGTTCATCGCCCAGCTCGCGTTCGACGACCCGCACCAGCTCGCCGAGGTCAAGATCGGGATCCTGGCGGGTTCGCTGGTCGCCGCCGTGCTCGGCTCGATCCTGCTGCGCTGGCTGGGCGAGCGGCTGCCCCTGTGCTCACCGGGCGCGGACGGGCCGCCCCCGTCCCTCCCGCCACTGCCGTGGGGCGTGCAGGTGTAGCGCTCAGGTGATCGGGTCGTCGTCGCCGTACCGCGGCAGGCTCAGGGTGCGTGCGGCGCCGGCCGTGATGCGGTCCGAGGCGGCCAGCAGCGAGTCCACGGTGTCGGTGCCCGCGCGGACCAGGCGCCCGGACAGCGCGTCGAGGGTCCCCTCACCGAAGGCGACGACGAGCTCGACGACGTCGTCGAGCGAGGTCCATGCCTGCCGCCCCGCATGCAGCGGCATCGCGGTCGTCATGTCCGTCCGCACGTGCCCGGGGGCGAGGTCGAGCACGCGGATGCCCCGGTCGCGGTACTGCGCGTCGAGCATCGTCGTCAGCCGGGCCAGCGCACCCTTGCTGATCGAGTAGCCCGTGTACGCGGGACCCGGCCGGTAGCCCGCGCCCGAGCTCAGGTTGAGCACCCGGCCGCCACCCGCGGCCAGCATCCCCGGGAGCACGGCGTGCGTGACCAGCAGGGGTCCACGCACGTTGGTCTCGATGACGCGCCACGCGTCCTCGACGTCGTCGTCGACGAAGTCCGTCTCCCGGCCCTCGATGATGCCCGCGTTGTTGACCAGCAGCCCGATACCGTCTGCGCCCGTCAGCTCGGCCAGGTCCGCCTCGGCCCGCGCCACCGCGTCCGCGACCGCCCTCGCGTCGACGAGGTCCGCGGCGGCGCAGGTCGCGAGCCCGCCGTCGGCGCGGATCTGCGCGGCGACGTCGTCGAGGTGCGCGCGCGTCCGCCCGACGAGGGCCACGGCGAAGCCGGCACGCGCGAGCCCGAGCCCGATGCCGCGGCCGATCCCCCGCCCCGCGCCCGTGACCAGCGCCGTGCGCGGCGACGCCCCGCCCGTCACCGCGACGCCTCCGCGACGGCCGCGCGCAGCACGTCCAGGGTCGGTTCACCCGGGACACGGGTGCCGTCGACGAAGATCGTCGGCGTCCCTGCCACACCCGCCGAGATGCCCGCGAGGTAGTCCGCCTCCACCGCGGGGGCGAACTGCTGCGCCGCCACCCCTGTGAACGGCCCCGGGTCGAGACCCAGCGTGGACGCCCGCCGCCGCAGGTCCGGGTCCGCCAGGTGGTCCTGGTCCGCGAACGCCACGTCGTGGAAGTCCCAGAACCTGCCCGCGACGGCTGCCGCCTCCGCGGCGAGCGCCGCGGTCAGCGCGTGCGGGTGCACCTCGAACAACGGGAAGTGGCGCCACACCAGACGGACGCCGCCCTGCGACTCGTCGACGAGCCGTCGGAGCACGGGCGCCGCCGCGCGGCAGTACGGGCACTCGAGATCGCCGTACTCGACGACCGTGACGGGTGCGTCGGGGTCGCCGTACACGTGTCGGTCGAGGTCGAGGGGGTCGTAGCCGTCGGTCATGGTTCGAGCATGCCCTGTCCGGGCGGCCGGGACGAGCACGCTCAAAACAGCAGCGCGCTCTCGAGGTCCAGCAGGTACCGCTTGCGCTCGATCCCGCCCGCGTACCCGGTGAGGCTGCCGTCCGCACCGATGACGCGGTGGCACGGCACGACGATCGCGAGCGGGTTGCGCCCGTTCGCGGCACCGACGGCCCGCGAGCTGGTGCGCGGGTCCACGCCGATCTCGAGCGCGAGCTCGCCGTAGGACCGGGTCTGCCCGTACGGGATCCGTAGCAGGCCCTCCCAGACCAGCCGCTGGAACGGGGTCCCGTCCAGGTGCAGCGCCAGGTCGAACGCGGTGCGCTGGCCCGCCAGGTACTCGCCCAGCTGCTCGGCGGCCGCCTCGAGCCCGGTCGGGTCCACGAGCCCGTGCTCGCCCCGCGCCGGCGTCCCGTCGAGCTCGGGCAGCAGCACCGCGCTGAGCACGCCCGACGTCGCGACGAGCGTGATCGGCCCGAGCCGCGAGTCGATCACTGTGCTGGTCCGCGAGCTGGTCCGCGAGCTGGTCCGTGAGCTGGTCACCGTGCGGGCCCCCGTGCTGGTCAGCGTCGTCATTCCGGTCTCCTGGTCGTCGGGCGGTCCGTCCGCCCTCCCTGGTGCAGACGCTCCCGGGAGGGCGGATGTGAGGTCAGCGCTTCTCGTCGTCGTCCGGACGCCCCGCGAGGTCGTCGTCCGTCCGGTCCGTGACCTCGACGTGCTCCGCATGCTCCTCGCGCTCGTCGATGGCGTCCTGCCCGGGGCCCTGGAAGCTGCGCGAACGCTCCATGGCCTCGATGCTCCCGGTGAACAGGCGAGAGTGCGAGCCGGTGGGCCGGATCGCCTGCGTGTCGTCGGGAGAGACCGCCGGCAGCACACGCGTGTCGTCGACGGCAGACCGCCCCGCGCGCTCCAGCACGGCGACGCGTTCCGGCGCACCCCCCTTCTCGGACGCCCGTTCCTCCTCCGGCGCCGGTCGCCGGGCGGCCCGCGGTGCCACCTGGTCGCGAGGCTGGGCGGGCTCGGGCGCGGCGCCCTGCTCGAGGCGCACCTTCGGCATGGTCTGCGGCGCCTCGCGCTGCGCCCACTCGACGAGACCCTCACGCACGTAGCAACGCAGGTCGAACAGCGTCGGCGCGTCGACGGCGCTGGCGAGTGCGCGCACGCGCACGTGCCCACCCACCGCGTCCACGACCTGGAGGATCCCGACGCGGCGGTCCCAGAGGTCGGTGTCGTCGAGCAGGCGCGTCAGCTCGTCGCGCATGTCCTGGACCGGGACGTGCCAGTCGACGTCCAGCTCGACGGTGCCCAGCAGGTCGGCAGCGCGCCGCGTCCAGTTCTCGAAGGGCGTCGTCGTGAAGTACGTCGACGGCAGGATCAGACGCCGGTCGTCCCACGCGTGCACCACGACGTAGGTGAGCGTGAGCTCCTCGATCCGGCCCCACTGCCCGTCGACCACCACGACGTCGTCGACGCGGATGGCGTCGGTGAACGCGAGCTGCATGCCCGCGAAGACGTTGGCCAGCGACGACTGAGCAGCGAGGCCGGCGACGATCGACAGCACGCCCGCCGAGGCCAGCAGGCTGGCCCCGAAGGCGCGGGCGGACGGGAACGTCAGCGCGATCCCTGCGGCGGCGCACACGACGAGGACCGCGACCGTCACGCGCCGTAGCACCTGGACCTGCGTGCGGACGCGGCGGGCGTGCCGGTTGTCCTGCACGTCGGTGCGGTACCGCACCAGGGCGGCGTCCTCGAGCACGAAGGCGAGGCTGCCGATGAGCCACGTCAGCGCGACGATCAGCGCGATGAGCAGCACGTGCTCGAGCACCCGCACCCAGTGCGCGTCGTCGGTCCCGGCGCGCAGCCCCAGCCAGAGCCCGACGATCACGAGGACCGACCGCATCGGCAGCCGGGACCGCTTGGTGAGGTCGGCCGCCACGAGCGAGCGGCGCGCGATGCGCCGCACCACGGCCCCGATCACGACCGACAGCGCCAGCGCCACCACCACCCCGACGACGAGGGACACGACGAGGAGGAGCACGTCGACCGCACCCTCGGTCGCCTGGTCGGCATCGGCGGCCCACGGAGCCGCGGACCACAGGTCAGAAACACGGAGAGATCCCATCACCGCGCCACCGTACGTGCCGGGCCTGACAGGACCGCCCAGGTCGGCACCGGCCCCGCAAGGCTTCACAAGCCCTCCTCGCGCGGCGCATACCGACGACGCATGCAGTGGTCGCAACGAGGCAGACTCACCGGCATGGACGTCGCGCTCGATCCCGGTCCCATCCTCGGATCGCTCGTCGCGCACGCGGTGCCGGGCGTGGAGGCGGTCGACGCGTCCGCCGGCACGGTGCGCCGCGCCGTCCGGTTCACGACGGGGCCTGCCGTCGTCGACGTGCGGCTGGGCGCGGACCGCGTCGAGGTCGACGCGGCCGGCGCACCTGCTGCCGAGGTCGCCGCTCTCGTCGAGCGGTGGTTCGGCCTGCGCGACGACCTCGACGCGGTCCGGGCGCACCTGGGGCGCGACGCGCGCCTCGCTCCCCTGGTCGCCGCCCGGCCGCACCTGCGTGTGCTCGGCCACCCCGACGGGTTCGAGGCAGCGGTGCAGACCGTGCTGGGGCAGCAGGTCTCGCTCGCCGCCGCGCGCACGTTCACCGGTCGGTTCGCGGCCGCGTACGGCGAAGCGGGGCCAGGCGGGCTGACGCTGTTCCCGACGCCGGCCGCCGTGGCGGGACGCTCGCCCGACGAGCTGCAGGCCGCCGTCCGCGTCACGCACGCCCGCGCCCGCACCCTCGCCTCCCTGGCCGAGGCGTGCGCGGGCGGTCTGGACCTGCGACCCGGGGCCGACCACTCCGACGTGCGCGCGCGGCTGCTGGCGCTGCCGGGCATCGGACCGTGGACCGTCGACTACCTGGCGCTGCGGGTGCTGGGCGACCGCGACGCCTTCCCGAGCGGCGACCTGGTGCTGCGGCGCGCCCTGGGCGTCGACCACGCCCGCGACGTCGTCGCCGCGGGCACGGCCTGGGCCCCCCTGCGCGCGTTCGCCGCCCAGCACCTGTGGACGTCGACCGCGTACGCGATCTGACGCGGCCCGGCGTCCTGGACTGCGCAAACGCGCAGACGAACGATCGGTTGACAGCGCGACGGTCCCGATCTGGTGACGGCCCGGTCACCGTTGCGCGGCGAATGCGCGAAACCAGCCCCGACCGCGCCGGCACGCCCCTAGCGTCACCTGCATGACGACCACGACGCCACGACGCAGCACCCGGCGCACACCCGGGATCACCGTTCTGCTCGCCACCGGGGCGCTGACGCTCGGCCTGCTGGCCGGCTGCTCGGCGAGCTCCGACGACGCGGGGTCGGCGTCCGACTCCGTTCCCCGGTCCGCGGCACAGGGCTTCGCCGACGAAGGCGGCGACGGCTCGGCCGACTCGGCGGCCGCGGAGTCCGCGACGCAGGAGCGCCAGGTCGTCCAGACCGGCACGGTGTCGATGCGCGTCAAGGACGCCGCGGCGTCGACGCAGGCGGTCGTGACGCTCGTCGAGAGGTCCGGCGGCCGGATCGACGACCGGTCCGAGCAGGCGACCACGGACGAGTCCGGCGGCAGCGCGAACCTCGTCGTCCGGGTCCCGGCGGACAAGGTGGACGCGACCATCAAGGCCCTCAAGGACCTCGGCACGGTCGACTCGGTGGACCTGAAGGCGACCGACGTGACGGGCGCCGCGCAGGACCTCGACGCCCGCATCCACGCGCTGCAGATCTCCGTGACCCGGATGGAGGACCTGCTCGCCAAGGCCACCACCAGCAAGGACGTCATCGATGCGGAGAGCGCGCTGACCGAGCGGCAGTCCAGCCTCGAGGAGCTGCAGTCCGAGCGCGCCCGCCTCGCGGACCAGGTGTCGCTGTCCACGCTGACCATCGACATCTACGGCCCGGACGTCGCGCCGCCGGTCCAGACCGAGGGGCCGAGCAACTTCTTCGACGCCCTCGCGGTGGGCTGGAGCTCGCTCGTCGACGTCATCAAGGGCGCGGTGATCGTGCTCGGCGTGCTGCTCCCGTGGCTCGTGCTCGCGGGAGCCGTCGCGGCCGGCGTGGTCGCGTTCGTCCGCTGGCGCCGGAAGCGCCGACCGGAGCGCCCCACCCGTGGTCCGCAGGGCCCCGTGCCGGCGTACGCGCTGCCCGGGGTGCTGCCGACCTCCGCCCCGCAGGCCCCCGCGCAGCCGACCGGGCCGCCCGCGGCGCCGCCCGCGTCCGCCGACGACGTCCAGGACTGACGCGGACCCGACTCCCGCCGCAGTCCTCGGCCTGTCGCCGCGGCGGGAGTCGAGCTCGGGAGACGGTCAGCCGAACGTGAAGGAGAACGCCTGCACTCCAGGGGAGACCTCGAGCTCGACGCTGCCCTCGCCGACCGCATCGGCCCGGACCAGCGGGTAGGACCGCGGCGACCCGGTGACGTCGAACGTGTCGCGGCCGGTCTCGGCGCCGTCCGCGTCCCGGCGGACCACGGTCACCGAACCCGACCCGCCCAGGACCGACTCGACGACAGCCGCGTGGTAGTCCATCCGCAGCACGGCGTCCTCGCGGGCGGTGGCACCCTGGTAGTCCGTGGTCCACGTCCCGCCGAACGCGACGGTGTCCGGCTTCTGGTCCTGCGGCAGCGTCGCCGTGAAGTCGCCCTCCTTGTAGTCGCCGTCGACGTTGCGGTGCTTGCTGACGGACAGGAACGTCTCCGGCGTGATGTCACCCTGCGGGGTCGTGTCGCCCACGGTCGTCTCGCCGGGCAGATTCACCGAGGGGTTCGCTTCCTCCAGCAGCTCGCGGATCAGCTTCTCGGTCTGCGCGTAGCCGCCCTCGCCCTGCGACACCTGCCGCACCTGGCCGGTGGCGTCGATGAGGTAGTGCGCCGGCCAGTAGCGGTTCCGGTACGCGGTCCAGGTGGCGTAGGAGTTGTCCTGCGCGACGGGGTAGGTGATGCCGAGCCGCTTCGCACCGTCGACGACGTTGCGGGTCTCCCGCTCGAACGCGTACTCGGGCGTGTGGACGCCGATCACCACGAGGCCGTCGTCGGCGTACGCCTTGTCCCAGGCCGTGACGTGCGGGACCGAGCGCTGGCAGTTGATGCAGGAGTAGGCCCAGAAGTCGAGCAGGACGACCTTGCCCTTGAGGTCGGCGAGCGTCAGGGCCGCACCGTCGGGCGTGTTCAGCCAGGTGTCGATGCCCCGGATCTCGGGGGCGGGGCCGCAGTCCTCGAGAGTGGCCGAGTTGTTGTGGCAGCGCGACAGGCCCTCGTTCTCGGCGGTCGTCAGGCCACCGAGGTTCAGCTGCTCCTGCACGGTCTTGCTTGCCGCCACCTTCGTCTGCAGCTCGTCCGTGTAGCCGGGCAGCGCGCGCTGGATGGAGTCGGTGACGTTGAACGACAGCGCGAGCGCCAGCGCCAGCATCAGGGCGCCGCCCACCTTGCGGACCGTCGCCTGGTGGGAGCGGAAGGCCGCGATGCGCTCCGCGACACGGCGGCCCGCGAGCGCGAGGATCAGCAGCGGGATCGCCGCGCCGAGCGCGAAGGCGACGGTGAGGACCACGGTCCCCAGACCGATGGTTCCCGTCGCCCCGGCGACCGTGATGGCCGCGAGCACCGGCCCGGCGCACGGCACGTACACGGCCCCCAGGCCCAGGCCGAGCACGAACCCGCCGCGCCCCTGGCCCGGCGCTCGCTTGGGGGTCAGTCGCTGGAACGGCCGCTCGATGATCTCCTCGAACCGGGGCACCAGCAGGCCGATGCCCAGGATCGCCAGCACCGCGATGCCGGCCCATCGCAGCAGGTCCTGCGGCAGGCCCAACAGGTTGAGCACCAGGGTCCCGACGAGCGTCACCAGCGTGAAGCTCGTGACGAGGCCGGCGATGACGAGGTAGGGACGCGCGGACTCACGCCGCGTGGGCGCGGCCGGCGTGGGCCGTTCGGCGAGCGCGACTCCGCCGGTCGTCGGGCCGGTCGTCGGGTCACCCGCCCGCACCCCGGCTCCCCCGGCTCCCCCGGCGAGGAACGACGGCTGGGCCATCGCTCCCACGGCGCCGGCCGCGCCGGCACCGCGGGTGGTCGCGACCTTGATCGGTGAGCGTGAGGAGCGCGCGTTCTCCACGCCTCCCGCGAAGAAGACGACGGGCAGCACGGGAAGGATGCACGGGGAGATCCCCGTGATCAGTCCTCCGACGAGGCCGATGAGCGCGAGCGTGAGCAGGTCCATGGCACGAGTTCGCCACCGCGGGCGCCTCGGATGGGCCGACGAAGGGTCGAAAAACTGCTCGCCGATCCGACCCATCCACCCCGCCGCGGGCGCCGAACCTCGCTCGACAGTGGACGCCGGGACCACCCCGGGGTCACGACAGATCGAGGGAGACCCACCATGCGTACCACAGCTCGCACCCGCATCGCCGCCGTCCTGCTCGCCGGGGTCACCGGCATCGCGCTGACGGCCTGCAGCTCGGACAGCGACAGCTCGAGCGACGCCGGCGCCTCGTCGCCCGCCGCGATGGAGACCCCCATGGACTCGTCGTCGCCCATGGCGTCCGACGACAGCATGGGCACGATGGACCCGGCCGCGGACCTCGTCGGCAGCGGCTGCGCCGCCTACGCCGCGCAGGTGCCCGACGGCGCCGGCTCCGTGCAGGGCATGTCCACCGACCCGGTGGCCGTGGCAGCGTCCAACAACCCGCTGCTCACCACGCTGACGGCCGCGGTCTCCGGCAAGCTGAACCCGGACGTCAACCTCGTCGACACGCTGAACGGCGGCGAGTTCACGGTGTTCGCACCGGTCGACGACGCGTTCAAGAAGATCGACGCCGCGACCATCGACGGCCTCAAGACCGACAGCGACACCCTGACCAAGATCCTCACCTACCACGTGGTGCCCGGCCAGATCTCGCCCGACAAGATCGACGGCGACCACAAGACCGTCGAGGGTGGCACGGTGAAGGTCACCGGCTCCGGCGACGACATCATGGTCGACGGCGCCAAGGTCATCTGCGGCGGCGTCCACACCGCCAACGCGACCGTCTACCTCATCGACTCGGTGCTGATGCCCTCGATGTGACCACCGGTCCAAGACCCCCGCACCCATCCCACCGGGTGCGGGGGTCTTGCCATGCCCGCAGGTTGTCGCGCCCGCGGGTCGACAGCGAGCATCGAGATCGACGTCGTTCACGGCTCCGGGCGCCGATGGCGTGAGAGATGTCGATCTCGACGGCCGGCGTCGACAGCACCGCGGCCGCCCGGGGACGCCGCGCCGACCACGAGCGGGTCAGCTGGCGCTGAGGATCACCAGGGGCGTCGTCGTCGGCTGCTGCGAGCCGCCCTGCGGCTCGACGGTCATCGCCAGGGCGTCGCCCGACGAGAAGTCGCCGGCGAGCTGCCGCACGCTGCCGCCGTCGGCGCTGAGCACACCGGCCGAGGCCGCCGCGTCCTTGCTCACCACCCACAGCTGGTACACCTTGCCGTCGCTCAGCGACGGCAAGCCGGTGGCGCTGAAGAGCGCGTCGTCGTCGGTGAGCACGGCCGTGGCTGTGCCACCGCCCTGCACGTCGCCGTGCGCGAGGACCGCGGACGGGTCGCGCAGCACGTCGGCGAGCGCCTGCTGCTGGGTGGTCGCGTGCTCGGCGCGCTGGTGCTGCTGCACCGCGAGCGCGCTCGGGACCGCGGCGCCGACGACGACGGCCGCGGCGAGCGACCACCACCGCTGCGGGCTGCGCGGGCGGGCCGGCGTCGTCGCGGACCGCACGGCCGGGGCTTTCGCGCCGACCGGTTCTGCGTCGGTTCGGTCGGCGCCCGTCGGGCCGGCGCTCGTCGGGGCGGTACCCGTCGAGGCGGCGCTCGTCTGGGCCGCGTGTCGCGGCGTGCGGGCAGTGCCCGACGCCTCCGCGGCGATCGCGCTGAGCACGGACGCCCGCAGGGCGGCGGGGGGCTCGGCGCGCACGGACTCGCCCAGCCGGGCCGCGACGGCCTGCAGCTGGCGGAGCTCGTCAGCCGCCTCGTCGTCGGACGCGACCAGACGCTCGACCGCGCGACGCTCGAGGTCGTCGACCGCGTCGAGGGCATAGGCGCCGAGGAGGGCGCGGGTCTCGTCGTTCTCGCTCACGCCACCACCCCCAAGCAGTCCTTGAGGCGGAGCAACCCGTCGCGGATGCGCGACTTCACGGTCGGCAGCGCAGCACCGAGCGCCTCGGCCACCTCCCGGTACGTCTTGCCGCCGTAGTAGGCGAGCGTCACGGCGCGGTGCTGGGTCTCGGTGAGCGTCTGCAGGCACTCGCGCACGCGGACCTGCTCGAGCATGGTCTCGACCTCGTCGGCGACGACGTCGAACGGCCGCTCGCCGCTCTCGTCGAGCACGCGCTGGTCCCGGTCGCGCTGCGCCTGCACCGACCGCACGCGGTCCACGGCCCGACGATGGGCCAGCGTGACCACCCAGGTACGGGCCGAGCCACGCGCGGCGTCGAACCGTTCCGCGGTGCGCCAGACCTCGACCCAGACCTCCTGCGCGACCTCCGCGGCGTGGTCGGGATCGCGGAGAACCCCGACGCAGGTGCCGAACACCGGCCGCTCGAGCTGGTCGTACAGGCGCGCGAACGCGTCCTGGTCACCCGCCGCGACGGCGGCAAGCAGCTCAGGAGCGTCGCTCATCGATTCGGAAGCCTGCACCACGCGCGCCAGTGTGCCGCACGGGCGGGCACCTCGCCCGCGCGACGTGCGGGGCGCGCCGATGGGGGCGAGCAGCAGCAGCACGGAAATCCTTCGCTCGGTCGGCGGAAACATCAGGTCGACCAAGGTTCGACGCCGTCCGACGACCGGATGGGTCGCCCGCCAATATCACCCCACCACTCGACGCGCCATCGGGAGCCGCGACCGCGTGAGCACGTACGCGCCGCCCATCGCCAGCACCGGCACGCCGACGACGATCGCGGCAAGCGCCGGCCACGGCACGACGAGATGCAGCACCGGCACGAGGCGGCTGCCCGTCTGGTGCAGCGCCAGCACCAGGACGCCGCCGAGCAACAGCCCGGTGACGGCACCGAGCCCCACGCCGACGACCACGACGACGCCGGCCTGCGCCGCAGCGACGCGACGTCGGGTGCGCGGGCCGGCACCGATCGCGCCGAGCGTCGCCAGGTCGGGCCGGAACTCCGCGGCAGCCAGCGCCATCGCGAGCGCCGTCGCGCCGAGGCCCACCACGACGGCACCGGCGACGAGGATCAGCAGCACGACCGGCGTGGAGCCGTGGTACCCGGGCTCGACCCCGACGACGGCCTGACGCGCGAGAGCCGTCTCGGCGGCCTTCTGCTCGTCGTCCGTCGGCATCCTCGTGGTCGACGCGACCACCCCGGCCTCGACGGCCGACATCCCCAGCGCCGTCGCGTCGGCCTCGTTGACGAGGACCTCGAACTGCCCGAGCCCAGCGACCAGGCGAGCGGGGGCGACCAGCTCGGCCGTCGGCTGCAGGCCGACGACATCACGCTCCGCAACCGCGTACAGGTGGACGGTTCCGTCGGGCCAGATCGCGTCGGGTCGGGTCACGAGCACCGTCCCCTTCGCGACGGCCTCGCCCAGGGCCACGTCGCCCCCTTCGAGCGCCTCGGCAGCACTCCCGTCGTCGACGATCGCCGTCGGCAGGTACGTCTGCCCGGGCGCCTGGAAGCTCACGGTCGACGGCATGCGGTCCCCGTACAGGTAGCAGCGACCGCCCGCTTGCTGCGGGTCGACGAGGACCTTCTCCATGGCCGGGCATCCGAGCGCCGGCCGGGGTGCGGGCACGAGAAACGCGCCGTCAGCATCGGCGGGCACGGCGGTCCGCAGGATCGCAGACGAACCGACCGGCAGGGCGCCGCGCAACGCGCGCTCGACCGCGGTCGAGTCAGGCTGCGGCGAGTCAGGGAGCGGGTTGCCGAACGGGTCAGTGGGCGAGTACGCGACCATCACCGTGCCGACGGCTCCGCTCGGACGGTAGATCGCCTGCTCCGCGGCGCCGCTGGACTGCGCGTAGACGGCACCCGCCACGATGCCCGCGACGGCGGCGATGACCGCTGCGATCGCCGGTGCCGTCCTGCCCCGCTGCCGCGCGGCGTCGCGCATCGCGATCCTCGCGGCCACGCCCGCGCGCGGCGCGAGCCGCCCGACGAGCGTGACCAGCCCTCCGGCCGCCACGACGACGCCCACCTGGATCGCGACCGGGCCTGCAACGAGCAGTGCAGGCGTCGTCTGGAGCGCGCCCACGACCGCGGCCACGAGCCCGCCGACCACCAGCCCGATCCCCACCAGCGGAACCTTGGGGTGAGGCCTCGCCTCGACGCGCCGACCTCCGAGCGCCGCCACCACGTCCATCCGCGTGGCCCGACGCGCAGGCAGCCAGGACGCGGCCGTCGCGACGACCGCCCCCACCACCACGAATGCCACGCACAGCAGCCACGGCACGCGCAGCTCAGGGAACGCCGTCGAGCCTCGCGCTACGAGAACGCCTCGAACCAGCACCGCGCCGACGAGCCCGACGACGGCTCCGACCAGCGACGCGGCCAGGCCGGTGATCAGGCCCGTCAGCACCACGACGGACCGCATCGTCCCCTGGTCACCACCGCAGGCCGCGACGAGCGCGAGCAGCCGCTCCACCCGGCGCGCCCCCACGGCGAACGCCGGGCCGACGATCAGCACCGCCTCCAGCACACCCATCACCGCCGCCGCACCGAACAGTCCGATCACGGCCCCATCGAGCCGAGGCGCTGCTACCGAGATCCCGAAGCTCGGCGGGTGGTCGAGCACGGCACGGCTCACGACCCGCAGCCCGTGCTCGTTCAGTGCCTCGACCTCCGCCCAGGTGACCGGCGTCGAGCCCACCACCGACCACGTGGTGCCGTTGGCGAAACCGTCGGCCAGGAATCCGACGGCGAGCGAGCCGTGGTTCCCGATCCCGGTCACGGTCAGGGTCGATGCCGGGCCGCTCTCGGCTCGCGCGGTGACCCGGTCACCCACGTCGACGCCGAGCTCGTCCGCCTCGTCGACGGCGAGCAGGATCTGCCCGGTGCCGCTCGGCGCGGATCCACGTACCACCTGGCCCGCCGCCAGCACAGGCGAGGCTCTGTCCGCGGAGCGGATCGTGGTCGCGTGCACGAGCTCGCGTCCGTGCGCGCCGAGGACCACGACGCGCTGGTCCGTTCGCACGACCGTGCCCCCCACCACGTCGGCGATCACGCGGCCCTGCTCGGTCGGGCTGGGCCTCTGCGTCCACTGCGACAGGACGTCGACCCGCTGTCCCACCGGGTCCTGCCGGACCGGTCCCGTCCCGTAGTCGTCGATCACGGCCTGCGCGCCTCCGAGTGCGGCGCGCGCCGCGTGCTCCGGCGACTCCATGCTGGACTGCGCCAGCACCGCTCCCCCGACGCCCCCCAGCACCGGCAGGCCGATCATCGCCGCCACCAACGCCGTGCGCCCCTTGCTCCGGACGGCGTCGCGACGGGCGATGCGGGCGGCGGGGCGCAGGGTGCGCCACCAGTGCCTCACCGACGGGTCCCCGCGAGCAGGGACTCGGGTCCCCCGCGGGTGCCGGTGCCGTCGACGACGACCCCGTCCCGCAGGAAGATCGTGCGGTCGGCCCACGCGGCGAACCGCGGCTCGTGGGTGACCAGCAGGCCGGCGGCGCCGGCGTCGATGCGCGCACGCAGCACGCGCATGATGTCCTCGCCGGTCGCGGAGTCGAGCGCGCCGGTGGGTTCGTCGGCCAGGACCAGGCGGCGCGGCCCGACGAGGGCGCGGGCGATCGCGACGCGCTGCTGCTGGCCGCCGGACATCTCGTCGGGGAACCGGTCCGCGAGCGCCTCGACACCAACCTCGCGCAGCGCCGCGCGGGCCTCGCGGCGGGCGGTGCGCCCGGAGATGCCGTCGAGCTCGCGGGGCAGCGCGGCGTTCTCGGCTGCCGTCAGGGCGGGGATGAGGTTGAAGTCCTGGAAGACGTAGCCGACGCTGCGGCGCCGCAGCCGGGCGCGGGCCTTGAGGTCGAGCGCGTGCAGCTCGTCGCCCGCCAGGGTCACGGCCCCGTCCGTGGGGCCGTCGAGGCCGCCCGCGATGTTGAGTAGCGTGGACTTGCCGGAGCCCGACGAGCCCATCACGGCCACCAGCTCGCCGAGCCGGACGTCGAGGTCGACGCCGGCCAGCGCGCGGACCGCCGTCGGGCCGCTGCCGTGCACGCGCGTGACGCCGCGCAGGCTGAGGACCACCGGGCCCAGCGCGCCCGCTCATCGGTGGGCCTCCGTCCGCGTCTCGGTGGACGCCGGCGCCACGCCCGCGGTCCGGACGGCACGGGCGACGCGGGCCTCGACGTGGTTGAGCCAGCGCACCTCGGCCTCCGCGGCGAAGACGAGGTTGTCGAGCACGAGCGACCACGCGAGGTCGTCGGGCGCGGGACCGGCGGCGGGGATATCGGCCTTGAGTCGCGTCAGGTCGACGAGCGCGCGCATCGTCTCGGTGCGCTGCGCCTGCACCAGCGCGGTCACGTCGACGCCCGGCGCAGTCACGGCCAGCGCGAGCTTGATGCTCAGCTCGTCGCGCGCGGGGCTCGTGCGCTCGACGGGCGTGGCCCACCAGCGCGCGAGCTCGTCGCGACCCGTGGCCGTGGCGCGGTAGAACGCCGGCTCGTCGCCCTGCTCGGCAAGCGGTTCGACGAGGCCGTCGCGGACCAGGCGGTCGAGCGTCGTCGAGACCTGGCCCATGTTGAGCGGCCACGTGCCGCCCGTGCGGTGCTCGAACTGCTGGCGCAGCTGGTACGCGTGCATCGGCTGCTCGGCGAGCAGCGCGAGCATCCCCTGACGGACGGACATCGGGACCTCCTCGGTTACCGGGTAACCGCAAGTTACTGAGTAACTGCGTCGGGGTCAATCACCGGCACGCCGCGCGTCGGCGACGTACCGTGCGGCCATGGGATCCCTCCGCCGTCACGGCCCGGCGCTCGCGCTCGCCGCCCTGCTCGCCACGTCCGGCACCGTCCACCTGGTCCGCCCGAAGGTGTTCCGCCCGCTCATCCCCCGCACGCTCGGCGACCCGGACCCGTGGGTGCTGGGCAGCGGCGTCGCGGAGCTGGCGTGCGCGGGTGCGCTGGCCATCCCAGCCACGCGTCGCGCGGGCGGACTCGCGTCGGCCGCGTTGCTGGTCGGCGTCTTCCCGGGCAACGTCACGATGGCCGTCCGCTCACGGCCTGACGCCCGCTCGTGGGCCGGCAAGCCCGCCGTCGCGTGGGCGCGCCTGCCGCTGCAGGTGCCGCTGGTGGCGTGGGCCTGGTCGGTGGCGAGCAAGGCTCGCTAGCTCGGGGTGTGCCCGACAACTTTTTCCCTCGCTGGTGTCGGTGGTGTGCGACAGACTGCCGCGATGGATGACAAGGCGAACCTGCACGACTACCTGCGCACTGCCCGCTCCGACCTGCTCGGCAAGCTCGACGGTCTGAGCGAGTACGACGCCCGACGGCCGCTGACACCCACCGGCACCAACCTGCTCGGCCTGGTGCGGCACGTCGCCACCACGCAGCTCGGCTACTTCACGGACACGTTCGGGCGCCCGTCGGGCGTCGACCAGCCGTGGGCGGACTTCGACGCGGACCCGGACGGTGACATGTGGGTGCCGGCCGACGAGTCGCGCGCGTCGGTCGTCGAGTTCCACCACCTGTCGGCGCGGCTGTCCGACGAGGCCATCGATGCCCTTCCGCTCGACGCACCCGGCGAGGTGCCGTGGTGGTCACCCGAGAAGCGGGCCGTGACCCTCCAGCAGATCCTCGTCCACATGCTGGCCGAGACGGCTCGCCACGCGGGCCACGCGGACATCCTGCGCGAGCTCATCGACGAGCAGGTGGGGCGGCGCGCGGACGACCCGAACATCCCCGACCGGACCGCCGCCGACTGGAGCGCGTACCGCGAGAAGCTGGAGCAGGCCGCCCGGCGAGCGGCTGAAGCATGACCGAACCGCCCGGGCTGCACCGAGCAGCAACCGGCGAGAGCATGGCGGGATGACCGAGAACGAGGGGCAGATGGATCAGGCGCAGATCAACGCGCACGTGATCGAGCAGTTCCGCGCGGGCGGCGAGATCGACGGTATGCACCGCGAGCGCCTGGTGCTGCTGACGACGACGGGCCGCTCGTCGGGCGAGGAGCGCACCGCGCCCATGATGTTCCACGTCGACCCCGGGCCCCCGGCCCGGCACGTGGTCATCGCCTCGAACATGGGTGCCCCGCGGGACCCGGGCTGGTACCTCAACCTGGTCGCCGACCCGCAGGTGCACGTGGAGCTCGCGGACGAGGAGTTCGACGCGACCGCTGTCGTCCTCGAGGGCGAGGAGTACGACCGCCTGTGGGCCGACATCACCGCCGCCAACCCGTTCTTCCTGGACCACCAGGCAAAGACCGAGCGGACGATCCCCCTCGTCGCGCTCGAGCGCTCGTGACCCGCCTCTGACCTGCCCCGACGCCACCTGACGCGGTACGGTGCGAGCGTGCCCGACGACTCCCCGACCCCCCGCGTGAGCACGCTCGAGGACGTCGCCGCCGTCGCGGGCGTCTCCCGCGCGTCGGTGTCGCGCGTCGTCAACGGCAAGGCCGGCGTCGCCGCGCACATCGTCGAGGCCGTCAACGACGCCATCGCGAAGACGGGGTACGTGCCCAACCGTGCGGCGCGGGCGCTCGTGACGCGCCGGTCGGACACCGTGCTCGTCGTGGTCTCCGGCAGCGACACCAGCCACTCCGGCCCGTGGGGGCCGGGCGAGGTGCTGGCCGACCCGTTCTTCGGTCGCGTCGCCGGGGGCCTCATGAGCTCGCTGCGGCCGCGTGACGTGCACCCCGTGCTGATGCTCGCCGTCACCGACGAGGAGCGCAGCCGCGTCGTGTCGTACGTGCGCGAGGGCAGCGCCGACGGCGTCCTGCTCGTCTCGGCGCAGGCCGGCGACCCGCTCCCCCAGCTGCTCACCGACGCGGGGATCCCGGTCGTCCTGTTCTCCCGCCCCGACCACCCGCTGCCGCTCAGCTACGTCGACGTCGACAACCTGGCGGGTGGCGCGCTGGCCGCGGACAGACTCGTGTCGCGCGGGTGTCGCAGCGTCGGCATCGTCACCGGCCCGCTCGACATCCCCGGCGCCGAGGACCGCCTCATCGGCTTCCGCGAGGCGATGGCCCGCCACGGCGTGGCCTACGTCCCGTCGGTCGCCGGCACGTTCTCGGTCGAGAGCGGGTCCGCGGCCATGGCCCGCCTGCTGACCGAGCACCGCGTGGACGGGGTGTTCGCGTCCAACGACAACATGGCGGTGGGTGCGATCCTCGCGGCGCAGGAGCGGGGGCTGACCGTGCCGGACGACGTCGCGGTGGTGGGGTTCGACGACAGCACGTCGGCGCTCATGTGCCGCCCGACGCTCACGACGGTCCGGCAGCCGATCGAGACGATGGCCGCGGAGATGGCGCGGCTGCTCCTGGCACAGCTCGACGAGCCCGGCGGGCGCCCGAGCGCGGCGATCTTCGACCCGACACTGGTGGAGCGCGGTTCGGCCTGACCGCTAGTTGCTATCGATATTCGTTCTCGTTTAAAGTGGCGGCACGCCGCTGATCCCGTCGGCGTCCCCCACCGCTAGGACGCGCACCGCCATGACGAGGACCACCACGCTGCTCGCAGCCACCACCGCGGTCGCCCTCGCGCTCGGGCTCGCGGCCTGCTCGTCGGGCGACGCCACCGCGGCCGGCAACGGCGACGGGACCGTCGCCGTCGTGACCTCCACCAACGTCTACGGCGACATCGCGTCCCGCGTGGGCGGCGACCGGGTGAGCGTGACGTCCATCGTCGACGACCCCGCCGCGGACCCGCACTCGTTCGAGCCGAGCGCGCACACCCAGCTCCTGCTGTCGAAGGCCGCGCTCGTGGTCGAGAACGGCGGCGGGTACGACGACTTCGTCGACACGATGCTCGACGCGGTGAGCACGGACCCCGTCGTGGTGAACGCGGTCGACGTCTCCGGCAAGACCGCCGCCGCGGGCGAGGAGCTCAACGAGCACGTCTGGTACGACTTCAGCTCGATGGCCAAGGTGGCCGACGTGATCGCCGACGAGCTCGGGACGATCGACCCCGATCACGCCGCGACGTACACCGCGAACGCGGCGTCGTTCGGTGCCGACATCGACACGCTCGTCGCGGGCAGCGACGCGATCAAGGCCGCGCACGGCGGCGAGGGCGTCGCGATCACCGAGCCCGTGCCGCTCTACCTGCTGGAGAACGCCGGCCTGGTCGACAAGACGCCCGAGGCGTTCTCCGAGGCGATCGAGGAGGAGACCGACGTCCCGCCGACGGTCCTGCGGGAGACGCTCGCGCTGTTCACCGACCACGCCGTCAAGGCGCTCGTCTACAACGAGCAGACCACCGGCTCCCAGACCGAGCTCGTGCTCGCAGCGGCCAAGAAGTCCGGCACGCCCGTGGTCCCTGTCACCGAGACGATGCCGGAGGGCACAGACTACGTCTCGTGGATGACGGCGAACCTCGACGCGGTGAGCAGCGCGCTGGCGTCGTGAGCACCCCCGCCCCCCTCGCCCTGACGGGCGCCGGGCTCGCGTACGGCGAGCGCAGCGTGTGGTCCGGCCTGGACCTCACCGTCGGCGTCGGCGAGTTCCTCACGGTGCTCGGCCCCAACGGCTCGGGCAAGACGAGCCTGCTGCGCGCGATCCTGGGCCTGCAGCCGCTGACGGCCGGTCGCCTCGAGATCCTCGGACGCCCCGCGCGACGCGGCAGCAAGGCCGTCGGCTACATCCCGCAGCAGCGCCTCATCGACCCAGCGACGCCCGTGCGTGCCCGCGACCTGGTCCGGATGGGCATCGACGGCGACCGCTGGGGTCCAGGCGCGCGGTCGCACCGGGCGCGCGTCGACGAGCTGCTCGCGGCCGTCGGCGCCACGCCGTACGCCGACGTCCCCCTCGGGCTGCTGTCCGGCGGGGAGCAGCAGCGCGTCCGCATCGCACAGGCGCTCGGCACGAGCCCCGCGCTGCTGCTGTGCGACGAGCCCCTGCTGTCGCTGGACCTGCGCCACCAGCACGAGGTGACGGCGCTCATCCACCAGACGCGGGAGGCGACCGGGACGGCCATCGTCTTCGTCACGCACGAGATCAACCCGGTCCTGCCGTGGACGGACCGCGTGCTCTACCTCGCCCCCGCGGGCCACGCGATCGGCGCACCCGACGGGGTGCTGACCTCGGCCAACCTCACCGAGCTGTACGGCACGCCGGTCGAGGTGCTGCGCTCGCAGGGCCGCGTCCTGATCGTCGGCGGCGACGAGCACACCCACCACGTCGACGAGGCCCACGAATGATCGCCCAGCTCGCCGCCTCCACGGTCGCCACCTCCACCCTCACCGCCTCCGGTGACGACTGGTGGAACCGCATGTTCAACTTCGACGACTACGGCGAGCTGCTCTCGCTCGTGCACAACTCGATCATCGCCGGCGCGGTCCTGGGGCTCGTCGGCGGGCTGATCGGCGTCTTCGTCATGCAGCGCGACCTGGCGTTCGCCGTGCACGGCATCAGCGAGCTGTCGTTCGCCGGTGCTGCGGCCGCGCTGCTGTTCGGCATCGACGTGGTCCTGGGCTCAGTGCTCGGCTCGGTCCTCGCGGCTCTGCTCATCGGCGTGCTGGGTACCCGGGCGCGCGATCGGAACTCGATCATCGGCGTCCTCATGCCCTTCGGGCTGGGCCTCGGCGTGCTGTTCCTGTCCCTGTACCCGGGGCGCGCCGCCAACAAGTTCGGGCTGCTCACCGGCCAGATCGTGGCGGTTGACGACGCCCGGCTGGGCGTGCTGATCGCGATCTCCGCCGTCGTCATCGCCGGGCTGCTGGTGATCTGGCGCCCGCTCACGTTCGCGTCGGTGGACCCCGATGTCGCTGCCGCACGCGGCGTCCCGACCCGCGCCCTGTCCTTCGTCTTCATGCTGCTGCTCGGCCTGGCCGTCGCGATGGCCGTGCAGGTCGTCGGTGCGCTGCTCGTGCTCTCGCTGCTCATCACGCCCGCCGCGGCCGCTACGCAGATCAGCGCGTCGCGGCTCATGGTGCCGCTGCTCAGCGTCGTGTTCGCCGTCACCAGCGCCGTCGGCGGCATCCTGCTGGCCCTCGGCGGCAACGTGCCCATCAGCCCGTACGTCACGACCATCTCGTTCGTGATCTACGTCGTCTGCCGCCTCGTCGGCCGCCGCCGATCCAAGCGCGGCTGGACCCGCCGCGCCACGCCGGCCGCGGCCTGACCGCGCCAGGTCCCGAGCGCGCGTCGCCCGTCTCCACCGCGCGTCGCGCGCCACCCGCGCCCGCGGCGGACGACCCGCGGTCGGCGCACGCGGGTGCCGGCGGGCCGACGAGGTGAGTCAGGCGCGGGCGGAGCGGCAGCTCAGGTGAGGTGGCGGCGGGCGGCCCAGTCGCTGGCAACCATCTGGGTCAGGTCGTGGCGCATCTGCCAGTCCAGGTCGCGGGCGGCGAGCTCGCCGGACGCGACGATGCGCGCCGGGTCCCCCGGGCGCCGGGGCGCGATCTCCGGCGTGAAGTCGACCCCCGTGACCTCGGCGACCGCGGCCATGATCTGCTTCACCGAGACGCCGTCGCCGCTGCCCAGGTTGTAGGCGGGCTCGAGCGTCCGGCCGGCCTCGAGGGCGCGTGCGGCGGCGACGTGGGCGGCGGCGACGTCAGCCACGTGCACGTAGTCGCGCACGCACGAGCCGTCGGGGGTGTCGTAGTCGTCACCGAAGACCTTGGGGGTGCGGCCCGCCGCGACCGCGTCCAGCGCCAGCGGGAACAGGTTGTGCGGGCTCGTGTCGACGACGGACTCGTCGCCCGAGCCGACGACGTTGAAGTACCGCAGGCTCGTGTGCCGCAGCGGCGCGTCGGCGTCGGCGGTCGCGCGCGCCTGGTCGCGCAGCAGCCACTCGCCGATCAGCTTGCTCTCGCCGTAGGGCGACTCGGGCGTCGTCGGCGTGGCCTCCGTGACCTGGGCGACGTCCGGCGTCCCGTAGACGGCGGCCGACGACGAGAACACGAGCGACCCGACGCCCGCCTCCGCCATCGCCGCGAGGACCGACGCGGTGCCCGCGACGTTCTGCTCGTAGGTGTGCAGCGGACGCTGGACGCTGACACCCGCGTACTTGAACCCGGCCAGGTGCACCACGCCGGCGACCGAGTGCTCGCGCATCGCAGCCGTCAGCGCGTCGGTGTCGAGGATCGTCGTGCGCACGAACGGCACGCCGTCCGGCACGAACGACGCGTGCCCGCTGGACAGGTCGTCGACGACCACCACGTCCAGGCCCTGGGCGACGAACGCCCGCACGATGTGCGCGCCGATGTAGCCCGCTCCGCCGGTGACCAACCAGGTGCTCACGTCACTCCTCCGTCTCGACGCGGGCCGCGGCCCCGTCGCCCGTCGCAGCCAGGAACCCCGGCTCCGTCCATCCTCGTCCCGCGAACGCGGCGCTCACGGCCGCGCTGACGGCGCCCGTCGCGTCGGCCTCCACCAGCGCGATCGCCGACCCGCCGAACCCGCCGCCCGTCATGCGGGCGCCGTAGGCACCGGCCGCGCGCGCGGCCTCGACCGCGACGTCCAGCTGCGGGACCGTGACCTCGTAGTCGTCGCGCAGCGAGACGTGCGACGCGTCCATCACGGGGCCGACCTCGCGCACGCGACCGTCGCGCAGCAGGCCGACGAACTCCTCGACGCGCGCGATCTCCGTCACGACGTGCCGCACGCGGCGCCGCACGACGTCGACGTCCACCCGGGTGCCGTCCGGCAGCGTCACGTCCTCGAGGTCGTGCAGCGCGTCGTCGAGCCGGTCCGGCGCGACCTCGCGCAGCGTCGGGACGCCGAGCCGCTGGGCCGCCGCCTCGCACGTCGCGCGGCGCTGGCCGTACTGGCCGTCGACCAGCTGGTGCGGGGCACGCGTGTCGATGACGAGCAGCGCGAGGCCGTCCGCGGCGAGGTCGAACGGGATGTGGGTGCGGCTGCCGTCACGCATGTCCAGCAGCAGGGCGGTGCCGTCGTGCGAGAGCAGCGCGGCGGACTGGTCCATGCCGCCCGTGTTCGCGCCGGCGACCTCGTTCTCGGCGCGGATGCACGCCGCGACGAGCGTCGCGCGCGCGTCGTCGTCGGCGCCCAGACCGAGGTCGAAGACGTCGTCGAACGCCACCGCGAACGCGGACTCGAGCGCGGCCGACGACGACAGGCCCGCGCCGTACGGGACGCACGAGTCGACCGCGGCGCGGTAGGCACCCAGCGTGCGGCCGTCCTGCGCGAGCGCCCAGGAGACGCCGGCGGCGTAGCCGGGCCAGCCGTCGACGCGGCCGGGCCCGACCTCGTCGACCGCCGCCGTCCACACGCCGTCCTCCTGGCGCGAGGTCAGCGCGATCTGCTCGCCCTCGACCGGCGAGAGCGCGACGTAGGTGCGGTGTGCGAGCGCGATGGGCAGGCACAGGCCGCCGTTGTAGTCGGTGTGCTCGCCGATGAGGTTCACGCGACCGGGCGCGGCCCACACGCCGGCGGGTTCGGCGTCGAACGCCTCACGGAAGGCGGCCCGGGCGCGCTCGGCACCGTGGGCGGTGGTCCAGGCGGGGATCTGGTTCATGCGAGCTCCTGCAGACGGGCGGCGATGCGCTCCGGGGTCGTGTCACTGATCCATGCGGCCATGCCGGACTCGACGCCGGCCAGGTACTTGAGCTTCCCGGGGGCGCGCAGCACCGAGAAGATCTGCAGGTGCAGGCGGCCCAGCTCGCGGCCCTCGCCGACGACGGCCTGGTGCCAGCCGGAGATGTAGGGCAGCGGGATCGGCTCGCCGCTGTCCGGGTCGACGAAGAAGCGGTCGAGCCGGCCGAGCAGCGTGGAGTAGGTGGCGGCGAGGTCGTCGCGCTCGTCGTCGGTGAGCGCCGGCAGGTCCAGGACGTCGCGGCGCGGGGCGAGGTGGACCTCGACAGGCCACTTCGCGGCGGCGGGGACGTAGGCGACCCAGTGCTCCGACTCGAGCACGACGCGGACGCCGGCGCGCAGCTCGGCGGCCAGGACGTCGGCCAGCAGGTTCCCGCCCGTGCGGTCCTTGTACTTCCGGGCCTGGCGCAGCATCGCGGTGGTCCGCGGCGTCACGTACGGCAGCGCGTAGATCTGGCCGTGCGGGTGGGGCAGCGTCACGCCGATCTCGCGGCCACGGTTCTCGAAGACGAAGACCTGCTCGATGCCGGGCAGCTCCTGCAGGGCCTGCGTGCGCTGGGCCCACGTGTCGACGATGGTGCGCACGCGCGCGACGGGCAGGTCGGTGAACGACGAGTCGTGGTCGCTGGAGAACACGACGACCTCGCAGCGGCCCGCCGCGGGGCGCACCTGCCACAGGTCGTCGCCGTCGAGCGCGACGGGCTCGAGCGACTCCCCCGGCACCTGCATGAGCGCGGCGAAGCGGTTCTCGAACACGGCCACGTCGTACGCCGTGTCCGGGATCTCGCCGTCGCTGTACGCGGCGCCAGGCTTGGCGGGGCACAGCGGGCAGGAGTCGGCGGCCGGTAGGAACGTGCGGTTCATGCGGTGCGACGCCATGGGGATCCACTCGCCCGTGAGCGGGTCGAGACGCATCTGAGGTCCGACGAACGGCGTCGTCGTGCCGTCGGGGGCCTCGACCGGCGCGAACCGGTCGCCGAGCGGTCGGGGGTCGTCGAGCCGGCGCGTGGCGCCGCCCGACAGGAACGGCTCGGAGTCGTCGACGTAGATCAGCTCGCGCCCGTCGGCCATGCGGGTGGAGGTGAACCGTGGGCCGCCGCCGTGGCGCCCGTCGACGACGGTCGACACCTTCCCGGCGTCCGCGGGAACTGTGTCCCGCGCCTCGTCGCGCTGTGCGCCTGCCACGGTGGACCTCCTGCGTGTTAACGTCAACATGCGTGCACCTCGGAGCGTGTCACGACGGCGACTCCAGTGTCAATTGCAAACCGCTGACCTGCAAGTCGATACCCGGTGCGGCATTTCGCTTGCGCAGCACCTCGCGTGTTCACGTCAACATGACCTAGGCTCTCCGCATGGCCTCGCCCGCGCCCACAGCGACGAACAGCCCGACCGGCGGACGCCGCACGGGCGCCTCGATCGGCGACGTCGCGCGGCTCGCCGGAGTCTCTTCCCAGACGGTGTCCCGCGTGTCCAACGGTGCCACGAACGTGCTCCCCGAGACCCGTCGACGCGTCCTCGACGCGATGGAGCGCCTCGGGTATGCACCCAACCACGCGGCACGGGCGCTGCGGACCGGCAGCTTCGCGGCGATCGGCGTCGTCGTCCACCGCCTCGCCCGCACCGGTGAGTCGAGCACCGTCGACGCCATCGTCGACGCCGCCCGCCGCGAGGGGTACACCGTCAACCTCGTCGACGTGGCGTCCCCGTCGCCCGACGACGTGACGGCGGCCCTGCAGCGCCTGAGCAACCAGAGCGTCGACGGCCTGATCATCGTGCGCGCCGAGACGGCCACGCCCACCAGCCTGTCGCTGCCCGCCCGCACACCGGTCGTCGTCGCGGACTCGCGGTTCGTCGGCCACCACCCCGCCGTCGGCGCCGACCAGGTGGCGGGCGCCGCCGCCGCCGTCCAGCACCTGCTCGACCTCGGCCACCGAACGGTGCACCTGCTGGCCGGGCCGCCCGAGTCCGGACCCGCTCAGTTGCGCGCGCAGGCGTGGCGCACCACGCTCGCCCAGGCGGGCCGGGTCGTCCCCGAGCCGGTCCAGGGCGACTGGTCGGCAGAGTCCGGCTACGCCGCCGGCCGCGCTCTCGCCGCGGACGACGACGTCACCGCTGTGTTCAGCGCCAACGACGAGATGGCGACGGGCCTGCTGCACGCCCTGCACGAGGCCGGCCGCCGCGTCCCCCAGGACGTGTCCGTCGTCGGCTTCGACGACATCCCGCTCGCCTCGCACCTGTGGCCGCCGCTGACGACGGTCCGCCAGGACTTCACGCGCGTCGGCGAGGAGCTGGTCCGCCTCCTGCTGGAGCAGATCCGCAGCCGCGCGACGTTCGTCGACCGCACGGTCGTCGTGCCGGCACCGCTGATCGTCCGCGCCAGCACAGCCCCACCGACCTGACCCGCCCCCCGCGCCACCGCGCGCCGCTCCGCGCCACCGCGCGTCATGCGCCACGACCGCGCATAGCGCGCGACCCGCGCTCGCGCCGACCTGCCCGCGCTCGCGTGGGGGCGGCGGGGCGCAGCGGCACGGTTGGCCGGCCGGGGTGGTGGGTCAGCGCTCCGTGTGGCCCAGGTCCGGGGTGGCGACGAAGGACGCGGTGCCGCGGGCGGCGCCGTGCAGCTCGAGGATCACCAGCTCGTTGTCGTCGGCGCGGACCAGCGGCCCGGGGACGTAGAGGGTGTGCGTGGGGCCGGCGGACCAGTGGCGGCCCAGCAGGGTGCCGTTGAGCCAGACGAGCCCCTTGCCCCAGCCGTCCAGGCGCAGGAAGTGGTCGACCGCACAGGTCGTCGAGAAGGTGGCGCGCGTCAGGACGGGGCCGTCCAGGGGCGCGTCCGCGGACGACGAGGGCGCGGCGGAACGCAGTCGGTCGAGCACCTCGTCGGGCAGCGGGTCCAGACGCAGGCCGCCGACCTCCCAGTCCGTGATCTCGCGCGTCGTGGTCCGCGCCGAGCCGATCAGGCCCTTGGGCTCGCCGATGCGGGGGCCGTAGTTGACGCGGCCCTGGTCCTCGAGGATCACGTCGAGGCGCCCCGCACGGCCAGGCAACGCGAGCGTCGTCAGGCCCTCGGTGCGGCTCAGGGTCCCGAGCGGCTGGCCGTCCAGCAGCACCACGGCGCGGTCGCGCACCTCGTCGACGGACAGGACGCGGTCGTCGTCGCGCACCTGGGTGCGGTAGAGCGTCAGGCCGGACCAGTGGCCGATCTCGTCGGTGGTCGGCAGGTGCGTGAACGCCTTGGGCTCGGTGAGCTGCGGCAGCGCGTCGACGAGCGGCAGGCGCCGGTCGACGGCGACGTCGAGCACGGGCGCCTCGGCCCGTCGGGCCGGCCGCTCCCCCGGCACCGGCGTGTGGCGCGCGAGCACGGAGCGGAACGCGTCGTACTTGGCCGTCGGCGACCCGTCCTCCGCGAGCGGGGCGTCGTAGTCGTAGGACGTGGTGATGGGCAGGTACGTGCCCTTGTCGTTGGCGCCGTTGGTCAGGCCCAGGTTCGTGCCGCCGTGGAACATGTACAGGTTCACCGACGCGCCCGCGCTCAGCAGGACGTCCAGGTCGGCCGCCGCGTCGTCGGGGTCGGTGGTGTGGTGCTGCTCGCCCCAGCTGTCGAACCACCCGTCCCAGTACTCCATGCACATGAGCGGGCCGGCGGGCTGGTGGCTGCGCAGCGTCGCCAGGCGCTCCGCGCTGCGCGAGCCGAAGGTCGCGGTGCGGTGCAGCTCCGGGAGGCCGCCGCGGCCGAGCATGTGGTCGTTGGCCTGGTCGCACGTGGTCAGCGGGACGTCGATGTCACGCTCGCGCATCATCGCGACGAGCGCACGCAGGTAGTCCTTGTCGTCGCCGTAGGCGCCGTACTCGTTCTCGACCTGGACCATCAGCACGGACCCGCCGCGCGTGACCTGCCGCTCGGCGACGACGGGGAGCACGGCATCGTAGTAAGAAGCGATCGCCTCGAGGTAGGTCGGCTCGGACGTCCGCACACCGACGCCGGGCGTCGCGAGCAGCCAGGCGGGCAGGCCGCCGTTGTCCCACTCGGCGCAGATGTAGGGGCCGGGACGCACGATCGCGTGCATGCCCTCGGCGGCGACGAGGTCGAGGAACCGGCCCAGGTCGCGCTGCCCGTCGAGGCGGAACACGCCCCGCTCGGGCGAGTGGAAGTTCCACGCCACGTACGTCTCGATCGTGTTCAGGCCCAGCAGCCGCGCCTTGTGGATCCGGTCGGCCCACAGGTCGGGGTGGACGCGGAAGTAGTGCAGGGCCCCGGACAGGACCTGCATCGGCTCACCGTCGAGCAGGAAGTCGTGCTCGCCGATCTCGAACGAGGGCATGAAGACGCGCTCCTTGGCGTGGAGTGAGGAGAAGAGCTCGTGTGGGGCGGGGTGCAGGGCACGCGGTGGGGCGAGGTCGGTGGACCCCGCCCCACCGGGGCGTCACTTGACCGTGAAGCCCTGCTGGTTGCCGTAGTCGATCGACGCCTTCTGCCAGGCGGCCAGGCCGTCGGTCAGCGTCGTGCTCGACACGTAGGCCTTGCCGACCGTGTCGTTGAAGATGCTGTTCGAGTAGACCTGGAACGGCAGGTACTGCCAGCCCGTGACGACGTCCGCAGCGGACTGCGCCAGCACCTCGTTGACCTTCTGGCCTCCGAAGTACGGGAACTCCTTGTTCTTGAACGCGTCGGAGTTCAGGTCCGCCGTCGTGGCGGGGAAGGCACCGCCGTCGATGCGGGTCTGCACACCATCACCGGCGTTGGCGTACTTGATGAAGGCGTAGGCCAGGTCGGCGTTCTTCGACGCGGCGGGCACGGCCAGCGAGCTGCCGCCGTTCTCCGACGACGCCGTCTCGCCCTCGGTCCACTGCGGCATGGGCGCGACGGCCCACTTGCCGGAGCCGTCCGGCACGCCGGACTCGAGGTTCGCCGGCATCCAGGCGCCGATCGTCAGCGTGGCGATCGTCCCGTTGCCGAGGCCCTGGTACCACTCGTCGCTCCACGAGCTGGTGGGCGCAAGGAGCTTCTCGTCGATGAGCTTCTGCCAGAACGTCGCGAACTTGGCCGAACCCGGGTCGGTGAAGTCGATGCCGACGTTGGTGCCGTCGACCGTGTACGGCTTGCCGCCGGCCTGCCAGATCATCGACGTCGTGAACCCGGCGTCACCGGTGTCGTTGGCGATGTACGCCTTCGGGTCGGCCTTGTGCAGCGCGCGCGCCGCCTCGAGGTACTGGTCCCAGGTCTTGGGCACCTCGATCTTGTACTTGTCGAACAGCTCCTTGTTGTAGAACAGCGCCATCGGGCCCGAGTCCATCGGCAGGCCGTAGATGCCGTCGCCCTGCTTCACCGAGGCCCACGGCCCGGGAGTGAAGGTGCCGTCCAGGTCCTTCGCGCCCATCGGCGCCAGGTCCGTCAGGGACTTCGCGATGGCGAACTGCGGCAGCGCGTAGTACTCGATCTGCGCGACGTCCGGCACGCCGCTGCCGGCGGCGATGGCGTTCTGCAGCGCGGTGTACTGGTCGTTGCCGGTGCCGGCGTTGACCAGGTCGACGGTGACGTCGGGGTTGGCCGCCTCGAACTTCGTCACGACGTCCTTCAGGGTGGGCTCCCAGGCCCAGACCGTGATCTTGCCCGACAGGTGGCCCGAGTCGGCGGACGCGCCGTCGGTGGCCGTGCTGCTGGCGTCGTCCGACCCGCCGCCGCACGCGGCGAGGGTCAGGCTCAGGGCTCCGGCGGCCGCCGCGATGCGCAGCGTGCGACGGAACGTCGACGTGGTGGTCATGCGAGTCCTCTCACTTCTTCGTCAAGGGATTCTTGGTGTGGTTCGGGTGGATCGGTCGTGCGGTTGATGACGTCACCATCGGGCAGGCGACGCCCGTCGTGGGGGCCGTCCGGGTCACTCCTTGACCGAGCCCGCCGCCAGACCTGACTGCCAGTACCGCTGCAGGAACAGGAAGGCGACGATCAGGGGCAGGATGGTGAGCACGGAGCCGGTGATGACGAGGTTGAAGATCGCCTCGCCGCCCGCGGTGGCGGCCTGGGCGTTCCAGGCGTTGAGCCCCAGGGTGAGCGGGTACCACGAGGGGTCCTTGAGCATGATCAGCGGCAGGAAGTAGTTGTTCCAGGTCGCGACCATGGTGAACAGCAGCACCGTGACGATGCCGGGGGCGAGCAGCGGCAGGCAGATCTGCGCGAACGTGCGGACCTCGCTCGCGCCGTCCATGCGGGCCGCCTCGAGCAGCTCCGTGGGGATGGCCTCCGCGGCGAACGTCCACATGAGGTACAGCCCGAACGGCGAGATCAGCGACGGGATGATGACGGCCCAGGGCGTGTTCGTCAGCCCCATCTTGCTGAACATGAGGAACGTCGGGACCGCGAGCGCGGTCCCGGGGACCGCCACGGCGCCGATGACGATCGCGAACACGGCCCGCTTGCCGGAGAAGCTGAACTTGGCCAGCGCATAGCCGCCCAGGACGGCCAGCAGCGTGGCTCCGCCGGCGCCGAGCACGACGTACAGCACGGTGTTGCCGAGCCAACGCAGGAAGATGCCGTTGTCGTAGGTCACCGTGTCGACGATGTTGTCCCACAGGTTGAACCCGTCGCCGAACCACAGGCCGAACGAGCTGAACAGGTCGCTCTGCGACTTGGTCGCGTTGATGAGCAGCCACGCGAGCGGGAGCAGCGCGTAGACGAGGACGACGCCCGTCATCACGGTGAGCAGCCAGCTCTTGCGCGGGCGGCGCTCGGTCACGGGCTTCCTGCCCGTGCGCAGCAGGCTGGGCGCGTTGCGGCGCGCCGGACGGACGGTCGCGGTGGGCGATGCGGTGGCCACGGTCATGCCTCCTTGCGCATGCCGCGCAGCTGGACCACGTAGGCGATGACCATGGTGATGATCCCCATGATGATCGCGACGGTGGCCGAGTAGTTGTACTGCTGGCCGGAGAAGGACAGCGAGTACGCGTACAGGTTGGGGGTGAAGTAGGTGGAGATCGCGTTGGGCGCCAGGCTCTTGAGGATGCTGGGCTCGTTGAAGAGCTGGAAGCTGCCGATGATCGAGAAGATCGTGGCAATCACCAGCGCGCCGCGGATGGCGGGGATCTTGATGGACCGGATGACGCGCCACTGGCCGGCGCCGTCGATCTCCGCGGCCTCGTAGAGGGTCGCGGGCACCACGCGCAGCGCCGAGTAGAAGATCAGCATGTTGTAGCCGACGAACTCCCAGGTCACGATGTTGCCGATCGAGGCCAGCACCCAGTCCGGCGACAGCGGGTTGGGCAGCGACGTGCCGAACGCGTCGTTGATGTTGCCGATGAGCCCGAACCGGCTGCCGTACATGAAGCCCCACATGAGGGTCGCGACGACGGCGGGGACGGCGTACGGCAGGAAGATCGAGATGCGGAAGAAGTTGCGCCCGTACAGCCGGCCGGAGTCGAGGGCCAGCGCAACGAGCAGCGCGATGCCGAGCATGATCGGCACCTGCACCACCAGGAACAGCGCCACCCGCCAGAACGCGTCCCAGAACTTCGGGTCGCTGAGCGCGGCGGTGTAGTTGTCGAACCCGACGAACGAGTTGCCGCCGACGAGCTGCTGGCGGAACAGGCTCAAGTAGATCGAGTACGCGATCGGCGCCAGGAAGACGAGGGCGAAGACGATCATGAACGGCCCGACGAAACCCCAGCCGACCCATGAACGGCGCGACCGGCGCACCTTGCGCTGCCCGGTCGGCGCCGCGGGCACCATCGGCGCCGTTGCCACCTCAGCCACGTCCCACTCCCTCGTGCGGATCCTTCGTGCGATGCTCATGTTTACGTCACCATCGCGCCCTGCACCGACAGTTCCACGGCCCACGCAACGGTGTCAACTCGCCGCCGGTCACAAAATGGTGACGTTGCCACCCCGCTGGCAATCGATCGATGGTGACGTCGCCATCCGCGTCACGATCGCTCCCGTGGTGACGTCGCCATGGCTATGCTGCCGCCATGCCCAGCGCAGAGCCACCGCAGGACACCCCGGTCTCGAGCAGCACGGGCCGGCGCCGCGCCGGCCCGTCGATCGGCGACGTCGCGAAGATCGCCGGCCTGTCCCCCCAGACGGTCTCCCGCGTCTCGACGGGAGCACTCAACGTGCGGCCCGAGACGCGCCAGCGCGTCCTCGACGCGATGGAGAAGGTGGGCTACTCCCCCAACAACGCGGCCCGCGCCCTGCGGTACGGCAGCTTCCGCACCATCGGCCTCGTCGCCCACCGCCTGTCCCGCACCGGGGAGTCGCGGACCATGGAGGCCGTCGTCGAGGCGGCGCGCCGCGAGCGCTACACGGTGACGCTGGTCGACGTGGAGAGCCCGTCGTCACAGGACGTCGACGAGGCGGTCCAGCGTCTGACGCACCAGTCGATCGACGGCCTCGTCATCATCCGCGCAGAGACCGCCACCCCCACCGCCCTCGCGCTGCCGCCCCGCCTGCCCGTCGTGGTCTCCGACTCCCGGTTCGTCGGCCACCACCCCGCGGTCGGCGCCGACCAGACCTCCGGCACCACGGCCGCCGTGCGGCACCTGCTCGACCTGGGCCACGCGACGGTCCACCACCTGGCCGGGCCGGACGACTCCGGCCCCGCCGAGCAGCGCGTCCAGGCGTGGAAGGCCGCACTGACCGACGCCGGCCGCCCGGTGCCCGCGCCACTGGTCGGAGACTGGTCCGCACGCTCGGGCTTCGACCTGGGCCGGCGGATCGCCGACGACCCGGCCGTCACCGCCGTGTTCTGTGCCAACGACGAGATGGCGGCCGGTCTGGTGCGCGCCCTGTCCGAGGCGGGACGGCGCGTCCCCGACGACGTCTCGGTGGTCGGGTTCGACGACATCCCGCTGGCCGACTACCTGTGGCCGCCGCTGACGACGGTCCACCAGGACTTCACACAGATCGGCGAGGGCCTGGTCGACCTGCTGATGCGCCAGATCCGCGACGGCGTCCAGCTCGTGGACGAGCACGTCTCGATCCCGACGCACCTCGTGGTCCGGGCCAGCACCGCTCCGCCACGCTGACACCCCGCCCGCGCGGGCGCGTCGTGCACCTGCACCTCACGCGGGCGCGCGATCGGGTGGCACCAGCCAGCTCACGGACCGGGCGACGTCCGCGGCGCGGAGCCACTCGTGCCGTTCGGAGCGGGGGTCGCGCTCGTCGTCGCGCCACGCGACCATGACGTGCGTCCGCGTCCAGCGCACCGCCCGCGCCGGCCGCCACTCCTCCACGCCGTCCGCCCACACCACGTGCGCGATCACCGGCAGGTCACCCGTCGGGCGCAGGGGTACGTGCTCAGGGATGTCGTGGTTGGCGACGACGCGTTCGGACCTCACTCGCGCATCGTATCGAACAATTGTTCGAGCGTCATCGCTCCGATGCGCGCGGTGATGACGCAGGTAAGGTCTGCAGGGATGAGCGCGGAGCCGCAGGGGACGCCGACCGCGACCGCCGCACCGAGCAGCGCGTACCGCCGCATCCCCCGCCGCCGGAGCCGCGGCGACGCGCGGTCCGCCTGGGTGTTCCTGGCGGTCGTGCTCGTCGGCCTGTCCTTCGCCACGGTCGCCGACGAGACCATGACCGGCATCAGCCAGGACACGCAGGCCGGGCTCGCGCGCGTCCCCCAGGCGATGCTGCTCGTGTTCCTGCTCCTGGTGCAGGTCGCGTACGTCGCCGCGCTGCTGGTCACGCCGCTGGTCCTGGCGTTCCGGCGCAGCTTCGCGCTGATCGGCCGCGGCGCCGCGGCCCTCTTCCTCGGCGTCGTCGTGTTCCGGCTGCTCGAGCAGATCCCCGGCGTGCGGACGTCGGGCGCCGCGCTCGAGCCGGGACAGGGCAGGCTCGCGATCGCATGGCCGTCGACCGGCGCGGTCGCGGCCTGCGCCGCGCTCGCCGCGGCCACGACGCACGGCCTGTCGCGGCGGTGGCAGCGCGCGGTGTGGACGTTCCTGGGTGTGCTCGCGGTGCTGCGGGTGCTGACGGCCAGCTCGGCGCCGCTGGATGTCGTCCTGGCGCTGGGCGCCGGGGGCCTGACCGGGTCGTGCCTGGTGCTGGCGCTCGGACGCCCCGCGGCCGTGCTGACGGCGGCCGGCGTGCGGACGGCGCTGACGGAGTCAGGTCTGGCGGTCGACGACGTCAGCCCGGCGCACCTGCCGTCGGCGTGGTCGTTCCGCGCCCGGACGCCCGACGGCCTCGTCGACGTCAAGGTTCTCGACGAGCACGACTGGAGCACCGCGCGCCTGGACCAGACCTACCGCCGGCTGCGTTGGCGCGACGTCGGCGACGACGCGCTGGCGCCGACCCCCGCACAGGCCGCCACGGTCGAAGCGATGTCCGGCCTGCTCGCCGCGTCGCGCGGAGTGCACGTGCCGGCCGTCCGCGCCGTCACGCAGGCACCGCGCGGCGAGTCGATCCTGGCGGTCGACCACATCCACGGACGGACGCTGGCCTCCCTCGACGTCGACCGGCTCACCGACGACGTCCTGCACGACGCCTGGTCGCAGGTCGCGCTGCTGCGCACCGCCCGCATCGCCCACCGCCACCTCGACCTGTCGTGCCTCGTGCTCGGGCCCGACCGTCGTGTCTGGGTGACTGCTCTCGACCGCGCCCTGCCCGGCGCCCACGACCGCATCCTGGCGTGGGACGTCGCCGAGCTGCTGGCCGCGATGTCGGCACGGGTCGGGCCGGCGCGCGCGGTTACGGCCGCACGCACGGCGCTGCCCGACGAGGTCCTCGGCGCGGCGCTGCCACGCCTGGTCCCCTCGGCGCTGACGGCCCCGACGCGGGCCGCGCTCAAGGCGGAGGGCGCCGACACGATCACGGCGCTCAGCGACGAGGTGTGCCGCGTGACCGGCGTCGAGCGGCCCACGCTCGAGGACGTCACCCGGTTCAAGCCGCGCACGCTCGTGACGGCCGCGGCGATCGCGGTGGCCGTCTACTTCCTGGCTCCCCAGCTGACCGACCTGCCGGCCACCATCCACGCGCTGGGCGGGGTGCACTGGGCATGGGTTCCCGCGGTCGTCGTCGCGTCCGCGGCGACCTACGTCGGCGCGGCCCTGGGCCTGGCCGGCGGGACGCCCGGGCGGATCCCGGTGCCGGAGGCGGCCGGCGTCGCGCTCGCGTCGTCGTTCGTCGCGACGTTCGCCCCGCCGGGCGTCGGGCAGGTAGGGCTCAACATCCGCTACCTGCAGAAGCGCGGTCTGCCGACCCCCGTCGCGGTCTCCGCGAGCGCGGCGAAGGAGACCGCCGTGCTGGTCGTCCACCTCTCGCTCCTGGTCGCGTTCGCGATCCTGGCCGGGTCCACGGGCGTGATCGCCGACGAGCTGGGCAAGCTCCCGCCCGCGGGGGTGGTCCTGGCTGTGGTCGGGTCGATCCTCGCGCTCGTCGGCCTGACCCTCGCCCTGCCCCGCGTCCGCGCGGTGATCCGCGACCGTGTGGTCCCGGCGCTGCGGGCGTCGACCGACGCGATGCGCGAGGTCATGTCCGACCCCGTGAAGATCACCACGTTGTTTCTCGGCGTCGCCCTGCTGCCGCTCGGGTACGCGATGTGCCTGTACCTGTCGGTGCGCGCGCTGGGCGAGAGCACGCCCGTGGTGGCCGTCGTGCTCGTGTCGCTGACCGCGGGGACCGTCGCGACGGCGGCGCCGACGCCGGGTGGCATCGGCGCCGTCGAGGCGGTCCTGCTCGCGTCGCTGACCGGGCTGGGCATCCCGTCGGCCACCGCCCTGGCCGTCGTGCTGCTCTACCGCCTGGCGACGTTCTGGCTGCCCATCGCGCCCGGCGCGTGGGCGTTCCGCTCGCTCACGGCCCGCGGCGTCCTGTAGCGCGACCCGTACGCGGCCGGCTCCGCCCCCGAGCAGCGGTGGCTGCATGGATGGTTGCAGCGCTCGCGCCCACGGAGGGCACGCGCACCGCAACCATGGGTGCAACCACGGCAGCGGCGCCGCTCGAGCGGGCGCCCGGTCAGCGGGGCGTGTACGCGCCGGCGGCGATGTCCTCCAGCAGGGTCGGGTGGGTGGGCTCCCAGCCCAGCAGCTCGCGCGTGCGGGCGTTGGACGCGGGGACGTCGAGGCCGAAGAAGCCGCCGATCCAGCCGAAGTGAGCGGCGGCCTCCTCGGGCGCGATCGACGCGGTCGGGACGCCGAGCGCCTCACCCAGCGCCGCCGCGATGACGCGCGTCTCGATGCCCTCCTCCGCGACGCCGTGCACGACCGAGCCCGCGGGCGCCTTCTCGAGCGCCAGCCGGACCATCGTCGCGACGTCGAGCCGGTGCACGGCCGTCCAGCGGTTGGTGCCGTCGCCGACGTAGCCGGCGACGCCGGTGCGCTGCGCGATGCCGGCCAGCACCGCGACGAACCCGTGGTCACCACCCTGCCCGTGGACGGTGGGCGCGAAGCGCAGCGCGACGGGCCGGATGCCGCGCTCGACGAACGACACGGCCAGCGCCTCGCTCCCGCCGCGCATCGCGTCCGGTCCGCTGAACGGCGACGCATCGGCCTCGGTCAGCGGCCGCCCCAGCCCCGGGATGGCCGTGCCCGACGCGAGCAGCAGCGCCCGGCCGCTGCCCTCGAGGACGTCGCCGAACGCCTCGACGGCGGCGCGCTCGGCCACGCCGGACGCCGCGTAGTTGTCGAAGTCGTGCTTGAACGCGAGGTGGATGACGGCGTCGGCCTGCTCTGCGCCCGCTCGCAGGCTGTCGAGGTCGTCGAGGTCGCCGCGCTGGACGACCGCGCCCTTGCTCTCGACGGCGGCGGCCGAGGCGTCGGAGCGTGCCAGCCCGACGACCTCGTGGCCGTTCGCCAGCAGCTCGTCGACGACCGCCGACCCGATCCAGCCCGATGCTCCGGTGACGAAGACGCGCATGAGTTCCTCCTTCGTGCGCCGACATCCCGGTGATGTCAGCGCCTGTCATCAACAGTACGCCTGTTGTCAGCGACTGTCATCACAGGCCGGTTCCCACCTAGACTGCGCTCATGGGTCGCTGGGAACCGGACGCGCGCGGGCGCATGGCACGCGCCGCGCTCGAGCTGTACGCCGAGCGCGGCTACGAGCAGACGACGGCCGCCGACATCGCGGACCGGGCCGGCGTCACGGAGCGCACGTTCTTCCGCCACTTCGCCGACAAGCGCGAGGTCCTGTTCGACGGCTCGTCCCAGCTCCAGGCGGCGGTCGTCGCCAGCATCGCCGAGGCGGACGGCGGCGCACCGCTCGACGTTGCCTGCGGCGCGTTCGTCGCCGCGGCCCCGATCCTGGAGGAACGCCGCGACCACGCCCGGCGACGCGCCGCAGTGATCGCGGCGCACACGAGCCTCCAGGAGCGCGAGCTGCTGAAGATGTCGACGTTGGCGACGGCCGCCGCGGACGCGCTGCGAGAGCGCGGCGTCCGCACGCCCGACGCGCAGGTCGCAGCGCAGACCGCGGTCGGCCTGTTCGGGATCGGGTTCGAGCGCTGGGTCGCGGCCGACGACGGCACGTCGCTCGCCGAGCAGATCACGCGCGCGCTCGCCGACCTGCGCCAGCTCGCGGGTGCGCCCGCGACGTCGGGTTGAGCTCAGCTCACGCAGAACTCGTTGCCCTCGGGGTCGTGCATCACCACGAAGTAGAAGGGGTCGTCGGGATCGTCGTCGCGGGTCCGTGACCCGACCGACGCACCGAGCGCGACGAGCTCCGCGACCCGCTCCTCCACCATCTCGACCCGGCGCTCGAGCGACAGCTCGTCGTCACGGTCAGTGACGTAGAGATCCAGGTGCAGCCGGTTCTTGCCCGCCTTCGTCTCCGGCACGGCCTGGAACCAGATCGGCGGTCCCTCGCCGGTCGGGTCGAAGAGCCGGTCGACGAACGCCTCGTCGCCCCCGAGCGCCGCACGGTAGTGGCGGTCCCACGGGGTGTCACCGCCGCCGGGCGTCGGGACGTAGCCGAGCGCGCGCTGCCAGAACAGCGCCAGCCGCGCCGGGTCGTTCGCGTCGATCGTCAGCTGCCAGAACATCGTCGGCCTCCTCCGGTCTCGACGCCGCGAGGGCCCACCCACCTGCGGTGAGCGGGCCCTCGCGTCGAGCGGGTCCTACTTGACCTTGACGGTCACCGGGGCGATCGACGTGGTCCGCAGCAGCGGCGACGTCAGCTGCGCCCGCAGCGTGTAGGTCCCCTTCGTCACGCCGGTCGCGGTGTACCCGAAGGTCACCGAACCGCCGGGCGTCGGGGGTGCCGTGGTGACGACGAACTGACCGTTCGCCACGGGCGTCACGTTGGCGCCGCTGGTGCCGTCCCGGTTCTCGGCGCCCGCGCTCAGCGGGGACGTCGAGCCGGCGAGCGCACCGTAGGCGAAGGACACGTCCTCGGTGTCACCCGTCTGGAACCAGACCTGGAACTGGTTGCCGGCGGTCTTGCCGTACTCCGGGACGCCGTCGTAGTCGACGACGAGCCAGGTGTTCGTGCCGTCACCGAGCGTGCCGACGCGGATCGCGCCACCCTGCGCCGGGTTGAGGTCGGTCCAGAACGGTGCGACCACGTTGTTCGGCCGCGTCGGGTTGGGGAACGTCTGCGGCTCGCAGCAGTTGTTGTCCTCCGCCACGCCGCCACCGACGACGACGTACCCGTTGGAGTCCACCCCGATCGACGTGTAGGTCTCCGAGCCGTACTTGAACGCGGGGACCGTGAAGTTCTGGATCGTCTCGTCACCGGCGCCGGACACCGGTGCGATCCCGAACGCCGACAGCGGCAGGTAGCCACCACCCGGGGTCTCCCCCGGAGCCACCGACGTGATCGTCGGCGCCAGCGCCGCGCTGAGGGTGCCGTTCCACACGGCGCCCAGCGAGCTCTTCTTGCCCGGCTTGGCCACCTTGGTGATAGGCAGACCAGGCTGCGAGGCGACCGCGACCTTCACCGGTGCCTCGACCGGCAGGTTGTTGGTGGCCGTCACCGTGCAGTCCGTCGTGGCGCCGACGCCGATGGTCGTCGGGTCGCACGTCTGCCCGATGGTGATGGCCGCCGCGCCCGTCTTGACCGCGACCGGCAGCACCGCGGCGTTGCCCTTCGTCGGCTTCAACGTGATCTGACCGGTGTGCCAGCCGAGCGACGTGGTCGTCCCGTCGATCAGCACCGTCAGCTTCTGCTTCGCGTTGGGCGCCAGGGTGAACTTCGCCGGCGAGACCGTCAGCGACAGCCCGTCGGTCGCCGCGGCCTTGGCCGTGAACGTCTGGGTGGAGCCCGAGACGTTCTGCACCGTGCGCTTCGTGGTCACGGCGCCCGGCAGCGGGCTGACCTGGATGCTCGGCAGGTTGATGTCGATGCGGTGCAGGGAGTCCGTCAGCGCGTCGACGTAGGTCTCCTTGGTGACGTTGAACGTCACCGTCGGGGACACGGCACGGTCGGCGCGGATGGAACCGGCGCCGCGGTCGAACACACCGGCCTTGGACCCGTCGACGTTGACGACGTCCTGCACGGACGACGTCATGAGAGCCGACTTGACCTGCGCGGGCGTCCACTTGGGGTGCGCGGCGCGGACCAGCAGCGACACACCGGCCGCGTGCGGGCTCGACATCGACGTCCCGGCGATGGCCTGGAAGAGCTGACCCGCGGGACCCGCGGCCACCTCGGCCGGGGTCGGCGTGTTGCCGGCCAGGACCTGAACGCCCGGCGCGGTGACGTCGGGCTTGATGAAGTCACCGAGCGGACCGCGCGAGCTGAACCCGGCCATCACGTCGCCCTGGCTGGCCACGACCTGCCCGGTCGCCCAGGTGGCCTTCACGTCCGGGTGCGCCGCGAGGAACGCGAGCAGCTCGGCGTTGGGGCCCTCCAGGTGGATGGCGGGTAGGAAGTGGTTGTCGGTCTCGACGTCGCTGGCAGCCGGGTTGTACAGGATCATCCCCGAGGCCCCGCCGATGGCGGCGTTGTACCCCTTCTCCACGCGCCCGTTGCCGCCGCGCTCGCACACGACGACCTTGCCGATCAGCGACCCGACCGGGAAGGGCTTGTCGCACAGCTTGGTGCCGGTGTACCCGGTCACCGAGGCCGCCAGGACCACGGGCACGTCGGTCACGCCCTTGGTGAGGGTGGCACCCGTCTTGGTGAAGGTGGCACCGTCCGACGAGGTGAGGTGCAGCGTCGAGGAGAACGAGCGGTTCGACGTCGAGGCGCCGACCGTCGTCAGCCACGGCCCGGCGTGCTCGGCCGTGCTGGCCCCCGGGCCGGAGTTGCCGGCCGAGGCGTTCACGCTGATGCCCGCGGAGAACGCGTCGAGGAACGCCAGCTCCACCGGGTCGGTGTACGCCTGGGCGCCGCCGCTGATGGAGAAGTTGATGACGTCGACGCCGTCGAGGATCGCCTGCTGGATGGCCGCGACCGAGTCGGAGCCGTAGCAGCCGGCGACCGCGCAGACCTTGTACTCGATGACCGAGGCTCCGGGCGCGATGCCGCTGACCGGGCCGCGGTCCGTGCCGAGCAGCGGCGCGCTCGCGACGTAGCTGCCGGCGGCAGTCGTCGTCGTGTGCGTGCCGTGGCCGTCCGCGTCACGGGCCGAGCACCGCGTCTTGGACGTGCAGTACTCGTCGTCGCCCACCTGCCCCTGCTCGAGGCTCGTGTCCAGGAAGGCGTAGGCGCCGATGAGCTTGTTGTTGCAGGTGAACTTGGCGCCCAGGTCGGTGCCGCCGTCGCCGAACTCGCAGGCCCAGGGGCCGCCGGCCGGCTTCTTCAGCCCGACGTCCTTGAGCATCGGGTGCTCCGGCCAGATGCCGGTGTCGATGTCACCGAAGATCAGGCCCTCGCCGGCGTGGTCGCGGCCGCCGAGCGATGGCCACACCTTCTCCGCGCCGATGAACTTGGACGTGCCGTTCTCCACGCCGCTGCTCGCCGCGCTGATGAGCGTCGACGTCCCGACGGCGCTCGGCGCGCTCGCGGCCTCCACCATCGGGTGCTCGAGCGTGTCGCTCTGCACGGCCGCGACAGCCGGGATCGCGAGCAGCTTCTTCGCGCTGCTCTCGGGCAGGGTCACCGCCAGGCCGCCGTACGCGACGTTGAACGTGCCGGTGACCTTGGCCGACGGGACGAGCTTCGTGATCGCCTTCGCCGCGGCAGCCGCCTGCCCGTCGACGTGCTTGAGGTAGGCCGAGACGTTCTTGTCGCTCTTCTTGAGCGTCTTGCCCGTGACGCCCGGGCTGGTGGCCGCGAGGTCCCCGACGCCGCCCTGGTAGGCGGACGCGGAGTCGTAGTCGAGCTTGACCATGATCGTGGTCTTGGCGGTGTCGGTGCTCTTCAGCAGCTCGGGGCTGGACTTGGCGAGCTGCGCCGTGGGCGACTTAGCAGTCTCGATCGTCTTGTCGGGGGTCAGGGTGGTGCCCTTCAGGTCACCCGGATCAGGTGGCGGAGCCGCGGATCCCGGGGTCACCGCCGCCGCGACGACGAGTGCGGAGGTGGCACAGACGGTCAAGATCCGAAGTTGTCCGCGACGGTGCATCGACATCTCCCTGCTGAGGGTTACCAGTGAGTACGCTTTGCGCACCCGGGCAAACTACCCCGAGGTGCTCGAATAAGACATCCCTTGTCATACTGCTCCAGTCGGGTGAATGATGCGCACTCGCGGGTGAATCCGCCGCTGACCGGCACGGCCGACCGCACGGCCGCGCCGGTCGGCGACGGACCTGCGGTCGGGGCGCCTGTCCGCGCCGCGCCCTAGGGTCAAGACCATGACCGACGAGGCTCCCGCGTCCCTGCTGCCCACCCGGCCCGTGCTGAGCGGCTTCCACCCGGACCCGTCCGTGTGCCGCGTCGACGACACGTACTACCTGGTCAGCTCGTCGTTCGAGTACGCGCCGGGCCTGCCGATCCACCGCTCGACGGACCTGGTCACGTGGGAGCTCGTCGGGCACGCGCTCGACCGCCCGTCCCAGCTCCCCCGCGCCGGCGCCGGGTACTCCGGCGGCATCTACGCCCCGACGCTGCGCCACCACGACGGCCGGTTCTGGCTCGTCACCACCAACGTCTCCGATGGCCCGGGGCACCTGCTTGTCACCGCGGAGGACGCGGCCGGGCCGTGGTCGGAGCCGGTGCGCATCCACGACGCCGCCGGCATCGATCCGGACATCGCGTGGGACGACGCGGGCACCTGCTACCTCACGTGGTCGGACGCCGGGATCTGGCAGGCGGTCCTCGACCCGACGAGCGGCACGCTCCTGTCGGAGCCGTACCGGCTCTGGAACGGGACCGGCGGGCGCCACCCGGAGGGCCCGCACCTGCATCGCCTCGGCGCGTGGTGGTTCCTGGTGATCGCCGAGGGTGGCACCGGCGAGGGGCACGCCGTCTCGGTCGCGCGCAGCGCGTCCCCCGCCGGGCCGTTCGAGGGCGCCCCGCACAACCCGCTCCTCACCTCGCGCGGCACGGCGCTGCCCGTGCAGAACACCGGCCACGCGGACGTCGTCGAACGCCCGGGCGGCACCTGGGCCGCGCTCTACCTGGGCGTCCGGCCCGACGGCTACTTCCCCGGCTGGCACGTGCTGGGCCGCGAGACGTACGCGGTGTCCCTGGACCTGGACGACGAGGGGTGGCCGACGATCACGGGACCGATCGAGCCGGCGGACGTGCCGCCCCTCGCGTGGCGGCTGGGCGACGAGATCCCTGCCGACTGGGCGGGTGCCGGCGTCTTCCCCGCGGAGGTCCTCACGCGCACGGAGGCAGGCTGGGCGCTCGCCGCGCCCGACGAGCAGCCTGCCGAGCAGCCTCGTGAGCAGCCCCTTGAGCAGCCCGGCGAGGACCGCGTCTTCGTCGGTCACCGCCAGCGCAACACGCTCCTGAGCGCGCGCGCCGAGCTGGACGGCAGCGCCGGGACGGGCGGGCTCGAGCTGCGCCTCGACCCCGTCCACGCCGTCACGGTGGAGGTCGACGGCACCCACGCCCGAGCCGTCGCCCGCGTGGGCTCGCTGATCGAGGTCCTGGGCGAGGTGGCGGCCGGCGGCCCGACGACCGTCGAGCTGCGCGTCGTCGCGTCGCCGCACCCGCAGTACAGCCCGCGTCGGGGGCCCGACGAGATCGTCGCGTCGGTGATCGGCGCGGACGGGCCGGTCGAGCTGGGCCGGCTCGACGGGCGGTACCTGTCGACGGAGGTCGCGGGCGGTTTCACGGGCCGGTTCGTCGGGCTGGTCTGCTCGGAGGGAACGCTCGGCGTCCGCTCGTACACCTGCGACGGGTCGGAGCCGACCGCCTGACGCCCGGTCGGGGCACTGGCCGCACACGTCGCGTCGCGTCGCGCACGTGCGCGACCTGGATGTTCGCCCGAAGTTCGCCCATCCGTCCCCTGGCGTATGTCCGGTTTCGCCATCGTCGCGAACGTGAAACTCCACCCCCGCACCGTCGCGTCCCTGGCCGCCCTGACCTGCGGCGCCGCCCTTGCGCTCGCCGTCCCGAGCGTCGCGCAGGCGGCCTCCACCCCCGACGTCCGCATCACCGAGTGGATGTACAACCCGGCCAAGTCCGCGGGCGAGTACATCGAGATCACCAACGTCGGCACCTCCGCCGTCAGCCTGGCCGGGTGGTCGTTCGACGACGACAGCCGCACCCCCGGCACGGTCCCGCTCGACAGCCTCGGCACGCTCGCCCCGGGCGCGTCGGCCATCATCACCGAGTCGCCGGCCGCCACGTTCCGCAGCGACTGGGGTCTGGGCGCCGACGTCCCGGTCCTCGGCGGCAACACCACCAACCTGGGCCGCGCCGACGAGATCAACATCTTCGACGGCCCCGACGCGGCCGCCGACCTCGTCGACCGGCTCGCCTACAACGACCAGGGCACGGGTGCCGTCAAGGGCCCGCGCACGCAGGGTGTCGCGGGCGTCCCGACGACCGCCGCGGCGCTGGGCGCGAACGACGCGTCTCAGTGGCAGCTCTCCGTCGTCGGGGACGCCGAGAAGTCGTGGACGTCGTCGACCGGAGACCTCGGCTCGCCCGGGTCGAGCCGCTTCGCGACCACCGGCGGCACGCCCGGCACGGACCCGACGCCCACACCGACCCCGACTCCCACCCCGACCCCCACGCCCACGCTCACCTGTCAGCCCGAGGCCCCCGAGGGCACGGGCGCTCTCCCGGCGAAGGCGCTGACCCCCGTCGCATGGCCTGGCGCGTCGAGCGTCACGGTCGCCGACACCCAGTGCGCGTGGAAGACCGCCACCGGCCCGGAGGGTCGCGACATCAGCGGCCTCGTCTTCGACCCCAGCGACTCCCACGTCCTGTACGCGGTGAAGAACAAGAGCTGGGTGTTCCGCCTGGTCCAGAAGGACGGCCTGTGGGTCCCCGACACGACCAACGGCTGGGGCGCGGGCAAGGAGATCTTCTTCCCCGGCAGCACCGACGCGAAGACGAACCAGCCCGACTCCGAGGGCCTGACCGTCGGCCCCGACGGCGCGCTGTACGTGACGACCGAGCGCAACAACGCGGCCAACACGATCCCGCTCAACTCGATCCTGCGCATCGACCCGACCCAGTCGGGCAGCACGCTCGTCGCGACCACGCAGTGGGACCTGACCGCGGACTTCCCGGAGCTGCACGCCGGCAACAAGACCGAGGCCAACCTCGGCTTCGAGGGCGTCACGTTCGTCCCGGACAGCTACCTGGTGCAGAACGGCTTCGTCGACGCGTCCACCGGCCGCACCTACGCGCCGCGCGACTACCCGAAGCACGGCACCGGCCTGTACTTCGCCGCCCTGGAGAACGACGGCAAGCTCTACGCCTACGCACTGAACAGCGACGGCACGCAGCACCGCGTCGCCGTGGTCGACACCGGCATGGGTCACGTCATGGACGTGACCTACGACGCCGACGCGCAGCGCATCTGGGCCCTGTGCGACAACACCTGCGGCGTGACGTCGACGGTCCTGAAGGTGTCGTCGTCGGGCGCGTTCGTCCCCGAGGTCGCCTACGCCAAGCCCGCGGACCTGCCGACGAACAACCTCGAGGGCTTCGCCATCGCGCCGTCGTCCACCTGCGTGGACGGCACCAAGGCCGTGCTCTGGTCCGACGACGGCATCTACGGAGCCGGCACCGAGAGCGCGACCGAGGGCCACGCGCTGTACGCCGGTCGCATCCGCTGCGACCTGGGCCTCGGCTCGCAGGGCGTGCCCGCGCCGGCCGCCTGGAACCGCACCGCGGTCTACACGGCCGGCGAGGTCGTGAGCTACGGCGGCTCCGTGTTCCGCGCGCAGTGGTGGACGTCGGGCGACACGCCCGGCTCCAGCGCGTACGGCTCGTGGGAGCAGATCGTCTCCGCGACCGACGGCACCGCGGTGTGGACCGCGTCGCGCGTCTTCGTCGCCGGCGACGTGGTCCGCTACGACGGCCACGACTACCGCGCCCAGTGGTGGACCCGCAACCAGACCCCGGGTACCCCCTACGGCCCGTGGACGCTCGTCGGCTGACGAACCCGTCGATCCAGCAGCGTCCGGTCACCCGCGGTGACCGGACGCTGCTGCGTTCGGGGGCCTTGACGACTGCACTTGTTTTTTGCAAGTGTGGTCCTCGTCACCCACGAACCACATCGAGAGCGAGACCGTCATGAGCCAGATGTTCGTCAACCTGCCGGTGAACGACCTGGAGCGCGCGAAGGCGTTCTACGAGGCGCTCGGCTTCCGCATCAACCCGCAGTTCACCGACCACAACGCCGCCTGCGTCATCGTGGAGGAGGACCACAGCTACTTCATGATCCTGGTCCGCGACTACCTGCAGACGTTCACGGACCTCCCCCTCGGCGACCCCGCGGTCAACCCGACGACGGCCACGGCGATCTTCGTCGAGAGCCGCGAGGCCGTCGACACGAAGGTCGCCGACGGCCTCGCCGCCGGCGGCTCGGAGGCCCGACCCGCGTCCGACTACGGCTTCATGTACCAGCGCCAGCTCACCGACCCCGACGGCAACATCCTCGAGTTCGGCTGGATGGACCCGGTCGCCGCAGCCCAGGGCCCCGAGGCGTACGCCGCACAGCAGGCCTGAGTCCCGTGGCCGCGCGCGAGTACGGGCAGTACTGCGGCGTCACGCGAGCCCTCGAGCTCGTGGGCGAGCGCTGGGCGCTGCTCATCGTGCGCGACCTGCTCGTCGGGCCGCGCCGCTACGGAGAGCTCGCCGCGGGCCTGCCCCGCATCCCGAGCAACATCCTGGCGGCGCGGCTCAAAGAGCTGCAGGGCGCTGGCATCATCCGGCGCGCGCCCCGCTCGCGCATCATCATCTACGAGCTCACGCCGTACGGCCGCGAGCTCGAGCCGGTGGTGCTCGCGCTCGGCGCCTGGGGGTTCAAGGCGATGGGCGACCCGCGCGACGAGCAGGTCATCACGCCCGACTCGATGACGATGGCGCTGCGGACCGCCTTTCGACCCTCCGTTGCGCTTGAGCTGCCGCCGACGGCGTACTTCGCGCGGCTCGGGCCGGCGGACCTGCTGGTGCGCGTCGACGGGCCGGACCTGCGCGTCACGCCGGGCGACGGGCCGGCCGACCTGGCCTTCGCCGCCGGACCGGACATCCGGCGCGTGATCTCCGGCGAGCTGGCACCCGAGCACGCGATCGCGTCGGGCGTCGTCGAGGTGCTGCGCGGGCCCGACGACCTGCTCGGCCGTTTCGCGCGCACGTTCCACCTGGCGGCGTGAGGGTCAGGGCTTGACGAAGGGCGCGAGCGCGGTGACGAACCGCACGAGGTCGTCCTCGTCGGAGTAGACGTGAACGGCGGCCCGCACCAACGTGATGCCGTCGTGCTCCCCGACCCAAGCCCGCACGCCAGCCGCCTCCAGCGCCGCGTCCACGCGCTCCCGTGTCGCGCCGGGAACGACGAACGCGCGCAGCCGAGGCGCCAGCAGATCCGGCTCGACGGCGGGTTGCAGTCCGACGTGAGCGGCGTGGTCTCCGAGCCTCTCGGCCAACGCCTCGGCTCGTGCGATCACGCCCGACCGCCGCCAACGCTCTAGCTCGTCGAGCGCCGCCGGTACCGCCAGCATGGGCGCCGGGTCCCACGTCCCGCGCCACGAGAACCGCTCGACCAGATCCGGTGACTCGCGGCGCAGCGCGACGAGCGCGGGGTACGCATCGACGCGCGCCTCGTCGGACACCCACACGAACCCTGACGGGCGCGGCCCCGACAACCACTTGTGCAGCGTGCCGAACACGGCCGCCGCACCCTCGAGCCCGTCGAACCTGTCGTGCCCGACCACGTGCGCGGCGTCGACCACCACATCCACGCCATGCGCGCGGGCGAGGTCGACGATGTCGGCGACCGGCGCGCGCATGGCTGTCGGCGAGGAGATCGCGGAGACGACGAGCACCCGGGCGCCGGGCATCGCCGCACCTAGCACCTCGAGCAACGCCGCCTGCGAGGTCGGTACGGGCACGTCTACGACGTCGACCCGCGCCCCGGCCCGTGCGCAGGCCACACGCCAAGCCTCGACGACCGACGAGTACTCGGTCGACGCGAGCACCACGCGCTCCCCCGCCCGCAACGGCCACGATGCGGCCAACGCGTTCGACGACTCGGTCGCGTTACTCGTCATCGCAATCTCGCCACCGGAGAGCCCCAGCTCTTCGCGGACGCGACCGGCCACGTGCGCGAGCCGCGGAGCCAGCCCCGCGCCCAACGCGGTTGCGGTGTCGAGCTCGAGGTCAGCGCGCAGCTCGTCGGCATAGGCCATCAGGGCGCGCGTCGGCGCGCCGTACGACGCGTGGTTCAGGTGACTGACCGCACGATCGAGGAGGAACCTGCTCGTGACGTCGCGATCCATCCGCCTACTCTCTCCTGCCCCAGCGCGCCCACATCAAGGTGTGCGCCGGAGACGCGAAAGCGAGCGCGCGCAGCGTGTAGCGGATGGGCCAGCGACTGATCAGCGACTACGCGCCCAATCCGAAGTACCGATCAAAGAACGCCGTGAGCGCGTCGAGCACCCGCTGCTTCTTCTCACCGTGGTCGCCGCCCGGCGAGAAGCGCGACACGGGCGGCAAGATTCGAGTCACGGCGCTCCCTGCGCGCGGGATCGACCCGTCGCGGAACGCGGCGTCGACGAAATTATGCGTCGGCTCCGGTCGGAGGTTCTCCGCGGCGATGATCGCGTCGAGCTCGGCCTTGCGCCGCGCCGCGACGAAAGCCTGCCACTCTGCGTCGATCTCGCCGTCGGTGGTCACCGAGTCGACGAAGTCCTCGATGAGGTCCTTCTTGTTGCGCAGCGAGGGCGAGGAGTCGACCGCGCGCGAGATCTCGGCGCGGATCTCCTTGTCCTGCCCGTCGCCGCGGGCGTCGCGGTACCGCTGGACGAGCATGAGGATGTAGTCGACGTTGATCTCGACCTGCTTGACGAGCTCGATCTCGAAGACGACGTCGTCGGTGATCGACTCCTTGTCGGCGTCCTTGCCCCTACGAAACTCGGCGTACAGGTCGAGGTAGACGCTGCGGTAGTCCTGGGACTGGCGCGGGGTAAGGATCTCGTGGCCGGCGAAGTCGTCGAACGAGCTCAGGATGTTCGTCAGCCGCAGGATCGCACCGAACAGCTCGATGAACGCCTTCTGCTCGCTTTCGCTGGCAATGACCTGCCCGAGGGGGAAGCGCTCGAGCAGCTCGGTGACCCTGTTCGCGTAGTCGCCGTAGTACTCGGCGTAGGGCTTGAGCAGCACGACCCCGCGCGCGTCCTTATTGCTGAACAGTGCGATAGCGTCGTTGGTCGCGTCCTCCAGGTCCCGGAACGAGACGATGTTGCCGTACGTCTTGACCGAGTTGAGGATCCGGTTGGTCCGCGAGTACGCCTGGATCAGGCCGTGCGCGCGCAGGTTCTTGTCGACGAACAGCGTGTTCAGCGTCGTGGCGTCGAAGCCGGTGAGGAACATGTTCACGACGATGACTAGGTCGATCTCGCGGTTCTTCAACCGCAGCGACAGGTCCTTGTAGTAGTTCTGGAATCTCTCGGCGCTCGTGTCGAACGACGTGTGGAACGTGTCGTTGTAGTCCTGGATCGCGTCCTCGAGGAACTGCCGGGCGTCTGACGACAAGGCACCGGTGTCGAAGCCCTCGTCCTCCAGCGCGCCGTCCTCGACCGGGTCGTTGGCGCCGTAGGAGTAGATCAGCCCGACCTTGAGCCGCTTGTCCGACGGCACGTCCTGCTGCTGGACCGCGAACTGGTTGTAGTAGATCCGCGCCGCCTCGATCGACGCCGTGGCAAACAGCGCGTTGAACCCCCGCACGCGCCTGTCCCCGAGCGTGTAGGAGGAGTTGCGGCGGGTCTTCTGGTCGAAGTGCGCCAGCGTGTAGGAGACGACCTTGCGCACCCGCTCGGTGGCGAGGAGCGCCTTCTCGGTGTCGATGGCGGACACCTGCTTGTCGATCACCGAACCCACCCGCACGGTGTTCACGTAGTCGATGCGGAACGGCAGTACGTTCCGGTCGGTGATCGCGTCGACGATCGTGTAAGTGTGCAACTTGTCGCCGAACGCCTGCTCGGTGGTCTTGAGTTGCACGTTCCCGCCGGACGACGAGTTCTCGGCGAAGATCGGGGTGCCGGTGAACCCGAAAAGGTTGTACCGCTTGAACGCCTTGGTGATCGCGGTGTGCATGTCCCCAAACTGCGAGCGGTGGCACTCGTCGAAGATCAGCACCACGCGCCCCGAGTAGATCGCGTGGCCCTTGTTCTTCGCGATGAACGTGGCCAGCTTCTGGATCGTCGTGATGATGATCCGCGCGCCCGGGTCCTCGAGCTGCTTCTTCAGCACCGCCGTCGAGGTGTTGGAGTTCGCGGCGCCCTTCTCGAACCGGTCGTACTCGCGCATGGTCTGGTAGTCGAGGTCCTTGCGGTCGACGACGAACAGCACCTTGTCGACCGAGGGCAACCGCGAGGCGAGCTGCGCCGCCTTGAACGATGTAAGTGTCTTGCCGGACCCGGTCGTGTGCCACACGTACCCGCCGGCCGCGACCGTGCCGAGGGTCTTGTAGTTGGTCGAGATCTCGACCTTCGACAAAATCCGCTCAGTCGCAACGATCTGGTACGGCCGCATCACGAGCAGCAACCGGTCCGCGGTCAGCACGCAGTACTTGGTCAAAATGTTGAGCAGCGTGTGCTTGGCGAAGAACGTGCGCGCGAATGCCGTCAGGTCCTGAATCGGCTTGTTCGTCGCGTCCGCCCACCACGAAGTGAACTCGAACGAGTTCGACATCTTGCGCACCCGCTTCGATCCCGACGTGTCCGCCAGGTGCTGGCGGCGGGTCGTGTTCGAGTAGTACTTCGTGTGCGTGCCGTTCGAGATGACGAACAGCTGCACGTACTCGAAGAGTCCGGACCCCGCCCAGAAAGAATCGCGCTGGTAGCGGTCGATCTGGTTGAACGCCTCCCGGATGTCCACCCCGCGCCGCTTGAGCTCGACGTGCACCATCGGCAGGCCGTTGACTAGGACTGTTACGTCGTACCGGTTCGCGAAGGTGCCGCCACCATCGCCGCCGGCCGCGACCTCGTACTGGTTGAGCACCTGCAGGCGGTTGTTGTGGACGTGCTGCTTGTCGATCAGCACCACGTTCTTCACCGACCCATCGTCGCGGGTCAGCAGCTGCACGTGGTCCTCGTGCAACCGCGCCGTCTTCTCCACGATCCCGTCGTTCGCCCCCGCGATCCGCTCGGTGAAGAAGCGCGACCACTCCGCGTCCGAGAATGTGATCCCGTTCAGCGCCTCCAGCTGCGCGCGCAGGTTCGCAACGAGGTCCGACTCCGAGGAGAGGGTCAGGTACTCGTACGCCTGCGACCGCAGCAGCCGAATCAGCTCACGCTCGAGGTCAGCCTCCGACTGGTACGACGACCCCGACGACGCATCCGGCGTACACTCCGCGACGACCGTCGACTCGCTCGACACCGCGATCGGGTCGAACCGCCGCACCTCACCCTCACTCACGCCCCGAGCTCCTTGAACGTCAGCAACCGATCCCGGTAGTACTCGTACTGCGTGCGCCGCGCCGCAAGCTCCGTGGGGAGCCCGATGGACAGGTCCGACACCAGCACATCGAAGGCGTCGAGCATCTCGACGCTCCGGTCCTGCTCGACGCGACCAAGAATCGGGATTGGGATCCGGTTCAAGTTCGCCTGGTTCAGCTTGGGTTGTGTGCCGCCAGTTACGTACGAAGAAATGTCCACGGTAGCGAGGTAGTGAAACAACCACCGAAGATTGAGCCGCTCATCTGAGGCCTGCAGCACGTGCGCGTGGTTGTTGACCCAAATCTTGCCGCTTGCCCAGTTGAGCACCGGCGCGCCGTGGGCATTCTTGACACTCCCGTCTTCGCCGACCAGGAGGTAGGTGCCGTCAAAGATGAATTCCTCTACGTAGTCCTGAACGCCGTTCGCGCCGTAGTAAGGAAACCGTCCCGACTTTCGATCGGAGCGCGTGACCGGGCGACGAAGGCGATCGAAGTTGGTTACGCACTCACCGAGAGTGATCCAGGACGCCGAAGAAGCAGCGGCCATCGCTCGATGGAGGTAGTGCGCGTACTGACGGCGTCGGGCCTCCAGCTCCGCCTCCAGCTCCGCCTCCAGCTCCGCCTCCAGCTCCGTGAAGGTGTCGAGGCTCCGCACGATCTCCCGCTGCACCTCCATCGGCGGCACCGGAACGCGGTACTCGCGGATCATCTTGAGGTTCAGGCCACCGCGTGTTCCGTCGCCCAACGATACGTCTCGCAGCTGCTTATATTGGGTGGTGAGGAAGTAGTAGAGGAAGTCGCTATTGATCCGTGGGCCACACACGATCGCGCAAAGTGATTGGTTCGTGCACAGTTCGATTCGAGTGCGCGCGACTGTCCCGCGAGTCTTTCCCTGGCCAGCAAGCGCGATCGCTACGGCGCCTGCCGGGACCATGCGCGTACTGCACGAGTCGTACCCAGCCTGTGTGATGAGCGTTTCGGTGTGGTTGACCGTGCCCTTGTTGACTTCTCCCGAGTTCATCCACGGGATCGTTCCGTCCTCCCAGTAGGCGCTCACGCCGCGGGCCGGGGTGGCGCCAGCGATACATTCCGCGAGTGCTCCGATCGCGGTGAACGCCACGCCGTTCGGACACAGTTCCGCAAGCAAGTCGTCGATTCGGCTCACTTCGCACCCTCGAGGTCGGCGACGATGGCGTCGATCTGGGTGCGGAGCTCGGCTTGGCGGGTGACGATGCGGGCGATCTCGGCGTTGAGTGCGGTGATGTCAACGGTCTCGCGAGTGTCTTCCTGCTCGACGTAGGAGGACACGGCGATGTTGTAGCCGTTGGCGGCGATCTCGTCGTTTGGGACCAACTTGGTGAAGTGGTCAACGTCGGTCCGATCGGTGAACGCCTGCAGGATGACGTCGCGGTGCGGCTCGTCGAGCCGATTCTTGTTGCCCACACGAATGAACTGGGCGGACGCATCGATGAACTGGACGGCGTTGTCGGCCCTGGACTTCTTGAGCACGATGATGCAGGTAGCGATCGTGGTGCCGAAGAACAGGTCGGGCGGGAGCTGGATGACGGTATCGACGTAGTTGTTGTCGATCAGGTACTTGCGGATCTTGGCCTCGGCACCGCCGCGGTAGAGCACCCCGGGGAACTCGACGATCGCGGCGGTGCCGTCGACGGCAAGCCAGGACAGCATGTGCATCGTGAACGCCAGGTCGGCCTTCGACTTCGGGGCCAGCACGCCGGCGGGGGCGAACCGGGGGTCGTTGATGAGAAGCGGATTCGCGTCTCCGTCCCACTTGATGGAGTAGGGCGGGTTGGACACGATCGCCTCGAACGGCTCGTCGTCCCAATGCGCCGGATCGAGCAGGGTGTCGCCGTGGGCGAGGTTGAACTTCTCGTAGTTCACGTCGTGCAGGAACATGTTTATCCGCGCGAGGTTATAGGTGGTCAGGTTAATCTCCTGGCCGTAGAAGCCCTGGCGCACGTTGTCCTTGCCGAGCACCTTGGCGAACTTCAGCAGCAGCGAACCGGACCCACACGCCGGGTCGTACACCTTGTTCACGCTCGTCTTGCCGACCACCGTGATTCTGGCCAGCAGCTCGGACACCTCCTGCGGGGTGTAGTACTCGCCGCCGGACTTGCCGGCCTGTGAGGCGTACATCTGCATCAGGTACTCGTAGGCGTCGCCGAACAGGTCGATCGAATTGTCCTGGAAACCCCCGAGCGGCAGGTCGCCGATCGCGTCGAGCAGCTTGACGAGCTTCTCGTTGCGCTTGGCGACGGTCGGCCCGAGCTTCGAGCTGTTGACGTCGAGGTCGTCGAACAGTCCCTTGATGTCGTCCTCGCTGTCGGCACCCATCGCCGAGGCCTGGATGTTGCCGAACACCCGAGCGAGGGTCTCGTTGAGGTTGGCGTCGCGCGGGGCACGCTCGCGTACGTTCGCGAACAGGTCGGACGGAGCGATGTAGAAGCCCTTCTCCGCGACGGTCTCCTTGCGACCGAACTCCGCCTCACGGTCGGGCAGCCGCCGGTAGTCGAAGTCCGGGTTACCCGCCTCGCGCTCACCGGCGTCGATGTAGGCGGCGAGGTTCTCCGAGATGTACCGGTAGAACAGTATCCCCAACACGTAGGACTTGAAGTCCCAGCCGTCCACGCTTCCGCGCAGGTCGTTGGCAATGCGCCAGATGGTCTTGTGGAGCTCGGCGCGCTGCGCCTGGCTCGTCGTCGGGGTCAACGTCGTCTCCTCGTCGTGCTGCTCGCGCACACTCCGCGCGGCTCGACCTCACCGTATCTGCGACCACCGACGCTGTGCGGTACCGACGCCGGGTTAGGCGCCGGTAGTCGTAGACCTCACTCGAGGGTCGCCGACGCGATGCTCAGATCCACCGCCGCAGCTTGAACACGCCGTAGAGCACCACACTCACGACCGCCATCGCCCCCACGGCGAACAAATACCCGTAGCGCCAGTGCAGCTCGGGCATCACGTCGAAGTTCATCCCGTACACGGTCCCGACGAGCGTGGGCGCGAACAGGATGGCGGCCCACGCGGAGATCTTCTTGACCTCCTCGTTCTGGGAGTTGCTGGCTTCGGACAGCGCCTTCATCTCCTCGTTCTGCCGCTGCGCGACGAGCGTGGAGTTGACGGTGAGGATGTCGCGCAGCGCGGCGCGGAAGCCCTCGACGCGCTCGACGGCCTCGGTCACGTGGTCGGCGACGTCGCGCAGGTGGCGCTGGAGCTCGACGTCGACGCCGTACTTGTCGAAGCCGCCGGTCAGCGCGGCGAGGATCTGCTGCAGCGGCCGGGCGCTGCGCAGGAACTCGACGACCTCGCGGGACAGCTCGTAGATGCGGCGCGAGACCTCGAGGCCGCCGGCGAAGACGTCGAATTCGATCTCGTCGATGTCGTTCTCCAGGCCAGCGACGACCGGCGCGTACGCGTCGACGACGGCGTCCAGGATTGCGTAGAGGACGGCCTCCGGGCCGAGCGCGAGGATGTCGGGCTGCGACTCGAGCCGGCGGCGCACGGCCGCGAGGTCCGGGGAGTCGCTGTGCCGGACGGTCGCGACGAAGTCCGGGCCGACGAAGACGTGCAGCTCGCCGAACTCGACCTCCTCGACGTCGTCGAGGTAGCGCGCGGCGCGCAGCACGACGAACAGCGTGTCGCCGTAGCGCTCGAGCTTGGGGCGCTGGTGGGCGACGATCGCGTCCTCGACGGCGAGCTCGTGCAGGTCGAACTCGTCGGCCAGCCGGGCCAGGTCCGACGGCTCCGGCCGGTCCATGCCGATCCACGCCATGCCGCCGGGCCGCGAGCGCAGCGCGCGGAACGTCTCGGCGAGCGAGTCAAAGGTGGCCGTGCGGCGGCCGTCGTCGTAGATCGCGGCGGCGACGAGCGACGCGCGCTGCGGCGACGCGGCCTGTGCGGGCACGGGCGGCACTGCGGGTCCGGGCACGTGCGGTCGGCGAGCGAGCGCGGCCAGCGGTCGGCGCAGACGGGTGGCGGGCATGAGGTGACGGGTCGAGCTCACGGGAGGCTCCCAGCGGTCGGGGTGGATCGCCCGGCCGCCGCCGTCGCGGAGCGCGCGCGTGCGCGCTCGTCGCAGGACGAGTCGGTCAGCCGGTGCAGGGTCGGAGCGCGGGACTACTGGGAGGTTCGCTACGAGTCATGGCGCACCTCCCCGGTCCGGCGGCTCCCGCCGCGCGTTCGTCGCCACCCCGGCGACCGCAGGTCACGGTACTCCCCCGCGACGTGCAGCGACGCACCCGCCGCCTGTCTCGTCGCTCACGCCGCGGTGCGTGTCAGAGGGGCGGCGCAGACTGTGCCCGTGGCGAGATTCGAGAACGACGACCTGACCGACGCCGAGTTCCGCGAGGTCGACCTGACGCGGGCGCGGTTCGTCGGGGTCGTGATGCAGGACGTCGTCGTCGACGGCCTGGTCACCAACCTGGTGGTCAACGGCGTCGAGGTGGGCTCGTACGTCGAGGCCGAGCTGGACCGCAGGCATCCGGTCCGCCTGCTGATCCGGTCCGACGATCCCGCGGACCTGCGCGCAGCCCACCTCGAGCTGTGGGACACCTGGGCCGCCACCGTCTCGCGCCTGCGCGCCATGCCCGCGGGATCGGAACGCCGGCAGGTCGCTGGTGAGTGGTCGGCGCTGGAGACCCTGCGCCACCTCGTCTTCGTGCACGACTCGTGGTTCCGGCGCTGCTGCCTGGGCTCACCCGCGACGTTCACGCCGTTCGGTCTGGCCATCGACGGTGTTCCCGACGACGACGCGCTCGGCCTGGATCCCTCCGCCGAGCCGGATCTCGACGAGGTGCTCGCGGTGCGCACGGAACAGGCCGACGAGCTCGAGCGGTGGTTGGCCGACGTGACACCCGACGAGCTCTCGTCGACCGCGCCCGTCCCCGACGGCCCGGGCTGGCCGCCGTACGCGCGCGGCAAGACCGTCGTCGAGTGCCTGCGCGTGGTGCTGAAGGAGGAGTGGGCCCACCACGGCTTCTGCGTCCGCGACCTCGCCGCGCTCGACGTCTGACGCCTACGACGAAGGCCCGGACCTCATGGTCCGGGCCTTCGTCATTTGTAGCGGGGGCAGGATTTGAACCTGCGACCTCTGGGTTATGAGCCCAGCGAGCTACCGAGCTGCTCCACCCCGCGTCGGCTCCGTAACCATACGTCAGCCACGGAGCCAGGGCCAAATCGGGGCCCTGTGACGAGCGCTACTGCCCCAGTCGCGCCTCCGCGGCCATGGCGGCCTTGACCGCGGCGTCGATGCGGTCCTGGGCCTGGCCGTAGGCGGCGAAGTCGCCCTTGGCGAGGGCCGCGTTGGCGTCCGCGATGGCCGCGTCAGCGTCCTGCAGGGCCTGGTCGAGGTCGGCACGGGCATCGCCGGTGGTCGGCGCGCTGGCCGTGGCCGACGGAGCCGGAGACGCCGTCGTCGTCGGCGCCGGCGTCGCACCGTCGGTCGGCGTCGGCGTGGGGCTGATGGGCGTCGTCGGGCCGGCGCCCTCCCCCGGGTCGACACCGGCGTCGCCGTCGAACACCTGGTTCAACGCCTCACCGAGGGTCGGCGCGAAGCCGACCTTGGAGCCGAAGCCGACGATGACGCGCTGCAGCAGCGGGTAGGACGTGCCGCTCGCGGCCTGCACGTAGACGGGCTGCACGTAGAGCAGACCGCCGCCGACAGGGAGCGTGAGCAGGTTGCCGCGCACCACCGACGAGCCACCGCGGGACAGGATGTTCAGCTCGTTGGAGACCGTGGGGTCGGCGCTGAAGATGTTGTTCATCTGGCCCGGCCCGGGCAGGGTGGAGTTGCGTGGCAGCTCCAGGAGCCTGAGCTTGCCGTAGTCCTCCGAGGGTTTTCCGGCCGTGTCGCCGGCTTCGGCATCGACCGCCAGATACCCCGTGAGCACGTTGCGCGCCCCGTCACCGGCCGGGATGAAGGTGGACATGAGCGAGAAGCTCGCCTCGTCCTGGTCCGGCATCTTCAGCGTCATGTAGTAGGGCGGCTGCGGGATGCCGGCGTGATTCGGGTCGTCGGGCGTGGCCCAGAAGTCGTTGCCGGAGAAGAACTGCGACGCGTTCGCGACGTGGTACTTGGCCAGCAGGGTGCGCTGGACCTTGAACAGGTCCTCCGGGTAGCGGATGTGGCTCATCAGGGCGCCGTCGATCTTGGAGACCGGCTCGAGCGTCGTCGGGAACACCTTCGACCACGCCTTGAGCACCGGGTCGGTGTCGTCCCACGCGTAGAGCGTGACCTTGCCGCTGTATGCGTCGACCGTGGCCTTGACCGAGTTGCGGATGTAGTTCACGGTCTTGGGCTGCAGCGCCTTGATCGTGTTGGTCGACTGCGTGAGCGAGTCGACGGTCGCGTCCTCGAGCGAGCGCGACGCGGCGTAGGGGTACTGGTCGCTGGTGGTGTAGCCGTCGACCATCCAGACGACCCGGCCGTCGACGACCGCCGGGTACACGCGTCCGTCGAGCGTCAGGTAGGGCGCCACCTTGGCGACGCGCTCGCGTGGGCTGCGGTCGTAGAGGATCTGCGACTCGCTGGTGACGCGGTCGGAGAACAGGATCTGCTCGGAGCCGAACTTGATCGCGTACAGCAGCTTGTTCCACGAGCTGCCGATGCTCGGTCCGGCCGAGACGTCCTGCGTCGGGAACGTCGTGTTGGCCGCGCCGTTGTCCTCGGCGTCGTCGGCCGGGTAGTCGAGCTCCCAGGGCTCGGACCCCTCGGGGGCGCCGACGATCGAGTACGTGGGAGACGTCGGACCGAAGTAGATCCGCGGCTCGTAGTCACCCATCTCACCGACCGACGGGATGTTCTTCTCCCAGAAGTCCGGCGAGCCGTCGGAGGCCACCTGGTTGCCGTACGCGGCGGCCACGCCGAACCCGTGCGTGTAGACCGTCGTCTCGTTGGTCCAGTTCCGCTGCTGCGGCAGCAGGCCGGCCAGGTTCAGGTCGCGCACCGCGATCACCGTGTCGCGCTTCTGGCCGTTGATCTCGTACCGGTCCACGGCCAGCGAGTCCGGGAAGAGGTAGAAGTTCTTGGTGGCCTGCAGCTGCTTGAACGACGGGCTGACGATCTGCGGGTCCAGGAGGCGGATCGACGTCGTCGTGTCCGCGTCCGCGCGCAGCGCGTCCTTCTCCGCGGTGACCGTCGCGTCGTAGGGCGTCGTCTCCACGTCACCCAGGCCGTACGCGTCGTTGGTCGCCTCGATGTTGCGTTGGATGTACTCCGACTCCGCGTCCTGCTGGTTGGGCTGGACCTGGAAGCGCTGGACGACGGCCGGGTAGATGCCGCCGACGGCGATGGCGGCCACGATCATGAGCCCCACGCCGATGAGCGGCAGGCGCCAGTTGCCGCGGATCGCGGTCAGGATGAAGGTGACGGCGACGAAGATCGCGATGCCCGCGAGGATCGCCTTGGACGGGATCACGGCGTGCACGTCGGTGTACGCGGCGCCGCCGTCGACCTTGCCGCTGCTGGTCTTGGTCAGGATCGAGTAGCGGTCCAGCCAGTAGTTGCCGGCGATGAGCAGCATGAGCACCGCGCCGATGACGGACATGTGCACGCGGGCGGCGCGCGTGGTGCGCGGCATGTCGCTGCGGGGTCCGCCGATGCGGATGCCGCCGTACAGGTACTGCGTCGCGAGCCCCGCGATGCCGGCCAGGATGACCACGGCCAGCAGGAACGACACGACGAACCGCAGGCCCGGCAGCGTGAACAGGTAGAAGCCGATGTCGATGCCGAACTGGGGGTCCGTCTTGCCGACCTTCCCGCCGTGCATCCACAGCTGGACGGTGGACCACTGCTGCGAGGCGGCGGCGCCGGCGAACAGCCCGACGACGACGGGCGCGACGATCAGCACCAGCTTGCGCAGCGGCTCGACGGCCTCGCGGTACTGGTCGAGGTTGGCCTGCTCCTGCGTGCTGGGCGCGTAGATGGGCCGCGACCGGTAGCCGTACGACAGGCTCCCCCACACCGCCGCCGCCATCACCAGGAACCCGAGCACGAACAGCACGGCGCGCGTGCCCCACTCGGTGCGCAGCACGTTGCCGAAGCCCAGCTGGTCGTACCAGAGGAACTCGGTCCACACCTGCGCCAGGATCAGCACGATCACGACGATCGCGGCCAGCACGATCAGCGTCGGGATCAGGGGTCCGCGGCGGCGGCGCACGCCGGCGGGACGAGGGGGACGGTTCGAGCGGTCGAAGGTCACGGCACTCCCAACGGATCGGTCTGCGCCCAGGTTCCCACATGGAACCCACATCCGGCCCCGATGTTCCAGGCCAGAGCCCCGGGCGCCGAGACAGACGTCTGCGGGTGAGGCAGACGTCTGCAAGGGTCTGCCTCACCCGCAAAGGTCTGTCTCGCCCGGGAGGGCTGGGCGGTGGCGCCAGGGAGCGGGAGGTGGGGGTGACCGGGGTGCGACGATGGGCGGGTGACCGATGCGCCCGAGAACAGCCCCCACCCCGCGACCGCCGACCTCGCCGACGCCGTGCGGGAGGTCGAGCACCACGTCGCGGCCGCCGGCTGGGACGCCCCCGTCCGCGTGTTCGCGCTCGTGCGCACGCAGGCCGCGCTCGCCACCGAGCCGGGTCTGGCCGACCAGCTCGACCCGACCGTGCTGGCGGCCGCCCAGGCTGCACCCTGGCACCTCACGTCGATCGAGCAGGAGGGTCTGCCGGCGGCCGACGACCTCGAGGAGCTGCTGGCCGGCCTGTCGTGGCCGTCGTCGGTGGACGGCGTCGCCGTGACGGTCGAGCGCGTGGTGCTGCCGCCCGATGCGGAGGCCCAGATGCCCGCCGGCACGCAGGAGGCGCTGGACTACCTGCTCGCCCACCCCGACCGCCAGGACGTGCGCCTCGCCGTCGGCGTGCTGCGCGACGGCCCGTCGTGGTGCGCCGTGCGCTCGCGCGCCAACGACGCCGACGACCAGGTGGGGCAGGGTCCGGACCTGGTCCCGGGCCTGGTCACGGCGCTGCGATCGACGCTGGAGTAGCGCGTCAGGACGTGCAAGTCGGCAACGACGCGCCCTTGCCGGCACCGATCGCGGTCATCGCCTCGCGTGCCTCGTGCAGCGTCGAGACCTTCGCGACGTGCAGCCCGTCCGGAACGTGCCCGACGACCTCGTTGCAGTTGCTCGCCGGCGCCAGGAACCAGGTCGCGCCGTCACGTCGGGCGCCCTCGAGCTTCTGCCGGATGCCGCCGATCGCGCCGACGTCACCCGTGATGTCCATGGTCCCGGTGCCGGCGATGACCACCCCGTTCGCCTCGTCCTGCGGCGTCATCTTGTCGATGATCCCGAGCGCGAACATGGTCCCGGCGCTGGGGCCGCCGATGCCGTCGATGCTGATGTCGATGTCCACGGGCATGTCGAACGTCGGGTCGATGAAGACGCCGATCACCGCGCTGCCGTCGTCGGCCTTCCCGGTGACCACGGACAGGTCCTTCGTCTGGCCGTCGCGCTTGACCGTCAGCGTGATCGTGTCGCCCGCGGTGATCTTCGCGAGCTCGTCGAGCAGCGTCTCGTAGTCCGGCACCTTGACGCCGTCGATGGCGACGATGACGTCGCCCTTCTCGACTACGCCGGCGGCCCCTGACTTCGGCACCGTGCCCGCGACCGTCAGCGTGGCAGGCACCTCGTACCCCAGCTCGGTCAGCGCCGCGACGCTCGCGTTCTCCTGCGACGAGACCATCTCCTGCTGGTTCGCGGTGTCGACCTGCTCGCGCGTCTGCGCGGGCGGGAACAGCACCTCGCGCGGCTGCGCGACCGACCACCGCGACGCCCAACCGCTGAGCACGCGCATCACGGTCGACGGGTACCCCGGGCCGCCCGTCGCGGAGACGGTCACCAGGTGGAGCTGCCCGGTCGAGTCGTACGTCTTGGCGCCCGAGATGGAGATGAGCGGCTTGCCGTCCACCTCGCCGAGCACGTCGCGCGTGGGTCCCGGCGAGCTGACCGCGTAGCCCGTGGGGACGACGAGGAGCACGGCGAACAGGATCGAGCTGAGCAGCAGGCTGACAGTGGTCGTGACGGACCGTGCCGAGACGGGCGGTCGCGGTTCGCCGGGGACGACGAAGGGGCCGTCGGCCGGGACGGCGTCCGCACCGCTCACCGGCTGCGACGCAGGATCCGCGTCGCGGGGCAGGTTCTCGGGCGAAGGCTCGTCGGGCACGGGCCGATCATGCCCCACGCTCATGTGCGCCGACGACCGCGCGCCTGCCGCCACACGGCGGCGGTCCCGATGAGCGCGACGGCCGCCCCCGCGGCGCCGAGCGCGGCGGCGTCGCGCGCGCCGAGCCGACGACCCGCGACGCCCAGCCGTCCCTGCACGCCCTCCAGCACGATCTCGAGGCACTGCTCGTTCGAGTACCGGGGCTGCCAGCCCGCCGCCGTCAGGCCGTCGGTCGCCACCGTCCACGGGTAGACGACGAACGCGAGCTCCCCCGCGGGCGCCGGCAGGACCCCGACGCGGTGCAGCCGCTCCGCGGTCCCGAACGCGGTCGCCGCCGCGAGCTCGATCGGCCGCATGCCCGAGGCCTCGGCGACCTGCGCGGCCGACAACGGGTCTGGCGCGCCGACGGTGAGCGGCCCGGTCAGGCCGTGATCCACCGCGAACCGTGCCGCGGACGCGACGTCCTCGACGTGGACGAACTGCCACTCCCGTTCGGCACCCCGCACCGTCAGCAGCCGCGGGGCCTCGAAGTGCCTGGTCACGAACGTGTCCGCGCCGCCGCCCGCGAGCGCCGCGGGCCGCAGCACCGTGATCCTCGGGGTCCGACGACGAGCGGCGCGCGCGACGACGGCCTCGGCGCTCGCCATCGCCGCGATCATCCCGCGGCGCTCCCCCTCGGGCTGGTGCAGGGGGTCGCCGTCGTGGATGAGCGGTCGCTCGGGCCACGCGCCGTGGACCAGCGCGGACGTCACGACGACGACGTGCACGACCTTCGCCTCGCGCGCGGCGGACAAGGTCCGCTGCATCTGCGCGACCAGGACGGCGACCTCGTCGCCGCGCGTCCGGGCCGCGGGCGCCGTCAGGTCCGCGGGGTGGGCGACGACGACGAGCACGCGAAGCCCTTCGAGCGCGCGGTGCGGCTCGGCCTCCGGCAGCTCGTCGAACGTGCGCACCGGACCGTCCCAGACGGCGGTGAGCGCGACGGCCAGCGGGCCCGTGCCCAGCACGGCGACGTCACCACGCGACGCCGGTGACGACGGGTCGGGGCTCGTCGTCCGCTCTGACGCGCGCGCCGCAGGCCGCGACGGACGCCGCGACGACGCCGCCGTGCTGCGCCCTGAGCGAACCTGCTCGTCCACCGTGCTCCGATCCCCCGGCTGCATGGTTACCGTGTGGAGCAGCCGGACCCATCGTCGCAGGAGGTCCCCGTGAGTTCCGACAACCCCGCCGTTCCCGGCCCCGACGGATCGGGCGAGCCGTGGGAGCAGATGCTCCGCGCCATGCTCGGTCCCGGCGCCGACGAGGCCATCCGTGAGCTGCGCGAGCGCGGCATCGACGCCTCGGCCCTGAACAACCTGCCGAGCGACCCCGCCGCGCTGCAGCAGGCGTTCGACCAGATGCAGCGCATGCTCGCGTCGTCGGGCGACGAACCCGTCAACTGGCAGATGGCGCACGACCTGGCACGCCAGCAGGCGTCCGCCGAGGGCGACCCTTCGCTGTCCCCCGCGCAGACCAAGCAGGTGCGTGACGCGCTGGCCGTCGCGGAGCTGTGGCTCGACGCGGCCACCGAGCTGCCGCCCGCCTCCGGCACGCCGCGCGCGTGGAGCCGCGCCGAGTGGGTCGAGGCGACGCTGCCGACGTGGCGCACGCTCACCGAGCCGGTCGCGGCGTCGCTGTCGCAGGCGCTGGTCGCCACGCTCGGGGACGCGATGGGCGACGACGTCGACATGGCGGGGGGCCTCGGCGGCCTCGGCGGCGAGCTGCCCGGCGGCATCGACGCGACCCAGCTGCTGCGGCGGCTCGGCTCCGCCGTCTTCGGCCTGCAGGTGGGCCAGGCGGCGGGCACGCTCGCGCGGGACGTCTTCGGCACCACCGACATCGGCCTGCCGCTGCTCGATTCCCCCACCCCGGCGCTCGTCGCGAGCAACGTCGACGCGTTCGCCGCGGGCCTGGACGCCCCGGTCGACGAGGTGCGACTGTTCCTCGCTCTGCGCGAGGCCGCGGCCACGCGCCTGTTCACGCACGTCCCGTGGCTGCGCGCCCACCTGCTCGCGACGGTCGAGTCGTACGCGCGTGGCATCACGATCGACGCCGACCAGCTCGAGGAGGCCGTGCGCTCGATCGATCCGACCGACGCCGCAGCCCTGCAGCAGGCGCTGTCCGGTGGCGTGTTCGCCCCCCACACCACCCCCGCGCAGCAGGCGGCGCTCGAGCGGCTGGAGACGGCCCTCGCCCTGGTGGAGGGATGGGTCGACGAGGTCGCCTCCGCCGCCGCGATGCCGCACCTGCCCCACACGGTCGCGCTGCGCGAGATGATCCGCCGGCGCCGCGCCGCGGGCGGCCCCGCCGAGCAGACGTTCGCGACGCTCGTCGGGCTCGAGCTGCGGCCCCGCCGCCTGCGCGACGCCGCCGCCCTGTGGGCACGGATCGCCGCCGACAACGGGACCGCCGCGCGCGACGCCGTGTGGGACCACCCGGACCTCATGCCCACGGCCGAGGACCTCGACGACCCCGCCGGCTACGCCACGCGGCGCGCCGCGGCCGTCGACGAGTCCGCGGACCTGGACCGCGCGCTCGCCGAGATCCTCGGCGAGGACCCGGGCGACGACACCCCGCCGCAGAACTAACGCCCGCGCCGCGCGCGCCGAGACCCGCTCGTCGGTTTCGCAGCGCCAGTAGTCGGGTTCCCTCCGAGGTAGTCGGTTGCAGTCGACTACCTCGCGGGAGATCGACTACCGGCGCGGAGAGGTTCGCCGACCGGGGCGCGACCGGGAGCGGCGGCCCTCGACCTGGGTCGAGGGCGCGTCAGGCGTCGGGCGCGTCGGTTGATTCGTCGCCAACCCCGTCGACGTCGGCTGCGTCGTCCGGGTCGGCGTCGTCCGCGCCGTCACCGCGGTACGCGTGGCCCTCCAGGAAGCCCCGGGCACGCTCGGTGCGCGGGTACGCGTCGAGCGCCGCCCAGAACTGCGGCGTGTGGCCGGCGTGCAGCAGGTGCGTCAGCTCGTGCAGCAGCACGTAGTCGAGCACCCAGCGTGGCATGCCGCGGACGCGGTCGGAGATGCGGATGGTGCCGTCGGACGGTGTGCACGAGCCCCAGCGCTTGCCCTGGTTGCTGGACCAGCGCACGCTCGTCGGGACGGCGCGCCCGGCCAGGTAGCGCGCGGAGAGCTCGGCCGCCCGGTCCGCCAGCTGACGGTCCGACGGGCGCCGGCGCTGCTCCTGGGCGGCCAGCCGGGTCACCATCCGGTTGACCCATTCCTTCTCCTGCGCGCGGGAGAACTGGGCGGGGATGGCGATCACCGTGCGCTCGCCCTCGCGCCACGCGCTGACGGTCCGCACGCGCTTGCGCGACCTGCGGACCTCGACCAGCTCGGGAGCGTGCACACCGGCACGGTAGCGCCCGGCACCGACGCCGCGCCCGATTTGAGCCCGCGACATCCCGCGCGAGGGCCTCGATCGGCCTGCGACGGGCGCAAACACGCGCGATCCACCGGCGCGTCACGCTCGAACATCGGACCTGCGGTGTGCTGCCGCGGCTAGGGTTGTTGGCGCTCGGGCAGGTCGATGAGGCCGCCCGGCCGCCGGCCGGCGGAATCCCGGTCCGGTGCACGACACCGAGGGAGGACCGGCGATGGCCGAGACGTATGCAGGCGAGTTCTACTGCGTGAAGTGCAAGGAGAAGCGTGAGGCCGAGGGCGACGTCGTCGTCTCCGAGTCGGGCCGCCGGATGGCGAAGGCCACGTGCCCGGTCTGCGGCACCAAGCTGAACCGCATCCTCGGCAAGGCCTGACGCCTCCGACGTCTGACACCCAGACACGCCCGAGGGGCGCCGTCCACCCGGACGGCGCCCCTCGTCGCGTCTGCGCTCCTTCGTCCGGTCGACGTCACCCGGTCACGGCCTGTGGATGACGGCGGCCGTCGACGAGCCGGCGGTGGCAGTCTGGCGCGGTCGTCGAGGGAGGGCCGATGCGGCTGCGAGAAGGACTGCGGGTGGTGCGACGGGCGGACGACGAGGTCCAGGTCGGCACCGACCCGCGCTGGGCGGTACGCGTCGGTGACCTGCGGCCCGACGAGGTCGCCGCGCTCGTCGCCGTCGACGCCGAAGCGGGCCACCGCACGTTGCCGATCGGCACCGAGCGGCTGCGCGAGGTGGCCCACCAGCTCGACCAAGCGCACCTCGCCACGTCCCGCACCGCGTCCCGCGTCCGCCGCGGCCCCGGCGCGTACGACGTCGCGGCGTGGGACCTGGTGGACGGCACCGGGCGCGAACGGATGGCGCGGCGTGCGGCGGCCGGCGTGGGGGTCCTCGGCCTGGGGCCGACGGGGCTGAGCGCGGCCCTGCACCTCGCCGCGGTCGGCGTCGGCACGGTGCTGGTCGACGACGACCGCCCGGTCCGCTCGCTCGACGTCGGCCCGTGGGGCTACCGCTGGGAGGACGTCGGCGTCGAGCGGACGGTCGTGGCCGCCCGGATCCTGCGCGACGTCGCGCCCGACGTCGCCCTCGAGTCCACGCGCGCCCCCGACGTGCTGGTCGTCGTCGAGCACGGCGCCGCCGACCCCGTCCGGGCCGCGCTGCTGCTGTCCGAGGGGGTGCCGCACCTGTCGGTGCTGGTCAGGGAGGCGGACGTCGTTGTCGGGCCGCTCGTCACGCGGACCGGCGCGCCGTGCCTGCACTGCGTCGAGCTGCACCACAGCGACCTGGACCCGGCGTGGGGGCGGGTCGCCGACGCGATCGCCCGGCCCGCCCGCGATGGCGCGGAGGGCACCGTCCTCGCGTCGGTGGCCGGGGCCGTCGCGTCCGCGGCGGTCGTCGACCACCTCGACACGGGTGCCCGGCTGGCGGCGAGCTACGAGATCGGTCTGCCCGACGCCGTCCCCCGCAGACGCGACTGGGCGGCGCACCCCTCCTGCGGGTGCGCCGCCCAGTCGTCCTGAGTGGTGCCGAGCTGCGCGCGCGGTGCGATGCGCGCGCGTCGCCGTCACGCGACGGCCGCGTCCTTGCGCGGCCGACCACGGCCACGCTTGGTCGCGACGACGACGCCGCCGATGAATACCTGCCCGCCCCAGACGCCCCACGGCTCGGCACGCTCGATCGCGCCGGCCAGGCAACCCTCGACGAGCGGGCACTCACGGCACAGGGCCTTGGCCTGCTCCACCTGGGAGGTCTGCTCGGCGAACCAGAGCTCGGGGTCGTTGGAACGGCACGGGATGAAGTCGGCGACGAGCTGGTCGAAACGACTGTTCTCGTCGGTGGTCGTGACAGCGGCCGCGGTCGGCCACGCGCCGGAACCGGTCCGGTCGGTGTCGAGCAGGGTCGTGAGCCGCACGATGTCCTCCTGATGTCCTTGCTGGTGGATCGAGGTCTGCTGGGATCAGAGCCTTCGACCCCCGGAATCAGGGGAAAGAAGAAGGCCGCGGATCCGGTGACGGACTCCGCGGCCTGGTGACGTGCTGTCAGGTCAGGACGGGAATCCGAGATCGGGGATCGGTCGTGGGGGCCGTGTGGCGCTTGCTGCCGCGCTCATCGATGGCGAATCCATCGATGGAGATCGCCTTGACGGAGACCTCACCGAGGGTGAAACCACCGCGAGCGGCGCCGCCGAAGGCGGACGTCGGCAGCAGCGGCTGCTGCCAACCGGCCTGCACACCGGCGACGGGCACACTGCGCCCCTGGAACGTCATGGACGTGGGCGCGATAGAGCGCTGGCGCGGCTCGAACGCATACGTCGACGTCGTCGTGTTCTTCATCGCGGCTCCACCTCCCTTCGTCTCCCTGGCCCCGCCCACCGTCGTGGCGCGACCGACCTCGCTCTGCAAGGACAGGAACACCCTAGGCAACCGCCCGAGGTGCGGACAACCGAATTAACAAGTTTTTCCTGACGAGTTTTTCTCGCCGCTCCAGGAAGCCTGCGCGTCGGCCACGACCTGCAGGATCGACTCCCCCACACTCACCAGCGTCAGCTGCCCGATCCCCCGTACCTCGGCCAGCTCCTCGAGCGTGCGCGGCCCACGGGCGGCGACGGCCTCGAGCGCCGTCGTGGTCAGTACCCGGGTCGGCACCACACCCGTCTGCCGGGCCTGCTCGACCCGCCAGTCCACCAGCCGGTCCGCGATCCGCCGCGCGGCCGGGTCGTCGCTGACCTCGCGGCGCGGCGAGGTCTGGGCGGTGGTCCGACCCTCGTCGGGCCACAGGGGCTTGAGGAACCTCGACAGCGACCGGTTGGGACGCCCGCCCGGCATGCGCGAACGGGCCCAGGACAGCTGCAGGTGCTCTCGGGCCCGGGTGATCCCGACGTACAGCAGCCGCCGCTCCTCGGCGACGGCCGCGGGCGAGTCCGCGAGGCTCGTCGGCATCAGCCCCTCGCTCATCCCCGCCAGGAAGACGGCGTCCCACTCGAGGCCCTTCGCCGCATGCAACGACGCCAGCGTGACCCCCTCCACGGTGGGCGCGTGCTGGGCGGCGGCACGCTCCACCAGCTCCGCGACGAAGTCGGCGACGGTCGCGGTGGGGGTGCCGGCCGCCAGCTCGTCCGCGAGCGACACGAGCGCGTTGAGCGCGTCCCACCGCTCCCGGGCGGCCCCGCGCGTCGCGGGGGGCTCGGCCGTCCAGTGCGCGGCCACGAGGATGTCGCGCACCGACTGCGGCATCGGCAGGTCGGGATCGGCGGACCTGGCGCCACCGCGGAGCAGCACCAGCGCGTCGCGCACGTCGCGCCGGGCGAAGAACCGCTCGCCGCCGCGGACCTGGTACCCGATGCCCGCGCTCGACAGCGCCTCCTCGAACGCCTCCGACTGCGCGTTGGTGCGGTAGAGGATCGCGATCTCGCTGGGCCGTGTGCCGGCTGCGATCAACCGGCCCGCCGCCGCCGCGAGCGCGGCCGCCTCGTCGTCGTCGTCCGCGTACGTCGCGTACCGCACCTCGGGACCGTCCGGGCGCTGGGCGCGCAGCTCCAGCGGTGCGGGACCGCCCGCACGCCGGGTCGCGTCGATCACCCGGTTCGCCAGGCCGACCACCTGCGGCGTGGAGCGGTAGTCGCGCACGAGCCGCACCACCTGGGCGCCCTTGTGGGACGCCGCGAACGTGGTCAGGTGGTGCGGGGTGGCGCCCGCGAACGAGTAGATCGTCTGGCTCGGGTCGCCCACGACGCACAGCTCGTGCCGGTCGCCCAACCACTGGTCCAGGAGGTACTGCTGCAGCGGGCTGACGTCCTGGTACTCGTCGACGACGAAGTGCCGGTACTGCCCCCGCACCTCGTCGGCCAGGTCGCGGCGCTCGGCGAGCATGGCCGCGAGCAGCAGCAGCACGTCCTCGAAGTCGATCACCGACCGCTCGTCCTTGACCGCCTCGTACGCCGTCATCAGCCGGGCGATCGCGAGCGGGTCGTTGCCTCCCGGGACGACGCGGTCCACGGCAGCCACCGCCTTGGCGTAGTCGTCGGCCACGACGAGCGAGACCTTGGCCCACTCCAGCTCGGACGCGAGGTCGCGCACGGCCGTGCGGTCCACCGCGATGCCCACGCGGCGCGCCGCCTCGGCGACGAGCTGCGCCTTCTGCTCGAGGATCCGCGGCGGGGCACCGCCCACGACCTTCGGCCAGAAGAACCCCAGCTGGCGCAGGGCAGCCGCGTGGAAGGTCCGGGCCTGGACGCCCCCGGCGCCGAGCGCGCGCAGGCGGGTGCGCATCTCCCCGGCTGCACGCGCGGTGAAGGTCACGGCAAGGACGTTGTTCGGTTTGTAGACGCCCGCGGCGATGCCGTAGGCGATCCGGTGGGTGATGGCGCGCGTCTTGCCCGTGCCCGCACCCGCGAGCACGCAGACGGGACCGCGCAACGCGGTGGCGACGGCCCGCTGCTCGGGGTCGAGCGCGGCCAGGAGATCGTCGGCGGACATCGCGCACAGTCTGGCAGCCGGGACCGACACACCCGCCCGCCGCCCACAGGCCGCTCGCCGCGCGCGGGAATCGCGCGGGAATGAGGATCGCCGTCGTCGTGGTTGTGCTGCACGGTCCCGACGACGGGACCACAGCATCCCCCGCACCGACGAAGAGGATCCGATGTCCGACACGACGCAGACCGAGCTGCCCGCGAACGAGCTGCCCGACCCCGGCACGATCACCATGTACTCGACGACGTGGTGCGGGTACTGCCGCCGCCTCAAGACGCAGCTCGACTCGGTGGGCATCGGCTACACGGAGATCGACATCGAGGACCACCCCGACGCCGCGGCGCTCGTCGCGTCGCTCAACGGCGGCAACCAGACCGTGCCGACCGTGATCTTCCCGGACGGCAGCGCCGCCACGAACCCGTCGCTCGTCGAGGTCCGCCAGCGCGTCGGCGCCTGACGTCGCCTCAGCCCGACGTCAGACGGGCAGCGGCCCGCCGAACCACGTCTCGACGAGGGCGCGCGCGATCGACGAGCGCCCCGGCGGGATCACGTCGCCCGCGCGGACGGCGGCGGTCAGCTCGTCGCGCGTGAACCACCGCGCGTCCACCAGCTCGACCCCGTCCGGGTGCAGGGACGTCGTGGTCGCGCGCCCGACGAAGCCGACCATGAGTGAGGCCGGGAACGGCCACGGCTGGCTGCCGAGGTACTCGACGTCGCCGACGACGACGCCGACCTCCTCGGCGACCTCACGCCGCACCGCGTTCTCGAGCGACTCCCCCGGCTCGACGAAGCCGGCGAGCGTGGACCAGCGGTTCTCCGCCCAGGCCGCTGCCCGGCCCAGCAGCAGCCGGTCGTCGTCGTCGACGATCGCCATGATCACCGCGGGGTCCGTGCGCGGGTAGTGCTCGGAGGAGTCGACGACGCACCGGCGCACCCAGCCGGCCTGGACCACGTCCGTCTCCGCGCCGCAGCGGGGGCAGCGCGGGTGGCGGGCGTGCCACGCGTCGAGCGCGACGGCCGTCGTCGCCAGGCCGGCCTCGAGCGCCGGGAGGTCGGCGCCCACCTGGCGCAGCGCGACGAAGTCGTCGGGGCCGTGCGCCCGGGACCCCGACCGGTGGACCAGGACGTCCGCGGCCGCGCCGCGGGCGGGCGGGGTCCGGTCGGTGGGGACGCGGACGGCCAGGTACGTCGTGCCGTCGTGCTCGCCGAGCAGCAGCCAGGACGCGTCGTCGCTCGCCCACTGCGCGGCCTCGCCGGCCGGGATCAGGGCGAGCCCACCGTCCGCACCCAGCACCTGCCCGTCCGCCACCAGGACCACGCGGGTCGACGAGTCGTCGCGGGCCGCTGCGAGCGCCTGCGGGTCGCCCCGCCGCTCGGCGGCCCGGTCGGCCAGCGCACGGGACAGGGGCAGCTCGTCAGACCTCACCCGGCAACCGTACGGCTCCGTGCCGACGGACCGCCGCGGGAGCCGGCCGGAGTCCACGGCCGGCATCGGGCGCCGCACGGACGTTGCCGGACGAACCGGGCAGACACGCCGCGCGGTGCACCGTGCTCGCACGCCTGCACGCCTACGCTGGGCCCGTGCCTCGCTCCCCTCTCGCCCTCGCCGCCCTGGCGACGGTCGCCGTGCCCGGACTGGACGCGTTCGACGTCCGCCGCCCCGCGCACCCGGGGACCGACTTCGACATCGCGGTGGTCATCGACTCGACCCGTCGTCGCTGGGTGGTCCGCGCCCCGGTCCACGCCGCCGCGGGCGCCGCCCTCGAGGCGGAGGTCGTCCTGCTCGAGGCGCTGGGCGCTGCTGCCGAGGCGGGCGACCTCCCGTTCTCGGTCCCGCGTCCCGTCGGCTTCGCCCACCTCCCCGAGGGCGGGCGGGCGACCGTGCACTCCGAGATCCAGGGCCGCACGCTCGCGTTGTCCCAGCTCACACCCGGTCCGGGGTTGTCGGCGTCGGTCGGCCGCGCCATCGCCGCCGTCCACGAGCTGCCGCCGTCCGTCGTCGAGGACGCCGGCCTGCCCGTCTACGACGCCGAGACCTACCGCGCCCGCCGCCAGGCCGAGGTCGACGAGGCGGCGCGCACCGGTCGTGTCCCCGCGACGCTGCTGCGCCGGTGGGAGCAGCGGCTCGAGGACGTCTCGCTGTGGCGGTTCCGGCCCGTCGTCGTGCACGGCGACCTGACCAACGAGCGGATCCTGGTCCGCGACGGCGAGGTCAGCGGCATCCTGCACTGGGGTGACGCGTGCGTCGCCGACCCCGCCGACGACCTCGCGTCGATCCTCGTCGCGGCGCCGCCCGAGTCGACCGACTCGATCCTGGAGGCCTACCAGCTGCGCCGCACCGAGCTCCTCGACCCCCACCTGGTCGACCGGGCGCTCCTCGTCGGCGAGCTCGCCCTGGCGCGCTGGCTCCTGTACGGCGTGCGGTCCGGGAGCGCGGACATCGTCGAGGACGCCGTCGGGATGCTCGAGGACCTCGACGCCCACACGCGATCGCTCGAGCTGGCCGACGCCGAGCCGTCGCTGGCCTGACGCGCACGTCGCCCGTCCCGTCTCAGCAGCACGTCAGGAGCACGCATGTCCCTCGTCCGGGTGCACAACTTCTCGATCTCGCTCGACGGCTTCGGCACAGGCGAGGGCCAGACCCTCGAGGCGCCGTTCGGTCACGCCGGGCACCGGCTGATGGCGTGGGCGTTCGGGACGCGCACCTTCCGCGCCATGGGCCTGCCCGGCGACACCGAGGCGTCGTTCGGTGTCGACGAGTCGTTCGCGAGCCAGTGGGCGCCCGGGATCGGCGCCGAGATCATGGGGCGCAACAAGTTCAGCCCCCACCGCGGCCCGCACGACGACGAGTGGACGGGCTGGTGGGGCGACGACCCCGTGTTCCACACCCCCGTCGTCGTGCTGACACACCACCCGCGGCCCGTCCTGGAGATGGAGGGCGGCACCACGTTCCACTTCGTCGACGCCGACCCGGCGACCGCGCTCGCCAAGGCCCGTGAGCTGGCCGGTGACCTGGACGTGCGGATCGGCGGCGGTGTCAGCACCGTGCGGCAGTTCCTCGAGGCCGACCTCATCGACCACCTGCACGTCGTCGTCGTGCCGATCGTCCTGGGACGCGGCGAGCGCCTGTGGGACGGGCTCGAGGCGCTCGAGGACCGCTTCGACATCGAGTCGACGCCGTCGCCGTCGGGCGTCACCCACCTGATCCTCAGCCGCCGCCCGCGCGCGTAGCCCGGCCGCCGCGCGCGAGTAGCCCGGCCGCCCCGCGCGAGTAGCCCGGCCGCCCCGCGGCAGCGAGTCACAGCCACGTCGTCGCGAGCCACACCTCGACCCCGGCCAACGCGAGCAGCGCCAGGTTCAACCCGATCATGCGGGCCTCGCCGCGCACGACGTGCACGGTGATCCCGCCGAGCTGCACGAGGACCAGACCTGCCGCCGCCGCCAGCGCGAGCCCGACGGCGATGCCGGTGAGCGGCGGCAGCACGAGACCGACGGCGCCCGCGAGCTCCAGCCCCCCGATCGTCCTCACCGCCCACGAGGGGGTGGCCGTCACCCACCCCATCATGGGCGCCAACCGCTCGCGGCTGCGCGCCACCTTGAGCCAGCCCGAGTACGCGTAGAAGATCGCCAGCAAGGCGGCGACGATCCAGTAGGCGACGTGCACGATGTCTCCGATCTCCGAGGTCGGTTACTCTCCGTAACCGGCCCATGGTGCGCCGGCGCGAGCCCGCGTACAAAAGGCACACGCGTGTACGTGACTCACCGCGAGAGGAACCGATGGAATCCGAGCCGACGAGCTCCCAGGCAGGGACGCCGTACGAGCGCACCTGCACGATCCGCGGCGACGGCGGTCGTGCGATCCGGGCCGTCCTGGACCGTGTGGCCGACAAGTGGACGCTGCTGGTCGTCGCCACGCTGGCGTCGGGACGCATGCGCTTCACCGAGCTCCACCGCCATGTCCCCGGGGTCTCCCAGCGCATGCTCTCGCTCACGCTGCGCAACCTCGAGCGCGACGGCCTCGCCACGCGCACGGCTTACGCCGAGGTGCCGCCACGGGTGGAGTACGACCTCACACCGATGGGCCGCAGCCTCATCGCTCCCGCACTCACGCTCGCGAGCTGGGCCATCGAGAACAACACCGACATCGAGATGAGCCGGGCGGCCTACGACGCCCGCACACCCTGACCCGGCGCTCTCAGCCCTCGTCCTCGCCGGTCGCGGACCCGAGCAGCGCGACGATCTCGGCCTCCCCGAGCAGGCGCTCCGGGTGGACGGTCCGGTTGGCACCGACGTAGTGGAAGGCGGCGCCGACGTACTCGAGCGGCAGGCCCGACCAGCGCGACCAGGCGAGCCGGTAGACGGCGAGCTGGATCTCCCGCGCCGCGCGCGTCTGTGGGTCCGTGGGAGGCGCGCCGGTCTTCCAGTCGACGACGACGACGCGTCTACGTGGCGCGGGCTCGTCGAGCGAGGGCTCGTCGGGAGTGGGACGGGGGTCGGGAAAGACGGCGTCGATGCGGGAGCGCAGGACGTACCCGGCGACGCTGATCTCGACGTCGACCTCGATCGCGACGGGTGCACGGTGCGCCCACTCGCTCGCCAGGAACGCGTCGCGCAGCTCGGCGACCTGCTCATCGAGCGGACCCGAGGCGTCGGGCTCGTCGAAGACGTCGTCCGCCCCCGGCAGTGCGTCGACGTCCACCAGCGACGCGGACCCGAAGTAGCCCTCCACCCACGCGTGGAACTGCGTGCCCACGCGCGCCTGGACGGACGGCTCCCCCGGCACCGGTCGGCGCAGCGCCCGCGCGAACTCGTCGGTGTCCGCGCCCAGCCGCACCAGCGCGGACGCGGACAGGTGCGCGGGCAGGTCCACGTCACGAGTGGCCGCGCGCGCCCGCTCTCGTTCGGCGAGCAAGCGCTCTGCGAGACGCCCCCAACCCGTCGGCGCAGCACCGTCGGCCGCGGGGCGAGCCGCCGCACCTTCGCCGGCACGGGCACCGCGCACCCATCGAGCAGCCTGCTCGACGGCGGTCCGACGCCCCGCGCCGCCCTCCTCGCCGGCGAAGGGGTCCGCGGGCCACGTCGCCGTCACGACCACACCCGCGCGCGGGTTGGTGGTGCTCGCGTCGGGCTGCGGCGTCCAGACCAACGGCTCGACGAGCCCGGCGTCGGCAAGCTCGGTGAGGAAGACCGACACAGGTCGCGGCCGCTTCGGATCACCCCACCACGCCGCAGTGAGCAGCAGGTCCCTGCGTGCGCGGGTGAGCGCGACGTAGGCGAGGCGCCGCTCCTCGGCCACCTGGTGCTCACCGGCGGCCTCGAGGAACAGCCGGCGCCGCTCCTCGAGCTCCTTCGGGTCGGCCGCACCGTCGTAGGCGAAGGCCGGCAGGTGGGCGCGGTCGCCGCGCAGCGGGTACGGCAGGTTCCCTCGGCCCACCAGCCACGCCGAGTCCTTGGGTCCGTCCTTGCCCTGGGTCGCGGTCGCGGGCAGCCCGCCGTCCACCATGCCGGCGACGGCGACGACGTCCCACTCGAGGCCCTTGGCGGCGTGGATGGTGATGATCTGCACCGCGTCCGGGTCGGGTTCGACGACGGGCATCTCGAGCCCGTTCTCGCGGGCATCCGCCGCTTCCAGCCAGGCCAGGAACCCCCCGAGCCCGGGCCGGTCCGAGGTGCGCGCGAACTCGACGGCGACGTCCCGGAACGCGTCGAGCTGGGCCCGCGACCGGCCGGGGTGGCTGCCGGCGCGGGAAGCGACCTCGATGTCGAGGCCGAGCACCCGCTCCGCCTCCGCCACGAGCTCCGGGACCGCCAGGTAGGCGTGCGAGCGGAGCGTGCGGAGCAGGCCGGCCAGCTCCGCCAGGCGGGTCCGGGCCACGTCGCTCAGCGAGCGGCCGGTGACGCTGCGCCAGCCGGGGCGGGGCAGGTCGTCGAGCGCGTCGACGATGCTCCGCTCGTCCACCGCGTCGGCCTCGACACCCGCGCCGCGGTCGCGGCCGCCCCGGCCCGCGAGCTCCGCGGCCCAGGCACCCAACGCGTGCAGGTCGGCTGCGCCCAGTCGCGTGCGCGCACCGGTCAGCAGCCGCATCAGCGCGTCGCCCCGCGTCGGGTCGTGCGCCGCCTGCAGGGCCGCCACCAGGTCGACCACCTCGGGTGCGGCCAGCAGACCGCCGAGTCCGACGACCTCCACGGGAAGCCCCCGCTCGCGCAGCGCGCGCCGCAGCGGTTCGAACTGGGCGCGCTTGCGGCACAGCACGGCCGCACTGACGGCTCCGCCCGGGCTCGTCGCGGGACGCCACCGTTCGGCGACGAACTCGGCGACCGCACGCGCCTCGTCCTCGACCGTCTCGGCCACGTGCGCGAGCACGCGCCCGTCGCCCGCCCCCGGTCGCGCCGCGAGCTCGGGCACGTGCACCGCGGTGGTCGCGCTGCGCAACGGGGTCGCGACGTGGTTGGCCGCCGCCAGGATCGCGGCGTCGTTGCGCCACGACGTCGAGAGCTGGTGGACGTCCGCCGGTCGTCGGCCGCCCGGGCCGACCACGGGGAACGACGTCGGGAACCCCTCGAGGCCTCCCGCGCTCGCCCCACGCCAGCCGTAGATCGACTGGTTCGGGTCGCCCACGGCCGTGACCGCGTGCCCCTCGCCGAACAGCGCCGACAACAGCGTGAGCTGGGCGTACGACGTGTCCTGGTACTCGTCGAGTAGGACGACGGCGAAGCGCTGCCGCTCGGCGGCTCCCACCTCGGGCACGTCCCGCGCGAGGCGCGCGGCCAGCGCCACCTGGTCGCCGAAGTCGATCGAGTCGGCGGCACGCTTGCGCTCCCGGTACCGCGCGACGACGTCGAGCAGCCGGACGCGCTCGTCCAACGAGCCGACGAGCTTCAGCACCTCCGCGTACGGCCGGCGCGGCGGGCTGCCCGCCGGGGTCGCCCGCAGCGCGGCGAGGATCGAGTCGATGCCGTCGCGCGCCTGCGCGGGGTCGAGCAGGTGCTCGTCGAGCGCCCCCGACAGTGCCAGCACGGCCTCGACCACGGTCGACACCGCGGCGTCCGTCCCGAGGTCGTCGTCCCAGCCCTCGACCACCTCGCTCGCGAGCTGCCACTGCGCGGCCTCACCGAGCAGCCGGGCCGACGGGTCGAGGCCGATCCGCAGCGCATGGTCGGAGACGAGCGAGGCGGCGTACGAGTTGTACGTGGAGATCGTCGGCCGCGCCAGACCGTCGAGCACGCCGCCCGCGCCGAGCGAGTCGCGGCCGGGCAGCTCGACCCCGGCCGCCGCGGCGGAGCGCACGAGCAGCCGCAGCCGGTTGCGCACCCGGTCCCCCAGCTCGCCGGCGGCCTTGCGCGTGAACGTCAGGCCGAGCACCTGCTCGGGCCTGACCAGGCCGTTCGCCAGCAGCCAGACGACGCGGGCGGCCATCGTCTCCGTCTTGCCCGAGCCCGCACCCGCGACCACGAGGGCGGGCGCGAGCGGCGACTCGATGACCCGCTGCTGCTCGGCGGTGGGCGTGTCCTTGCGGGTCAGGGTCGCGATGTCGCCCGCGCTCAGGAGACGCACGGGGCTGGGCAGGACGTCATCCTGCGGGTCGCGTACCTCGGTCGTCATGCGACCACCTGGCCGCCCTCGCCCCGCACGGGGCACGCGCGCCGCACCGGGCACCGGTCGCACTGGTCGTTCGCGGTCGCGACGAACGTCGAGGCCGCCATGGACTCGGCGACCGAGTCGACGAGCGTGCGTGCCCAGCTCGACCCGTCCGGCTCGACCTCGAGCGCGGGCTGCGCGCGCACGGCCGCCTTCGCGCCGGTCCCCAGATAGACGAGCGTCGCCCCCGCGCTCGTCGTCCCCTCCGGCAGCGACCCGAACGCGCCCGCGTCGACCGCCAGCTGGTACGCGGCGAGCTGCGGGTTCTCCTCGGCCTTGTCCTGGGACGGAACGGTCTTGCCCGTCTTCAGGTCGACGACGCTCACGCGTCCGGGCTCGGCCGCCTCGACGCGGTCCGCCGTGCCGCGCACGACCGCCCGCTCGGTCTCGAACCGGAACCCCCCCTCGACCAGCAGCGCCTCGCCCGCACCGGCCAGGTACGTCGCGAGCCGACCGACCATCGCCTCCGCCTTCGCCCGCGTCGCGCGTGCCGGCCAGCCGGAACCGAGGCCCAGCTCGTGCCACCTCTCGTCGAGCGCGGCCAGCAGCTCGTCGCGCGTCCCGCGCGGGTGCTCCTGCGCGATCGCGTGCACCAGCGTCCCGAGCGTCTGGTGACCGCTGTCGGCGGCGGTCCCGCCCGCGGCCTCCAGCGCCCAGCGCAGCGCGCACCGTTGCGCGGTCTCGATTCTCGACGGCGACACCGGGACCAGCTCGCCGGCGGCCCACAGCGGCTCGTCGCTCGACGGCTCGGCCAGCCCCTGCCAGCTGGCCGGGTCCGCCCCCTCGACCCCCCGGTCCGCCAGCAGCGCCAACGTCGTGGTCACGTCGGGATCCGGCTCCCGACCGGCGAGCGCGGCCGCCTCCAGTGCGGACCGCAGGCGCGCGACCAGGCCACGCAGGTCGAGTGGCGAGTCGACCTGCACGCGGCGCGGGTCCTTGTCCTCGTCGTCGGCGGCCTCGACCAGGTCGACGAAGGGCGACGGCTGGGAGTCGGCATCCGCGACGGCCGTGACGACCAGGGTCGAGCGAGCCCGCGAGCACGCCTGCGCGAACGAACGCAGCTCGTCGGCGAGCACGGCTGCGCGCGCCTGCGCCGCCCGCTCGACCGCGTCCGAGGCTGCGACCGCACGGCCCGAGACGACGTCCGCCAGCTGCTGCGCACCGAGCAGCGAGTCGCGCAGGCGCAGGTCCGGCCACGTGCCCTCCTGCACCCCGGCGACGACGACGAGCTCCCACTCGCGACCCGCGGCACCGGCGGGCGTGAGGACCTGGACGGCGGCCCGACGAGCGCGGGCGGCGATGCTGTCCGAGGGCAGGTCCTGCGCCTGCAACCAGTCCACGAAAGCGCCGGGCTCGGCGCGCGGCATCCGGTCGACGAACGTCTCGGCGGCCCGGAACAGCGCGAGCACCGCGTCGAGGTCACGGTCCGCGCGCTCGCCCGCGGCACCGCCGGTCAGCGCGGAGCGCCGCCACGGCTCGGCCAGCCCGGCCGCGTCCCACAGTGCCCACAGGACGCGCTGCGCGTCGGCGCCGGGACGCTGCACGGCGTCGCGACCGTCCGCGAGGACGCGCGCGAGCCGGTGCACGGGGCGCGCCACCGACGGCGGCAGGGTCGCCGCCCGATCGCGGTCGGGCAGCGCCTCGACGAGCAGCGCGTCGCTGCTGCGGCCGCCGCCCGCTCCCAGCTCCTCGGCCCGCAGCGCGCGGCGCACGCGCCGCAGGGCGACCGCATCGAGGCCACCCAGCGGCGAGCACGCGAGCCGAGCGGCGACCGACGCGTCGAGCTCGGTGCGGCCGACGACGACGGCCATGGCCTCCAGGAGCGGACGAACGGCCGGCTCCTCACGCAGCGGGACGTCGCTGCCGACGACGCTCACGGGGACGCCGGCCGACGCCAGCGCGCGCCGCAGCGCGGTGACCTGCGTGCCCGAGCGCGCTATCACGGCCAGGTCGGCCCAGTCGAGCCCGTCCTCGAGGTGCGCCGACCGCAGCCGGCGGGCGACGAACGCCGCCTCCTGCGCGGCGGTCGGCAGCACGAACGCCCGCGCGTCCCCGGCCCGCGCGGCGGCTGTCGCACCACCCACGGGTACCGCCCGACGGTGCCGCACGACGCCGACGCTGCCGACGCGCTCGGTGATCCGCCGCACCACGTCCCGCATCGCCGGCCCGTGCCGCCACACGGACGTCAGCACCAGCTCGGCGGCCCCGAGCTCTCCCTCGCCCCGACCGTCGACGCCCGCCCGCCCGACGAGCGCCGGCACGGCCCCCCGGAAGGTCTGCACGGCGACGTCGGGGTCGGCGAGCAGCAGCAGCCGCGCGCCGTCATCCGCCAGCACACGCAGCAGTCGGGCGGTCGCCGACGTGCTCTCCTGGTGGTCGTCCACCACGACGAGATCCCACCGCGGACGCGGCGCGCGCGGCACCTCGTCGTCCCACGCGAGCAGGGCCTGCGCGGCCTCGTCCACCACGACGGCCGGGTCGTAGCGCACACCCGCGTCGGGCGTGGAGCTGCGCAGCTGCAGGACGTCGAGGTACTCCTCGTAGACCTGCGCGGCCGCCTGCCAGTCGGGTCGCTGCTCGCGCACGCCCAGGGCTGCCAGGTCCACCGGTGCCAGGCCCCGCTCCGCCGCGCGCATCAGTAGGTCGCGCAGCTCGTCGCGGAACGCCCGCACCCCCAGCGCGTCCGACGGGACGTGCGGCGGCCACTGCACCGGCACGCCCTCGCCCGCGGCGTGGCCGGCCAGCAGGTCACCGAGCAGCAGGTCCTGCTCGGCGCCCGAGACGAGCGTCGGGGCCGGTTCCCCGAGGAGGCCGGCGCGGGCACGCAGGATCGCGAACGCGGCGGCGGCCGGGGTCTGGACGAGCCCGCGACCCGCGGTGCGACGCAGCCGCGCCGCGAGCTGGTCCCGCAGGTCGGCGGCGGACCGTCGGCTCGCCGCGAGGACCAGGACCCGGTCGGGATCGACGCCCGCGTCGACCGCGGCGACGACGGCCTCGAGCGCGACCGTCGACTTGCCCGTCCCGGGGGCGCCCAGCACCAGCAGCGCGCGCTCGCCGGCCGCGACCCGGCGCACGGCCTCGGCCTGGTCCGGATCGAGCGTCGGCGGCTCGACCGTCCCGGCCAGCGCCGGCCGCAGCAGACGCAGCGCCGGGCCCGCGGCGGGGCGTGGCTGGGGTTCGGTCACGGGCCAGATCCCATCACACACCGCCGACACGACCCACCCGTGCAGCTCACGGCCGACGTGCCGCCGACCACCACGCGCCCGCGGTGCGCGCCGCGATCAGTCCTTCGCCGACGGATGCGGCCAGGCGTTCGCCCGGCACGGGGCCACCTGGTAGCTCTGCTGCTGCATCACGGGCGCGAGCTTGCCCGCGCCCGGACAGTGCTCGTGGGCGTGGCCCAGCAGGTGACCGACCTCGTGGCTCACGACGTACTGCCGGTAGACCGTGAGGCTGTCGAACTCCGGTGTCGCGCGCACCCACCGCTTGAAGTTGATCGTCGCGTGCCCGCCGCGCCCGCACGAGACCTCTCCCGCGGTCTTCAGCGGCGCGCACATCTCGTCGACCTTGTCCGGTGACGCCAGGACGACGCGCAGGTCCGCGTCGCCGTCGGTCCGCCGGAACGACATCGAACCGTCCGCGCCCCACCCGCGCGGGTCGTTCAGCGTCTTCAGGACGAACGCCGCGAACGCCTCCCCGTCCACCGGCAGACCCTTCTCCACCTCCACCCGCACCGTGTGCACCGTCCCGATCCCGGGGCTCTTCGTCGAGCCGGGCACGACGACGAGCCTGCCGCCGGCCGACGCCGCGATCTTCGTCGAGCGCAGCCCCGCGTCGACGTCGGCCTGCGTGAGCCCGGGAGGCAGCGTCGGGTCCGGGGTGGGCGCGGGCGTCGACGACGGGGCCACCGTCGGTGCGGGCGTCGTGACGACGGGCGACGACGCAGGCGACGCCCCGGTCGGCGCGGCGGCGGGCGACGATGGCACGTCGGCGACCGCGGCGGACGGCCCGGCGGTGGCGTCCGTGCCCGCCGGGCGCACGACGACGGCCGTCAGGGCACCCACCAGCAGCCCGACGACCCCCACGGCGACGAACACCGGACCACGCCCTCGACCCCCGGGTCGGCCGTGCCGGCGACGCTGCGAACGCGGGGCTCGCGCATCGTCCGAGGCGTGGGACCGGGGGCTTGTCACCCGGCCATCGTGACATCCCCGTCACATGACCTGGCTACCATCTGCCCATGATGGTCGTCGCGAGCTCGTCGGGGCAGCGTCCGCGCAGCCCGCGCATGGCGCGCGACGAGCGGCGCGCCCAGGTGCTCCGCATCGCGCAGGACCTGTTCTCCTCCGAGGGCTTCCACCACGTCTCGATGGACGACATCGCCGACCGCGCCGAGGTGTCCAAACCCGTCCTCTACCGGCACTTCCCGTCCAAGCTCGACCTGTACCTGGCGGTCGTCGACCAGCGCGGCGAGGACCTGCTGGCGGCCGTCGAGGAGGCCGTCGAGCCCATCGAGAACGGCCCCGTCAGCCCGGGCGACGGACGGGCCGTGGTCGCCGCGATCGTGCGCGCGTACATGGCGTTCGTGCAGACGGCCGGCGAGTCGTCGGCGCTGCTGTTCGAGTCCGACGTCACGCACGACGCCGACGTGCGCTCACGCGTGGAGCGGGCGTCGTCCCAGACGGCTGGCCGCATCGCGGGCGTCCTGGGCCCGGTGACCGGCCTGGGCGAGCAGGACTGCGACATCCTGGCCGTGTCCCTGATCTCCCTGGCACAGGGGGCGGCGACGCACCGGTTCCGCCAGGCCGACGAGGACGGCAACGAGCACGCCGCCGAGCTGGTGACCCGCCTCGCGTGGGCCGGCGTCCAGGGCCTGATCCGCGACGACTTCGAGTACGTGGCCCCCGAGGAGCGCTGAAGCGCCGGAGTTTCGCCGAGCGCGGACGCGGCAGGTCGCGGCGCGCAGACGACCTAGGATCAACTCGTCGCGGCAAGTGCCGCGCACGCACGGGGACGAGACGTACCCAGGACAAGGAGCTGACGGTGGAGATCACGATCGGGGTCCAGAACCTGCCACGCGAGATCGTGCTGGAGTCGGACCAGAGCGCGGACGAGATCGCCGCCGCCGTTGCCGCCGCACTGGCCGGCAAGCCCGTCCTGGAGCTCACGGACTCGCGCGGCCGGCGCGTCTTCGTGCCCACGGCCACGCTCGGCTACGTCGAGATCGGCGCCGAGACCAAGGGGCGCGTCGGCTTCGGCACCCTCTGACCCGCGCCTGACACGCCACCGAGCTCGACCTCCGCCGCGGTTCCGCACCGCGTATCGCGGCAGAGGTCGAGCTCGCGGCCGTTCAGCGCTCGGCGCTCGGCGAGAGTCAGGGCGTCAGGCCCAGACGGGACATCCGACGCGTGTGCTGCGCGGTGAGCTCGCCGAACACCTTGGCAGGCGGGTTCGCGCCCGAGCCCGTGGACCGGCCGCCCGATCCGGCATCGTTGGCCGCGACGGGCGCGTCCGTCGCGGAACCGCGGTTCCCGGCGCCCGCGTCGGACGTCGCGACGAGGCGCGCGAGCGCGGGGCGCTGCGTCAACAAGCCCTGCACCACGCCGAGCGCCTCGCCGACCAGCCGGCGCCCCCACAGCGCCAGCCGCGAGCTGAGGACGCCGTCGTCCGACCCGGCGGCGTCGAGCGCCGTGACGGCGAGGTCGGCGTGGGACGCGTCGTCGAGCACGTCCAGCACCAGGGTGCGCGAGTCCTCGTCGAGGCCGTCGGCCGCCAGGCGGCAGAAGTCGTCGGCGACGCCGTACCCCACGTACGCCTTGAGCAGGCGTTCCCACCAGGTGCTGGGCTGCGTGCGGGCGTCGAAGTCGACGAGCACGTCGTCGAACTGAGCCAGCGCGGCCTCCGGGTCGCCTCCGAGCTCGACGATGCGACCCAGGACGCGGTCGCACCGTTCCACGGCCGCCGCGGCGAACCGGCTGAGAGCCAGCCGCTGCTCGACCGTCGGCGCGATCGCCGAGTCCGCCGCGAGCCGGACGAACGCAACCTGCTCGAGGTGCGCAACCAGACCGAGCAGCTCGACGGAGTCTGCCCGCCGGACGGCCTCAGCCGCGGCGCGGTCGAGATCCGCGACCTGCTCCGTCGTCGGCACGGACGGGTCGGCAGCGTGCTCGGGCGAGGCGTCGGGCCGCGTGGTCGTCATCCGGCGCATGCTAGTCGTCGTTCCGGTGAGCCGGCAGCCCCGCACGTCAGGGCCGTCGGATAGACTGCCCGCGTACAACGGTTGCCCGGTCGTCTCGGTTTTCCGGTCTGACGACCATCCCGCGCAGCCCCGGTCCTGGCACGGACGGCGTCCTGACGAAGGTCGGGGCACGGTGCGCACCAGGTGCGGACGAGCTCGCGGGACGACTTTCACGATCGGCTGCCGGCCACCCTGAGTGGCGACGACCCCTGTCGCCCGGGATGCCCGACGCCAGTCGTCGGCCCCGGACCGCGCGCGAACGCTGCGCCCGGCGCCACCCCTCGCAGTGAAGAGTCGACCGTGACCACTATCGATCCCGAGATCGAGACCGGCGAGACCTCCGCCCTCGCCGCCCCCATGACCCGCTCCCTGAAGAGCTCCTACTCCTCCGTCCAGGCCGTCGACGCGTCGTTCTCCGACTTCGACGTCCGCCCGGAGATCGTCGAGGCGCTCGCCGCCGCCGGCATCACCCACCCGTTCCCCATCCAGGCGATGACGCTGCCCGTCGCGCTGGCCGGCCACGACATCATCGGCCAGGCCAAGACCGGTACCGGCAAGACGCTCGGCTTCGGCGTCCCACTGCTCAACCGCGTCGTCGCCCCGGGCGAGGACGGCTACGACCAGCTGCCCGCTCCCGGCAAGCCGCAGGCGCTCGTCGTGGTCCCCACCCGCGAGCTCGCGGTCCAGGTGGCCGGCGACCTCGCGACGGCGTCGGCCAAGCGCTCCGTGCGCGTCGTGCAGGTCTACGGCGGGCGCGCCTACGAGCCGCAGATCGATGCCCTGAACAAGGGCGTCGACGTCGTCGTCGGGACCCCCGGCCGCATGATCGACCTGCTCAAGCAGCGTCACATGGACCTGTCGTTCGCCAAGACCGTCGTGCTCGACGAGGCCGACGAGATGCTCGACCTGGGTTTCCTGCCCGACGTGGAGACGCTGCTGGCCGCGACGCCGGCCTCACGCCACACCATGCTCTTCTCGGCGACCATGCCGGGTGCGGTCGTCGCGATGGCGCGTCGCTACATGACGCAGCCCACGCACATCCGGGCGCAGGACCCCGACGACGACGGCCGCGCGACCGTCAAGAACATCAAACAGGTCGTCTACCGCGCGCACGCGCTGGACAAGGTCGAGATGGTGGCCCGCATCCTGCAGGCCAACGGCCGGGGCCTGACCATCGTCTTCGCGCGCACCAAGCGCACCGCGGCCAAGGTGGCCGACGACCTCGTCGAGCGCGGCTTCGCCGCCGGTGCGCTGCACGGCGACCTCGGTCAGGGCGCCCGCGAGCAGGCGCTGCGCGCGTTCCGTCACGGCAAGGTCGACGTGCTCGTCGCCACCGACGTCGCCGCGCGCGGCATCGACGTCGAGGACGTCACGCACGTCATCAACTACCAGTGCCCCGAGGACGAGAAGACGTACCTGCACCGCACCGGCCGCACCGGCCGCGCGGGCAACAAGGGCACCGCCGTGACGTTCGTCGACTGGGACGACGTGCCGCGCTGGGGCCTGATCGACAAGGCGCTGGGCCTCGGCATCCCCGAGCCTGTCGAGACGTACTCGAGCTCGCCCAACCTGTACACGGACCTGGACATCCCGGCCGGGACCAAGGGGCGCCTGCCCAAGTCGCAGCAGACTCGCGAGGGCTTGTCCGCCGAGAAGATCGAGGACCTGGGCGAGACCGGCAAGCGCGGTGGCGGTCGTCCGGCGGGCGGGCGCGACGGCGGCCGTGACGGCGGTCGCGGTCAGGGTGCCGGGTCGCGTGGCGGCCAGGGTGGGCGCAGCGGCGACTCGCGTCGGCCCGGCGGCAACGGTCAGGGCGGTCAGGCGGGACAGGGCGGCGGCCAGCATGCCGCTCAGGGCTCCGGCCAGCCGACGTCGGGCCCGAGCACCGAGGGCACCGAGGGCGCTCCCCGCGCGCGCCGCAGCCGCAACCGTCGTCGCACGCGCGGCGGACGCCCCACCGAGGGCGGCACCAGCGCGCCCGTCGCGGAGTGACCCGCACCTAACCGAGCAACGACGAAGGGACCGGCCACGTGGCCGGTCCCTTCGTGCTCGTGCTGCGTCAGGCGGCCTTGACGAAGGCCGTGACCGCGTCGGCGATGAGCTGGACGGCGATCGCGGCCAGCAGCAGACCGGCGATGCGGGTGACGAGCAACGTGCCGGAGTCCTTGAGGATCCGGTGGATGACGTTCGCGAACCGCATCGACAGGTAGAGGCAGATGTGCACGGCGATGACGCCCAGCGTGATGGCCGTCCAGTCCGCGAACGTCCCGTCCGACTGCTGGACGAACACCATGGTGGCGACGATGGCGCCGGGCCCGGCCAGCAGCGGGGTCCCGAGTGGGACGAGCGCGACGTTGACCTTCGCGTTGCCCGACGGCTGCGGCTCCTCCGCCTTGCCCGTCAGCAGCTCCATCGCGATCAGGAGCAGCAGCAGGCCGCCGGACCCCTGCAGGGCGGCCAGCGAGATGTGCAGGTAGTTGAGCAGCTGCTGGCCGAAGATCGCGAACGACACGATGACGCCGAACGCCACCAGGATCGCCTGGCGGGCGGCCCGGTTGCGCTGCTTGCGGGTCATCGCCGAGGTGAGGCCCAAGAAGATGGGCACTGTCCCCGGCGGGTCCATGATCACGAACAACGTGATGAAGACGGACCCCAACAACCGGGGGTCCAGGACGTCGCTCACGCCCGGATCACCTCACTGCTTCCCTGCTCCTCGATGGCCGCCAGGACGGACGGCTCGGTGAGATTCTCCCCCAGCCGGTTGGGCTTCCCGGTCCCGTGGTAGTCCGACGAGCCTGTGACGAAGATCCCCAACCTGTCCGCGATGGCACCCAGGCGCTCGCGCTGGGCCGGCGAGTGGTCCCGGTGGAGCACCTCCAGGCCGGCCAGACCCGCGTCCACGAGCTCGTCGAAGACCTCGTCGGGCACGATCCGTCCGCGCGCGTCCGCGCCGGGGTGCGCGAAGACCGGCACACCACCGGACGCGCGGATCGCCGCGACCGCGACCGCCGCGTCGGGTGCGTAGTGGGGCACGTGGTAGCGGCCGTCGGAGCGCAGCAGGTCGACGAAGGCCGCGCTGCGGTCGGGCACGACGCCGCGCGCCACGAGCGCGTCGGCGATGTGCGGTCGCCCGACGACGACGGCGTCCGCCGACTGGTCGAGCACGTCCTGCCAGGTGATCGGGAAGTCGACGGCCAGCCGCTCGACCATCCGCCGCGCTCGGTTCACGCGGTCGTCGCGCGTCCGGTCCAGCTCGGCGACCAGCGCCGGGTGCGTCGGGTCCTGCAGGTAGCACAGCAGGTGGATGGAGATGCCGCCGGCCCGCGCGGACACCTCGGTCCCGCGGACCAGGGCGATGCCGTGCTCGCGCGCCGACCTCGCCGCCTCGTCCCAGCCGGCCGTCGTGTCGTGGTCGGTGAGCGCGACGACGTCCAGCCCTGCGGCGGCGGCCTCGGCGACGACCTGGGCCGGCGAGCCCGTCCCGTCGGAGGCCGTGGAGTGGGTGTGGAGGTCGATACGCACGAGCCCACGCTATCGGGGCCTGTCCGCCCGGGCGGGATCGAGGGCCGTACCGGTGGGACAATGGCCCGATGAGCCAGGACGTGACGCCCGAGACCAGCCCCACCCACGACGAGGCCACCCCGCAGTCGTCCGAGCAGCCGCTCGAGGACCGCGGCTCCAACCGCTCGCTGCGTCCGGGATCGGCCACGTTCGTCAGCTTCATCACTTCCGGCTGGGGCGAGCGGCCCGCGTCGTCGGCCACCCGTGCCCCGGCCGCGGACCACACGGCCGCCCGGCGCAGCGCGCTGTCCGCCCGGTTCCCCGGCGAGCGCCTCGTCGTCCCGGCCGGCACCTACAAGGTGCGGTCCAACGACACCGACTACCGGTTCCGGCCGCACGCCGCGTTCGCGCACCTGACGGGCCTGGGCATGGAGCAGGAGCCCGACGCCGTGCTGGTGCTGCACCCCGTGGACGACGGTGCGGGCGACGACGGCAGCGGCCACACCGCGATCCTGTACCTGCGCCCGCTGGCCGGCCGCGACACCGACGAGTTCTTCTCCGACTCGCGGTACGGCGAGTTCTGGGTGGGGGCGCGCCCGACGCTCGAGGAGATCGAGACGACGACGGGCATCCGCACGGCCCACATCGACGACCTGCGCGACGCGCTCGCCAAGGACGTCGGCGCGGACGGCGTGCAGGTGCTGGTGGTCCCCGGCGCCGACGAGAGCATCGAGGCCGTCGTCGAGGAGATCCGGGCCACCGAGCAGGCCGGCGAGCGCGACGAGAAGCTCGCCGAGGCGCTGTCCGAGCTGCGGCTGGTCAAGGACGCTCACGAGATCCAGCAGATGCGCGAGGCCGTCGACGTCACGATCGACGGGTTCGCCAAGGTCGTCCGCGCCCTTCCCCAGGCGGTGGAGCACCGTCGCGGGGAGCGGGTCATCGAGGGGACCTTCGTCGGGCACGCCCGCCAGGAGGGCAACCAGGTGGGCTACGAGACGATCGCCGCCGCAGGCGAGCACGCCACGACGCTGCACTGGACGGACAACGACGGCGCCGTGCGTGCCGGCGAGCTGGTGCTGATCGACGCCGGTGTGGAGATCGACTCCCTGTACACCGCGGACGTCACGCGCACGCTCCCGGTGGACGGCACGTTCACCGAGGTGCAGCGGCGCGTCTACCAGGCCGTGCTCGACGCGGCCGACGCGGCCTTCGCCGTCGCGGTGCCCGGCGCCAAGTTCCGCGACATCCACGCCGCCGCGATGGACGTCATCGCGCACCGGCTCGACGAGTGGGGCCTGCTGCCTGTCTCCGCGCAGGAGGCGCTCGACCCGGAGAACCAGCACCACCGCCGCTGGATGGTGCACGGCACCAGCCACCACCTGGGCATCGACGTGCACGACTGCGCCCAGGCCCGCGGCGAGCTCTACCTGGACGGCGTGCTCGAGCCCGGCATGGTCTTCACCATCGAGCCGGGCCTGTACTTCAAGTCCGACGACCTGCTGGTGCCGGCCGAGTACCGCGGCATCGGTGTGCGGATCGAGGACGACGTGCTGGTGACGGCCGACGGCAACGAGAACCTGTCCGCCGCGCTCCCCCGCGACCCCGACGCCGTCGAGGCGTGGATGGCCGACCTGCTGCGCTGATCACGCCGCACCGCGTCACGACGGCCGCCCGAGTCGACTCGGGCGGTCGTCGCGCGTCATCCCGGTGAACGGGCCACCACGGCCCGCCCGACCGGGAGGTCCGCCATGGATCCCGCACCTCTGGCACTGCTGCAGTCCGTCCGCGCCACGACGATCGTCTCGACGAGCGCGTGGCCGGGCGCGCCGATCATCGACGAAGGTCCCGGACGGTTCCGCCGCATGGCGGACCGCTTCGCGACCGGTCCGTCGTCCCACCGAGACCGCCGCCGGGCGCGCGCTCGCGTCAGGACTGAGGCGGCGCCGGTGGCTGCGTCGGCGGCTCGGACGTCGGGTGGTCCGGCGTGTCTGCCCCCGGCGTGGAGGGCCCGGGCTCTGCCGCCGGACCCGGTGCTCCGTCCGACGCACTGACGCCCGCGTCGCGGGATCCGTCGGGGTCGCCGCTCGAACCCGTGCGCTGCGGCGGCACGACCGGCTGGCTGGGCACCACCGGCTGGTCGGGCACCACCGGCTGCACCGGCGCGACGGGCTGCGGTGCGGACGGCGCGGACTGAGGCCAGCCCGGCCGGACGCCGCCCATGCCCTGCAGCAGGTTGCGGGCCTTGTGCGCGTGCTCGGGCGCGCACAGCACGGTGTACGACGCGGCAACGATCTGGCTCGCGGTGGTGAAGTCACGCCGGCCACGCGTGAACGCGTAGGTCAGCACGGACATGAGCAGCCCGAAGGCCCCGCCCAGCAGGATCGACGGCACGAACGGGCTCGTCGTGCTCCCGGAGTCGAACAGCGTGAGCAGCAACCCGACGAACATGCCGAACCACGCGCCCATGAGGAACCCGCCCGACGCGACGCGGGGGTACGAGAGCCGGCCGGTGACCCGTTCGACCATCCGCAGGTCGCTGCCGACGATGGTCACCGCCGTGACGGGGAACTGCTTCTCCGCGAGCAGCTCGACCGCCTTCTGCGCGTCCAGGTAGGTGCCGTAGACGGCCACCGTCTCCCCCTGCGGCAGCGTCGGTGTGCGCGGTGGGCGGGCGGGACGGTTGGACGACATGCGCCAATCCTCCCCGGCGGTCGGCAGCCGCGCCACGTCGGCCGACCGAAACACGCGGCAGCGTCTACTCTGGCCACTGTGAGCAGCGTCGGGACCAGGGTTTTCGTCGCGCGCCTCGCCGGGACCACCGTGTTCGACCCGTTGGGTGACCAGGTCGGGCGGGTGCGCGACGTCGTCGTGCTCATCCGGCCCAAGGGGGCGCCGCGAGCCGTCGGCCTCGTCGTGGAGGTCCCCGGCAAGCGACGCGTGTTCCTGCCCCTGACCCGTGTCACGGCGGTCGACGCCGGCCAGGTCATCTCGACGGGCCTGGTGAACATGCGCCGGTTCGAGCAGCGCGCGTTCGAGACGCTGGTGGTCGGCGAGCTGCTGGACCGCCAGGTCGAGTTCGTCGACGGGTCGGGACCGGCGACGGTCGAGGACGTGGCGATCGAGCTGCAGCGCACGGGCGACTGGCTCGTCACCAAGATGTTCGTCCGCAAGGGCGCGGCCGGCCACCGCGGCCTGCTGCGGCGCCGCGGCGAGACCACGCTCGTGGGCGTCAACGAGGTGACCGGCCTGGCCAAGGCGTCGGCCGCGCAGGGCGCCGAGCTGCTGCTCGCGCAGTACGAGGACCTCAAGCCTGCGGACCTGGCCGACGTGCTGCACGACCTGGGCAGCACCCGCCGCCTGGAGGTCGCGAGCGCGCTCGACAACGACCGCCTGGCGGACGTCCTCGAGGAGCTGCCGGAGGACGACCAGGTCGCGATCCTGCAGGGCCTCGCCCTGGGCCGCGCGGCCGACGTCCTGGAGGCGATGGAGCCCGACGACGCTGCCGACCTGCTGGGCGAGCTGCCCGACGAGCAGGCTGCGGAGCTGCTCGAGCTCATGGAGCCCGACGAGGCCAAGGACGTGCGTCGTCTGCTCGCGTACGAGGACAACACGGCCGGCGGTCTGATGACCACCGAGCCCGTGATCCTGGGACCCGAGACCTCCATCGCCGCCGCGCTCGCCCACGTCCGGCGTCAGGACCTGACGCCCGCGCTGGCCTCGATGGTCTTCGTCGCCCGGCCCCCGCTGGAGACGCCGACGGGACGCTTCATCGGCGTCGTGCACCTGCAGCGCATGCTGCGCGAGCCCCCTCACGAGTCGATCGGCTCCTACGTCGACACGGACATCGAGCCGATCTTCGTCGACGCCCCCCTGATGGCCGTGACACGCCGCCTCGCGACGTACAACCTGCTGGCTCTTCCCGTCGTCGACGCCGAGAAGCGCCTGCTCGGCGCCGTCTCGGTCGACGACGTCCTCGACCACCTGCTGCCCGAGGACTGGCGCGAGGCCGACGAGGAGAGCGTCGACACCGCCACCCTGACCGTGGTGCCGGGGGTGGAGCGTGGCTGACCGCCTGGACCAGCCGCGCTCGACGCGGCGCACGATCATCCCTCGCCCGCGCCGCGAGGAGGACGCCGCCGGCCGGCTCTCGGAGTCGATCGCGCGGTTCCTGGGGACGCCGACGTTCATCATCTGGCTGACGATCTTCTGCGTCGCGTGGATCGCGTGGAACTCCTGGGGGCCGGAGGCCCTGCGCTTCGACAAGGCGAGCCAGGGGTTCACGGCGCTCACGCTCATGCTCTCCCTGCAGGCGTCGTACGCCGCTCCCCTCATCCTGCTCGCGCAGAACCGGCAGACCGACCGCGACCGCGTGCAGTACGAGCAGGATCGCCAGCGCGCCGAGCGCAACCTCGCCGACACGGAGTTCCTGGCGCGCGAGATGGCGTCGCTGCGCATCGCGCTGTCGGAGGTCGCGACCCGCGACTTCGTGCGCTCGGAGCTGCGCAACCTCATGGAGGAGATGCGCGAGGGCCGCGACGAGCCCGACGACGACGCCGAACGCGACGGCTGACCCGTACCCCTGGCACCCGGCGGGGCCGGACGGCCCACGGAGCCGCTCGTCGTGCGACCTACGATGGGCACCATGCCTGCCGACCAGCCCGACCTGGCCACCGACCAGTCCGAGATCGTCGCCGCCGTCCGCGCGGCGCTCGACGGCGTCCAGGACCCGGAGATCCACCGCCCGATCACGGAGCTCGGGATGGTCCGGTCGGTCGATGTCGCGGACGGCGTGGCGACGGTCGGCATCGACCTCACGACGCCCGGCTGCCCGCTCAAGGAGACGCTGACCCGCGAGGTCACCGCGGCCGCGATGACGGTGGACGGGGTCGACGAGGCCCGCGTCGTGATGGGCGCGATGAACGCGGAGCAGCGCGCCGCCCTGCGGACCATGCTGCGTGGCACCGACGCCGAACCGGTGATCCCGTTCGCGCAGCCCGGTTCGCTGACGAAGGTCTTCGCGATCGCGTCGGGCAAGGGCGGCGTCGGCAAGTCGTCGGTCACCGCCAACCTGGCTGTCGCGATGGCGGCCGACGGGCTGCGCGTCGGCATCGTCGACGCGGACATCTACGGCTTCTCGATCCCCCGCATGCTGGGGGTCGACCGGCAGCCGACGCGGGTCGACGACATGCTGCTGCCGCCCGAGGCGCACGGCGTGAAGGTCGTCTCGATCGGCATGTTCGTCCCGCCGGGCCAGCCCGTGGTGTGGCGCGGCCCGATGCTGCACCGGGCCCTGCAGCAGTTCCTGGCCGACGTGTTCTGGGGTGACCTGGACGTCCTGCTCCTGGACCTGCCCCCCGGCACGGGCGACATCGCGATCTCGGTGGCGCAGCTGCTGCCGGGTTCGCAGATCGTCGTCGTCACGACGCCGCAGGTCGCGGCCGCGGAGGTCGCAGAGCGCGCCGGGTCGGTGGCCGTGCAGACGCGGCAGCGCGTCGTCGGCGTCGTCGAGAACATGTCCTGGCTGGAGCAGCCCGACGGCTCGCGCCTGCACCTGTTCGGCGAGGGTGGCGGCGCGAGCGTCGCCGCCAGCCTGACCCGCCTGACGGGCACGGACGTCGAGGTGCTGGGCCAGGTGCCGCTCGACGTCCGCCTGCGCGAAGCCGGCGACGGGGGCACGCCCGTGGTCCTGGCCGAGCCCGACTCCCCCGCCGCCCAGGCGATGCGTCAGGTCGCGACCGCCCTCACGGCCCGCAAGCGCGGCCTCGCGGGGATGTCGCTCGGCCTGACGCCCGCCGGCCGCTGACCGATCACCGACGTCGGTCGTCGATCGAGCGCGACCGCGGTCAGCTGAGTCGGCTCACAGGTCGTACTCGACCACCAGCGGCGCGTGGTCGGAGAACCGCTCGGCGTAGGTCGCCGCCCGGTCCACGGTCGCACTGACGGCGGCGTCGGCGAGCTCGGGCGTCGCGAGCTGGTAGTCGATCCGCCAGCCGGAGTCGTTGTCGAACGCCTGCCCGCGCCACGACCACCACGTGAAGGGCCCGGGTCCCTCGCCGCCGAGCTCGCGCCCCAGGTCACGCCAGCCCAGGTCGTCGAACCAGCGGTCCAGGTAGGCGCGCTCGCGCGGCAGGAAGCCCGCCTTCTTGAGGTTGCCCTTCCAGTTCTTGATGTCCACCTCGCGGTGCGCGATGTTCACGTCGCCCGCGACGACCGCGTACCCGCCGCCCTCGGCGATGTCCGCGAGCCGGGCCGTGACGTGGTCGAGGAACGCGTACTTCTCGTCCATCGACGGCGTGCCCTCGGTGCCCGAGTGCAGGTAGGTGGACACGACAGTCACGGAGCGCGCCGGCGCGCCCTCGTGAGCGGCCAGCTCGAGGTCGGCCTCGACCCACCGCCCGCTGTCCCCGGTCACACCGGTCCTGAGGCCGATCCGCACGGCGCTCATGGGCAGCCGGGAGGCGATGGCCACGCCGGCGCGGCCCTTCGTCTCGCTGGCCTCGTGCGCCAGGTGCCACCCGCCGGCCTCGAGGTGGTCGGCGAGGATCTCGTCGGACGCCCGCACCTCCTGGAGCAGCAGCACATCGGGCTTGCGCTGGTCGAGCCAGGTGTCCATCCCCCGACGGAAGGCGGCACGGATGCCGTTGACGTTGACGGTCGCGATCGTGAGCACGTGCCCATCCAACCCCACGCCACCGACACGGCGAGCCTCAGTCGCCGCGGTACGCCGCCTCCAGGGCCGCGACGTCCAGCTTGACCTGCGTCATCATCACCGCGGTCGCGCGTGCCGCGCCTTCCGGGTCGGCGTCCGGTCCCAACATCAGCTCCATCGCGCGGCGCGGCACCACCTGCCACGACAGCCCGAACCGGTCGGTGAGCCAGCCGCACTGCACCTCCTGGCCGCCGCCGGCAAGGAGTGCGTCCCAGTAGCGGTCGACCTCGGCCTGGTCCTCGCAGTCCACGACGAACGAGAACGCGGCGTTGAGCTGCAGCGACGGCCCGGCCGAGATGGCCTCCACCTGCTGCCCGTCCAGCACGTACTGGACGATGAACGGATCGCCCTTCTTCACGTCGGGCATGTCCGCGGGAGCGCGCACCACGTTCGTGATCGACGAGTTCGGGAAGATCGAGACGTAGAACTCCGCGGCCTCGTAGGCGTTGTCGGAGTACCAGAGGTGGGGGTGGATGATGCCCATGAGCTGCCTCCTCGGCCGGATCCGGGACGACGATCGCCCCCGGGAACGTGTCCCGAGGGCGATCCTCGTCGTTGCGCGACCGGTAGGCCAGTCCTGGAGCTAGGCGATCCCCGCCGCGCGCTCCGCGGAGTCGACGACGTTGCTGAGCAGCATCGCGCGCGTCATCGGGCCCACCCCACCGGGGTTCGGCGAGACCCACGACGCGACCTCGAGCACGCCGGGGTCGACGTCGCCGACGACGCGGCTCTTGCCGGTCTCCGGGTCGGTGGCCCGGGAGACGCCGACGTCGATGACGACGGCACCCGGCTTGACGATGTCGGCCGTGATGACGCCCTGCACGCCGGCAGCGGCGACGATGACGTCGGCGTTGCGCGTGTGCTCCGTCAGGTCCTCCGTGCCCGTGTGCGTGAGCGTGACGGTCGCGTTGACCTCACGCCGCGTGAGCAGCAGCCCGATGGACCGCCCGACGGTGACGCCGCGGCCGACGACGACCACGTCCGCACCGGCCAGGTCGATCCCGTGCCGCTCGATGAGCTCGATGATCCCGCGCGGCGTGCACGGCAGCGGGCTCGTGACCGGCTCGTTGACGCGCAGCACCAGGCGGCCCAGGTTGGTCGGGTGCAACCCGTCGGCGTCCTTGTCCGGGTCGACGAGCTCCAGGACCGCGTTGGTGTCGATGCCCTTCGGCAGCGGCAGCTGCACGATGAACCCGGTGCACGCCGGGTCCTCGTTCAGGCGCCGCACCGCGGCCTCGATCTCCTCCTGCGTCGCGTCGGCCGGCAGGTCCTCACGGATCGAGGCGATGCCCACCTCCGCGCAGTCCTTGTGCTTGCCGGCCACGTACCACTGCGAACCCGGGTCGTCGCCGACCAGCAGCGTGCCCAGCCCGGGCGTGACACCGCGCTCGGCGAGCGCCGCGACGCGCGCGGTCAGCTCGGTCTTGATCGTCGCGGCGGTCGCCTTGCCGTCCAGGACCCGTGCCGTCATCTCAGTACTGCTCCAGGCCGGGGTACAGCGGGAACGCGTCGGCCAGCTTGGCGACGCGCGCGCGGAGCGCCGGGACGTCGAGCGTCTCGCCGCCGACGAGGGCCGTCGCGATGATGTCCGCGACCTCCGTGAACTCCGCGTCGCCGAAGCCGCGCGTGGCCAGCGCGGGGGTGCCGATGCGAAGGCCCGACGTGACCATCGGCGGCCGCGGGTCGTTGGGGACCGCGTTGCGGTTCACGGTGATGCCGACCTCGTGCAGGAGGTCCTCGGCCTCCTTGCCGTCGATCGCGGCGTCGCGCAGGTCGACGAGCACCAGGTGCACGTCGGTGCCGCCCGAGCGGACCGAGATGCCCGCACCCACGACGTCACCGGCGGTCAGCCGCTCGGCGACGATCCGCGCGCCACGGACGGTGCGCTCCTGGCGGTCGCGGAACTCCGGCGTGCCGGCGATCTTGAACGCGACGGCCTTGGCGGCGATCACGTGCATGAGCGGGCCGCCCTGCTGGCCGGGGAAGACCGCGGAGTTGATCTTCTTGGCCAGGTCGGCGTCGTTGGTGAGGATGAAGCCCGAGCGCGGGCCGCCGATCGTCTTGTGGACGGTCGACGAGACGACGTGCGCGTGCGGGACGGGCGACGGGTGGATGCCCGCCGCGACGAGGCCCGCGAAGTGCGCCATGTCGACCCACAGCAGCGCGCCGACCTCGTCGGCGATGGCACGGAACTCCGCGAAGTCGAGCTCGCGCGGGTACGCCGACCAGCCGGCGATGATGACCTTCGGCTTGTGCTCGACCGCGAGCCGGCGCACCTCGGCCATGTCGACGAGCGACGTGGTCGGATCCACGCCGTACGCGACGATGTTGTAGAGGCGGCCCGAGAAGTTGATCTTCATGCCGTGCGTCAGGTGGCCGCCCTGGTCGAGCGCGAGGCCCAGGATGGTGTCGCCGGGGCGGGCGATGGCGTGCAGCACGGCAGCGTTGGCCGTGGCGCCGGAGTGCGGCTGGACGTTGGCGAACTCGGCGCCGAACAGGGCCTTGGCCCGCTCGATCGCGATGTTCTCCGCGACGTCGACCTGCTCGCAGCCGCCGTAGTAGCGGCGGCCCGGGTACCCCTCGGCGTACTTGTTGGTCAGCACGGAACCCTGCGCCTGCAGGACCGCGCGGGGCACGAAGTTCTCGGACGCGATCATCTCGAGCGTGGACTGCTGGCGGGCCAGCTCCGCGTCGAGGACCGCGGCGATCTCCGGATCGAGCTCGGAGATGTTCTGGTCGAGGATCGGGGTGTTCTCGGCGCTCACGAAAGCTCCTTCGGCAGCGTGCGGGTGGCCGGAGGTCCGGCACCGCGCACTCGGTGGGGACCGGTGTGGTGGTGACCGGGGGCCCAGGCGTCCGACCCGTTGGTCCTGCTGCTCGTCGCTCCCCGGTGGTGACCCACCCTGTGCGCCAGTCGCGACGCGGACAGCCTAGCAACCGGACCGGGGTACCCGAACCCTTGTTTCGCGACTACCCTCGACCGGATCGCCCGTCCGTCGAGGAGGACTCTCGTGGCCCACAGTGCGCACAGCGCCCGCAGCGCCGCAGGCCGCCGCACCGGCTGTCGGGTCCGGTTGCTCGCCACGACGCTGGTCGTCGCGCTGCTCGCGGGGATCGGCCTGATGACCGCGCCGGGCGCGACCGCTGCGTACAAGCCGTTCCTCAGCATGATCCCGCCGGAGTACCCGCTGTCGACGACGACGGTGAAGTTCTCCGGCACCGTCTACCCCAGCGTCGGGCAGAAGGTCACGGTGCAGCGCAAGGACGGCTCGACGTGGGTCACGGTCGACACCGCGAAGGTGTCGAAGTCGACGTTCACGGTCGCCTACAAGGTCAAGCCGGGCAAGAAGTCGTTCCGGCTGCTGGTCGGCAAGACGAAGAGCACGACGAGCGTGACCGAGAAGTGGACCAGCTGGGCCACGGACGGCAAGAAGTACAAGGCCTACATCGCGAAGGCCCGCAAGTACATGAAGGCGTACTGCCCGACGACACCGATCGTCGTGAACACGCCGCTCGTGAACTCCTACGTCGTCGGCCAGGCGACCGAGACCTACGTGTGGACGCAGACGTCCGCGAGCAGCAAGAAGACCTACACGTGGAACCACGAGATCCACCTGAAGAGCGGCATGACCGGCTCCCAGCTCCGGCACGTCGCACTGCACGAGTGCGCGCACATCGTGCAGTTCCGCCGCCTGGTCAAGGGCACCGCGTGGCGCGACAAGGCCGATGCCACGACCGCGAAGGTGTTCAAGCGCAAGTCGGGCGAGTTCGGCGACGGCAACGAGCGCCAGGCCGACTGCATGGCGATCGTCATCACGCACAAGAAGCAGTACGGCAGCTACACGCAGTCGTGCACCGGCAAGCGCGCGACGTCGGCCAAGGCGCTCTGGAAGGCCTACGGCAAGAAGTACCAGAAGGCCGTCTACACCTTCCGGCGCTGAGGCACCGAGGAGTCGGGTGGAGTCAGGTGGCGTTCCACAGCCGCCGGTAGAAGGCGATCCGCTCGGGATCGGGCTCGATCCCGTAGCCCGCGTACACGTCGTCCTCGAAGCCCGGGCCGTAGTTCCACTCGGTGCTCCACGCGATGATCGCCAGGTCCGCCCACAGGTCGGCGACGCCCAGGGCGCCGAGGTCCAGGTGCCCGGTCCAGGTGCCGTCGTCGGCCAGCAGGGTGTTGGGCGCGCACGCGTCGCCGTGGCAGACGACCAGACGTGCGACGCGAGGCACGGGCCCGACGAGGGCCGCTCCGGCCTCCGCCGGGACGCCCGCCCGGGCGAGCCGCGCCGGCACGCCCCAGTCGAAGGGACACTCGGCGACGGGCAGCGCGTCGTGCAGGGCCCGCAGCGCGACACCGAGCTCGCGCGCGGCCTGCGCGGGACGCGCCACCCACACCGGGTCGACCGCGTTGCGGCCCGGCATCGCGCGCGTCACGAGCCACTGCCCCGTCTCGTCGGCGCCGTGCCCGACGACCTCCGGCACGGGCGTCCATCGCGACGCCCACGCCAGGCGCACCGCCTCGGCCTCGAGGTCCTGGTCGGTACCTGCAGGCGCCCACTTCACGTACAGGTCGTCGGCCCGGAACGTCTGCCCGCCCACGCCGTTGACCCACACCGCCTCGAGCGCGCCCACATCGACAGGCCCGTCGGTCAGGCCGACCAGCACCGCGACGACGCCGGCGGGCACCTCGATCGGCTCCGTCGGGCGCCCCGACAGGCCGGTCTCCGGCAGGCCGACGACCGGGTCGACGGGCGGCGTCCCGCTCCGGCCCGAGCGCCCGGCGCCGCTCGTCGCGGCTACTGCTCCACCCCGTCACCCAGCGTCTTGCGCAGGAACGCGTAGGTCAGGTCGCCGGCGGTCTGGTCGTGCTGGTGCTCGTAGCCGTGCTTGGCGTACAGCGCGAGGTTCTGCACCGAGTCCCGCCCGGTGAACACCCAGACCTCCTCGATGCCCTCGGGCAGGTACGGCAGGATCGCCAGGAGGAGTTGCGTGCCGAAGCCCTGTCCCTGCAGGTCTGGGGCCACCGCGAACCGGCCGAGCGTGGCTTTGCTGCCCTCGATCAGCACGCGGATCGAGCCGACCATGCGGTGTCCGTCCCAGCCCGCGAGCGTGATCACGCCGTCCGTCTGCAGGTCCTCGACGAGCTCGTCGATGGTCTGCGTGAGCGGCGGGATGTGGGGGTCGCCGTACTGCTGGGCCTCCGTCACGAAGGCCGCGCGGCGCAGCGTCAGGAGCTCACCCGCCTCCTCGAGAGAGACGGGGCGGATGTCGAGGTCGGCCTGCGTCATGCCCCCATCGTGTCAGCCAGGCGCGCGGGCGCACTACTCTCGGTGCTCGTGTCCCCTGCTGCGTCCCACCGTGCGGATGGTCCCACCCCCTGGGTCCTGACCCTGTCCTGCCCCGACCGCCCCGGCATCGTGCACGCCGTGGCCGGGCTGCTTGCCGACCACGGCGGCAACATCACCGAGTCCCAGCAGTTCGGCAACCCGTTGTCGGGGCTGTTCTTCATGCGGGTGCAGGTGACGTCGCCGGCCGGGCGCGGCGAGCTCGAGCAGGCGCTGGGCCGGCTGTCCGCCGAGTTCGACCTCACGTGGTCGCTCGACGTCGCCGGGCGGCCGGTGCGGACCCTCGTCATGGGCTCGACGGCCGCGCACTGCCTCAACGACCTGGCGTTCCGGCAGCGGTCGGAGGACCTTCCGATCGACCTCGTCGCGGTGGTCTCCAACCACACCGTCCTCGAGCCGCTCGCGGGCTTCTACGGCATCGGCTTCCACCACGTCCCGGTGACCGCGGCGACGAAGGCGGACGCCGAGGCGCGGCTGCTCGAGCTCGTCGAGGAGCTCGACGTCGAGCTCGTCGTGCTGGCCCGCTACATGCAGATCCTGTCCGACGACCTGTGCCGCGCGCTGGCCGGGCGCGTCATCAACATCCACCACTCGTTCCTCCCGTCGTTCAAGGGCGCCCGCCCCTACGCGCAGGCGCACGACCGCGGCGTCAAGCTCATCGGGGCGACCGCCCACTACGTCACGGGCGACCTGGACGAGGGGCCGATCATCGAGCAGGACGTCGAGCGCGTGGACCACTCCCGCTCGGTCGAGGACCTGGTGGCGCTCGGTCAGGACGTCGAGCGACGCGCCCTGGCGCGGGCCGTGCGCTGGCACGCGGAGCACCGCATCCTGCTGGACGGGCACCGCACGATCGTCTTCCGCTGACCGCCGGCCCCGCGGTCGACGTGCGGGGCTGTTGACGGACCGCCGGTCTCGTCGTACCGTCGTATTCAATGGTTTGGTTGATTAACTGGAAGGTTGATGACGACGTGACCCGTGACCCGTCGACCGATCGGCTCGACAGGGCGTTCCTCGCCCTGGGCGACCCGGTCAGGCGCACGATCGTGGCGCGGCTCAGCCGCGGCCCGGCGACGGTCAACGAGCTCGCCGCACCCTTCGAGATCTCGCTCCAGGCGGTCTCGAAGCACATCGGTGTCCTGGAGGCCGCCGGGCTCGTGACGCGCACGCGTGACGCCCAGCGCCGTCCCGTCCACCTCAACCCCGGCGCCCTCGAGGAGCTCACCGCCTGGATCGACCGCTACCGGCTGATCCACGAGCAGCGGTTCCGCTCGCTCGACGCACTTCTCGAGGCGCCCACCACCCCGCACGACGACCCGAAGGACCGATCATGAGCAACGAGCTGCACGTCGACGCACCCGCCGGCGTCCCCTTCATCGACATCACCCGCGAGTTCGACGCACCCGTCTCGCGCGTCTTCGAGGCCCACGCCAAGCCCGAGCTGGTGGCGCAGTGGATGGGCCCGCGCGAGCTGGAGATGGACATCTCCGAGTGGGACTTCGTCTCCGGTGGCCGCTGGAGCTACGTGAGCACGGCGCCCGACGGTTCGACGCACGGGTTCCGCGGCATGTTCCACACCGTGCGGGCCGACGAGTTCGCGATCCAGACCTTCGAGTACCTCGGCTTCCCGGACGTGGTGGCGATCGAGTCGGTCACCTTCGAGGACCTGGGCGACGACCGGACGCGGATCCGCATCCACTCCGTCTACCCCACTCTCGAGTCCCGCGACGGCATGGTGGCCAGCGGCATGGAGGGCGGCATGGACGTCGGCTACCAGCGCCTGGATGCCCTCCTGTCCTGACACCGGGACCCCGCCGCACCGCGAGCGCGCCCCTTCGGCGCCGAGCGCACCCCATCCAGCGGGTGCGCTCGGCACGGAAGGGGCGCGCTCGGCGCAGCGGGAGATGGGTACAGGGCTCGGTCGGGGCGTGGAGAAGCAGGGCTGAAACGATTGGGACGGTCATGCTCGGCGCCGAGGCGCGCCATCCTGAGGGGTCGATAACGATATCGACTCGCGCCCGGCGCACCGTCGCGTTCGGGTAGGTCCCGAAGGAGGGCTCCGATGAAGGCTTCCCGTTCCTGGCGTCGTGTGACGACGCTCGCGACAACGGTCGCACTAGCCGCAGGTGGGCTGGCCGGGCTGGTTGCGGCATCGCCGGCGCAAGCGGCGTCGCTGGTGCCCGTCTCGAGCTTCGGCTCGAACCCGGGCGGTCTGGGCATGAGCCTGTTCGTCCCTGCCTCCCTGCCTGCCAAGCCTGCGGTCCTGGTGGCCGTCCACTACTGCACCGGCTCGGCGCAGGCCATGTACGACGGCTCGCAGTTCGACGAGCTCGCGACGAGGTACGGCTACATCGTCATCTACCCGCAGGCCAACCGCTCCGGCAGCTGCTTCGACGTCAGCTCGGCGCAGGCGCTCACGCACGGCGGCGCGAGCGACCCCGCGAGCATCGTCTCGATGGTCCGGTACGTGCAGCAGCACTACACCACCGACACGAGTCGCGTGTTCGTCACCGGCGTCTCGTCGGGCGCCATGATGACCGAGGTCCTGCTGGCCACCTACCCCGACGTCTTCGCCGCCGGCTCGGCCTTCGCGGGCGTCCCGGCCACGTGCTTCTCGACGACCTCACCGCCGCCGGGGACCACGTCGCAGGCACCGTGGAACAGCCAGTGCTCCCAGGGGCAGCTCGTCCGCACCGGCAAGGAGTGGGGCGACCTCGCCCGCGCCGCCTACCCCGGCTACACCGGACCGCGGCCGCGCGTGCAGCTGTGGCACGGCACGGCCGACACGACGCTGAGCTACGTCAACTTCGGCGAGGCCATCAAGCAGTGGACCGACGTGCTGGGCGTCAGCGCGACCCCCGCGAAGACCGACACACCCTCGACCGGCATCACCCGCACCAGGTACGGCGCGACCGGCGACCAGGCACCGGTCGAGGCCAACAGTCTCGCCAACGTCGGGCACGGCCTGCCCGTCGACGCGGCAGCGGCCATCCACTTCTTCGGGCTGGACGCGACGACGCCCACCCCGACACCCACGCCCACGCCCACGCCCACGGTGACGCCGACGCCGACGCCCTCACCGACCGTCACGCCGACCCCGACCCCGACTCCCACTCCCACTCCGACCGTCACGCCCACACCCGGCACGTGCTCGGTGGCGTACTCGGTGAACCAGTGGAACACCGGGTTCACGGCGAACATCACGTTCCGCACGTCCGTCGCGCTCAACGGCTGGACGCTGTCCTGGACGTACCCGTCCGGCCAGACGGTGACCCAGGCCTGGAGCTCCACGACGACCCAGTCCGGCTCCACGGTCACGGCGCAGAACGCGGCGTGGAACGGCGTCGTCCCGGCGGGAGGCTCGGTCCAGCTCGGCCTGAACGGCGCCTACAGCGGTAGCAACAACGCACCGACGGCGTTCACGCTCAACGGCAGGACCTGCACCCTCGCGTGATCGAGGTACCGGTCCCGGTCGAGCACTCCGCCCGGCCGGGACCGGATCATGCCTCGCGAGCGCGCCGCTGCAGCGCGTCGATCACCACCGCGACGGCCAGCACGATCCCCGTGACGCCGTAGCGCACGGACAGGTCGAGGTTCAGCAGCGTCAGCCCGGTCGAGATGGACTGCACGATGAGGATGCCGAGGAGCGCCGACCAGGCCGAACCGCGGCCCCCGTACATGCTGGTCCCGCCGATGACGGCAGCGGCCACGGCGGTGAGCGTCACGTCCACCGCACCGGTGTCCTGGTTGGCCGCGGCGAGCCGTCCCGCGGCGACCACACCGCCCAGCGCGGCGAGCGTCGAGCAGGCGACGAACACGGACACGAGCACGCGGCGCACGGGCACGCCGGCGCGCCGGGCCGCCTCGACGTCGCCCCCGACGGCCCGCACGAACCGCCCCCACCGCGTGCGGCGCAGCACCAGGTCGACGACCGCGACCAGCCCGACGAACAGGGCGAACACCGCCCCGACGCCGCGGTTGGTGCCCAGGTACCCGACCGCTGCACCCAGCACCACGGCGAGCACCCCGACGCGGAGCAGCACCGAGCCGAGCGACTGCGCGGCGAGCTCGGCGGCGATGCGGCGCGAGCGGTCGTGCAGCCGCGAGGCGGCGTAGATCCCGACCACGACGGCGACGACCACCCATGCGACGGCCTGCGGCAGGAAAGCCGTCTGGCAGAAGCGCACCAGCCACGCCTGGAACGGGAGGTTCACCGACCCGGTCTCCCCCAGCACCCGCAGCTGCATCCCGCCGACGACGAGCAGCCCGGCCAGCGTGAACACGAAGCTCGGCACGCGCAGACGCGTGTACACGAGGCCGTACAGGAGACCCACGACCAGGCCCGCCGCGAGCGCGGCGAGCACCGCGAGCGTCAGGGGCCAGCCGAGGCTGACGGACCCCACGGCCACGACGGCGGCAGCGAGGCCGGAGACGGCGCCCACCGACAGGTCGATCTGCCCCAGGTGCAGCGTCAGGACCACGCCGAGCGCGATGATGCCCGTCGCGGCGGACTGCTGGGTCAGGTTCACCAGGTTGTCGCTGGACAGGAACGAGTGGTTGAGCGCCTGGAGCACCAGGCAGATCAGCACGAGGACGGCCGCGATCGGCAGGCTGCCCATCTCCCCGGTCCGCAGGCGCTGCCAGAACGCACCGGCGCGCCCGGCGGGCGCGACGACCGGCGTCGGCCCCGTCATCGCGCCACCCCCGTCATCGCGGCGAGCAGGTCCTCGTAGGTGACCCGGTCGGCGTCGAACTCACCGTTGGTGCGCCCCAGGCGCAGCACGACGATGCGGTCGGCGACGGCCTGCACGTCGGTCAGCGAGTGGCTCGTGATGAGGACGGCGTGGCCGCGCTCGCGCAGGCGCTCGACGAGCGTGAGGAACTCGGCGACCTGCGTGAGGCCGAGCGACGCCGTCGGCTCGTCGAGCAGGATGACGCGCGGCTCGCCGAGCAGCGCGCGGGCGATCGCCACCGACCTGCGCTGCGCCCCGGACAGCGCGGCCACGGGCACGCGGAGCGACGGCACGCGGGCGGCGAGCTGCCCCAGGACGCGCCACGCCTCCTTCTCCATCACGACCTCGTCGAGCAGGCCTCCGCGGATCGACTCCTGGCCCAGGAACAGGTTCTGCACCACGTCGAGGTTGGCGCACAGCGCCAGGTCCTGGAAGACGCCGACGATGCCGAGAGCGCGCGCGGCGGCAGGGTCGGCGAGCGTCACCGCGGCGCCGTCGACCAGCACGCTGCCCTCGTCGGGCTGCAGCGCACCTGAGAGCAGGCCGACGAGCGTCGACTTGCCCGCCCCGGTGTCCCCGACCACCGCGACGACCTCGTGGGCGTGGACGTCCAGGTCGATCCCCTGGACCGCACGCGCGGCCCCGAAGCTCCGGGAGACCCCGCGCAACGAGATGACGGGCGTGGGGCGCACCCCCTCGGCCGGCTCAGGCATCGCGCTCATCGGGCCTCCCCGTCCAGCAGGCCGGCGGCCACGCACGCCCGTGTGTACGGCTGCACGCAGATCTCCTCGGTGGTGAAGACGCCGCCGTCGACGATGACGCGGCGCACGTTGGTGATGTCGACGGCTGTGGGTGCCAGCAGCTGCGAGGGCACGCCGTCGATGCGGGACGTGGTGACGGGACGTTCGCCGTGCAGGACGCGGATGGCGAGTTCGGCCGCCGTCCGCCCCTGCTCCGACAGCGCCCGGTAGACCGTCATGAGCTGGGTGCCCTCGACGATGCGCTGCACGGCGGCCAGCTCGGCGTCCTGTCCGGTCACGGGTGCCACGGGGTCGAAGCCGGCCGAGAGCATGGCCGAGATCGCTCCCCCGGCCTCGCCGTCGTTCGCGGCGTACACGGCCCGGACGCGCGAGCCGTACTGCGTGAGCTGGTCGCTGACCCACGCCTGCGCCTTGTCGGGGCTCCAGTCCGGGGTGTCGTACTCCGCCAGGACGCGGACGGGCGTGCCCTGCAGGGCGGCGGCGAGGCCGGCGCGGAACCGGACCGAGTTGGGGTCGGTCGGGGAGCCGTTCACGACGAGGATCCCGTCGTCCTGCTCGAGCGGCGGCTCGGAGCCACGGCCGAGCGCCCGCACGAGCGCCTCACCCTGCAGCCGGCCCACGCGCGCCCCGTCGACCCCGACGAAGTAGTCCAGGGGTGCGTCCGCGATGAACCGGTCGTACGCGACGACGGGGACGCCGCGCACCTGCGCCTTGGTGACGATCGTCGCGGCGGCCGTCGCGTCGACGGCGTCGAGGACGAGGACCCCCGCGCCCTGGGTCAGCGCCGACTCGGCCTGCTGCTGCTGACGGGCGGCGTCCTGGTCGGCGTTGGCGTAGAGCACCCGGCAGCGCGGGCACCGCCGGGCTACCGTCTGCTCGAACGACGGGCGGTCGACGCTCTCGTACCGTGCGGCCTTGGACTCGGGCAGCAGCAGGGCGATGATCTGGTCCGACGGCGGCCGGCCACCGGGCGACACCGCGGTGGCGCAGCCTCCGACGCCGAGAACCACGGCCACCAGCGCGGCGACGACGACGAGCACGCGCCGGCTCACGAGGTCACCATCCCGATGGGGATGCTCACGCGGTCCAGGGCGATCGCCAGCGCACCGCGTACCTCGGCCGACGGGCCGAGCTCGCCCTGCACCACCTCGACGGGCCCGGCCGCGCTGGGGATGGTGCGTTCGCCGAGGGTGGCCCGCAGGGGGCCGAGCAGCATCTCCCCGGCCTCGGCGAGCTGCCCGCCGATCACGACGACCTCGGGGTCGATGACGTTGCAGACGCTCGCGGCGGCGATGCCGAGGTGACGTCCGGCGTCGCTGAGCACGCGCCGGCACCCGGGGTCGCCCTGCTCGGCACGCGTGATGACGTCGCGCAGGGCGAGGTGGCCGTGGCTGCCGCGCAAGGTCTCGAGGATCGCGCCCGCGCCGACGAAGGTCTCGAGGCACCCCCGGTTCCCGCACCGGCAGACGGTGCCGTTGTCGTCGATGGTCACGTGCCCCAGCTCTCCGGCCGCACCGATGCGGCCGCGGTAGACCTCGCCGCCCAGCACGAGCCCACCACCGACGCCGTGGGAGACGCGCAGGTAGACGACGTGGCGGCGCCCGCGCGCGGCCCCGAGCCGCTGCTCGGCGAGCGCACCGAGGTTGGCGTCGTTGTCGATGTGGACGGGCGTGGCGAGCAGGCCCCCGAGGACCTCCGCGACGGGCACGCCGTCCCAGCCGCGGAGCAGGCCGCGCGTGGCGACCTTGCCGGTGCGCACGTCGACGGGCGCGGGGATGCCGACGCCGACGGCCAGCACCTCGGGCATGGTCGCGCCCACGGACGCGACCATCTCCTCGGCCAGCATGGCGGCACGCTGCAGGCCGGCGTCGGCCCGGTGGTCGGGCGCGAGCGGGAGTCGCTGCTCGGCGACGATCCGGTGCGCGACGTCGGACAGCGCGACCCGCAGGCTCCGGGACCCGAAGTGCAGGCCGGCGACGAGGCCGAGGTTGCGGGCCAGCGTGACCTGCTGCGCGCGCCGGCCGCTGCGGGTGGTCGGTGACGTGTGCAGCACGCCCGAGCCCGTGAGCTCGTTGACGATGTTGGAGACGGTGGCCGGGGACAGGCCGGTGAGGCCGGCCAGCTCGACCTGCGTGAGCGAGCCACGCTGCTGGACGGCGTTGACGATGCGCGCCCGGTTGGCTTCACGGAGTGAAGTCTGCGAGCCCGGCGTGACTCGGTCATCGACCACCCGCGAACAGTACATCCCGGAGCGCGCCGATCGGGCGATCGACGTCGGCAGCGGCGCGGAATCACGCGGGTGCCGCGCCCAGGACCAGCGCCGGAGCAGGCGGCGCGCGACGGTGGGCCTCGTGCCCGGCCGCCCAGAGCACGAGTTGAGTGCGGCCCCTGAACCGAAGATTACGATTTGGTCTCCGCTGGCTTCATTTCTTGACGTCAAGGCCGAACACGAGTTTGCTGAGCGCTGTTCGGTTCCGGCGCAGGGCAGCGCCGCAGACCACGACGGGGCGGTTCTGACAGGGCTGCACCTGCCATGCCCCTCCGGCTTCCACAGCGATCAACGACGACGTAGGAGCATCATGCGTACACGACGTACCCTCACGGCCCTGACGGCCGGGCTCGCCGCGAGCACCCTGCTGCTCGCGGCCTGCAGCTCGGGCGACGACACCGCGAGCGACAACGGCACGAGCGGCAGCACGGGCGGCGACGCCAGCGAGGTCGAGGTCTTCACCTGGTGGGCCAGCGGCTCCGAGAAGCTGGGGCTCGACGCCCTGGTCAAGGTGTTCGGCGAGCAGCACCCCGACACCAAGTTCGTCAACGGCGCGGTCGCCGGCGGTGCCGGTTCCGCGGCCAAGGACCTGCTCCAGTCGCGCCTGCAGGCGGGCGACCCGCCGGACACGTTCCAGGCCCACGCCGGTGCGGAGCTGCAGGACTACATCGACGCCGGCCAGATCGAGGACGTCTCCGACCTGTACAAGGAGTTCGGCCTGACCGACGTCTTCCCCAAGGACCTCATCGACCGGCTGACGGTCGACGGCAAGATCTACTCGGTGCCGTCGAACATCCACCGCGCCAACGTCATGTGGGCCAACCCGACCGTCCTCAAGGACGCCGGGCTGGACCCGGCCGCCACGTACAGCACGATGGACGACTGGTTCGCCGCGCTGGACAAGGTCAAGGCCTCCGGCAAGACGGCCCTGTCCGTCGCGACGACGTGGACGCAGGTCAACCTGCTCGAGACCGTGCTCATCGCGGACCTCGGCGCGGACGGCTACTCGGGCCTGTGGGACGGGAAGACGGACTGGAACGGCTCGGACGTCACCAAGGCGCTCACGGACTTCCAGAAGCTCATGAGCTACACCAACACCGACCGTGACGGTCTGGACTGGCCCGACGCGACGCAGCAGATCATCGACGGCCAGGCCGGCTTCAACGTCATGGGCGACTGGGCCGAGGCTGCGTTCGAGGCCGCCGGCAAGAAGGCTCCCGCCGACTACACCTACCAGCCGGTCCCCGGCACGGACGGCGTCTTCGACTTCCTGGCCGACTCGTTCACGCTCCCCAAGGGCGCCAAGCACCCGGGCGGCACCAAGAACTGGCTCCAGACGATCAGCTCGGCCGAGGGCCAGACCGCGTTCAACAAGGCGAAGGGCTCCATCCCGGCGCGCAACGACGCCAAGGCCTCGGACTTCTCCGAGTACCAGCAGTCCGCCATGGAGTCGTTCGGCAAGGACACGATCGTCTCCTCGCTGGCGCACGGCGCGGCGGCACCGGTCGCGACGCTGACGGCCATCTCGGACGCCACCAGCAAGTTCACGACCGGCGCCTCGGACCTGGCGCAGTACCAGAAGGACCTCGCGTCGGCCGCTGCCGGTAGCTGACCGCAGACGCTCGACCGGTGACGGTCCCGCTCCCCTGCCGGGGGCGGGACCGTCACACCGACCGTCCCGCCTCACCGCGGGCGCCCGTCACGCTAGGAACACACATGCCACGCAACCTGCGCCGCTGGGGTCCTCCCCTGCTGATGATCTCCCCGTCGTTGATCCTGCTCGCCGTCTTCGTCTACGGCCTGCTCGCCGTCAACGCCCACACGTCGACGACGGACATGAACACGGCCGCCCAGGCGACGGGCGTCAAGCCGACGTCGTTCGTCGGGTTCGACAACTACACCAAGCTGCTGAGCTCGCCCGACTTCCAGCACTCCCTGAAGAACCTGGTGATCTACACCGTGGTCTTCCTGGTCGGCACCATGCTGTTCGGCTTCCTCTGGGCCTGGCTGCTGGACCGACCGGTGCGCTTCGAGGGCGTCTTCCGGTCCATCTACCTGTTCCCGATGGCCGTCTCCTTCGTCGCCTCCGGTGTGGTGTGGCGCTGGCTGCTCAACTCCAACCAGGGCGAGTCCGCGTCCGGCCTCAACAGGCTGTTCCAGATGATCGGGCTCGACTTCCTGCAGAACAACTGGTGGAACAACGTCAACTACGGGATCGCGGCCATCGCGATCCCCGCGATCTGGCAGCTGTCGGGGTACGTCATGGCCCTGTTCCTGGCCGGCTTCCGCGGGATCCCGGAGGAGCTGCGCGAGGCGTCGCAGATCGACGGCGCGACGACGTGGCAGATGTACCGGCACGTGATCTTCCCGCAGCTGTCGCCCGTGGCGCTGTCGGCCGTCATCATCGTCGGCCACATGTCGCTCAAGGCGTTCGACCTGATCATGTCGATCTCCAAGCCCGCGAACTACCAGACCAAGGTTCCCGCGGTCGACATGTACGTGCTCAAGTCGAGCTTCCACTACGCGGACGCCGCCGCGGTGGGCGTGATCCTGCTGGTGATCGTCGCCGTGCTGATCATCCCGTACCTCGTCCACATCTCGCGGGCGGAGAAGCGCGCATGACCACCACCACCGAACCCCTGACCGCGCCGATCAAGGCACCCGTGGCCGCCGGCGGCAAGGGCGGCCGCGACCGCTTCAGCGTGGGCCGGACGGTCAAGTACGCCCTGCTGCTGCTCTTCCTGCTGATCGTGCTGATCCCCGTCTACGTGCTGATCATCACCAGCTTCAAGGGGACCGGGGACGCCTCGCCGACCCGCGCGTGGAACCTGCCCCAGCACTGGACCATGGAGAACTGGAGCGCGGCCTGGACCGCGCTGTCGCCCGCGATCCTGCGCACGGTCGAGATGGTGATCCCGGCCGCGGTCATCTCCTCCCTGCTGGGGTCCATGAACGGCTTCGTGCTCTCGCGCTGGCGGTTCAAGGGCGCCGACCTGGTGTTCACGCTGATCCTGTTCGGGATGTTCATCCCCTACCAGGCCGTGATGATCCCCCTGCTCAAGCTCATGCAGGGTGCGCACATCCCCAGCGGCATCCCGTCGCTGATCATCCTGCACGTCATCTACGGCCTGCCGATCACGACGCTGATCTTCCGCAACTACTACCAGTCGATCCCCAACGAGCTGATCGAGGCGTCCCGCGTGGACGGCGCCGGCATGCTGCGGACCTACTGGTCGGTGGTCCTGCCGATCTCGATCCCCTCGTTCGTCGTGGTGCTCATCTGGCAGTTCACGTCCGCGTGGAACGACTTCCTGTTCGCGGTGTTCTTCTCCTCCAGCCAGAACGGCCCCGTCACACTGGCGCTGAACAACCTCGCCAACGGTGCACTGCTGCAGAACTACGGCGTCTCCATGGCGGGCGCCCTGCTCGCGTCGCTGCCCACGCTGCTCGTGTACGTGCTCCTGGGCAAGTACTTCATCGGCGGCCTGATGTCGGGCTCCGTCAAGGGCTGAGGCCGGACGCCGCGAGGGCGCCGCTCCCCGACCTCGGGGAGCGGCGCCCTTCGTCATGCCCGGCGCCTGCGGCCGACGACGAGCACGGCCGCACCGCAGAGCAGGATGAGCGCGGCCAGCCCCGCCAGCCCGGGCTCGAAGCCCGTCGCGCCCAGGGCGTCAGGGTCGGACGCGGACAGGACCGTCAGCGCCGCCTGCGCGCTCAGGCCCGACGAGATGCCCGTGACGACCAGGTGGTGCGAGCCCGCCGGCGTGTCGGTCGGCACGGTCACGGTGACATCGAGCGCGCCGCTCGCGCTCGCGTCGGTCGCCACCAGCAGCACCGGCTCCGAGTGCAGCCACACCTGGACCCGCTCCCCCGGCGTGAAGCCCGAGCCCTTGACGTGCACCGCGCCGCCCGCGCGGACCTTGCCCACCGACAGCGACAGGTGCGGCTTGCCCTTGCCGTGCCCGGGCTTGGTGTGCCCCGGCTTGGTGGGCTTCGGGGTCGGCTGGTGCGTGGGCTTCGTCGGGTGCGTCGGGTGCGTCGGGTGCGTCGGCTTCGTCGTCGGGGTGGCCGACGACGACGGCGTGGCGGACGGGCTCGGGGACGCGGTCGGCGTCGGGGTGACCGTCGGGGTGGGGGTGGGCGTCGGGTCGGTGCCGCCCTTCTCCTGGGCGTCGACGAGCACGGCGACGGTGCGGGCCGGCACGGTGACGGTCCCGGTGGCCGTGTCCCACGTGGTTGCCTTCACGACCTCGTCGGCCCCGTGCGCCTGGACCGACGAGAGCGCGTAGTCCCGGCCCGCGAGCGCGGAGATCTTCTGCGTCACCGCCTTGGTGCCGGCGTTGAAGACGACCAGCGCGCCGTCGAGCGCGGGATCGGCGTCGGCGCCGACGGTGTCGTCGATGCTCATGGTGATGACGCCCGGTACGGCATCGGAGCCGCTGCCCGGGAACGTCACCTTCTGCTCGATCGCGGCCGCGGTGCCGAGCCGGAACAGCCGGCTGGAGGTGCGCAGGCGCAGCAAGTCCTGCGCCTGGTCGGAAGCCGTCGCGACCTGGGCCGCGGTCGGCTTGAGCGCTGGGTTCTCCAGCAACGGACGCTGATAGTCCCACTTCGCCTGGTTGTCGGCGGCCTGGGGCAGGCCGTGGCCGAACCCGTTGTCGGCGCCGGTCCAGTCGATCGCGTTGAACCAGTCCCCGGAGTTGTAGCTGTTGCGGTCCAGCGACTTGCTGCGCAGCATGTCCGCGCCGGCGTTCCAGAACGACGGCGTCTGCGCGAGCGCGGTCGTCGCGAGCGACAGCGTGTTCATGCGGATGCGGTCGCTCATCGTGGTCGCCACGGGCAGCTTCATGGTGAGCGAGTCCCACAGGGTCTCGTTGTCGTGGGCGTCGACGTAGGTGATGACCTCGTCGGGCTCGTCGGCGTAGCCCGCCGGCTGGCCGTTGTAGTCGATCTCGCTGCCCTTGGTCGTCCTGCCGTCGCTCGTCGTGAACGCGTAGTCCCGCAGGTTCCCGGCCAGGCCCAGGCGGACCAGGTCGGCGTCGTGCTGGGCGGTCGCGAGCTGGTCGTCGGCCGTCCCGTTCGCCTCGGCGCCGTTGGGGTCGGTGTAGACCCCGGAGCCGAAGCCCTGCACCCGCGGGTCCTCGTCGAACGGGCCGCCGCCGCGCACGGCGTCGCGCAGCCGGTCGCTGAAGGTTCCGATGCCCGTGCCGCCCAGGTTGCCCTGGCGCGCCTGGGTGAACAGGGCGTCGTCGGCCACCTCGCCGAAGTTCCAGCCCTCGCCGTACAGGTAGGTCTTCTTCCCGTCGACGCCGTCCTTGGCCAGGGTCAACTTGTCGAGCGCCGCCCGGACGTCCAGAAGGTTCTGCTTGGACGCGTGGCCCATGAGGTCGAACCGGAAGCCGTCGACCTTGTACTCCTTGGCCCACAGGACCACGGAGTCGACCATGAGCTTGCCCGCCAGGGCGTGCTCGGTGGCGACGTTCTGGCAGCAGGTGCTCGTCTCGACCGCACCCACCGCGTTGAGGCGGTGGTAGTAGCCGGGCACCACCTTGTCGAGGACCGACGTGTCCGCCTGGCCCGATGCCGCGGTGTGGTTGAACACCTCGTCGAGCACCACCTGCAGGCCCGTGGCGTGCAGGGCGCCGACCATCGTGCGGAACTCGCCGACGCGCGCGGCGCCGTCCGGGTCGGTCGCGTACGACCCTTCCGGGGCGAGGTAGTGGTACGGGTCGTAGCCCCAGTTGAAGCCGTCCGTGTCCGCGGTCTTCGCGACGCACGCCTGCTGCTCGCTGGACGCGGGACCGTACGACGCCAGGTCGCAGTCGGGCGTCGCCTGCTTGGTGCGGTCCTCCTGGATGCTGGCGATGTCGAACGTCGGCAGCAGGTGGACCGTGTTGAGGCCCGCCGCGGCGAGCGCGCGCAGGTGCTTGGTCCCGGCGCTGTCCCGGGCGAAGGCCAGGTACGTGCCGCGCTCGTCGGCGGGGACCGTCAGGTCCTTGATCGAGAAGTCGCGCACGTGCAGCTCGTAGATGCTGCGGTCGACGGCCTTCTCGATGGTCGGCGCGGGCGTGTCGGCCCACAGCGACGGCTGCGTGCTCGGGTCGTCGAGGTCGACGACCACCGAGTGCGTGGAGTTCGTGGTCAGCGCGACCGAGTACGGGTCGGTGACGACGTTGTGCTCCACCTCGTCGGTCGAGGGCACGTAGACCTGGACGTCGTAGCGGTAGGCGGCGTTCTTCCATCCCGCCTCGCCGCGCACGCGCCACACCCCGTCGTCGGACCGTGTCGCGGCGACGCGCTGCGGCTCGGCAGTGGTGCTGCCGGCCTGGACCAGCAGGTCGACGTGCTTGGCGGTCGGCGCCCACAGGGCGAACGTCGGGGTGGCGTCGTCCCAGGTCAGACCCAGGTCGGCGTCCTTCGCCGACGCGTAGAGGTCGTCGACGACGCCCGGGATCTGCACCCCGGTCCAGGCCGACGCGTCGTCGCCGGTGCGCTGCAGGACGGCGAGCTGACCGGTGAGGAGATCGGCTGCGTCGGCCGCGTCGGCCGCGCTCAGGTGCAGGGCCACGTAACCCTTCAGCGCCGGGTACCGGTCCGTGACGGCCTGGGCGAGGCCGACGCTGTCGTAGGTCAGCTCGTGCGCCTGACCGCCGGTGACCTCACCGTCGGCCAGTGCGAGGCCGCCCGACGAGGCCGTCTCGAGCTCCCAGCTCAGGTCGGCGGGGTCGGCCCCGGCCGGGAGCAGGTCGCGCGGCCACGCGAGCGTGTCCCGCGAGACCCAGTGCGCGCGCTGCTGGCCCGTGCCGAGCAGCGGCGGGTCGGCCACCGTGACGGTCAGGACGTGCGTCGCGGAGTCGAACGTGAACAGCACCTGCTTGCCCTGGGTCGCGGAGAACGCGATGTTGGCTCCTCCCGCGACCCCGTCGGCGCCCCAGTTCTCGTCCCAGCTGCCCGTCGTCGTCTTGACCTCGTAGGCGCCGGTCGGGAGCTTCGTCGTCGAGAACGTGTACGTGCCGTCGCCGTCGGGGTCCTGCAGCCAGGCCGCCAGGCAGGCGGGCTGCCAGTCGGCCGAACACCCCAGCTCGGACTGGAAGCTGCCCGCGAGCGTGTAGAGCGGGCCCGCGGCGTTGTTGGTGAAGGCGTGCGTCACGGGGTCGTAGACGAAGGTGACGTCGGTCGACTTCGTCAGCGTGTACGTGACGTTGTCACCCCCGCGCACGCCGCCGGCGCCGTAGTTCTCGTCCCACGTGCCGCCGATCGCGACCTTGTACTCGTAGTCGCCCGCGGGCAGCGTGAAGGTGCCGGCGTAGACGCCGCCGGGCTGCTTGGCCAGCACGGCCTGCGTGCAGTCGGGCGACCAGTCGGCCGCGCAGCCCATCTCGGAGTTGTGGCTTCCCGGGACGGTGACCAGCAGGTCGCCGCCGCTGCCGGGGTCCGTGGGCGGTTGGGCGGCGTCGGTGCTCAGCACCCCGGTGGTGGTGTCGAGGCTGAAGGTCACCGTGGGGGTCTCGGCCGTCACGGAGAACGCGACGTTCCCGCCCGACGAGGTCCCGTAGCTGGTGTCCCAGCTCAGGTCGCGGATCGCCTTCGCCTCGTAGCTGCCCGCCGGGATCGCGGACGTCGTGTACGTCCAGGTGCCGTCGCCGTCCGGGTCGGCCAGCAGGCCGGTCAGGCAGGTGGCGCTCCAGTCGGACGTGCAGCCCTGCTCGGACTGGAAGTCACCGGCGACCGTGTAGACCGCACCGGCCGCGTCGTTGGTGACGCGGTGCGTGCTGGGGTCGTACCAGAACGTCACTGGCTTGTCCGGATCGGTCACGGTGTAGCTGACGTTGCCGGTCGCCGAGTTCTTGACGCCGTCGACGCCGTAGTTCTCGTGCCAGCCGCCGTTCTCGTCGCCCGCGGCCTCGTGGAAGGCGGCCCCGATCGCCACCTTGTACTGGTAGGTGCCGGCCGGCAGGTGGAAGGAGCCCGAGTAAAGGCCGTCGGCCTGCAGGGTCAGCTCCGCGTCGGTGCAGGTGGGCTGCCAGTCGGCCGAGCAGCCCATCTCGTTGTTGTGGTCGCCGGGGATGGTGACCTTGCTCGCCGCGTCGGCCTCCACGGGGCTGCCGCCCCCGTAGCCCTCGCCGACGGTCGCGTAGGTGCTGGTCACGGACGTGTTGCCGCTCGCGTCGACGACGACCGCGCGGTACTCGACGAGCGATCCGGCGTCCAGGCCCGAGGTCGTGTGGAACACGCGCGGGGAGCCGGTGTCGCTGGTGCCGAGCGTCGTCCAGTCGCCGTCGCCCGCGACGCGGTAGGAGAACGTCGTCTCGGCGTACGCCTCCTCGTCGAGCGTCACGGCCACCGGGTTCAGCGCCTTGACCGGCTCGCCGGGGTCACCGACGAAGGTCGCGGTGACCGGCGCGATCCGTGCCGGGAGCTTCGTCGTCGCACGGTAGACCACGGCCGACAGCGCCGGGACGGTCAGCGTGACGTCGCCGTCGGCCGTGACCTCGCCGGGCGCCTTGTCCGACGCGCCGCCCGTGTCGGTGCCGTAGATGCCCTCGAACGTCGCGGTCGGGCTCAACGGCGTGAAGGTCGCCTGCTTGCTCGTCGTCGCGTTGTTGACGGCCACCAGGTACTCGACCTGGTCGTCGCGGTCGACGCGCGAGAACGCGTAGACGCCCGTGCCGTCGGCCGTGTACTGCTCGACCTGCGCACCGTCGGACAGCGCCGGGTTCGCCTGGCGCAGCGCGCCCAGCTCCGCGATGTCCCGGTAGAGGGGGCTCGAGGTGTCGAAGTGGTCGGACGTGCCCATCGTCGTGCCGTCGATCAGCTTCTGGTCGGCGTACTCGTCGACCTGGGTGCCGAACATCGACTGCCGCGCGTCCTTGTCCCCGCCGGTGCCGACGAAGCCCTGCTCGTCGCCGTAGTAGACGACCGGCTGGCCGCGCGTGAGGAACATGAGCTGGTGGGCCAGGACGTCGCGCTGCTCGGCGTCGGACGTGCCGGCCAGGAAGTAGCCGATGCGGCCCATGTCGTGGTTGCCCAGGAAGGTGGGCAGGGCCGCCGCGTTCGAGTCGGGCATCGTGTAGTAGTCGTCGGACGCGTACAGCCCCTGCAGGCTCTTGGCCGAGCCGCCGCCCGCGTAGCCGGAGGCCGCCGACTGGAAGGAGAAGTCCAGGACGGAGCTCATGTCGGTGTTCCGCACGTACGGGCTCGTCTTGGTCGCGTCGGCGTCGTAGACCTCGCCGAACATGAAGAAGTCCTTCTTGCCCTCGTCGTGCGCGTGGTCCATGACCTGCGTCGTCCAGGACTTCCAGAACTCCATGTTGACGTGCTTGACGGTGTCGATGCGGAAGCCGTCGATGCCGACGTCGACCCAGTCCTCGAAGATCTTGGCCATGCCGTCGACCACGGTCTTGTTCTCGGTCATGAGGTCGTCGAGCGCGCCGAAGTCCCCCGTCGTCGACGACTCGCCGGCATAGGTCGACTCACCGCGGTTGTGGTACAGCGTGGGGTCGTTGAGCCAGGCGGGCACCTTGACGTCCTTCTCGTCGTCCGGGACCACCGGGGTGTACGGGAACGAGTCGGCGTTCATCTCCGGGAACGTCTTGCCCGTGACGTCGGCGAGGTCGAACGCCGTGCCGTCGGCGTCCTTGTACGGGCTCGTCGCGAGCGGGACGTACGGGTGGTCGCCGGTCTGGGTGTACTGGATGACGTCCGCCGTGTGGTTGGCGATGATGTCGAAGTAGACCTTCAGGCCCTTGGCGTGGGCGGCGTCGATGAGGCCGTCCAGCTCCGCCATCGTGCCGTAGTGCGGGTCGATCTTCGTGAAGTCCGTGACCCAGTAGCCGTGATAGCCGGCGGAGACGTCGTCGGTGCCGATGCCCTGCACGTACTTGTTCGTGAAGCTCGGGGTGAGCCAGATCGCGGTGGTGCCCAGACCCTTGATGTAGTCGAGCTTGCCGCGCAGCCCCGCGAGGTCGCCGCCCTCGTAGAACGCCTTGCTCGTGGGGTCGAAGCCGGTGGTGAGGCGGTCACCCGTGAGTCCGCCGCGGTCGTTGCTCGTGTCACCGTTGGCGAAGCGGTCCGTCATGGCGAAGTAGAACTGCTGACCCGAGCCCGGCTCGCGCACGGGCGCCACGGGCTTCGGGTCCTGCTCCGCGTCGGCCTGCAGGTCCAGGGGGGTCAGGCTCGTGCGGCCCGTCGCGCGGTCGAAGGACACCGCCAGGCGCGTGCTGCCCTTCAGGACCAGCGGGACGTTCGCCGCGCCGGCCGCGCTCGAGCCGCCGAAACCGTACGCCTCGTCCCAGCCGTGGTCCCCGACGACCTTGAACTCGTAGCTGCCCGCGGGGAGCGTGACCTCCCCCGCGTACCGACCGTCCTCGCCAGCGACCGGCGCGAGGTCGCCGTCCGTGCACGTGAGGTCCCAGTCCGCGGCGCAGCCGATCTCCGACTGCAGGCTCCCCACCAGCGAGTACGTCGTCGCGGCGGCGGATGCGGTCTGCTGGGCGACCGTCACCCCGGCGAGCGCGAGGGCGAGCGCTGCGGCGCCCGAGATCACTCGCCTGGCTCGGGCCGGGAGGTGCGGGGTGCGGCGGGTGAGCGCGGGGGCGCTGGACATGCGCTGACTCCTTCGTCTCCGCGCTGCGGCGCGCGGGCATGCGGGGCACGGGTGGGGCGCACGCGATGCGCGCAGCGCACCACGATCGGCGGTGCACGTCGCGGGCAGCGTGGGTCCTGCTCGACGACCCTCGCCACGACCTCGTGGTGGGGTTGTCCGGAACCGTACCGGCTTGCAGCAACTTGCAGCAATAGTTGCGGCGAAGATGCGCGGTGTTGGTCGGGCGGCGTTGGTCGGGCGGCACGACGACGTATAGCCCGGGCACCACGGGCAGGCGCGACCGGATGTCCGCAGACACCCGCTCGTCGTCGAGCGAGCGCCTGGGCGCCCCGGCGCCGGACGCCAGACGCGGCCGCGTCAGATCAGGCAGCGTCAGACCAGTCAGCGTCAGACCAGGCAGCGTCAGACCAAACCGCGCCCGACCAAACCTCCGTCAGACCAGGCCGAGCGCCCTGACCGCGTCGCGCTCCTCGACAAGCTCGGCGACCGAGGCGTCGATGCGCGCGCGGGAGAACTCGTCGATCTCGAGGTCGGGCACGATCGTGAGCCTCCCGTCCGCCGCGGTCACCGGGAACGACGAGATCAGCCCCTCCGGCACGCCGTAGGAACCGTCGGACGCGACACCCGCGGACGTCCAGTCCCCGTCCGGCGTCCCCGTCACCCACGTGTGGACATGGTCGATCGCGGCGTTCGCGGCGGAGGCGGCCGACGAGGCACCGCGCGCCTCGATGATCGCAGCGCCACGCTTGGCGACGGTGGGGATGAACGTCTCACGCACCCACTGCTCGTCGTCGACGACATCGAGCGCCCGGCGGCCGCCGACCGTCGCGTGCGTCAGGTCGGGATACTGCGTCGCCGAGTGGTTGCCCCAGATCGCGAGGCGGCGGATGTCGTCGACCGTGCTGCCCGTGCGCTTCGCGAGCTGCGCGACCGCCCGGTTGTGGTCCAGGCGCGTCATCGCGGTGAAGCGCTCCTGCGGCACGTCGGGCGCATGCTGGGACGCGATCCACGCGTTGGTGTTGGCAGGGTTCCCGACGACGAGGACGCGGACGTCATCGGCCGCGCCGGCGTTGATCGCCGCGCCCTGCGGCCCGAAGATCCCACCGTTGGCGCTGAGCAGGTCACCGCGCTCCATGCCCGCACCCCGGGGGCGGGCACCGACGAGCAGCGCCACGTTCGTGCCGTCGAACGCCGCCGTGACGTCGTCGACGATGTCGATCCCTGCGAGCAGCGGGAACGCGCAGTCGTCGAGCTCCATCGCCGTGCCCTCGGCCGCCTTGACCGCCTGCGGGATCTCGAGCAGACGCAGCCGGACCGGGACGTCCGGACCCAGCAGCTGACCCGACGCGACCCGGAAGAGCAGCGCGTACCCGATCTGACCGGCGGCACCCGTGACCGTGACGTTGACGGGACGGGCAGCGAGGTTCGGGGAGGTCACGGCGTTCTCCTAGGGTCGTCGACGTGCTGGTCGCGGGCCTTCTCGGCCACCCTCGGCACGCTACCCCGAGCGCGCGCCCACGGCGCTCCGCCGCACGGCAATCGTCTCACGGTTCGAACATGTGTACAAGGTTGTGTCAGTGGTCGGTGGGAGGATTTGTCCATGTTCACCGACGGGAGCGACACCGGTTCGCCGGACCAGGGCGCGGGATCTACCGCGTCCCGTCCGGCCGACGGCGACGCTCGCGGGAGTGCTGTCGATCTGCTGGGCGGTGATCTGGTCGGGGTCGCCGGGTGGAGCGATGAGGACGTGCTCGCCGCGCTCGGTCAGGCCGAGGCTGCCGCCCGACGAGCGGACGCGTGGCGGGCCCGGTTGGCCGCGGAGGTCGACGACCGATCCGGGCGCGGCCTGGGAACGTCGTCGTTGGCCGCCCGACGCGGGTGCCGCAACGCCCGCGAGCTGATCCGACGCCTCACCGGCGCCGCCGACATCTCCGTGTCCCGATGGTTGCGACTCGGACACGCCACCACCGCACCCACCACCTTGGACGGACGCCCGCTGCCGGCCCGGTTCGCGCACGTCGCCGCCGCCCTGCACGAAGGCCGCATCAACACCGACGCTGCGACCCGGATCATCGACGAGCTGAACCCCGTCCGCGACGTCGCCGGCGACCAGGCCGTGGCCGCCGCCGAGGACGAGCTCGTCACCGCATGCGCCGCACCCACCCCCGGTGGGCGGGCCCGCCTGGACGCCGACTCCGTGCGCATCCAGGCCCGCACCTGGGCCCAGTTCCTCGACCAGGACGGCACCGAACCCGACGACCAACCCACCCTGGCACGCCGAGCCCTGCGCCTGGGCGCCACCCACCACGGCCTGATCAAGATCACCGGCCTGCTCCTGCCCGAGGTCGCCGCCATGCTCGCCGCCTACGCCGACGCCGCCACCAACCCCCGCACCCCCGACGTGGACGCCCCGCCCACCAACAACGAGGACACCAACACCGCAGGGCAGGTCGGTACGTCGCACCTCGGACGAGACCCACGCACCCGGCCCCAGCTCATGCACGACATCCTCGCCTCAGCCCTGTCCGCAGCCGCCCGCGTCGCCGACCAGAGCTCCCTGGCCGGCAACTCCCCCACCGTCCTGGTCGCCGTTCGCCACCCAGGCACCCACACCGGCACCGGCACCGGCAGCGGCACCCGCAACCAGAACCCGGACAAGGACACCAGCACGCACCAGCGCCGCTACGGCGCCGGGGCCGTGTTCAGCGGCAACCAGTTCGGTGCCCCCCTGCCCCTGTCACCAGGCGCCGTCGACCAGCTCACCTGCCACGGCGCCACCCAGCACATCACCTACGACCACCACGGCGCCATCACCGCGATCTGGTCCCCCACCCGCACCTTCACACCCCACCAACGCCGCGCCATCACCCTGCGCGACGGCGGCTGCATCATCCCCGACTGCCACGTCCCCGCCGCCTGGTGCGAAGTCCACCACGTCACCCCCCACGCCCAGAACCCGTCCGGCACCCACACCCACAACGGCGTCCTGCTGTGCTGGCACCACCACCGCACCATCGACACCAACGGATGGCAGATCCGCATGCAAGACGGCACCCCATGGGTCCAACCACCACCCTGGCTCCACCACCCCCACGACCCCCACGACAACTGGCGACCCGCCACCGGCTCACCCACCCACTTCCTCGACACCCTCCACCACCGCGGACTCCTCCACCGGCGCCAATAGCCGCGGCGCACGAGCAGCACCCAAGGCCTCCAGACTTACCTGGCTCCAGCGACGCAAGCACCTGCCCGAACTCGTTCGTCCGCTTCCACGCCTCCGCCCACCGGCGGGGCGCACTGGCCAACGCCATCGCCATCGTCCGCGCCCGCCTTCGCCGTCGTACACGCGCGTCCTCGCACGCACTCGTACTGGCACGCGTTTGTCGTTGCGCGCACTCGTCGCCGTGTGCTCATCACCGTTCCGCCAGCCCGGCGCGCCCAGCTCACGCCCGCGCCCGGAACCGCGGGCCGTCATGAAACGACAGAACGCCGGGCGGTCCCGTCAAGGACCACCCGGCGTTCGCGCCGTGCGCGGAACTGTCAGCCCAGGCGGGCAGCCAGGTTCTCGTCGAGGGCTGCGAGGAAGTCCTCTGTCGTCAGCCACTCCTGCTCGGGACCGACCAGCGCGGCGAGGTCCTTCGTCATCTTGCCGCTCTCGACGGTCGTGATGACGACGTTCTCGAGCGTCTCGGCGAACTCCGTGACCTCGGGGGTGCCGTCCAGCTTGCCGCGGTGCTTGAGACCGCCGGTCCAGGCGAAGATCGACGCGATGGGGTTGGTCGAGGTCGGCTTGCCGGCCTGGTGCTGGCGGTAGTGCCGCGTGACCGTGCCGTGGGCCGCCTCGGCCTCGACGGTCTGGCCGTCGGGAGTCATGAGGACGGACGTCATGAGGCCGAGCGAGCCGAAGCCCTGAGCGACGGTGTCGGACTGCACGTCGCCGTCGTAGTTCTTGCACGCCCAGACGTAGCCGCCCTCCCACTTCATGGCAGCAGCGACCATGTCGTCGATCAGGCGGTGCTCGTAGGTGAGACCGGCAGCGGCAAAGTCGGCCGCGAACTCGGCGTCGAACACCTCCTGGAAGATGTCCTTGAAGGCGCCGTCGTAGGCCTTGAGGATCGTGTTCTTGGTCGACAGGTACACGGGGTAGCCGCGCTGCAGGCCGTAGGCGAACGAGGCGCGCGCGAAGTCGCGGATCGACTCGTTGAAGTTGTACATGCCCATCGCGACGCCGCCGGCCTCGGGGTAGGTCACGACCTCCTGGACGAGCGGCTCGGAGCCGTCTGCAGGGGTGTACGTGAGCGTCAGGGTGCCGGCGCCGGGCACCTTGAAGTTGGTGGCCTTGTACTGGTCGCCGTGGGCGTGACGGCCGATGATGATCGGCTTGTTCCAGCCCGGGACCAGGCGCGGGATGTTCGAGATGATGATCGGCTCGCGGAAGACGACACCGCCCAGGATGTTGCGGATCGTGCCGTTCGGCGAGACCCACATCTTCTTCAGGCCGAACTCCTCGACGCGCGCCTCGTCAGGCGTGATCGTCGCGCACTTGACGCCGACGCCGTGCTCCTTGATGGCGTGGGCGGCGTCGATCGTCACCTGGTCGTCGGTCGCGTCGCGGTTCTGGATCGACAGGTCGTAGTACCGCAGGTCGACGTCGAGGTAGGGGTGGATCAGACGGTCCTTGATGAACTGCCAGATGATGCGCGTCATCTCGTCGCCGTCGAGCTCGACGACCGGGCCGACAACCTTGATCTTCGCCATGCGGGATCTCCTGTGCTGGTGACTGAGCGGGGATGAGGCACCCCTGCGGCGACCTTTGTTGGTCGCGCGGGCTCCTGCGTCCGCAGGAAAGATTACTCGACATCGAGAGACTTGGTCGATCCGGGTCCCTCCGGCCCGCACAGCCCGCGATCGCGGCGCCCGCCACCGCACGTCCAGCCAACTCACAGGCGTCCAGGATGCGATTTGTCCGCCTGTTGCGGTGACGCAGGGTGCCTGGCCTGGCATGCTGGCCGTCAAGGGCGGCTCGCGCAGGACGCTGGCCCACGCCCGTTTCGATCTCGATCACACATGACAGGACCAACATGTCCCAGACACCTGACCCGGTCGCCGGCTCGCCGGAGCCCGAGGAGGTCACCGCAGCGGCGGCGGCCGACGCGACTGCATCCGACGCCACCAACGCCGACTCGGCCGCACCCGCGGCTACGCAGCCCGACGCCACGCCGGAGCCGCCCACGTTCGCCAAGCCCGACGCTGCGCCTGCCGCGGCTGCACCGGTCGTCGACGACGAGGAGGCCGACGTCACCGTCGAGGAGATCGACGCGTACGTCGTCCCTGCCGGTACGGCGATCGTCACGGGCCCGTCGCTCGTCGCGCGACTCGGCGCCGAGGTCTTCGGCACGTTCTTCCTGGTCCTCGCGGGCCTGGGTGTCGCGCTCTACGCGAGCTCCACGTTCGCTGCGACGGGTGGCGGCGCCGGCGGACTCGGCGTCGCGCTCGCGTTCGGCATCGCCGTCGCCGGTGGTGCCGCTGCCGTCGGCTACGTCTCGGGCGGACACTTCAACCCGGCGGTGACGTTCGGTGCTGCCCTCGCGGGCCGCACGTCCTGGCGCGACGTGGTCCCCTACTGGGTGGCCCAGCTCGTCGGCGGCGCGATCGCCGCCGCGGTCCTCTTCATCTCGGTTCCGTCCAAGCTCCCGGGCGCGGTCGCACAGGACGGCAAGGGCTCCGTGCGCAACTTCTTCTCGGCAGTCGCGAACGGATTCGGCGAGCACTCCCCGCTCGGGACCGGCTCGCAGGGCGCGGTGCAGTTCTCGCTGCTCCAGGCGCTGCTGATCGAGGCCGTCGTCACGGCCGTCTTCGTCGGCGTCATCCTGGGTGTCACCGACCGTCGCTCGAAGAGCGTCGTCGGCCCGTTCGCCATCGGTCTCACGCTCGCCGTGCTCATCCTGATCGCGATGCCCGTCACCAACGCGTCGCTCAACCCGGCCCGCTCGACGGCCGCCGCCATCTTCTCCGAGGGCTGGGCGTTCAAGCAGCTGTGGCTCTTCTGGGTGGCCCCGCTGCTCGGTGGCGCGATCGCGGGCCTCATCTACCGCGCCTTCGCCGCCGAGCCGGCGGACGACAACCTGCTCGGTGAGGACGACGTCTACGTCACCGACGAGGACGTCCTCGTCGTGAACGAGCGCCAGGCCTGAGCCTGCCGGGGGCCGGCTCGTCGAACCGACCGCCGCCCCCTCCGGCCGACGCCGGAACGAACGGAGCGCCCGACCGTCAGGTCGGGCGCTTCGCTCGTTCTGCGGGCGGCGGGCCCTGAGTGTGTGCGGCCGTCGACGACGGCCCGGTCAGAGCGTGTTGCCGGGAAGCAGCTGTGCCAGCAGGCCGATGCTCGCCGCGAGCACGCCGAGGATCGTGACGTCGATCCACCGCGCCCGCACCGAGATCGCGAGCGGGCCAGGTGACGGCAGCAGCAGCCGGGCGACCGCGCCCGCCAAGAGGACGCCGGCGAGCGTGTACGCGCCCGCCCGCGTCCCGACGACGAGCGAGACGACGAGCGCGACGACGACACCGGCGCTCGTCCACCACAGGGAGACGTTGCGGCCGGCATCCAACGACGCACGCGCGATGGCACGCGGATCGCGTTCGTGCACGGCGCGTGCCAGTGCGACCTGATCGTCACTCACCTGTGCATCGCGGGCCTGCTGGGTCCGTTCGTCGCGAGGTGCCACGTCATCGCGAGACGCGTGCTCGGAGCTCGACTCCTGCGCGGAACCCGACGTCTGCTCGATGAGGGCCGCCCGCTCGTCGCGCGCGTCCTGCGCATCGACGAGCCGCGCCTGCTCCACCTCGTCGGGCACCTGAGATGCCGAACCGTCCGCTCGCTTCACGACCACGATGATCCTCCTGTCCCGGGAGACTACCGTTGCGCGGGTGACGTCCCCGACCGCGCCGCCCCCGTCCGAGCTCGACGGGGCCGCACCGACGGAGGATCTCGCCACGTCACCGCGCCGCATCGTGGTCGTCGGTGCGGGCCTGGCCGCGACGCAGACCGTCGGCGCCCTGCGGGAAGCGGGTTTCGACGGTCACCTCACGGTCCTCGGCGGCGAGGGCCGTGCGCCGTACGACCGTCCGCCGCTGTCGAAGCACCTGCTCGATCGCACCGAGCCGGCGTGGCTGTCCCAGGAGCTCGGCGTCGACCTGGTGCACCTCGCGGACGACGCCCGGCTGGCCGAGCCCGCGACGGGGCTGCGGCTCGCACCGGACGAGGTCGTCGTGCGCACCGCGAGCGGGGGCGAGGTCTCGGCCGACGCCGTCGTGCTCGCCACCGGCGCCCGGGCGCGCCGGGTCCCCGGCTGGGAGCACGCCCTGGTCCTGCACACGGCCGACGACGCCGCCGCACTGCGCGCTCGAGTGGTGCCGGGGGCGCGGCTGGTCGTGATCGGGGCGGGCTGGATCGGCGCGGAGGTCGCCGGCGTCGCGGCGGCCGTCGGGGCACGGGTCACCGTGCTCGAGGCCGGTCCCGCACCACTCGCCGGCGCCGTGGGCGCGCGCGTCGGGGCGCTGGCCACCGGGTGGTTCGCGGACGTGGGCGTCGAGCTGCGCACCGCTGCCCAGGTGGCGGGCGTCGACGAGGACGGCGTCCTGCTCGCCGACGGGACGCGCGTCCCCGCCGACGTGGTTCTCGCGGCCGTCGGTGCGCGGCCCGCGACCGACTGGCTCGGCGACGCCCTCCCCCGCGACCTCGACGGCTCGCTGCGCGTCGACGAGCACCACGCGGTCATCGGTGCGTCCCGTCGGGTGCGCGCCGTCGGTGACGTCGCCCGACGACGGTCGCGGCGGCACGGCTGGGTGCCCGGTGGCCACTGGGACGGTGCGCTGCGCGGGCCTGCCATCCTGGCGGCGGACCTCGTGCGCGCCCGCAGGACGGCCGGCGGAGGCGCCGACGACGCTGGACCTGGCGCAGGAAATGAAACAGGGAATGGCACAGGGAGTGGCAGAGCAGCTGATGCAGCCGACCCCGTGCCGTACGTCTTCTCGACGCAGCTCGGTCACGACCTGACGCTGTTCGGCCTGCCCGACGAGGCCGACGACGTGGTGCTGCGGGGCGATCCGTCAGAAGGCGAAGGCTGGTCCGCCCTCTGGTTCCGTGCGGGCGAGCAGACGCTCAGCGCGATCCTCACGGTCGACCGCCCGCGCGACGTCGGCGCGGCTCGGCGTCTGTTCGGGGACCTCGACCTGCCGCGGCTCGACCGCGACGTCGCCGCCGTGACCGCGCAGCCGTTGCGTGCGGCGCAGGTGCGCTGACCTGCCACGCTGAGCCGGCCGGCCGCTGGGGGGCGCTGGTCTGACGCACCGACGCAGATGCCCCGCCGGCGGACCATGACGTCGGTCCGCCGGCGGGGCACCCACACTGCTCAGTGCGCGAAGTGGCGCGTCCCCGTCAGGTAGAGGGTCACGCCGGCCGCCTCGGCCGCCGCGATGACCTCCTCGTCGCGCACGGACCCCCCGGGCTGGACGACGGCCCGCACGCCGGCGTCGAGCAGCACCTGCAGGCCGTCGGCGAACGGGAAGAACGCGTCCGACGCCGCGACGGCACCTCGGGCCCGCTCGACGTCGCCCGTGTTGGCACGCTCGACGGCCAGCTTGCACGAGTCCACCCGGTTGACCTGGCCCATCCCGACACCCACCGACGCGCCGTCGGACGCGAGCAGGATCGCGTTCGACTTCACGGCCCGCACCGCCCGCCACGCGAAGGTGAGGTCGGCGAGCGTCGCCTCGTCGGCGGCCTGCCCGGTCGCCAGGGTCCACGTGCTCGGGTCGTCGCCGGCCGCGTCGATCCGGTCGGTCTGCTGCAGCAGCACGCCGCCCGTGACGGGCCGCAGCTCGACGTCGGCCGTGACCGCGGCCTGCACGCGCAGCACGCGGACGTTCTTCTTGCGGCTGAGGATCTCGACGGCCTCGGGCTCGAAGTCGGGCGCCAGGACGACCTCGGTGAAGATGGGCGCGATCTGCTCGGCGGCCGCCGCAGTGAGCGTGCGGTTGGTGGCGATGACGCCGCCGAACGCCGAGACGGGGTCGCACGCGTGCGCCTTGGCGTGCGCGTCGGCGACGTCGGTGCCCACCGCGATGCCGCAGGGGTTGGCGTGCTTGATGATCGCGACCGTGGGCGCGTCGTGGTCGTGCGCGGCTCGCCATGCAGCGTCGGCATCGACGTAGTTGTTGTAGCTCATCGCCTTGCCGTGCAGCTGCTCGGCCCCCGCGAGGCCGCGGCCGGCCACACCCTCGTCGGAGAGGTACAGTGCCGCGTTCTGGTGCGGGTTCTCGCCGTAGCGCAGGACGTCGCCCCGCTCCCACGTGGCACCGAGCACGCCCGGGAAGCCCGAGTCCGCGGCGGACTCGTCGGGCGCGTACGACGACGCGAACCACGACGACACCGCCACGTCGTAGGCCGCCGTGTGGGCGAACGCTGCGGCGGCGAGCCGACGACGCTCGCCGAGCGTGAACCCGCCGGCCGCGACGGCCGCGGTCACGTCGCCGTACCGCGCGGGGTCGACGACGACGGCCACGCTGGGGTGGTTCTTCGCGGCCGCGCGCACCATGGACGGCCCGCCGATGTCGATCTGCTCGACGCACTCGTCGGGTCCTGCGCCCGACGCGACCGTGGCCGTGAACGGGTACAGGTTCACGACGACGAGCTCGAACGGAGCGATGCCGAGGTCGTCGAGCTGTGCGAGGTGCTCGGGACGACGCGTGTCGGCGAGCACGCCAGCGTGCACCCGCGGGTGCAGCGTCTTGACGCGCCCGTCCAGGCACTCCGGGAACCCGGTCAGGTCCTCGACGCGTGTGACCGGCACACCCGTGGCCGCGATCGTGCTGGCGGTGGACCCGGTCGAGACCAGCTCGACGCCCGCGGCGTGCAGCGCGGCGGCCAGCTCGGTGAGGCCGGTCTTGTCGTAGACGCTGACCAGCGCACGGCGCAGGCGTCGGCGGGTCGACGGATCCTCGAGGTCGGGCGGGACGTCGGAGGTGATCGGGGCGGGGGCGTGGCTCATGCGCATCTCCTGGCTGGGGTCGATGGACGGGGCGTCGAGACCCAGGCACCCAGGCGGGCGGTGCACGGCAGGGAACTGCGGCCGCTCCCCGGTGGTTGTCCCCACCTGCGCCAGTCACGACCGGCACCGACTCTACCGGGCGCCCACGCGCCCTGGCACCCCTGTGCGGCTCAGCCCGCGGTCACGTCGTCGAGGGGTACGTGCAGGCCGACGCCCGCCGCGACCGTCGCCATCGTGACGTCGAAGACGCGGTCGGCGTCCGTCATGACACCGTGGAGGTGGCCGTAGAGCTCCATCGAGACCGCGCCGAGCAGCGCCGCGAACAGCACGGCGGAGCGGACCACCCCCGCCGCGATGTCGTCGTCCGAGGCGCCGTCCGGCACGTCGTCGGCGCCCGTCCCCGCGATCCCACCCGGGCCGCCCACTCCTCGCGCGAACTCGAGGACCCCGTCGGTCACCATGCCGGCGGCCGGGAGACGCGGACCGGTCGGCTGCAGGGTGCCGTCGGCGAGAGCGCGCGCGACGGTCGCGCCGAGGACGCCCCAGACGCGCGTCGCGTGCCGCACGGTGTCCTGCGGCGCGAGGTAACCGGGGACCGGCGTGCCGTAGATCAGCTCGAAGGAGTGCCGATCGTGGTGCGCCCACGTCCGGAAGCCCCGCGCCACCGCGAGCCACGTCCGGGCGGGATCCGCGCCGGCGCGGATCGCCCGCTCGGCCGCCTCCTCGCACGCCGCACCGGCGCCGTCGAACGCCTCGATCACGAGCAGCGTCAGCAGCGCGTCACGCGAGTCGACGTAGCGGTACACGGCCGACGACGCGACGCCCAGATCCCGCGCCACGGCGCGGAGCGAGAGCTGCGCCGCCCCGTCCTCGCGCACCCGACGGCGCGCAGCCCCCATCAGGTCAGCCGTGAACGCCAGGCGCGCTCGCTCGCGAGGCGTTCGCGCCTCAGGCTCGGCCGGACCAGCGGGGTCGGCTGGTGTCGAGGACTCGTCACTCTCCGTCATTCCCGCATGATCTCGAAGAGAGCGGCGTTCTGCAATGTGAGCACTGCTCTTGACATCGAGGACATCCGTTCTGGAGCATTGCTCTTGTTCGAGAGCGCCGCTCTCACTTCTTCTCGGAGGCACTCATGGCTCGCTACGTCGTCCTCGGCAAGGGACCCGTCGGATCCGCACTCGCACGGCACCTGGCGGGTCGTGGCGACGACGTCGTGGTCGTCTCCCGGTCGGGCGCGCCCACCGTCGTGTCCGACGACGACCGGGCCGCCGCACCGGGACGCGTCCGGCACGTCGCGGCGGATGCCTCCGATGCCGACGCCCTGACGCGTGCGGTCCTCGACGCGGCGGCGGGGTCGCCGCGTCGCTCGATGACCGGCCCTGCGACCGGCTCGGCAACTGGCTCGGCGACCGGCTCCGGGTCGGGCGTGGCAGCGATCATCAACGCGGCGAACCCGCGCTACGACCGCTGGCCCGAGCTCTGGCCCGCACTGAACGAGGCCGCGATGGATGCCGCGGAGCACACAGGAGCCGTGCTGGTGACGGCCGCCAACCTGTACGGGTACGGCGCGGGCTCGGGAGCCATGACGGAGCGGACGCCGTTGCGCCCGACAGAGCGCAAGGGCGAGGTGCGCGCGCAGATGTGGCACGACGCGCTGGCACGTCACGAGGCCGGACGCGTCCGCGCGACGGAGGTCCGCGCGAGCGACTACGTCGGGCCCGGCACGACCGGGCCTGCCCACGCTGGTGCGAGCCTGTTCGGTCCGCTCCTGGCAGGCAAGGCCCTGCACCCCGTCGGCGACGCCCACCAGCCGCACGCGTGGACGTACCTGCCCGACTACGTCGCCGCCCTGGCCGCAGCCGCCGACCAGGAGTCAGCGTGGGGCAGGCCGTGGATCGCCCCGACGAACGGCGCGATCTCCTACGCCGAGCTGGTCGCACTGTTCGCTCAGCAGGCCGACGTCCCCGTGCCCCCGATCAAGCCCGTGCCGGCCGGAGCACTGAAGGTGATCGGCCTGCTCAAGCCGCCCGTGCGCGAGGTGGTGCGCGTGCTGTACCAGTTCGACGCGCCGTTCGTCGTCGACTCCCGTGCCAGCGAGAGCGCGCTCGGAGTCGCCGCGACCCCGTGGGACGCGATCGCCCGCGCGACCACCGCCTGGTGGCAGGGGCACCTGGCAGCTCCTCAGCACGTCTCCCGCTGACGGCCTGCGACGAGCCGCTGACGGTCGCTCGACGAGTCACGGGCCGCCGGGCCCGAGCGGCTCGCGCCCGTCAGCGGCTCGAGCGGCGCGCGACCGGGCCCGTCGCCGGGGCTCCCGGTCGACGGGACTCGCCGCCGCCGGCCCGATCGCCGCGGACCATCTCACCCACGACCCCGACGAGGCGTCGTGGCTCGTCGACCACGATCACCGTGCCGTGAGCCGAGCTGTGGTCGGCGACGACGCGGCCCTCGAACCTGTCGAGCAGCGGTTGCCCGACGGGTGTCACGAACCCTGCCAGAACCACGACGTCGGGCGAGAACACCGCCACCGCGCCGGCCAGCGCGGTGCGCCACGCCGCCCGGTCGGGGAAGTCGTGCTGCGCGACGACGGCGACCGGGACGCCGGCCCCGCGCGCGGCGTCGATCGCGCGCGTCTCACCGCGGTCGGCGACGACGCCGACGACGCGGCCGCCGAACGCGGAGGCCGCGTGCGCCACCAGCAGGTCCGCGAGTCCCTCGTCCTGCGCGGAGACGAGCACGACGATCCGTCCCGCCTGACGTGTCGCATGCCTGGGCGCTGCGGGTTGGGGCGACGACGACCGCGAGGGAACCACCTGCGGAACCCTATCCGGCGGTGTGCGGCGCGGCTGGCCCAGCCCCGGCGGCTCGACGTGCGGATGGCGGGCGCGCCCGTCGCCGCGGTGGGCGAGAATGTCCGCGTGAGCAACCCCTACGCGCCTCCTGAGGACGGTCGTCGCCCCGACGCCGACCGCCCGGGCGCGCACGGCCGGCCGGCGCCCACCGGCACGCACGGCCCTCCAACGTCCGCGCCGGTGGGCGACGACCTGCCCGCCCCGGCCCAGCAGCCCCAGGGTCAGGGAGCACAGGGCCAGGGACCGCAAGGCCAGGGACCGCACGGTGTGCAGGTGCCGCCCCACCCGCATCATCACCCCACCCACCAGGGCTTCCGCCAGCAGCACCCCGGGCAGCAGCCCGTGCCGCCCCCGATCCCGACCGATCCCGAAGGCGCGGCGCAGGCACGCGGCCACGCCCGGACGTTCGGCCTGCTGCTGCTGGCGTCCGCGATCCTCGGCACGCTGCACATCCCGTGGCAGGCCCTGGCGCTCCCGTTCATCGTCGCCGCGGTCGTCTACGGCATCCGTGCCGCCCTGTCCGCGAGCCGCGCCCACGTCCGCGGGGCTCTCGTCCCCATGCTGATCGTGGGTATCGCGATCTCGGCCGTGTGGGCGATGGTCGCGGGCGGGATGCTGCTGCTCTGGCCGCTGCAGGCCGAGCGGCAGGCCTGCCTCGCCGATGCGCTCACGCACACCGCGCGAGCGCAGTGCGAGCAGGACTTCCGGCAGGGGCTGGAGAACTGGCAGGACAAGCTGAGGACCCGCAGCACGAGCTGAGGACCCGCAGCGCAGGCTGAACGTCCGCGCGCCGGGCGGCCGCCTCAGTCGTCGTCCGTCGCGCCCCGCCGGGAGCCTGTGCGCCGTACCCGCGCGCGTACTCCCGCACGCACCACAGGGTCGGCGGGCACGGCGACGAGCAACGACCCGAGCAGCACGGGCCACCCGACCGCGACGGCGACGAGCAGGGCGGACGCGCCGACGTGCGTCATGCGGCCCGGTCCCACTCCCCCGGACGCCAGCAGCACCAGGAACCCGACGAGCAGTGCCGCGACGGCCGACGCGGCGAGCACGGCGACGACGGGGTGCCACCACCGGGCGGGGCGCAGTCGGCGGTGGACGTACCAGCCGGCCAGCGCTCCGATACCCACCAGCAGCAGAGGCGTCAGGTAGCGCCAGGCGCCCGGCAGCGTGTTGCTCGGCAACGCGCCCAGCAGCGGGACCGCCGGCATCGGCCCGGCGACGACCTCGTGCGGCGCGAAGTGCGTCCCCAGCCCGACGGCGAAACCGGGACCCGCCAGCCACGCGATGCACCAGACCACCAGGTTGGGCGCGAAGACGAGCTCGGCGAACGCCAGCACCGTCCCGCCCACGGGGTCCAGGGAGAGCCCGTCCACCACGTCGCGGATGGTCGCGAGACCGGCGATCACCCACAATGACGTGACCAGGGACGCGACCGCGACGAGCAGGCCGACCGCCACCGCACCACCGCCGGCGCCGACCCGCACCGCGGCGGGCACGCGGGCCAATAGCGGCGCGGTGACGACGCGGACCGACGGCGCACCCGGGCGCGCCGCGAGGCCGCACCCCAGTCCCACGCCGCCGACGAGGACGCTTCCGACGACCGCCCGCGCGACGCCACCGGGTCCCACCCCGCTCGCGAGCGCGACGACGAGTACGAGCACGACGTAGGTGCCGACCGCCGCCGCCAGGCCCGAGCGGGTGGGGATCCCCGAGCGTCGTGCGGACGCGTAGCACGCGAACGTCGCGAGCGCGGTGACACCGAGCGGCACGAGCGTGACGGAAGAGCCGCTGACCTCGAGCGGCACACCGTGACCGGCGAGCCAGAGCGCGACGCCCACGCGGACCGCCCGGAACCACGAGACCCCGGAGTTGGCCGGGTCGGCGGCCGTGGCGACGAAGCTCGCGACGGCGGGGAGCACGAGGACCAGCAGCGACAGGACCGCCGCCTGCACCGCAGCCAGCACGCCGGACACCCAGCGCGGGGCGCCGTCCAGTGCGCTGCCGAGGAAGACCTCGTCCCGCGACTCCACGGCGCGGGCGGACGCAGGAACACCGGCGCCCACCGACGGCACGGAACCGGTGTCGGTGCGCTGGCGACGGCCTCGACCCGGGCCGGCCGACGCGCCTCCGGCTCGTCCGGCACCGCGCCCGGCGGACCGACCGCCCGACGATCCGCGGTCGCCGACCGCGGATCCGGGGGAAGTGGGTCGCGACTGGCTCACGCGGCCATCGTCGCCTCGCACGCCGCACCGATGCCGCAGGCGGCCCGGCGCGTCGGACCGCCTGCACGAAGATCACACGTGCAGGCACGAGGCGGACGGCGGGCGTACGACGACGCCCGCCCGCCGACTGCTCTCGCAGGAGCAGCCGACGGACGGGCGTCGGAGAGGGTACGGCTCAGGCGCTGAGCAGCTCGCGCGCAAGCGCGGCGGTCTCGGACGGCGTCTTGCCGACCTTGACACCGGCGGCCTCGAGGGCCTCCTTCTTGGCCTGCGCGGTGCCCGACGAGCCCGAGACGATGGCGCCGGCGTGGCCCATCGTCTTGCCCTCGGGCGCCGTGAAGCCGGCGACGTAGCCGACGACCGGCTTGGTCACGTGCTCGGCGATGTAGGCCGCGGCCCGCTCCTCGGCGTCGCCGCCGATCTCACCGATCATCACGATGACGTCGGTGTCGGGGTCCGCCTCGAACGCCGCGAGCGCGTCGATGTGCGTCGTGCCGATGATCGGGTCGCCACCGATGCCGACGGCCGACGAGAACCCGAAGTCCCGCAGCTCGTACATCATCTGGTAGGTCAGCGTGCCCGACTTGGACACCAGGCCGACGCGGCCGGGGCCCGTGATGTCGGCGGGGATGATGCCCACGTTGGACTTCCCGGGGCTGATCAGGCCCGGGCAGTTGGGGCCGATGAGCCGCACGCCCTTGTCCTGCGCGAGCGCGAAGAACTCGGCGGTGTCGGCCACCGGGACGCCCTCGGTGATGATGACGACGAGCGGGATGCCCGCCTGGATCGCCTCGACGACGGCGCCCTTGGTGTGCGCCGGTGGCACGAAGATGACGGAGACGTCGGCCCCCGTCTTCTCCATCGCCTCCGAGACGGAGCCGAACACGGGGACCTCGGTCTCGCCGAACGCGACGGACGTCCCTGCCTTGCGCGGGTTCACGCCGCCGACGACGTTGGTGCCGGAGGCGAGCATGCGGGTCGTGTGCTTGGTGCCCTCGGAGCCCGTCATGCCCTGGACGATGACCTTGGATGCCTCGGTCAGGAAGATGGCCATGGTGTGTCTGCTTCTCTCTACGTCAGGGGGCTCAGGCGTTGGCCAGCTCGGCTGCCTTGTCGGCGCCGCCGTCCATGGTGTCCGCGAGGGTGACCAGCGGGTGGCCGGCCTCGGCGAGGATGCGCCGGCCCTCGACCACGTTGTTGCCGTCGAGCCGGACGACGAGCGGCTTGGAGGCCTCGTCGCCCAGGATCTCGAGCGCGGCGACGATGCCGTTGGCGACCGCGTCGCACGCCGTGATGCCGCCGAAGACGTTGACGAACACCGACTTGACCTGCGGGTCCGTCAGGATGATGTCGAGGCCCGCGGCCATGACCTCGGCCGAGGCGCCGCCGCCGATGTCAAGGAAGTTGGCGGGCTTGACGCCGCCGTGCTTCTCGCCCGCGTAGGCGACGACGTCGAGCGTGCTCATGACGAGCCCCGCGCCGTTGCCGATGATGCCGACCTCGCCGTCGAGCTTGACGTAGTTGAGGTCCTTCTCCTTGGCGCGCGCCTCGAGCGGGTCCGCAGCGGCGGCGTCCTCCAGCTCGGCGTGGTCGGCGTGACGGAACTCGGCGTTGCCGTCGAGCGTGACCTTGCCGTCGAGCGCGACGATCTCGCCGTCCTCGGTCAGCACCAGCGGGTTGACCTCGACCAGCGTCGCGTCCTCGTCGCGGTAGACGAGCCACAGCTTCTGGATCGCGTCGGCGACCTTGGCGGACACCTCGGGCGACGTCTTGGTCGGGAAGCCGGCGGCCTCGACGATCTCGTCGGCCTTGGCCTGGTCGATGCCGACGCGGGGGTCGACGGCCACGCGGGCCAGGGCCTCGGGACGCTCGACGGCGAGCTCCTCGATCTCCATGCCGCCCTCGACCGAGCACATGGCCAGGTAGCGGCGCTCGGCGCGGTCCAGCAGCAGCGAGAAGTAGAACTCCTGCGCGATCTTGGCACCGGCCGCGATCATGACGCGGTGGACCGTGTGGCCCTTGATGTCCATGCCGAGGATCTCCTCGGCCTTCTCGCGCGCCTCGTCGGCCGAGCGGGCGAGCTTGACGCCGCCGGCCTTGCCGCGACCGCCCACCTTGACCTGCGCCTTGACGACCACGACGCCTCCGTCAGGGCCGAGCAGCTGCTCGGCGCCCGCGCGGGCCTCGTCGGGGGTCGTGGCGACCACGCCGCCGAGCACGGGAACACCGTGCTTCTCGAAGATGTCTCGTGCCTGGTACTCGAACAGGTCCACCTGGTCCGGTTCCTCTCATCGCCCACGGTCGGTGTCGCCCACGGTCTGCGGCGTGCTCTGCGGCATCGGGTAGGCCACAGCGCCCGCTCGATGGTATCCGCCCGCCCCAGGTCTCTTCACATCGAGAGATATGGCGTTCGCCACCCCGCGGAGGCTCCTGGGGTCACCCGTCCGCGGTCAGCACGTCGCGCAGCACCGCCGCGTACTTCTGCACCCCGGCCATGTTGGGGTGCGTCCGGTCGGTGTGCAGCAGGCCCGCGTGGTCGTGCACGTACGCGTTCCAGTCGGCGACCGTGACGTTGGGTCGGTCGGCGACCATCGCCTTGAGCTTCTCGTTCGCGGCCGGCACCCAGCTGCTGATGCCGTTGATCGTCACGACGACGACCTTGCGGTCCGGACCGATCGCGTCGAGGATCCGCTCGACCGCCTTCGTCGACCCCTTGAACTGGAAGCCGCCGTTGGTGCCGAAGTTCAGGACGACGAAGGGCCGCAGCGTCCCCTCGTCGGCGGCCTTCTCGATGATCGGGGCCGCGTCGACCCACTTGCGGATCGGCTTCGCGTCGATCGTGATGCCCGGGAAGTGGTCGTAGAGCGTGGGCGCCGCCGCCGAGAGCACCGAGTCGCCGTAGGCCGACACCTGGTCGGCGTCGACCGTCCAGTCGTCGGCGTCCGCGTCCGTCTCCCGCAGCACGCCCGCCTCGTCCTTCGCCGCCTTCTTCTGCGCCTCCTTCTGGGCCGCGGCCGTGCGGGCGGCCGCTTCCTGCGCGGCGATCTGGCGTTGCGCCGCCTCGATCGACCTCTGGGCCGACGACTGCGCGGGGCCGAAGGCCACGACGGCGGCCGTGGCGAGCACCGCGACGCCCGCAGCCGCGAGCGCGACCTGCGCGGGCCGACGCCCGCCGCGCACAGCCGCGCGCGCCGCGCTGAACGTCGAGCGGGCACCCCGCCGACGCACCGGCGCCTCGACCCACCGATAGCTGGCCCACGCGAGCGCGGTCGTCGCCACGACCGCGACCAGGGCGGTCCGCCACCAGGTCGACGTTCCTGGCGTGTCCCCCAGGACGGCGGCGACCACCAGGATCACGGGCCAGTGCCACAGGTAGAGGCCGTAGGACCGCTCGCCGATCCAGACGAGCGGTCGCGCCTCGAGCACGCGGACATAGCCGTCGCCCGATCCGGCCCGTGCGACGCCGCCCCGATCCTGCCGGTCTTGCGCGTCCAGCCGGTCCCGTCCGTCGGCCGGCACCGTGCACGCCGTGACGGCGACGAGCGCGAGCAGCGACGCGGCGAAGATCCCGCCGCGGTACGCGATCGTGCTCTGGGCGTTCATCGTCAAGGCCAGCGCGGCGAGGCCGACGAGCGCACCTGGCCCGACCCAGCGGACCCACGCCCGTCGGGGCCACAGCTCGTCGCGCCCCGCCCACGCGAAGGCCGCGCTCGCACCGAGGAGCAGACCGAAGGCGTGCGTCAGCGTGCCGTAGTACACCCGGGTCGGGTCGTCGCCCGGGTGGAAGACCACGGCCATGGCCAGCGCCGAGGCGAGCGCACCGCCGGCCGCGACCCGCGCCCGGACGAGCGGCGTCCGGCACACCACCAGCAGCACGACGAGCACGACCGGCCAGACGAGATAGAACTGCTCCTCGATCGCGAGCGACCAGAAGGGCGCGAACAGCTCGGGCTGGGTGGCGTCGAAGTAGCTGGACCCGGCGGTGATGGCCAGCCAGTTGGTGGAGAACGTCGCGGCGCCCAGGACCTGCCGGCCGATGCCGACCACCAGGTCCGGGTCGGCCCACCAGGCGATCGGAACGGACACGACGACGACCAGGGCGAGGGCGGGCAGCAGCCGCCTCGCGCGCCGCTCCCAGAACCGCCCGAGCCGGAGCCGTCCGAGCTCGGCGACCTCGCGCAGCAGCAGCGTGGTGATCAGGAAGCCGCTGACGACGAAGAACACGTCGACCCCGAGGAACCCGCCTGGCAGCGTGCCCGGGTACAGGTGGTAGGCGATGACGGCGACGACCGCGAGCGCGCGCAGACCGTCCAGCCCGCGGATCCGACCGGGACGTCGGCCGGGCCGCCCCGCCGGGTCGGGTCCGGCGGACGCGCTCTCAGGTCGCGGGCTGCGCGCATCGGCACCCGTCGCCCTGGTGTCGATGCTCATAGCCGCCTCACCGGACCGGTCGCCAAGGTGTCCGATTTCGACGGTACGTCGCTCCTCTCGTGCCCGGCCGACGCCCGCTCGGCGTGTCGCCGAGCGGCACATCACACCGTCCGTCCGCCACGCTCTGACGGCGGTCGCACCAGGCACGACCCGAGCCGATTCGTCAACTCGCATTGACACGCGCCCGGTGTCAATCTAAGTTGACGGATATGGCCGACGACCTCCTCACAGCCGCCTCCGGTGCGCAGCCCGACGAGGGCCTGCGCGCGGTCCGCTCGCTGCACGACCTCGCCGACCGGCTCGAGTCGCTGCACGTCGGCCGGGCCCGCGCGCTCGGCTGGACCTGGCAGCAGGTGGCCGACGCGCTCGGCGTCAGCCGGCAGGCCGTCCACAAGAAGTACGGGAAGAGGTACCCCTGATGTTCGAACGATTCGCCGCCGACGCACGCGCCGCCGTCACCCAGGCGCAGGGCATCGCCCGCCGACGAGGCGACGCGCAGATCACCTCGGCCCACGTCCTGCTCGCCCTGGCCGCGGAGCCGCGGACGGTCGCGGCTGACGCGTTGGCCGTGCTCGATGTCTCCGATACCGTGCTGCGTCCGGCCGTCGACCGCGCGCTCGCGCCCGGCTCACGCACCGCGGACCCGCACGAGGTCGGGCGGTCCGACACGGACACGCACGACGTCGACCCGCGGACGCTCGATGCAGCGGAGACGGACCCCGGCTCGCTCGATGCCGATGCACTGGCCGGGATCGGCATCGACCTGGCGGCGGTCCGCCGGCAGGTCGAGGAGACGTTCGGGGCGGGCGCGCTCGAACGCCCCGCGCCCACCGGACGGCGTCGCCGCCCCGGGTTCTCCCCTGACGCGAAGCGCCTGCTCGAGCAGTCGTTGCGCACGGCCGTCGCCGCTCACGACCGGCGGCTCGACGCCGGCCACCTGCTGGTCGCGGCGGCCCAGCTCGACGGCTCCCCCGCCCAGTCCGCCCTCGCATCCGTCGGCGTCACCGCGCCGCGGGCGGCATCCGCCGTCGAGCGCGCCCGCGCGGCCCGTCCTGCCTGAGAGCGTGGGCCGCTGGGCGGCCCACCAACCGGTCAGAGCTTGGTGACCGGCGAGTACCGCAGCAGCAGCCGCTTGCTCCCCTCGCTGCCGAAGTCGACCTTGACCACCGCGTTGGGACCGGCGCCCTCGAGCGCGATCACCGTGCCCAGGCCGTAGGCGTCGTGGGTGACGCGGTCGCCGATCGCCAGCGCGGGGATGTCGCCGGCGGCCCGCGGGGTCGCGGAGCCGAACGTCGCGCCCGTCGACGGCAACGCGGGCCGCTGCTCTCGCTCCGTCCTGCGCTGACCAGACCCGTAGCCACCTGCCCCGTAACCACCAGACGCGTAGCCGCCGGACCGCGAACCGCCGGAACCGAACCCGGACCCCCACCCGCCGCGGAGCTGGGAGGTGGACGACTCGCGGCGACGCCAGTCGACGAGCTCGTCGGGCAGCTCGTCGAGGAACCGGCTGGGCGGGAACTCGTTGGGCACGCCCCACGCGGTCCGCACCGCGGCACGCGACACGTACAGCCGCTCGCGCGCACGGGTCACGCCGACGTACGCGAGGCGCCGCTCCTCGGCGAGCTGATCGACGTCCTGCAGCGACCGCATGTGCGGGAACGTGCCGTCCTCCATGCCCGTGAGGAAGACGACCGGGAACTCGAGCCCCTTGGCCGTGTGCAGCGTCATGAGGGTGACGACACCGGGCTCGGGCTTCGACCCGGCCGCCTCGTCCCCGTCCTCGTCGCCACCGTCGGGCGTCGGGATCTGGTCCGAGTCCGCCACGAGCGAGACGCGCTCCAGGAAGTCGGCCAGGTCGCCGTCGGGCTCGGACTGCTCGAACTCGGTGGCGACGGCGTGCAGCTCCGCCAGGTTCTCCACCCGCGAGGCGTCCTGCGGGTCCTCGCTGGCGCGCAGCTCCGCGAGGTAGCCCGAGCGGTCGAGCACCGCGCCCAGCACCTCGGCGGGGCCGGCGCCGTCCTCGGCGAGCGAGCGCAGGTCGGACATCATCTCGACGAAGCCGCTCAGCCCGGTGACGGCTCGCGTGCCCAGGCCGGGGACCTCGTCGAGGCGCTCGAGCGCTGCGCCGAACGAGATGCGCTCGCGCTCCGCGAAGCTCGCGACCATCGCCTCGGACCGCTCCCCCAACCCGCGCTTGGGCACGTTGAGGATGCGACGCAGGTTCACGTCGTCGTCGGGGTTGGCCACGGCCCGCAGGTAGGCGACCGCGTCCTTGATCTCCCGCCGCTCGTAGAAGCGGGTGCCGCCGACGATCTTGTAGGGCAGCCCGACGCGCACCAGGGCGTCCTCGATCGCGCGGGACTGGGCGTTGGCGCGGTAGAAGACCGCCACGTCCCCGGGTCGCACGGAGTCGGAGTCGCCCAGGCGGTCGATCTCCTCGACCACGAACCGGGCTTCCTCGCGCTCGTCGTCCGCCACGTAGGCGACGATCTGCGCCCCCTGCCCCGAGTCGGTCCACAGCCGCTTGGGCTTGCGGCCCGGGTTCCGGCTGATGACGGCGTTGGCGGCCGACAGGATGGTCTGCGTGGAGCGGTAGTTCTGCTCGAGCAGGATGGTGCGCGCGTCCGGGTAGTCGGCCTCGAACTCGAGGATGTTGCGGATCGACGCGCCACGGAACGCGTAGATGGACTGGTCCGCGTCACCGACGACCGTCAGCTCCCCGCGCGGCACACCGCGGTGCGCGGCCGGCACGTCGTCGGTTCCGCCTCCTGCAACGGCGCCCGACGCGGCACCCGCACCCGAGGGGGCGGCATCGGACCGCACGACGTCGCTGCCCACCAGCTCGCGCACCAGCACGTACTGGGCGTGGTTGGTGTCCTGGTACTCGTCCACCAGGACGTGCCGGAACCGCCGCCGGTAGTGCTCGGCGACCTGCGGGAACGCCTGCAGGAGGTGGACCGTGGTCATGATGAGGTCGTCGAAGTCGAGCGCGTGGGCCTGTCGCAGCCGCGCCTGGTAGCGCGTGTAGACCTGGGCGAGAGCGGCGTCGAAGTCGTTGGCGCTGCCGCCGCCCGACGTTCGCGCGAACTCCTCGGGGTCGACGAGCTCGTCCTTGAGCGCCGAGATCTTGTGAGCGAGCGCCTTGGGCGGGTACTTCTTGGGGTCGAGCTCGAGCTCGCGCGCGACGAGCGTGAGCAGGCGCTGGGAGTCCGCGGCGTCGTAGATGGAGAAGCTCGATCGCAGGCCCAGCGTGGCTGCCTCGCGGCGCAGGATCCGCACGCAGGCCGAGTGGAACGTGGAGACCCACATGCGCCCGGCGGCCGGGCCCACCAGCTGCTCGACGCGCTCACGCATCTCAGCGGCGGCCTTGTTGGTGAACGTGATGGCCAGGATCTGCCCGGCTCGCGCCCGGCCGGTCGCGAGCAGGTAGGCGATCCGGTGCGCGAGCACCCGGGTCTTGCCCGAGCCGGCGCCGGCGACGATCAGCAGGGGCCCACCGTGGTGCTCGACCGCGTCACGCTGCTGCGGGTTGAGCCCGTCGAGCAGAGCCGCCGCCTCCGCGCGGCGCCGTTCGCCGTCCGCCGCCCGGTGCCTGTCCTGGTCCGACAGCTCGGTCTCGGCCTCGTCGTCGGCCCCATCCGTGCGTGGTGCCATCACGCGCGGCAGACCCGACGGGTCCCCGCGACGGGTGTGCTGGACCGCCCCGGAGGCGGTTCCGCCGACAGGTCCACGGGCGGAGTCGGGCAGCGGGAGGGCGAGGTGATCGAAGAGCGACGTCATGGCCTTCCCAGGGTAGGCGCCACCACCGACAGACGGGGTCTTCGACGCCGCCTGTGGACGAGGGTCACACGAGCCCGGTCCACCCGGATCGGCTCACGCGACGGCGACGCCCGTCAGCCACGCTCCCGTGGCCAGCAGCGCCCCCGCGAGCTCGACCACGATCGTGATCCCGGTGGCCTGCAGGGCCACGACCGTCGCGCGCCACGCCGGCCCGGGGCTGCGCAGGCGCACCCACTCGGCCAGGTACGTGCCGAGCAGGAACCCGATCGGGAGCCCGACGACGGGGATCACGAAGAAGCCGACGACGCCCAGGACACCGCCCCACACGACGGCCGACGACGGGACCCCGCCCCGCGCGAGGTGTCGGCCCGCCAGCACGTACTTGCCCACCATCGCGACCCCCGTCGCCACGACGGCCACGGCGAGCACGGTCCAGCCGACCGCACCGCCGGTGACCACGCCCCAGACGACGACGGCGCCGAGCACCAGCAGCGCGCCGGGCAGCACCTGGACGACGACCCCGAACAGCCCCACGACCACGACGACGCCGACGAGCAGGTCGAGCGTCGTCACCGCACCTCCCGCAGGCGTCGGCCCCCCGGACGGGCGGCCTGTGAGCCGAACCCTGCCACGGCGGCAGCTCCCTCGCTCGCGGTGCTGACGCCACCTGTGGCAGGTTGCTCGATCAGCGCCAGAGCACCGCGATGGCGACGTTGAGCGCGGTCAGGCCCGCGATCGCGCCGAGCAGCCCGGTCGTGACCTTCGCGGGCTTGCGCACCCCGACGATCACCAGCGCCGTGACGACGAGCGCGACCAGCAGCTTCACGGTGATCTTGGCCATGTCCGGGTCGTCGATCGTGTCGCTCGACTCCGCGATCCCGACCATGAGCACACCCGTGACGAGCGCCGTGAGGATGCCGTGCAGCACGCCCTTGGGCAGCTTCGGCGGCCGCATGCTGACGAGCACGCCGCCCAGGACGATGGCCCAGCCGAGCAGGTGCAGGACGAGCAGGATGTGCAGGAGCGTCTTCATGGGGCCCAGGGTAGGCCTCGATCTGACGCCGTGTCAGATCGTGGGACGAACGACCACTACAGCAGGCGCCGCGCCGCGGCCCAGCGGGTCAGCTCGTGCCGGCTGGACAGCTGGAGCTTGCGCAGCACCGCGGAGACGTGGGTCTCGACGGTCTTGATGGAGATGAACAGCTCGGCGGCGACCTCACGGTAGGAGTACCCGCGGGCGATGAGGCGCATGACCTCACGCTCGCGCGCGGAGAGGCGGTCGAGCTCGTCGTCCCCGGTCGCGACGTCGCCCGCGGCGGCTCCGAAGGCGTCGAGCACGAAGCCCGCGAGCCGGGGCGAGAAGACGGCGTCGCCACCCGCCACCCGCCGCACGCCGTCGGACAGCGCGACGCCGTCGATCGCCTTGGTCACGTACCCGCGCGCACCCGCGCGGATGACGGCCACGACGTCCTCCGACGCGTCCGAGACCGACAGCGCCAGGAACCGCGTGGTGGCGAGAAGGTCGGCGCAGGACCGGATGACCTCGGCCCCGCCGCCACCGTCACCGCCCGGCAGGTGCACGTCCAGCAGGACGACGGGCGGCTGGAGCTCGCGGATCAGCGCGACGGCGGAATCCACCGTGTCGGCCTCGCCGACCACCCGCACCCCCGCGTCGAGTGACGCCTTCACGCCGGTCCGGAAAAGGTGGTGGTCGTCGACGAGCACCACGTCCACGGCTGCCTGCTCTGTCATCGCCCGTCCTCGGTCATCGCCCGTCCTCGGTCATCGCCCGTCCTCGTCATCGTCCGTCCGCCTCGTCGCGCGGACCCTCGCCGGCGGTCACCTCCGCAGCAGCACCGGAACCTGGCCCGATCTGCAGGTGCACCTCCGTACCGCGCCCGGGGCGGCACGTCACCGTCGCCTGCCCGCCTCGGCGCCTGACGCGGCCCATGATCGACTCCCGGACGCCGAACCGGTCCGGTCCGACGTCTTCCAGGTCGAAGCCGGCCCCGTGGTCGCGCACGAAGACCTCGATGCTCGTCGGACCCGCCTCGAGATACAGCGAGACCGGCGGCCGGCCGTGCACCACCGCGTTGACCAGCGCCTCACGCGTCGCCTGGAGGACGGCCTCGGCGTCGGCGTCCGGGACACGGTCACCCACGACCACGGTCTCGATGGCGACCGGGTCGCCTGTGGGGCCCGAGCGCGAGTCCTCGACCTCCGCGACGATCCCCCGCAGTGCTGCGGCGATCGATGTACCAGGGACGGGTCGGTCGTCGTACAACCACTCCCGGAGCTCACGTTCCTGCGCGCGCGCCATCCGGGCTACCTCGCTGGGATCGTCCGCGCGCGAGCGGATCAGGGCGAGCGTCTGGAGCACGGAGTCGTGCAGGTGGGCGGCGATGTCCGCCCGTTCCGCCTCCCGCGCCCGCGCCGCGCGCTCGTCGCCGAGCTCACGCACCAGCCGCAGCCACCAGGGTGCGAGCACCAGCGCCACGCCCGCGAGCACCGCGAGCGAAGCGACGACGGACTGCACGAGCGTGCCGGCCTCGACCCCGTGCCCCACGCCCTGCCCGACCATCAGCAGGACACCGACCCCGGCGAGGACGACCCCGCCGAACAGGCGCAGGACCGACACGGGCGTCCGGCCCCCGGCGCGCCGGCGCAGCCGGCCCCGGTGCTTCGAGTCGAGCTGGCTCCACGCCAGCCCCAGCCCGGCCAGCAGCACGAGGGACGGCAGCACCCAGCGCAGGTTCAGCCGTCCGGCCCTCACCTCCAGCAGCACGACGGCGACGACGACGAGCAGGACACCGACGGCGACGTCCGTGACGGGCCACCGTCGCGACTCGCGGCCCTCAGCACCGTCCGCGGCGTCGTCGGGCTGGCGCCGGGCGAGCCGCGCGAGCACGGCTGGCCGCGCCTCCTGCGCCGCGCGGAGCGGGTCGCCGGCCGGGACCGTGAGCCACCAGAAGCCGTAGAGCAGGAACCCGATCCCGGCGGCCGGCGCGAGGATCACGAACGCCACCCGTACCAGGAGCACCGGCACCGCGAGGTGGGCGGCCAGACCCGCGGCGACCCCCGCGAGCCACCGTCCGGTCGCGGGACGGCGCAGCGGGAGCCGAGCGCCCACGGCGGGCGCACCGGCGGCGGCGGGGAGGACGGAAGTCACAGGGTCGATCGTCACACGTCGCGCAGGCCGACGGGGCCGTTCCACCCCGTTCCGCACCAGGATCAGGGGCCTACGGCCACTCGTTCCGGGTCGACTCAGGGTGCGGATCAGGGTGACGCCGGATACCCGCCCGACCGCGCGGCGAGCAGGATCGAGGCATGGACACGAACAGCCCCGACGACGACCTCGGCGCGGCGCCTCGCGCCGAGGTGCCTCCCACCGGTCCGACGCCACCGCTCCCGCCCCAGCCGTCCGTGACGGACCGGATGTTCGCCGGGCTGCGCCGGCTCGACATCCAGCGTGCGGACGACCGCTGGATCGGCGGCGTCTGCGCCGGCCTGAGCAACCGGTTCGGCCTCGACCCGCTGGTGTGGCGCGGCATCCTGGCGGCGTCCGTGCTGCTCGGGGGGCTCGGCCTGGTCCTGTACGGGCTCGCCTGGATGCTGCTGCCGGAGCGACGCGACGGTCGCATCCACCTCGAGGAGGTCATCGCCGGCCGCTTCGACATCGCCCTGCTGGGCGCCGCGGCGTTCGTCGTCATCGGCCTGGGGCGCGGCGGGCACACCGTCGGGTGGGGCTGGGGTCCCGGCCCGGCGCACGCGCTTTTCGGGCTCGTGACCGGCATCGCCTGGACGGCGTTCGTCGTCGCGGTGATCGTCGTCATCGTCCTGGCGGTGCGTCCGCTCGCACGCTCGAACGGTGGCCCCATCGCGCCGGCGCGGCCCTACGCGCCCGGTGCGCCGACCCCGCCCTCGCCGGACCAGGCCGGCGCGACCCAGCCGTACGGCCCTCAGGCGTCCGCGGCCCAGGCGTACCCGACTCAGCCATACGCGACCCAGGCCAGCCCCACCCAGACTTATCCGACCCAGACTCATCCGACCCAGACGTACCCCGCGCAGACGTACCCCGCGCAGACGTACCCGGCGGCCGCCGACGCCTCAGGCGCCGCACAGCGACCCGCAGCTCACCAGCCCGGGCCGGTGAACGCGCACCATCCCCGGGCGACCTGGAACCCGTCGTGGGACAAGCCCCGCGTCGTCGGTCCGGGCGCGGCGACGGTCTGCGTGGTCGTCGGCCTCACGCTCATCGCCCTGGCCGCCCTGCTCGCCGCGAGCAGGAACGACTCGTTCACCGGGCCCGTGGTCCTCACGACCGTCGGCATCGGCGTGGTCCTGGCGGGGCTCGGCATCCTCGTGTCCGGCCTGCGCGGGCGTTCCAGCGGCGTCCTGGGCTTCCTCGCCATCGCCGGGATCCTGGTCGCGATGCCGCTCGGCGCGTCGGCCGACTCCGACTGGCGCTGGGACGCCGGCACGCAGCGGTTCGCCGGTGACACGACGCTCACCGCCACCACCCGCGACCAGGCCGCAGAAGGCGTGAGCCAGGTGTTCGGCGACGTCCACCTCGACCTGTCCGACGTCCCCATGACCAGCACGCCGCTCGTGGTCCCGGTCTCGCTCGGCGCCGGGAACCTGACCGTCACCGTCGGCAAGGACACCGCTGTCGAGGCCGACGTCCACCTGCGCGCCGGCCAGCTCACCTGGGACGTGGGCGACACGACCCAGAGCATGGACGGCGTCTCCACCCGCAGCCGGTCCTTCGCCGACGAGGCGTCGGCCGCCGGCCACCCCCAGCTCGACCTGCAGCTCAGCGTCGGGGCCGGCAACGTCACGATCGTCCGGGAGGACTCATGAACCGCATCGACCCACAGCCCGAGCCCGAGGGCACCGACGCAGCCGGGAGCCCGGAGCTCGACCCGTCGAGCGCCGGGCTCGAGGACCTGACCGACACGCAGGCCCTCCCCGCGAGCGAGCCGGTCGGCGAACCCGTGAGCGAGCCGGCGAGCGAGTCGCGGACGGGGCCGGTGACCGGCTTGCAGCCTGACGCCGACGCCGACCCGACGACGCCCGCGGCTCGCACGAGCCCCGAACCCGGGTCTGCCCCTTCCGCCGCTCCTCGCATCTCGCTCGACAAGGGTGCAGACCGCCAGGCCTCGGAGGATCCGGCGGTCGCAGCCGCGAGCCCTGCCGCGACCCCAGCACCTGGCTACCCGCCGCGGCGCCCGGTCTCCACGCGGCTCCGGGTGGGGACGGCGGTCTGGGGCCTCATGCTCGCGGCAGCCGGCGTGTGGATCATCGCGTGGGCGGGCGGTGCACGGATCGACGCAGGTCTCGCGCTGATCGTCCTGCTCGCAGGGGGCGGTGCGGCGCTGCTGGTGGGCTCGATCGTTGCTGGCTCCCGACACCGCGGACCTCGCTCCTCGCGAGGATCGGCCGGCGCCGCCTGAACCAGCGGGTTGCCGCCGAAGGTCACCAGGGCACAGCACGACGACGGGCGACCATCCCATGAGGGACGGCCGCCCGTCGTCGTGAACGGCGTCAGACCGCCGGCGGCTTGTCCTGGGACTCGTCGGCCAGGTGGCTCGGGGTCGACGACCGGGGCGGGCCGTCCGCAGCGGGGGCGTCCGAGACATTGGCCGGCTCGTCCGCGGCGGGAGCGGCGCGCGTCTCGGCTGCCGGCGCCTCGGACGCGTGCGACGTCACGGGCGAGACCACCGGGTCGGGGGCTCCGGCCGCCGTACCGCTGGGTGCCACGGGGTCGGGGCTCCCAGCGGGGACGACGCGGGTGGGCGCGGGCGCGGACTCCGCAGGCGCGGGCGGCGCGGCAGGTGCCGGCGCCGCAGCAACCGGGGCAGCGGCGGGCGCGGCGACCGGAGCAGCAGCGACGGGGGCAGGTGCGGGGGCAGGCCCAGATGCTGCGACCGGAACAGCTGCTCCGTCGATGTCCGCGAGCCGCGACCCCACCTTGCGCAGCGCGAAGCCGAGGAACAGCAGGACCACGCCGATGCCGACCACGAGCAGCGCGACGCCGAAGGCCACGACGGACGTGAACAGCGAGGCGCGCAGGAAGGAGGCCGTCATCACCGTGTCACGGTTCGGGTCGTCCTGCGGCAGCTCGGCGTACGTCTTGCCACCGCCGATCTCCGTGGCGTGCTTGTCGATCACGTCGGCCTGGACCCAGGCCTCCCACGGCGTGTCGACGAGCTGCCCCTGGAAGGCCTCCGCATCGTCGGAGACCGTGATCTTCTCGGCACCCAGGTTCGTCGTGATCGCACCCCACGTGACCGCGCCCGCGACCACGAAGATGATGCCGAAGATGATCGTCAGGAGCCCGATGCCCTTGACCCCGCCTGACTTGCCCTTGCCAGATGCCGCCATGACCCGGTTCCTTCCATCGACGCGAACACTCGCTACGCGAAACCCGGACCCGGGACCGGGTCCGGCGAGGGTCGTGACGGCCCCCGTGGATGCATCACTGCAGGTCGACTGTATCGACACATGCACCGAATGCGTGTCGAATCGGCACAATTGTCGCCGCGCGCCGCGGCGACGCGAATGCGGCGGCGTGGTGCGCTCGCGCGGTCAGCGCTCGGCGGCCTCGATGCGCGCGAGGGCCTGCGCGTGCGCCTTGCGCTCGAGGATGAACGACATGACGGGCACGACGCCGGCGGCGGCGAGCGTGGTGAGTCGGCCGAGGCGCCAGCGCATGGTCGCCCACAGGTGCGCGACCGTGAACAGGTACACGACGTAGATCCAGCCGTGCGCCATGGCGATGTACTTGCCGAGGTCGTTGCGCCAGTCCCCCTCGGTGTCCCAGCCCGGTGCGTGGAACACGTACTTCAGCAGCACGACGACGGTGAGCAGGAGCAGCATCGTGCCGGTGATCCACGCCATGACGCGATACCGCTGCAGGGCGCCGCGGGCCTTGCGCGCCCACGCGGCGTCGGCCGGTCGGACAGCAGGTGCGGCGGTCGCGGACGCAGGAGCAGGCGCGGCCGACGAAGCGGCGGGGGTCGGCTCGGGCGCGCCGGTGGGAGTCTCGCTCACGGGTGGTTCCTCTCGATCGTCCCTGCGATTCTCACCGACGATCGCGCCGTCCCGACGCGATCCGGCCCACCTCAGGGTGTGGGGGTGCTCACTCCCACTCGATCGTGCCCGGCGGCTTGCTCGTCACGTCGAGCACGACGCGGTTGACCTCAGGCACCTCGTTGGTGATGCGGGTGGAGATGGTCGCCAGCACGTCGTAGGGCAGTCGCGTCCAGTCGGCCGTCATCGCGTCCTCGGACGAGACGGGCCGCAGCACGATCGGGTGGCCGTAGGTCCGGCCGTCGCCCTGCACGCCCACCGAGCGCACGTCGGCGAGCAGCACCACAGGGCACTGCCAGATGTCGCGGTCCAGGCCGGCCCTGGTCAGCTCCTCGCGGGCGATGACGTCGGCCGCGCGCAGGATGTCGAGGCGCTCGGCGGTGACCTCGCCGATGATGCGGATGCCCAGGCCGGGGCCGGGGAACGGCTGGCGCCAGACGATGCCCTCGGGTACCCCGAGCTCCAGGCCGACCGCGCGGACCTCGTCCTTGAACAGCGCGCGCAGCGGCTCGACGAGCTCGAACTGCAGGTCGTCGGGCAGGCCGCCCACGTTGTGGTGCGACTTGATGTTCGCGGCCCCCTCGCCGCCGCCGGACTCGACGACGTCCGGGTACAGCGTGCCCTGCACGAGGAACTTGACCTCCTCGTCGCTGCCATCGACGATCTCGCGCGCCGCGTCCTCGAACACGCGGATGAACTCGCGGCCGATGATCTTGCGCTTGGTCTCGGGGTCGGTGTGGCCCGCGAGCGCGGTGAGGAACCGCTCGCGCGCGTCGACGACCTTCAGCTGGACACCGGTGGACGCGACGAAGTCGACCTCCACCTGCTCCGCCTCGCCGGAGCGCAGCAGCCCGTGGTCGACGAAGACGCAGGTCAGCTGGCTGCCGACGGCCTTCTGGACGAGCGCCGCGGCGACGGAGGAGTCGACGCCACCGGACAGCCCGCAGATGACGCGTGCGTCGCCGACCTGGGCGCGGATGCGGTCCACCTGCTCGGCGACGACGTTGCCGGGGTTCCAGTCGGGCGCGAGGCCGGCACCGGAGTACAGGAAGTTCTCGAGGGCCTTCTGGCCGAGCGGCGAGTGCTTGACCTCGGGGTGCCACTGCACGCCGAACAGGCGCCGCTCGCGGTCCTCGAACGCCGCGACGGGCGAACCCGCGGACGTGGCCAGCACCTCGAACCCGTCGGGCGCGGCGTGCACCGCGTCGCCGTGGCTCATCCACACGGTCTGCTGCTCGGGACTGCCGGACAGGACCGTGCCGGACGTCGTGACCTCGACGGCCGTCCCGCCGTACTCACGCTGGCCCGTCTGCGCGACGGTCCCACCGAGCGCGGCCGCCATGGCCTGGAAGCCGTAGCAGATGCCGAGGACCGGCACCCCCGCCTCGAACAGGGCGGGGTCGACGAACGGGGCGCCGTCGGCGTAGACCGAGGACGGGCCGCCGGACAGGATGATCGCCGCGGGGTCCTTGGCGAGCAGGTCCGCCACGGAGGCCGTGTGGGGGACGATCTCGGAGTACACGCTGGCCTCGCGCACGCGGCGCGCGATGAGCTGCGCGTACTGCGCGCCGAAGTCGACGACGAGAACGGGCCTGTGGGAGGTCTGCGGCTCGGAAGTCACCGCCCCAGGGTAGTCGGGCGCGGGCGCGCGCTCGGCCACCGTCCACCGCGCCGGCCCCTTCGGGGGACCCAAGGGGGTAGCCAGGCGGGCAACGGCCCGTTCGGTCCGTCTACGGCGTCAGCCTCGGAAAAGGGTTCGGGTCGTGTCGGTACCGCCACGTAACGTTGACGGGTGCGAAATCTCCCCCTCGACGACCCCGGCAACCCGCCGCTGTCCGGACCCGTCCGCTACCTGTGGTGGCTGACGCTCCGCCAGTGGGGGATCCTCGGCGTCGCCGTGCTGCTGGGGATCGTGCTCTTCGCGTGCCAGGCGGCCCTCCCCCTGCTCACGGGGCACGCCATCGACTCCGGCCTGGCCCACGGGTTCGGCGCCGACCTGTGGCGCTCTGCGGCCCTGCTCGGGTTCCTCGGTCTCGTCAGCGCCGCCGCCGGAGCGGTCGGGCACCGGTACGACGTCGCGAACTGGTTGCGGGCCTCGTTCACGTCGTCCCAGCTCGTCGGCCGGACCGTGTCCCGCTCGGGTCACGCCATCACGGCCGAGCTGCCCACGGGTGAGGTCGTCTCGGCCGTCGCCAACGACGCCCTGCGCGTCGGTGAGCTGTTCGCGGTGCTCGCGCGCTTCGTCGGCAGCATCGTCGCCTACGGCATCGCCGCGGTCCTCATGCTGCGGATCTCGGTGCCGCTCGGCCTCGTCGTGATCCTGGGCCTGCCCGCCGTAGCCGTGAGTCTCGCGGCGCTCATCCGCCCGCTGCAGCGCCGTCAGGTCGCCCAGCGCGACGCGTCCGGCCGCCTGACGACACTCGGCTCGGACACCGTCTCGGGCCTGCGCATCCTGCGGGGGATCGGGGGCGAAGGCGTGTTCAACGCGCGGTACCGCGAGCAGTCGCAGCGCGTCCGTGAGCGCGGCGTCGACGTCGCGGGCACGCAGTCGTGGCTCGACGCCCTGCAGGTGCTGCTGCCCGGCGCGTTCGTCGTCGTGCTGGTCTGGCTCGGCGCGCACATGGCGATCGACGGCACCATCACGGCGGGTCAGCTCGTCACGACGTACGGCTACGCGGCGTTCCTCGGCTGGCCCGTCCAGAACGCGACCATGATGGTCCAGGCCGCGACCCGCGCACACGTGGGTGCCGGCAAGGTCATCAACGTGCTGCGCGTGGTGCCGTCGTCGGGCGCGACGCCGGGCAAGGCCCCCATGCCGGCGGCCGGAGCACCGCTCGTCGACACCACCAGCGGTGTCCACGTCGACGCGGGCCGCCTGGTCGCGCTCGTGAGCGCCGATCCCGACGAGTCAGCGCGCATCGCGACGCGCCTGGGTCGGTTCGACGACGAGGCGGAGGCATCGACCCCTGTCACGCTGGGCGGCACGCCGCTGGCCGACCTCGACAAGACCGCGCTGCGCGAGCGGGTGGTGGTCGCCGAGGCGACGCCGCACCTGTTCTCCGGCACGCTGGCCGCCGAGCTGGACGTGCACGGCCCGCAGGACGAGGAGCGTCTGCTGCGCGCCATCGCACTGGCGGACGCGCACGACGTGGTCGACTCCACGCCGGGAGGACTGGCGGGCGAGCTGCCGGAGAAGGGGCGTTCGCTGTCCGGCGGGCAGCGCCAGCGCGTCGCCCTGGCGCGCGCGCTCCTGCTGGACCCGGAGATCCTGGTGCTCGTCGAGCCGACGTCCGCCGTCGACGCGCACACCGAGGCGCGGATCGCCGCGCGCCTCGTGGACGCGCGCGGCGGCCGGACGACGCTCGTCGTGACCGCGTCCCCGCTCGTGCTCGACCACGTCGACGAGGTGCAGTTCGTGCAGGACGGTGTCCTGGTCGCGAGCGGCACGCACGCCACGCTGCTCGAGTCCGCCGAACCGTGGGCGCCTGCCTACCACCGCGTCGTCGGGCGCCGGCTCGACGACAGCACGCCCGCCGACGGCGTCACGATCATCACAGATGCTGTCGACGGACGTGCGCTCGACGCGGCCGGCACGGACGACGACCCGATCGCCGACGAGGCCTTCGACGAGCTGCTCGCGACCTTCGACGACGACCTCGACGACCACGAGCTCGACCCGACGACACCACCCAGGACAGGAGGCCGGTCGTGAAGCTGCCCATCGCGGACTCCGCGCAGGTGCGCGCCTACACCCGCCACCTCTTCCGCCTCCACCGCCGCCCGCTGACCAGGATCGCGGCGCTGCACACGCTCGCGGCGATTGCCGGCCTGGCCGGTCCGTGGCTGCTGGGTCGCCTGGTCGACGCCGTCGCCGACGGCACGACGACGGGGTACGTGGACACGCTCATCGCGGTCGGCGCCGCCGCCGTGCTCGCGCAGACGGTGCTCATCCGGTTCGCCCAGCGGTCGTCGATGGTGTTCGGCGAGATGGTCTTCGCCCAGCTGCGCGAGGAGTTCATCGAGACGGTCACCTCGCTGCCGCTGTCCACCGTGGAGCGTGCGGGCACGGGCGACCTCGTCTCGCGCACGACGAACGACATCAACCGGCTCCAGCACGCGGTGCGGTTCGGCGTGCCGCGCGTGATCGTCGCTGTCGTGACCATCACGCTGACGGTGATCGCGACGCTGATCATGTCGCCGCTGGTCGCGATCGCGATGTTCGTAGGCGTGCCGACGATGGTCGCCGTGGTGCGCTGGTACCTCAAGCGCGCGACTCCCGCCTACCAGCGCGAGTCGGCCGCGTACGCGGCGCTCAACGGGACCATCACGGAGTCCGTCGAGGGCGCCCGGACGGTCGACGCGCTGCGCCTGGGAAAGCGGCGCATGGGCCGCGTGAACACGGACCTCAGCGAGGCGTTCGTGGCCGAGAAGGCGACGCTGCGCCTGCGCACGATCCTGTTCCCGGCGGTCGACCTCGCGTTCGTGCTGGCGCCCGTGGCCGTGCTGGTGTGGGGCGGGTACCTCGCTTCGAACGACTACGTCACGCTCGGCACCGTCACCACGATCGTGCTCTACACGTACCAGGTCACCGGCCCGGTGTGGGAGCTGATCTTCTGGGTCGACGAGATCCAGGTGGCGGCCACGTCGCTCGCGCGCATCGTCGGCGTCCAGCTCGTGGAGACCGACCGGGTCGAGCGCCCGGCGCAGCCCGCCGACGAGGACATCGCCGCGCGCGGTCTGCGGTACGCCTACCGCGAGGGTCACGACGTGCTGCACTCGATCGACCTGGACCTGGCGGCCGGCGAGCGGCTGGCCGTCGTCGGTCCGTCGGGAGCCGGCAAGTCGACGCTGGGCCGCATGCTCGCGGGCATCCACCCGCCCACGGGCGGCTCGGTGACCGTCGGCGGCGTGCCGTTGGTGGACCTGCCGCTCGACGAGCTGCGCGGCCACGTCGCGCTCGTGACGCAGGAGCACCACGTGTTCGTCGGGACGCTCGCGGACAACCTGCGCCTGGCCGACGAGGGTGCGGACGACGCCGAGCTGCTGCGTGCGCTCGACGCGGTCGACGCCCGCGGCTGGGTCGACGCGCTGCCCGACGGACTGTCGACCGAGGTGGGCTCCGGCGGGGCACCGCTGACGCCCGCCCAGGCGCAGCAGATCGCCCTGGCGCGGCTGGTGCTGCTCGACCCGCACACGCTCGTGCTCGACGAGGCGACGTCCCTGCTGGACCCGCGCGCCGCCCGACACCTGGAGCGCTCGCTCAACGGTGTGCTCGAGGGCCGCACGGTCGTCGCCATCGCCCACCGCCTGCACACCGCGCACGACGCCGACCGCGTCGCCGTGGTCGACGGCGGTCGGATCAGCGAGATCGGCCCGCACGACGAGCTCGTGGCCGCCGGTGGCGACTATGCCGCGCTGTGGCACAGCTGGCAGCACGAGCAGGCGTGAGCCGGACGTGACACCCGGTCTGATCGTGCTGCGCGGGGGTGTCGTCGTGCCCGACGACGCCCTCGCGTGGCGCTTCTCGCGCTCGAGCGGACCGGGAGGGCAGGGCGTGAACACGACCGACTCCCGCGTGGAGCTGTCCGTGGACCTGGACGGCATCGCCTGGGCGAGCGAGGCCCAGCGTGAGCGCGCCGTCGTGCGACTGGCCCATCGGCTGCACGACGAGATCCTCACCGTCGCCGCCTCCGAGCACCGCTCGCAGCTGCGCAACCGCGAGGCCGCGGTCGCTCGCATCACGGCACTGCTCGACGAGGCCCTTGCTCCCCCGGGGCCCCCGCGACGCGCCGCCCGCCCGAGCCGCGCGTCCCGCGAGCGCCGCAAGGCCGACGAGCAACGGCGTCGCAGCGTCAAACAGCTGCGGCGCCGCCCGCCCGAACGCTGATCAGCCCTCAGCCTGCGGAGGGTGCCGCCTCACGGTCATCCGTGTCGTCGTCGGAGTCGCCGCGTGCCTCGTCGCGCACCAGCCGCAGCCACAGGAGCACGGCGAAGGAGCCGAAGATCCACCACTGCGCGGCGTAGGCGAGGTTCTGGATGTTGAGCCCCTGGCCGGGGGCGCGCGGCAGCCCCAGCAGGGCCAGGTCCACGGGCTGCGGCGGGTCCGACGACGCCAGGACCAGGTACCCGGTCCAGATGGGCCCACCCCAGGTGCCGATCAGCTCGGCCGAGCTGATCGCGTCCGTCCGCCCGTCGCCGATGCCGCTGCCCGCCTGCTCGGACGCCTGCAGGTAGCCCGTGACGGTGACGGTCCCCGGCGGAGGGGCGGAGGCGAGGTCCGGCGTCGGGATCCAGGCGCGGACCACGGGCAGGACGCCGTCGGCGGTCCGCAGCGGCGTCAGGATCAGGTAGCCGGTGCGGTCGTCGAGCGCGCGGTCCGGCACCAGCAGCTGCCCGTCGGCGTCGTACGTCCCCACCGCGCTCACCTTGCGCCCCACGGCGTCACCACGGAACGACGTCTGGGGTGCGAGCACCTCGTCGATCGGCACGGCGGGGGCGGCCATCTGCGCGGCGACGTGCTTCGCCTCGGCGCCGGCTCCCCGGATCTGGGCCCGGTCGAGCTGCCACGCGCCGAGCCTGCCGCAGACGTAGGCGGCTCCCAGCAGGACGACGAGCAGCACGATCATGCGCGGCCGCACGGCGGCCCGCAGCATCGTCGTCGGCGGACGCCGGGGCGCGACGCCCCACGGGTCCGACGGCGGATCGGACGGGAGGCCACGCTCGTCCGGTCGTGCGACCGGCGGCTCGAAGCCCGTCGACGCGCCCTCGCCGCGACCGGGCGCGGCGGGGTCGCCGGTCGGCGGCGTCACGGTCGCGGGATCGGGCACGTTCCACGGTAACCCGTCGACGGTCCGGTCCGGATCGGTGGGTCCGTCGCGACGGTCGTCGAAAACACAGATGACCTGCGCAGAGGCTCGACTGCCCGCGTCGCGTGAGATGCGCGACGCCCGCTGCGCCGCAGGCGAATGTGCGGTTGTATGGACGGTGCGTGCCATGACGTGCCGCGGCTCGTCGGGGACCGAGGTCCCGGTCGACCTTGGCGGGCGCGCAGGAGGGTGTAACCGAACCGTCAGGCACAACCCCTGGCGGCCGACGACGGGGAGCACGCATGAGCACGACGACGACCGAGCCCACCGCCTGGCGGACTGGCAGCGGCGGTCAGATCGACGACGAGACCCTGGCCAGGATCGACAAGTGGTGGCGCGCGTCGAACTACCTGTCGGTGGGCCAGATCTACCTCCTGGACAACCCGCTGCTGCGGGAACCCCTGACGCGTGACCACGTCAAGCCCCGTCTGCTGGGCCACTGGGGCACCACGACGGGCCTCAACTTCCTGTACGCGCACCTCAACCGCGCCATCGCCGCGCGCCAGCAGTCGACGATCTACATCATCGGTCCGGGCCACGGCGGACCCGGCCTGGTGGCGGACGCGTACCTCGACGGGACGTACACCGAGGTGTACCCGGACATGACGCCGGACGCGGAGGGCCTGCGCCGCCTGTTCCGCCAGTTCTCCTTCCCGGGCGGCATCCCCAGCCACGTGGCGCCGGAGACGCCGGGGTCCATCCACGAGGGTGGCGAGCTCGGCTACGCGCTGAGCCACGCGTACGGCGCCGCGTTCGACAACAAGGATCTGCTCGTGGCCGCCATCGTCGGCGACGGCGAGGCGGAGACGGGCCCGCTCGCCACCAGCTGGCACTCCAACAAGTTCGTCAACCCCAACCAGGACGGCGTCGTCCTGCCGATCCTGCACCTCAACGGGTACAAGATCGCCAACCCGACGGTCCTGGACCGCATCGAGGACGACGAGCTCGACTCCCTGATGCGGGGCTACGGCCACAAGCCGCACATGTTCGTCGCCGGTTTCGACGACGAGTCCCACCTGGACGTGCACCGCCGGTTCGCGACGCTGCTCGACGAGGTCCTGGACGAGATCGCGGAGATCAAGCGCTCGGCGGCTGACGGCAACGAGCAGCGTCCGCGCTGGCCCATGATCGTGTTCCGCACGCCCAAGGGCTGGACCGGGCCGGACTACATCGACGGCAAGAAGACGACCGGATCGTGGCGCGCCCACCAGGTGCCGCTGGCCAACGCCCGGGACACCCCGGAACACCTCAAGGTGCTCGAGGACTGGTTGTCGTCCTACCGGCCCGACGAGCTGTTCGACGAGGACGGCAAGGTCTCCGCCGACATCACCGCGCTCGCCCCGGAGGGCGACCTGCGGATGAGCGCCAACCCGCACGCGAACGGGGGCCTGCTGCTCAAGGACCTGCGCCTGCCCGACTTCCGCGACTACGCCGTCGACGTCCCCACGCCGGGCGGCTCGTTCGCGGAGGCTCCGCGCATCCTGGGGAACTGGCTCACGGACGTCATCCGGCAGAACCCGGACAACTTCCGGATCTTCGGGCCTGACGAGACCGCGTCGAACAGGCTCCAGTCCGTCTTCGAGGTCACCGACAAGCAGTGGAACGCGCAGTTCTACGGCGAGGAGGTCGACGAGCACCTGGCCCGCGCGGGCCGCGTGATGGAGATGCTCTCGGAGCACCAGTGCCAGGGATGGCTCGAGGGTTACCTCATGACGGGCCGCCACGGGCTGTTCAACTGCTACGAGGCGTTCATCCACATCATCGACTCGATGTTCAACCAGCACGCCAAGTGGCTCAAGGTGACCGACGAGATCCCGTGGCGCCGGCCCATCGCGAGCCTCAACTACCTGCTCTCCAGCCACGTCTGGCGCCAGGACCACAACGGGTTCAGCCACCAGGACCCCGGGTTCATCGACCACGTGGTCAACAAGAAGGCGTCCGTCGTGCGGGTGTACCTGCCGCCGGACGCGAACACCCTGCTGTCGACGTACGACCACTGCCTGCGCAGCCGGCAGTACGTCAACGTCGTCGTCAGCGGCAAGCAGCCGGCCCCCAACTTCCTGACCATGGACCAGGCCGTCGCGCACTGCACGCGCGGCCTGGGCATCTGGGAGTGGGCGGGCACCGAGGTCGCCGGCGAGGCGCCCGACGTGGTGCTCGGCGCAGCCGGCGACGTCCCGACGCTCGAGGTGCTGGCCGCGGCCGACATCCTGCGCCGCGAGATCCCGGACCTCAAGGTCCGCGTGATCAACGTCGTCGACCTCATGCGTCTGCAGGACGAGCGGGAGCACCCGCACGGTCTGTCGGACAAGGAGTTCGACGGCCTGTTCACGGCGGACCGGCCGGTGATCTTCGCTTACCACGGCTACCCATGGCTCATCCACCGCCTCACGTACCGCCGCAACGGGCACAAGAACATCCACGTGCGCGGGTACAAGGAGGAGGGGACGACGACGACGCCGTTCGACATGGTGATGCTCAACGACCTGGACCGCTACCGCCTGGTCATCGACGTCATCGACAACGTGCCGCACCTGGCCACCACCCAGGCCAACCTGCGCCAGAAGATGCAGGACGCGCGCATCACGGCCCGCCAGTACACCCGCGAGCACGGCGACGACCTGCCCGAGGTGCGCGACTGGGTGTGGCCCGACGCGCAGGACGCGGCGGACAGCAGCCAGGTCGAGGCGACGCTCTCGACCGGCGGTGACAACGAGTAGCTGAACCAGCCGGGGAGGGCCCGCACCGGGCCCTCCCCGGCTCACGAACCGCACCAGCACGAGCACCACCCCCGCTCGACCAGCACAGGAGAAGCCCCACCGTGGCCCGCAGCATCTACGTCGCCTCACCCGAGGGTGACACCGGCAAGTCCGTCGTCGCACTGGGTCTGGTCGACCTCCTGAGCCGCACCGTGCAGCGCGTGGGGGTGTTCCGCCCCGTGGCGCGCTCGACCGAGACGAAGGACTTCGTCCTCGAGCTCCTGCTCGAGCACGACGGCGTCGACCTGGAGTACGACGAGTGCATCGGGGTGACCTATGAGGAGCTGCTCCCGGACCCGGAGGCGGCGCTGTCGCGCATCGTGACGCGCTATCACGAGGTCGCGAACCGGTGCGACGCCGTCGTCGTGGTCGGCACCGACTACACGGACGTCGCCAGCCCCACCGAGCTGGCCTACAACGCGCGCATCGCCGCCAACCTGGGCGCGCCGGTCGTGCTCGTCGTCAACGGGCGCGGCCGCACGCCCGACGGCGTCGCGCAGGCCGCGTCCGTCGCGGTGGCCGAGCTGCACGCGAACCACGCCCAGGTCACCGCGGTCGTCGCGAACCGCACGGCCCCCGGCTCGCTCGACGCCGTCCGCGCGGCGCTGACCAGCGCGGACATCCCGGCGTGGGCCCTCCCGGAGGAACCCCTGCTCACGGCGCCGACCGTCCGCCAGCTCATGGACTCCGTGGGCGGCGAGCTCATCTCCGGCGACGAGCAGCTGCTCGCACGCGAGGTGCTCGACGTGCTCGTCGGCGCCATGTCCATCGAGCACCTGCTGGACCGGCTCGCCGACGGCGCCGTCCTGATCACCCCGGGCGACCGGTCCGACGTGCTGCTGGGCCTGCTGCTCGCCCACCAGGCCGAGGGCTTCCCCAACCTGGCGGGCATCATCCTCAACGGCGGCTTCCGCCCGGCTCCCACCATCGCGCGTCTCATCGAGGGGCTGGGCAGCCGCCTGCCGATCATCGCGACGACGCTCGGCTCGTTCCGCTCCGCGAGCGCGGCGGCCTCCACACGCGGACGTCTGACGGCCGACTCGCAGCGCAAGGTCGACACCGCGCTGGCGACGTTCGAGCAGCACATCGACGGCCCCGCCCTGCTCGCGGCACTCGACGTGGCCCGGCCCGAGGTCGTCACGCCGCTCATGTTCGAGTACGAGCTCCTGGACCGGGCTCGCGCCGACCGCAAGCACATCGTCCTTCCGGAGGGCGACGACGACCGCATCCTGCGGGCCGCGTCCACGCTGCTGCAGCGCGGGGTCGCGCGCCTGACGCTGCTGGGCGACGAGACCGCGATCCGCACGCGCTCCACCGAGCTGGGGCTGTCGCTCGACGACGCCGACGTGATCGACCCGCACGACGAGCAGTGGGTGACCCGGTTCGCGGAGCAGTACGCGCAGCTGCGCGCCGCGAAGGGCATGACCGTCGAGCGGGCCCGCGAGATCGTCCCGTCGGTGTCGTACTTCGGCACGCTGATGGTCAAGCTCGGGCTCGCGGACGGCATGGTGTCGGGGGCGGCACACACCACCGCGCACACCATCAAGCCGTCGTTCGAGATCATCAAGACGAGTCCCGGCGTCAACAGCGTGTCGAGCTGCTTCCTCATGTGCCTCGAGGACCGCGTCCTGGTCTACGCCGACTGTGCCGTCATCCCCGACCCGAGCGCCGAGCAGCTCGCCGACATCGCCATCTCCTCCGCGCAGACCGCGGTGCAGTTCGGCATCGAGCCGCGCATCGCGATGCTGTCCTACTCCACGGGCGAGTCCGGCACGGGGGCGGACGTGGAGAAGGTGCGCGCCGCGACCGCGCTGGTCCGCGAGCGCCGACCCGACCTGTCGATCGAGGGCCCGATCCAGTACGACGCGGCCGTCGACGCGTCGGTCGCGAAGACCAAGCTGCCGGACTCCGCCGTGGCCGGTCGCGCGACCGTCTTCGTCTTCCCCGACCTCAACACCGGCAACAACACCTACAAGGCCGTCCAGCGCTCGGCGGGCGCCGTCGCCATCGGGCCGGTGCTGCAGGGCCTGCGGATGCCCGTCAACGACCTGTCGCGCGGCGCGCTCGTGCAGGACATCGTCAACACCGTCGCGATCACCGCCATCCAGGCGCAGGCCGCGTCCGACACCACGCAGGAGACCCGATGAGCACCGCCACCGTCCTGGTCGTCAACTCCGGGTCGTCGTCGATCAAGTACCAGCTGGTCGACCCCGTCGTGGGGACCGCCGTCGCCTCCGGGATCGTCGAGCGGATCGGCGAGGACTCCGCGACGCTGAAGCACACGTCCGGCGACACGACCGTGGAGCGGGAGCAGCCGATCGGCGACCACGGCGAGGGCCTTCGCGCCGTGCTGGGACTGTTCGAGGAGGTCGGCCCCGACCTCACGTCGGCCGGTGTCGTCGCCGTCGGGCACCGCGTCGTCCACGGCGGGTCGGTCTTCTCCACGCCCGTGCTCGTGGACGACGACGTCGTCGCGCAGATCGACGCGCTCTCGCCGCTGGCTCCCCTGCACAACCCCGCCAACGTGACCGGCATCCGCGTCGCGCGCGAGCTCCTCCCGGACGTCCCTCACGTCGTCGTGTTCGACACGGCGTTCTTCCACGGCCTGCCCCCGGCCTCGGCGACGTACGCGATCGACCGCGACGTCGCGCGCGAGCACGGCGTGCGGCGCTACGGGTTCCACGGCACGTCGCACCACTTCGTCGCGCACGAGGCGGCACGCGTGCTGGACCGGCACGTGGAGGACCTCGCGACGATCGTGCTGCACCTGGGCAACGGCGCGTCGGCGTCTGCCGTGCTGGGCGGCAAGGCGGTCGACACGTCGATGGGCATGACGCCGCTCGAGGGCCTCGTGATGGGCACCCGGTCGGGCGACCTCGACCCCGCGGTGCTCATCCACCTGCAACGCAACGCGGGCATGAGCGTCGACGACGTCGACGACCTGCTCAACCGCCGCTCGGGCCTCAAGGGCCTGGCCGGGGAGAACGACCTGCGCGCGATCCACCAGCTCGTCGCCGACGGTGACGAGGACGCCCGCGTGGCGCTCGAGGTCTACGCGCACCGGCTCAAGAAGTACATCGGGGCGTACCTGGCGGTGCTGGGCCGGCTCGACGTGCTCGTATTCACCGCGGGCGTGGGCGAGAACGACGACGAGGTCCGTGCCGCCGCCTGCGCAGGGCTCGAAGGCCTCGGCATCGCGCTCGACCCCGAGCGCAACGCCGGGCGCAAGAAGGCGCCGACGATCATCTCCGCGGACTGGAGCCGCACGACGGTCCTCGTCGTGCCGACGAACGAGGAGCTGGCCATCGCGCGTCAGGCCCTCGAGGTCACCGAGGGTGCGGGCCTGTCCCGCGACGACGCGGACCCCGCAGCGGTGGGGCACGCCTGACGAACCGGAGCACAGCATGGATCTCAGCAACGCGTTCAGCGGGTTCTCGACCGACGACGTCCCCGCCGCGCAGGCGTTCTACGGCGAGACCCTCGGCCTCGACGTGAGCGTGGACCACGGCATGCTCTGGCTGCACCTGAGCGGCAAGGACGTGCTGGGTACCCCAAGGGTCCCGCGCACCAGCCGGCGTCGTACACCGTGCTCAACTTCGCGGTCGACGACGTACCGGGCACGGTCGCGGCGCTGCGCGAGCGCGGCGTCCCGTTCGAGAAGTACGGCGACACGACGGACGACGACTACGTGGCCAGGAACGACGGCCCGCTCATCGCGTGGTTCACCGACCCGGCGGGCAACATCTGCTCGATCATCGCCGCGGGCTGAGCGCGACGCACCGCCGGGGAGCGTCACCGGCTGCGTCAGGCACGGTCCTTCGTCGCGCACAGCTCGACGACCGTGCCGTCCCGTCGCACCAGCCGGGCGGACACCGGGAGCGCGTCGACGTCGACCGGACCACCCAGGGTGGGGATCGTCAGCTCTTCGCTGCCCGAGTAGTCGTCGGCGAGCGTGCCGGCGTCGAAGGTGGCGCTCCCGACCACCCGGCCGTCCTCCGCGCGCACCTCGAGCTGCGTCCCGTCCTCGGCCGGGACGGTGGTCGACGTGCTCCACACCACTGTGCCTTCCGGGGCGTCGGGTCGCGTGCGCGTGATGCCCAGGCGCGTCTCGACGCCCGGAGCCACGTCCCACCAGAGCCCGTCCAGCTCGACACCCGCGGGCACGCGGCAGGAGGTTGCTCCGGCAGATTTGACCGTGGCAGGCGTCAGGACCAGGGTGAGCGCACCGGCGACAGCGACGGTCGCGGCGATGGTGGCGACGCGGGAGCGCCGGGGGCCCGACGTCCACCGCGACGCGCTCACCAGCGCCACGGAGCCAACGAGCGAGTCGGCGAACGTCCGCCGGCGCGGATCCCAGAGCGGGCGCAGGTAGCCGATGAACAGGATCGCGTCGAGCAGGTGCGCGAGCGTGCGCCCGACGGTGCCCAGGAGCCCCACCGGCCGGCCGTCGCGTTCCCGGACCACCACGACGCCCGCCACCTGCTTGCCCGGCGTCCTCCCGGTGCGGGCCTGCAGGACGAGCATGCCGACGTAGGCGGCGACGATCCACCAGGACGAGCGGTGCTCCCCGCTCCATCCCCACACGACGATCGCGGCGTCCCAGCCGAGCGTCGCTCCCGTGCTGAGCCAGGCGACCGCGCTCAGGACGGCCGCGTCGAGCAGGGAAGCCAGCACGCGGCGCCCCCAGCCCGCGTACGGCACCGACGGCACGACCGCCGGATCGACCAGCAGCGCGGTCGCAGTCGTCATGCGTGCATCCTGGCAGGAAGCGCCGCCGCGTGGGCCTGGTTCGGCCTCCGGATCAGGGCAGGCGGGCAGCCCTCATGACGCGCAGCAGCTCGGTGTAGACGGCCGGCCAGGTCGCGGTGCCGAGCTCGAAGAGCCGGTTCAGCCCGATGCTCGGGATGCGGCCGCCCGCGAGCCCGTGCACGCCGTGCTGGACGGCCACGGTCTGCAGGCGGGTCGTTTCCCACAGGCCTTCACGACCGTGGCGGGCACCGAGGCCCGACGAGCCGACGCCACCCTGCGGTGCGCCGACCGAACCCCACGTGGCGACGTACCCCTCGTTGACGTTGACGCTGCCGGCCCGGACGCGGCGTGCGAGCGCGGCGCCGCGGCGGGTGTCGGCGGTCCAGATGCTCGCGTTGAGGCCGAACTCGCTGTCGTTCATGGCGGCCACGGCCTCGTCGTCGGACGCGACCTTGTACAGCGCGACCACGGGGCCGAACGTCTCCTCGCGGTACAGGCGCGCCTGCTCGGGGACGTCCGTCAGGATCGTCGGCTCGTAGAACCACGGGCCCAGGTCGGCGCGGTGCACGCCCCCGGCCAGCACGGTGGCGCCGTGCCCGACGGCGTCCTCGACGTGCTCGACGACGGTCGCGAGCTGCGCCGCCGAGGTCAGCGACCCGACCTCGGCGCGGTAGTCGAGCCCGGCGCCCAGGCGTAGCGCACGCGTGCGGCGCGTGAACGCCTCGACGAAGTCGTCGTACACGTCCTCGTGGACGTACATCCGCTCGATCGAGACGCACACCTGGCCGGTGCCGACGAAGCACGCGCGCACGGCACCCTCGGCCGTGACCTCGACGTCGACGTCCTCCGCCACGTACATGGGGTTCTTGCCACCGAGCTCCAGTGTGGCCGGGACCAGACGCTCGCCCGCCTGGGCTGCGACGATCCGCCCCGTCCGCGTCGAGCCCGTGAACGACACGTGGTCCACGTGCTCGACGACGGCCGCGCCGACCGTCGGCCCGTCGCCGACGACGACCTGCAGCAGGCCGGCCGGCAGCCCGGCCTCCTCGAGCTGCTCGGCGGCCCACAGCGCGGTCAGCGCCGTCTGCGGGTCGGGCCGCAGCACCACGCCGTTGCCGGCCACGAGCGCGGGCAGGACGTCGCCGATCGTCAGCGTGAGGGGGAAGTTCCAGGGCGCGATGATGCCGACCACACCGACGGGGTGGCGCAGCACGCGCGTGCTCGTCAGGCCCGGGACCACGCCGGGGACGCGACGCGTGCGCAGGTAGCGGCCGGCGCGCGCGGCGTAGTGGCGGGCGACGAGCGCGATGTCGGCGACCTCCTCGAACGCCGCGACGCGGGCCTTGCCGTTCTCCACCTGGATGAGGTCGAGCACGTCGCTCTGCCGGTCGAGCACCAGGTCGTGGAAGCGCAGGAGGACCGCCGTGCGCTCGTGCAGCGGACGGGCGGCCCACAGCCGGTGTGCCGCCCGGGCCGTGCGGGCCGCGCGCGCCACGTCGTCGGGCGTCGACAGCGGCACCGCTGCGATCGGGGCGCCCGTGAACGGTGCGAGCGACGTGTGCGTCGAGGCGCCGGGCGACGCGACGATGCGGGCCAGCAGCGGTCGGACGTCGTCGGGCTCCAGCACGTACGTCGCGAGCGGGTCCGACTCGGGGTCGTACAGCTCGGCGGGGCCGGTTCCGGAAGGATCGTGCGCCATGCTCGCCAGCGTACGCGCGAGTCCGGCCCGGACCGGCGACGCGCCGCGCCGTCTATCGGCCAGTCGATCGGTCGGCGCGGCGTGCCGCCCGGACGGGCAGCACGCCGACGCCCTCAGACGCCCAGCGCCGCGCGGACGTCCGGGTCCAGCCCGTCGACGACGACGTCGCGCGCGGCCTGTGCCGACGCCGCCGCGAGCGCCCCTGCGGCCAGCTCGCGGCACCGCTCGAGGGTGTGACTCCGCACCGCGAACCGCACGGCGGGCAGCGCACCCGACGACATCGACAGGCTCGTCACCCCGAGCCCGACGAGCACGAGCGCGAACACCGGGTCGGCGGCCGACTCGCCGCAGACACCCACCGGCTTGCCGAGCTGCGTCCCTGCGCGGGCGGTCGCCGCGACCAGGTCCAGCACGGCCGGCTGCCACGGGTCCAGCAGGTCGGCCAGCTCACCGCGCAGCCGGTCGGTCGCCATCGTGTACTGCGCCAGGTCGTTGGTGCCGAGCGAGACGAAGTCGACCTCCGCGAGGATCTCGGCCGCGCGCAGCGCCGCGGACGGCACCTCGACCATGACGCCGACGCGCTCGATGCCGTGCGCCCGGGCGCGGCGCGCGAAGTCGCGCGCCTCGTCGGCGGTCGCGATCATGGGCGCCATGACCCACGGCGCCTGCCCCGTGCTGCGCTGCGCCTGGGCGAGGGCCTCGAGCTGGTGCTCGACGAGGTCGGCGTTGGTGCGCACCAGGCGGTAGCCGCGCACGCCGAGCGCGGGATTCTCCTCGTCCGGCTGGGTCGCGAAGGCCAGCGGCTTGTCGGCGCCCGCATCGAGCGTGCGCACGACGACCTTGCGGCCGGGCAGCGCTGCCAGGGCCGCGGCGTACGCGGCGGACTGCTCGGCGACCGTCGGCTCGGCGGTGGCCTCGAGGAAGAGCACCTCGGTCCGGAACAGCCCGACCCCCTCCGCGGCAGTGCCCGCGACCCGGACGGCATCGGCGGCGGTGCCGATGTTGGCCAGGAGCTGCACGGTGTGCCCGTCGGCGGTGGCTCCGGCGTCGGTGTCGGACTCGAGTGCCCGCTCGGCCGCCGCGCGGCGGTCGAGCTCCGCCACGAGCGCGTCGTCGGGGTCCACGGTGACCAGCCCGCTCGCAGCGTCGACCGCTACCCGCGTCCCGTCGGCCAGGTCCGTGACCCCGTGCACGCGCACCAGGCACGGCAGGCCGAGCTGCCCGGCGATGATCGCGGTGTGCCCCGTGGGTCCGCCCAGCTCGGTGACGATCGCGAGGACCTTGTCGAGGTCGAGCGCGGCGGTGTCGGCGGGCGCCAGGTCGGTCGCGACGACGACCGACGGCTCCGTGAGCTCGGGCACGCCCGGCGCCGGCAGCCCCATCGCCGCCGCGACCACGCGGTCGCGCACGGAGCGCAGGTCGGTGACGCGCTCGGCGAGGTAGCCGCCGGCCTGCGTGAACATCGTCGCGAACGTCTCGACGACCCCGTCGACGGCGGCCACGACCGGCTCGCCCGCGCCGACGCGCGTCAGCACCTGGCTGCGCAGCGCGCGGTCGTCGGCCATCTGCGCCGTGGCCGCCAGGACGTCCTTGACCGTGCCGGTGGCGCGGCGCGACTGGCCGGCCAGCGCGGCGGACACGTCGGCGAACGCCCGGGAGACCACCTCCTGCGCCCGCTCCCCCGTCAGGACCTCGCCGCCGACCACGAGCGGCGCGTCGCCCGGCACCGCGGGGACGGGCTGGACCCGGGCGACCGGCCCGACCGCGGCCCGGCGCCCCACGCCGACACCCTGCAGGACGACCGCGACGCCGGTGGTCACGACGCCTCCGAGGCTTCTGGTGCGTCGAGGTCCGTCGCGAGCAGGGTGACCAGCTCGTCGAGGACGCGGTCGGCGTCGGGGCCGTCGGCCTCGAGCCTGACCTCCTCGCCCGACGGCACGCCGAGCGACATCACGAACAGGATCGACCCGGCGTCGACGGGCTCGCCGCCCGGGCGGGCGATGGTGACCGGGACGCCCGAGGCCTCGACGGCCTGCGTGAAGATCATGGCGGGCCGGGCGTGCAGGCCGACGCGGGAGGCGACGGCGACGGTGCGCTGGGACATGGTGGTTTCCTCTCCGGGTGGCGGGCTCAGGCGGCCGTGGCGACGGCGGCGGCGAGCTGGGCGTCGGCGGCCTGCTCGGCCTGGACGACCGCGCTGGGGCGTGCGCTCTTGAGCGCGATGACGATGGCGCAGCTGATGACCATGCCGACGAGCACCGCGACCAGGAAGCCCCAGAAGTTCGAGATCAGGGGCAGCACCCAGATGCCGCCGTGCGGGGCACGCAGTCCGGCGCCGAACGCCATCGACACCGCACCGGCCACCGACGAGCCGACCACGGAGGACACGATGACGCGCCACGGGTCCGCCGCGGCGAACGGGATGGCGCCCTCGGAGATGAACGAGGCACCCAGCAGCCACGCGGCCTTGCCGTTCTCGCGCTCGGCATGGGTGAACAGGCTCTTGCGGACGGTCGTCGCGAGCGCCATGGCCAGCGGCGCGACCATGCCGGCGGCCATCACCGCGGCCATGATCTTGTACTGGTTCGCGTCGGCCGTCAGGCCTTCCGTCGCGAGGCCGGTCACGGCGAACGTGTAGGCGACCTTGTTGACCGGACCACCCAGGTCGAAGCCCATCATCGCGCCGAGCAGGGCCCCCAGCAGCACCAGGTTGTTCCCCGACAGGCCGTTGAGCCAGTCGCTGAGGTGGTCCATCGCGGCGGCGATGGGCCGACCGATGACGACGAGGGTGATGATGCCGACGAGCAGCGAGCTCAGCAGCGGCGTCACGACGACGGGCATCACCCCGCGCACGCCCTTCGGCACGTTCCAGCGGCTGATCCACCAGGCCAGACCACCGGCGACGAAGCCGGTGACCAGGCCGCCCAGGAAGCCGGCGCCGACGGCGACGGACGCAGCGCCACCGACGAACCCGGGCACGAGGCCCGGCCGGTCGGCGATCGCGTAGGCGATGAACCCGGACAGCACCGGCACCAGGAACCCGAACGCGAGCGCGCCGGTCTGGAACAGCACCGCCGACCACTGCTGCAGCGACGTCGGGTCGAAGTTCGACACGAGGTCGGTGACCGGGATCTTGGTGACCTCGACGGCGCCGTTGCCGCCGTCCCACGCGATCCCGGCCAGCATGAAGCCGAGCGCGATGAGGATGCCGCCCGCGGCGACGAACGGGATCATGTAGCTGACGCCGGTCATGAGCCACTGCCGGACCCGGGTACCGACGCTCGCGTTCCTGTCCACCTTGGTGGCGGGCGACGGCGTGTGCACGGCGGCCGACGTGGCGGCAGGCACTCCCGCCTCCACCGCGGCGATCGCCGCGGCCAGGACGCCCGGCGCGTCGTGCACGGCCTTCTTCACACCCACGTCGACGAACGGCTTGCCCGCGAAGCGCTCCTTGTCGCGGACCTCGAGGTCCGCGGCGTAGATGACGCCGTCGGCCGCGGCGATCACGGCGGGGTCGAGGGGTGTCGAGCCGGCGGCACCCTGGGTCTCGACGACGACCTCGTGGCCGGCGGCGCGGCCGGCCTGCTCGAGCGCCTCTGCGGCCATGTACGTGTGGGCGATGCCCGTGGGGCAGGAGGAGACGGCGACGAACTTCATGACGGCACGACCTCTCGGGTGACGATCTCGGCGACGGTGGCGGCGTCGGGCGCCTCCCGCAGCGAGGTCGTGAACGACTCGTGGACCAGACGCCGCGCCAGTGCGGCCAGGATCTGCAGGTGGTCGCCCTCGCCCGTCGCGGGCGCGGCGATGAGGAAGACGAGCGTCGCGGGGCCGTCGGGGGCACCCCAGTCGACGCCCTGCGTCAGCCGGCCGATGGCCAGGCTGGGCGCGGTGACGTGCTCCGAGCGGGCGTGCGGCAGGCCGATCCCGCCGGGCATCCCCGTCGCCATCTGCGCCTCGCGGGCCCGGACGTCGGCGTGGAAGCCGTCGGCGTCGGTGACGCGGCCGGCCGCGGCCAGCAGGCCGATGAGGTGGCGGGTCGCGTCGTCGCGGTCCGCTGCGGCCAGGTCGACGGCGACCAGGTCCGCGGTGATGAGTGGGGTGCTCACAGCAGCTCCTTCGGGGTGAGGCGGGGGTCGGGGGCCTCGAGCACCCGCACGGCGGCGAGGTCGACGGCTGCGGGATCCGGTACGGCGGTACCGGGCATGCGCACGGCCGCGCGCCCCCACGCGACGGCCGTGCGGAGGCGGTCGGCGGCGGGGCCGTCCGCAGACAGGAAGCCGGCGAGGGTCATGTCCCCCGCGCCGACGGTGGACAGCGGGACCAGCGGCTCGCCGCCGGCCCACCACGTGCGCTCGCCGGTGACCAGCAGCGCGCCGTGCGCGCCGAGCGACACCAGCACGTACCGCGTCCCGGCTGCGATCACCTCGCGGGCGGCGTCGACGACGTCCCCCACGGTGGTCAGCGGGCGCCCGACGAGCGCCGCGAGCTCGTTGTCGTTGGGCTTGAGCAGGTCCAGCCCGCCCGCACGCGCGGACCGCTCGAGCGGTTCGCCCGAGGTGTCGAGCGCGAACGGGATGCCGCGGTCCGCCGCGAGCGCGGCGGCGCGGACGAAGAGGTCGTCGGTGGCACCCGAGGGCAGGCTCCCGGCGGCGACGAGCCCGCTCGCGCCGTCGAGCGCCGCGGCGAGGGCACCGAGGAGGGCGTCCACCTCCGCGCCCGACAGTGTGGCGCCGGGGGCGTTGATCTTCGTCGTGGTCCCCGACCGCTCCGCGAGCGTGATGTTGGTGCGGGTGTCGCCGGCGACGGGGACCGCCACCACCGGGACACCCTGCGCGGCCAGCAGCTCGACGAGCCGTTCACCGTCCGCGCCGCCGACGGGCAGGACTGCGCGCGACGCGACCCCGTGCCGCACCAGCGCGCGGCTGACGTTGGTGCCCTTGCCGCCCGGGTGGACGTGGACGGCCGTCGCGCGGACGACCTCGCCGGGCACCAGCCGGTGCACGTCGAGCGCGCGGTCGAGGCTCGGGTTGGGGGTGAGCGTGACGATCATGCGCGCACCACCTGCAGGCCGGCGGCCTCGAGCTCGTCGACCAGCTCGACGGCCGCGCCGGAGTCGGTGATGAGCGTGTCCACGGCGGACAGCGGCGCCACGTGCGCGAAGTCGGTGCGGCCCAGCTTGGTGTGGTCCGCGAGGACCACCGTGCGACGGGCCGCCGCGGCGAGCGCCTGCTTGACCGCGGCCTCCGACAGGTCCGGTGTGCTCAGCCCGTGCTCGACGCTGATGGCGTTGGTCCCCAGGAAGGCGACGTCGGCGTGGATCTCGCCCAGCTCGCGCAGGGCCCAGGACCCGACGGCCGCCAGGGTCCGCCCACGCACGGTCCCCCCGACGAGGTGCAGCGTGATGTTGGGCCGCGGCGCGAGGACCGTCGCGACGGGGAGCGCATGCGTCACGACTGTGAGGTCGCGGTCGTCGGGCAGCAGCTCGGCCAGGCGGACGGTCGTGGTGCCGGCGTCGAGGATGACCGCCCCACCGTCCGGCAGCTCGTCGAGCGCTGCCTTGGCGATGCGCTCCTTCTCCCCTGCGAGCATGCCCTCGCGGTCTGCGATGCCGGGCTCGAAGCCGAGCCGCTCGACGGGGATGGCCCCGCCGTGGACGCGCCGGACCAGCCCGTGCCGCTCGAGCGCGGTGAGGTCGCGCCGGATCGTCTCCGGTGTCACGTCCAGGGTGGCCGCGAGGCCCGCGACGTCGACCCGACCGTCGGCCCGCGCGGTGGCGAGGATCTTCTGGTGCCGCTCCGGTGCGTACACATCAGCTCCGATGTCCTGCGAACCGGTCCGTTCCGGCCCTTCTGACACTGAGAATGGACTCGAAACGGACAGATGTCAAGAGATTCAAAGTCATTCGGACATGAACGGGTGTGGGAACGGGCTTGTGACGCACGTCCCGATTCCCGGATCGGGTCCGCGGGCCGTAAGGTGAGGCTCGCCTTATCCGATCCCGATCCGAGGACTCCCATGCGCACCGCACTCCGGCCCGCCCGGCTCGCTGCTCTTGCCGCCGTCGCGGCCCTGGCCCTGGCCGCCTGCTCGTCGGGCGACGACGACGCCACGCCCGCCGCGACGTCCAGCGACACGGCCTCCGCCGCTGCCGACGCGTTCCCCGTGACGCTCAAGAACACGTTCGGCGAGACGACGATCGACAAGCAGCCTGAGCGCGTCGCGAGCATCGCGTGGGGCAACCAGGACGTCGCGATCGCGCTGGGCATCGTGCCCGTCGGCTTCGCCAAGGCGAACTACGGCGACGACAACGGCGACGGCGTCCTGCCGTGGGCGTACGACGCACTGCAGAAGCTCGGCGCGACAGGCGACAAGGCGCCCCAGCTGTTCGACGAGACCGACGGCACCGACTTCGAGGCCGTCAACGACACGAACCCCGACGTCATCCTCGCCGCCCAGTCCGGCATCACGAAGGAGGACTGGACGACGCTCTCGGCGATCGCCCCCACCGTCTCCTTCCCCACGGTCGCGTGGGGCACCAACTGGCGCGACATGGCCCTGGTCGACGGCGAGGCCATCGGCAAGAAGGCCGAGGCGCAGGCCAAGATCGACGAGATCGAGAAGCAGATCACGAGCGCGCTCGCGACCCGGCCCGACATCGCCGGCAAGACGTTCGTCTACACGGCCGCCGACAAGGCCGACAAGAGCAAGCTCTGGATCTACACCGGCGTCGACGCCCGCGTGCAGTACGTCGAGGACTTCGGCATGAAGGTGGCGCCCTCGGTGGCCGGCTTCAGCGAGCTCACCGGGTTCGGCGGGTACATCAGCTCGGAGAACGCCGACAAGCTCTCCGACGCCGACATCCTCGTCACCTACGGCGACGACACCACGCTCGCGTGGCTGCAGAAGGACCCGCTGCTCGGCAAGATCCCCGCGGTGAAGAACGGTGCGGTCGTCGTCGTCCCGGACAACACCCCGTTCGCGGCGTCGACCTCCGGCCCGACGATCCTGTCCGTGCCGTGGGGCCTCGACAAGTACCTCGACCTGTTCGAGGCCGCGGCCAAGAACGTCAAGTGACCTACGCATGACCCTGGCACCAGCACCCACACCGGTCGCCCCCTGGGGGGGGCGGCCGGTGTCGATGCGTCGGCGACGCGTGCTGGGCCTGCTCGTCTGCGTCGCGGTGCTGGTGCTCTTCTCCGTCGCGTCGCTCGCGTTCGGCTCCCGCGTCGTCAGCTGGCCGGACGTCGTCGGTGGCGTCCTGAACCCCGCGCCCGACGACATCGCACAGGCCGCCGTGCACGCCCGCATCCCCCGCACCGTGCTGGGCCTGCTCGTCGGTGCCGCGCTCGGCCTGGCCGGCGCCGTCATGCAGGGCCTGACGCGCAACCCGCTGGCCGACCCGGGGATCCTCGGCGTCAACGCCGGTGCGTCGCTGCTCGTGGTCGTCGGCATCGCGTGGTTCGGCCTCTCCGACCTGAACCAGTACATCTGGCTCGCGTTCCTCGGCGCCGCCCTGGCGGCCGGGCTCGTGTACGCCATCGGCTCGTTGGGCCGCGAGGGCGCCACACCGCTCAAGCTCGCGCTGGCCGGCGCCGCGACGACCGCCGCCATCAGCTCGATGGTCTCCATGGTCCTGCTCGCCCGCAACGACGTGCTCGAGAGCTTCCGGTTCTGGCAGGTCGGCTCCCTCGGCCGCGCCGACTTCACGCAGATCGGCGAGGTCCTGCCGTTCTTCGTCGTCGGTGCGCTGCTGGCGCTGGCGTCGGCCCGTGGGCTCGACGCGCTCGCGCTCGGGGACGACCTGGCCGTCGGGCTCGGTCAGCGGACCGGGAGCATCCGGCTGCTGGGCGCCGCCGCCGCCGTCCTGCTGGCGGGTTCCGCGACGGCGATCGCCGGCCCCATCGCCTTCGTCGGCCTGGTCATGCCCCACCTGGCCCGCACCTTCACGGGACCCACGCATCGCTGGCTCCTGCCGTACTCCGCCGCGTTCGGCGCCGCGCTGCTCCTGGGCGCGGACGTCCTGGGCCGCATCCTGACCCGCCCCCAGGACCTCGAGGTCGGCATCATGACGGCGCTTCTCGGCGCCCCGTTCTTCATCGTGATCATCCGCCGCAGCAAGGTGCGTGAGCTGTGACAGCGACCCTGACCACCCCCGCGTCCGCCGCGGCTCCCGGTGCCCTCGTCGGTGCCGGCCGGCGTGCCCGGTCGCGCCGCTGGCGGCTGGTGCTCGTCGTGCTCGTCGTCGCCCTGCTCGCGGTCACTCTTCTCACGCTGTGCGTCGGCGAGCGCTCGTACTCGCCGGTCGACGTGTTCCGCGTCGTCCTGGGCCAGCACGTCGACGGTGCGAGCTTCACGGTCGGCGACCTGAGACTGCCCCGCGCGCTGACCGGGATCCTGGTCGGGATCGCGTTCGGCATGGGCGGTGTCATGTTCCAGACCATGCTCCGCAACGTCCTGGCCAGCCCCGACGTCATCGGTATCAGCGCGGGGTCGAGCGCCGCAGCGGTCGTCGCCATCACGGCCTTCAGCATCAGCGGGCCGGCCCTGTCGGCCGTCGCCGTCGCTGCCGGCATCGGCGTGGCCGGGGTCATCTACGCGCTCTCGTGGCGTCGCGGCGTGCACGGCACGCGCCTGATCCTGATCGGCATCGCGGTCGGGGCGATGCTCGACTCCGTGATCTCGTACACCCTGTCCCGCGCCGCGATCTACGACGTGAACGAGGCGATGCGCTGGCTCACCGGCAGCCTGAACTCTGCCTTCTGGCCGGTCGTCCGCCCGCTCGCGGTCGCCGTCGCGGTTCTCGCGCCGCTCGCGACCGTGCTGTCCCGTCCGCTCTCGGCGCTCCAGCTGGGCGACGACGCCTCGACCGCGCTCGGTGTCTCCGCCGACCGCAGCCGGCTCGTGCTGCTGGTCGTGGCCGTCGCCCTCGTCTCCGTCGGTACCGCGGCCGCCGGGCCGATCGCGTTCGTCGCGTTCCTTGCCGGCCCCATCGCCCACCGTCTGGTGCGCGGCAGCGGACCGCTGCTGTGGCCGGCGGCGCTCGTCGGCGCGCTGCTCGTGCTCGTCGGTGACTACGCCGGTCAGCACCTGCTGGGCCTCCGGTTCCCGGTGGGGGTCGTCACCGGCGTGCTGGGCGCGCCCTACCTGCTCTGGCTCCTGGCCAGGTCCAACCGCTCGGGAGGATCCCTGTGAAGCACACGCTGGCCGTCGAGGCCGCGACGATCGGGTACGACGAGCGCGTCGTGGTCCACGACATGACGCTCGAGATCCCGCAGGGTGCGATCACGACGATCGTCGGGGCCAACGCGTGCGGCAAGTCCACCCTGCTGCGCGCGATGGCTCGTCTGCTCAAGACCACCTCGGGCACCGTGCTGCTGGACGGCAGGCCCATCGGCGACCTCCCGTCGCGCGAGGTCGCCACCGTGCTGGGCCTGCTCCCCCAGACGCCGGTCAGCCCCGAGGGCATCGCGGTCGCCGACCTCGTCGGTCGCGGCCGCTACCCGCACCAGGGCTGGTTCCGGCGCTGGACGCACGACGACGACGTCGCGGTCGAGGAGGCCCTCGCCGCGACCGACACCCTGGACCTCGCGGACCGCTCGATCGACGAGCTGTCGGGCGGACAGCGCCAGCGCGTCTGGATCGCGATGGCCCTGGCCCAGCAGACCGACGTGCTGCTGCTCGACGAGCCGACGACGTTCCTCGACGTCGCGCACCAGGTCGAGGTCCTGGACCTGCTCACGGACCTGAACCGGCGGCGCGGGACGACGATCGTCATGGTCCTGCACGACCTCAACCTCGCCGCGCGCTACGCCGACCACCTGGTGGCGATCCGCTCCGGACGCCTGTACTCGCAGGGCTCCCCCGCCGAGGTCGTCACCGAGCAGATGGTCGCCGACGTGTTCGGCATGTCGGCCCGCGTCATCACCGACCCGGTGTCGCGGACGCCGCTGGTCCTGCCGGTCGGCCGGCACCACAGCGGCACGGCAGCGGCGAGCGACGACGAGCGCTCCGCCCCGGAGTCGCCGCTGCCGGCCGACGCGCTGCGCTGAGCCCCGCCTCAGCAGCGAGGCGGCAGGTCACGGCTTCGTCGTGCCGCCGCGGCCGTACCGGTCCTCGAGCCGCGTGACGTCGTCGCGCCATCCCGGTGCGGCCGTCGAGGACTCCGCGAACACGAGGTCGCTGGTCGCGGTGATCCGGTGCAGCAGCCTCGCGGGCACGTGCGCGGTGTCCCCCGGCCGCATGACCCGCGACACGAGCCGGTCCGCCGACACGCCGTGCTCGAAGGTCGCCTCTCCGGAGACGACGCTCAGCGTCTCGTCCTTCTCCTCGTGGAACTGCAGGCTCAACGCATGCCCGGCCGTCACGGCGATGAGCTTGCCGACGTACCCGTGCTCTCCCGCCGCGTAGATGGCCTCGTGGCCCCACGGCTTGTCCTGCAGCTGGGTGCGCGAGAACTCCGCGTGCGGATCGGTCATCGGTCCTCCTTCGTCGAGGGTGCTCCCGTGCGCAGCTCGGTGAGCAGCGCGTCGAGGTCGACCAGGGCGATCCCGGTCGTCGTGTCGCTCCGCCCGTACGGGAGGACGAGCGTGCGGCCGTGGACCATCGCGCCGCACGAGTAGACGACGTTCGGCACGTAACCGGACCGTTCGTCGGGCGCGGGCGTCAGCAGCGGGCGGCGCAGGCGGCCGACGACCACGGTCGGGTCCTCGAGGTCGAGCAGCACGGCGCCGATGCTGTACACGCGCATCGGACCCACGCCGTGGGTGAGCACAAGCCACCCCTGCTCGGTCTCGATCGGGGACCCGCAGTTGCCGAGCTGGACGGCCTCCCACCCTTGCTCGGGCCGCTGCACAGGCACGGGCTCGTCCCAGCGCAGCAGGTCCGCCGAGGCGCAGACGCCGTTGCTCTCCCGGCCGGCTCGCGCGAGGGCGAGGTGGCGGCCACCGACCGCGCGCGGGAACAGCGCCAGGCCCTTGTCGCGCGTGCCCGGACCGCTCAGTGCCGTCGCGGTGAACGAGACGAAGTCCCAGGTCCGCAGCATCTGCATATACACCCGGTAGCCGTCGTACGCGGAGTAGGTGCCCACGTACTCGCCGGAGTCGAAGCGCACCATCCGCACGTCCTCGATGCCGTGACTCTCCGCGGGACCGCGGGGCAGCAGCACGCGCTCCGCCAGGGCGGAGTCCGGCGGGAACTCCACCGCGTACGAGCAGTCCGCCATCCGCTCGAACAGCTCGATCGTGCGCACCGCCGCTCCCCGCGTGAGCTTCTGCTCACGCAGTGCCGCGAGCGCCCGGTCGAGCTCGTCGCGGTCGAACGTGTCGCCGAGCGAAGCGAGCACGAAGCGGGCGTTGGTCAGGTCCCCGCCGAAGTCGTCGAGCTGGTGCTCGAAGCCCGCCCGCGAGTACGACGCCGGGCGCGCGTCCGCCCGGACCGCGAACCTCGGGGCGGCGTCCAGCATGATCGACCCGGCCGCGTCGATCGTCCCCGCGCGCAGCTCCGCGCCCGACACGTGCCCCTCGGCGACCGCCCGGAGCGTCAGGACGAACCGCGTCGCCCCGGGGGCCAGCCCCGCCTGGTCGGGGTGCGGCACGATCGACGGGTTGCACAGCGCCGCACCCTCGATCGCGACCTCGTGCGTGAAGGCCGCGCCGACGAGGAGGCGCCGCGCCGCGCCGAGCGCGCGCGGGTCCGGGACGCGGTGCTCGACGAGAGCGAAGTGCTCGGCCCACACGGTCCGCAGGTCGCGGTGACGCTCGTCGAAGGCCCGCGCCAGCTCGTCGAGCTCGGCGGCGACGTCGTCGTCGGACAGGGCCAGCACCCGCTCCACCACCTGCGCGGACCGCGACTCGCCCGCGGTCACCGTCTCCTGGCCGGGCAGGAACAGGGCGCTCACCACGCGGGCCCGGTCCGGGCGCAGCGCCACGTCGGTCCGTCGCACCCAGTCGGGGTCGGGACTCATCGCACGGCCCGCACGCCCGCCAGGCCGAGCTGCTGGGTCGCGAGCCACGCCAGGGTCGACTCGGCACCCTGGTTGGTGTTCACCGAACCGCGCAGCAGCCCGTCGTAGCAGCCGCCGGTCGTGGCGTCGCGCATCGGCAGCGCGCCGTCGTTGTCGCCTTCGAACCACCCGACGCACATGGCCAGCACGCCGAGCCAGTCGTCGACCCCGGTCGCGGACCAGGCGGTCGTGGCCGCCTCCGCCAGGCACGCGACCTCGATCGGTTGCTGGTCGAAGCCGGGCCGTGCGTCACCGGGCCCTCGACCGCCGGCGGGTACCACCGACAGGTGACGGCCCGTCGTCTGCTCGTCGACCAGCCACTCCAGCAGCGCGAGGCCGTCGCGCAGCAGGTCGGCGTCACCGAGAGCGTCACCGATCGCGATCATCGCCTCGGGCAGCACCGCGTTGGCGTACGTCAGCCGCCCGAAGTGCCAGCGCGCGCCCGGGCCCGGTGGGTCCGCCCGGAGCGCGACGCGGGCGTCACGCAGGAGGGCGAAGGCGCGGGTGTCATCGGGTGCCGCGGCGAGGATCTGCACGGCACCCAGCGCCGCGTAGGCGGTCGCCCGCGGGTGGACGGAGCGGGCGGCCATCGCCACGTGTGCCGCGTGCCGCGCCCCGGCGACGACCGCGGTCGACGACGACCGTCGCACCGCCGTTCCCCACGCCCACAGCGCACGGCCCCAGTGGTCGTCGGCCGACGGCACGTCGACCCAGTCGCCGCCGGCGGTGCGTCGGTTGTGCATGAGCCCCTGGGGCGCCTGCGCGTCGGCGAGGAACGCCAGGAAGATATCGGTGAGTGCCACCAGCCCCCCGTCGGGCTCCGGGGTCCGCGCGGCGACGAGCAGCGCGCGGGCGACGTCGTCCACGCACATCCCGTGCTCGACGCGCGGGACCACCCCGCGAGCGTGCTCGTACAGACCCGTCGGCGTCGCGAGCCGTTCCAGGTGGTCGAAGCGCAGCCGCGCGTCCATCAGACGGCGGGGCGGAGGGCGGCCGCGCCCCGCGCGTCGCGCAGCCCGGCCGCGAGCGCGACGTACCGCTCGGCGACCGTGGGCCACAGCAGCTCGCGTGTCAGCCCACGGGCGACGGCCGCCATCCGCTCGGCGACGCCGTCGATGGTCAGCACGCGCTCGAGCGCCGCGGCGATGGCCGACGGGTCACGCTGCGGGACCAGGGCACCCGCACCGCCCGACAACAGCTCGACGGCGTGCGGGAACGCCGTGGACACGACCGGCTTGCCCGCCGCGACCGCCTCGGTCAGGACACCCGACGTGACCTGGTCGCGCGAGTCGTACGGCAGCAGCACCACGTCGCACGCGCGCACGGCGCGACGCAGGACCGGACCGGCCAGGTAGCGGCCGTCGAACCGCACGGTGTCGCCCAGGCCGAGGTCCCGCGACATCCGGACCAGCCGGTCGCGGTACGCCTCGCCCTCCCGCTCCAGGACGCGCGGGTGGGTCTGTCCGAGCACGACATACGTCGGCAGCGCGATCCGCTCGCCCAGCTCCGCGAGGCCCAGGAGCGCCCACTCGATGCCCTTGCCCTCGGACAGCAGCCCCCACGTGAGCACCGTGCGTCGCTCGGGCGGGACCGCTGTCCACGCGCCCACGACATGGCTGCGGTTGTCCACGGCGCCGTGCGGGATGACGGTGACGCGCGTCGGGTCGACGACCCAGCCGGCGAGCAGGCGGTCGCGAGCCGTCTCGGTCATGGTCACGAGCGCCGCCGAGCGCGCCACGAGGCCGGCGAGCACGCGGTGCTGGTTGGGGGTCGGCTGGGTCAGGACCGTGTGCAGCACGGTGATGACAGGGACGTGCAGGCGCGCCACGACGTCGAGCACCTCCTCGCCGTCCGCACCGGGGAAGATCCCGTACTCGTGCTGCACGAGCACCGCGTCGAACCCGTCGAGCACCGCGGCCGCGCGCTGCGTCGCGCCCTGCTCCCCCGCCACCCAGTCGTGGACGACGGGGGCCCTCGGCCGGTCCGGTTCGTCGACGACCCGGACCACGCCCACCTGTGCGCCGGCACGGGCCAGGGCCATGACCAACGACTCGCAGAACGTCGCGATGCCGCACTGGGTCGAGGGATAGGTGGACACGATGCCGAGGCTGACGCCCATACAGTCCTGCTCTCGCGTGGCTGGATCGCGGCAAGGGTGCCGCCGTGCACGGAGAGGAGGGGGGCCGCGTCCCGGGCGCCGACCCGAGGGTCCGCGCCGTGACCGGGTCGGAACCCGGTCCAGATGGTGGTGCCCGGCAAGGGTAACCCGCGCCGACGCGCTGCACCCGACGTAGGCTCGCAGACGACCCCGGGAGGCTGCCGTCAGGATCGCCGTGCTGGCATCGATCGCGCACCGGGTCCCACCGCGCGACTACGGGCCGTGGGAGCAGGTCGCCTCGACGCTCACCGAGGGGCTCGTCGAGCGCGGCCACGACGTCACGCTCTTCGCGACCGCGGACTCACTCACGTCCGCGCGGCTGCGAGCCACGGCGCCCACGGGCTACGAGGAGGACCGGTCGCTCGACGCGAAGGTGCACGAGGCGCTGCACATCGCGGGGCTGTTCGAGGCCGCCGAGGAGTTCGACGTCGTCTCGAACCAGTTCGACTTCCTCCCGCTCGTCTTCAGCCGCCTCACCCGCACCCCCGTGGTGACCACGATCCACGGCTTCTCCTCGGAGCGGATCGTGCCGGTGTTCCGGGCGTACGACGACGTCGCGCACTACGTCGCGATCAGCGACGCGGACCGGCACCCGGACCTGACGTACGCCGCGACCATCCACCACGGCATCGACGTCGACGGCTTCAGCCTGGGGGCCGGGACCGGCGAATACCTGGTGTTCCTCGGCCGGATCCACCCGGACAAGGGGACGGCGGCGGCGGTCGAGGTCGCGCGGCGCGCGGGGCTGCCGCTCGTCATCGCCGGCATCGTGCAGGACGAGCGGTACTACCGCGAGGAGGTCGCACCGCTGGTCGACGGTCGGTCCGTGACCTACGTCGGACCGGTGGGCCCGACGGAGCGGGACCGGCTGCTCGGCGGCGCCGTCGCCCTCCTGCACCTCATCGCGTTCGACGAGCCGTTCGGCCTGTCCGTGGTGGAGTCGCTGGTCACGGGCACACCGGTGGTCGCCTGGGCGCGTGGGTCCATGCCGGAGATCGTGCGGCCGGGCGTCTCCGGGGCGCTCGTCGGCAGCGTCGACGAGGCGGTGGCGGCGGTACGCATGGTCGGGGGCCTCGACCGTGCGGCGTGCCGGGCGGACGCGGTCGCCCGGTTCTCCGCCGCCCGGATGATCGACGACTACGAGCGCCTGTTCCGGCACGTCGTCGACACGGGCGGACCGCCGCGCTGAACGCCCCGTCTGCTCAGTGCGGCTGGTAGGGCGAGACGACGACCTCGACGCGCTGGAACTCCTTGAGATCCGAGTACCCGGTGGTCGCCATCGCGCGACGCAGTGCACCGATGAGGTTGAGCGTGCCGTCCGCGGTGTGACCGGGGCCGAACAGGATCTGCTCGAGGCTGCCGGCCGTGCCGACCTCCACGCGCTCGCCGCGGGGCAGCTTGCTGTGGTGCGCCTCGGGCCCCCAGTGGTGCCCGCGGCCGGGTGCGTCGGTGGCACGAGCGAGCGCGGCTCCCAGCATGACGGCGTCGGCCCCGCACGCGACGGCCTTGACCAGGTCGCCCGAGCGGCCCACTCCTCCGTCGGCGATGACGTGCACGTAGCGGCCGCCAGACTCGTCGAGGTAGTCGCGACGCGCCGCGGCGACGTCCGCGACCGCGGTCGCCATGGGCGCGTGGATGCCGAGCGACGTGCGCGTCGTGTGCGCGGCGCCGCCGCCGAAGCCGACCAGGACGCCCGCGGCGCCGGTGCGCATGAGGTGCAGGGCCGCGGTGTACGTGGACGCACCGCCGACGATGACGGGCACGTCGAGCTCGTAGATGAAGCGCTTGAGGTTGAGCGGCTCGGCGTGGCCGGAGACGTGCTCGGCGGAGACCGTCGTGCCGCGGATGACGAACAGGTCGACGCCGGCGTCGACGACCGTGCGCCAGTGCTCCTGCGTGCGCTGTGGCGACAGAGCCCCGGCGACGGTGACGCCCGCGTCGCGGACCTGGCGCAGCCGCTCGGTGATGAGCTCGGGGCGGATCGGCGCCTCGTAGATCTCCTGCATGCGGGCGGTGGCGCGCGAGGCGTCCAGCTCCGCGATCTCGGCGAGCAGCGGCGTCGGGTCGTCGTAGCGCGTCCACAGTCCCTCGAGATCCAGGACACCGAGCCCGCCGAGGCGGCCCAGCGCCACCGCGGTGTCGGGGCTCATGACCGAGTCCATCGGGGCCGCGACGACCGGCAGGTCGAAGTGGTAGGCGTCGATCTGCCAGCCGACCGAGACCTCCTCGGGGTCGCGCGTGCGGCGCGAGGGCACCACGGCGATGTCGTCGAAGGAGTACGCGCGGCGGCCTCGCTTGCCGCGTCCGATCTCGATCTCGTTGCTCACCCGCCCAGGCTACCGGGGCCGACGTCGCACACCCGAACCGGCCCACCTGCCGGTTCGACCCGATCCGCGGCACGCGGGGCCGCCTGCCGGGTCGTGTCGGTGGCCGGTGCGATGCTGACGAAGGACGACAGAGCACGACGAAGGACGAGGACGATGACCTGGAGCGCGGGACCCCTGCTCGGTTTCGACACCGAGACGACGGGCGTCGACGTCGACTCCGACCGCATCGTCACCGCGGCGCTCGTGCGCCGGGACGCCGGCGGCACGACGATCCGCACCTGGCTCATCGACCCGGGTGTGCCGATCCCGGAGGCCGCGGCACAGATCCACGGCATCTCCACCGAGCACGCGCAGGAGCACGGCGTGGCGCCGGCGGGGGCGCTCGACGAGATCGCGGAGGAGATCGCCCAGGCGATGCGCGACGGCGTCCCGGTCGTCGCCTACAACGCCGCATTCGACCTGTGCCTGCTGGACGCCGAGCTGCGCCGCCACCGCCTGCCCACGGTCCCCGACCGGCTGTGCTGCGACCCGCGGCCCGTCATCGACCCGCTGGTCCTCGACCGCGCCGCGGACCGCTACCGGCAGGGCAAGCGCAAGCTCGTCGACCTGTGCGGGTACTACGAGGTCACGGAGTCCGGCTCGCTGCACAGCGCGGACGTGGACGTCGTCGCGACCCTGGACGTGCTCGAGCGCATCGTCGGGCGCTTCCCGCACCTGGCGGACCTGGACCTCGACGAGCTGCACGCCTACCAGGTCACGGCGCACCGGGCGTGGGCCGAGGCGTTCAACGCGTGGCGCACCGAGCGTGGCCTCGACGGCCCCGGCGCCGCCGGCCACTGGCCCGTGCGTGAACCCGTCGGCACGCTGTGGTGACGCGGACCTGCTGATATCTCACACCTGACATCTGTCGAGCAGGCTGTGGGCGAAATCTCCGGGTCAAACCCGTTGCCATATCTCATCCGTGAGATACGCTCGGCCGCATGACGACGACCGAGTCCTTCGTCCCCACCACCACGGCCGCACTGCCGATCGCCCCCGACCCGCTGCTGGCGGTCGGGTCGCTGGTCCGCTCGGCCCGCCAGCACCGCGGCCTCACGCAGGCCCAGCTCGCCGAGCGCCTCGGCACCAGCCAGTCGGCTGTGCACCGCATCGAGCAGGGCGCGCAGAACGTCAGCCTCGAGATGCTCACCCGCATCGGCGGAGCGCTGGACTCCCCCATCGTCACGCTCGGCGGCCCGCAGCGCACGCACCTGCGCGTGCACGGCGGCCACCCGCTCAGCGGCCGGATCGACGTCAACACGTCCAAGAACGGCGCGGTCGCGCTGCTGTGCGCGTCGCTGCTCAACCGCGGCACCACGCGGCTGCGCGGCGTCGCGCGGATCGTCGAGGTCGACCGCATCGTCACCGTGCTGCGCTCGATCGGCGTGCGGGCCGTGTGGTCACCCGACGGCCGCGACCTGGAGATCCAGGTGCCGGACGGCCTGGACCTCGACAGCATCGACGCCGACGCCGCGCGGCGCACCCGGTCGATCATCATGTTCCTGGGCCCGCTGCTGGGCCGCCGCGACGAGTTCCGGCTCCCCTACGCGGGCGGTTGCGACCTCGGCACGCGCACCGTCGAGCCGCACATGGTGGGCCTGCGCCCGTTCGGCCTGTCGATCACCGCCACCGCGGGCGAGTACCAGGCGGTCGTGGACGCCCCCAGCACACACGACCTGTCCGTCGTCCTCACCGAGCGCGGCGACACCGTGACGGAGAACGTCATCATGGCGGCCGCCCGCCGCGACGGCGTCACGACCATCCGCAACGCGAGCCCCAACTACATGGTCCAGGACCTGTGCTTCTACCTGGAGCTGCTGGGCGTGCGGATCGACGGCATCGGGACGACGACGCTGCGCGTGCACGGCCGCTCGGTCATCGACGCGGACGTCGAGTACGCCGTCTCCGAGGACCCCGTGGAGGCCATGAGCCTGCTCACGGCGGGGATCGTGACGCACTCCGAGATCACCGTGGGCCGGGTGCCGATCGAGTTCATGGAGATCGAGCTGGCCACGCTGGCGGAGATGGGTCAGCGTGTCACGCTGTCGGCCGAGTACGCCGCCCGCAACGGCCGCACGCGCCTCGTGGACATCACGGTGCACCCCAGCGAGCTGCATGCGATCGAGAAGATCCACGCGATGCCGTTCCCGGGCCTCAACATCGACAACCTGCCGTTCTTCGCCGCCATCGCGGCGTGCGCGCAGGGCACCACGCTCATCCACGACTGGGTCTACGACGGCCGGGCGATCCACCTGACGGACCTGACCCGGCTGGGTGCCGACGTCCGGCTGCTCGACGCGCACCGCCTGCAGGTCTCCGGCCCGGCGCACTGGTCGGGCGCGGAGATCTCGTGCCCGCCCGCCCTGCGCCCCGCGGTCGTCATCCTGCTCGCGATGCTGGCCAGCAAGGGCACCGCGGTGCTGCGCGACGTCGACATCATCGCCCGCGGCTACGAGCAGCTCCAGGAGCGCCTCGTCGAGCTGGGCGCGCAGATCGAGACGTTCCGCGACTGAGCCGGAAGCCCTGACACGCCAACGCCGCGCCCGCGATCGTCGCCGGGCGCGGCGTTCCTGCGTGCGAGGTCGTCAGCCGCGCGTGTAGTTCGGCGCCTCGACCGTCATCTGGATGTCGTGCGGGTGGGACTCCTTGAGCCCCGCCGGCGTGATGCGGATGAACCGGCCGCGGTCCTGGAGCTGGTCGATGGTGTGCGCGCCGACGTAGAACATCGACTGGTGCAGGCCGCCGACGAGCTGGTGCGCGACAGCCGACAGCGGACCGCGGTAGGGCACCTGACCCTCGATGCCCTCGGGCACGATCTTCTCGTCGGACGTGACGTCTGCCTGGAAGTAGCGGTCCTTGGAGTAGGAGACGCGCCCGCGCGACGCCATCGCACCGAGCGACCCCATGCCGCGGTAGTGCTTGTACTGCTTGCCGTTGACGAAGACGAGGTCCCCGGGCGACTCGTCGCACCCGGCCAGCAGCGAGCCCAGCATCACGGTGTCCGCGCCGGCGACGAGCGCCTTGGCGATGTCGCCCGAGTACTGCAGGCCGCCGTCGCCGATGAGCGGGACACCTGCGGGCTTCGTCGCGAGCGACGCCTCGTAGATCGCCGTGACCTGAGGGACGCCGACACCGGCGACCACGCGGGTGGTGCAGATGGAGCCCGGGCCGACGCCGACCTTGACGGCATCGACGCCCGCGTCCACGAGGGCCTGCGCACCGGCACGCGTGGCGACGTTGCCGCCGATGACCTGCACGTGGCGGGTGGCCGGGTCGGACTTCACGCGCTGGATCATCTCCAGCAGCAGCCGGGCGTGGCCGTGCGCGGTGTCGACGACGAGCACGTCCACACCGGCGTCGACGAGCGCGGTGGCCCGCGTCCAGGCGTCACCGAAGAAACCGATCGCCGCACCGACCACCAGGCGCCCCTCGGCGTCCTTGGTGGCGAGCGGGTACTGCTCGGACTTCACGAAGTCCTTGACGGTGATCAGGCCCCGCAGGACACCCGCGTCGTCGACCAGGGGGAGCTTCTCGATCTTGTGCTTGGCCAGCAGCGCGGCGGCGTCGTCGCGCGCGATCCCGACGGGTGCGGTCACGAGCGGCATGGGCGTCATGACCTCGCGCACGCGGCGCGTGGCGAACTCGTCGCCCGGCACGAAGCGCAGGTCGCGGTTGGTGATGATGCCGAGCAGGCGCTGGGCGTCGTCGACCACGGGCAGACCCGAGACCCGGTACACGCCGCACAGACGGTCCAGCTCGGCGAGCGTCACGTCCGGGCCCACGGTCACCGGGTCGGTGATCATGCCCGACTCGGAGCGCTTGACCCGGTCGACCTGGTGCGCCTGGTCCTCGATCGACAGGTTGCGGTGCACGATGCCGATGCCGCCCTGGCGGGCCATCGCGATGGCCATCCGCGACTCCGTCACGGTGTCCATGGCGGCCGACAGCAGCGGCACCCGCACGGTGAGCTCACGCGTCAGCCGCGAGGTCGTGTCGACCTCGCTGGGGATGACGTCCGTCTCTCCGGGCAGGAGGAGGACGTCGTCGTAGGTCAGTCCCGTGAGGGCGAACGGGTCGTGCACCTGCTCCGTCATCGGGCAATCGTACGTCGCCCGCGCGCCCGTCCGAACCCCTGTCTCGGGGTTCAGTCGGCGGTGTGGACGAAGCGGACCGTCAGCGGATGAGGCCGCCGCGCAGGCCGATCGCGACGGCCTGCGCCCGGTCGGACGCGCCCAGCTTGCGGAACAGCCGACGGGCGTGGGTCTTGACCGTGTCCTCGGAGAGGAACAGCTCCTGGCCGATCTGCGCGTTGGACCGCCCGTTGCTCATGCCGACCAGCACCTCGATCTCACGCTTGGTGAGCACGACCGGGGCGCTCGGCAGCGGTGCAGGCGCCTCGACGGTCTCCGGCGCCAGGTCCGCGAGCGGCGGGACGGACGGGTGAGGGACCTCGTTCACCTGACGCTCCGGCGCCGGCAGCGTGGGGCTGGCCAGGACGTGCGCGGCGACGGCCGACAGCTCGGGCCGCCCCACGTCGGGCGCAAGGAAACCGCGCGCACCCAGGGACAGCGCGCGGTCGAGCGCGACCTGGTCGTCCGACGCCGCGAGGAGCACGACCGCAGCCGAGGGCGCGACGGCCCGCAGCCGGCGGATGGCCTCGTTGGCTCCGGGAGCAGGGATGTGCGCGTCCAGCAGCACGATCGCCGGCGGGTTGCGACGCGCGTGCGCCAGCAGCTCCTCGACGTTCGCCGCGGCGCGCACGGGGCTCAAGGTGGGCACCCCGATGGATGTCACCACGAGCCTCTCGCGCACGACTGTCGAGCCGTGACACACCACGACTCCCGCCATGCGTGCTACCTCCCCCGGACCGGAATTCGCCGACGACCACGTCAGCTGTTCCCTGGGTATCGGCGGGGCGGGACACCGACGTTAGCCGGTGTCCGTAATCTGCCCCGATCGCCGTCTTGACGCGCCGGTTAGGAGGCTCTATGGGCGGATTGCCTCGGGCGTCGACCCGGCGGACGCCACGGCGAGGACCTCGGGCACCAGTCCCTGCAGGGTCCGGGCCCGGTGGATCGACGCACCGACGGGGATCACCAGGTCGGCGACGTCGGCCGACATGACGAACTGCGGCACGTCCGCGTGCTCGGCGCCCACGCGCGCCACCGCAGCCACGTCCCGCGCCGTACGCGGCGCGACCGTCACGACGGCGCGCGGTCGGGTCATCGCGACGAGCTCGAGCACCTGGCGCTCACCCGTCGGTCCGCCGACGATGCGCGCATCGAGACCCTCCGCGGCCAGGGCCGCCGCGAGGACGTGGGCGACGAGGGGACGCGAGACGCCGACGGGGCACAGGACGAGGACGACGGGCGCCGGGCGCGCGGACCGCGGACCCGTCCGTGCCCGCAGCGCGTCGAGCGCGGCGTGCTCCACGGTGCGGGCTGCATCGGCACCGGGTCGGTCCAGGACCGTCCGACGGGCCAGCGCCTCGAGGACGGGCGCGGCGAGGTCCGTCCACCAGCGCGTGACGTCCCCGTCGGGGTCCATGGCCAGCAGACGACCGCAGGCGGCGGCGTCGTCGACCATCGCGGCGTCGACGACCATCGAGACGGTGACGACCGCGGGCGCGTGCGTCACGGCGGCAAGCCCCGGTCCCGGCAGCGCGGCGCCGCTCAGCGCCGCTCGCGCCGCCTCCCCCGGAGCCACACCCTCGAGCGTGAGCCGACGCATGACGACGAGGCGCTCGACGTCCTGGGGCGAGTAGCGCCGGTGCGCACCCGCCGAGTGCTCGCTGGGGCCGAGCCCGTACCGCCGGTCCCAGGTGCGCAGGGTCGCCGGCGCGACACCCAGCCTCCGAGCGACCGCCGCGACCGCGAGCGCGGGCCCGTCGGCCGGCACGCCGTCCCCGGCACCGGCCTCCACACCGCCGCCCGATGGGTTCGGCCGGTCCGATCGCGCCGGCATCGCGTCCGCGCCGCTCGCACGCTCGTCGCGGGATCCGGTCATGGCGCGATTCTGCCAGCCGTGCGCGGCGGCGCGCGCCGAACCTCGCGGGTCAGACCCGACGCGCTGACGGGTGACGATCGTCACGACACGTCCGCCCGACGCGCGCACCACCTGCATGATCGCGACGATCACGGGCCACGGTGCGCACATCGGCTCAGCCACAGCCTTGGGACAACCCTGTGGATTTCGATTCAGCAAGAAAACTTGCGAACGGGCCTTGAACAACTTCTGGCGCGGTTGTAACGTTTCGCTCGTCGCCACGGCGGCACCCGAACTTCGCACCACCCATGACCGTGCAGCACAGACGGCCGGCGCCCGGCGCCGCAGAAGCCTCAGGAGGAACTCATGGCCGAGATCTCGCGACTCCCCGGACCGGTGATGGATCTGTGGGAGTGGCAGTTCGACGGCGCGTGCCGCGACGCCGACCAGGACCTCTTCTTCCACCCCGAGGGCGAGCGTGGGTCGGCCCGCCGGCGCCGCGCCGAGGCGGCCAAGGCGATCTGCGCCACCTGCCCCGTCATGAAGGAGTGCCGCGAGCAGTCGCTCCAGGTGCGCGAGCCCTACGGCGTGTGGGGCGGCCTGTCCGAGGACGAGCGGGCCGCGATCCTGTCGCAGCGCACGCGCACCACACGCGCCGTCTGACGCTCCACCCGACCTGAATCTCCGCGAACCCCACCGGTCACCCGATCGGTGGGGTTCTGCACATCCCGACCCGCCCGCCGGCGTCGTGCGGGACGTTCGGCGCGCAGGGCCGCGAGCAGGTGCCGGACGAGGCGTGGGCGTGCCTGCGCGCCGGAGCCGAGGCCGCCCACGGGACCGGCGCCGAGCTGCAGCTCACGAGCTGGACCACCGAGGGCGACCCGATCGTCACCCGGTACCGCACCGGAGCGGGCATCGACGGCATCGAGATGACCACGGACTCCACCGCCGACTCCTTCGGCGAGCAGGTCGTCACGCGGCAGACGTGTGCGGACCTCACGACCGGCGACACCCTCGCGGTGTGCGCGGACGGCTGACGCCCGCGCCGACGAGAACGGCCCCCGCGGCGCTCGTCGTGGACGAGCTCCGCGGGGGCCGCGCGGGACGCCGGGTGGCGCCCCCTCAGATCACTTGACGACGACCGCGAGGATGTCGCGAGCCGAGAGGATCAGCAGCTCCTCGCCGGCGTACTTGACCTCGGTGCCGCCGTACTTGGAGTAGATGACCTTGTCGCCGACGGCCACGTCGAGCGGCACGCGGTTCCCGTTGTCGTCGATGCGACCGGGGCCGACCGCCAGGACCTCGCCCTCCTGGGGCTTCTCCTTGGCGCTGTCCGGGATGACGAGACCGGAGGCGGTCGTCGTCTCTGCCTCGAGCGTCTTGACGACGATCCGGTCCTCGAGGGGCTTGATGGAGACCGACACAGCGGACCTCCCCTTCGCGTGTGAGTAGTTCAGCGATGTTGGTACGCCGTCGGGCCACGTCGTCGCGGGTGCCGGGACCTGGGGCGCGTTGGCACACTCGATCCGAGAGTGCCAGTTGCCAACTCTAGGAACGCGTTAGCACTCGGTCAACCTGAGTGCCAGAAGTCGGACTCGTGCTCGCTGCGGGCGAACGGCCGGCTCCTCGCGGCGCGGCGGACGACGACCGCGTGCAAGGATCGGCGCGTGGACGCCGCCGGCCTGACCGCCCTGCTCGCCCCCGACGGGTGGGCGCTGCTGTCCGCGCTGCCACCGTACGACGAGAAGCTGGCCATGCCGCTGTCGCAGCGGCTGCGCGCCGAAGGCCTCGACCCGGTGCTCGTCTCCGCTGCCCTCACCCAGTCGCGGCTGCGCGCCAAGGCCCACACCAAGCTGGGCGACTTCGCCGACGGCATGCTCTTCACGCAGGCGGGCCTGGAGCAGGCGACCCGGCTGGAGGTCGCCGCGCACCACGCCCGGCGCTACCGCGACGCCGGGCTGACGCACGTCGCTGACCTGACGTGCGGGATCGGGGCGGACGCGATGGCGTTCGCGGGTGTGGGGCTGCGCGTCACCGCGTCCGACGTCGACGAGATGACGGCCGCCATCGCCACGGTGAACCTGCGGCACTTCCCCGAGGCCACCGTCCGGCACGGGGACGGCCTGACGCAGGACCTGACCGGCATCGACGGGCTGTACGCGGACCCGGCCCGGCGCACCGCGCACGGCAGCCGCCTGTTCGACCCGTCGGCCTACGCTCCCCCGCTGGACGCGGTGCTGTCGCTGCGGGAGAAGGTCCCCGCCCTGGGCCTCAAGCTCGGTCCCGGCATCCCGCACAGCGCGCTGCCCGACGACGCGCACGCCCAGTGGGTCTCCGTGGGCGGCGACGTCGTCGAGGTCGGGCTGTGGTTCGGTCCGTTGGCGCCCGAAGGGCCGGGCCGCTCGGCCCTCCTGCTCGCCGACGGCGCGTCGACCGTCGTCGCGCCCGGACCGGACGGCCCCTTCGATGCGGAGGCGGGACCGGTGGGCGCCTATCTCTACGAGCCCGACGGGGCCGTGATCCGCTCGGGCCTGGTCGGCGAGGTCGCCCAGCGCGTGCACGGGAGGCTCGTCGACCCGACGATCGCCTACGTGACGTCCGACGACCTGGTCCCTACCCCCACCGCGACGGCGTACCGCGTCCTCGACACCATGCCGTTCGGCCTCAAGCGCCTGCGCACCTACCTGCGCGAGCGCGGCGTCGGCCGCCTCACCATCAAGAAGCGCGGCACCGCGGTCGTCCCCGAGCAGCTGCGCAAGCAGCTCGACCTGCGCGGGGACCAGGGTGCGACGATCGTCCTGACCCGCGTGGCCGGTCACCAGCAGGTGCTCGTCGTGGAGGTGGTGTGATGGCGGACGCGGTGCAGCTGCCCTTTGCGCGCTCGGAGCGGTCCACGGTCGGGATCGAGTGGGAGGTCGCGCTCGTCGACGCGGACTCCGGCGACCTGCGCCAGGCCGCGGAGACCATCCTCGCGGCCGTGCGGCCCGCCGACGGCACCGACCACCCCCACATCACGCAGGAGCTCCTGCGCAACACGGTCGAGGTGTCGTCAGGCAAGTGCGTGACGATCGGCCAGGCGGTCGAGGACCTGCGCGAGGCCCTCGCCGAGGTCGCCGCCGCTGCCGAGCCGCTGCGGATCGACCTCATGGGCGGCGGCACGCACCCCTTCGCGCACTGGGACACGCAGAAGGTCAGCGACAAGCAGCGCTACGCCACGCTCATCGACCGCACGCAGTGGTGGGGCCGGCAGATGCTCATCTACGGCGTCCACGTGCACGTCGGCATCGAGGACCGGGACAAGGTGCTGCCGATCTCGCGCGCCATGCTCACGGTGTTCTCGCACATCCAGTCGCTGTCGGCGTCGTCCCCGTTCTGGGCCGGCAAGGACACCGGTTACGCCTCCAACCGCGCGCTGCTCTTCCAGCAGCTGCCCACGGCCGGCCTGCCGTTCGGGTTCGACCGCTGGGAGCAGCTCGAGCAGTACGTCGGCGACATGATGCACACGGGTGTCATCGACCAGTTCGACGAGGTCCGCTGGGACATCCGCCCCGCCCCGCGGTTCGGCACGCTTGAGATGCGCATCGCGGACGGCGCGACGAACCTGCTCGAGGTCGGCGCCATCTCGGCGCTCACGCACTGCTTCGTCGAGCACTTCTCCTCGATGCTGGACCGCGGTGAGCAGCTCCCCACGCTGCCGCCGTGGTTCGCGCAGGAGAACAAGTGGCGCTCGGCCCGGTACGGCATGGACGCGATCATCATCACGAACGACGCGGGCGACGAGGAGCTCGTCACCGACTCCGTCCAGAAGTGGCTCGCCGACCTCGCACCCGTCGCGGAACGCCTCGGCTGCACCGAGGAGCTCGAGCAGGTGCGCGTCATCCTGCGGCGGGGCGCGTCGTACCAGCGCCAACGAGCCGTTGCCCGCCGCAACGCGGGCGACCTGAGCGCCGTCGCCGACTCCCTGGTCGCCGAGTTCAAGGCCGCCCGCCCGCTCTGACGCCCGGACGATTCCGAGGAGTCGGCTCGCCCGACGCGCCGGATCCCTGGAATCCTCAGACGAGCACGGTCGTCAGGGGCATCGACGAGTCGACCGGGATGTCGAGCGACGACGGCGGCAGGTCGCGGCGGACGACGGCCGAGCCGAGCGCGGCGATCATCGCGCCGTTGTCGGTGCAGTAGCGGATGGGCGGGATGCGCAGCTCGATCCCCGCCTCCTCGCACCGGCGGGCGGCCATGTCGCGCAGCTGCGAGTTGGCGGAGAACCCGCCGCCCACCACCAGCGTCTGCACGCCGTGAGCCTTCGCGGCGGCGATCGTCTTGGCCGTGAGCACATCGGCGACGGCCTCGGCGAACGAGGCGGACACGTCGGCCAGCGGGATCTCCTCGCCGGCGTCCTGCCGGGCCTCGACCCAGCGCGCGACGGCGGTCTTGAGGCCAGAGAACGAGAAGTCCGTGGCGTGCTTGGCCTGGTCCTTCGGTGCGGTCAGCCCGCGCGGGAAGCGGATCGCGGCCGGGTTGCCCTCGCGCGCGAGCCGGTCGATGTGCGGGCCGCCGGGGTACGGCAGGCCCAGCAGGCGGCCGACCTTGTCGAAGGCCTCGCCCGCGGCGTCGTCGAGCGTGGAGCCGAGCTCGGTCACGTTCACGGTGTCGTCGATCATCAGCAGCGACGAGTGTCCGCCGGACACGACGAGCGCCATGACGCGCTCGGGGAACGGCCCGTCGACGAGCTCGTCGACCACCGCGTGCCCGATGACGTGGTTGACGCCGTACAGCGGCTTGTCGAGCGCGATCGCGAGTGCCTTCGCCGCGGACGCACCGACCGTCAAGGGCCCGACGAGGCCGGGGCCGGCTGTCACCGCGATCGCGTCGACCTCGCCGAGCGAGACGTCGGCGGTGGCGAGCGCGCGCTCGATCGTCGGGACCATCGCCTCGAGGTGCGCACGCGACGCGATCTCGGGGATGATCCCGCCGAAGCGCGCGTGCTCGTCGACGGACGAGGCGACGGCGTCGACGAGCAGGTCGTGCCCGCGCACGAGCGCCACGCCCGTCTCGTCGCAGGAGGTCTCGATCCCGAGCACGAGGGGTTCAGCCATGCGCCCCAGGATAGGGGTGGGACGCACGGTGACGAGCATCACGCCTGATCACGGAACACGTCCCGATCGTTGAACCTTGAATCAGTTATGACCACTGACACGACCGTCCTCGACGGACTCGACTTCCCCACGCCCTCGCTCGCCGTCGCCGACGACGTCGCCGATCTGCTGTTCCGCTCCGCGCGGACCGTCGGCGCGTTCACGGACGAGCCCGTCACCGACGAGGAGCTCGCCGGTGTCTACGACCTCATCAAGTGGGGCCCCACCGCGATCAACACCACGCCGCTGCGCCTGCTCGTCGTGCGCACGCCCGAGGCCCGCGAGCGCCTGTCGAAGCACGTCAACGAGGGCAACCGCGACCGCGTGCTGGCCGCGCCGGTGACGCTGATCGTCGCCTCGGACCCCGGCTTCCACCGCCACATGCCGACGCTGGCGCCGCACATGGCCGCCCTCGGCGAGGCCCTGGACCCGCAGGTCGAGCAGCGCGAGCAGATGGCCCGCATGAACACGCTCATCCAGTTCGGCTACCTCATCGTCGGCCTGCGTGCCGCCGGTCTGGACGCGGGCCCCATGGCCGGCCTCGACACCGCCGGCGTGGACGCCGAGTTCTTCGCCGAGAACGGCTGGCAGAGCCAGCTCATCATCAACGTCGGCCACCGCGAGGGCGAGGGCACGCACTACCCCCGCGGCGCCCGCCACACCTACGACGAGGTCTCCCTGACCGTCTGACCGGCTGACGCAGCACGGCGAGGGCCGCGATCCCACCCGGGATCGCGGCCCTCCCGCACGTCCGGGTCCGCTACGTTCGTCCCGTGCCGTCCGTTACGCGGCGGCGGAACAAGGGGGAACCGTGATCGGTCTCGGTCGAGCGTTCTGGGGTGGTGTCGCCGTCGCGGGCGTCGCCGCTGCCGGGGTGGCGGTCACGACGGGGGTGGGCAGTACCAGCACGCCCACCGAGGATCCGATGGTGACCATGAGCAGGGAAGCCGCTGTGCAGGTCCGGGCCCGGCACGACGCCCTGGCACCGACGTCCCTCCCGCCGTACTTCCAGATGCTGTCGGCCAGCACCCAGATCGACGAGGCCGGGCGCGAGGCCCCGATCCTGATCTTCCAGGAGGGCGAGCTGAGCGGCGTGGTCTGCGACGACGCGAGCGACGCCGCGCCGTCGTGCGTCCCGGGCGACGGGAACCGTGTGATCCGCACGGAGACCCAGGGCGACCGCACGGTTCGGGTGATGATCTCGGGCCTCGTCGGCGTCGAACGGTCGAAGGCCGCCGGACACTACCTCAGCGATGCGCAGCAGGCGGCCGTGGTGGCGTTCTGGCAGCAGGTCGAGCTCAGCCGCGGGTCCGATCCCACGTGGCTCGTCGACCTGGCGCGCGAACCAGCCTGACGACCCGCCCTTCGAGCGACGCCCTCAGAGCGACGCCCTCAGATCCCCGTCGCGACCGGGCGGGCGGCGTCGTTCGACCACTGCGACCACGAGCCCGGGTAGAGGGCGGCGTCGATGCCCGCCGCGGCCAGGGCCGCGATCTGGTGGGCAGCCGTCACGCCGGAACCGCAGTAGACCGCGACGGGTGCGCCGGCGGCGGCTCCCAGCGCGCGGAAGCGGTCGCGCAACGCTTCGGGGGCCAGGAACGTGCCGTCGGCGCCGACGTTGTCGGCCGTCGGCGCGGAGACCGCGCCCGGGATGTGGCCAGCGCGCGGGTCGACGGGTTCGACGTCGCCGACGAAGCGCTCCGTCGCCCGGGCGTCCAGGAGCGGGCCGTCCCACGTCGCGGCACCGTCGGCGTCGATCGTCGGCATGCCGCCGGGTCGCACGACGACGTCGCCGGCCTCGGCCTCCACGTCGCCGGCCTCGACCGCGAGATCGGCTGCCTGCCACGCCGCGAGACCGCCGTCCAGCAGGCGCACGTCGGCCAGGCCGGCCCACCGCAGCAGCCACCACGCACGCGCCGCCGACGTCCCCGGACCGGCGTCGTAGACCACGACCGCACCGCCGTCGCGCACACCCCAGCGGCGCGCCGCGGCCTCGAGGTCGTCGACCGCGGGCAACGGGTGGCGGCCGTCCTGAGCGCTCGGCGGCGCGGCCAGCTCGGCGTCCAGGTCGACGAAGACCGCGCCCGGCAGGTGCGCCTCCAGGTACTGGTCGCGACCGTCCGTGCGGCCCAGGGCCCAGCGCACGTCCAGCAGCACGGGCGGTTCGTCGCCGGCGAGCAGGTCGGCAAGGGTGGGTGCGTCGACGAGGACCTCGTCGCGACTGGTCATGGTGCCTCTCCTCCGGTGGTGACGGGACCCGCGACGAGCGGCAGCCGCATCGTCCAGGCGTCGACGTTCTCGGGCTGGTAGTAGCCCTTGCGCAGCCCGAGCTGCTCGAAGCCGGCGCCGCGGTACAGCCGCAGCGCGGGCTCGTTGTCGACCCGGACCTCCAGCAGCAGGGACGCGGCTCGCCACGCTCGGGCCTGCGCGACGAGCGCGTCGAGCATGACGCGCCCCAGGCCGCGACCCTGGTGGGCGGGATCGGTGCCGATCGTCATGACCTGCGCGTCGTCGCCGTCGAACCACAGCCCGGCGTAGCCGACGAGCGCGCCCGCGTCCTCGACGCCGACGTACCAGCGCCCCGGGCCGTCGAGCTCCTCGGCGAGCATCGCGCGCGACCACGCCCCCGAGCCGAACAGCTCGCGCTCCATGCGCTCGAGCGCGGGCAGGTCGGCGCGCGTCAGGACGCGCAGCGCGGGCGTGCCGACGTCAGCCATGCCGACGTCAGCCCAGGACGCGCTTGCTCGCGGCGCTCGGCACGGCGTCCGGCCGGCGCAGGTACAGCGGCACGGTCGGCAGGTCCAGGCCCTGCGCCCGGCGCTCGATCGCCAGGCGAGCCAGCTCGGCGGGGTCCGGGTCCAGGAGGTGCCCGTCGACCGAGCCGGCGCCCAGGTCGGGGTACAGCAGCGCGCCTCGCCCGACGACGGTCGCACCGGCCGGGACCACGACGTCGGCCGCCGCACCCACCTGCGGGGGTAGGACGACCTCGACCGAGCCCGCGCCGACGACGCGGTACGTGCCCCAGTAGACCTCGCGGCGGCGGGCGTCCGTCCCGACGACGATGTCGGCACCCGGCTCGAGGTCGCGCGACGCGGCCGCGGCGATCGCGTCGAGCGACGGCACGCCGAGCGCGGGGACGCCGAGGGCGAGCGCGAGCGTGCGGGCGCTGACCAGCCCGACCCGCAGCCCGGTGAAGGGCGCGGGGCCGGTACCGACCACGACCGCCGACAGGTCGCGGCGGTCGACACCGGCCTCGGCCAGGACGGCCGCGATCATCGGGGCGAGCAGTTCGGCGTGGTGGCGCTGCTGGTCGTCGGAGCGGGCGGCGAGGACGGCCCCGGCGTCGTCGGTCAGGGCGACGGCGACCGCGCCGGAGGTGTCGAGAGCGAGGACGGGCACGGTCTCAGCCTGCCACTGGTGCGCTCGGGAGGGCGACGCCGTCCCACCGCGGTCCGACGGCGGTCACGGTCACGACGCGCTCGCCGCCGGCGGGGTCGTCGGCCTCGGCGCCGGACGGCGTGTCGGCGGTCCCGTCCGCCTGGCCGCCGCGCGGCCGCTGGATCGCGACCTCCAGACGGTCGGCGGACAGCCCCTCGACCCAGCCGGCCCCCCACTCGACGACGGTGACGGCCTCGTCCAGGCTCGCGTCCAGGTCCAGCGCGTCGACCTCGTCGAGCGAGCCCAGCCGGTAGGCGTCGACGTGCACGAGGGCCGGGCCGCGCGAGCCGTCGGGGCGCGGCAGCGGCGGGTGCTCGCGCGCGATGATGAACGTGGGCGACGCGACCTGACCGCGCACGTTCAGGCCCGCGCCGAGGCCCTGGGTCAGCGTCGTCTTGCCGGCGCCCAGATCACCGGTCAGGACCACGAGGTCCCCCGCCCGCAGGATGTCGGCCAGCGCACGACCGAAGCCGCGCGTCGCGTCGGCGTCCGGGAGCCGGACGATGGTCTGCTCGCTCACTGCTGTCCCTCCGAGTTGATGTGCGAGCGCGGCACGCGCGCGCCCAGCCGGGTCACGATCTCGTACGAGATGGTGCCCGCGGCCTGTGCCCAGTCCTGGGCCGTCGGGCCGCCGTCCGCGCCGTTCCCGAACAGCACGACGCGGTCCCCCGCGACCTCGGTCGCGTCCGGGCCCAGGTCCACCACCACCTGGTCCATGCAGACGCGGCCGGCCACGCCCAGCCGGCGGCCACCCACCTGGACGGGGCCGCCGACGTGGTCCTGCGTGCCCGACGCGTGCCGCGGCACCCCGTCGGCGTACCCCATCGGCACGATCCCGAGGACGGTGTCGCGCGGCGTGACGTACTGGTGCGCGTAGGACACGCCGTGGCCCGCGGGGACGGGCTTGACGGTGGCCAGCTCGGCCTCGACCGTCATGGCCGGCACGAGCCCGAAGTCGGCCGACGAGCCGAGCTGCGGGACGGGCGAGAGCCCGTAGACCGCGATGCCCGGCCGCACGAGGTCGTAATGCGCGCGGGGCGCGGTCAGCGTGGCGGCGGAGTTGGCCAGGTGCCGGACCTCGAGGTGGGCACCGGCACTCTCGACGAGCGCGACGGCGTCCGCGAACACCTGCTCCTGCGCGCGCACGGTCGGGTGCTCGGGCTCGTCGGCGAACGCCAGGTGCGACCACACGCCGACGATCTCGACCGCCCCCTCGGCCTGCGCGCGCAGCGCGTCCGGCAGCAGGCCCGCGAGCTGGTCGGGGGTCAGACCATTGCGCCCCAGACCCGTATCGACCTTGAGGTGGATGCGGGCCGGACGCCCGACGACGCGCGCGGCGGTCGCGACCTCGTCCAGCGCCCACGGCGCGGCGACGGACAGGTCCAGGTCGACCGCGAGCGCGTCGGCGAGAGGGGCGCCGGGTGCGTAGAGCCAGGTCAGGACGCGGGGCCCGACGACGCCCGCGCGGCGCAGCTCGATCGCCTCGCCCACCTGGGCCGCGCCGAGCCACGCGGCCCCACCGGCCAGGGCAGCGCGGGCGCTCGGCACCAGGCCGTGCCCGTAGGCGTCGGCCTTGACGACCGCCATGACCTGCGCGGTCGGGGCGTGGGCGGCGAGGCTGCGCACGTTGGCGGCGATGGCGGCGTCGTCGATCACGGCACGCGCGGGGAACCAGCTCACGGGCTCCAGTCTCCCATCCCCGCTCCGCTCCCGGCGCAGCAGCACGTCACGGGACCACCCGCAGGTCCGCACGCGCCGCGGTCGCCGCGACGAGGCGCGCGTTCGCCTCGTCGGGTCCGTGCGACCAGTCGTGCGCGGCCTGCGCCGTCTTGCCGAACGCGACGTGCCGTGCGACGAGGCGGTCCAGCCGCAGGTCGTCGTCGGGCGCGACGAACCATGCCTCGTCGAGCAGGTCCGCGACCGGCCCGAACCCGTGCGACGACAGCAGCAGATAGTTCCCTTCGACGACGACGAGCGGCACGTCCGGCGGCACGGCGATCGCGCCGGCGACGGGGTTGCGCAGGTCGCGCCGGTACTCGGGCGCGTAGACGGTGGCGTCCGCGACCCGCAGCCGCCGCAGCAGCGCCACGAAGCCCGCCGCGTCGAACGTGTCGGGCGCACCCTTGCGGTCGGCGCGCCCGATCCGCTCCAGCTCGCTCTGCGCCAGGTGGAAGCCGTCCATCGGGACGACGACGGCCCGTCCGCCGAGCTCGTCAGCGACGTGCGCCGCGAGCGTCGACTTGCCCGCGCCGGGCGCACCCGCGATGCCGAGCAACCGGCGGCTCCCGTCGGCCACGAGCGCGCGGGCACGCCCCAGCGCCTCGTCGAGCGAGGCGGACGTGCCGCTCACGCGGACGGGTGTGCGGTGCGCCCGGTGAGCAGCTCCGCGATCGTGTCCGGGAGCGCGCGGGCGACCATCCGGGCGCTCACGGGCCCGTGCGGGTTGGCCCGGTGCGCGGCGCGCCCGTGGACCAGCGCGGCCGCGGCACCCAGCGCGGCGGCGAGCGACGGGTCCTCGTGGATGTCGTCGGCCCGGCCCGCGAGCAACGCGCCGAGCAGGCCGGCCAGCACGTCGCCCGACCCGGCGGTCGAGAGCCAGGCCGGCGCGTCGGCCTGCGTGTAGACCGCCTCCTGGGCGCCGACGACGACGGTCACGTGCCCCTTGAGCAGCACGGTCGCCCCGGTCAGCTCGTGCGCCCGGCGAGCCCAGCGCACCGGTTCCGCCTCGACGCCGGCCCGGTCGACACGCTCCCCCCGTGTGCCCAGCACGGTCGCGAGCTCGCCGGCGTGCGGCGTGATGATCACGTGCGGACCGACGTGCGCGGGCAGCAGGGCCAGCGCGCCGGCGTCGCACACCGCGGCCTCACCGCGCTGCTGCACCCCCTCCCACGCGTGCTCGATGCGGCGGCGCTGCGCAGCGTCGTCGGGCGAGACGCCCGGACCGAACACCCACGCCTGCACCCGCCCGACCCCCGGCACGACCTCCGGTCGACGCGCCACCACCAGGTCGGCCACGTCACCGAGATAGCGGACCATGCCCACGCCGGTCAGCACCGCGGCGGTCGTCGAGAGCACCGCGGCCCCGGGGTAGCGGCGCGCACCGGCGATCACGCCGACGACTCCACGCGTGTACTTGTGCGCCTGCGGCCCCGGCACCGGCCACAGGTCGGCGACGTCGTCGTCCTCGAGGCGCGCGACCGCCGGTGCGTCCGGCAGCTCCAGGCCGACGTCGACGACCTCGACCCGACCCGCCACGGAGGTCGCCGGCGGCAGCAGGAGCCCCGGCTTCGCGCCGCCGAACGTCACCGTGACGTCCGCCGGCAGCACGCTCCCGCTCACGGCGCCGTCGTCGACGCCGATGCCCGACGGCGCATCCACCGCCACGACGAGCGCCGGCGCCTCGTCGTCCTCGCGCCCCTGCCCGACCAGTGCGACGAGCTCCGCCGCCCGACCGCGCAGACCGCCGGACGCACCGATGCCGAGCAGGCCGTCGAGCACGACGTCCGCGGCGGCGGCCAGCGCCCGCACGTCGTCGTTCGCGCGAGCGACCAGCCCTCCCGCCTCGCGCAGCGCGGCGACCCCGGCACCGTGCACACGGTCGCCGGCCGTGACGGCGACGACGCGCACTCCCCGGCGGGCCAGGTGCGAGCCCGCGAACAACGCGTCACCACCGTTGTTGCCCGGCCCCACCAGGAGCAGCACACGCGCACCGGTCGTCCGCCCCCGTCGCTCGCGCAGCAGCGCGCCCACGCGCGTCGCGAGCGCGAAGGCGGCCCGGTCCATGAGCGGGACCCCCGCCGCGAGCAGGGGCTCCTCGGCGGCGCGGACCTGCGCGGACGTCCAGGAGAGCAGCACACGTCCATCTTGTCGGCTCCCTGCCGCACGGGCCACACGGGCGGGGTAACGTGCGGAGCATGCGCTTCGGAACCTTCATCCCCCAAGGCTGGCGGCAGGACCTGACGGGCATCGAGCCCCGCGAGCACTGGGCGGTGATGAACGGCCTCGCGCAGCACGTCGACGCCACCGAGGGGTGGGAGTCGCTGTGGGTGTACGACCACTTCCACGCGGTCCCGGAGCCCAACGGGGAGTCCGTGCACGAGGCGTGGAGCCTGATCAGCGCTTTCGCCGCATCGACGAGCCGCGTGCGCCTCGGCCAGATGTGCACGTGCATGGCGTACCGCAACCCCGCCTACCTGGCGAAGGTCGCCGCGACGGCGGACGTCATCTCCGGCGGACGCGTGGAGATGGGCATCGGCGCCGGCTGGTACGAGCACGAGTGGCGCGCCTACGGCTACGGCTTCCCGACCGCCGGCCAGCGGATCGCGATGCTCGACGAGGGCGTCCAGATCTTCAAGCAGCTGTGGACCAACGGTGTCGCGACGCTCGACGGCGAGCACTACCAGGTGGCCGGCGCGCAGCTCGCTCCCCTGCCGCTGCAGGAGGACGGCCCCCCGCTGTGGATCGCCGGTGGCGGCGAGCGCAAGACGCTGCGCATCGCGGCCGAGCACGCGCAGTACACCAACTTCGACGGCACGCCCGAGACGTTCGCGCACAAGTCCGACGTGCTGCGTGGGCACTGCGACGCCATCGGGCGGCCGTTCGACGAGATCGTGCGGTCGGCCAACTACAACATCGTCATCGGCGAGACGCAGGCGGACGTCGACGACCGGATCGCGTGGATCGAGGAGCACTACGCCCTCACGCTGCCCGAGCGGGCACCGCAGCTCGCCGAGGACTTCCGCAACGGCCCGTTGGTCGGCACGGTCGAGCAGGTCGTCGAGAAGCTGCAGCACATGGCGGGGCTCGGCCTCGGCTACGCGATCATCTACTTCGCCGACGCGGCCTACGACCGCAGCAGCATGGAGCTGTTCGAGTCCCAGGTGATCCCCGAGCTGCGCTGAGCCGACGACACACGGCTCAGCCCGACGAGCTCATCCGCTGCGCACCGATCACGGCGAGCAGCGCGAGCCGGTCCGCGTCGGGCGAGCCCGGCGTGGCGGTGAACACCAGCAGGCGCTGACCGCTGTCGGTGTCCAGCAGCGTCTGGCACTCGAGCGTCAGGACGCCGACCTCGGCGTGCGCGATGCGCTTGGTCCGGGCGTGCTTGTCGTCGACGTCGTGCTCGGCCCACACCGCCACGAACTCCGGGCTCCGGGCCGACAACGCCTCGACGATCGCGGCCGCGCGTGATCCGCGGCCACCGCGGGCGTACGCGCCCCGCAGCTCGGCCGTGAACGTGCGACCACGCTCCGCGTGGTCCTCGCGCGGGTAGACGTCGCGCGAGGCGGGGTCCGCGTACCAGCGGTAGACGGTCGAACGCGCGAGGCCGGTGTACGACGTCTGGTCCCCCAGCAGCGCCACGGCCGGTGGCGTCTGCGCGAGCGTCTCACCGGTCTCCGTCACCACCTGCGCCGGGGTGTCCTGCAGCCGGTCGAGGATGCGCAGGATGCCGGGGGCGATGTGCTCGTCGACGCCGACGCGATCCGGGGCGTGGTGACCCGCGAGCCGGAACAGGTGGTCGCGCTCGGCCGTCGTCAGGCGCAGACCGCGGGCCATCGCGGCGAGCATCGGCTCCGACGGCGTCGGGCCGCGGCCCTGCTCGAGCCGCCCGTAGTAGTCGGCCGACATCCCGCACAGCGCCGCCACCTCCTCGCGGCGCAGCCCGCGCGCCCGGCGGCGCTGCCCCCGCGGCAGGCCCACGTCCTCGGGCTGGATCGCCTCGCGACGCGTGCGCAGGAAGTCGGCGAGCTGGGTGCGGTCCATGGGTCCATGGTGCGTGGTGGCCCGCCCCGGAACCAGGGATCGCCGATCCCCGGACAGGCTCGGCCTGGTTGCGCACGGCGCCGCGACGCAGCATGGACGCACCGACGTTCCGACGAAAGGCACCCTCGTGACTCGCATCGCCCTCATCACCGGCGGCTCCCGCGGCCTCGGCCGCGCCACCGCCCTCGCCCTCGCCGACAGCGGCGTCGACGTGCTGATCACCTACCGCACCGGCGCAACCGAGGCGGCCGACGTGGTGGCGGCCGTCGAGGCGGCCGGGCGCCGCGCCGTCGCGCTGCCGCTCGAGACCACCGACCTGGGATCGCACGCGACGTTCGCCGACTCCGTCCGCTCCGCGCTGCGCGACGTCTGGTCGCGCGACACCTTCGACATCCTCGTGAACAACGCGGGCTCGTCCGGCGAGACGCCGCTGGGCGCCACCGACGCCGACGAGGTCCAGCGCCTGTTCGACGTCCACGTCCTGAGCGTCGTCATGTTCACCCAGGAGCTGCTGCCGCTGATCGCGGACGGCGGCCGCATCCTCAACGTCTCCACCGGCCTCACCGTCAACCTCGTCAACCCCGCGTACTCGGTGTACGCCGCCATGAAGGGTGCCGTCGAGGTCTACAGCCGCTACCTGGCCAAGTCCCTCGGCAGCCGCGGGATCGCGGTCAACGTGCTGGCGCCCGGCGCCACCGCGACGGACTTCGCCGGCGGCAACATCCGCGACAACGAGCAGTACCGCGAGCGCATCGCGGCATCGAGCGCGATGGGCAGGGTCGGGGAGCCCGACGACGTCGGTCGCGCCGCCGCGTCGATCCTGGCCGAGGGCATGGGCTGGGTGACGGGGCAGCGCATCGAGGCGGCCGGCGGCCAGGGCATGGGGCGCGCCTGAGCCGTCAGCCCCGAGCCGTCAGTCGCGTTCCGCGATCACGATCGCCGACGCGATGCCGGCGTCGTGCGAGATCGAGAGGTGGAACCGGCTCACGCCCAGCTCGTCGGCCCGTGCCTGCACGGTCCCGGTGACCTCGACGACGGGCTGCGCACCGGCGACCCGTCGGACGGTCGCGTCCTGCCAGCTCATCCCCGGCGGGGCGCCGAGCGCCTTGGCGATGGCCTCCTTGGCGGCGAACCGCGCCGCCAAGGAGGTCTCGGGCATCTCGCGCTCCTCGGGCGTGAAGAGCCGTTCGAGCAGTGACGGCACGCGGTGCAGAGTCGCGACGAAGCGCGCGACGTCGACGACGTCGATGCCCACCCCGACGATCATGCGGCCGGCCCGTCCGTGCGGTCGGCGTCCGTGATCAGATGCCGGTACTGGAACCACTTGTCCTCGAGGGCGGCGTCGAGGTCGACGCCGAAACGCTCGGCGAGCAGCAGCACGTGAGCCAGCACGTCGGCGAGCTCCGCCCGCACGGCGTCGTCGGCCTCCCCCGCGCTCAGACCCCGGTCGCGGGTCCGGCCGGAGCGGTTGAGGAACGCCTGCGTCAGCTCGCCGACCTCCTCGTGCAGCTTGAGCACGAGCCAGTCGTCGGTCCGCTCGACGTCGAACAGGCGGCCGTAGACCCGCGAGATCGTCTCGATCTCGCGCTGCGCGGCCGCGATCTCCACTACTCGACCGTGACGGACTTGGCGAGGTTGCGCGGCTGGTCGACGTCCAGACCCTTGGCCGTCGCGAGCTCGCACGCGAAGACCTGCAGCGGCACCACGGCCAGCAGCGGCGCGAGCAGCGTGGGCGACTGCGGCACGTAGAACACCTCGTCGGCGTACGGCCGCACGGCCTCGTCGCCGTCCTCGGCGATCACCAGCGTGCGCGCGCCGCGGGCGCGGATCTCCTGGATGTTGGAGACGACCTTGGAGTGCAGCGAGTCCCGGCCACGCGGGGACGGCACGACGACGAACACCGGCTGACCGGGCTCGATGAGCGCGATGGGACCGTGCTTGAGCTCGCCCGCCGCGAATCCCTCGGCGTGGATGTAGGCGAGCTCCTTGAGCTTGAGCGCGCCCTCCAGCGCGACGGGGAACCCGACGTGCCGGCCGAGGAACAGCACCGACTGCGTGTCGACCATCCAGCGCGCGATCTCGCGCACCCGGCCCGCACGGTCCAGGACCTGCTGGATCTTCTCCGGCATCGCCCGCAGCTCGCGCAGGATCTCCGTGACCTCGTCGGCGTACTTGTTGCCGCGCAGCTGCGCCAGGTAGAGCCCCAGCAGGTAGGCGGCAGTGATCTGAGAGAGGAACGCCTTGGTGGAGGCGACCGCGATCTCCGGGCCGGCGTGCGTGTAGAGCACCGCGTCGGACTCGCGCGGGATCGTCGAGCCGTGGGTGTTGACGATGGCGAGGACCTTCGCGCCCTGCTCGCGGGCGTGGCGCACGGCCATGAGCGTGTCCATGGTCTCGCCGGACTGCGAGACGGCGACGACGAGCGTGCGCTCGTTCACCACGGGGTCGCGGTAGCGGAACTCGTGCGCGAGCTCGACCTCCACCGGGATGCGGCACCAGTGCTCGATCGCGTACTTGGCGACGTGGCCGGCATACGCGGCGGTCCCGCAGGCGATGACGACGATCTTGTCGACGGCCCGCAGCACGGACTCGTCGATGCGGACCTCGTCGAGCACCAGGCGACCGCGCGCGTCCGTGCGGCCCAGCAGGGTGTCCGCGACGGCCTGCGGCTGGTCGTGGATCTCCTTGTCCATGAAGGAGCGGAAGCCGCCCTTCTCCGCGGCGGCGGCGTCCCAGTCCACCGTGTAGCGGCGGGCCTGGGCGGGCTGCCCGTCGAAGTCCGTCACGCGCACGTCGTCGGGCGTGATGGTCACGACCTGGTCCTGGCCCAGCTCGAGCGCCTCACGCGTGTGCGCGATGAAGGCCGACACGTCCGAGCCGAGGAAGTTCTCACCCTCGCCGAGGCCGACGACGAGCGGCGAGTCGTGCCGCGCGCCGACCACGGTGCTCGGGTCGTCGGCGTGCACGGCCAGCAACGTGAACGTGCCGTGCAGCGTGCGCACGACGCTCGTCATGGCGGCGGTCAGGTCGCCCGACGCGTCATAGGCGCGCGAGACGAGGTGAGCGGCGACCTCCGTGTCCGTCTCGGAGACGAACTCGACGCCGTCGGCGACCAGCTCGGCCTTGAGCGACGCGAAGTTCTCGACGATCCCGTTGTGGATCAGGGCGAGACGCCCGGCGACGTGCGGGTGCGCGTTGGTGTCCGTGGGCCCGCCGTGCGTCGCCCACCGCGTGTGACCGATGGCGGCCGTGGAGTCGTCGAGCGGGCGCGCGTCGAGCTCCTCCACGAGGTTGGCCAGCTTGCCGGCCTTCTTCGCCGTCTCGAGGCCCGTGCCCGGACCGACGAGGGCGACACCGGCCGAGTCGTAGCCGCGGTACTCCAGGCGCCGCAGCCCTTCGAGCACGACGTCCAGCGGACGTCCGCTGGCCTGCTGGCTCCCGACGTAACCCACGATTCCACACATGGCGGCGAGTCTATCCGGGGCCGACGACGCTCCCGGAGCCGCGCGGCGGACGTCACACCGCGCGCCCGCAGCCCGGGCGGGTCCCGACGGCCCGCGTCCGGCACAATCGGACCGTGCCCGCGCTGACCCCGTCCACGCCGTACGTGGACCTCGACCGGGAGGCGTGGACACGCCTGTCGGCCTCCACGCCCCTGCCGCTCACCGACGCCGACGTCGAGCGGCTCGCCGGTCTGGGCGACCCCATCGACCTGGCAGAGGTCGACGCGATCTACCGTCCCATCTCCCGCCTGCTCGACCTCTACGTCGAGGCGACGCGCGGCCTGCACCAGGCGTCGAGCACCTTCCTGCGCGAGGACATCGTCGCGACGCCCTTCGTCATCGGCGTCGCCGGTTCGGTGGCCGTCGGCAAGTCCACGACCGCCCGCCTGCTGCGCGAGCTGCTGGCCCGCTGGCCCGCCACGCCGCGCGTCCAGCTCGTCACCACCGACGGGTTCCTCTACCCGAACGCCGAGCTCGAGCGCCGCGGTCTGATGGAGCGCAAGGGCTTCCCGGAGTCGTACGACCGGCGCGCGCTGCTGCGGTTCATCTCCAAGGTGAAGGCCGGACGGCCCGAGGTCCGGGCCCCCGTCTACGACCACCTGACGTACGACATCGTGCCCGGGCGCGAGATCGTCGTGGAGCGGCCCGACGTCCTCGTCGTCGAGGGTCTCAACGTGCTGCAGCCCGCACGACCCAGCACGGAGGGCGCGTCCAACCTCGCGGTCAGCGACTTCTTCGACTTCTCCATCTACGTCGACGCCCGCACGCCGGACGTGCGGCAGTGGTACGTCGACCGGTTCCTGTCGCTGCGGAGCACCGCGTTCGCGGACCCGAACTCGTACTTCCACCGGTACGCCGCACTGTCCGACGACGAGGCCGTTGAACGCGCCGAGCGCATCTGGGACACCATCAACGCCCCGAACCTCGAGCAGAACATCCTGCCGACGCGCAGCCGCGCCGACCTGGTGCTCACGAAGGGACGCGACCACTCGGTCGAGCGGGTGCGGCTGCGCAAGATCTGAGGGCTGGGGTCGGAGACCTGAGGCTTAGGGGTCGGAGACCTGAGGCCTACGGGCTCGGGGACGACGACGGGACGAGCAGCCCGACCGGGTAGGTCGCGGTGTCCGTGGTCGTGAGACCCGCGAGGGCCTTGCCGACCTCCGCACGTGGCCCGACGCCGCAGGCGTCCGTGGGCACCTGGACGCGCACGGCCCGGCCGAGCGCATCCACGAGCCACAGCTGCAGCGGCACGTCGTCGCAGGTGGCGGTGTCGGTGGACTCGCGCGACGGCAGCTCGAGGGCCGACTTCAGCGCCGTCATGTCACCGTCGCGGCTCGTGGCCTGCACCGAGCTCCACGTCCCGGCGGAGTCGGTGAGCTGGCCGCCCGGCGTGCACGCGAGCGCGCTCACGGCGACGAATGTGCGCGGCACGGTCCCCTCCGAGGGTGCGTCCGGGTGCGGCGTCGCGGACGAGGGCGTCGTCGCGGCCGTACCGGGCGCGGGCGTCAGGCCCAGCGCGTCCAGGACCTGGGGAGACTGGCAGTCCGCGGCGGGTGCGACGACGGCGGCCGCCGACGACCCGGCGGAGTCGGCCCCGCCGTCGTCGGCGCTGCACCCCGCCAGGAGCCCGAGCGTGCACGCGCCGAGCAGGGCGACGACAGCGCGACGCGTGGCCATGGTGCCCTCTCCTTCCCGGCGCGCGACGAGGAACCCGCTCCGAGCGGGTGCCACGTGGTGGAGGGTGGCGACGGCGCCGACCCACGTCCGAGCGTACGAGCGGGTGACGTCCATTCACCCGTTCGATGCACGATCGTTAGGCCTCGCGACCCGATCGTGAGCAAACTGTGACCGGTCCCATGGTCAGGGCAGAGGGAACCCCAGCGCCTCGGCGGCGAGCTCGGGACGCGGCTGCGACGCCCATCGCAGGCCCGTCTCGTCGGCCGCGGCGAGCGACCGGAGCTCGGCACGGTCCAGGTACAGCATCCCGCCCAGGTGGTCGGTCTCGTGCTGGACGATGCGCGCCGGCCACCCGGTCACGACCTCGTCGAGCGCCCGGCCGTGCTCGTCCTGGCCCGTCAGGCGCACCGCGCGCCACCGCGCGACGACCGCCTGGTACGCGGGCACGCTGAGGCAGCCCTCGTAGAACGCGACGCGGTCGTCCCCGACCTGCTCGTACGCCGGGTTGAGCAGCACCCGGTACTCCAGCGGCACACGCTCGCGCACGGAAGCCACCTCCTGCGACGCCACACCGGGGTCCTCCACCACCGCGATCGCCAGCGGCAGACCCACCTGCGGCGCGGCCAGGCCGACCCCCGGGGCGGCCCGCATCGTGCGGTGCAGCAGCGCGAGCAGACCCGCCAGCTCGTCGTCGTCCAGCTGGCCGTCGTAGGGCACGGCGACACCGCGCAGGGCGGGGTGGCCCGCACGCACGATGGGTGCGGACCCGGCCCCCGCGTCGTCGAGCAGGCGCAGCGCGAGCTCCCGCAGGGCGCGGTCACGATCGGTCACGTCAGCCCTCGACAGCTACAGCGCGAGCCGGTCGCGGACCACGTCCGCGAGCTCGGCGGCCACGCGGTCGGCGGCGGACTGGGTCGCGGCCTCGACCATGACACGCACCAGCGGCTCCGTACCGGACGGACGCAGCAGCACCCTCCCGGTGTCGCCCAGCGTGGCCTCGGCCCGCTTGACTGCGTCGGCGAGCACACCGTCGTCCGTGCGCGCCTTGTCGACGCCGTTGACGTTGACGAGGGTCTGCGGCAGACGCCGGACGATGCCCGCGAGCTCGTGCAACGGCCGGCCGGTCGCCCGGACGCGTGCGGCGAGCTGCAGCGCGGTCAGGACACCGTCGCCCGTCGTGGCGTGGCGAGCCATGATGATGTGACCGGACTGCTCGCCACCGAGGCTGAAGCCCGCGGCCCGCATCGCCTCCAGGACGTAGCGGTCCCCCACCCCCGTCTCGACGGTCGCGATGCCCGCGTCGCGCATCGCCAGCCGCAGACCCAGGTTGCTCATGACGGTGGTGACCAGGGTGTCCTCGACGAGCTCCCCGCGGTCACGCATCGCGACCGCCAGCACACCCATGATCTGGTCGCCGTCGACCAGGACGCCCGACGCGTCGACCGCCAGGCAGCGGTCGGCGTCCCCGTCGAACGCGACGCCGAGGTCGGCACCCGACGCGACCACGGCCGCCTGCAGCTGCTCCGGGTGCGTGGAACCGCACTTCTCGTTGATGTTGCGGCCGTCCGGGGACGCGTTGATGACGACGACGTCCGCGCCGGCCTCCCGCAGCGCCGCCGGACCCACCTCGCTGGCCGCGCCGTTGGCGCAGTCGACCGCGATGCGCAGACCCGTCAGCGGTGTGTCGATGGTGCCGACGAGGTGCTCGACGTACGACGCCCCGGCGCTGCCCGGGTCGATCCGGATCCGGCCGACGTCACCGCCGAGCGGCCGCTCCCACTCCTCGCCGATCCGCGCCTCGATCGCCGTCTCCAGGTCGTCGTCGAGCTTGTGCCCGCCGCGCGCCAGGAACTTGATCCCGTTGTCGGGCATCGCGTTGTGGGAGGCGGACAGCACCACGCCGATGTCGACGCCGAGCGACGCCGTCAGGTAGGCGACGGCCGGGGTGGGCAGCACGCCGATGTTGAGCACGTCGACACCCGCCGAGGCGAGACCCGCAGCCACCGACGCCGCCAGGAACTCGCCGGAGATGCGCGTGTCGCGCCCGACGACGGCCCGCGGCCGGTGCCCCACGAACTCGCCTCGGCTCCCCAGGACGTGCGCGGCCGCGACCGACAGGTCGAGCGCGAGCTCGGCCGTCACGTCGCGGTTGGCGAGCCCACGGACCCCGTCGGTCCCGAACAGCTGACCCATGTCAGACCCCTTCGTCGTTCCCGCAGCACGCTAGTCCTGCGGCGGCACGTGTGCCGGTACATCCGGACATGCCGATGGCCCCGGCGGTCGTGCGACCGGCCGGGGCCATCGTGCGAGGCGCGTGGATCAGCGCTTCGAGTACTGCGGAGCCTTGCGGGCCTTCTTGAGACCGGCCTTCTTGCGCTCGACGACGCGGGCGTCGCGGGTCAGGAAACCGGCCTTCTTCAGCGCCGGGCGGTTGTGCTCGGCGTCGATCGCGTTGAGCGCACGGGCGATGCCCAGGCGCAGCGCACCGGCCTGGCCGGAGACGCCACCACCGGTGATGCGCGCGACGACGTCGAAGCGACCCTCGACGTCCACGAGCTTCAGCGGGGAGTTCACCAGCTGCTGGTGAACCTTGTTCGGGAAGTAGTCCTCGAGCTTGCGCCCGTTGATCGTCCACTCGCCGGTGCCGGGCACCAGGCGAACGCGGGCGATGGCCTCCTTGCGACGACCGAGCGCCTGGCCGGGGGCCGTGATGCTCTGGCCGCGGCCGGTGGGCGCAGCGGTCTCGGAGGTGTAGCTGGTGGGGGTCTCGTCGCCCTCGAGGTCGATGTCGACCGTCGTCTCTGCCACGGTGATTCCTGTCGTCTCTACGCGCTGCGGCCTCAGGCCTGCTGCGCGACCTGGGTGATCTCGAAGGGCTGGGGCTGCTGGGCCGCGTGGGGGTGCTCGCCGCCCACGTAGACCTTGAGCTTGCCGAGCTGCTGACGGCCGAGGCTCGTCTTGGGGATCATGCCCGCGACGGCCTTCTCGATCGCCCGCTCGGGGTTCTTGTCCAGCAGGTCCTTGTACGTGGTGGCGCGGAGGCCGCCCGGGTAGCCGGAGTGCCGGTACGCGAGCTTGGTCTCACGCTTGTTGCCGGTCAGCGCGATCTTCTCCGCGTTGATGACGATGACGAAGTCACCGCCGTCGACGTGGGGAGCGTAGGTCGCCTTGTGCTTGCCGCGCAGCAACGTGGCCACATGAGTGGCCAGGCGGCCCAGGACGACATCGGTCGCGTCGATGACGTACCAGTTCCGCTCGACGTCGCCGGGCTTCGGGGTGTACGTGCGCACGGTCGTAGCCTTCGTTTCGTGTTGCGTCGTGTCACGGCGAGCACCCGCAAGCCGCGGGTGTGCCGATGATGGCTGGTCGGTGGCATCCGCGGACCGGCGAGTGGGATCACCTGCCCTGCCGACGCGGCGGGTGCTGAGTACACCGGCCAGCGTTCGGGGACGCACAACGACTCACAAGATTACCCGGGGGCTCCGCGGACGGTCAAAATCAGGGTCCTCCGCGCGCGGGATCAACGCGCCGACGGCGGCCCGTGCCGGCGCACCGGCCGCAGTGCCGCCGCGGCGGCACGCGTGACGCGCTCGGTCAGGTCGTCGAGCGTGGGCGTGCGCAGCGCCCAGTGCTGCCAGTACAGGGGGACGTCGAGCTGGCGGCCGGGGCTGACCTCGACGACGTCGCCGGCCGCGATGAGCTCGCGTGCGGCGGCCTCGGGCACCATCCCCCACCCCAGCCCGGCGCGGATCAGCGCGACGAACGCCTGCTGCGAGGGGACGTGGTGCACGTTCGGCGTGACGGTGCGCCGCCCGACGACGCTCGCGACGAACTGCTCCTGCAGCCCGTCCTCCCGGTTGAACGCGAGCAACGGCGCCGCGGCGAACGCCTCCGCACCGACCCCGTCGCCAAACCACTGCGCACGTCGCTGACCTGCGGCGACGGCCAGATAGCGCATGGCGCCGAGGCGTTGCACCCGGCATCCCTGCACCACGCGAGGATCAGCCGTCACGGCGGCCATCACAGTCCCGTCGCGCAGCAGGTCGGCGGACAGGTCCTGGTCCTCGCGCCGGACGTCGAGGAGCACGTCCGCCGGCAGGTCGGCGACCGCGGCCGGGAACCAGGTGGACAGCGAGTCGTCGTTCACGGCGACGGCCAGTCGGCGGGCGGCGACCGGAGCGCGCGGGTTGCGGGAGCGCGGCGGCTGCAGCTGCGCCATCGCGTCCCTGCCCAGGAGCTCCTGCTGCCCCGCGAGCCGCACGAGGACCTCACCGTCCGGCGTCGCGCGGCAGGGCCGCGTGCGCAGCACGAGCACGCGGCCGACGGCCTGCTCGAGCGCCTTGACGCGCTGGCTGACGGCCGACGGTGTGACGTGAAGCCGCTGGGCAGCGGCGTCGAAGCTGCCTTCCTGGGCCACCGCAGCCAGGGCCGCGAGCTGGTCCGCATCCAGTGCCATGTGAGAGATTCTAATGCATCTTCAGAAACATGCGCTGGACTTCATGTCTGGTGGTTCCTAGCGTCGTCCACCGTGTCCACCACCGCTCTGCTCGCCGGGTTCTTCGCCGGTCTCTCGCTCATCGTCGCGATCGGCGCCCAGAACGCCTTCGTCCTGCGCCAGGGGCTTCGGCGCGAGCACGTGCTGCCCGTCGTCGCCGTCTGCGCCGGAGCGGACCTCCTGCTGATCGCGTGCGGTGTCGCCGGCCTGGGCGTCGTCGTGACGTCCCACCCGCACGTCCTGTCCGCGACGCGATGGGGTGGTGCCGCGTTCCTGCTCGTTCTCGCGACGAACGCCGTGCGTCGTGCCCGGCGCCCGGCGGTGCTCGACCCCGCAGCCAGCGGTCCCGCCGCGCGCGGTCCGATCGTGAGCACGTGCCTGGCGCTCACCTTCCTCAACCCGCACGTCTATCTTGACACCGTGGTGCTGCTGGGCTCGCTCTCGCACCAGCACGACCCGGCCGCGTGGTCGTTCGGGGCAGGTGCCGGTGTCGCCAGCGTCGCGTGGTTCACCGTGCTGGGCTTCGGGGCCCGCGGGCTGCGGCCGCTCTTCGCGCGGCCGTCAGCCTGGCGGGCACTCGACCTGGTGGTGGCCGCCGTCATGGCGACGCTCGCGGTGCTGCTCGTGGCGTGACCGTGCAGCGGCGGGCCGCCACCGGGCCTAGCGGCGTTCGACGAAGGTGCGGGAGATCGTCGAGGCGTCGTCGCCCGTGCCGCCCACGTGCCCCATCGGGTCCCCCGATCCCAGGTCGTCCACTCCCGCCGTCGCCAGTGCCCCGACCGCGAGCGTCCGCCGCACGGCGGAGAACGTCAGGACGTGCGCCAGCACCCCGCCCAAGGAGAACGTCTGGGGCGGCATGCAGGTCGCGTCGACGAAGGCGTCGTCGGCGTGGCCGTTTCGCACCGGCTCGACGACCGCCGCACGGAATCGCGGTTCGGCGTCGTCGAGGCGTTCGCGGAGCTGGCCGACGGACGTCCCCCCGACGGGGATCTCTTCCGCACCCTCGACGGCCGCCGCCCACATCTCGAGCTGGCGCACGAGGCGGTCGGTCAGGACGCGCAGCGACGGGGCTTCGTCGATGCCCTCGACGTCCAGCCCGATGGACCGGTCGAGGGCGGTGTCGTCCACGCCGTCCAGGCGGTCGACGATCTGGCCGGTCAACCAGACGTGGTGCTCGTACATCTTCGTGAGGACGTCCATGGCGTCGCTCCTCTCGGGTGCCGGCAGGCGGAGCCCGCCGGGCGGGTGGAAGTGGATGCTGCTCGGTGTCGGCAGCCGGAAGTCACGACGTGGTCCGGGAGGACCACCGCGACGGGCGGCGCTCGGCGTGCAGCCGTAGGCACGCACGAAGGCGCGGGTGAAGGCGTCGGGGGACTCGTAGCCGGCCTCGGCAGCGACGTCGATGACGGTGTCGTTCCCCCGGGCCAGCCGGTAGGCCGCCCGCTCGAGCAGCAGACGGCGCCGGAAACGTCCGGTCGGCTCGCCCAGGGTCGCGTGCACCAGGCGGTCGAAGTGGAACCGCGAGAGGTACGCCCGCCGCGCCAGGTCGCTGCCGGCGAGACGGGGCTCGTCCAAGGAGTCCTCGACCAGCTGCAGGATCTCCCGCAGACGGTTCGTCTCTGTCATGTCTCGATCCTGCAACGGGGACCGAGTCCGTGTCCCTGCAGGGATTGCCGTGCTGCGGAGCTCGCCGGAGCCGTCCTCCGGGTCGGCATGGCGCCGCGGTCAGCGCGCGCGGACCACGCGCGCCGTGTCCCACACCGGTTCGGGCGTCTCGGCCACCGATCCGTCGGCACCGAACACGAGGTACCGGTCGAACGTGCGCGTGAACCACCGGTCGTGCGTGACCGCCATGACCGTGCCCTCGAACGCCTCCAGCCCGGCCTCGAGCGCCTCCGCCGAGTGGAGGTCCAGGTTGTCCGTCGGCTCGTCGAGCAGCAGGAGGGTCGCGCCGCCCAGCTCGAGCAGCAGGATCTGCAGGCGCGCCTGCTGGCCCCCCGACAACGTCTCGTACCGTTGCTCGGCGGCCCCGACGAGCTCGTACCGGTCGAGCGCTCGGCTCGCCTGCTCGCGCCCCAGGCCCGATCGGTGGTCGTCGCCGCGGTGCAGGATCTCCAGCAGCGTGCGCCCGACGAGCTCGGGGTGCGCGTGGTTCTGCGCGAACCAGCCCGGCCGCACGCGCGACCCGAGGACCACCCGGCCGGCGTGGTTCACCGGAGCCACCGGCGTCTCTCCCGCGGGCAGGTGCTCGGGGCCGGGGTCGCTGCCGCCGCCCGCCAGCAGGCGCAGGAAGTGCGACTTGCCCGATCCGTTGGACCCGAGCACGGCGACCCGCTCGCCGAACCACACCTCGAGGTCGAACGGCTTCATGAGGCCCGTCAGCTCCAGGTGCGTCGCCACCACGGCGCGCTTCGCGGTCCGGCCGCCCCGGAGGCGCACGTGCACGCGCTGCTCGCGGGCCAGGACGGTCGGCGGGCCGGCCTCCTCGAACTTGCGCAGGCGGGTCTGGGCGGCCGAGTAGCGGGAGGCGAGCCCGTCGTTGAAAGCCGACTTCGTCTTCAGCGTGAGCACGAGCTCCTTGAGCTTGGCGTGCTCCTCGTCCCAGCGGCGCAGCTGCTCCTCGAGCCGGTTGCGGCGGTCCTCGCGGGCCTGGTGGTACGTCGCGAAGCTCCCGCCGTGGACCCAGACCGACGCCCCCACGACGGTCGGTTCCAACGTCGCCACCTGCGTCGCGACGCGGGCCAGCAGCTCGCGGTCGTGGCTGACGAACAAGATGGTCTTGTCCGAGGCGACCAGCCGCTCCTCGAGCCAGCGCTTGGTGGGCACGTCCAGCGCGTTGTCGGGCTCGTCGAGCAGCAGGACCTCGTCAGGCCCGCGCAGCAGCGCCTCGAGCACCAACCGCTTCTGCTCACCGCCGGACAACGTGCGGACCTCGCGGTCCTGCGCGCGGTCGAACGGGATCGACAGGACGGCGTCGGTGACACGGTCCCAGCCCGCCTCGGCCTCGTAGCCACCCACGTCCGCCCAGTCGACGAGCGCCTGCGCGTACCGCATCTGCGCCGGCTCGTCGTCGACCGTCATGATCCCCAGCTCGGCGGCCGCCAGCTCCATCGCCGCGTCCCGGATCGCCGGCGCCGCGAGCGACGCGAGCAGGTCCCGGATCGTCCGGTCGTCGTCGACCCGGCCGATGTCCTGCCGCATGACGCCCAGCCCGCCGCTTCGACCGACCGTGCCGCCGTGTGGCGCCTCGTCACCCGCGACGATCCGCAGGAGCGTCGACTTCCCCGCGCCATTGGGGCCGACGAGGGCGACGCGCGCCCCGTCCGCCACCCGGAACGTGACCTCGTCGAGCAGCTGGCGTCCGTCGGACAGGACGTAGGTCACGCCTGCGATGTCGATGTGTCCCACATGATGAGTGTGGACGGTGCTGCTCCCCCACGACGAATCCTTTCGACCGTCGCCGTCATCACACAGCACCGCTGTGCCGATACATCTCTCGTCACCCACCTCGAAGGAGTCCTCGTGCGCCGCACCCTCGCCGCCGTCGTGACGGCCGCCGCCCTGCTCGTCGTCCCGGCGGCCGCCGCCCAGGCCGCCCCCGTCCACACCGCCGCCCACGCGACGAGCTACAAGAACTGCACCGCTCTGCACAAGAAGTACGCCGGCGGCGTCGCCAAGAGCTCCAAGGTCCACAACACCAAGACCTCGCACGGAAAGAAGGTCCGCGCGGCCTCGACGTACAAGCCCAAGGTCAGCGCCGCGCTCTACGCCGCCAACAAGAAGCTGGACCGTGACAAGGACGGCATCGCCTGCGAGCGCTGACCTCTGGCGGACCCCGCGTCGGGGTGCGAAGGTCGTGGGATGAGTGATGACACCTCCGGAACCAGCCAGGACCCCGAGCTCGGCAGCGAGGGCGACACCGACCAGCTCTCGCGCGAGGACACGCTGGTCGACCGCGGCGTCGACGACCTGCTCGACGAGGGCTACAGCCCGCCGCAGCGCGACCGCGCCACCCACTACGGCGAGACCGCGTGGGAGGAGTCGCACCGCGAGACGATCGACCAGCGGGCGCGACAGGAGGAGCCCGACGTCTGGGAGAAGCGTCCCAAGGTCAGCGGCGACCGCGAGGAGTTCCGGGCCGGCCGCCTGGTCGCCGACGACGAGGCCGTCGAGGCCGGCGGGAACGACTCGTTCGCCCTCGATGCGGGCGTCTCGGGCGGCGCCGCGAGCGCCGAGGAGGCGGCCGTGCACCTGGTCGAGGAGGAGTACGTCGACGAGGACAGGTACCACGACGACGACGAGGACTGACCTCGCCCGACGACGTCAGCAGCAGCCGAGCGCGTCGGCTGCCGCGCCCTGAGCCATCCCCTCGATCGCGCCGCGACGCGCCCGGGTCTGCGCGGCGCGATCCGCCAGCTCGGCATCCGGGGGGTACTCGACGGCCTCGAGCGTCAGACCGCGCGCGGCCACCACGTGGGCGGCGGCGTCGCGGCGCCGCCCGGCCAGCAGGTCGGCCGGCCACGCCACCGGCCGCCGGCCTTCGCCGACCGCCACCGCCGCCCCGACGAGCGCACGGACCATCGAGTGGCAGAAGGCGTCCGCCTGCACGTCGGCCACCACGAGCCCCTGCTCGTCACGGCGCCAGCCGAACACCTCGAGCGTGCGGATGGTCGTCGCACCCTCGCGCGGCTTGCAGAACGCCGCGAAGTCGTGCAGCCCGACGAGCGGGCGAGCGGCGGCGGCCATCGCCTCGACGTCCAGCGGACGCCGGTGCCACAGGACGTGCGCGCGGGCCAACGGGTCGCGGCTGCCCGGGTCGTCGCAGATCCGGTACGCGTACCGCCGTCGGACCGCGCCGAAGCGCGCGTCGAACCCGCGCGGCGCCGTCACGACGCGACGCACCACCAGGTCGTCGGGCAGCACACCCGCCAACCGGGACGTGAGCGCGTCGAGCGGATCGCGTTCGCTGCGGCCGCGGGCGGCGGCGAGGCCGTCGTCGTCGACGTCCACGTGCGCCACCTGGCCGCGCGCGTGCACCCCGGCGTCCGTCCGGCCGGCGACGGTCACGCGCGGCGCCGGCGTGCCCCGCGGACCCGTGCGCAGCACCGTCGCCAGGCCCGCCTCCAGCGTGCCCTGCACGGTGCGCAGGCCCGGCTGCGACGCCCACCCGGCGAAGTCCGTGCCGTCGTAGGCGAGGTCCAAGCGCAGCCTGATCACCCGCCCACGGTAGGCGACGGGCGGATACGGTGACCTCTGTGACCCGCCCGGACGCCGCCGCGCACGACGTGGCTCCCTACACGCTGGCCGTGGACTGCGGCGGCAGCGGGATCAAGGCGTCCGTGCTCGACGCGCACGGGACGCTGCACGCACCCGCGGTCCGGGTCCCCACGCCGTACCCGCTGCCCCCTGCCGTGCTGGTCGAGACGATCGCGCAGATCGCCGCCGACCTACCTGCCGCGCAGCGCGTCACCGTCGGTGTGCCGGGGATGATCCGCCACGGCGTCGTCGTCGCGACCCCCCACTACGTCACGCGCGCCGGCCCGCGGACGGCCGTCGACCCCGTCCTCGAGGCAGCGTGGACGGGGTGCGACGTCCGCGCGCTCGTCGAGCAGCGCCTCGCGTTGCCGACGCTCGTCCTCAACGACGCCGAGGTGCACGGCGCCGGCGTGGTCTCCGGCACGGGCCTCGAGCTCATGCTCACCCTCGGGACGGGCCTGGGCGCCGCCCTCTTCGACGGCGGCCGCCTCGCCCCGCACCTCGAGCTCTCCCACGCGCCCGTGCGGTGGGGCGTCACGTACGACGCGTACGTCGGCCAGACGGAGCGTCGACGCCTCGGCAACGGCCTGTGGTCACGTCGTGTCCAGCGCGTCGTCGAGGGCCTGTGGCCCGTGTTCCGCTGGGACCGGCTCTACCTGGGCGGCGGGAACTCACGGAACATCTCCCCCACCGTGCTCGAACGCCTCGGCGAGCACGTGGTCGTCGTGCCCAACCAGGCGGGCATCGTCGGCGGCGTGCGTGCCTGGGACCTGCCGCGCGGCGCCGGTGACGCCCACTGACGCTCACGCCACCTGCGCCGCCACCTCCAGGAGCACGCGCGTGAACGCGACCGGCGCGAGCACGCTGACCAGGTGCGTCGCGTGCGGGATCACGACGAGGTGGGCGTCCGTGCAGGCCGCGACGAACCGCCGCTCCTGCGCGCGGAAGTGGTCGTAGCGGCCGTTGACGACCCAGACAGGCGCCTGGACCTGCGCCAGGTCTTCCAGGGGCCGCGCCGCCCGCATCGCGCGCAGCACCGGGACCGTCACGTCGAGCGCGAAGCCCCCCGCGCCCACGTCGAACGCGCCGTCGGCCGGCAGCGTCACGTCCACGAGGGCCTGGTTGAGCCAGGCACCCCGGTCCGGCAGCAGGCCGATGCCGCGGGCGAGCACCTCCCAGCCGCGCAGCACCACGGTGGTCGGCCGTGTCGAGCACCCCGCCGCCACCAGCCCCGCGACCTGCTCCGGATGTCGCGCGGCGTGCGCGATCGCCGTGTAGCCGCCCAGCGACAGTCCGACGACGAGCGCCCGGCCGCCCGAGCCGTGCACGGCCTCGGCGACCGTCTCCACCGCGCCGTCGAGCGTGAACTCCTCGTCGACCCTGCGCCCGTGGCCGGGCAGGTCCACCGCCGTCACCTCGTGGCCCGCCGACCGCAGCGCGTCGACCTGCGGGCGCCACATCGTCGACGACGTGCGCAGGCCGTGCACCAGGACGACGGGGACGGCCATGCGAATCTCCTATGTCAAGCCGCGGCCGAGAGGGCGCCACTGTGGGCTGCTCGGCTGTGGTTGAGGGTGTTGTAGATGGTGCGGGCGAGTTGACGTCTTAGGCACCGGTAGGTCTCGGTG
>NZ_JACYFR010000004.1 GCF_014837175.1 Cellulomonas sp. JH27-2 | reverse complement strand
ACCTCCACCGAGACCTACCGGTGCCTAAGACGTCAACTCGCCCGCACCATCTACAACACCCTCAACCACAGCCGAGCAGCCCACAGTGGCGCCCTCTCGGCCGCGGCTTGACATAGGAGATTCATGTGCCGCTCAGCTTCCGGGATGCCCGCCGCGACGACGTCCCCCGGATCGTCGAGCTGCTGACCGACGACCCGCTCGGCACCGCCCGCGAGACCGCCGAGCTGACCGCCTACGAGCGCGCGTTCGACGTCATCGCTGCCGACCCGAGCAACGAGCTGGTGGTGGGCGAGCTGGACGGTCGCGTCGTCGCCTGTGCGCAGCTCACGTTCGTCCCGACGATCTCCCGCGGGGCGACCACGCGAATGATCGTCGAGGCGGTCCGCGTGGACCCGGCGCTCCGCAGCGGCGGCATCGGTGCGCAGCTGATGGCAGAGGCCCACCGCCGCGGGGTCGAGCGTGGCTGCGCTCTCGCTCAGCTCACGTCGGACAAGCGGCGCGACGACGCCCACCGCTTCTACCGCCGGCTCGGCTACGCCCAGTCCCACGAGGGCTTCAAGCTCCCCCTCTGACCGACCCGCCACGGACTGCGTTCACGAGCGGTGCGAGGGGCCTCGGCGCATCAGGCGTCGCGGGTGGCCTGGGCGATCTCCTCGTGGTGACGGATCACCTCGGAGACGATGAAGTTGAGGAACTTCTCCGCGAACACCGGGTCCAGGTCCGCCTGGGTCGCCAGCTCGCGCATGCGCGCGACCTGCCGTTCCTCGCGCGCCGGGTCCGACGGCGGCAGACCCTGGTCCGCCTTGAGGTGCCCCACCTGCTGCGTCGCTTTGAACCGCTCGGCGAGCAGGTAGATGAGCGCGGCGTCGATGTTGTCGATGCTGTGGCGCAGGCGCGCCAGCTCGGCCGGGATGGGGGCAGGCAGGTCGCTCACGCGCCCGATCCTAGGCCGACGACGACGTCGTCAGGCGCTCTTCTCGCGCGGCGGACGCTTGTCGCGCGGCACCTCACGAGGAACGAGGGTCGGGTTCACGTTCTCCAGCACCACGCCGCGCGTGATGAGCACGCGCTCCACGTCGTCGCGGCTCGGCACCTCGAACATGACCTGCTGCAGCACCTCTTCGAGGATGGCGCGCAGGCCGCGGGCACCGGTGCCGCGCAGCAGCGCGAGGTCGGCGATGGCGGCGACGGCCTCGTCGTCGAACTCGAGCTCGACGCCGTCGATCTGGAACATCCGCTGGTACTGCTTGACCAGCGCGTTGCGCGGCTCGGTGAGGATGCGCACCAGCGCGTCCTGGTCCAGCCGCGACACGGCCGCGACCACGGGCAGACGGCCGATGAACTCGGGGATCAGCCCGTACTTCTGCAGGTCCTCGGGGCGGACCTCGGAGAACAGGTCGCCCTCGTCGTGCGCCTCCACCAGCGGGGCACCGAAGCCGACGACGCGCTTGCGGGCGCGGGCCGCGATGATGTCGTCGAGCCCAGCGAACGCGCCGGCCACGATGAACAGCACGTTGGTCGTGTCGATCTGGATGAACTCCTGGTGCGGGTGCTTGCGCCCGCCCTGCGGCGGCACCGAGGCCGACGTGCCCTCGATGATCTTGAGCAGCGCCTGCTGCACACCCTCGCCCGACACGTCGCGCGTGATCGACGGGTTCTCGCTCTTGCGGGCGATCTTGTCGATCTCGTCGATGTAGATGATGCCCTGCTCGGCCTTCTTGACGTCGTAGTCGGCGGCCTGGATGAGCTTGAGCAGGATGTTCTCGACGTCCTCGCCGACGTAGCCGGCCTCGGTCAGGGCCGTCGCGTCGGCGATCGCGAAGGGCACGTTCAGCATGCGCGCCAGGGTCTGCGCGAGGTACGTCTTGCCGGTGCCCGTCGGGCCGACGAGCAGGATGTTCGACTTCGCGATCTCGACGTGGTCCTCGGTGGTGGTCCGGGGGCCCTCGCCGGCCTGGATGCGCTTGTAGTGGTTGTACACCGAGACGGACAGCGCCCGCTTCGCGGACTCCTGGCCGATGATGTACTGCTCGAGGAACTCGAAGATCTCCTTGGGCTTCGGCAGGTCCACGAGGCCGACCTCGGTCGCCTCCGCCAGCTCTTCCTCGATGATCTCGTTGCACAGCTCGATGCACTCGTCGCAGATGTACACGCCCGGGCCCGCAATGAGCTTCTTGACCTGCTTCTGGGACTTGCCGCAGAACGAGCACTTGAGGAGGTCGGCCCCGTCCCCGATTCGCGCCACGTCGTGTCCCTTCCCTCGTGTGCCCCGCCCGGGCGGGCGGTGCGTCAGGCCCCTGCGGGGCGATCCCCCCATTGCACACCACGATCGCCGTGATGTCAGCCGTACCCCGCCGTCGGGCACGGCGTGTCCCGACCCCGTAACCGTTTCGTGCCCCGGGGACGGACGAGGCCGGGAGCGTGCCCGCTCCCGGCCTCACCTGCGACTACTTGTGCTGGTCCTCGATCTGCTTGGGCTCGACGACGGTGGGTCGCGCGCCCTTGCGGCTCTCGAGCACCTGGTCGACGATCCCGTACTCGAGCGCCTGGCTCGCCGTGAGGATCTTGTCGCGCTCGATGTCCTTGCGCACCAGGTCCAGGTCGCGGCCCGTGTGGTGCGCGAGCGTCTCCTCGAGCCACTCGCGCATGCGGATGAGCTCGTTGGCGTGGATCTCGATGTCGGACGCCTGCGCGTAGCCGCCGCCCTCCATCGCGGGCTGGTGGATCAGCACGCGAGCGTTGGGCAGCGCCAGCCGCTTGCCCGGCGAGCCGGCGGCCAGCAGCACGGCGGCGGCGGACGCCGCCTGGCCCAGGCAGACCGTCATGATCTCCGGCTTGATGTACTGCATGGTGTCGTAGATCGCGGTCAGCGCCGTGAACGAGCCACCGGGCGAGTTGATGTAGATGGTGATGTCGCGCTCGGGGTCGGTGCCCTCGAGCACGAGCAGCTGGGCCATCACGTCGTCGGCCGACGCGTCGTCCACCTGCACCCCGAGGAACACGATGCGGTCCTCGAACAGCTTGGTGTAGGGGTCCTGCCGCTTGAAGCCGTAGGCCGTGCGTTCCTCGAACTGCGGCAGGACGTAGCGGCTGGACGGCCCGCTCGGGGCGAGGCCGCCGGGGCCGGCCAGACGACCGGCACGGGCGATGAACTGGGACTCGATGCTCACGTGTCTCTCCTTGGACGTCTCGTGGATGGGCTCGGCGCGCTCAGGCCGTGCCGCCGCCGCCGGCGACGGAGCCCGCGCTCTCGACGACGTGGTCGACGAAGCCGTACTCGAGCGCCTCGTTCGCCGTGAACCAGCGGTCGCGGTCGGCGTCCGCGTTGATCTGGTCGACGTCCTTGCCGGTCTGGGCCGCGGTGAGCTCGGCCAGCACGGTCTTCATGTGCAGGATCAGCTGGGCGTTGATCCGCACGTCCGTGGCCGTGCCGCCGATGCCGCCCGAGGGCTGGTGCATCATCACGCGGGCGTGCGGCAGGGCGTAGCGCTTGCCCTTGGCGCCCGACGAGAGCAGGAACTGCCCCATCGAGGCGGCCATGCCCATCGCGATGGTCGCGACGTCCGGCTGGATGTACTGCATGGTGTCGTAGATCGCCATGCCCGCGGTGATCGAGCCACCGGGCGAGTTGATGTACAGCCAGATGTCCTTGTCCGGGTCCTCGGCCGCGAGCAGCATCATCTGCGCGCAGATGGCGTTCGCGTTCTCGTCGCGGACCTCGGAGCCGAGCCAGATGATCCGCTCCCGGAGGAGGCGGTTGTAGATGCTGTCGTTGAGGCCGAAACCAGACGGTTCGGTCCGGGCCATCATCGGCGCGTACTCGTTCACGAAGGCTCCTTCGTCGGCTGCGTGCTGCTGGGTGGTGCGTCGCGGTCCCCCGCCGGTCGGGGCGGGCTCTCACGCTGCAGTGACCCTAACGCGGTGCGGGGGCCCCTCCCGTCCCGTCCGGGCCGGTTTTCGCTCACGGCGCACCACCCGCCCTCGTCGGGCGGCGGGAACGACGAAGGACCCCCGCCGCAGCAGCGGCGAGGGTCCTTCGGGGGGTGGCGTCAGGCCTTGACCTCGTCCTCCGTCGCGGGAGCGTCCGCGATCGAGGAGATGTCCGTGGCGGCGTCGACCGGAGCGGTGCCCTCGGCCTCGGCGTCGTCCGACGAGCCCGCGAGCGCGGCAGCCTCGGCGGCCTCGGCCGCGGCGTCGTCCTCGTCCGAGCCGATGAAGTCGGACAGGTCGACGGCCTCGCCGGCGCCGTTGGTGACCGACACGGCGCGCAGCGCGATCGCGAGCGCCTTGGAGCGCGCGACCTCGGCGACCATGGCCGGGATCTGACCGCCCTGGTCCAGGCTCTGGATGAACGTGTTGGGGTCCACCCCGTACTGGCGCGACGCGTTCACGAGGTAGTCGACGAGCTCGCCCTGCGAGACCTTGACCTCGAGCTTCTCGGCGAGCGTGTCGAGCAGGATCTGGTTGCGCAGCGCGGTGGTCGCCTGCTCGGTGACCTCGGCGCGGTGCTCGTCGTCCTCCAGACGACCCTCGCCCTCGAGGTGACGGTGCACCTCGGCCTCGACGACGCCCGTCGGGACGGGGATCTCGGTGTCGGCGAGGAGCTTCTCGAGCAGGACGTCGCGGGCCTGCACGGCCTGGTTGGAGACCTTGATCGACGCGGTCTGCTCGCGCAGGTCGGCCGTCAGCTCCTCCAGGGTGTCGAACTCGGAGGCGAGCTGGGCGAAGTCGTCGTCGGCCTCGGGGAGCTGGCGCTCCTTGACCGTGCTGGCCGCGACCTTGACCTGCGCCTCCTCGCCCTCGTGCTCGCCGCCGGCGAGCTTGGTGACGAACGTCGTCTCCTCGCCGCCGGACAGGCCGGTGAGCGCCTCGTCGAGACCCTCGAGCATGTTGCCGGAGCCGATCTGGTAGCTCACGCCGGAGACGGTGTCGACCTCCTCGTCGCCGATCGTGGCGACCAGGTCGATGACGACGAAGTCGCCCTCGGCAGCCGGGCGGTCCACGCCGACCAGCGTGCCGAAGCGCTCGCGCAGCGCGTCCAGACGGCCGTCGACGTCCTCGTCGGACACCTCGACGTCGTCCACCGCGACGGTCAGGCCGTCGAGCTCGGGGATGGTGATCTCGGGGCGGACCTCGACCTCGGCGGAGAAGTGCAGCTCACCCTCGTCGCCGGCGACGAGGCCGGGGACCTTGGTGACCTCGACCTCGGGCTGGCCCAGGGGACGCAGCTTGTTCTCCCGCACGGCCTCGGCGTAGAACCCGCCCAGGCCCTCGTTGACGGCGTGCTCGATGACCGCGGGCCGGCCGATGCGCTGGTCGATGATGCGCGGCGGGACCTTGCCCTTGCGGAAGCCGGGGATGTTCACGTCCTGCGCGATGTGCTCGTAGGCGTGCTTGATGCTCGGCTTGAGCTCGTCGTAGGTCACCTCGACGGTCAGCTTGACCTTCGTGGGGTCCAGGGTCTCGACAGCGCTCTTCACTTCGGTGATCTCCAACTGATCGGGGGCCTTCGTCGGCGACTCCGACGACGGGCACGCGGCGCAGCCGAAAACGGCGCGCCTGCGACCCTCGATGGTACGCCACGGGCCGACGACCGCCCAAAAGACGCCGATCGGTCGTGAGGCTACTCACAGGTAACTTACGGTTCCGTAGGTTACGGTGGCGGCATGAGCACCCGACCCTGGCTCGCGTCGTACGGCAGCGGTGTCCCGGCGGACGTCGACGTCCCCGACGAGGCCCTGCCCGCCGCCCTCGCGCGCGCCGCCTCGAGCTGGCCCGACCGCGTTGCCGTCGACTTCCTGGGCGGCACGACGACGTTCGAGGCGCTGGCCGACCAGGTGGCCCGCGGCGCCCAGGCACTGGCGGACCTCGGCGTCCGGGCCGGCGACCGGGTCGCGATCGTCCTGCCCAACAGCACCGCGCACGTGGTCGCGTTCCAGGCCGTGCTGCGGCTCGGGGCGGTCGTCGTCGAGCACAACCCCACCTACACCACGCGCGAGCTCGGTCACCAGCTCGCGGACAGCGGCGCCGTGGTCGCGCTCGTCTGGACCAAGGCCGTGGCCGCGGTGCTCGAGGTGAAGGACGGCACGGCCCTGCGCGCCGTCGTCGCGGTCGACCTGGCCGACGACCTGCCGTGGCGCTCCCGCCTGGCCTTGCGGCTGCCCGTCGCGCGAGCCCGCGAGACCCGCGCCGCCCTGCGCGCGGACGTCCCGTCCCTCGTCCCGTCGTGGCACGCGCTGGTGCGAGCCGCGAAGCCGCTGCCGACCGACCACCCGCAGCCGTCGTCGGACGACCTCGCCCTCATCCAGTACACGGGCGGCACCACGGGCACCCCCAAGGGCGCCATGCTCACGCACCGCAACCTCGTCGCGAACGTGGTCCAGGGCCAGGCGTGGACTGGGGCCGCCCCCGGCACGGAGACCATCTACGGCGTCCTGCCCTTCTTCCACGCCTTCGGGCTGACGCTGTGCCTGACCTACGCCGTTCACGTGGGTGCGACGCTCGTCGCGTTCCCGAAGTTCGACCCGGCCCAGGTGCTCGCTGCCCAGCGCCGGCGGCCCGGGACGTTCCTTCCCTCGGTCCCGCCCATGCTCGACCGGCTGTGCGTCGCGGCCGAGTCGACCGGCGCGGACCTCACGTCGTTCCGCTACGCGATCAGCGGCGCCATGCCGCTGCCGGCCGCGACGGCCGCGCGCTGGGAGCGCCTCACGCACGGCCTGGTCGTCGAGGGGTACGGCATGACCGAGACCTCGCCCGTCGCGCTCGGCAGCCCGCTGTCCCCGCATCGGCGCCCCGGTGCGTTGGGCCTGCCGTTCCCCAGCACGGACATCCGCATCGTCCGCCCGGACTCCCCCGACGTCGACGTCGAGCAGGGCGAGCTGCTGATCCGCGGGCCGCAGGTGTTCGCGGGCTACTGGCAGCGGCCCGACGAGACCGCCGAGCAGCTGCTCGACGGCGGCTGGCTGCGCACGGGCGACATCGTGCGGATGGACGCCGACGGCATGGTGGTCCTGGTGGACCGCATCAAGGAGATGATCGTGACCGGCGGGTTCAAGGTCTACCCGTCGCAGGTCGAGGACCAGCTCCGCGCGATGCCGGGTGTGCTCGACGCCGCCGTCGTCGGCGTGCCCGCGGGCGACCTGGGCGAGCACGTGGTCGCGGCCGTGACGCTCGACGACGGCGCGTCCGTGGACCTGGACGCCGTGCGCGCGTGGCTCGAGCCGCGCGTCGCGCGCTACGCCCTGCCCCGCGAGCTCGTCGTGCTGCCCGAGCTCCCCCGCTCGCTCATCGGCAAGGTCCTGCGCCGCGTGGTCCGCGAGGACTATCTGGCGACGCACCCGTGACCACGTCCCGGACACGGTCCGACAGGTCATGGCCCGGCAGAGGGGATGATGCTCGGATGATCGTCCCGGGCGCCGTCGCATGAGCCTGTCGCTGTGGCTCGCCCTGGTGGTGGCGTGCCTGGTCATCTCCTGCACCCCCGGCGCCGGGGCCATCAACACGATGACGAACGCGCTGGGCTCCGGCTGGTCGCGCTCGATCTGGGGGATCCTGGGCCAGCAGCTCGCCCTGGTGGTGCACGTCGCGATCGTGGCCGCCGGTGTCGGCGCGCTGGTGAGCCGGTCGCACGTGGCGTTCGAGGCTATCCGGTACGTCGGCGCGGCCTACCTCGTCCTCCTGGGCGTCCGCCAGCTACGCGCACCCGTCGACCAGCAGGTCGAGGCCGAGCAGGTGCGGGAGCCCGCGTGGCCGATGTTCCGGCGCGGCCTGCTCGTCAACCTCACCAACCCCAAGGCCATCGTGTTCTTCCTCGCGTTCCTGCCGCAGTTCGTCCGGCCGGACCGGCCGCTCGCGCCCCAGTACGCCGTGCTCACCGCGACCGTCGTGACGGTCGACGTCCTGGTCATGTGGTTCGGCTTCGCGACGGCGGCGCGCGGGCTGGCGCGGCTCACGGCACGCGAGTCCGGCCGGCGCACGCTGAACCGCGTCTTCGGGAGCCTGTTCGTCGGCGTCGGCGTGCTGCTGGCCGCCGTCCACTGACGTCCGTCCCGCCTGACGCCGCGGCCGAGCAGACCACCAGCGTCCGTGCATGATCCGGCGGCGGGGCCTCGTCGGACCGCACGTCGGGATGGCGGGATTCGAACCCACGACCTTCCGCTCCCAAAGCGGACGCGCTACCAACCTGCGCCACATCCCGTGCCACGCACCCGCCCTCGACCGGCAGTGCGCTGCCTGCGCATCGTACCGGCCGAGGACGGGGCGTCGATCAGCGCGCTGCGCGCAGGCCCGGCCACCACAGCCGACGCCGCACCAGCATCATCGTCGCAGGCAGGACGACCAGCCGGATCACGGTCGCGTCCAGCAGGACCCCGACGACGAGCCCGACCCCGAACTGCTTCAGGTCGATGAACCCGAGCACGCCGAACAGCGAGAACACCCCGACCATGACGGCAGCCGCGCTGGTGATCGTCCCGGCCGTGCCGGACACGCCGTCGAGGATCGCTTCCCGCGCCGGCAGTCCGCGGCGGACGTTCTCGCGGATCCGGCTGACCACGAACACGTGGTAGTCGAGCGACAGCCCGGACAGCACGACGAACAGCAGCATCGGCACCCACGAGACCACGTGCCCGGTCGAGGTGAAGTCGAGCGCGTCCTGCGCCCAGCTCCCCTGGAAGATCGCGGTCAGGATCCCGAACGTCGCCACCATCGACAGGGCGTTCAGGGCGACGGTCAGCCCCGCCACGGCCACCGAGCGGAAGGCGACGAGCATCACCAGGAAGGTCAGTGCGAAGACGCCGGCCGCGACGAGCGGCGTCGCGTGGCGCAGGTTGGCGGCGTAGTCCATCCCGGACGCCGTGTCGCCCCCGACGTACGCGCTGCTGTCGTCGATCGAGCCCACGGTCTGCGGCACGACGGTCTCGCGCAAGGCGGTCACGGACGCGTGCGCCTGGGCGTCTGCGCTCCCGGCGGCCACGACGTCGACGACGGCCGTGCGACCGTCGGCCGAGAACCACGGGTCCCCCGACCCGGCAAAGGTCTGCGGGTCCTCGGCGACTGCCGCCGCGAGCGCGTCGACCTGGGTGCGCAGCGCGGCTTCGTCCCCCGGCGCCACCTGCGCGACGACGACGTCCGCGGGCGCACCCTGCGGGAACTCCTGCACGAGCCGGTCGTAGGCCTGGACGGTGGACAGGGTCGCGGGCAGGTCGTCGGTCGAGTCCTCGGCCAGGGAGATCCCGACGACGGGCGCGGCGAGCGCGAGCAGGGCGGCGACCGCGACGAGCGTGGCCGCGACGGGTCGGGCGAGGATCGGCCGGAGCATCGCCGGCACGAGCCGCGGCCGGCCGCCGCTCAGCCGCCACAGGACGGGCACCCGCGGACGCTCGGACCAGCGGCCGAGCACGGACAGCAGCGCGGGCAGCACCGTCACCGACGAGACCAGTGCGACCAGCACGACAAGGATCGCGCCGACCGCCATCGCGGAGAACGACGAGTCACCCGCCAGGAACAGCCCGGCCATGGACAGCACCACGGCGAAGCCCGACACGACGATCGAGTGCCCAGCCGTCTGCGCCGCGACGCGGATCGCGTCCACGTCGCCGTGCCCGGGGGCGGTCCCCGCGCGGCGCTTCTCCTCCCGGAACCGGCGCAGGTAGAACAGCGAGTAGTCGACCCCGACGGCCATCCCGACGAGCACCAGCAGGTCGGTCACCGTGCCCGGGTCGGGCAGCACCTGCGACGCGAGCGCCCACAGGCCGAGCCCGGCCGCGACCGACGAGAGGCCCAGCACCACGGGGACGGTGGCCATGACCAGCGCCCCGAAGACGACCAGCAGGATGATGAGCGTCAGCGGGACGCTCAACGTCGTTGCCTTGCCCAGCTGGGTGCCGAGCCAGTCGTTCAGCTCGCCGTTCACCGACGCCGGCCCGGTCTCCTCGACGCGAAGGTCCGCGTGCTCGTCCTGGACGCCCGCGACGACGTCCTCGAGCGCCGTGACGCCGTCGGCCGCGGCATCCTCGTCGCCCGCCATGGTGACCTGGATCAGGACGGCGTCACCGTCGGCCGAGGTCACGGGAGCGGCGACGTCCGCGACCTCGTGCAACGCCCCGAGCTGGGCGGCGAGCTCGCGCGCGACATCGTCGGCCGCCTGCGCCTCCAACGCGCCCGTCCGCGCGGTGACCAGGACGTTCTCGACGACGGGCGCGGGATACCCGGCGTCGGCGGCGACCTGCGCCGCCTGCCCCGACTCCCCCACCCCCAGGTCGAGGCTCGTGGCCTGCTTCGGCGCGACGAACGCCGAGATCGAGGTGAGGGCCACGATGAGGACGGCCCACAGGCCGATCGCGGTCCAGCGGTGGGTCGCGCTCCACATCGCGACCTTCGTGGTGCGGGACAGGTGTTCCTCACCAGGGCGTGGGGCTCGTGCGGCGGCCGGCGTGGCCACGGTGGTCTGCGTCATGGGGCGGTGTCCGTCCGGACTCGATCCGCTGATCGGTGATCAGGTCCGCACGGAGCTCGTCCGGACCTGATCCATCCTGGGCACGCGCCGGCGCGCGGTCTGTGGGGCGGTCCCCACATCTGCGGGGGCTGTCCCCCGTCTTCGTCGTCCGGATGCCCGCCGTGGACGGGAACGCCCTGCGCACCCGGTAACCTAGGTGCCGCAGTCGCGGCGGCCACGTCGTCGGGACCTGTGCGGACGTAGCTCAATGGTAGAGCCTCAGTCTTCCAAACTGATTACGCGGGTTCGATTCCCGTCGTCCGCTCCCTCCCTCCCATCACCGCAGCTCCGGCGGCTGCCGGACCGTCATTCCGAGCCCGATGGCGCGACGGGCGAGAGCTTGTCCAGGTCCGTCCGTGTCATCGTCACGGCCCCGATCGGCGTCACGTCGGGTGGCAGGCCGGCGACGGCGTCCGAGAGATCCATGATCCTCTCCTCCTCGGTCGCCTCGCGCGCCATCACCGAGATCGTCGCGATCTTGTCGGGCGTCGTATCGCGCGCAGCGACGAGGATCGCCGTGAGGGTCGACGTCGAGACCGTCTGCTCCCCGTCGATGATCACCACCAGCGAGAGCGTGCGTGAGAAGCCCGAGGTGCTCACGATCGCGGATGCACGAGTGACTCGATCGTCCGCCGCCGTGACCGCGTCGTAGAGGTCCTGCAGCTCGAACGTCGAAGAGTCGCGCGAGTCCTCGCCGCGGAGGCTCCCGATCGCCCCGCATCCCGAGAGCGAGACGGCGAGCAGGAGGATGCACAGGCGGACCACGACCCCCCGGGTGCGCGCGGTTCTGAGGGTCATGCTGCTCCTTGCTGTGCGGTGAGCTGCTGTGCGGATGAGCGCCGAAGAAACGGGGCGGTGCCCGCGCGCCAAGGCAATCACGTCGCGACCGTCCACGCATCGCACCTAGGCTGCCCCGGCACCCTGCACCACGTGAGACGAGGCCAGCACGCGTGACGCACCACCAAGGCCCGCCGCCGGACGCCCCGCCCTCGCCGCGACCCTCACCGTTCGCGTCGCTCGCCGATCGCCCGTTCCGGTGGTGGTTCGTCAGCCAGGTCGTGTCCGCGTCGGGCGGCATGACGCAGGCCGTCGCGACGGCGTGGCTGGTGCTGCAGATGACCGACAGCGCGGTCGCGCTGGGCGGCCTGACGGTCGCGACGATGCTGCCGGTGCTGCTGCTGGGCGCGGTCGGCGGGTCGGTCGTCGACCGCTACGACCGGCGGAGGATCCTCATCTGGACCCAGGCGGTCCTGGCCGTGCTCGGGGTCGCGCTGTACCTCTTCGTCGAGGCCGACGCCGCCGGCTACTGGTTGATCCTCGCGTTCTCGGCCGCCGGCGGGATGGTCATGGCCGTCGACGGGCCCGCTCGTCAGGTGTACGTCCTGGACCTCGTGGGGCGGGAGCGGCTGGCCAGCGCCGTCAGCCTGTACGAGGTCATCCTGAACACGTCACGCGTCGTCGGACCCGCGGCGGGTGCCGTCGTGCTCGTCGTCTGGGGCGCCGGGCCCTGCATCCTGCTCAACGCGGTGACGTTCCTGGTCCCGCTCGCGGTGCTGCTGGTGCAGCGGCCGGCGAAGCGGGACGCGCCGGCTCCCCGCCCGCGGGAGCGCGGCGCCGCCCGGGCCGGCTTGCGGTACGCGTGGTCGGTGCCACTGATCCGGTCGTGCCTGCTCATCGCGGCGGCGTCCGGGATCATCTTCAACTTCGGGGTCCTCATGCCCGTGCTGACGACGCGCGAGTTCCACCTCGGCAGCGGCGGGTACGGCGCCCTGCTCGCGGTGTTCGGCGTGGGTGCCGTGCCCGGCGCGCTGCTGGCCGCGCGCACGGACGCGCCGACGAGCCGGCAGGTCGGCCTGCTCGCCGGCGGGACCGGCGCGCTGATGATCCTGACCGCCTGCTCCCCCACGGTCCCGCTGCTGTTCGTCGGCATGGCCGGGATCGGGTTCCTGTCGATCTGGATGATCGCCGCCGCGAACACGCTCGTGCAGCTGCGGACCGACGCCGCCATGCGCGGACGGGTCATGGGCGCGTGGACGATGGCGCTGCCGGGCATGAACCCCGTCACCGGGATCGCGGTGGGTGCGCTCGCCCAGGTGACGAACGCCCGGCTCGCGTATGCCGTCGCGGGGCTGCTTCTGGTGGCGATCGTCGTCGGGTCGCGTCGGACTCTCGCGGCGCCCGCCGGCTGAGAGCGCGGCGCGCCGCCGCGCGCTCAGAATCGCGCCCGGTGCGCTTCTGAGCGGACGCGTGCGGTCCGTCCGGGTGATCCCGGTCCCCCGGACCATCCGGGTGATCCCGACACGCAGGTCGAAACGGTAGGGTCACGGCGTGCAGGGGCCGATCGACGTGAGGGAACAGTGCAGCATCTGATCCATCGAGCCGGGGCCGCCGGCGCCATCGCCGCCCTCCTCGCGCTCGGCCTCGTGCCTCCGGCGTCCGCGGCACGGACCCAGGACTACGCGTCCGAGTGCGCGTCCCCGACGATCACGCTGAACGCGTCGTCGGACGCGTCGGCGAGCCTGCACGCGGGTGACGTCGCGCTGCTCGCGGGCGGCACGTACACGGGCGGGCTCAACTCGTTCGACGAGGGCGCCGTGGTCTGCGTCGAGGACGGCGCCACGTTCCAGCCCGCGTACATGAACAACGCGGCCGGGCACGTCCTGAGCCAGGGCACGGTGACTCTCCCCGGGCTGAGCACGAACACCGGGTTCGTGCTGGACAGCTCCGGGACGGTGACGATCCCCTCCGGCATCAACACGAACGGTGCCGCGGTCCTGGTGAACCGCGCAGGCGGCATCTGGAACGACAACTCCGAGGCGACGCTGTCGGCGGGCACGTCGTTCTCCAACGCGGGCACCGCGAACTTCCGCTCGCTCGAGCTGAACACCGGGACGTCTGTCGACAACTCGGGTCTGCTGCGGATCGCCGGCTCGTTCGCCGCCAACGGCGAGGTCGCCAACACCGGCGTGCTCATCACCACGGGCCAGGTGGAGATCAACTCCGCTGCGACGCTGACCAACGCGTGCGTGCTCCGGGCCGAGTCGTCGCTGATCAACGACGGCTCGGCGACGAACACCGGGTCCGTGGTCATCAACGGCGACCTCACCAACAACTCCGACTGGTCGCAGACCACCCCGGGCATCACGACCGGCGCGGGGCTGCGCAACGACGGCGACGTCACCGGGTTCGGTCAGTACCGCTTCACCGGGAACACAGAGAACCAGGGCGACTTCACCGGCGGCTCGTCGGCCGAGCCGATCGTCGTGGACGACACGACGCCGACGGGGCCGATCTTCGACCTGAGCACCGGCGGCGTCGTCAACACGGTCGCGGGCACGGTGACGCCGCCCGACGACGGGTACGCGCCGGAGTCCTGCGCGACGCCGCCGGTGCCGACCGACGCGTCCGCGGATCTGGTGGTCGCCAAGACCGGGCCGGCCTTCGTCCGCCCGGGCGACCCCATCGCGTACACGATCACCGTCAGCAACGACGGGCCCGACGACGCCGACGACGTGGTCGTCACGGACGCCTACCCGGCCAACCTCGTCGACCCCGTGGCCTCGGCACCGGGTGTCGTCGGCGCGAGCGACGTCACCTGGGAGCTGGGCACGCTGGCCGCCGGCGACTCCGAGACCCTGACGGTCAGCGGCACCGCGCCCGCCACCGGCGTCCTCACCGACACGGTGTCCGGCACCACCTCGACGTTCGACCCCGAGCCGGCCAACAACGACGGCCGCTCGCCGTCCGCCACGGTCCGCACGATCGTCATCCCGACCATCCCGGACAACAACCCGCCCGTCGCGCCGGACGCGACCGTGACGACCAAGGTCGACATCCCCGTCAACGGCGTCCTGCAGGCGACCGACCCGGACACGAACCAGCAGCTCACCTACTCGATCGTCGACGGTCCCGAGCACGGCAGGGGGATCGTCCGGCCGGACGGTGTCAGCGTGTACCTGCCGGAGCGCGGCTTCACCGGCACGGACACGTTCACCTACCAGGTCTGCGACAACGGGATCCCCAGCCGGTGCGACACGGGCACCGTGACGGTGCACGTCCTGCCCGTGGCGCGCGACGACGCCGCGACCACACCGCCCGGCACGCCGGTGACGATCCCCGTCCGCGACAACGACCGCGGCACGGTCAGCGCGCCCGTGATCACGGCCCAGCCGCAGCACGGCACGGTGAGCGTCGGGAGCGACGGCGAGGTCACGTACACGCCCGACGACGGCTTCGAGGGCGTCGACACCTTCGACTACCAGATCTGCTCCCCGCAGGACCCGACGATCTGCGCGAGCGCGACCGTGACCGTGACCGTCGAGCCGCCGACCAACCAGCCGCCGGTCGCGCAGGACGACACCGTCACGACCCACGAGGGCGTCCCCGTGTCCGGGACCGTCGAGGCGTCGGACCCGGACGCCGGGCAGACGCTGACGGTCACGGCGGCGGGCGACCCGGCGCACGGCTCGGCGACGGTCCGGTCCGACGGCACGTACACGTACACGCCGGACCCGGGCTTCGTCGGGACGGACACGTTCGAGGTCATCGTCTGCGACGACGGCACACCTGTCCTCTGCGACAGCGCGACCGTGACGATCCGGGTGCTGCCGCCGGTCGTCCCGCCGACGCCGACGCCGACCGTCACGCCCACCCCGACGCCCACCGCCTCACCGACCCCGTCACCGACCTCGTCCCCTGCTCCGACGGCCACGCCCTCCCCGACCCCCGGCGATCTCGCGACCACGGGTGCGTCGGTCGCCCCCGTGGCCTGGGCTGCGGGCGTGCTCCTGGTCCTCGGCGCAGGCGCACTGCTGATCCGACGACGCCGGTCCTGACCCGGACGGTTCGGCGGCGCGATCAGTCGGGGACGCCGTCCTCGGCGACGGCCAGCACCCGCGCGAGCAGGCCCGCGAGACGATCGCGCTCGTCGTCGTCGAGGTCCCCGAGCAGCGCGCGCTCGCGGGCGGCGTGCTCCGGCAGGACCTCGTCGATGACCGCGCGGCCCTCGTCGGACAGCGTGACCAGCACGCCGCGACGGTCGCGCTCGTGCGTGCGGCGCTCCACGAGCCCGCTCGCGTCGAGCCGGTCCAGGCGCTTGGTCACCGTCGCACCGGGGCTGGAGGTCAGGGTCCCGACCTCACTGGCGCGCAGGGGCCTGTCGGCTCGGCGGAGCGCGGCAAGCACCTCGAACTCCCCCGTCGTCAGGCCGTGCCTGGCCAGCCCGGCGTCCTGCAGCTTGCCCACCAGTGCGGCGATGCGCAGCACGCGCGCGACGACAGCCATGGCGGTGGTGTCCACGTCGGGCCGCTGCTGCGCCCACTGCGCCCGAGCCCTGTCGACCACGTCCATGTGGCGGATGCTACTTCACCGATAGTTTACCGGTGAACTATTATCGACGGCGATGACCACCGCCCTCGCCCCGTTCGCCGGCGCCGCTCGCGCCGTGCTCGATCCCGCCCACCTGCGCGACGCGCTGCGCCCCGCACGCGCCGACACGACGCTGGCCGCCGCTGCCCGGTGCGCCGCTGCCGTGGCCCTCGCGATCCTCGCCTGCGTCGCCGTCGGTCACCGCGAGCTGTCGGGCTTCGCCTCGCTCGGCGCCCTCGCCTCGCTCTACGGGCGCTGGGAGCCGTACCGGCGCCGGGCCGGACTCCTCGCGACGATGGGGCTCGTCCTGGTCGCCGTCATCACGCTGAGCACCGTCGCGGCGGCCGAGGGCGTCGGCGGAGCGGGCATCGGGGTGCTCGCCGCGCTGGTCGCGACGGGTGCGACGTTCCTGTGCGCGGCGCTCGGCACCGGCGCACCGGGCGCGACGATCGTCGTGTTCGCAGTCGGCGCCGGATTCGCGGGCGGCCCCGGTCTCGGCGACGTCCCGGACCGCGCGCTGGCGGCCGTCGTCGGCGCCGCCTTCGCGTGGGCCGTGTGCTGCTCGGGCTGGCTGCTCTACCCCGCCGGCCCTGCGCGGGTCGCCGTCCGACGAGCAGCACGCGCGGTCGACGCCGGCAGCCCGCGCGCGGGCGAGCTCGTCGACCGCGCCCGCGACGTCCTCGCCGACGACGCCTCGCACGCCCGCGGCACCCGTGCCACGGCTCCCCTGGTCGCGCTCGTCGCCGAGCTCGAGACAACGCTCGGCCGCATCCCCGCGCCCCTCCCGGCCCGTCGCACGGTTGCCGACACCCTGCGCGTCGAGCTGCCGCGCACCGACCGCCGCGGCCTCGCCCGGGTGCTGGGGGCCGGCCTCGTCTCCGGCGGGCTCGCCGCCGCGACCGGCTCCCACCACGGCGCGTGGGCCGTGATGGGCTCGACGGCCACGCTGCAGGGCACGTCCACCGCGCACAGCGTGACGCGCGCGCTGCAGCGCGCGGCCGGGACCGCGGTCGGTGCCCTGATCGCGTGGCCGCTGCTCGAGGCGCACCTGCCGTTCGCGGCGGTGGCAGCGCTCGTCGTCGTGCTCCAGCTGGTCACCGAGATCGTCGTCATGCGCCACTACGGCCTGGCGATGCTGACCATCACGCCGATGGCGCTGCTCATGACGTCGCTCGGCGGGATCTCCGACCCGACGGGCCTCGCCGTCGACCGCGTCGTCGGGACCGCGCTGGGTGCCGTCGTGGCCGTCGTCGCGCTGATCGTCGTCCCTGTCGCAGCGCGCGACTGATCTGTCGATCCCCCACGCCCTGGCGCGTCACGCACGCAGCGGCCACGATCGGATGGCCGGACGGGAGGGGACCACGATGAGCACGACGACCACCTGGACCGTGCTGCTGTACGGCGACGAGGCATCCTGGAAGGCCCTCGACGGCCCTGCCCTCGAGGCGCTCGACGCCAGCCACCGGACCTTCGTCGCCCGGTGCGCCGCCGACGGCCACGAGATCCTCGCGAGCGAGCAGCTCGAGTACGCCGCCACCGCACGCGTGGTGCGTCGCTCAGCCGGCCGTCCGGCGGCGCCCACCGACGGCCCGTTCGCGGAGACCGCCGAGCAGCTCGGCGGCTTCTACCTCGTGCGGACCGCCGACGGCGTCGCGCTCGCACAGCTCGTCGCGGAGGTGCTCACCGAGGACGCGGACATCCGCCCGAGCGTGGACCACTCCGCCTGACGGGCACCCGTCAGTAGCCGTTGCGGACGTACTTCGTCGGCAGGTAGCCGGCGTACCCGGACACGCGCACCTTGGACCACTTCGTGCCGTGCGTGATGACCGTCAGCGACCGTCCCTTCTTCGCCGTGAGGATCTTGTGGGACGACGAAGTCGCCTTCTGTCGCAGCGACGTCGTCTTGCCGACCGAGTAGGTCTTGTACTGGCTGATGTACGACGCCGAGACCCAGCCCGTCAGCGTCTTGCCCTTGATCGTGGCCGAGACAGGGATGAACCCGTTGACCTTCACGCCCGGCTCGTTGGTGAGCTTCGTGTTGGCCGGGAGGGTCGTGATGATCTTCGTCGACGTCGATGCACCGGCACGCAGGCGCAGGTTGGCCGTCGGGTAGTACGTGCACGTCTTCGGCGCGGCCCTGGCGTAGCTCGCCTTGGCCAGCGAGACGACGGGCAGGCCCTGCGCGGTCAGCCACGTCGCCGGGTTCACCGACGTCCCCGAGCCGTAGAACGCGTTCTTCCACACCTCGAGGTGCAGGTGCGGACCCGACGCCGGACCCGATGCGCCGACGTCGGCGATGTGCTGACCCACCGACACGTTCTGGCCCAGCTTCACGTACTTGCCCGGGTTCCACATGTGGATGTAGGCGAGGTAGGTGACCTGGCCGTCGATGACGCTGCGGACCGAGATGTAGCCGGCCGTCCCGCCGCTCGGGTAGTGCACCGAGGTCACCTTGCCCGTGGCGACCGCGTAGATCGGCGTGCCGTCCGGCTCCGACATGTCAAGCCCGTAGTGGAACGTCGAGCCGCCCTTGACCGGGATGCAGCGCGCGCCGTAGCCCGACGTGATCGCGTACGTCTTCGCCACCAGCGGCAGGACGACGGTCGTGCCGCCCTTCGTCGTGCCCTTCGTGAGCTTCTTGGGGATGACGACCGGCTTCGGCGTGGGCGTGGGGGTCGGGGTGGGCTTCGGGGTCGGCGACGCGGTCGGCTTGGGCGTCGGCGACGCGGTCGGCTTGGGCGTCGGCGACGCGGTCGGCTTGGGCGTCGGCGACGCGGTCGGCTTGGGCGTCGGCGACGCGGTCGGCTTGGGCGTCGGGGTGGGGGACGCCTTCGGCGTCGCGCTCGACGACGGCGTCGGGCTCGCCGTGGCCGCGTGCGCCGGGCTCGCGACGAGGCCGGCGAGCACGATCGTCGCGGCCACCACCGATCCGAGGGAACGTGCGGCTCGGGCGGACAGGCGGTGGTTCATGGCGTCACTCCGTATCGACGAGCAGGTGCGGGGACGCCGGCGCTACGCGTCCCCCGTCTCCATCGGTTGCCGAGAGCACGGTCCTGAGGGTTGGAGGTCGTCCGATCTGACGGCCTTGTCGTGGTCCTGCCGGAGCCGGTCTGCCTCAGTCCTCGCGCACCCGCCCGTCCGCGACCTCCCACCGTCGGGTGACGCGCACGGCGTCCAGCATGCGCCGGTCGTGGGTGACCAGCAAGAGCGTCCCGGTGTACTCCTCGAGCGCGGACTCGAGCTGCTCGATCGCGGGCAGGTCCAGGTGGTTGGTCGGCTCGTCCAGGACCAGCAGGTTCACCCCCCTGGCCTGCAGCAGGGCCAGGGCGGCACGCGTGCGTTCGCCCGGTGAGAGCGACGACGTCGGACGCAGGACGTGCGCGGCACGCAGGCCGAACTTCGCGAGCAGCGTGCGGACCTCCCCGGTCGGCCAGTCCGGGACATGCGCCGCGAACGCGTCGGCCAGCGGCACGTCGTCGGCCCCCAGCGCGGCCCGCGCCTGGTCCACCTCACCGATCGCGACGCTCGCTCCCAGCGACGACGTTCCCTCGTCCAGCGGCACCCGTCCGAGCAGCGCACCCAACAACGTCGACTTGCCCGCTCCGTTCGCCCCGACGACGGCGATCCGGTCGCCCGCGTCGACCTGGCAGTCGATGGGACCGAGCGTGAAGTCGCCGAGCCGCACGACGGCCCCGCGCAGCGTGGCGACCACCGAGCTCCCCCGCGGCGCCGCCGCGATCGAGTACTGCAGCTCCCACTCCTTGCGGGGCTCGGCGACCTCCTCGAGCCGCTCGATCATCCGCTCGGTCTGGCGCGCCTTGGCGGCCTGCTTCTCCGAGCCCTCGCGGCGTGCCGCCCGCAGGATCTTGTCCGGGTCGGTCGCCTTGCGCACCGAGTTGCGCACGCCCTTGTCCATCCAGCCGCGCTGCGTGCGGGCCCGCTCCTCGAGCGAGGAGCGGCGGTCGGCGTACTCGTCGTACGCCTCCCGCGCGTGGCGCCGCGCCGTGGCGCGCTCCTCGAGGTAGGCGTCGTAAGAGCCCCGGAAGACGCCCACCTGCTGCTGTGCCAGGTCCAGCTCGACGACGGTCGTCACGCATCGCGCCAGGAACTCACGGTCGTGGGAGACGACGACGATGCCGGCGCGCTGATCGGCGACGAACCGCTCGAGCCGCTCGAGCCCGTCGAGGTCCAGGTCGTTGGTGGGCTCGTCGAGCAGGAGGACGTCGAACCGGGACAGCAGCAGCGCGGCCAGCCCGACGCGCGCCGCCTGCCCGCCCGACAGGGCCGTCATCGGGTGCTCGACGCCGACCTCGAGCCCCAGGTCGGCCAGCACCTGGCCCGTGCGCTCCTCCAGGTCGGCGGCGCCGATCGCCATCCACCGGTCGAAGGCCGCCGCGTACTCGTCGTCGGCCCCCGGCGCGGCGTCCGCGAGCGCCTGCGCCGCGGCGTCCAGGGCGGCCTGCGAGCCCGTCACGCCGGTCCGCCGGGCGAGGTGCTCGGCGACCGTCTCACCGGGCACGCGCTCGACCTCCTGCGGCAGCCAGCCGACGAGGGCGTCGGCGGGCGCCGCGGTGACGCGACCGCCGGCCGGCTCGTCGGCGCCCGCGAGCAGGCGCAGCAGCGTCGACTTGCCCGCGCCGTTGACGCCGACGAGACCCACGACGTCGCCGGGCGCGACCACGAGGTCCAGGTCGGCGAACAGCGTGCGGTCGGCGTGGGCGGCGGCGAGTCCGCGGGCGACGAGCGTGGCGGTCATCCGCCGATCATCCCCCAGCACCCCCATCCATCTGACGAGACGACCGTCTCACCGGGAACCTTTGCGCGGCAGGCTGCGTTGCCGATAGCGTCATGCCGAACGCACGACCGATGAAAGGAAGAGCGATGCGCCTGTTCTGCGCCCCTTCCTGCTCGTGCGTCGCCTCCGCGTGCGTTGCGGCCTGTTGTCGCTGTCGGTAGAGCGCTGGCCGCACTCTGCTGAGCGAAGCCCCGGACACGGGCTTCGACACGCCAGCGCTCGCCCCGGGCACCACCGGCACCGACACCGACCCGGACACGGTCACGCTGCCTCATCGCACCTCCGCCCTATCAGGCACACCCCCACCGCCGTCGTCACCTGACGCCGGCTCGACCGAAGAGGAACCATGGCACGCATCTACGACGACGCGACGGCGCTCATCGGCAACACCCCGCTGGTCCGCATCAACAAGATCACCGACGGCGCCGGCGCGACGGTCGTCGGCAAGCTCGAGTTCTACAACCCGGCCAACTCGGTCAAGGACCGCATCGGTGTCGCGATCATCGACGCCGCCGAGGAGTCCGGCGACCTCAAGCCCGGCGGCACGATCGTCGAGGCGACGTCGGGCAACACCGGCATCGCCCTGGCCTTCGTCGGCGCGGCCCGTGGCTACGACGTCGTGCTGACCATGCCCGAGAGCATGTCCAAGGAGCGCCGTGCGCTCCTGCGCGCCTTCGGTGCCGAGCTCATCCTGACGCCCGCGTCCGAGGGCATGAAGGGGGCGGTCAACCGCGCCGACGAGATCGTCACCGAGCGCCCGGGCGCGATCCTGGCCCGCCAGTTCGCGAACGCCGCCAACCCGGCCATCCACCGCCGCACCACGGCCGAGGAGATCTGGGCCGACACCGACGGCGAGATCGACATCCTGGTCGCCGGCATCGGCACGGGCGGCACCATCACCGGTGTCGGCCAGGTGCTCAAGGAGCGCAAGCCGGGCGTGCAGATCGTCGGTGTCGAGCCGGCCGAGTCGCCCATCCTCAACGGCGGCCAGCCCGGCCCGCACAAGATCCAGGGCATCGGCGCCAACTTCGTCCCCGAGATCCTCGACACCACCGTGTACGACGAGATCATCGACGTCGACGCCGAGACGGCCGTGACGTACGCGCGTCGCGCCGCCGCCGAGGAGGGCCTGCTCGTCGGCATCTCGTCGGGTGCCGCGCTGTACGCGGCCAAGCAGCTGGCCGAGCGTCCCGAGAACGCGGGCAAGCTCATCGTGGCGATCATCCCGTCGTTCGGTGAGCGCTACCTGTCGACCGTCCTCTACGCGGACCTGCTCGACTGATCCGGTCCCCGGGCCCGCGGTGACCGCCGCGGGCCCGGGAGCCCGCCCCCCCCCCGTTCGACGCGCACAGAACCGAGACCCCCCATGTCGGACCCGAAGCACTTCCTGGCCACGCTCCGGGAGGACCTCGACGCAGCCCGCCACCGCGACCCCGCGGCGCGCTCGCTGATCGAGGTCGCCCTGGCGTACCCGGGCGTGCACGCCGTGTGGACCTACCGACTGGCGCACCGCATGTGGCGCAACCCGTCGCTCCGCCTGCCCGCGCGCCTGCTCTCACAGTTCGTGCGCGCACTGACGGGGATCGAGATCCACCCCGGCGCGCGGTTGGGCCGCCGGCTGTTCATCGATCACGGCATGGGCGTCGTGATCGGTGAGACCGCCGAGGTCGGCGACGACGTCGTGCTGTTCCACGGTTCCACGCTGGGCGGCAAGTCCATGCGGCACGGCAAGCGGCACCCCACCCTCGGCGACGGTGTCGTCGTCGGGGCGGGCGCCAAGATCCTGGGCCCGGTGTGGATCGGGCACGGCGCGCAGATCGGCGCGAACGCCGTCGTCATCCACGATGTCCCGCCGGACGGCATCGCGGTGGGCGTCCCGGCCAAGATCCGCCTGCGTCCGTCCGTCGCCCCCTTCGACGCCGAGATCGACGACCCGGCCATCTACATCTGACCCACCGCGCCCGGCGCCAGGGCAGGCCACGGCAAGTTGTTCTAGTTGATGGATAACAAGTAGGGTTGGCGTGTGCTGATCCGGATCGATCCCTCGTCGGCCGATCCGCTCTTCGAGCAGGTCGGCCAGCAGGTCCGTGCGCTCGTCGCGCGCGGCGACCTGCCCGTCGGGACACGCCTGCCGTCGGCGCGGGACCTGGCCGCGTCGCTCGACGTCAACCTGCACACCGTCCTGCGCGCGTACCAGGACCTGCGCGACGACGGCGTCATCGAGCTGCGCCGCGGCCGCGGGGCCGTCGTCGCGCACGCACCGGACCACGCACCCCTGCACCGCGCGATCGCGGCCGTCGTCGCGGCCGCGCGCGAGCTCGACGTCCCCCCGGCCACCACCCTGGCCCTGCTCAAGGAGGCCCTGCGATGACCACCCCGACGACGACCGTCCCGTTCCGGCGGTCGACGACGATCCTCACGTTGGTCGCGCCCGTCGCGGTCCTGGCGTGCGCGACGCTCGTCGCCGTGAGCTGGGCCGACGACCTGCCCGACCCGGTGGCCGTCCACTGGGGCGCGCACGGGCCCGACGGGTTCGGTGGGCTGGCGTCGGCGATCCTGCCGATGGTCGTCGTCGGCCTGCTCACGTCGGTCGGGTTCTGGGCGCTGTCGTTCTGGGCCGGACGATCCGCCGCGACGCGACGGCTCGCGGCGGGCACGAGCGTGGGCCTCGCGGTGTTCCTCGGCGGGATCCTGCTCGGTGGGCTCGCCGGTCAGCGTGGCCTCACGGATGCGCGCGACGCTCCCGGCCCCACCACGACCATCCTGGTCGCCGCGCTTGCGGGCATCGTGTGCGGCGCCCTCGCCGCCGTCGTCAGCCCCGGCGATCCGGAACGGCCCGCCACCGCACCGATCGACCCGCACGCACCGCGGCTCGCCCTGAGCGGCTCCGAGCGCGCGGTCTGGCAGCGCACCGCGACGTCACGCGGCATGGTCGTCGTCGCGGTCGTCGCGGCCGTCACGGTGCTCGCCGTCACCGTCGTCACGCGGGTCTGGGCGCTGGGCCTGCTCACCGTGGCCATCGTCGCGCTGATCGCGACCATGGCCGTGTTCGACGTGACCGTCGACGACCGGGGGCTCGTGGCGAAGGGTCTGCTGGGGTGGCCCCGCCTGGAGGTCCCGCTCGACGAGGTCGTCGCCGCACGGGCCACGACCGTCGTCCCCGTGCGCGACTACGGCGGCTGGGGCTACCGCGTCGGGCGTGGCGGTCGCATCGGCGTCGTGCTGCGCAAGGGTGAGGCGCTCGAGGTGCGGCGCACCGGTGAGCGCGCGGCGGTGGTGACGGTCGACGACGCCGCGACGGCCGCAGCGCTGCTCAACACGCTCGCGGACCGGGCGCGCGCGTAGCCGGTACCGGGCGCTCCGACGACCTCCGCGCCGGTCGCAGGTAGAGCGTCGGTGCGCGCGGGTAGCCTGGCCGCTCGCGTCGCCGCCGACGCGTCGGATCGGAGGTCGTCGTGCGCTGGGGCTACTACATGGGGTACTGGTCGGCCGGCCCGCCGCCCGGCGCGCAGGAGACGGTGCTCGCGTGCGAGGCGCTGGGCGCCGACTCGGTCTGGACCGCCGAGGCCTACGGGTCCGACGCGCTGACCCCGCTGGCGTGGTGGGGGTCGCGCACGTCGAGCGTCCGCCTCGGCACCGCCATCGCCCAGCTCTCCGCCCGCACGCCCACCGCCGCGGCGATGGCCGCACTGACGCTCGACCACCTCTCCGGCGGCCGCTTCGTGCTGGGCCTGGGCGCCTCGGGCCCGCAGGTCGTCGAGGGCTGGTACGGCCAGCCGTACCCGCGCCCCCTGGCCCGCACGCGCGAGTACGTGTCGATCGTGCGCGACGTGCTGCGCCGCGAGGCACCGGTCACGCACGCCGGCGACTTCTACCGGCTCCCGCTGGACGGCGGCACCGGTCTGGGCAAGCCGCTGCGCTCCACGGTCCACCCGCTGCGCGCGGACCTGCCCATCCACCTGGCCGCCGAGGGGCCCAAGAACATCTCGATGACCGCGGAGATCGCGGACGGCTGGCTGCCGATGTTCTACTCGCCGCGCATGGACGACGAGTACCGCCAGCTGCTCGCCGACGGCTTCGCGGCACGCGCCGCCCGTCTGCGCGACCCCGCGCAGTTCGAGGTCGTCTGCCCCGTGCCGATCGTCCTGGGCGACGACGTCGCGAGCGCCGCCGACAGCATCCGGCCCTTCGTTGCGCTCTACGCCGGCGGCATGGGCGCCAAGGGCGCGAACTTCCACCGCAACGTGCTGGACCGGCTGGGCTACGCCGAGGCGTGCGACGAGATCCAGGCGCACTACCTGGCCGGCGACAAGGCGCGCGCTGCGGCGGCGGTCCCGATCGAGCTGATCCGCGACGTCGCCCTCGTCGGGACGGCCGACGACATCCGCGCCCAGCTCCCGGCGTGGCGCGCCACGGCCGTGACCACGATGCTCGTGCAGGGCGACCCGCGCACCCTGCCGGCGATCGCGCAGCTCCTGGCGGAGTAGGGGTGGACGACGACTACGTCGAGGCCGTGCTCGACCTCGTCGCCGCGATCCCCACGGGCCGGGCCATGACGTACGGGACCGTCGCGGAGGTGGTGTCCGACGACTTCGTCGCGCGGGGTGAGGCAGCTCGCGGCGGCCCGCGACAGGTCGGTCAGGTGATGGCCCGGGCGGGCAGCGGCGTGCCCTGGTGGCGGGTCGTCAACGCGTCGGGCGCTCCCCCGGAGCGGCACCTCGCCCGGGCGCTGGAGCAGCTGGTGGCCGAGCGGACGCCGATGACGACCGACGGCCGCCGCGTCCGGCTGCGCGCCGCGATCTGGTTCCCCGACGACGAGTAAAGGCTGGTCGCGGCCCTGTGCCGCGGGCACGATGAACGCATGAGCACTCTCCCCGACGGTTATCGCCTGGCACCTGTCCCCGAGTCGCGCGGCGGTGAGCTCGAGGAGGTCGACGAGCTCGCGTTCGCCATGACGACCGCGCCCGAGACGCGAGCGCTGCTCCCGCTCCCCTTCGAGTGGGACCGGGCCAGGGCCGTCGAGCGACCCGACGGCCGGCTGGCGGCCGTACACGCGTCGTACCAGTTCACGCTGCCCACGCCCGGCGGTTCGGTGGCGTGCTCCGGTCTGACGTGGGTGTGCGTGCGGCCCGACGAACGTCGGCGCGGGCTGCTGAGCGCGATGATCGCCGACCACTTCGAGCGATCGCTCGCACGCGGCGAGGTCGTCTCCGCCCTGACGGCGTCGGAGCCCGCCATCTACGGGCGGTTCGGGTATGGCTGCGCCGCGCAGAACCTGCGTCTGACGCTCCCCCGACGCGCCGCGCTGCGGGACGTGCCTGGGTCCGCCGACATCACGGTACGCATCGACACGCTCGACCGCGAGCGCCACGAGGAGCTCGTCGCCCGGCTGCACCGCGCCGCCGGCGCCGGCCGACCGGGCTGGATCACGCGCGACAGCGACAAGCTGCGCATGCGGCCCGTCGTCGACCCGCCCGCGTGGCGCGACGGCGGCGAGCCGATGCGCATCGCGACCGTGCACGACGCCTCGGGCGAGGCGCGCGGCTACGCCCTGCTGCGCCGCAAGGACGTCTGGGCGGACGCCGGCCCGCGCTACACGGTCGCGCTGCGGGAGTCCGTTGCCGTGGACGCGGCCGCGACGCACCGGCTGTGGACGTTCCTGCTCGACCTGGACCTGACCAGCGAGATCACGTCGGGCCAGCTCGCGCCCGACGACGCGCTGCTGCAGCTCCTCCTCGACGTGCGTGCCACGACGCCGCGGGTGTCCGACAACATGTGGGTCCGGCTCCTCGACGTGCCCGCGGCCCTGTCGCAGCGCCGGTACGCGACGCCGATCGACGTCGTCCTCGACGTGACCGACGCACTCCTGCCGTCGAACGCCCGGCGCTGGCGACTGACGACCGGCGACGCCGTCGACGGCTCGTACCCCGCGCAGGTCACCCCGACGGACGACGAAGCCGACCTCACGCTCGACGTCCGCGAGCTGGGCGCCGCCTACCTGGGCGGCCGCTCGCTGGCCGCGCTCACCGCGGCCGGCCTCGTCGTCGAACGGACACCGAGCGCCGCCAATGCCGCCGCGACCGCGTTCGGCTGGCCCGTCGCCCCGGTCTGCAGCTGGGTGTTCTGAGTCAGCGCGTCGCCTCGTACGCCGTCATCAGGTCGATGCGGCGCTGGTGGCGGGCACCCTGGCTGAACGGCTCGGCCAGGAACGCGTCGACCAGTGCGGTGGCCTCGTCGACGGAGTGCTGGCGGGCGCCGACGGACACGACGTTCGCGTCGTTGTGCTGACGCGCGAGCGTCGCGGTGTCGTGGTTCCAGGCGAGCGCGGCGCGGACGCCGTTCACCTTGTTGGCGGCGATCTGCTCGCCGTTGCCGGAACCGCCGATGACGACGCCCAGCGAGCCGGCGTCGGCGACGACGGCCTCACCCGTCTCGATGCAGAACGGCGGGTAGTCGTCGTCGGCGTCGTACGCGTGCGCGCCGTGGTCCACGACGTCGTGGCCGGCTGCCTGCAGGTGCTCGACGAGCGCGGCCTTGAGCTCGTACCCGGCGTGGTCGGAACCGATGTGGATGCGCATGTGCCCATCTTGCCGCAGGTCGAGGGGCGACTGCGCGCGGTTCCACCGTGTGCTGTCGGCGGGCGTCCGTAGGGTGTACTCCATGACCCGAAGCGGCATCGACCTCAACGCCCTCGACCCCGACACCCGCCCGCAGGACGACCTGTACCGACACGTCAACGGCCGGTGGATCGACTCCCACGAGATCCCCGCGGACCGCGCCATGGACGGCTCGTTCCGCGCCCTGCACGACCAGGCGGAGGAGCAGGTCCGCGACATCATCACCGAGTCCTCCGACGCCACGGACGGCGTCGAGGCCAAGATCGGCGCGCTGTACGCGAGCTTCATGGAGACCGGTGCCGTGGCGGCCGCCGGCACGGCCCCGCTCGCGCTCGACCTGGGCCTGGTCGAGTCGGCGACCACGCAGGCCGAGCTGACGGGTGCGCTCGGCGCGCTTCAGCGCACGGGCGCCGGCGGCGCGGTCTCGTTCTGGGTGGACAACGACGCGAAGGACCCGGAGACGTACGTCGTCTACCTGCACCAGTCCGGCCTCGGTCTGCCTGACGAGTCGTACTACCGCGACGAGCAGTACGCGGCCGTGCTGGCGGCGTACCGGCCGCACGTGGCGCGCATGCTCACGCTCGCGGGCGTGCTCGACGAGGCTGCGGCCGACGAGGCCGCGGGGCGCGTCGTCGCGCTCGAGACCAAGCTCGCCGCCGCGCACTGGGACGTCGTCAAGGACCGCGACGCGGACCTGACGTACAACCCGACGAGCCTGGCCGCGCTGGCCGTCGCCGCGCCCGGCTTCGACTGGAACTCGTGGGCACTGGCGCTGGGGGCGCCCGCCGGGTCGCTCGACCAGCTCGTCGTGCGCGAGCCCTCGTTCGCCGAGGCCTTCGCGGCGCTCTGGCAGTCGGAAACCCTCGAGGACTGGAAGGCGTGGCTGACGTTCCACGTCGTCAGCGACCGCGCGCCGTACCTGACCGACGAGCTCGTCGAGGCGAACTTCGACTTCTACGGCCGCACGCTCACCGGCGCGCAGGAGCTGCGCGACCGCTGGAAGCGCGGCGTGTCGCTGGTGCAGGGCGTGCTGGGCGAGGCCGTCGGCAAGGTCTACGTGGAGCGGCACTTCCCGCCGTCGCACAAGGAGCGGATGGACGAGCTCGTCGCGCACCTGGTGGAGGCGTACCGCGAGTCCATCACCGGGCTCGAGTGGATGGGCGCGCAGACGCGGGAGAAGGCGCTGGCCAAGCTCGACGCGTTCACTCCGAAGATCGGCTACCCGGTGCGCTGGCGCGACTACGACGCGCTCGAGGTCACGCCCGACGACCTGGTCGGCAACGTGCGGCGCGCGTCCGCGTTCGAGCAGGACCGCGAGCTGGCGAAGATCGGCAGGCCGATCGACCGCGACGAGTGGTTCATGACCCCGCAGACGGTCAACGCGTACTACAACCCGGGCATGAACGAGATCGTCTTCCCGGCCGCGATCCTGCAGCCGCCGTTCTTCGACGCGGACGCCGACGACGCCGTCAACTACGGCGGCATCGGCGCCGTGATCGGCCACGAGATCGGCCACGGGTTCGACGACCAGGGGTCGAAGTACGACGGCGCGGGCCGCCTCGAGGACTGGTGGACGGCCCAGGACCGCGAGGAGTTCGAGAAGCGCACGTCGGCCCTCATCGCGCAGTACGACGAGTTCTCCCCCGCCCAGCTCGGTGGGTCGCAGCACGTCAACGGCGCGCTGACGATCGGCGAGAACATCGGCGACCTGGGTGGCCTGTCGATCGCGATCAAGGCCTACCGCATCGCGCTCGGTCGCCCGCTCGACGAGGCGCCGGTGGTCGACGGGCTGACCGGTGTGCAGCGCGTGCTGCTGGGCTGGGCGCAGGTCTGGGAGTCGAAGGGGCGCGACGAGGAGGTCGTCCGCCGCCTCGCGACGGACCCGCACTCGCCCAACGAGTTCCGCTGCAACGGCGTCGTGCGCAACATCGACGAGTTCTACTCGGCGTACGACGTGCAGCCCGGCGACGCCCTGTACCTCGAGCCGGAGCAGCGCGTCCGCATCTGGTGAACGCACGCCCGGGCCGTGCCGGGAGGCGCGGCCCGGGTCCGCCCGGTCAAGTCGCCCGGTCAAGTCGCCCGGTCAACCCACCTTCGACCACTTGGCGCGGGCGAGCTGGAACCCCGTGCCGTCACCGTCGACGCACGTGACGCCGTCGGTCGCGCTCGTGCAGGTGTAGTCGCCGGTCGTCGCCGTCTTGCCGTACTCGAGGGTCGTCACGTCGTCACCTGCGACGGTCGGCGCGGGGCCCGTCTCGCACGGGAACGAGACGCCGTCGTCGTTGAGCACGATCACGTGCCCCGTCTTCCCGTCGCAGCCGGCCACCGCCGGCGGGTCGTACGTGATGCTGGCGATCGTGCAGGTCACGCCGTCGTCGGACATCGCGCACGCGATGTTGCCGCTGGGCAGCTTGAATGCCGTGGCCCCGGTCGACGCCGCCGCCGAGGACGACGCCGACGACGACGCGGAGGCGCTCGGGCGCGCCTCGTCGCCCGAGCCACCGCCGCCCGCCGTCGTCAGGGCGACGATGACCAGGATCACGATCAGCACGGCGTCGACGATCGCCCAGGTACGGATCGCGCGGGGCGTCGCGGTCATGATGCTCCAGGGCGTCCGGGGTCAGGTTCCGCCGCCAGGATGACACGGGAGGAACCGGACCTTCCAAACCGGCAGGTCAGATGCGCAGCGAGGTCAGATGCGCTGTGGGGTCAGAACTGCGGTCCCGCCGTGCGGCTGCGCTTGAGCTCGTAGAAGCCCGGCACCTTGGTCATCGCGACGAGGCCGTCGAACAGCGCGAGCGCCGCGTCGCCGGTGGGTGCGGGCGTGACGACGGGGCCGAAGTAGCCGACGCCGTCGATCGCGACGACGGGCGTGCCGACGTCGGTGCCGACCAGCGAGATGCCCTCGGTGTGCGAGGCGCGCAGCAGGTCGTCGACGTCGGTCGTGCCGGCGACCGCGGCGAGCTCGGCGGGCAGGCCCACCTCAGCCAGCGCCTCCGCGATGATCGCCTCGTTGTCCGACCGACCGCCCGGGTGGATCCGCGTGCCCAACGCGTCGTACAGGGGCTTGACGACGCCGTCGCCGTGGTCGCGCTGCGCGGCGATGACGACGCGCACCGCGGCCCAGGCCGACGTCATGAGCTCGCGGTACCGCTCGGGGAGGTCGTCGCGCCCCTCGTTCAGCACCGCCAGGCTCATCACGTGCCAACGGACGTCGACGTCGCGCTGCGCGGCGACCTCGTCCATCCAGCGCGAGGTCATCCAGGCCCACGGGCAGGCGGGGTCGAACCAGAAGTCGACGACGGGGGTGGCGTTCTGCGGCACGGCGGTGTCCTCCAGGTCTCGGGTACGCCTGCAGTCTCGCCCGACGAAGGCCGCGAACGCACATCGAGCAGGCACGCGCTCACCTGTCGGACGCAGCGGCTGCCCGACATTCGTCGTGAGCCTGTCGGCCGCGCGTGACATGATCGACGGCGGCCACCAGCCACGATCCCGCAGCCTCAAGGAGAACCCGCGTGCCCGCTGAGAACCTCACCCGTGCGGAGGCGCGCGAGCGCGCCTCGATCGTCCAGACGAAGTCCTACGACGTCTCCCTGGACCTGACCACGGGCCCGCACACGTTCACCTCGCGCAGCGTCGTGCGGTTCTCGGCCACCCCCGGTGCGAGCACCTTCATCGACCTCATCGCGCCGAAGCTGCACGGAGCTACCCTCAACGGCCGCGCCCTGGACGTTGCGACGGTGTTCGCCGACTCCCGCATCGCGCTCGACGACCTCGAGGCCGAGAACGAGCTCGTCGTCGTCGCGGACTGCGCGTACATGAACACGGGCGAGGGCCTGCACCGCTTCGTCGACCCGGTCGACGACGAGGTGTATCTCTACTCGCAGTTCGAGGTGCCGGACTCCCGCCGCATGTTCGCGGTGTTCGAGCAGCCCGACCTCAAGGCGACCTTCGCGTTCACGGTCACGGCGCCGGCCCACTGGGTCGTCGTCTCCAACTACCCGCAGGTGGGCGAGCCCGAGGCGGTCGAGGGTGGCACCAACCGCAACGGCGGCGCCGACCAGGGCACGGCCACGTGGACGTTCGAGACCACGCCGCGCCTCTCGTCGTACGTCACCGCGATCGTCGCCGGCCCGTACCACCACGAGCACAGCACGCTGACCAGCAGCGACGGCCGTGAGATCCCGCTGGGTGTGTACTGCCGCGGCTCGCTGGCCGAGCACCTGGACACCGACAACATCCTGGACGTCACGCGCGCCGGCTTCGCGTTCTACGAGCCGCTGTTCGGCACGCCGTACCCGTTCGCCAAGTACGACCAGCTCTTCGTGCCCGAGTTCAACGCCGGGGCCATGGAGAACGCCGGCTGCGTGACGTTCCTGGAGTCCTACGTCTTCCGCTCCAAGGTCCCCGAGGCGACGGTCGAGCGCCGCGCCGTGACGATCCTGCACGAGCTCGCGCACATGTGGTTCGGCGACCTGGTGACCATGCGCTGGTGGGACGACCTGTGGCTGAACGAGTCGTTCGCGGAGTTCGTCTCGACGCTCGCGACGGCCGAGGCGACGCGCTGGACCAGCGCCTGGACGACCTTCAGCTCGCTCGAGAAGAGCTGGGCGTACCGCCAGGACCAGCTGCCCTCGACGCACCCGATCGTCGCCGACATGCGCGACCTGCAGGACGTCCAGGTCAACTTCGACGGCATCACGTACGCCAAGGGCGCGAGCGTGCTCAAGCAGCTCGTCGCCTGGGTGGGTCAGGAGCAGTTCTTCGAGGGCGTGCGGGCGTACTTCGCCAAGCACTCGTGGGGCAACACCGAGCTGCGCGACCTGCTGGTCGAGCTCGAGGCGACGTCGGGCCGCGACCTGACGTCGTGGTCGGCACTGTGGCTGGAGAAGGCGGGCGTCACGCTGCTGCGTCCGGAGATCTCCGTGGGCGACGACGGCGTCATCACGTCGTTCGCGGTGCTGCAGGAGGTGCCCGACGAGTACCCCGTGCAGCGGCCGCACCGCCTCGCGGTCGGCGGCTACGACCTGGTCGACGGCCGCCTGGCGCGCACGGTCCACGTGGAGCTGGACATCGACGGCCCGCGCACCGAGGTCCCGCAGCTCGTCGGCACGCAGCGCCCGCTGCTGGTGCTGGTCAACGACGACGACCTGGCATACGCCAAGATCCGCCTCGACGAGGACTCGCTGGCCGCCGCCGTCGAGCACCTCGCCGCGTTCGACGCGTCCCTGCCCCGCACGCTGGTGTGGGCGGCGGCGTGGGACGCGACCCGCGACGGCGAGACGCCCGGGCGCGACTTCGTCGACCTGGTGCTCGGCAACATCGCGCACGAGACGGACTCGTCGGTGGTGCTGGTTCTGCTGCGCCAGCTCGCGACGACGCTCGACCTCTACGTCGCGCCCGAGCACCGTGAGGCCACGGACCAGGCGGCCGCGGACGCGCTGCTGGCACTGGCCCGCGCGGCCGACGCCGGTTCCGACACCCAGCTCCAGCTCGTGAAGGCGTTCGCCGGGCGCGCGTCCACCGACGCCCACCTCGACGTGGTCGCTGCGCTCCTGGACGGCCGCGAGCAGCTCGACGGGCTGCCCATCGACACCGACCTGCGCTGGGAGCTGCTCACATCGCTCGTCGTCGGGGGCCGCTCCGGCGAGACCGAGATCGCGGTCCAGCTCGCCGCGGACCCGACGGCCACCGGCCAGCGCGCCGCTGCGGCCGCCCGTGCGGCGGTCCCGACGACGGACGCGAAGGCGTCCGCCTGGGCCGCCGTCGTCGACAACGACGACCTCGCCAACGCCGTGCAGGGCGCGACGATCGGCGGGTTCGGCCGGGTCCACGACCGCGGCCTGCTGGTCCCCTACGTCGAGCCGTACTTCGCGCTGCTCGAGCGCGTGTGGGCGGACAAGACGAACGAGATGGCGCAGAACATCGTCGTCGGCCTCTACCCCACCGAGCTGGCGGACGACGACCGCGTCGACGTCGCCGGCGCGACCGACGCGTGGCTCGCCGAGCACCCTGACGCCGCCCCCGCGCTGCGCCGCCTGGTCACGGAGTCCCGCGACGGCGTCCGCCGCGCCCTGGCGGCCCAGGAGGCAGACCGCCGCCGCGCCTGACCGGCCCGGCTTCTCGTCGAACCTGCCATCGTGGGCGCCATCTCCCCGCGAACGCCCACTCATGGCAGGTTCGACGAGTCGTGCCTGCCGAACCTGCGATCTTGGGCGTCAAGGCCGCTCGAAGCGCCAAGGATCGCTGGTTCGAGGCTCGATCAACGAATGGACTCGATCCAGCGGCGGGCCTGGCGTGGGGTGCGCAGGCGGATGACGCGGGACGTGCGGGCAAGCTGGGTGTAGCGCTCGCGCGTCGCCGAGTGCGCCGTCCACGACCACAGCACCACGTTGCGGTGCGGGTCCCGGCTGAGCAGGTTGCGCAGGTCCTCGCGGTTGCCGTGCCACAGCTCGGCGCGCGTCGCGCCGCGCCACAGTGTCCGGCGCAGCACGCGGGGCATGGTGACGCGGCGGCCGTAGTCGAGCCACACCCACGCCTCGACGTCGTCGAGCGCGTCGCCCAGCGCGCTGGCCCAGTTGCCGTCGACGACCCACCCGCGGGACGCTGCCGCCGACTCGCGGAAGTCCCTGACCAGGCCCAACGCCTCGTCGACGTCCCGCTTGACCCAGTCCGACGACCAGAACACGGCGTCGAGCTCCAGGTGTGGCACGCCCATCCGCGCGGCCAGCGCACGCGCGAACGTCGTCTTGCCCGCGCCGCTGTTGCCGACGACGCGGATGCGCCGGGGCGCGCTCACGCGTTGAGGACGGCGGCCAGCGAGCGCAGGCGGGCGTTGGTGAACAGGTCGTCGGTGAGCACCAGCTGGCCCGACGAGTCCGCGAGCGGGACCTTCCAGTTGGGGTACTCCTGGTCCGTGCCCGGCTGGTTCTGGGCGCGTCGCTCCCCCACCGCGTCGGTCAGCGCGACGCCGATCAGCACCGACGGCGTCGCCATGACGTAGCGGTGCATGCCCTCGACGATCTCGCGCTCGGACGGGTCGCCGCTGATCAGGCCCCGGTCGTGCAGGGCGCGCAGCATGCGGTCACGCTCCTTCTCGGCCGCGGCACGCACCACCGCGACCGGCTCGGTGAGCAGGCCGAGCCGCTGGCGGATCGCGACGTGCTCGCCGGCCAGGTAGCCCGCCGTCGGGGGCAGGTCGTGGGTCGTGACGGTGGCGAGCACCAGCTCGCGGTAGTCCTGCGGCGGCAGCGGGTCGCCGCCCTCGGTCTTCTCGAACCACAGCACGGACGTGCCCAGGATGCCGCGCGTCGTGAGGTAGTCACGCACCCACGGTTCGACGACGCCCAGGTCCTCGCCGATGACGACGGCCCCCGCCCGCTGCGCCTCGAGCGCCAGGATGCCGATGAGCGCCTCGTGGTCGTAGCGCACGTAGGCGCCCTCGTCGGCCCCGGCGCCCTGCGGCACCCACCACAGCCGGAACAACCCGATGACGTGGTCGATCCGGATGGCGCCCGCGTGCCGCAGGACGGTGCGCAGCATGTCGCGGTACGGCCGGTAGCCCGCGCGGGCCAGCTCGGTGGGGTGCCACGGCGGCTGCGACCAGTTCTGCCCCTGCTGGTTGTACATGTCCGGCGGCGCCCCCACGGTCGCGCCGCGCACCAGCACGTCGCCGAGCGCCCAGACGTCCGCGCCGACGGGGTGCACGCCGACCGCGAGGTCGTGCATGATCCCGAGCGCCATCCCGTGCTCGAGCGCCGAGCGCTGGGCGGCGGCGAGCTGCTCGTCGGCCACCCACTGCAACCAGGTGAAGAACTCGACGCGCTCCGCCAGGCGGTCGCGCTCGGCCGCGACGGCGTCCGACGACGGGTCCTGCAGGTGGGCGGGGATCGACTCCGACCCGTACTCCTCGGCCAGCGCGCTCCACAGCGCGAACGTGTCCAGCCCTGCCCCCTGCTCGGCGACGAACGCGTCGAGCTCGGACCTGCGGGCGGCGCTCAGCGGGACCGCGAACACCACCTCGAGCGCCGAGCGCTTGGCCTCCCAGACCACGTCGCGGTCGATCGGTCCCGGGTCGCCCGAGAGCGCCGCGACGGGCTCGGCGGCCCAGTCGACGAGCGTGCGGTCCGCCGCCGCCAGGTAGGCGGCCTCGGGGACCGCCTCCGGGCGGACGTACAGCGGGTTGACGAACCGCCGGGTCGTCGGCAGGTACGGCGAGGGCGCCATCGGAGCCACCGGCTCGGCGGCGTGCAGCGGGTTGATGAGCAGGAAGTCGGCGTCCAGCTCGCCGGCCAGGACGCCGAGGTCCGCGAGGTCGACGAGGTCGCCGACGCCCCAGGAGCGCCGCGAGCGCACGGAGTACAGCTGCGCCATGAGCCCCCACAGCCGGCCGCCGTCCAAGGCGGCCGGCAGCGCGAGCTTCTCCGGCGTCACGACGAGCACCGAGCGCGCCCGCGCACTGGGCCCCTCCGCGTACAGCTCGTGCCAGCCCAGCGGCAGGTCGGGCGGCAGTGCGAACGTCGCGCGCCCGATCCTGCGGCCGTCGACCGTCCGCGGCTCGACGTAGACGTCGGTCTGCTCGACCTCGCGCCGACCTCCCCCGCTCTCGGGGTCCAGCTCGATGGTCAGTGTCACGGGGTCACCGTCGGTGACGTGGACGGGGACGTGCACGCTGCCGCCCTCCCGCACGACGACCGTGGGCGGCAGGACGCGCCGCCACGGGGTGTCCTCCACGTGGGCGAGGGCCAGCTCGATCCGCTCGGGCGACGACGCGTCGACCCCCATGGCCTTCAGCACGCCCGTCAGCGTCGCCGCGCTGGCCTTCTTGAGCTCCCCGTGGAAGCCCCAGTGGTCGGGCGCGACGCCGTACGCGGCGGCCAGCCGCAGCAGGGCCTCGTCGGGCATCGTGTCGTCGACCACGACCCGATCCTGCCAGAGGCCCAGCCCACCACGCAGGACCAACGGTCGTCGTAGCCTTGCCAACCATGACGGCAACTTCCCTGCCCACGTACCCGCCCGCCCCCCGGCTGGACCTGGTCGAGGACCTGCACGGACACCGCGTCGCCGACCCCTACCGCTGGCTCGAGGACGCCGACGACCCGCAGACGCAGGCCTGGTCGGCCGCGCAGGACGAGCTCTACGCGGCGCACCGCGCGCGCTACGCGGACGGCGCACGCCTCACCGGGCGGCTGCAGGCGCTGCTGGGCGCCGGCTTCGTCTCCGGTCCCGCCTGGCGCGGCGAGCGCCGGTTCTTCTCGCGCCGGTCCGGCGACCAGGAGCACGCCGTGGTCGTGGTCGCCGAGGGCGGCGCCGAGCGCGTCCTCATCGACCCGATGGCCATCGACCCGGCCGGCACCACGACGCTCGACGCCTGGCAGCCCTCGAAGGAGGGCCACCTGGTGGCGTACCAGGTCTCGACCGGCGGCACGGAGGAGAGCGTCCTGCACGTGCTGGACGTCGCGACGGGCGAGCTCGTCGACGGTCCGATCGACCGCGCGCGGTACTCGCCGGTGGCGTGGCTGCCCGGCGGCGAGGCGTTCTACTACGTCCGGCGCCTCCCTCCCGAGCAGCTGCCCGACGACGAGCAGCAGTACCACCGCCGCGTGTGGCTGCACCGTGTCGGCGCGTCACCCGAGACCGACGTCGAGGTCTTCGGCGCCGGGCTGGACCACACGAACTACTACGGCGTCTCGGTCTCGCGCGACGGCCGCTGGCTGATCGTCAGCGCGTCGGCCGGCACCGCGCCGCGCACCGACGTGTGGATCAAGGACCTCGCCGCGGACGGACCGTTCGTCGACGTCGCCGTCGGTCTGGACGCGGAGACCGGCGCGTGGATCGCGCGCGACGGCCGACTGTGGCTGCACACCGACCTGGACGCCCCGCGCGGCCGGTTGGCGGTGACGGAACCGACGACCCCCGGCGTCGCGCACTGGCGCACCGTGCTGGAGCAGGATCCCGACGCCGTCCTGGAGGACGTCGCGTTCACCGACGGCGGCGGCAAGCAGACGACGCCGACGATGCTTCTCGCCTCGTGGCGGCGGCACTCCGTCTCCGAGGTCAGCACGCACGACCCGTCGTCGGGCGCCCGCACCGGCAGCGTGCCCCTGCCCGGCCTGGGCTCGATCTCCGGGCTCGGCACGCGGCCCGACGGCGGCCCCGACGTCTGGTTCTCGTTCACCGACCACACCACCGTGCCGTCGGTCCACCGGTTCGACGCGGACAGCGGCGAGGTGTCGCTGTGGGCGTCGCCACCGGGGGTCGTGGCCGACGTGCCCGACGTCCGGGCACAGCAGGTCGAGGTGACCAGCGCCGACGGGACGACGGTCCGCGCGTTCGTCGTCGCGCGCACCGACGCACTGGACGCCGACGGACGGCCCCTGGCCCCCGCCCCCACGATCCTCTACGGCTACGGCGGCTTCCAGATCTCGCTCAACCCCGGCTACTCCGCGACCACTCTCGCGTGGGTCGAGGCCGGCGGCGTGTACGTCGTCGCCAACCTGCGCGGCGGCGGCGAGGAGGGCGAGCAGTGGCACCGCGACGGCATGCGTGAGCACAAGCAGAACGTGTTCGACGACTTCCACGCGGTCGGCGACTGGCTGGTCGAGCAGGGCTGGACGACCCCCGCGCAGCTCGCGTGCTGGGGCGGGTCGAACGGCGGTCTGCTCGTCGGCGCGGCGCTCACGCAGCGGCCCGACCTGTTCGGCGCGGTCGTCTGTTCGGCGCCGCTGCTGGACATGGTCCGCTACCAGCGGTTCGGGCTGGGCGTCACCTGGACGGAGGAGTACGGCGACGCCGACGACCCCGTCGAGCTGGGCTGGCTGCTGGGCTACTCGCCGTACCACCGCGTGGTCGACGGCACCGACTACCCGTCGACGCTGTTCACCGTCTTCGAGGGCGACACGCGCGTCGACCCGCTGCACGCACGCAAGCTCGCGGCCGCGGTGCAGGCGGCGACGTCCGGGTCTCGGCCGGTGCTCGTGCGCCGGGAGACCGGCGTCGGGCACGGGGGCCGGTCGTTGTCGCGCTCGATCGCGCTGACGGTCGAGCAGCTGCAGTTCGTGGCCGATGCGACGGGACTGGACCTGACGGGTGCGGAGGTGGCCGCGTGATCCGCACCGAGACGCCGCCGCCGCCGTCCCCGGGCGTGCTGGACAACCTCAAGCCCACCACCGACTCACCGGAGGGTTTCGCCCACTGGTTCGTCGGGATTCCCCTGCACGTGATCCTGATCATCGTCATCAGCACGGTCGTGCTCGGCCTGCTGCGCCGGCTCATCCGCACCATCACGAGCCACGTCGCGGAGGGCACCCCCATCGCCGCCCGCACGGGGCTGCGGGACACGAGCGTGGGCGGTGCGCTGCTCAAGGCGGACCCGCTGGCCACGGCCAGGCGCGCTCAACGCGCCCGCACCCTCGACACGGTCCTGCGCTCGACCACGACGATCCTCGTCGCGAGCATCGCGCTGTTCCTGGTGCTCGACCAGCTGGGCGTCAACATCGCACCGTTCATCGCGTCGGCCGGCATCGTCGGCGTCGCGCTCGGCTTCGGCGCGCAGAGCCTCGTCAAGGACTTCCTCACCGGCACGTTCATGCTGCTCGAGGACCAGTACGGCGTCGGCGACGTCATCGACGCCGGTCCCGCCAGCGGCACCGTGGAGGCCGTGACGCTGCGTGTGACCAAGATCCGCGACGCCGACGGCACGCTCTGGTACATCCCCAACGGCTCCATGCTGCGCGTCGGCAACAAGACCCAGGGCTGGGCGACCGCGACGGTCGAGGTGGACGTCGACTACTTCGCCGATCTCGACGAGGTGCGCATGCTGCTGGAGGAGGCGACATCGCAGGTCGCGGCGGATCCCGAGCTCGGGCCCGAGCTGCTGGGCGAGCCGACGATCACCGGCATCGAGAAGCTCAGCGCCGACGCGGTGACGATGCGGCTGCGCGTCCGCACGTCACCGGCCAAGCAGTGGGAGGTCGCGCGGGCGCTGCGCGCCGCTACGCGGCAGGTGCTCGAGCAGGCGGGCGTCCCGCTCGCCGGCCAGAACGACCGCATGGCCGCCCGCCAGGCCGCACGCGCGGAGGCGCGGGCCGATGACCGGTCCCAGGCCGAGCAGGACCAGGCCGAGCACGGCGCGGAGGCACCCGGCGACGACAGCCTCGACACGACCACCCCACCCGCACCCCCGGCACCGCCGCCCGCCTGACGTGGGAACGTCCGAGCCGCTGGTCGCCCTGAGGACGAGTGGCTCGGACGTTGCGGGGTCAGTGCCAGGTGAGCAGGTGCGCGCCGGGCTCGACGTGCGTGCCGGCGTCGACCTCGACCGTCAGGGCGTCGGCCGGCGCCTGCAGCGCGACGACGGGGCAGATGGTCGCGAGGCCGGCGGCGGCCACGTCGACCGGAGACCAAGTCATGAGGACCTGCCCGGCGCGCACCTGGTCGCCGGCGCGCACGTGCAGCGTGAAGCCGAGGCCCGCCAGGGACACGGTGTCGATGCCGAGGTGGACCAGCACCGAGCGCTCGTCGTCGAGCTCGAGCGCGAAGGCGTGCGCGTGGAGCGCGCCGACGACGCCGTCGGCGGGTGCGACCACGTCCTGCGTCTGGAGCCGGTCCGGCTCGATCGCGATGCCGGGGCCGATGATCTGCTCGGCGAAGACGACGTCAGGGACGTCGGCGACGGGACGCACGATCCCCGCGATCGGGCTGAGGATCTGCACAGCCGCCACGCTGCGGGGTCAGCGCAGGGAGTCGAGCTCGGCCGCGAGGTTGTCGGCCTCGGGGCCGACGATGACCTGGACGATCCGGCCCGAACGCACGACGCCGAACGCGCCGGACGCTTTGAGCGCGGACTCGTCGACGAGCTGCGCGTCGCCCACCTCCACCCGCAGACGGGTGATGCACGGCTCGAGGTCGACGACGTTCGAGTCGCCACCCAGCGCGGCGAGGATCTGCTCTGCCTTGCTCAAAGGAACTCCCAGGGGTCAGGCGTGTGACAGCAGCGTGTCTGTCGGCACGCGCACCCGCAAGCCTAACCCCACCGAGACTGCCGGGTGCCGAGTGTCCGGATCGCGTCCGCGGGCTGCCCGCGCCGTGTGTCCTGCTGGCGCGCGCGGGCCCGGACCGGCCAGACTGCATCTCACTCGACGAGGAGGTCTTCCCAGGTGAGCGCCCATCCCCCCACGGTCATCACCGGCATCGGCGTGAGCCCCGGACGCGTCGCCGCGCCCGCCGTGCGCATGCCCGACCCGATCACCGAGCCGCCCGCCGGCCGGCGTCTGCCCCCCGGGGCCGACCACGAGGCCGCCGCGCAGCGCATCGCCGCCGCCTCCGAGCACGTGCGCGCCGACCTGGACGCCGCCGCGGAGCGCGCGCAGGGCGACGCCGCCGACCTCCTGCACACCACGGCCGCCATCGCGGCCGACCCGACGCTGGTCGCCGACGCCGTCGAGCGCGTCATGACCGACCACCTGGTGCCCGAGCGTGCCGTCTGGGAGGCCGCGGACGCGGTGGCCGAGCAGTTCCTGGCGATCGGCGGGCTCTTCGCCGAGCGGATCCGCGACATCGCGGACGTGCGCGACCGGCTCGTCGCCGTCCTGACCGACCGGCCCGCGCCCGGCGTCCCGGAGGGCGACGAACCGTTCGTGCTCGTCGCGCTCGACCTGGCCCCGGCGCTCGTCGCGACCCTGGACCCCGAGCGCGTCCTGGCGATCGTCACCGCGGCGGGCGGCCCCACCGCTCACACCGCCATCCTGGCCCGCGCCCGCGGCATCCCGGGCGTGGTCGCGGCCCGCGGGATCCTCGAGGCACTGGACGACGACGCCCTCGTGCTCGTCGACGGGGCGGCCGGGACCGTCACCGTGGGGCCGGACCCCGAGCAGGTGGCCGCGGCGCGCGCGCTCGCCGCGCAGGTGCGCACGTTCAGCGGCCCGGGGCAGACGGCCGACGGGCGGCGCGTGGAGCTGCTGGCGAACGTCGGCGACCCGGGCGCCGCGCAGGCGGCGGCGGACGCAGGCGCCGAGGGTGTGGGCCTGTTCCGCACCGAGTTCGCGTTCCTGGACCGCGAGGAGGCACCGACGATCGAGGAGCAGGTGCGCGCCTACCGCCAGGTGTTCTCGGCGTTCGCGGGCCGCAAGGTCGTCATCCGCACGCTCGACGCGGGTGCCGACAAGCCCATGCCCTTCCTGTCCGGCGACGACGAGGTGAACCCGGCGCTCGGCGTGCGGGGGCTGCGCACCGTCGTCGGGCATCCCGACATCCTCGAGGACCAGCTCACCGCCATCTCGACCGCCGCCGCCGTGGAGCAGGCCGAGGTGTGGGTGATGGCGCCGATGGTGTCGACGGTCGACGAGGCCGCGGACTTCGTCGCGGCCTGCGCGCGCCACCGCCTGACGACGGCCGGCGTGATGATCGAGGTCCCGAGCGCGGCCCTGATGTCCGGGCCGATCCTGGCTCACGCGGCGTTCGCTTCCATCGGCACCAACGACCTGGTGCAGTACACGATGGCGGCCGACCGCCTGCTCGGCGCCGTCGCGCACCTGTCCGTCGCGTGGCAGCCCGCGGTGCTGCAGCTCGTGGCCGCGACCTGCGCGGGTGCCGCCGCGCAGGGCCGCCCCGTCGGTGTCTGCGGCGAGGCCGCCGCGTCGCCGGCGATGGCCGCGGTGCTCGTCGGGCTGGGCGTGACGTCCCTGTCCATGACGCCGCGCGCCCTGGCGGACGTCGCGGCCGTGCTGGGCGCGACCACGTACGACGAGTGCCGCCGGCTGGCCGGGCTGGCTCTTGCCGCGCCGTCGGCCGAGGACGCCCGCGCGACCGTGCGGGCAGCGCTGCCGGTGCTCGAGGAGCTGGGGCTGTAGGGGCGCGTGTGAGGATGGTCGGGTGAGACCCGACTCCTTCTACGCCGCGATCGGCGGGCACGAGACGTTCGTCGCGCTCGTCGACGAGTTCTACCGCGGCGTCGCGGGCGACCCCGTGCTGCGGCCGATGTACCCGGAGGAGGACCTAGGCCCGGCCGCGCAGCGGATGACGATGTTCCTCGAGCAGTACTGGGGCGGTCCGACGACGTACTCCGAGCAGCGCGGCCACCCGCGCCTGCGCATGCGGCACGCCCCGTTCAAGGTCAACCCGGACGCCCGCGACCGCTGGCTGACCCACATGCGCGCGGCCGTCGACAGTCTGGACCTGGCTCCCCTGCACAAGGCCGAGCTGTGGGACTACCTCGAGCGCGCGGCCCACTCGATGCTGAACACCTTCGAGGGCTGAACCGATCTTTGAGGCTGAGTGCAGCGAACACCACCTGCAATGAAGTTGCAGCCTCGGTCGACCGTCTGCAAGTACGTCAACGACCCTGACGCAGCGGTCTTGCACGTCGGGCACGGTGTCGGGGGCATTGGGTGCGCCGTCGAGCGAAGTCCTCGCCCGACGCAGAATTGCGGGAGTGGTCGAGAAGGCGAGCACGGTTGATCCGGGATCAGGCCGCAAACGCGGCCTGAGTTCCGCGGTCTCCTATCCGCGCATCAGCCTCAGGTGCTAACTGAACCTGCGACAATCCCGAAAGGCATCGGGTGAGTGCTGTTTTCGTCCTAATGGCGCACACCAAGAGTTCGCGCCCAGAGCGCTCGCGTTCCAACGGCTGGCTTCAGCCGATCGGGCTTGAGTCATCGTTCGCATGGCAGTCCGGGGCCCCGCTCGGCCATCGTTTCCTCGTAAGCCGACACCCAATCTCTAACTGTCGTCAAGGCTGAAGAGTTCGGAGCCACTTCTTCGAGATCACCCAAAAGGTTTGCGAGTGTATCGCCTTGCACGAGAAGCCCCGGGTATTTTCGCGTTCCAAGCTGGGCCACTGCAGGTTCCCGCGCGAGCCAAGCGCTCGGATCACCGGGTCCACCCTCCACTCGGTAGAAATATCAAATGCGGGGATTCTTCGTTTAGGGGCTCATCGTAGTTGAGGGTGTAGAGGTGGTCGGCGCGTCTGCGGCCGGGTAGAGGTCGAGGTCTCCCGAAGACGGTAGTTCTCACACTGCCCATCTGGAAGACCTCGACGAGACCGACGCTACCTTTGCTCGCCCTGCCCCGCCCTGCCCAAGTTCGCTCGCCTCGACGAGCTTGGTCTGGAGATCGTCGGCCAACGGCTCGAGGCCGAGCACGCCGTACTGGTTTGCGGGTCGTCGAGCCAGATCAGTGGTGCCGGCGTCATGCCCTAGGTCCCGAAGGAGCGCCACCAAGATTCATCGCGACCGGCGGACTCGAATGCCTCTGACATCGCCAACGCGTGAGCGACGAACGTGCCCGGCGGGCGGACCTTATGGTCCAGTAAGTAGTGGGCGAGGCCCTCGGGCCATACGTAGATCCCATCACTCAACTCCAATGAGCCATTGTCCCGCCCACAGATGCGGCAGGGGGAGTAGCCCATGTACGCACGCACGACGAAGCCGCGACCCAAGTCGTCCGCGATCACGTCGCGCTCATCCGGATCCCAACTCGAGTCGATGAACGTGGCCGGGTCTGGCCAACCGGTGGCTCCTTCACCGCGCCAGTAGCCGATTACAATCAGTTTGGGTCGAACCATCGCCATCCACCTCCGTCGAACACGGTGAGCGTTTTACCGCTCCCGCTAGCCCCGATATCTGTCGAAGGTGCCATCACACGAACGCCCAAATTGCGGGCGAGATCCTGGGCAAACGTTCCTGAAGAACAGCCAGTCTGACACGACAGAAGCCGAATGTTCCGCCCGGCATAACCAGTGCCAATCTTGGCAGCATTAGCGTTGCTCAGACACCATCTGGTAGTCAGGAAGTCCAGTTTCCGCCCACGAAACTACATTCGCCCAAGGGGGCGGGGACGCGCGCAATGGCGGTAATCCACGCAGACAATTGGAGCACCAGAAGGCCGGCATGACCGACGAGCCGCTTGAGCCGAAGGTCACAAACACGAGATTGAGTCTCGGCAAGCCACAATGGGGGCAGGCGATCCCCGTCGCTCCTTCCGCGAAGTAGGCGGCCTCGTAGGCGTCAAGCCAGCGTACAAACTCGCTGGCCGATGGTCCCGTTGCGGCCGCCGCGTTGATGTTGAGCATCGTCACGGCTCACCCGGTGCGGGCGCCCACGGATCCCCGAGCAGGTATCCCACCGGCGCGTCGAGGACCCGCCCGAGACGGAGCAGGAGCGATCGCTGCTCCTCACTCACCTCGACGTCGTACTCATACGTCTGTGTGCAAAGCGTCTCGAGCGCAAGCCGCCACTCACCGGCGGCGATCAAGACAGCAATCGAATCAACGTCGCGCGCAGGCAGTCCAGATGCACCTTCAAGCGCCCATCTCAACTCGCTGGTCAAAAGGTTCGGGTCCATCGCTTCTCCCGTCACGGCAGCGGAAATCCGGTGATGATGCCTTCGCCGCCTGGCTCGACGATCACCCGCATCGGGATGCCACCGCGAACCCCGTCCACGGAGTAACGGACGGGCGCACCGTTCTTCGTGAACTCAGCCCCCAGCTTACCCGTCTGCTGAACCCACGGGAGATTGGGGTCTGTGGCGACATCAGACACGTTATGCATGATCTGCTGCGGCGACCAAGACCTTGGGAACAGAGTGTTCCCCGGCTCGCCCGGTGGCATGTGACCGTCGAGGACATGGCTGGTGCGGGCGGGACTCGCGAGGTTGACAAGATCGTCTGCGGTGTTTGCGGCAACTACGTCACCCCGAACGAAGACGGACCTCCCCCACAGAACCGCGAGCGGTCCCGCAGGCGAATCCCGGACGTGCTTCCCCGTTGCGCGCTCTGCACGGACACCTCTGCGGGGACGTCGTAGGTCTAGGCAGCGGTGTCGTAGGTGTAGGTGGACGTTGCCGCCGCCGCAGTCCCCGCGACGAGAAGGATGAATACAGCCGACACGAAGGCTGCCATGAGGGCTGTGGATCGCGCCCACGTCAACCGGAGCAAGGACGAGGGTCGAGCACCGAGAACCGCCGACGCCCGCGCCGAACTCACGGCCACGCCTCAACCGCTGCGCGGACAACATCTTCGACATCTCGACCCGCAGACATCGCCCCGAGTGTGACCGCGAGAAGCTCCGCCGCGAGCTCGAATGCAAGCGGCGAAGACTCAACCGGATCGAACGCCCCACGATCGACGACGACGATCCCTGGCGGCAGAGCGCTTCGCAGCAGGCCAGTCTCGACCGAGCGCGCGAACTCGATCGGCAGCCCAGGAACGAGTGGGCGCCCCAAGGCGCTCGCGCAGGTGGGAATCTCGGCGGCTGTCGAAACCGAAGCGCCCACCTCGATAAGAATTTCACCGGCTCTCGCCGGTGTGTAGAAGCCGCCCAGGAGAGCACGCGGCATGAGCCCACCACCGTGTCGGAGCATCTCAACAACGCACCGAACCGCCTGCAGCGGCATCTCACTGGGCACCCCGGGAACCGAAGCGCGAAGCGTCCGGATAACGTCGAACGTCGCCGTCAGCTCGTCACCCAGGACCGCGGCGCGCCGCGTCCTGACTGAGATGATCACTCGATGCCCCAGTAGTTCCGCCAGTTTTGGTTGAACAGCTCTGGGAACTGCTTGATGACCTCAGGGTCGTAGTTGCCGAAGGTGGGGTGTGTCTGGCCGGCGAGTTCATGTGCCTGTTCGTAGCCCATACCTCGGTCCATATGACCCGCCTCCGTCAGCTTGAACCGCCCCGGCATGTCCGGAGACGTTCTACTTTGAGGAGTCGGCGGTTGCCGGCTCCGGTTGTCGAGCGTAGTGGGCGGCTTCCATCTCGGCCGGTGGCATGTGCCCGCAGTACTCGTAGAGGCGTCGGTGGTTGAACCAGTCGACCCATTCGGCGGTGGCGACCTCGACCTGGTCGACGCTGCGCCACGGGCCTCGGGCTTTGATCAGCTCGGTCTTGTAGAGGCCGTTGATCGTCTCGGCCAGGGCGTTGTCATACGAGGAGCAGACCACGCCCATCGAGGGGCGGATGCCGTCGGCGGCCAGCCGCTCGCTGTAGGCCACCGAGGTGTATTGACTTCCGTGGTCGTGGTGCGCCACGACCCCGCTGACGTCGCGGCCTTCGCGTCCGCGGGTCCAGACCGCGTGCTCGAGTGCGTCGAGCACGAGCTTGGCCGTCATCGTGGTCGACGAACGCCACCCGATGATCCGCCGGGCGTAGGCGTCGATCACGAACGCGACGTAGACCCACCCCGACCACGTCGAGACATACGTGAAGTCAGCCACCCACAGCCGGTCCGGCGCCAGGGGTGCGAACTTGCGTCCGACCAGATCCTGGGGTCGCTTGGCCGCCGGGTCGGCGATCGTAGTGCGCTTGACCTTGCCCCGGATCGCACCGCGCAACCCGAGCTCGCCCATCAGGCGTTCGACCGTGCACCGAGCCACCGCTTCGGAGCCAACCGCGCGTTCGCGGTTCAGCGCCAGCCAGACCTTGCGCGCGCCATGACGCCGTAGTTGTCCGCATGGACCCGGGCGATCTTGGGCTTGAGCTCCCCATCGCGCACCTGCCGCTTGCTCGGGCGCCGGGCGCGGTGCTCGTAGTAGGTCGACGGGGTGATCTTGACGCCCAGCGTGCTGAGCTGGGCGCAGATCGGCTCGACACCCCATCGCAGTCCTTCGCGCTCATCGACGTGCTGGTCGATGAACGCCACGATCAGTGCAGTGGCCGGCCGAGCTCGGCCGCGAAGAAAGCCGAAGCCGCCTTCAAGAGCGGCGGATTCAAGCGGTGGGCGCAAGGAGTTCTGCGAACTTCTCTGATGGTGTCAGATAGTTCAGCGTCTTGCGCGGTCGGTCGTTGAGGCTGTCCTGGATCGCGTCGAGCTGCTTGCGGCTGACGAGACTCAGGTCGGTGCCCTTAGGCAGGTACTGGCGCAGGAGCCCGTTGGTGTTCTCGTTGCTGCCGCGCTGCCAGGGCGAGTGGGGGTCGCAGAAGTAGATCGGGATACCGGTGGCCGTGGTGAACACGGCGTGCTTGGACATCTCGGCCCCTTGATCCCAGGTGATCGTCCGCGCCAAGGAGGCCGGCAGGGTGCTGATCGTGGCGCGCATCGCGACCTCGACCTGCTCGGCGCTCTTCCCATCGGGCAGGTGCAGCAGCAAGGTGAGCCGCGTGGAGCGCTCGACCAGGGTGCCTACGGCACTGCGGCTGCCCTCGCCGAGGATCAGATCGCCTTCCCAGTGGCCTGGCACGGCTCGGTCGTCGACCTCTGCCGGACGCTCGCTGAGCATGACCATGCCGGGGATGCGTCCGCGGCCGTCGGACGTTCCGCGCGGTTTGCGGGCGGCTCGTCCGGACCGCAGGCACCGTGCCAGTTCGCGGCGCAGCTCGCCTCGTCCCTGTATGAACAGCGACTGGTAGATCGTCTCGTGACTCACGCGCATCTCCGGATCGGCGGCGTGATCCAACCGTAGGCGGGCAGCGATCTCCTGCGGGGACCAGAGCTGCTCGAGCCGACGAGCCACTTCCGTGAGGAGCCGGCCTGAGGAGAGCTTGAACGGCTTGGGGCGACGGGCCTGCTCGCGAGCACGTTCGTGCGAATGCCAGGCCGAGTAGCTGGCCCGGCCGCCGCCGCGCTTGACCTCACGGCTGATCGTCGACACCGCCCGTCCCAGCTGCTCGGCGATCAAGGTGAACGTGTCGCCGCGGTTGATACCGAGCATGATCTGCTCACGCTCGTCGATGGTCAGCTGGCCAGGGCGGGGCTTCCAGCCGAACGGCTTGGCATCGAGGTGCCGGCCGGTGCGGGCCATGATGCCGACCATCGGCGCGCTGCAGCCGATCTCCTTTGCGATGTCGACCAGCCGCCAGCCTCTCGCGTGAAGCCTGAGCGCGAGCTGCTTCTGCTCCCGGCTGAGATGACCGTGCTTGCCCTGCATCCGGATCCTCCAGTGATCAGCGACTGCCTCATCTCACAGGACTCGTTGCACTGACCGCTTGAATCCGCCAGCGCATTGGCGCGCTTGAGCTCGGCGTTCTCCCGCTTCAACCGCTTCAGCTCGGCCGACTCCTCGGTGCTGACCCCGGGCCGCTGCCCAGCGTCGACCTCGTCCTGCCGGCACCACTTGCGCACCGTCTCCGGCGTCCCGATCCCGAGCAACTTGGCGACCTGTGTCATCGCCGCCCACTGCGAGTCGTGATCGGCCCGGATCTCGGCGACCATCCGCACCGCCCGCTCACGCAGCTCAGGCGGATACCTCCTGGACGTGTTCCCTGACATGACCCCATCCTTCCCAACGAACGGAGTCTCCGGACATGCCGGGGCGGTTCAGGACGCGCGTGGCCGCGGACGAGTACGCCTTGTCCCTCAAGAGCGCGTCTGACGTTGTGCGTGGCCGGCCGCTACTGGCGCGCGACACCCAGATGTCATCGAGCACGGCCTTGAGCTGTTGGCCGTCGTGACTCTGCCCCGCTGTGACGACCGCGACCAATGGCCGGCCTCGTCCGTCGAACGCGTGGTGAATCTTGGTCGTCAGCCCACCAAGCGAGCGACCGATCGCGTGACCTGCAGGTTCGTCGTGGACGGCGTCACGGGTGCGGTTCTTGTGATTCGCTCCGGCCCTGCTCAGGGCGGGTCGTGTTCGTCGCATGCTGGTGAGCCCGATTGATCGTGGAGTCGACGGAGACCTCCCAGTCGATCTGTCCCGCGGCGTCGGCCTCCGCCAACAACGCCGACCAGATCTGGTCCCACGTGCCGTCGATCGTGAATCGATGGTGACGCTTCCAAACCGTCTGCCACGGAGCGAACGGTTCGCGGGGTAGGTCACGCCACGGGATTCCGGTCCGATATCGGTAGACGATCCCCTCCATCACCGTCCGGTGATCGGCGTGCGGACGCCCGACTTTCGCGCCAACTCTCGGCATCAACGGCGCGATGCGCTCCCACTGCTCACCAGTCAGCCCGACGTTCTCGAACTCATTCCGCGAGTCTGTTCCGTTCTCCACCAGCAGGTTTGGAGACACGCACTAGGCGTTGGCGCCATGCCACTCGGTGTCCTGACTCATCCGAACCAACTCGTCCACTGGACCGCTCGTGAGAGTCTGCCCTTCATGAGCAGCGAGATCCCCGCGCCCGTGGCCGCCGTGCTGGGTGTGCTGGACCTGGACCAGGACCCGCACGAGCCGGACCTGTTCCAGGGCGGCAGCCTGCCGCAGCCGAACGGTCGGGTGTTCGGCGGTCAGGTGCTGGCGCAGTCGCTGCTGGCGGCGGGCCGCACGATGGAGGAGCACCGCCTGCCGCACTCGATGCACGGCTACTTCCTGCGGCCGGGGTCGCTCGACGAGCCGATCACGTTCGCGGTGGAGCGCCTGCGGGACGGCCGCTCGTTCAGCGCGCGCCGCACGCACGCGCTGCAGGGCGGAGCGCCGATCCTGTCGATGATCGCCTCGTTCCAGCAGGAGCAGGACGGGGTCGACTACGCCGACGAGATGCCCGCGGACGTCCCGGACCCGGAGCACGTCACGTCCGCGCTCGACGTGCTGGGCGGCATCGACCACCCCGTCGCGAAGTTCTGGACGCAGGAGGCCGCGTTCGACGTCCGGCACGTCGGCGGCTCCATCTACCTGGGCCCGGCTCCCGACAGCGACGGCCGGCAGATGGCGTGGTTCCGCAGCCGCGGCCCGGTCCCGGACGACCAGCTGCTGCACCGCGCCCTGCTGGCGTACGCGTGCGACCAGGTCATGCTCGAGCCGATCCTGCGGCGCGCGGGCCAGTCGTGGGTGTCCCGCGGGATGTCGATCGCGAGCCTGGACCACGCGATGTGGTGGCACCGGGACGTGCACGTCGACGACTGGTTGCTGTTCGTGCAGTCGTCGCCGAGCGCGCAGGGCGGCCGCGGGCTGGGTGCCGCGCGCGTCTTCACGCGCGAGGGGACGCTGGTCGCGTCGATCGCGCAGGAGGGCATGGTCCGGCTGCCGCAGTAGCGCGAGGGACGCCGACGAGCGCATCACGCTCACCGGGGTGAGAATCCGGCCATGGTCCGACTTCGGCGCGTGCGCATCGACTCCCCTGGCTGGTCGCGGACCAAGCGCGGGCGGGCGTTCGTCTACCTGGACCTGGACAAGGTCCGCATCGCCGACGAGGCGGACCTGGAGCGCATCGCCGCCCTGGCCATCCCGCCGGCGTGGAGCGACGTGTGGATCAGCCCGTGGCCGAACGGGCACATCCAGGCAGCGGGGCTCGACGACGCGGCCCGCCGGCAGTACCTCTACCACCAGCAGTGGCGCGCGCGGCGGGACCGGCTCAAGCACGAGCACGTGCTCGACGTCGCGCAGCGGCTGCCCGCGGCTCGTCGGCACGTCCGCCGCGACCTGCACCTGGACGGCTGGCCGCGCGACAAGGCCCTCGCGCTGGCCTTCCGCCTGCTGGACCTGGCCTACCTGCGGGTGGGCGGCGAGGGCTACGCCGCCAAGCACGGCTCGTACGGCCTGGCGACGCTGCTGCGCGAGCACGTCACGGTGCTGGCCCCCGAGCCGGGCAGCGACGACGGTCGGGTGCACCTGCACTTCCCCGCCAAGTCGGGCCAGATCAGGGACACGGTCGTGGAGGACGACGACGTCGCGCGCCTGGTCCGCAGCCTGGTGCGCCGCAGCGACGACGGTCCTGAGCTGCTCGCCTGGCGCGACGACGACCGCGTCTGGCACGACGTGAGCAGCGCGGACGTGTCGTCGTACGTCAAGGAACGGCTGGGCGACGACGCGAGCGCCAAGGACTTCCGCACGTGGCACGCGACCGTCCTGGCAGCGCGCGGGCTGGCCGCGGCGGGCGACGCACCGGCCAGCGACCGCGCACGTCGACGCATCGCGACCGCCGTCGTCAAGGACGTGGCCGAGCAGCTCGGCAACACCCCCGCCGTCTGCCGTGCCTCGTACATCGACCCTCGCCTCTTCGAGCTGTGGGAGAGCGGCGCGACCATCCGCCCGACGCGGTCGCAGAACGTCGCGGAGCGCGAGACGCTCGCGCTGCTGAGAGTCGTCTGAGGCCTCGTCGGGCGTGCGGATGCGCAGCCCGCGCCCGCCCCGCAGACTGCCCAGATGATCGACGACCTCGCGCTCGCCCACGCCGCGGACTCGCTACCCGGCCTCGTGCCGGGCACCGGCGCCGACGGGCGGCCCCGCCCGGACGCGCCGCTCGTCGCCGTCACGGGCGTGACGGGGTACGTGGGCGGGCGGCTGGTCCCCGAGCTGCTGGCGGCCGGCTACCGGGTGCGCGCGATCGCGCGGAACCCCGACCGGCTGCGCGGGCGCGACTGGTACGACGACGTCGAGACCGTGCGGGCCGACGCGTCGCAGCCCGACCAGATCGCGAAGGCCCTCGACGGCGTCGCGGTCGCCTACTACCTGATCCACTCCCTGGGCTCGGGGCGGAAGTTCGAGCAGACCGACCGGCACACCGCCCTCGTGTTCGCGCAGGCCGCCCGCGAGGCCGACGTCGGCCGGATCGTCTACCTGGGCGGCCTGTACCCGGCGGGCGAGGACCTGTCGCCGCACCTCGCCTCCCGCACCGAGGTAGGAGAGATCCTGCTGGCCAGCGGCGTGCCGACCACCGTGCTGCGCGCCGCGGTGATCCTGGGGTCCGGCTCGGCGTCGTTCGAGATGATGCGTTACCTCACCGAGCGGCTGCCCGCGATGACGGTCCCGCGCTGGGTCGACAACCGGATCCAGCCGATCGCCGTCCGGGACGTGCTGCGCTACCTCGTCGGGTCCGCGTCCATGCCGCCCGAGGTCAGCCGCGGCTTCGACATCGGCGGACCGGACGTGCTGACGTACCGGGAGATGATGCAGCGCTACGCCGCCGCGGCGGGTCTGCCCCCACGCGTCATCGTCGGCGTCGGGGTCCTGACACCACGCCTGTCCAGCCTGTGGGTGTCGCTCGTGACGCCGGTACCGGGCGGGCTGGCCCGGCCGCTCGTCGAGTCGCTCGTGCACGAAGTGGTGTGCGACGAGCACGACATCGCCACCTTCGTCCCCGATCCCCCGGGCGGGCTGGTCGGCTTCGACCGCGCCGTCAGGCTGGCGCTGCAGCGGATCCAGGAGGCCGCGGTCACCACGCGGTGGTCGTCGGCCGCCGTCACCGGTGCCCCGAGCGACCCGCTGCCCAGTGACCCCGACTGGGCGGGCGGCTCGCTGTACGTGGACGAGCGACGGATCGACGTCGACGCGTCCCCCGCCGCGCTGTGGCGCGTGATCGAAGCCGTCGGCGGTGACCGCGGCTGGTACTCGTGGGGCCTGGCCTGGCGCGTGCGCGGGCTCATGGACCGCCTCGTCGGCGGCCCGGGCCTGCGGCGGGGACGACGCGACGCGTCGCGCCTGGTGGTCGACGACGCGGTGGACTTCTGGCGCGTCGAGGAGGTCGAGCCCGGGCGCCTGCTCCGCTTGCGGGCGGAGATGCGCGTGCCGGGCCTGGCCTGGCTCGAGCTGCGCGTGGACCCGACCGACGACGGCGCCTGGGACCGGCCGCCCACGTCCTTCTCGCACCGCGCCGTGTTCCACCCGCACGGCCTGGCCGGCCAGCTCTACTGGTGGTCGGTGTACCCGTTCCACGGCGTGGTCTTCGGCGGGATGCAGCGCAACATCGCGCGCGCCGCCGAACGGGCGGAACGCGCGCGCACGGACCGGCCTACCGGCGGCGCCGGAACGTGAGCGGCTCCTCCACGTACGGCTCCCACGCCGCACGCTCGTCGGCGCTGATGCGGCGGGGCTTCTCCGTCGCGGCGTCCACGACGACGATGGTCGTCGCCGCCTTGGCGTAGGGCGCACCGCCCGGCGACGGCCCCGTGCGACCGGCCACCGGGCCGTCGTGCACCTCGTAGCAGACCTCGAGGCTGGCACCCCCCAGGTGCCCGATCCACATCTCCACCCGCACGGGCGTACGCGTGAAGCCGAGCGGGCGCAGGTACTCGATCTCCTGGCGCGCCACCAGCGTGTGGGACGTCGCGTGCGGACCGGTGTCGAGGACGGCGGTCGGCCACGCGTCGTCGGCCGGGGCGTCCGCGTGCCGCCAGAACGCGGTGATACGCGCGTCCTCGAGCAGGCGGAACATCTCCACGTTGTTGACGTGCTGGTACGCGTCGAGGTCCGACCACCGCAGGGCGACCGGGACGTGCAGGCGGGTCATGCGTGTCCTCTCGTCAGGACCTCGATACTGCCACCGTTCACCGGCTCGCCCGTGCGGCGGCGCTGCGGGCGCGCGCCAGGTCTGCCAGGACCTCGTCGAGCGGGGCGACGACGAGCCGCGCGGCCACCTCCTGCACCGAACGCCGCAGACGGCGCCTCGCGCGTGCGGCGCGCCGGCGGGCACCGACCGCCGCGGCGAGCCGCGAGACCCCCGCCAGCAGCAGGCCGAGGACGGCACCCCCCACGGCCAGCAGGGTCGGCACGGGGAACCCGTGCCAGTCCGGGACCGGCGCGTCGGGCAGCCGGAAGTAGTCGAGCAGCGCGAGCACGCCCAACCAGAGCACGCCGACGACGAGCGCTGCGAGCAGCACCCACTGCACGAACCCGACCACCCGCCACCACGCGGGGCGGCGGACCGCGTCGAGCTGCGTGCTCGCGATCGCCTGGTCGAGCGCGTCGGCGAGACTTTCGGTGCCTGCGGCGACGCGAGCGCGGGCGTCGAGCGCCCACGCCTCCGGGATCCCCTGCGTCGCCGACGCGGCGTAGTCGCGCACCGCGGTCCGGGCCGCGGCGAGCTGGGTGGGGGTCGCGACGGGCATCGAGGTGCGCACCAGGTCGGTCCGCTCATCCTGCGTCGTCGCCCCCGGCACGCGCAGTCCTGCGGTGCGGAGCCCGAGGCGGCGCAGAGGGTCGCGTCGGAACCGGCCGAGCCACCGCGTCACGGGCCAGCCGGTCGCGGCGTGGGCGTCGCGCCGGGCGCTGCCGCGCACGGCGTCGACCACCGTCGGGACACCGGCCGCCTGCTCCAGGCCCGCGACCAGACGGTCCTGACCGGGCTTCGCCCGCTTGGCCTCGGACCCGAGCTCGCCGACCAGGCGCTTCGCGACGCTCCGCTCGTCGGCCGCCCAGCGGCGGTTGGCCGCCTCGCGCCGGGCGGCCGCGTCGTCCAGCATCGTCCGCAGCTCGTCGACGCCCTGCCCCGTGCGCGCGGACAGCGCCAGGACGCGCGCGCCGACGAGCCCGTCCTCGGCGACCAGGCGCCGCAGGTCCGCCAGGCACGCCGCGGCCTCGTCGGGCGAGAGCCGGTCCACCTGGTTGAGCACGACGACCGTCACGTCTCCGTGCCCCGCCAACGGCCGCAGGTAGCGCTCGTGCAGCGCGGCGTCCGCGTACTTCTGCGGGTCCACCACCCAGACCAGCAGGTCGGCCCGATCGACGAGCCGCTCGGCGCGGACACGGTGCTCGACGACCACCGAGTCGTGGTCGGGCAGGTCAACGAGCACCAGCGCACCCCCGACGGGTGCCGCGCCGGCCATCTGGTGCCGCCGCCCCACCTCCAGCCAGTCGAGCAGCGGCTGCGCGCCGTCGCCCCAGACCGCCGCGAGCGCGTGCGAGGTCGTCGGGCGCTGCACGCCCGCCGGCGCCAGGTCCGCACCGGTCAGCGCGTTCAACGTCGACGACTTGCCCGACCCCGTCGCCCCCGCCAACGCGACGACGGTGTGCTCCGCCGACAGGCCGCCTCGCTCACGGGCCCGCGCGACGACCGCGCGGGCGTCCTGCGCGAGCTCGACGGGGAGCCGGCCGCCCGACGCGTCGAGCGCCTGCTCGAGCAGCGCCGTGCGGGCGGCGAGGTCGAGCGTCATGCGTCGTCCCTCGGCTCGCCGTTCCGATCGCGCGGCGTCGTGCCGCCGGCCGGACCGCGTGCGCCGCGGCCGAACAGCCGACGCCAGAAGCCGGGCTTGTCGTCGTCAGGAACGTCGGGGACCTTCGCGCCGACGCCTGGCGCCGACGCCTGCCCGCCCCCGGCACGCCACCGGACCGCACCGCGCAGCTGCGTCCCGTCCGACGACGGCGCCGCAGTCCGTGCCGCTCCACCGAACCGCTCCCCGCGCGCCGCGTGCTCGACGCCTCGCGCCGCGGCGAGAAGTGCGGCTCCCCCGGCCTGCGCAGCGCCTGTCGCGTCGAGCTGGCTCGTGTACCGGCCGGCCTCGTCGTCGAGCATCGTGCGCACCCGCTGCTCGAGGTGCTCGCGCGCGGTGGCCGTCAGGCGGCGCACGGCCTCGTCGCCGAAGACGGCTTCGAGCAGCTTCTGCGCGACCACCGCGGTACCACCGGCGATGCCGACCTCGATGCCCGTCAATCCGCCCGTGGACGCGAACACCAGCACCATGAGGCTCACGCCGAGCCCGTTGAGCCCGAACGAGAGCGCCCGCGCGGTCCCCCGCTTGTCCTCGCCCTGCTCGCGCACCAGGTCCAGGACGTCGCCCTGCCAGGCGCGGATCTGCTCGGCGACGCCCGTGCGCATCGCCGACGACCCTCGCGACAGGTCGAGCCCGTCCAGCAGCGCCGCCCCGGCCGGGTCGCCCCGCCACGCCGCGTAGGTGCGCTCGGCAGCCTCGTCGATGGCGTCGAGGATGACGGCTTCCAGCCCGTGCGCGATCGCCTCCTCGACGTGCGGCGCCTGCGCGGGCCTGCCGCGGAAGAAGCCGACGACGGCGTCGCGCGCGCGGCCCACCCGCTTCTCGATCGAGCGGAAGAACTCGCCCGTCCCGACGAAGTCCTGCCAGCGCGCCAGCACCTCGCCGCGCAGCAGCGTCCCGTCGGACGTCGCGGCCGCGACGCGTTCGACCGCGTCGTCGGCGTACCGGTCGCAGACGGCGCGCAGGCGCGCGTCCGCCTCGACCTGCGCGTCCGCGGCGTCGGCCAGGTGCGTCGAGCGGCGCACCAGGTCGTCGACGACGCCGTCGAGAGTGGCACCCACGACGGCGTCGCGGGCCGCCGGGTCGGCGCCCAGGTCCGACAGGTAGGCGGCGATCTGCCCGACGACGTGCTCGGGGAGCAGCCCGTCGACCTGGGTCGACTCGGGCACCGCGAACAGCGGTGCGGCGGTCAGGCCGTGACCGTCCATCATCCGCCGCAGATCAGCGACGACGGCCTCCGCGCCCGGGTCGACGCGGTCGACCACGAGCGCCACCTGCGCCCGCCGGCCGGCGGCGGTGGCGAGCAGGTCCCACGGGACCGCGTCGGCGTAGCGGGCCGCCGTCGTGACGAACAGCCACAGGTCGGCGGCGGCCAGGAGCTGTGCGGCGAGCTCGCGGTTGGCGACCTCCACCGAGTCGATGTCGGGGGCGTCGAGCAGGGCGAGCCCTTGCGGGAGCGCCGACGTCGAGACGAGCCGCAGCGCGCGCCGGGTGTCGCCCGTCGCCGGGTCGTCGGCCGTGACTCGTGCCAACCCGGGCAGGATGCGGTCCGTGCTGAACCAGCGACCGTCCAGCGGGTGGTGCGCCAGCACCGGTGACCGCGTCGTGGGCCGCAGGACACCGGGAGTGCTGACCTCCTCCCCCAGCAACGAGTTCACGAGCGTCGACTTGCCCGCACCCGTGGATCCCCCCACCACCACGAGCAGCGGTGCACCGCGGGCCCGCAGCCGGGGAAGCACGTAGTCGTCGAGCTGCTCGACAGCCTGGGCCGCGTCCTGTCGCGCAACCGCCGCACCCGGCGTCTCGAGCGGCAGACGTGTCGCATCGAGGCGGGTCCGCAGCTCCTCGAGCGCACCGGCCAAGGGGCTGCTCGGCGCGCTGGTCGGGGTGGCCGGTCGCTCGTCGTCGGGCGTGGTCATGGCCCTAGTGTCGCTGGTCGGTGCGCTCCTGGCCTGGTCAGGCGCGCAGCGTTCGCGACCCGGACGCGTCAGGACGACGAACGCCGGACCACCCGCATCGTGCGGGTGGTCCGGCGTTCGTCGGTGCCGCAGGTCAGTCGCGGCGCAGCTTGCGGTAGGTCACGCGGTGCGGGCGCGCGGCGTCGGCGCCGAGGCGCGAGACCTTGTTCTCCTCGTAGGACGCGAAGTTGCCCTCGAACCAGTACCAGTTCGACGGGTTCTCCTCGGTGCCCTCGTAGGCCAGGATGTGCGTCGCCACCCGGTCCAGGAACCACCGGTCGTGGGAGACGACGACGGCGCAGCCGGGGAACTCGAGCAGAGCGTTCTCCAGCGAGCCGAGCGTCTCGACGTCCAGGTCGTTGGTGGGCTCGTCGAGCAGCAGCAGGTTGCCCCCCTGCTTGAGCGTGAGCGCCAGGTTGAGACGGTTGCGCTCACCACCGGACAGCACGCCCGCGGGCTTCTGCTGGTCCGGGCCCTTGAAACCGAACGCCGCGACGTACGCACGCGACGGCATCTCGACGTTGCCGACCTTGAGGAAGTCGAGGCCGTCGGAGACGACCTCGAACAGCGTCTTCTTGGGGTCGATGCCGCCGCGCGACTGGTCGACGTAGGAGATCGAGACGGTCTCGCCGACCTTGAGGTCGCCGCCGTCCAGCGGCTCGAGCCCGACGATCGTCTTGAACAGCGTCGTCTTGCCGACGCCGTTGGGGCCGATGACGCCGACGATGCCGTTGCGCGGCAGCGTGAAGCTGAGGCCGTCGATCAGGACACGCCCGTCGAAGCCCTTCTGCAGGTTGCTGGCCTCGAGGACGATCGAGCCCAGGCGCGGGCCCGGCGGGATCTGGATCTCCTCGAAGTCGAGCTTCCTGGTGCGGTCCGCCTCGGCAGCCATCTCCTCGTAGCGCGCCAGGCGCGACTTCGACTTGGTCTGGCGGCCCTTGGCGTTGGACCGGACCCACTCCAGCTCGTCCTTGAGGCGCTTGGCGAGCTTGGCATCCTTCTTGCCCTGGATCGCCAGACGCTCCTGCTTCTTCTCCAGGTACGTCGAGTAGTTGCCCTCGTACGGGTACAGGCGGCCGCGGTCGACCTCGCAGATCCACTCCGCGACGTGGTCCAGGAAGTACCGGTCGTGGGTGACGGCCAGGATCGCGCCCTGGTAGTCCTTCAGGTGGGCCTCGAGCCACAGCACCGACTCGGCGTCCAGGTGGTTGGTGGGCTCGTCGAGCAGCAGCAGGTCAGGCTTCTCGAGCAGCAGCTTGCACAGCGCGACGCGGCGGCGCTCACCACCGGAGAGCACGGTCACGTCGGCGTCCGGCGGCGGGCAGCGCAGCGCGTCCATGGCCTGCTCGAGCTGGGCGTCGAGGTCCCAGGCGTCGGCCGCGTCGATGGCCTCCTGGAGCTGGCCCATCTCCGCGAGCAGCGCGTCGAAGTCCGCGTCGGGCTCCGCCATGAGCGCGGAGATCTCGTTGTAGCGGTCCAGCTGGCCCTTGATCTCGGCGACGCCCTCCTCGACGTTGCCCAGCACGGTCTTGGACTCGTTGAGCGGCGGCTCCTGCTGGAGGATGCCCACCGTGTACCCGGGGCTGAGACGCGCCTCGCCGTTGGACGGCTGGTCCAGGCCGGCCATGATCTTCAGGATCGTCGACTTCCCGGCGCCGTTGGGCCCGACGACGCCGATCTTGGCGCCGGGCAGGAAGTTCAAGGTGACGTCGTCGAGGATGACCTTGTCGCCGTGCGCCTTGCGCGTCTTGTACATGGAGTAGATGAACTCAGCCACTGGCTCTTCGTCCGCCTCGGTGCTCGGGAGTTGTGCTGCAGGATGCGCTCCGAGCAGGCGCCGGCCGCCACGTGTGGGCGCTGGCCGGCCCCTGGTCGGGATGCCGGTCACCCAGCCTAGGCGATCACCTGACCAACGCGCCCAGCCCGGCGGGGCTGCGGCCGAGCTGCGCGAGCTCGTCGTCGTCCAGCTCGTCGTCCAGCTCGTCGAGCTCGTCCGCGCGCTCGTCGTCGGACTCGCGCGCCTCGTCGCGCTCGTCACCGACGGCGTGACCCGGCAGGTACGGGCCGTCGGGCCCGTCCGCGGGCTCGTCGGACCGCTCGACGACGGCGTGCTCGTCGACCGGCGCCTCGACGAGCCCGGTGACGTCGGCGACGGCACCGTCGGCGCGCGGCGTGGCGATCGTGCGGCGGAACATCGTCGACCCGAACGCGAGGTCGTGCCCGACGCTGACCGCCTCGAGGACCAGACCGCTGTGCACCGAACCGTCGGACGAGGTCCACTCCTCGGTGGACAGCCGTCCGTGCGCGACGATCGGCTCTCCCTTGCGCAGGGACTGGGCCACGTTGACGGCGAGCGTCCGCCAGACCTTGACGCGGAACCACTCGGTACGGCCGTCCCGCCAGGTGCTGGTGGCACGGTCGAAGTAGCGCCGCGTGCTGCCCATCCGGAACGACGTGTACGCCTGCCTGCCCTCGCGAGCGGGGAACAGCGTGACCTCGCTGCCGATCCAACCCACCACCGTGACGTCGAGACTCTGCGTGCTCATCCCACTCTCCTCCCAGGACGCCCCGGCGTGCGCGGGGCTCGTAGGAGGAGCGTCACGCGCCACGCCGGCCCGCGGGCGGCACCTTCCCAGATCTGTGGGCAGCGGTGCGCGACGGAGTGGCTGTGGTCGCGTCGAAGAGGCGTCAGGTGCGGGCGGTCGCGACCAGCTCGCGCACCTCACGGTGCTCGCCGAGCACCTCCTGCGCGGGATCCATCAGCAACCGCTGCGCGACGTCCTCGATCGCGGACCGGCCCGCGCGCAACGTCTGCTCACCGCGCCGACGACCTGCGGCTCGTCGCGCGGCAGCGGCACCGAGCCAGCACGCGACGGCGCCGACGAGCAGCATCGCACCGACCGCCGGGGCCCACGCGTAGCTGTCGCCGTCGCCGGCCAGCGTCCCGACCCACAACGCCACGACCATGATGCCCAGCACGGCCAGCACCGCCGCGGCGACGGTCAACGCCACGGCGGCCGTCGAGCGCCGCGCGGCGATCCGCACCCCGGCCAAGGCCTCCTGCACGGCTGCGCCGATCTGCTCGGACGGGGCGACGCGCGCGTCGAGGTCCCGTGCCCACCGGGCGGGCAGCGCGCCGACGAGCGGCGCGAGCCACGCCGAGCGCGCCTGGCCCACGGCGTGGCCCTGCACGGCGCCGAGCGCGGGGATCGTCGTCTCCTTGCCGCGGCTCGCGGCGCCGACGGCTGCCGCGACGGACGGCAGCCCGGCCGCGTCCGCCAGGGTGTCGACGACCCCGGACACCGACAGCACCGACGGCTCGCGCTCGCCGACCTGCGTATCGAGCGCGCGCACCGCGTCGCCGATCCCGGCGGCGGCCCGCGTCGCAGCCAGGGACCGACCGGCGACCGCCGTCGCGAGACCTGCGCGCAGCTCGGTGATCCCGGTGCCGTTCACGGCAGACACCGCGACCACGGGCACGTCGACGAGACCGTCGGCGGCCAGCAGCCGCGACACGTCCTCGATCAGCCCGTCGCGCTGCTCGAAGGGCACGGTGTCGATCTGGTTGAGCACGACGAGCATGGAGGCCTCGTGCCCCACGAGGTGCTGCAGATAGCCGGTGTGCAGGGCGTCGTCGGCGTACTTCTGCGGGTCGACGACGAACACGAGCAGGTCGGCCTGCGGCAGGAGCCGGTCGACGACGGCGCGGTGCTCGGGCTCGATCGAGTCGTGGTCGGGCAGGTCCAGGAGCACGAGCCCGCGCAGCGCGACCTCCGTGTCGCCGTCGAGCGCGCTCTCGCGCTCGATCCGGCGCCCGCCGTCGACTCCGAGCCAGTCGAGCAGCGCGCCGGCGTCGCCGCCCCAGACGCACGCCGTGACCTGCGACGTCGTCGGGCGCTTGACGCCCACGTCCGCGAACTGGAGCTTGGAGACGGAGTTGAACAGGCTCGACTTGCCGGACCCGGTGCCACCGACGAGCGCGACGACGGTGTGGTCGACACCCAGCGCGAGTCGCTCGTGCACCCCGGTCAGCCCGGTGGTGACGGTCGCGACGACGGCCGGGTCGAACCGGTCCCCCGCGCGTTCGACCGCCCGCTCCAGCGCGTCGACCCGGGCGGTGAGGTCCTGCTCGTCGCTCATGTCAGCCCCTTCAGGACGGCGAGCCGCAGGCGCAGCCTCGATGCGGCGTCGTCGGCGAGGTCGGGGTCGGCCAGCAGCTCGTCGACCGCGGAACGCTCGAGGCGCGCCTGGTCGGAGGCGCGCTCGGCGAGGTCTCGGACGAGGTCGTCGACGATGCGCTCGCCCGCCGCGCCGAGCAGCGTGACCAGCAGCCGTCGGGCGTCCTTGACGCCGGCCGCACCCGCGAGCGCAACGGCGGCGAGGCCCTCGTCGCCGAGCGAGCGCACCGCCTGCTGGCGGCGCTTGTCGAGCTTCTTCAGCTCGCGCCCGACGACGTCGTCCTCGGGGCGTGCTGCGAGCATCGCGCGCACGACGCGCGGCCCCTGCGCGGTCCAGCCGCGCGCGGCGAGCTCGGCGGCGCGGGTCCGGCGCGCCGCGGTCGCGCCGCCCGCCCAGGCCGATGCGATCGAGGTCGAGCCGCCCGGCGCGTCGTCGGCCGTGAGCGACGACCGCAGCGCGGCCTCGGTACGCGCACCGATCTCCGCGAGGGTCGCGGCGGCGGACTGGTTGAGGTCGACGAGCAGGGGTTCGAGCGAGGTCACGCGGGCGGGTGCGGTGCGGGCGGAGCCGCGCACCTTGCCCGACGACGACACGAGGTCGTGGACCGGCCCGCCGTCCGCGCTGAGCTCGGCCCACCGCGCCCGCACGGGACCGTCGGCGACCGCGCCGTCGCGGATCGACTCGGCCGCGGCCTTCGCCGGTGCCGCGAGCCGCTCGTCGATGGTGCCCGCGATCGCCGCCGCCGCGTCGGCCTGCTCCTGCACCACGGTCGCGAGCTCGTCGACCCACTCGCGCAGCGCGGACAGCGAACCACGCAGCGTGCGCCCGATGACGGTGCGCGCCCGGTCGGGCCCGGCGAGCATGGTGAGCCACCGGTTCACGGGTGCAACGACGTTCGCGCCCAGCAGCCCCTCGTGGGGGCCGACGTCGGGCACGACGAACAGCGGCGACCCGTCGAGTCCGTGCTTGCGCAGCCGCGCGAGCAGGTCGCCGCGAACGGTCGGCAACGAGTCCGACGGGACGCGGTTGAGCACCATCGCGATCGACGCCCCGCGCTCGACGGCACTCTCGAGCACCTTCCACGGCAGCGCGTCGCCGTACCGGGCGGCCGTCGTGACGAACAGCCACAGGTCGGCGGCCTCGAGCAGCCGGTGCGCCGACTCACGGTTGGAATCCAGGACCGAGTCCAGGTCGGGCGCGTCCAGCAGCGCGATGCCGCGCGGCACGTGCTCGTCGGCGACCACCTCGACCGACTCCAGCACGGGGTGGTGGCTCAGCAGCTCGGCGTCGAGAGGGTGGTGCACCAGGACCGGACGCCGGGTCGTCGGCCGCAGGACGCCTGCCTGACTGACCTCCGCCTGGACCAGGGAGTTCACGAGAGTCGACTTGCCCGCCCCGGTGGAGCCCGCGACCACGACGACGGCCGGCGCGGACAGCTCCGTCAGCCGCGGCAGCAGGTGCTCGTCGAGCTGGTCGAGCAGCCGGGCACGCGACGCGCGTGCGTCGCTCGTCCCCTCGATCTCGAGCGGGAACCCCGTCGCGGCGACGTCCCGGCGCAGGTCCCGTACGGCGTCCAGCAGCGACGTCGCCGCCAGCGGCCGGGCCAGCACGGACCGCGGGTCGTCGGCCTGGTGTCGAGCGTGCGCCGACCTCGTGGTCGGCGACGCCGACGCGGTCCCCGGCTGAACGCTCACGTGCTCATTCTCAGGCCCGGACCTGACCAGGCCAAACGCGCCACGCGGTCAGACCCCGGCGAGTCGGGCCTTCCGGACCTGCCGGACGAGCTCCGCGCGCGCCCTGGGGCGAGTGAACCTAAAGTGCCAAGAGGTCCGAACCGGTAGGCAAGCCTCGAAGGAGACGCTCATGGCCCGCAGGAATGCTCTGACCCTCGCCGCCGCCACGGCGGCCCTCACGCTCGCGGCAGCCGCCCCCGCCCAGGCTGCACCGATCTCGATCGGCCTGAGCACCAAGACCTCCGACTCGGACGGCTTCGCGTACCTGAGTGCCACCCTCTCGTTCACAGACGGCGGCCGGGGCATCGACCTGACCGGGAAGGTCACCGACCGCTGCCCGGCCGACAGTCACGGCGCGTACGCCATCATCACCGTCCACCTGTCCGGCGGAGGCTTCCGGACGTGGACGCCACAGGACGCGAACGGCTGCGGCGGAGGAACGCCGTTCGACCACGACGTCAACTTCAACGTGCACGTGAAGGACGTGAGCTTCCTCCTGCAGGAGCGCGACAACGGCACCGTCGTCCGCTCGACGAGCAGGGTCGTCACGAACGGCTGACCCCGGCGCTCCCTTCGTCGGCGCGCCACTACTCTGGTCCCGCGGCAGCGACCGTGCCCCCGTAGCTCAATGGATAGAGCAACGGCCTTCTAATCCGTAGGTTGCAGGTTCGAGTCCTGCCGGGGGCGCCTCAGCACCCAGCGGACGACGTGCCACCGCGCTCTCGCCCGCCCTCGTCCGTTGTCACAGCGGCGCGCATGCGCTTGGCTGGGCCGACGACGCCGCGGGGGCGACGAGAGGGGCGACGCGACGATGACCGCTGATGATGCAGCTGCGCAGGTGCCGAACCGGTACCGGGCGGCGATCAGCTCGGCGCGGAGCTCGTCGCGTGAATCGGCCGAGACCTTGTCGGGTGCCTTGGACAAGGCCGTCCGGGCGATGTCGAACGGGGCGTGGACAGGAGGCAAAGCGGCCGACTTCGAAGATCGCCTGACGTCATGGCGGAGCACCTGCCGCAGCGCTTCGGACGGGGCGATGGCGGAGCTCGACGACGCCTTGCGACGGCAGCCGGAGCTGGTCGACGAGAACTCGTGGCAAGCACGGTGGCGGCCATGGCCGAGGTGAGCATCGACCTCGACGCGATGGCCGACCTCGTCGCGTCGTTGGGTGCCGCACGGTCGGACATCACGGAGTCGGCAGGGCTCCTGCGCGGCCGGCTCGACTACGTCGAGCTGTCGACGTCGTCACTGTCGCAGGTCGGCTACGCCGCCAGCGTGGACCAGGCGATCGGCGAGGCGCTACGAGACCTGAACCGCCGGCTCGCGCTCGCCCGGATGATCGAGCAGGCGACGCCGGGTCTCACCGTGGTCACGTTCGACGACGACGTGCTCTCGACGAAGACGGACGCGCAGATCGACGCCCTGGTCGACACGGTCCTGGACAAGCTGAAGGTCGACGAGGACGACTTCGATCCCCGGGACATCGACCCGGACCTGCTGCAGATCCTGACCGAGAACCAGACCGACCCGTACTTCGCGAAGGCCCTCGCCTCCCGCGTGACACCCGGCGCGCTGGCTGCCTACCTCGACCTGGTCAACCGGGGCCGCATGCGCTCTGGCATCGACGGCGTCCAGGCGTTCGACCGCGACTACGACGCCCTGCTGCGCGGGCTGGGCATGACGCTGGGGCTGGCCTCCCAGGGCTCCGGCGACGTCGCCGTCCCGGGCATGTCGAAGGTGTGGAGCGACTTCGCCGGCAGCGACGCCGTGAAGTACAGCCACGGTGGCCAGCTCAACCTCGTCTCCCTGGTGATCGAGCGCGGCGTATGGTCCGACGACTTCCTCGTCGACGTCTACCAGTCCATCCGCGACTCCGAGGGCGACCAGGGCGCGAACCAGTGGGCGGTCGGTGGACCGTGGCTCGTCACCGACCCGCGGCCGGACCGCTCACCACAGTGCGACCTCATGCAGGACCCGCTCTACGGGGTCCTGACGGCGATGGCGAACAACCCCGACGCGGTGCGGCGGATCTTCGGCACCTCAGGCACGACGACGGTCGACACCGGCAGGTCGAAGGTCGTGGTCAACGCGGCGATGTGGCAGTTCCTGCACGACCGCCCCGGCCTCGACGAGCTCACCGCCGGCGCGTTCGGCCTCGCCGTCCAGAACGCCATCCTCAGCCCACCGAAGGAGGGCCAGGACGCCTTCCAGCCACGGCTCGCCGGCGACCTGAGCACCGTCGCGGAGGCGTTGAGCGAGGAAGGGGAGGTGGCCAAGGAGAAGGCCGGCCCGTGGTGGAAACAGCTCCTGCACGGCCTGCTCGACGTCGCCGGCCTCGTCCCTTTCATCGGCGAACCCGCCGACCTCATGAACGGGGTCTGGTACTACGCCGAAGGCGACGTCCTGAACGGGTCGCTGTCGATGGGGTCCGCGATCCCGATCATCGGCTACGTCGCCACCGGCGGCAAATGGGTCAAGACCGCCCTCAAGGCCGAGGACCTCGTCGAGATCGAGAAGCTCGTCGAAGCCGGCGAGCTCATCACCACCGTCGACCGAGCCTCCGGCGCCGCCCGCACCTTCGGGCGCGACGGACGACTGCTCGACACGACCATCGACCTGACCGACCCCGCCACCTTCGAAGCCACCAAGTTCCTCAGCGACGCCGAGCTCGCCCGCTGGAACGGCCCGCTGTCCTTCATGCGCAAGATCATCGCCGGCAACCGGTTCAACGCCTACGCCAACCACGCCTACGACTACTCCGAGATCGCACTCACCACCGGCAACAAGTCACGGTTCCGGCTCGACGCCTACACTCCGGGCGAGTCCATCGTCTCTCGCAAGCTCACCCAGTTCAGCGAGGTGGACCTCTCGACGGCAAAGCGCTACATCAATGAGTTCAAGGCAAAGTATCCCGCAGGGACCACGATCGCGAAGACCCGGAAGAACGACGCACTGGGGATCTCTGGACAGCGGCTGAGGGGAGACATGATCCTCGAGGTCCCCCCGCAGGTGGGCGGTACGGTTGACCCCGCGATCGTGGCCTACGCCAGGAGCAAGCAGATCTCCATCCGCGACATCAACGGGCACTACTACACCTAGGAATCACCCAGGGGCGGCACGCATGACCTATCTGTATGGCAGTGGCTGGTTCGAGGACGAGCGCAAGCCGGTCGAGCCGATGAGCGAGGAGCAGGCTCGACGGGTCTTCGAGAAGGGCCCCCAGCTGGGCGTGGCAGCGGTCGAGGGCGTCGGGCTCGTGCCGCGGTACGCGCTGACGATGAACGCACAGGCTGAGTCGGTCGACGTGCATCTGTACGACGAGCAGGGCTCCGAGATTTCGTCGCTGTCGTATCAGACCGTCGACGGACGCCTGTTCCTCTTCGACGTCACCGAGTGGCTCTACCCAGACGACGGCCACTTCCACGGCGTGCAGGCCAACACGGCGATCCGGACGTTCCTCTTCAAGCCGGACGGCTACGCCCGCCTGCGCACCAAGGTCAAGGCGGCCCCGGCAGCCACGATTGAGGAGTTCACCGACGTGAACGTCTCCGACCACTGGCTCGACCCGCTGGAGTGGGGCGACTGGGACCGCATCGGCGAGCACCGCCCCACCGCCGTCTGACCCCGGAGTCTCACTGGCCACAGGTCCCCCGCCCCGGGGGCAGCTCTGCCGCGAGCGGTCGGTACCGTCGGTGCGGTGAACAACGACCGGTGGCAGGAACGGCGACGACCGACGCCGCGTCCAGCAGGCACGGGTCAGTCGACGACCTCGATGATCGCGCTCGCGGCGGCGAGATGCTCCACGGTCCGTGCCGCCGCACGTCCGATCTCGACCCGCGGCGCTGGCGGGCGCTCGTCGGGAAAGTAGGTTCCCGGGCCGTAGAACTGGCCGTAGCGGAGCACCACCCCGCCGAACTCCAGGACCTGGCGTTCCAGGTCGCGTGCGGCGTCGGCGGCCACCGGGGATGTCGGCGTCCACGCGATGCTCTGCGCGACGAGACCCCGCGCACCCGCCGCCCGTGCCGCGCCGACCAGGTTCCGGGTGCCTTCCGTGCGGATCCGCGCGTTCGCCTCCGCGGCACCGGCCAGCGCAGCACGGTCGTCGGGCAGGTCCGTGAGCTGATGGAGCACGACGTCGGGGCCGAACTCCGTCACCGCTCGCGCCAGGCCGGCGGCGTCGAACACGTCGCAGACGACGGGCGTGGCACCAGCGCCGCGGAGCCGCGGAACCGCGTGCTCGGAGCGCGTCATGCCGGTGACCTCGTGGCCGCCCTCGATGAGCAGCGGGATCAGGCGACTGCCGATGACTCCGGTGGCCCCGGCCAGGAAGATGCGCACGTCGTCACCCTAGACAGTGCGGCACCGCGGTCGACGAAGGTTATTTCCGACAGGTCAGGTCGCGAGCAGGCGTCGCCGCAGGGCGCCGGCGCCGCGCACCACCAGCCACACGAGCACCGCAAGCACCAGCGCGGCGGCCGCGACGTCGAGAGCAAGGCTCGTCCAGTCGATGCTGGTCGGGTGCTCCCACGGACTGCTCACGCCGACGACCCACGGGAACGGCGGGTCCAGCGACGCCTGATCCTGCGAGATCCACCGCGCGGGGAACCCCCAGGACACGTCGGCGAGATCGTCGCGGGACTCGACCCGGGCGCCGGCGAACGCGACCTGGCCCAGCACCGCGACGAAGGAGGCGACGACGACACCCACCCGGACTCCGCGCGGCGAGATCCGCCACCTGGTCCCCCGTGCCCCGTTCACGCGCCGAGTCTGTCACGTGCCCCGTGCGTCCACCCGTGAACGGCGAAGGGGGATGGCCGTGCCCGGTCTGCCGTCAGGCCGCCGTGTCGCGGCGGCCGGTGCGCAGCGCTCGCGCCGACCAGCGGCCGTCGATGCGCTCGACGCGGATCGGGTGCTCGAACGCTCGGGTCACCGACGCGGTCGTGATCGCGTGGTCGATGGGTCCGCTCGCGACGACCGACCCGTGCGCGATGAGCAGCGCGTGCGTGGTCGACTCGGGCAGCTCCTCCAGGTGGTGGGTGACCATGATCGAGGTGAGGTGGGGACGCTCGACGCGGAGTCGGTCGATCGTCTCCAGGAGCTGTTCGCGCGCCGCGACGTCGAGCCCGGTCGACGGTTCGTCGAGCAGCAGCAGCCGAGGGTCGCCGACGAGCGCCCGGGCGATCAGGGCGCGGCCGCGCTCCCCCTGGGAGAGCGTGGGCCAGCGACCGTGTGCGATCCCGCCCAGGCCGAGCTCGTCGACGAGCGCGTCGGCGCGCGCGAGGTCGTCGGCCGTCGGTGTCCAGCGCCACGGCATCTCGACGGTACCGGTCACGCCGGTGAGCACCACCTCGCGCACCGACACCGCGGAGCGCAGGTCGTGGCGCGGGTTCACGTGCCCGATCACGCGCCGCAGCGCAGCCAGCTCGACGCGCCCGAGCTGCTCGCCCAGCACGCGGACCGTGCCCGTCGTCGGATGCGTGACGGCACCGCAGAAGCCGAGGATCGTGCTCTTGCCCGCGCCGTTCGGGCCGAGCAGCGCCCAGTGCTCGCCCGCGCGGACCGTCAGGTCGATGCCGTGCAGGATCTCGGTGGCGTCGCGGCGGAACGTCACGGCGTCCAGCTCCAGGACCGTCTCGGTCATGCCAGGGCCTCCTTGAGATGGGTGAGGTGCGCGCGGCTCGCAGCGGAGGCTCGCTCGGGAAGGCGCGCCGCGACGGCCTCGACGAGCGCCTCGTGCGCGGCATGGTCGGCGTCGGGGTCGACGGGCCGCGCACGCAGCATCGCGACCATGGCGCGGTGGACGCGCGGGACGAAGCTGTCGAAGAGCTCGAGCAGGATCTCGTTGTGGGACGCGGCGACGACGGAGCGGTGGAACGCCGTGTCGGCGTCGACGAGCCTCTCGACGTCGTCGGGCGCCGCGGCACGTGACGCGAGCGCGCGACGGATGGCCCGCAGGTCGTTGGGGGTGCGCTGAGCGGCCGCGAGCGCGGCGGCCTCCGCCTCGATGGCGACGCGCGCCTCGATGACCTTCACCACGGCCGCCCGGCCCAGCACGGCGTCCCAGTCCTCGCTCGCGTCGAGCGCGACGACGAAGACACCGGCGCCCTGACGCGACTCGAGAACCCCGCGACCGGAGAGCTCGCGGACGGCCTCGCGCAGCGTGGTCCGGCCGACGCCGAGCGACGCGGCGAGGACGGGCTCGGCGGGCAGGCGGCTGCCGAGGGCCCAGCGCCCCGACCGGATCTGTCCGAGCAGGACGTCCGCGGTCTGGGTGGACAGCGGTTGGCGTCGAACGGCTGACGGCATGCCGGGCTCCAGGTCTCGTGGCAGAACGAAGAGCACGCTATCACCGGCATCCGCACGAGCCGAATGCCCAATGATCAGTCAGAACACCGCACGACCAAGCAACTCATCCGCGGAGTGAACGCCGATCGCGCCGACTGGAGGGTGGGCGCGGGACGTCGTCGCGGGTAAATCCCGTGACCCACCCCACGCGGGCGTGGTCTGGTGGACCCACACCCACCACCGCCGCCCCACCGGGCGGTCACACCGCGCGAGGCCCTCTCGTCGCGGACCTCACCCACACCCATGTACGGAGAGTTTTGCCATGCATTTTTCCACCGCCTACGACATCGTCCGCTCCGAGCACGACCACCTGCAGCGCTACGCCGAGCTGGTCCGCGAGCGGCGACCACAACCCTCGGACGCCTCGCGGCGGCCACCGAGTACCGGGCGCCTCGTGGCGCTGGCTCGTCGGTCCGCCACCAAGCGGAACGTCTGACGCACGCCACGGGCCGGTCCCCCGCACCTGACACGCCGGGGACCGGCCCGTTCGCATGTCCGGACCACGCGCGTCCGGACCAGGCCGACGACGTGCCACGATGGGCGCATGACCCGCGCGAACGGCTCCGCCTGATGGGCCGGCACGCCAGCGCCGAACCCGAGCCGCAGCGCCGCGGGCACCGGACCCTGACGCTGTGGGCGGAGCGGGTCGGTATGGGGCTGGCCGCCGGCGTCGTCATGCTGCTGGTGCTCCGCTGGGCGGACCTGTCCTGGGCCGCGTCCGTCGGCATCGCCGCCGGCGTCGTGGTTCTCGTGCCCGTCGCCGCGTGGGTCGCGTCGACCGTCCCGGGGCACGACGGCCACCACTGAGCACCGCCCAGCAGGGCCGATACGCCCGCACCCCCTAGGGTTGACCCGTGATGAGCCCGACGACGTCCTCCCCCAGCGCACACGGCCACGAGAGTGCCGACCGCATCGTCTGGATCGACTGCGAGATGACTGGCCTGGACCTGGGCGCCGACGCCCTCGTCGAGGTCGCCGCGGTCGTGACCGACTCCGAGCTGAACGTCCTCGGGGACGGCGTCGACGTGATCATCGCCCCGCCCCCTGCGGCGATCGAGCAGATGGGCGACTTCGTGCGCACCATGCACACGACGTCCGGGTTGCTCGACGAGCTCTCCGGTGGCACGACGCTCGCCGACGCCGAGCAGCGGGTGCTCGACTACATCCGCACATGGATCCCCGACCCGGGCAAGGCGCCCCTGGCCGGCAACTCGGTCGGCACCGACAAGACCTTCCTCGACCGCGACATGCCGGCCCTCGTCGGGCACCTGCACTACCGGATCGTGGACGTGTCCTCCATCAAGGAGCTCGCCCGGCGCTGGTACCCGCGCGTGTACTTCTCCGCCCCCGCCAAGAACGGCGGCCACCGCGCGCTCGCCGACATCCTGGAGAGCATCGACGAGCTGCGGTACTACCGCGCGGCCCTGTTCCCGGCGCAGCCCGGTCCCGACTCGACGGCCGCCAAGAAGATCGCCGCCGAGATCGCTGCCACCTCGGTCGCGAAGCGAGGCGCGGCCGGCTGACCGGCGGTCCGCAGGACCGCGGCACGAGCACGCCGCTCGACCCGGTACACTTTTCCTCGCCCGCTTCGCGGCGGGTGCATGGTGGGTATAGCTCAGCTGGTAGAGCACCTGGTTGTGGTCCAGGGGGTCGCGGGTTCAAGTCCCGTTACTCACCCCAGCACGAAGGGCGCCGATCCTCGGATCGGCGCCCTTCGTCGTTGCTGCGGTCGGCGGTCAGAGCCGCGCGACGATCGCGTCCGCGAACCGCTCCACCGATCCCGGCGCGTGCCCGAAGAACAGCGACGGCTCGGTGAGCTCGAGCTCCAGCACCACGGGGTTGCCCTCGTCGTCGGGGATCAGGTCGACGCGCGCGTACAGCAGCGGCTTGCCGTCCCCGGGCGCCAGCTCCGGCAGCGCCGCGATCACCCGCTCGGCGACCTCGCGCTCCGCGTCGCTCGCCTCGCGCGGGCTCATCTCCTCGCGCAGGTACAGCTGGTTGTCGTCGGCTCGGAACGGCCCGTCCAGGATCGCGCCCTTGCGCACCGAGTGGCTGAACTCGCCGTTCACGAACACCAGCGCGGTCTCGCCCTCGGTGTCGACCTGGCGCAGGTAACGCTGGATCATGACGCGGCGCCCCACGCCCAGCAGGTTCTTGGCGTGCATGATCGCGAGCGACCGGCTCGTCGTGACGTCGGCCTGGTACCGGCCCGTGTCGCGCGACCCCGCGCTGACGGTCGGCTTGATCACGAAGTCGCCGAACGCCGGGAACCGCGTGTGGATGGCGCGCGAGTCGAAGTTGCGCTCCGGGTCGAGCCAGATGGTCGGCACGATGGGCAGGCCGGCCTTCTCGAGGTCGCGCAGGTACGTCTTGTCGATGTTCCAGCCGACCACCGCCGCTGGGTTGAGCAACGTGCTGGTGCGCTCGACGCGCTGCGTCCAGTCCGCGAACTGCGTCGGGCGGTGCGTGTAGTCCCACGTCGAGCGGATGACGACGTGCTGGTACGTCCCCCAGTCGACGGTCGGGTCGTCCCAGACGACGACGTCGGTGGCGATCCCTCGCTCGCGCAGGGCGTCGAGCAGCGGGACGTCGTCGGCGTCGAGCTCGGGCAGCTCGGCGCAGGTGGCGAGGGCGAGGCGTGCGGTCGTCGAGGTCACGTCCGCAGCCTACCGACGGTGGTGTCCCGGGCGCGGCGGTCAGGTGTCCGCGAGGTTTCGCCCCGGCCGCGCGCGTCAGGCGGTCGCTGCTTCGTCGTCCGCCAGCGCCAACGGCTCCTGCTCGCCGGTGCGCCCCTCGTCGGCGAGCCTGCGCAGCGCGCGCAGCACGCTCTGGCCGGTGACCCGACCGATCGCCTGCCCGTTCTCCCACACGGGCACACCGACGCCGCCGCGGTCCTCGTCGACCAGGTGGTCCAGGACGTCGCCCAGATCGGTCCCGAGCTCGACGTGCGGTCCGTCGACGACCGTGCCCGCCTCGTCGCCCTCCAGGTCGGCGCGCTCGAGCCGGCCCAGCGACATGAGCCGGGCCGTGCGCCCGCGGCCCACGAGGTCGGCGACCCGGTCCGTCGCGGGGCGCGCGACGATCTCCAGCGGCGGGGCCAGCTGCTCGATGTGCGCTCCCTCGCTCAGCACGGCGACGCGGTCCGCCATCCGCACGGCCTCGTCGATGTCGTGCGTCACGAGCATCACCGTCGTGCCGAGCTCGCGCTGGATGCGGGCGAACTCGGTCTGCAGCCGGCGGCGACCCACGGGGTCGACGGCCCCGAAGGGCTCGTCCATCAGCAGCACGGGCGGGTCGGTGGCCAGCGCCCGGGCGACGCCGACGCGCTGCCGCTCCCCGCCCGACAGCTCGTGCGGGTAGCGCTTGGCGTACCGCGACGGCTCGAGCCCGACGAGCGTGAGGAGCTCGTCGACCCGGTCGCGCGTGCGCCTGCGGTCCCAGCCCAGCAGCTTGGGCACGGTTGCGACGTTCTGCGCGACCGTGCGGTGCGGGAAGAGGCCGACGTTCTGGATGACGTACCCCATGCGGCGGCGCAGCTGGACGGGGTCGACATCCGTGACGTCGTCACCCTCCAGGAGGATGCGCCCGGACGTCGGCTCGACGAGCCGGTTGGCCATCCGCATCGTCGTCGACTTGCCGCAGCCCGACGGGCCGACGAGCACCAGCACCTCGTGCGGGCGCACGTCGAGATTCAGGTCGTGCACCGCGGCAGGCCCGTTGCCCGCCTCACCCGAGGCATACCGCTTGCTCACGCCGTCGAACCGGATCGCCCACTCGTCTGCCACCTGCAGGACGCTATCGGCCACGTCCGACACTCGCGACCCGCCGGCCGAGGACTCACCCCGCCCGGGACGCTCCCGGCCGTGCGCGTGTCGGTGGCCGCGGATACGGTCGCAGCATGCTTCGAGCCGACAGCCCACCGAACCCCTGGTTCTCGTGGCAGTACGTCGAGCGCAACCGCGACGACATCGCCACCTACCTGGGGCAGCACGTCTCGTTGACGCTCGAGGCCGTCGTGATCGCGCTCGTCGTCGCGCTGCCCCTGGCGGCCCTCGCGCACACGCGCCCACGCTTCGCCGCCCCCGTCCTGGGCACCGCCGGCGTGCTCTACACGATCCCGTCGCTCGCCCTGTTCGCGCTGCTCGCGCCGTACACGGGCATCGGGCGCGTCACCGTCCTGATCGGGCTGGTCGTCTACGCGCTGCTCGTGCTCATCCGTAACATCCTGGTCGGGCTCCAGGGCGTCGACCCGGCGGTCACGGATGCGGCCCGCGGCATGGGGTACGGCCGCGCGCGCATGCTCGTGCAGGTCGAGCTGCCCCAGGCGCTGCCGAGCATCGTCGCTGGTCTGCGCGTCGCGACGGTCACCACCGTCGCGCTGGTGACCGTGGGCGTGGTGGTCGGGTACGGCGGCCTCGGGCAGCTCATGTTCCGCGGGTTCCGCAGCAACTACCACGCGGAGATCATGACGGCGACGATCCTGTGCCTGGTGCTCGCGCTGGTGGCCGACGTGGCCATCGTGCTGCTCGCCAAGGCCGTGATGCCGTGGTCGAGGTCGGCGCGCATGCTCGCCGAGACGTCGGCGTGAGGGGGCTGCCGTGGACATCGTGAACGACGCGTTGACCTGGTTCAACGACCCCCTCAACTGGACCGGCAAGAACGGCGTCGTCGAGCTGACCGAGGCGCACCTGCGCGTCACGCTCTACGCGGTGCTGCTCGCGGCGGTCGTCGCGCTGCCCGCGGGGGTCTGGCTCGGGCACGCGCGGCGCGGCGGCACGCTCGGTGTCGTCGTCGCGAACACCACGCGCGCACTGCCCACGCTCGCACTCCTGACGCTCTTCGCGTCCGCCGGGCTGTTCGGCAACACCGCGACCGTGCTGGCCTGCGCGATCTTCGCGGTGCCCCCGCTGCTCACCAACACGGTGACGGGCCTGGGCGACGTCGACCGGGACGTCGTCGACGCGGCGCGCGGGCTCGGGATGTCGAGCGGACGACGACTGCGCGAGGTCGAGCTGCCGCTGGCCGTGCCCCTGGTCGCCGCCGGCGTCCGGACGGCCGTCGTGCAGGTGCTCGCCACGGTGCCGCTCGCCGCGCTCGTCGGCGGCCAGAGCCTCGGCACGATCGTCGTCACCGGCTTCGCGCTGCAGAACTACGGGCAGGTCCTGGCCGGCGGCATCCTCGTGGCGGGGCTCTGCCTGATCGCCGAGGGCGTCCTGGCCGTCGCACAGCACCTGCTGACCCCGCGTGGCCTGCGGGAATCCTCGACGCCGTCCCGCGGTTGGCGCCGACAGCGGGGCGAGCCGTCAGCGGTTGCCGTCGGCGCTCCCAGCGGTTCGAATAGTTCGATGCCCGGCGCCTGAGCGCGCCGGCTCTCCCCCTTCATCAGCACCGTACCCACCCCGACACCTGGAGCCCACGATGCGCGTTCGCCACCTGACGACGAAGGTCATGATGGCCACGTCCCTGCTCGGAGCCGGGCTCCTGCTCGGAGCCTGCGGTGACCCCGGGTCGGGAGGCGGCGAGGCCAACCCGACCACCAACACGTCCGGAGGCAGCGCGTGCGCGCCGGTCGCCGGCGACAAGCTCGTCGTGCTGACCGACGACAAGGGCCTGCAGAACTCGGACAACATCATCCCGGCCATCAACAAGGCGGTCGCGGGCAAGAACCCGCAGATCGTCGACCTGCTCAACTCGGTCTCCGCCAAGCTGGACACCGACAAGCTCATCCAGCTCAACAAGGCGGTCGACATCGACCGCAAGACCTCCCCGGAGGTCGCCGCCGACTTCGTCAAGACCGAGGGCCTCGGCGCGCAGGACCAGAGCGGCAAGGGCACCAAGGTCGTCGTCGGAGCGGCGAACTTCTCCGAGAGCGCGACGCTCGCCGAGATCTACGCGGCCGTGCTGAAGTCGGCCGGATTCGACGCCTCGACCCAGACCGTCGGCAACCGCGAGACCTACCTGCCGGCCCTCGAGAAGGGCACGCTCGCCGCCGTCCCCGAGTACGCCGCCACGCTGGCCGACTTCCTCAACGCGAAGGTCAACGGCACCGACGCCGCGTCGGTCGCCACGCCCGACATCGACAAGACGGTCGCGGCCCTGACGCCGCTCGCCGACAAGAGCGGCCTGGTGATGGGTGAGGCGTCGGCCGCACAGGACCAGAACGCGTTCGCCGTCACGCAGGAGTTCGCCGATGCGCACAATGTGAAGACCCTGAGCGAGCTGGCCACCGCCTGCGGCTCCGGTCTGACCCTCGCCGGGCCGCCTGAGTGCGCCGAGCGCCCCTTCTGCCAGCCGGGCCTGGAGAAGACCTACGGCCTGAAGTTCGACGACTTCAAGTCCTACGACTTCGGCCTCATCGGTGCGGCGATCCGCAAGGGCGAGGTCTCCATGGGCCTGGTCCTGTCGAGCGACGGCTCCCTGGCGAGCTGATACCAGCCCGCATCCAGGTGGAGGGCGTGACCCGTTCGGGTCACGCCCTCCACCTGTGTCTTGGGTAGCCTCACCGGTGGGAGGCTCGGGCGACGAGGGGGCATCGTGAAGCGCACCATCGTCGTCGCCGCCGGCGCCGTGCTCGCCGGGTGTGCGGCCTGGGCGCTCGGGTCCGTCGAGTCCGTCGGTGTCGAGCGCTCGTTCCCGCCAGCTCCCACGGCGACATCGGACACCACCGCGATCGTGCTCGAGTTCCTCAGAACACGCTGCACCGGGCCTGAACACCGTGAGGAGCCGGTCTGCACGCAGGACCCGCTGCAGTACGCCGAGCCCATGGACGCGCTGCACGAGCGCGTGTGGGAGCTGGAGAACCAGCCCGGTCGGTGAGGCGCCCCGGAGCGCTCAGAGCCCCGCGGCCTCGCCGAAGCGGAGCCACACCTCGCTGACCGTCGGGTATGCGGGCACGGCGTGCCACAGGCGCGACAGGGGCACCTCGCCGACCACGGCGATCGTCGCGGCGTGCAGCATCTCGGCCACCTCCGGGCCGACGAACGTCGCGCCGACGATCACGCCGCGCGCGTCGTCGAGCACGAGCTGCGCCTTGCCGGCGTAGTCGGGCGACAGGACGCTCGCGCCGGCCACGTTGGCCAGGTCGTAGGGCACGACGCGGACGTCGATGCCGGCCTCGCGCGCGCTCGACTCGGTGTGCCCCACCCACGCGACCTCGGGGCGCGTGAAGACGACCTGCGGGACAGCGGCCTCGTCGGCGGTGGCGCGGTAGCGGCTCCACGGTCCCGCGGCGGCCTCGGCGGCGCGGGCGTCCTCGTCGTCGCCGAACCGGGCCGCGACCACGTCGCCGGCCACGCGCGCGTCGTACTTGCCCTGGTGGGTGGTGCCGGTGCGCCCGGTGGCGTCGCCGACCGCGAACAGCCAGCCGCCGTCGGCACCCGTCGCCGCGAGCGCGTCGTCCACGTCGATCGCCTTGCCGGGAGTCAGCCCGATCGCATCGAGCCCGAGGTCCTCGGTTCGGGGACGACGCCCGGTCGCCACGAGGATCTCGTCGGCGTCGAGCGTCGAGCCGCCGAGGTCGACGTGGACGCCGTCGTCGTCGCGCTCCACCGATCGCGCCTCCGCGCCGAACAGGATCGTGACGCCGCGGGCGCGCAGCGCGTCCGCGACCGCCTCGGCCGCGAACGGCTCGGCGGCGGGCAGCAGGCGGTCGCCGCGCACGACGAGCGTGACGGCGCTGCCGAAGTCGGCGAACGCCGTCGCCATCTCGACACCCACCACGCCGCCGCCGAGCACCACGAGCCGCGCGGGCACGTGCTGCGCGGAGGTCGCCTCCCGGCTGGTCCACGGCTTCGCGGCGGCGAGCCCGTCGATCGGCGGGACCGCAGCCGACGAGCCCGTCGCGACGATCACGGCGTGCCGGGCGGTCACCGCGCGCTCTCCGTCGTCGCCCGTGACCGTCAGCGCCCGCGAACCGGTGAAGCGCGCATGGCCGCGCAGCAGCGCGATGCCGGCGCCGTCGACCCAGTCCGCCTGCCCGGAGTCGTCCCAGTTCGACGCCACCGCGTCGCGTCGCGCGAACGTGGCCGCGACGTCGACGTCGCCCGTGACGGCCGCACCGGCGCCCGGCGCGGTCCGCGCCGCCTCCAGCGCGGCGCCCGGCCGCAGCAGCGCCTTGGACGGCATGCAGGCCCAGTAGGAGCACTCGCCACCCACCAGCGCGGACTCGACGAGCGCGACGCTCAGGCCCGTCCGCCCGGCGCGGTCCGCGGCGTTCTCCCCCACCGCACCGCCGCCGATGACGATCACGTCGAAGGTGTCCTGCTGGTCGTCCGCCATCGAGCTCTCCGTCCACGCGTGCGGGCACGTACGTCGCGCCCGGAGCCATCGTCACCCGCGACGCGCCGGCCCGCAGGACGAGCGATGGCAGCATGGCGACCCATGAGCGACGACTGGGAAGCACGCATCGAGGAGTTCTGGGAGACGGCGGACCTGGAGGACCGCGAGGGAGCGTTGGAGCAGATGCGCCTGCTCGTGGCGGAACGGCCCGACGACGACCCCGTCGCGGTCTTCGAGTGGGCGTGCATCCACGACTCGCTCGGCATCGAGGGAGCAGCGGTCCCGCTCTACCGTCGGGCTCTGGACCTGGGCCTCGACGACTTCAACGCCACGCGCGCCACCATCCAGCTCGCCAGCTCCCTGCGCAACGTGGGCGAGGTCGACGAGGCCGTCGCGCTCCTGCAGGCGGCGCCGGATGCACCGGCGTTGGGCGCCGCCCGCCAGGTCTTCCTCGCCCTTGCCCTGCACTCCGCCGGTCGGCCCGACGAGGCCCTGCGTGAGGCCCTGCTCGCAGTCGTGCCGACGCTCCCCCGCTACCAGCGCTCGGCCCGCGCCTACGCGGACGCGCTCGTCGAACAGACGCGGACCGCCTGACGAACGACGAAGGCCCCTCACCTGCGTTCCCGCTGGTGAGGGGCCTTGCGTTGGTGCGCCATCAGGGACTCGAACCCCGAACCCGCTGATTAAGAGTCAGCTGCTCTGCCAATTGAGCTAATGGCGCGCGGTTGAGAACGTTAGCAGCCTCCTGGCCCAGAATGCCAACTGAGATCGGCCGCCGTGACGATCGTCACGATCTGGGTCTCACAGGTACAGCCCGGTGCCCGTCCCGGCGGCGCGAGGAGCGGCCACGGCGTGCACGTCCTTCTCCCGCAGCAGCAGGTACGTGGCGCCCTCGAGCTCCACCTCGGCGCGGTCCTCCGGGTCGAACAGCACGCGGTCGCCGACCTCCACCTGCCGCACGTGCTGGCCGGTCGCGACGACGTCCGCCCACGCCAACCGCTTGCCGACCGCAGCCGTCGCGGGGATCACGATGCCCGCGGACGAGCGCCGTTCCCCCGCCGCGTCGTCGAGCGTGACGAGCAGCCGGTCGTTGAGCATGCGGATGGGCAGGGCCTGGATGGGCTGGGAGGACTCGTCGGGCACGCTCCGACGCTACCCCGGCCGCGACATAGGCTGAGGGCAACCCACTACCTGGAGGTTCTCCGTGCCTCGTCTCGCCGCCGGCGACGTCGCCCCCGACTTCACGCTGCCCACCGCCGACGGCGGTCAGGTGCACCTGGCCGACCTGCGCGGTCAGCGCGTCATCGTCTACTTCTACCCGGCTGCGGGTACCCCCGGCTGCACCACGCAGGCGTGCGACTTCCGCGACTCGCTCGCATCGCTGGCCGGCGCGGGCTTCGCGGTCGTCGGCGTCTCCCCCGACCCCGTCGAGAAGCTGGCGACGTTCGCCGAGGCCGAGCACCTCACGTTCCCGCTCGCGTCCGACCCCGACAAGAGCGTGCTCGAGGCGTGGGGCGCCTGGGGCGAGAAGAAGCTCTACGGCAAGACGGTCACGGGTGTCATCCGCTCGACCGTGGTCGTCGGCGCCGACGGCGTCGTCGAGCTGGCCCAGTACAACGTCAAGGCGACGGGCCACGTCGCCAAGCTGCGCCGGGACCTGTCCGTCGCCTGACGGCGTGGGATGATCTCCCGCGGGCGCGAGCCCGACGCGGGAGTGGTGAAACGGCAGCCACGCCAGGTTTAGGTCCTGGTGCCCGAGAGGGCGTGCGGGTTCAAGTCCCGTCTCCCGCACCAGCCAGCCGGACATGACGAAGGGGACGGCCCACATCGGGCCGTCCCCTTCGTCATACGGTCAGTGCGTCAGGCGTCCTTCGCCGACGCGGCGATCTGCGCGCGGACGTCGTCCATGTCCAGGCCCTTGACGGCCTCGACGACCTGCGCGAGAGCCGGGGCGGGCAGCGCGCCGGCCTGGTTGAAGACCAGGATGCCGTCGCGGAACGCCATCAGCGTGGGGATCGAGAAGATCTGCAGCTCCTGGGCGAGCGCCTGCTCGGCCTCGGTGTCGACCTTCGCGTGCACGATGTCGGTGTTCTCGTCCGACGAGGCCTCGAAGACCGGTCCGAAGCGCTTGCACGGGCCGCACCACTCGGCCCAGAAGTCGATGAGGACGATCTCGTTGTCCTTGATCGTCTGACCGATCGTGTCGCCGGTCAGCGTGGTGGTAGCCATGGGGTTCCTTCCGTCGTCGGTGTCCGCGATCCTCAGCGTCACAGACAGGTCCACTATTCCCACCGGCGGGCGACGCCGCGCGCCGAACCGGGCGGAATCGCCCGCCCGAGCGCGCCCGGGTGCGTGGACGCCGCGTCGGCAGGGTAGAAACGTACGGTGACCGCTTCCGCCGAGTTCCCCACGCCCGATCGTCCCGACGGGTGGTTGAGCGCCGACGACATCGCCCAGGTGCGTCGCTCGCTGCCGATCGTCTACGTGGACGCGGTCCCGGTGCGCGTCGACGACTCGGGCGACGTGATCGCGGTCGGGCTGCTCCTGCGCGTGACGCGCGAGGGTGTCATGTCCCGGGCCCTCGTCAGCGGCCGCGTGATGTACCACGAGCGCGTGCGCGACGCGCTGCTGCGGCACATCGAGAAGGACCTCGGCCCGGTCGCGCTGCCGCAGATCCCCGCCTCCCCGCAGCCGTTCACGGTCGCCGAGTACTTCCCCACGCCGGGCATCACGGCGTACCACGACCCGCGCCAGCACGCGGTCTCGCTCGCCTACGTCGTGCCCGTCTCCGGCGACTGCCAGCCGCAGAACGACGCCATCGACCTGGCCTGGCTCACGCCCGAGGAGGCGTGCGCCGAGCAGGTGCAGGTGGAGATGAACGGCGGCCAGGGCGCGCTGCTGCGGCAGGCGATGGCGTTCGTCGGACGGATCTGAGCCCTACAGCTCCAGGACCGGCCAGTCCGCCAGGTCGGCGCGCATGCGTCGGTCGTGGGTCGCGACGACGACGGCCGCGGACGTCAGGCGCAGCGCCTGCGTCAGCTCGTCGACGAGGCCGACCGAGAGGTGGTTGGTGGGCTCGTCGAGGATCAGCAGGTGCGGGGCGGCTAGCAGCGCGCACGCCAGGTCGAACCGGCGCCGCTGCCCCACCGAGAGCTCGCGCAGGGGCCGCTCGAGGTCCTCCTCCGTCAGCAGGCCCAGCGCCGCGACGGGCACGAGCTGGTCAGGGTCGAGCGCGTTCGACTCCAGCAGCCGCAGGGCATGGCGCGCGTAGGCGTCGAACGCGGTGATGCCGGTCTGCGGCTCGTGCTCGGTGGCGCCCTCCTGGCCGAGGATGCCCAGGCGCACCCCGTCGGCGATGGTCCGCGTCCCGCGGTCCAGCCCGATCGTCCCGGCCAGCGCCGCGAGCAGCGTCGACTTGCCCGCGCCGTTCGGGCCGACGACGAGCAGGCGCCCGCACGGCGCGATGTCGATCCGTCGCCCCGGCAGGTCCAGGCGGCCGTCGACGCGTGGCGCGCGGATCTCGAGCAGGGGCCCGGCGTGCGAGGCCGCACGGTCGGCGCCGGGGTCCAGCGGGCGGTCGGGGTCAGCGCCGGCGGACGCCCGACGAGGCAGCGACGGCAGGTCCGGGAACGCGAGGGCGAGCGGCGGCACGGGAACCTCGACGGCGGTCGCCTCGAGCTGCTGCACCAGGCGGTCGGCGGCCTTGACGTGCTGTCGGGCGCGCGTCGCCCGCCGGTGCGCGTTCGAGCCCTTGGGCGGACGCCACTCGTCGGACAGACCCTCGTAGGACCGGTCCAGCTGACGCGCCAGCGCGAGCGCGCGCTTGCGCTCGGCCCGGTAGCGCGCCCGCCAGCGCATGAGCATGCGGTCCTTCGCGAACCGGTAGTCCGCGTAGCGCGTCGCGCCGTACAAGGCGGGCTTGCCGTCCATCGCGGGGTCGAGGTCCAGGATCGCCGACATCACGTCGTCGAGCAGGCGGCGGTCGTGCGTGACGATGACGACCGCGCCCGCCCACTGCTGCAGCTGCGCGGTGAGGTGGTCGATGCCGACCGCGTCCAGGTGGTTGGTGGGCTCGTCGAGCAGCAGGACGTCGGAGCGTTCGGCGATCCGGCACGCCAGCCGGACGCGGTAGCGCTCGCCGACGCTGAGCGTCGACAGCTCGCGCTCGGGGTCCCGCGGCGCACCGAACCTGGTCAGCGCCTCGTCGATCCGCCGGTCCACGTCCCACGCGGCGAGATGCTCGACGCGTGCCATCGCCTCGCTCAGCCCGGACAGGTCGGCCTGCTCGTGGTCGAACGCGGCGATCGTCGCCTCGAGCCGGGCGGCCGCCTCGCGTGCGGTCGACGAGGCCTGCTCGACGAGCGTGCCGATCGTCGCGCGTGCCGTGACCTCGAGCTCCTGGTCGACGACGGCCAAGGACCCGACCCGGCGCACGGACCCGGCCGACGGCTCGAGAGAGCCGGCCAGCAGTCGCAGCAACGTCGTCTTGCCGGCACCGTTCTCCCCGACGAGCCCCAGCCGCTCCCCGGCGGCCACGACGACGTCGAGCCCGTCCAGGACGGGCCGGTCCGGGTAGCCGAACCTCAGCCCCCGGGCGACGAGCTGGACGTCATCCACGCAGCACGTCATCCACCCAGAACACGAGCGATCACGGGCGCGAGCGCCGAGAACGCCTGCCCGCGGTGGCTGATCGCGTTCTTCTCGTCGGGCGACAGCTCCGCGCACGTGCGCGTGTCGCCCAGCGGGACCAGCGCGGGGTCGTAGCCGAACCCACCCGCGCCGCGCGGCTCGTACGTCAACGTCCCGACGAGCTCGCCGCGCTCGACGTGCTCGAACCCGTCCGGCGTCACGAGCGCGGCCGCGCAGACGAACCGGGCGCCACGGTGCTCGGGCGCGATGTCGGACACCTGCGCCAGCAGCAGCGCCAGGTTGGCGGCGTCGTCGCCGTGCTTCCCCGACCACCGTGCGGAGAAGATGCCGGGTGAGCCGCCCAGCACGTCGACGGCCAGGCCGGAGTCGTCGGCGACGGCCGGCAGCCCGGTGAACGCGGACAGCGCACGCGCCTTGATCAGCGCGTTCGCCTCGAACGTGACCCCGTCCTCGACGGGCTCGGGTGCGCCGACGTCCCGCGCACCGACGACGTCGTCGGGCGTCAGGTCCGACAGCAGCGGCGCCAGGATGGCGCGCAGCTCACCGACCTTGTGCGCGTTGTGGGTGGCGAGCACCAGCCGAGGGCTCACGCTGTCACCGCGGCTGCGGTCACCGCGCGCGTGGCGGAGCCGTCGCCCGGCTCGCCCGCGAGCGCGGCGGTCTGCAGCGCGGACAGCTGCGCCGCGCCGCCGACGGCCAGGTCGAGCAGCGCGTCCAGCTCGGCCCGGTCGAACGGCGCGTGCTCGGCGGTGCCCTGCACCTCGACGAACTTCCCGGAGCCGGTGACCACGACGTTCATGTCCGTCTCGGCGCGCACGTCCTCCACGTAGGGCAGGTCGAGCATGGGCGTGCCGTCGATGATGCCGACGCTGACCGCGGCGACCGAGTCCGTCAGGACGGTGCGGCCCGGCTTGATCAGCCGCTTGCCCTGCGCCCACTCCACTGCGTCCGCGAGCGCGACGTAGGCGCCCGTGATCGCGGCCGTGCGCGTGCCGCCGTCGGCCTGCAGGACGTCGCAGTCGAGCACGATCGTGTTCTCGCCGAGCGCGGAGACGTCGATGATCGCGCGCAGCGACCGGCCGATCAGGCGCGAGATCTCGTGCGTGCGGCCGCCGATCTTGCCGCGGACCGACTCACGGTCCGAGCGGCTGTTCGTGGCGCGCGGCAGCATCGAGTACTCGGCCGTGACCCAGCCCTCGCCCGAGCCCTTGCGCCAGCGCGGCACCCCCTCGGTGAACGACGCGACGCACAGCACCTTCGTCTCGCCGAACTCGACGAGCACGCTGCCCTCCCCCGCGGACAGGAACCGGCGGGTGATCGTGACGGGTCGCAGCTGGTCGGCGGCGCGGCCGTCCGCGCGCACGGAGGTGGCGGCATCAAGAGTCATGCGACGAGCCTAACGACCCCACCTGACAACCCCGACCGCGCCCCGACTCGCCACGGTGCTGCGTTCCTGCGACTGTGCGGGTGGGAGGCACCGCGCGACGGTCACAGCACGTACGTCGCGCCCGGGGTCGCCACCTCGATGGGGCCGTCGTACTCGGTGCAGGCCTCCGCGGTCGCCACGTCGGGCGGCGTCCACGCGGGCAGGTGGGTGAGCACCAGGCGCCCCGAGCCCCCCTGGGCAGCGGCGGCGCCCGCGCGGCGGCCCGTCAGGTGCACGCCGCGGATCGCGTCGTCGCGCCCCTCGACGAACGCGGCCTCGGACAGCAGCAGGTCGGCGCCGGTCGCGAGCTCGTCGAGCCCCGCGCACGCGTCGGTGTCGCCGGTGTACGCGAGCGTCACGGTGCGCGCGAGGTCCTCGTCGGACGGCCCTTGCACGCGGATGCCGAACGCCGGGATCGGGTGCTCGACGGGCACGGGTGTCAGGGTCAGCGGTCCGACGACGACGGGCACGCCCGCCTGCCACGAGCGGATGGTGAACTGCCCGTCGACGTCGGTCGCTGGGTCGCCGCCGGCGATCTGCGCGAGCCGATCGGCCGTGCCGTCCGGCCCCCACACGTCGACCGGCGGGCACGGCCCGTCGGGGCGGTAGCGGCGCAGCACGTTGAGCACCACCATGTCCGCGACGTGGTCGGCGTGCAGGTGGCTGAGTGCGACGGCGTCGAGCGCGGTCGGGTCGGTGTGCCGCTGCAGCGGACCGAGCGCGCCGTTGCCGAGGTCCATGAGCACGGTCCACGTGCGGCCGTCGGCGTCCTCCGCCTGCACCAGGTATCCCGACGCCGCGGACTCCGCCGACGGGTACGACCCGGCGCACCCCAGCACGACGAGCCTCATCGCAACGCTCCCCGCGGCTCGACGGCCTGCACCTCGGGGCCCAGGAACCGGCGGGCCAGGGCTTGGAACGAGGCAGGGTCGCCCGTGGCCAGGAAGCGGTGCGTCGCGGGACCGGCGGCGGGGTCGCGCTCCAGGTCGTGTGCGACGAGCGTGCGGTACACGTCTTTCGCCGTCTCCTCCGCGCTCGAGACCAGGGTGACGCCCTCGCCCATGACGTAGGAGATCGCGCCGGTGAGCAGCGGGTAGTGCGTGCAGCCGAGCACCAGCGTGTCGACGCCGGCAGCGCGCACCGGGTCCAGGTACTCGTGCGCGAGCGCCAGGACCTCGGGCCCCGACGTGATGCCCGCCTCGACGAACTCGACGAACCGCGGGCACGCCTGCGTGGTGAGCGTGATGCCGGGGGCGACCGCGAACGCGTCGTCGTACGAGCGCGACTCGACCGTCGCCTTGGTCGCGATGACGCCGATCTTGCCCGAGCGCGTGGCCGCGACGGCCGTCCGGGCGGCGGGCAGGATCACCTCCACCACCGGGATGCCGCGGCGCAGCGTGTACCGCTCGCGGGCGTCGCGCAGCATGGCCGACGAGGCCGTGTTGCAGGCGATGACCAGCAGCTTCACCCCGGCGTCGACCAGGTCGTCCATGACCTCGAGCGCGTGCGCACGCACGGCTGCCAGCGGCTTGGGGCCGTAGGGGGTGTTGAGGGTGTCGCCGATGTAGAGGGTCGACTCGTGCGGGAGCTGGTCGAGGATGGACCTCGCGACCGTCAGACCTCCGACGCCTGAGTCGAAGATCCCGATGGGGGCGTCGTTCACCCGCCCGAGCCTAGCCCGACGCCTGCGGACCGGCGCCGCCGCGCGGTGTGACGTCCACCCCGTTGCGCGCGTCGTCGAGCATGAGCGTGACCAAGGACTCCTGAAGCCAGGACAGCGCCCCGTACACCGCGACGAGCTGCGCGCGCTGCGCCGTGACCGGGTCGGTCGTGTAGATCGCCTCGGCGTCCTCGTCGGTCCGGATGCCGAGGCGTTCGGCCAGGACCAGCCGCACGTCGGTCATCGCGGCCGCGACGGGCCGCGCGTCCGCCGGTGCGACGACGACGTGGGACGGCCGGTTGCCGTCGCGGGCCGTCAGCGTGCGGGCGAGCAGCCGCAGGCCGGCGGCCTTGGTGTCCCGTAGGTCCGCCTGGGTGAGGCGGCGGAACTCGTCTGCCAGCGCGGGGTCGTCGCGGCTCGCGTCCGGGAGCAGGCGGTGGACCGCCGGGTCCTGCGGCCGACGGACGGGGGCGGCGAGCTCGCGCGCGAGGGCGTCGAGCCTGTCGTCATCGAGCCGGTCGTCGTCGGGCTGGTCGTCGGGCTCGTCGTCGACGTCGTCGGCCAGCAGGTCCGCGACGTCGGACGCGACGCCCGCCAGCACCCGACGCTCGTCGTCGGTCAACCGCGCGACGTACGCACCCCGGGTGCGCCGGAACGGCTTCACTGGCCGCTCCGTTGCAACGTGGCCCACAGACCGAACCCGTGCATGGCCTGCACGTCGACCTCCATGCTCTCGAGCGACCCCGTCGAGACCACGGCCTTGCCCTGCTGGTGGACCTGCTTCATGAGCTTCTCGGCCTTGGCCTTGGGGTGGCCGAAGTACGTCTCGAAGACGTAGGTCACGTACGTCATGAGGTTGACGGGGTCGTTCCAGACGATGGTGACCCAGGGGTCGGCCACAGCTGTCGCGGCATCTGCCTGCGTGGTCTGCTCGGGAGCGATCGTCGGCACGCGCCCACTCTAGGCAGCGCCGCCGACACCGTCAGCCCTCTAAGTTGACCACTATGAGCTCGCCCGCCCTGCTGACCGACCGCTACGAGCTGACGATGCTGCAGGCCGCGCTGGCCGACGGCACCGCGCAGCGCCGCTGCGTCTTCGAGGTGTTCACGCGCCGGCTCCCGGCCGGCCGGCGGTACGGCGTCGTCGCCGGGACGGGGCGCGTGCTGGAGGCGATCGAGCGGTTCCGGTTCGGGCCCGACGAGCTGGCGTGGCTGGCCGAGGAGGGCGTCGTCGACGAGCGGACGCTGGCCTACCTGGCCGACTACCGGTTCACCGGCTCGATCGTGGGGTACGCCGAGGGTGAGATCTTCTTCCCGCAGTCCCCCGTGCTCGTGGTCGAGGGGACGTTCGCGGAGGCGGTGATCCTGGAGACGTTGGTCCTGTCGATCCTCAACTTCGACTCGGCGGTCGCGTCGGCCGCGTCGCGCATGACGTCCGCAGCGGTGGACCGGCCATGCCTGGAGATGGGCTCCCGGCGCGCGCACGAGGAGGCCGCCGTCGCGGCTGCCCGCGCGGCCGTCGTCGCCGGCTTCTCCGGGACGTCGAACCTCGAGGCCGGGCGGCGCTACGGGCTGTCCACGATCGGCACCGCCGCGCACGCGTTCACCCTGCTGCACGACGACGAGGCGTCCGCCTTCGCGTCGCAGGTCGCGTCACTCGGCGCCTCGACGACGCTGCTCGTCGACACCTACGACGTGCGCCGCGGGGTCGAGCTCGCTCTGGAAGCCGCCGGGACCGAGCTCGGTGCCGTGCGGCTGGACTCCGGCGACCTGGGCGGCCTGGCCGGCGAGGTGCGCCACCAGCTCGACGCCGCGGGAGCCACGTCGACGCGCATCGTCGTGACGTCCGACCTCGACGAGTACGCCATCGCGGCGCTTGCCGTCGCGCCCGTCGACGTCTACGGCGTCGGGACGTCGCTCGTCACCGGCTCCGGCGCGCCCACGTGCGGGATGGTCTACAAGCTCGTCGCGCGCGAGGACGCCGACGGGGTGCTGCAGCCCGTGGCGAAGGCGTCGACGGCGAAGATCAGCGTGGGCGGGCGCAAGGCCGCCGCGCGGCGACTGGGCCAGGAGGGCCGGGCAGTGGCCGAGGTCCTGGTGGAAGGGCCGGACGAGCTGGTGCGAGGGTGGACGCCCGACGAGGGCGCCGAAGAGGCCGGCGTCGTTGACGACCTCTCCGACGCGTCCGGGAGGAACGAGGCGCCTTCGAACGGCGCCGGCTCGTCGGCTGGGCTGCGTGCGCTGCACGTGCCGCTCGTGACGAACGGTGTGGTCGACCACCGGTGGGTCGGCGCGGCCGGTGTGGAGGCCGCAGCACGTCGGCACCGCGCCTCGCGCGACGAGCTCCCGCGGGGGGCGCGGAGGCTGTCGGCCGACGAGGCGGCGGTGCCGACGGTGGTGCTGGAACTGCAGGGTTGAGCTGCTGCTGGCCCTCGACCGCCCCGACGGGGGTGCGGGGCGGGCGGGGCCGGCGTCAGACGCGTCGTCCGCGTCCGACCAGGCCGAGGATCAGGCTCACGACGAGGACGATGACACCGATCCAGATCAGGAACGAACCGATGTTGGTCGCCACCCCGAGCACGAGGAGGACGACGCCGACGAGAATGAGGATGAGCCAAGCAGGCATGGGTTGACCCTTTCGTTCGTGGTCACCAGGAGGGCGATCCGGGGGTACCCGGGGCCCTTGGCACACCTCAACCCTGACAGCGGGAAATCACCCCCGCACGCCGAACCGACGAGTTGCGCGCACCCCCGTCGCTGCTATGTGGTCACGCGTCCAGCACGCTGACCTGCAACAACGCACTCGTCGCACACTGTCCACATCGTGAGACGGCTCTTGTTTGAGACGTCCGCGCAGGCGTATCACGCGCACGAAACGATTCACACGGCCGTGCGTCCCCCCCTCCGCACCACGCGTCGGCCCGTGTGGACGGAGCGGGTACGTGTCGGCGGGGCGACGTAGACTCCTGCGTCATGAGCGAGCCCCTGCCGAACCCGCAGCCGGCGGACCCCAGCGGTCCCGACCAGGGCGGCACCTCCACCAGCGTGCTGGAGCGCCAGGAGACGACGGAGCAGGCAGAGCCGGGCGACCACGAGCGCTTCGCGCACTACGTGCGCAAGGAGAAGATCATGGAGTCCGCGATGAGCGGCAAGCCCGTGATCGCGCTCTGCGGGAAGGTCTGGGTGCCGGGCCGCGACCCCAACAAGTTCCCCGTGTGCCCCACGTGCAAGGAGATCTACGACGGCCTGCGCGAGCCGCAGGACGGCGACGACAACAAGGGCACCGGTGAGGGCGGCTCCGGCGGCGGGCGTCGCTTCGGGTTCGGCCGAGGCTCGGGCGGCAAGTGAGCGGCGCCCCGCGCCCGTCCACGTCCCCGTCCACCGAGCCCGACCTCTTCGCCGCGCACGCGGCACCGACGAGCACGCACGCCTCGTCGAGCGCTGCCTCGCACCTGCCGCCCGCGTTCCCCGGCCGCGCGCCGTGGGGCACCGCGGGCAAGCTGCGCGCCTGGCAGGCGGCCGCGCTCGAGCAGTACCGGGACGCGTCGCCGCGGGACTTCCTCGCGGTCGCGACGCCGGGCGCGGGCAAGACGACGTTCGCCCTGCGCATCGCCACCGAGCTGCTCGAGGCGCGCATCGTGCGGCGCATCACTGTCGTCGCGCCCACCGAGCACCTCAAGCGTCAGTGGGCGGACGCCGCGGCACGCGTCGGCATCAAGCTCGACCCGAGCTTCAGCAACGCGCAGGGTCGCCACGGTCACGGGTTCGACGGCGTCGCGGTCACGTACGCGCAGGTGGCGAGCAAGCCCGCGCTGCACCAGGCCCGCACGTCCGCGGCGCCGACGCTCGTCATCCTCGACGAGGTCCACCACGGCGGCGACGCGCTGTCGTGGGGCGACGCGGTGCGGGAGGCGTTCGAGGGCGCGACCCGACGCCTCGCCCTGACGGGGACCCCCTTCCGCTCGGACACCGCCGCGATCCCGTTCGTGCGCTACGACAAGGACCGCGACGGCATCCGGCGCTCGGTCGCGGACTACACGTACGGGTACGGCGACGCGCTGCGCGACCACGTCGTGCGACCCGTCATCTTCCTGTCCTACAGCGGCTCCATGCGCTGGCGGACGAAGGCCGGCGACGAGATCAGCGCGCGCCTGGGCGAGCCCCTGACCAAGGACATGACCGCGCAGGCGTGGCGCACGGCGCTCGACCCGAACGGCGAGTGGATCCCGTCGGTCCTGGCCGCCGCCGACCGTCGCCTCACCGAGGTGCGCCGCGCCGTCCCCGACGCCGGCGCCATGATCATCGCCACCGACCAGACCGACGCCCGCGCGTACGCCGGGCACCTGGCCCGCATCACCGGCCAGTCCCCCACCGTCGTGCTGTCCGACGACGACGGCGCGAGCGACCGCATCGACGAGTTCTCCGCGGGCGAATCGCGCTGGCTCGTCGCGGTCCGGATGGTCTCCGAGGGCGTCGACGTGCCCCGGCTCGCCGTCGGTGTCTACGCGACGAGCACCGCGACGCCGCTGTTCTTCGCGCAGGCCGTCGGCCGGTTCGTTCGGGCCCGACGACGCGGCGAGACCGCATCGGTGTTCCTGCCGTCGGTCCCCCAGCTGCTGGCCCTCGCCAACACCATGGAGCTCGAGCGCGACCACGCGCTGGACCGCCCCAAGTCGGCCGAGGAGCAGGGCGCGGACTACAACCCCGAGGACGCGCTGCTCGCCGCCGCCAACTCCGAGCGCAACGGCCCCGACGCCCTCGGCCCGGACGGCAAGATGGGGGCGTTCGAGGCGCTCGAGGCGCAGGCGTCGTTCGACCGCGTCCTGTTCGACGGCGGCGAGTTCGGCACGGGTGCGGAGGTGGGGTCCGACGAGGAGCTCGACTTCCTGGGCCTGCCCGGGCTGCTGGACGCCGACCAGGTCTCCGCACTGCTCAAGCAGCGCCAGGCCGACCAGGTGAGCGGGCGTCGTCGGGCCGCGGCAGCAGCGGTGCCCGTCGAGGAGATGGACCACCGCCGGCAGGCCGAGCTGCGCAAGGAGCTCGCCCAGCTCGTCGGCGCGTGGGCGCGGCGCAGCGGCCAACCGCACGGCTCGGTGCACTCCGAGCTGCGCCGGCGCTGCGGCGGCCCGGAGGTCGCCCTGGCGGACCCGGACCAGCTCACCGCACGCGTCGCGATGCTCCGACGCTGGTTCGTCGGCCAGAAATAGCGAGCACCCCCGGCACGGCGAGCGCGCCCGAGACGCGTCGAGCGCACCCGACACGGCGGGCGCGCTCGACGAAGTAGGGGCGCGCTCGGCGCGGCCCCCGAGGCTAGAGGTGCTGCCAGTCCGGCTTCGACGCGTACGTCTCGCGGTAGTAGTCCGCGAGCTGCAGGCGACTCGCCGCCGCGTCGTCCACCAGGACCGTCACGTGCGGGTGGTGCTGCAGCACGGTTCCCGGCCACATGGCGCTGACCGGGCCCTCGACGAGCTGGTGGATCGCCTCCGCCTTGCCCCGGCCACTGGCCAGCAGCACCAGGTGGCGGGCGGACATGATCGTCGCCAGCCCCTGCGTGAGGCAGTGGGTCGGGACCTGCGACAGGTCGCCGCCGAAGAACCGCGCGTTGTCCTCGCGCGTCTGCCGCGTCAGGGTCTTGATGCGCGTACGGGACGCGAGCGACGAGCCGGGCTCGTTGAACGCGATGTGCCCGTCGGTGCCGATGCCCAGGATCTGCAGGTCGACCCCGCCCGCATCGGCGATCGCCTGCTCGTACGCCGCGCACGCGCCGATGACGTCGTCTGCCAGACCGTCCGGTCCCTGCACGGCGCCGGGCGCGAAGTCGACGCGTGACGCGATCTCCTTCTCGATGACGTTGCGGTAGCGCTCCGGGTGGTCGGCGGGCAGGCCGACGTACTCGTCGAGCATGAACGCCCGCGCGCGCGCGAAGGACAGCCCGTCCTCGGCATGTCGGCGCGCCAGCTCGTCGTAGACGGCCAGCGGGCTCGAGCCCGTGGCCAGCCCGACGACGGCCGTCGGGCGGGCCCGCAGCAGGTCCTCGATCGCGTCGGCGGCCAACCGGCCCAGCTCCGCGGCGGGAGCGATGACGACCTCCATCAGAGCGCTCCTTCCCGCGCCAACCGCCCGGCCAGGGCCGCCCCGACGGCACCCACCGGGACGCCGGCGGGTGCGAGGACCACGCGCTCCGCGAGCGCCATGGAGGCGAGGAACGGCGAGGCCTGCGCCTCGGCCGCCAGCACCCCCTGCACGGCGGCGAGCAGCGGCTCGCCCACCTGGCTCACTCCCCCGCCGATCACCACGCGACGCACGTCGCACGTCAGCACCAGGATCCGGACCGCGGAGGCCACGGCCCACGCGAAGCGGTCGCGCACCGCGATCGCCGCGGCGTCGCCGGCTGCCGCGGCGTCGAAGAGCTCCGCGGGCGCCGGACGTTCGTGGGGCCCGGGCCACGCGGCGTCGATCGCCGTGCCGGACGCGTACTGCTCCAGGCAGCCCGTCTGCCCGCACTTGCACGGCAGCCCGTCCACCAGGAGCGTCAGGTGGCCGATCTCCCCCGCCGCACCGCCCGCACCACGGCGCAGGCGCCCGTCGAGCAGCAGGCCGGCAGCCACGCCCGTGCCGAGCGCGAGGAACGCGAGGTCGACGACGGGCACGTCGGACAGGTGCGCCGCGCCGAGCGCGGCCATGTTGAGGTCGTTCTCGACGGCGACGAGCGGCACACCGCCCAGCCGCTGCGCGACGAGCACGCCGAGCGAGACCCGCTGCGAGATGCCGAGGTTCACGGCGTGCTCGACGGTCCCGTCACCAGGCGCGACGACGCCCGGCACGCCGAGCCCGATCCCGGCGAGGTCCTCGAGCGCCACCCCGGCCTGCGCGGTGAGCTGCGTGACCACGTCGACGACGCCGCTGACGACCCCCTCGACCCCGCGCACGGTCGGCGCGCGCACCTCGTGGCGCACCAGGCCGCCCGGGTCGAGGATGACGCCGAGCACCTTCGTGCCACCGATGTCGATGCCGACCGACCAGCCGTGCCGCGCCCCGTCGGGAGTACCGACGACGCTCGCCGCGCCGTCGACAGGCACCTGTGCGCGCTGCTCCCGCGCGATGTCCTGGGTACTCACGTCAGCCCTTCACCGCTCCCGAGACCAGTCCCGAGGTCATCCTGCCCTGCACGAGCAGGAAGAACGCGATCACCGGGATGGCGATGACGGCCGAACCGGCCATCACGACGCCCCAGTCGGTCGCCCGGTTGGACTCGACGAGGCTCTGCAGCCACAGCGGAAGCGTCCGCTGCGCGGGGTCCGTCATGACGACGAGGGCGAGCGTGTACTCGTTCCACGCCTGCAGGAAGCCGAAGACGCCGGCGGCGACGAGCCCGGGGGCGAGCAGCGGGAACGTGATCCGGAAGAAGGCACCGACGCGGGAGAGGCCGTCGACCATGCCGGCCTCCTCCAGCTCGATCGGGACACCCGCGACGAATCCGCGCAGCATCCAGATGGTGAAGGGCAGGATCGCCGCGGTGTAGACGAGCGCGAGGCCGGCCACCTTGTTGACCAGGCCCCAGCCGTCGAGCACCTGGTACTGGGAGATGAACAGGCCCTCGGCGGGGATCATCTGGACGACGAGGATCGCGAGGATGAACGACTTGCGTCCCCTGAACCGGAACCGGCTCACCGCGAGCGCGGCGAGGAACGCGAAGATCAGCGCCGCGACCAGGACCAGCACGACCACGGCCAACGAGGTCCGCATGGCCTGCCAGAAGGTCCCGTCGTTGACGACCCGGCGGATGTTCGAGATGGTCCCGCCGATCGGGAGCCACGCCGGGTTCTCGGCCTGCAGCTTGTTCAGCGGCTGGAACGCGCTGTTGACCATCCAGTAGATGGGGAAGACCCAGGCGAGGGCGACGACGACGGCCAGCGCGCTCAGGAGGCGACGCGACATGCGCGACTGGCTGCGACCGGCTTCGCTGGTCTTCGCCGCGCGGACCCGCGCGGGGCCCACGTTCGTCGGCGCGGGGCCCACGGTGGTGGGGGCGGAGATGGTGCTCACAGCTCGTCCTCCTTGAGCATCTGGCGGATGTAGAACCCGGTGAGGGCGAGCGTGATGACCAGCATGATCGTGGCGAGCGCTCCAGCCGTCCCGAAGTCCTTCGAGTACGAGTAGATGAGCGTGCCGAGCAGGTTGGTGTCCCTCGTCGGCGCCCCGGCGCGCTGCAGCGTGTAGATCTGCGTGAACACCTTGAGGTCCCAGATGACCTGCAGCAGCAGGACGATGGACAGGACCGGACGGATCATCGGGATGGTGATGCCCCAGAACCGCTGCCGCGGGGACGCACCGTCGAGCTGGGCGGCCTCCATCGTCTCCTCGGGGACCTGGAGCAGGCCCGCGTAGATGGAGAACGCGACGAACGGCACGGACATCCACACGACGATCACGGTCGCGACGAAGAAGAACGACAGCGGCTGGATGATCCAGGAGTGGTGCGCCCACGAGTCCAGCCCGAACACGTTGGCGAGCGTCCAGTTGATGACGCCGTTCTGGGTGTCGAACAGCCACTGCCAGACCGTCATGGACGCCAGCACCGGCGTGCCCCAGGCCAGCAGCAGCGAGACCTGCAGGGTGATGCGCGCGCCACGCCCGACCCGCTGCATGAGGACGGCCAGCGCGACTCCGATGAGCATGGTCACGGCCGCGTTCACCAGGCAGAAGGCGATCGAGCGGGCGATGACCGTCCAGACGTAGGAGTCCGAGAGCAGGTCGGTGTAGTTCTGCAGCCCGACCCACTCGGGAGCGGCCCCGAACTGCTGCTTGAGGCCGTACTCCTGGAAGGAGATGCGGAACTGGCGAACCAGCGGGTACCCGAGCGCGACGGCGATGAGGACGGTGGCGGGGACCAGCAGGGCGTAGGCGCCCATGCGGGGCCGGCGCCGGCGGACCGGCGGGGTTGTCCCTGGCGTCGCGGTCCCGGGGATCGTGGGGGCAGTGGCTGCCATGAAGTGCTCCAGTCTGATGGCGCCTCGCACGTCCGTCGGGACGGGGCACCGCATCAGGGGTCGCGCGGCGCTGCGCCTGCGCGACGGTGATCGGGGGGTCGGTGGTCGACCGGGGGTGACCCGGTCGACCACCGACCGTGAGCGAGTGCGCTTACTTGTTGAGCGTGTCGCTGATCTGCTGGTCGGTCGCGGCGGCGGCGGTCTTCAGGTCCGCACCGCTCGCAACCTTCTGGAAGAAGTCCTCCAGCGTGCGGTCGCCCTCGACGGTCGCCCAGTTCTCGGCGGCCGGCGTGAGCTTGGCGCCCAGGGCTGCGGCGATCGCGGCCTTGGCGTAGACGTCGTCACCCATCGACGTCGCGTACTCGGTGTTGCCCGGGATCAGACCGTTCTTGCCGAGCATGTTCTGGAAGTCGGCCGAGAAGATGATCTTCAGCAGGTTCTGGGCCAGCTCCTGGTGCTGCGACTTGGCCGGGATGGCCAGGTTCGAGCCACCGGCGAACGCCGTGGCGTACTCACCCGCGGCGTTGCCCGGCATCGCGAAGACGCCGGTGTGCTTCTCGTTGCACGCCTGCTGCTTGGTGCGCTTCGCCGTGGCCTCGTCCGACTTGTCGTCGGGGTCGACACCCTCGTTGCACGCCGGCAGGTCGATGCTCCACCGGGCCCACGTCGGGGCCGAGAACATCGCGGCCTTGCCCTGGTTGAACGGGACCCACGGCTCGTTCGAGTCGCTGTCCGCCGGGGCGTGGTTGGCGGTCTTGAACAGGGTCTGCACCTGCTCCAGGCCCTTCATCGACTCGGCCGACGAGAGAGCACCCTTCCACTGGTCGCCGTCCTTGACCGCGAGGTCGCCACCGGCGGTGTAGATCCACGTGGCGCCGTTGTACCAGTCCTGGCCTGGGAACCAGAAGCCGGAGACCTTGTCGGTCGTGAGCTTCTGGGCGACGGTGGTGAAGTCCGCCAGCGTGGTGGGGATGTCCACGCCGGCCTTCTCGAACATGTCCTTGTTGTAGAACACGGCGCGGGCACCCGAGTAGTACGGGACGGCCATGATCTTGTCGTCGGCCGTACCCGCCTCGACGAAGCCGGGGAGCAGCTTGTCGCCGCCGAGCTCCGGGTAGAGCGACGTCAGGTCGGAGAAGGCGCCGGCGTACGTGAACGTGGCCGACTGCGTGTTGCCGATCTCGACGACGTCGGGCGTCTGGTCCGCAGAGGACAGTGCCGTCTGCAGACGGGGGACAAGACCGTTCCAGTCCTGCTGCTCGATGACGAGCTTCGAGCCCGGGTTCTGGGTCGCGAACGTCGTCGTGAGGTAGTCACGCAGCGCCTGCGGCGTGTCCGTGCCGTTCAGCCACAGCTTGATCGTCGCGGCCTCGGGGGCAGCAGACGTCTCACCAGCGGTCGGCTTGGCCGACGCCGACTCCGACGGGGTGTCGCTGTCGGAGCTGCACGCGGTCAGCGCGAGCGCTGCCGCCACGCCGACGGCCGCGAAACGTAGGATCTTCACGTTGGGGTTCCTCCCGTGAGCGAGGCGAGCGCCGGACGGCGTCGCCGAGGGGTGATTCCGACTTGCAGTTGCCGGCTCGGGGTCGTCACGAGACCCCGAGCTGGCCTGAAAGAACCAGCACTGCCGCACCGGCCAGTGCTCCGTCCTCGTCCAGCGATCCCATCCGCATCGCCAGCTCCTGCCCGATCACGGGCATGGTGCGTGTGCGCACGGTGGCCAGTGCCGACTCCCGCAGGGCTCCGTCGAGGAGCTCGGAGGGGCCGGCCAGCACGACCTCGGCGAGGTCGAGGGCACTGACGACGGGGGCCAGGGCGATGCCCAGCCTCCGCCCGACCGACGCCAGGGCTGCGTCGGAGTCTTCGTCGGACAGACCCGCGACGCGGCGGCGCAGGGCCGGCACGCTCAGCAGGGTCTCGAGGCAGCCGCGGCGACCGCAGGCGCAGTCGGCGGGCTGTTCGCCGTCGGCCGTCTCGTCGACCACGGTGACGTGCCCGATCTCGCCGGCCGCGTGGTGGCGTCCGACCACCAGGGCGCCGTCGACGACGATGCCGGCACCGACACCCTGGCCGACCGTGACGATCATCGAGCCGGAGCCGGCCGCGTCGCCGTAGGTGAACTCCCCCAGCGCACGGGTGTTGGCGTCGTTGGCGACGTGCACCGCGACGTCCAGGCGCTGCGAGAGGAGCTCGGCGAGCGGCAGGTCGTACCAGCCCCGGTTGGGGGCCTGCACGACGCGGCCGTCCGTGTCGATGACGCCGGGCGACGCGATGCCGACTCCGACCACGGGGCGGTCCGCGGCGGCGAGCAGCTCGCGGCACAGGTCCTCGAGGAGCTGCACGGCGTCGTCGCCGGTGCGGCCCTCGAGCGGCAGGGAGTGACGCTTGACCACGCCACCCACCAGGCTCATCACGGCCCCGAGCATGCGGTGGTCGTCGGTGAGGTCGACAGCGATGATCTGGAAGGCCTCGGTCTGCATCCCGACGAGCGTCGCGGGCTTGCCCACCTTGCCCTCGGACCGGACGCCGAGCTCGGTGACCAGCCCCTCCGCCATGAGGTCGGCGACGAGCCCGGATACCGTGACCCTGGTGAGGCCGGTGCTCCGTGCGACGTCGGCGCGGGATGACGGGCCCTCGTGGAACAGGTGCGCGAGCACCATCGATCGGTTGTGCGCCCGTGCGTGCTCGGGCAGCGCCTTGGCGGTCGGCCGCAGTGCGCGTCCGACCCCTCGCGTGCCGCCCACCCGGGGCTGACCGACCGTTGTCATGTTTGTTAGTAGAACTTCCTTACAAATCAAAGTCAAGCATCGCTTGTGACCGTGACCACATCGTGACCGTGGCGTAACACGTGGTCATCGGGCCGACGACGGGACGCAACACCGGACCGCCCCGAACCCATGCCGTCACGGACCAACCGGACACGCGTAGCCACGTGCCGGACGCGGTTGAATGGCCACATGGAGCTCGGGTTCTACACGTTCGGCGACGTCCACCCCTCCCCCGTGACCGGCGAGGTGGTCTCGCCCGGTCAGCGGCTGCGCGACGTGCTGGAACGCATCCGCCTGGCCGACGAGGTCGGGCTGCAGTACGCCGGGATCGGCGAGCACCACCGCCCCGACTACGCGATCTCGTCGCCGTCGACCGTCATCGCCGCGGCGCTCGCGCAGACGTCCGCCATCACCGTCGGATCGGCCGTGACCGTGCTGTCGACCGAGGACCCGGTCCGGGTCTACCAGCAGTTCGCGACCATGGACCTGTACTCCCAGGGACGCGTCGAGCTGCTCGCCGGCCGCGGCTCCTTCATCGAGTCCTACCCACTGTTCGGCGCCTCGCTCGACGACTACGACGAGCTGTACGACGAGAAGATCTCGTTGCTGCTCCAGCTCGACCTGGCCGAACGGACCACCTGGTCCGGCCGCTTCCGGCCCGCGCTCGACGACGCGCTCGTCCTGCCGCGCCCCTTCGACAAGCCGGGCCGCGGCACGCACCTGGAGATCGCCGTCGCGACGGGCGGGAACCCGCAGTCGTCGGCCCGCGCCGGGCTGCTGGGCCTACCCATCAGCTACGCGATCATCGGCGGCCAGCCCGCGTCGTTCGCGCCCCTCGTCGACCTGTACCGGCGCTCCTACGAGCAGGCCGGCGACGCCGTCCGGGAACGACTGGCCCCCGATGCGCGGCCGTTCGTCGCCGTGGCCGGGATGGGATTCATCGGCGACGACAGCCGCCAGGCGCGCGAGCTCTTCTACCCGTACTGGCTCGAGTCGATGCGCCGGATCGCCTCCGAGCGCGGCTTCTCGATGCCCAACCGCATCTCCTACGAGTCGCAGTCCGCGCGCGGCGGCGCGTACTTCATCGGGAACCCGGAGGAGGTCGCCGAGCGGATCGTGGCGCTGCACGCGGTGCTCGGCCACGACCGCCAGGCGTTCCAGATGGACCTGTCCGGCGTCCCGCAGCGCGAGTCGCTGCGCGCCATCGAGCTGCTCGGCACGCGCGTCGCACCGCTCGTCGCCGACGCTCTGCGCTGAGGTCTCACCAGATCCAGCGGGCGACCGTCCCTGCTGCTGCGCGGACCTCGTGCAGCCGGGCACGCGGTTCCGAGGTCCGCGGCTCATCAACCAGCCGCACCTGTGACGGTCGTCGCCTCGTGGGACCTCGAGGCGGCTCGGGAGACGCCTCCTGTCACAGGTGCGGCTGGTATCCGACGCGCGGCCGGCCGGGACCGGTGGTGGACGCGGCGGAGCGGGTCAGGTCGCGGTCGAGGGGGCAGTTTCAGCGGGGGCCGGCGGCCGTGGCCCAGCCGAGAGCGCCCGCGTGACGGACGGACTCGCTCGCGCGCGCCACCCCCCGCGCCAACGCGGCGAGCGGGTCGATCCCGCGGGCGAGGGCGGCCGCCATCGCGCCGTGCAGCACGTCGCCGGCGCCGAGCGTGTCGACGACCTCGTCGGCCGGGATCACCGGAGGAGTCACCAGCCGCGGCGGCTCCGCGCCGCCGGCGGGCGCGGACGGGGGTGTGCGGACCTGGACCGGGCCCGCGCCGGACGACTGCGCGACGAACGTTGGCCCCAGTGCCGCCACCATCGCCAGCAGGTCCGCGACCGAGCCGGGAGTACCGCCCGGATCCGGGCCACCGGGCGGAACCATGTTCGCCGGGAGGCGGAAGTCGGCGGACAGCACGGCGTGGTCGACGTGCTGCAGGAGCCCGTCGAGGCCCGGCTTCCAGCTGCCGCCGTCGAGCAGGACGGGAACGCTCGCACGGGAGGCGAGCTCGACGGCCGCGGACAGGTGGTGGCCGTCGACGAGCACCGCGGTCGCGCCGCCGAGCAGCTCGTCGGCGCGGTCCGCGACCGACAGGTCGCCGGTCGCCGTCGCGTTCACCGACACCACGGCCCGCTCCCCCGTGGCACGCGTGACCAGCACGGTCGAGACCGCGGGCGCACCCGGTCGATCGGCGAGCAGGTCGACCACCTCGACCCCGGCGGCAGCCAGCCCGCCCCGGACCAGGTCCGCGATCGGCGACCGGCCCAGCGCGGTGACCAGGCGAGTCGGCACGCCCAGCGCCACGGCCGTCGCGGCGGCGTTCGCGGCCGGCCCACCGAACGTCACGGTCAGCTCGCGCGCGACGACCTTCTGGTTGGCCCCGGGCACGGCGTCGACGACCTGGACCACGTCGAGCGTGGCCAGCCCGCAGCACACGAGCAGCGGCGCACCAGTCCCGGCGAGCGGAGCCATGTCACGCCGGCAGCGGCACCGCGCGCGCGGGCCGGTCGACGAGGAACCACGTGCAGATGCCGAGCACGGCGGCGACGAGCACGACGGACACCCAGGCGTTGAGGAAGTGCCCGACGACGTGCGCAGCGACGAAGCACACGGCCCCGATCACGACGACGGCGGCGACCCGGGCCGCCCCCGCGGCGCGGCTGCGCCACGCGCACCACGCCACCCCGGCGAGCAGGACCACACCCCCGAGGGCACGCACCCCCGTGGCCTGGGCGACGGCGAACCCGACGACGAGCGTGAGGGCGGCGATCACAGCGGTGGGCACACGAGACACGCCGCCACTCTAGGCGCCGGCCCCGGGTCGACCGTCGCCGACCGGACCGTCCGTGGGCAGACGGTCCCGCGCACGAGTGCGCCACCCCGCACTAAGTTGGAGGCAGTCCCCGCACCATCCGTCAGAGAGGCCTCACCTGTGTCCACGCAGCCCATCGACGCCACCACCACGAGCGCCTGGCAGGACCTGTCCGAGCACGAGTCGACGCTCACGCCCGACCTGCGCGGCTGGTTCGCCGACGACCCCGGCCGCGCCGAGCGCCTCACGTTCCAGCTCGCCGACCTGCACGTCGACCTGTCCAAGAACCTGGTCACCGACGACACGGTCGCGCTGCTGCTGCGCCTGGCCGACGAGGTGGGCGTGGCCGACCGGCTGCAGGCGATGCTCCGCGGCGACCACATCAACGTCACCGAGGACCGTGCCGTGCTGCACACGGCGCTGCGTCGACCCGCCGGCGCACAGCCGGCGCTCGTCGTCGACGGCCAGGACGTGGACCACGACGTGCAGGAGGTCCTGGAGAAGGTGTCCGCGTTCGCGGACCAGGTGCGCAGCGGCGCCTGGACGGGCGTGACCGGCGAGCGCGTGAAGACGATCGTCAACATCGGCATCGGCGGCTCCGACCTGGGCCCGGTCATGGCCTACGAGGCGCTCAAGCCGTACGTGCAGGACGGTCTGGAGGTGCGGTTCGTCTCCAACATCGACCCCACCGACCTGGCGGAGAAGGTCAAGGACCTCGACCCCACCACCACGCTCTTCATCGTCGCGTCCAAGACGTTCGGCACGCTCGAGACGCTGACCAACGCCCGCCTGGCCCGCGACTGGCTGTGGGACAAGCTGGGCACGGCCGACGACGACACGGCGCGTAACGAGGCCGTCGCCAAGCACTTCGTCGCCGTCTCGACGGCCCTCGACAAGGTCGCCGCCTTCGGCATCGACCCCACCAACGCGTTCGGGTTCTGGGACTGGGTGGGCGGCCGGTACTCGGTCGACTCCGCGATCGGCACGTCGCTCGCGATCGCGATCGGCCCCGACGCGTTCCGTGACTTCCTGGCCGGTTTCCACGCGGTCGACGAGCACTTCGCCACGGCCCCGGCCGAGCGCAACGTGCCGCTGCTGATGGGCCTGCTCAACGTCTGGTACGTCAACTTCCTGGGCGCCCACACGCATGCGGTCCTCCCCTACGCGCAGTACCTGCACCGCTTCCCGGCCTACCTGCAGCAGCTCACCATGGAGTCCAACGGCAAGTCGGTGCGGTGGGACGGCGAGGCCGTCACGACGACGACCGGCGAGGTGTTCTGGGGCGAGCCCGGCACCAACGGGCAGCACGCGTTCTACCAGCTCATCCACCAGGGCACGCGCCTGATCCCGGCCGACTTCATCGCCGTGGCCAACCCCGCGCACCCGCTCAAGGACGGCGACACCGACGTCCACAGCCTGTTCCTGGCCAACTTCTTCGCCCAGACCAAGGCGCTGGCGTTCGGCAAGACGGCCGACGAGGTGCGCGCCGAGGGCACCGACGAGGCGATCGTGCCGGCGCGCGTGTTCTCGGGGAACCGCCCGACGACGTCGATCCTGGCCGCGTCCCTGACGCCGAGCGTGCTGGGCCAGCTCATCGCGCTCTACGAGCACATCACGTTCGTCCAGGGCGTCGTGTGGGGCATCGACTCGTTCGACCAGTGGGGCGTCGAGCTCGGCAAGAAGCTGGCCCTCGAGGTGGCCCCCGCGGTGCAGGGCGACGCCGCCGCGCTCGAGTCCCAGGACCCGTCGACCAAGTCCCTCATCGCGACGTACCTGAGCCTGCGCTCCTGAGATCGTCCGCGCCTGAGGTTCGGCTGCAGCGTTCGCCGCGTATCGCGCGGCGAACGCTGCACCCGACCGTGTCAGGCCACGTGGTTAGGCTCGGGGCATGGCCGAGGTGACGCGTGCACGGGTGGATGCGTGGACGTGGGCCGTGCGGCTGTTCCCGACGAGGTCCGCGGCGGCTGCCGCGTGCAAGGCCGGCCACATCCGCGTCAACGGCGACCGTGCCAAGCCGGCGACCATGGTCGTACCCGGTGACGAGGTCGTGGTGCGCGGCGGCGAGCGGGAGCGGATCGTCGTCGTGACCAGGACGATCATCAAGCGCGTCGGCGCACCCGTGGCCGTGACGTGCTACCTCGACCGGTCCCCCGCGGTCCCTCCCAAGGAGCAGGTGGCCGTGATGGCTCAGCGCGACCGCGGCGCGGGCCGGCCGACGAAGCGCGACCGGAGGCTCATCGAACGCCTGCGCGGCCACTGACCATGCCGACTCCGCGGCCCGCGCACGAGCGCCCGACGAACGATGCAGGCGTGCACGCCCCCGACGTGCACCGAGAGCGGCCCCGACAGGGCGCTGCCGGGCCCGTCGCGGGCGACAACCACCCCTGGGAGACGGTGTACCGGCCCGACCGACCGCTCGACGTGCGCCGGACGCTCGCACCACACCGACGCGGGGCGTTCGACCCGGCATGGCGCACCGCGCCCGACGGTGCGACGTGGCGGGCGCACCGCACGGCCGACGGCCCGGCGACCACCCGGATCGAGGTCCGCCGCGACGGGGTGCACGCGACCGCGTGGGGGCCGGGGGCAGAACGGGCCGTGGCCGAGCTGCCCGACCTGCTGGGCGCGCGCGACGACGACACGGGCTTCGACCCGAGCCTGCACCCGCTGGTCCGCGACGCGCACCGGCGACTGCCCGGCCTGCGCGTCGGCCGCTCCGGGTACGTGTTCGCCGCACTGGTCCCCGCCGTGCTCGAGCAGCGCGTGGTGGGCCTCGACGCGAAGGCGTCGTGGCGGCGCCTGGTGACGCAGCACGGCGAACGCCCACCCGGGCCTGCGCCGGACGGCCTTCGGGTGCCTCCGTCGGCAGCCGGCTGGGCGGCCGTCCCGGTGTGGGACTGGCGACGCGCAGGTGTCGAGGGGCAGCGCGCGGACACGATCGGACGTGCGGCGGCCGTCGCGCACCGGCTCGACGAGGACGTCCCGCTGGCCGAGACGCGCCGACGGCTGCTGACCGTGCGCGGGATCGGCCCGTGGACCGTCGCGGAGACGACCTCCCGGGCGGTCGGAGACGCCGATGCAGTCTCGGTGGGCGACTTCCACCTCGCTCATCTGGTGGGCTGGGCGCTGACCGGCAGCCGGACGGACGACGACGGCATGCTCGAGCTTCTGGAGCCGTGGCGCGGCCACCGGCAACGCGTCATCCGCCTGCTCGAGATCACGCAGACCGCGAACGCCCCGCGGTTCGGCCCCCGCAGCCCGCGGGCCGCGCCGCTCCGTTGACCCCGAGGGTCGTCGCCCGGCCCGAGAAGATCCTCGGGCGGACGTGTCGATCCGCGCTGCTCCCGCGCGTCACCCCGACGACCGACCGAACGAGACCCGCTCATCCCTGGAGGAATGTCATGGAGTACCTGCTGCTGGTCTGCGAGGACCCGAACGCCGAGCCCTACGACCCCGCGCTCGACAACATCGAGGAGTGGGTGGCGAGCACCGACGGCATGGGCACGCGCCGTCAGGGCGACCGGTTGGCCAAGGCCGACGCCGCGCGCACCGTACGGGTGCGCGGCGGTGAGCTCTCGGTCACCGAGGGACCGTTCGCGGAGCTCGGTGAGCTCATCGCCGGCTACGACCTGCTGGAGTGCGACAGCCTCGAGCAGGCGGTCGAGATCGCGGCGCAGCACCCCATGGCGCGGTTCGGTCAGATCGAGGTGCGGCCGATCTGGACCCTGGGTCTGCACGCGTAGCGATCAGGTCACACCGTGGCGCGCTGGCGTCGCGGGCCGTCCACCAGGCAGGATCGGGGGTAGTCATCCCGATCCGCCTGGAGGAACCCGTGAGCAGCACCAGCCCCGTCGAGCGCAACGGCTCCCCCGCCAAGGCCGTCGGCGCCTTCTTCGCGTTCCTGCTGTTCCTGGGCGGCCTCGTGCTCTTCACGGTCGCGTTCAACGTCAAGGACGGCGAGCCGTACGTCTTCGCGGCCGGCATCCTGGCGGTCACCCTGTCGTTCATGATCCCGACGACGATCCTGCCGGCGCTCGAGGACCGCGAGAGCTGAGTCACGGGGCCCAGCCCGCTGACCAGCGGCGATCTTCACAGATCGCGCACCTGATCTCTTCCGCACCGCCCCGCGATCGGCTGCGCGCGGGACGTCCGCGACCCTAGTTTGCCAAGGGTGAGCACACCGCCCCCCGCACGCCACTCGCGTCGCCCCGCCCGCAGCCACCGCGTTGCCGTCGGGGTCACCGCGGCCCTGGTCGCCGTCCCGCTCTTCGCCGCCAGCGGCGCGTTCGCCGTCTACCAGCACCTCAACCACAACATCGACACCGCGACGGACGTCGACAAGTACCTCGGCACGGCGCGCCCAACGACGACGGCCACAGCCGACCCGCTCGTCGACGGGTACGCGGGGAGGCCGGTCAACGTCCTCGTGATGGGCATCGACTCACGCGCGGGCAAGAACAAGAAGTTCGGCTACGTCCCCGGCATGCGGGCAGACTCGCTCTTCCTGGTCCACCTGCCCGCGGACCGTTCGCGCGTCGACGTCGTCTCGATCCCCCGCGACTCGCTCCTGCCACGGCCGGAGTGCACGCATGCCGACGGGAGCACCTCGCCCGCGTCGACCTCCTCGATCGTCAACGAGTCGTTCGAGGTGGGTGCGGGCAAGGACGGCAACCTCACGACGGCCGCCGCGTGCACCCGCAAGACGGTCGAGGCCGTCACGGGCGTCCGCACGGACGAGCACGTGGTCGTGGACATGGTCGGCGTCGGCGACGTCATCGACACCCTGGGCGGCGTCCCGTTCTGCGTCCCCGCCAAGATGGACTCGAAGAAGTCCGGCCTGCACGTCCTTCCCGGCAAGCAGGTGTTCGACGGCCGAACGTCGATCCAGTGGCTGCGGACGCGCACGGGCGTGGGGGGCGACCTGTGGATCGGCAGCGACCTGAAGCGCCTGGACCGCCAGCACGACTTTCTCGAGGCGGTCGCGGACAAGGTCCACTCGGAGAACCTGCTGGGCAAGCCCACCACGCTGCTGAAGGTCCTGGACCGGGCTACCAAGGCGATCAGCGTGAGCCCCGGTCTGGGCGACCTGCGGTCGATGGCCGGCATCGCCAGCGGGCTCCGTGGCGTCGACGGGAGCGACATCGAGGCCGTGACCGTGCCGACGGCCTCCGTCCCGCACCAGAGCGGTCGCGTCGCGTGGACGTCCGCCGCCGACGACCTCTGGCAGCGCGTCGCGGGCGACCGTCCGCTCGTGGACCCGGCACCCAAGCCGACGTCGACGTCCACGCACACGACGAAGGCCAAGCCCCGCCCGACGACGTCCCCGGGCGTCTGCGGCTGACCCCGTCACAGGTGTCGCGAAAGTGCGCGAGGATGACGGGAGTCGATCGAAGGAGCGCACGTGAGCGAGCAGCAGCCCCGCATGAACGTCGAGTCGTTCAACCTGGACCACCGCACCGTCGCCGCGCCGTACGTGCGGCTGGCGGACACGAAGAAGCTTCCCGCGGGTGACGTCATCGAGAAGTACGACGTCCGGTTCACCCAGCCCAACGTCGCCCACCTCGAGATGCCCACGGTGCACTCCCTCGAGCACCTTTTCGCGGAGAAGTCGCGCAACCACTCGGACCGCGTCATCGACTTCTCCCCGATGGGCTGCCAGACCGGGTTCTACCTGATCCTGCAGGGCAGCTGGGACTACGACGACGTGCTCGGCCTGGTCGAGGCCACCCTGCAGGACGTACTGGTGGCCGACGAGGTGCCCGCCGCCAACGAGGTGCAGTGCGGCTGGGGTGCCAACCACACGCTGACGGGTGCGCAGGACGCCGCCCGCGCGTTCCTCGCCGAGCGCGACGCCTGGTCGCAGGTCACGGCCTGACGGACGCCTGCCCGTCGCCGCCGGGGCCGCCCTGGCCACCGTCGGGCGGGGCCTGGCCGTCGCCGCCGGGCCCACCGCCCTGGCCACCACCCATGCCGCCGGCCATGCCGCCCATCCCGCTGGACACCTCACCCGCGGTGCCGGTGCCCGCGGCGGTCGCGCCGCTCGCGTCGCCGTCGTGCGAGAGCGGACCGGCCACGGTCGTGCCGACCTTCCCACCGACGGCCGCCGTGTAGGTGTCGCCGTCCTTGACGTCGGCCGACGAGTACACGACCGACGAGTACGACTTCGTGGCCGTGAACGCGGCGAGGACGTCGCCGTCCGCGTCCTCGACCTGGATCACGTCGCCGGCGCTGCCGGCCTGGTCCAGCGTGATGCCGACGAACGACTGCGACGAGCCGTCAGAAGGGGTCTGCGCCATGCCCGACGACCCGACGGCGATCAGCTCGCCGCCCGAGATCTCGTAGGTGCCGTTGTAGTCGATCGCACCGTTGCCGTCGTTCTCAGGACCGGACACGACGACCGTGCCGCCGCTCTGCGTGACCGAGCCGTTCGAGTCCAGTCCGTCGCCCTCGGCGTCGATCACGAGCGTGCCGCCGGTGATCGTGACCATGACGTTCGCGTCGGCCTCCATCTCACCGCCGCCCATGCCGCCACCGGGGCCGCCCTCCTGGGCGTCGTCGTCGGACGTCGTCGCGTCGGTCGTCTCCTCGTCGGAGGACCCCGCCGACCCGTTCACGCCGTCGTCGCTGGACTTCACCGACGTGTCGCCGCCGGCGATCACGATCTGCGCGGCCTCGAGACCTTCGTACGACGTCGCGACGTCCACCGTGCCGCCCGAGATCTGCAGCGCGTCGTCGGCGTGGATGCCGTCGTCGCCCGTGGCGAGCGTCAGCGCACCGTCGGTGACGGACACGATGCCGTTCGAGTGGACGGAGTCGTCGGACGCGTCGACCGAGACGGTCCCGCCCCCGACGACGACCGACGCGGCGCCCTTGATGCCCTTGGTCGACGTGTCGTCGGTCGCCTTGGTCGCGTGGCCGTCGCCGCTGACGACGGTGACCGTGCCACCGGCGATCACGGCATCGGTCTGCGCGGCGATCCCGTCACCGCCGGCCGTCACGTCGACCGTGCCGTCGACGATCTCGACGTACCCGAGCGTGGCGTCCTTCTCGTTGTCGGACTTGAGCGCGTCGCCGCCGGACGTGACCTTGATGGTCCCGTCGGAGATCACCAGGTAGTCCTTGCCGCGGATGCCGTCGTCGGCGGCGGTGACCGTGATGGTCCCCGACTCGATCACGAGCCCGTCCTTGCTGGTGATGCCGTCGTTGGCGTTGCCCTGGACGTCCAGCGTGCCGGTGCCCGTGATGGTCAGGTCGGCGCTGCTGAACAGGGCGGCGTTGGGCGCGTCGTCGCCCGTGGCCGTGTACTTCTTGGCGTCGGACAGGCTGTTGGTGGAGCCGTCGGCCAGCTCGACGACCACGTCGCCGGCGTCCGTGACCGCGATGGCCGACGTCGTCGAGCTCGTGATGTCGGCGCCGTCCAGGATCAAGCGGACCGTGCCGTCGTCGTCGCTGTCGACGACGATCGAGCCGTCGGTCAGCGTGCCGCTGACGCGGTACGTGCCCGCGGCGCTGATCGTGACGGTCGAGCCGTCTGCCTTCGCGCCGTCGCCCTTCACGGTGGCGGACGTGTCGTCCAGGGTGATCGTGGTCTCGTCGCCGGTCGCGTCCGACGCGGTGTGCGCGGCCGTGTTGGCGGCCATCGTGCTCTCGACCGTCACGTCCGCGTCCGCCGCGCTGGGCGTGGTGGTCGTGGTCGCGGCGGTGCCCGAGTCCGTGGAGGTGGCGGGGTCGGAGGTGCAACCGGCCAGCACGACGGCGACGAGCGCCGCGGGGGCGACCACGCGGGTGAGGAAGCGTTTCATGGGGATGCTCCTGACGTAGGTCAGGCGGTGGCCGGGGCCACGTGCCTGTCGAGGACTCGACGCCAGGGCGTCGCGGGAAGGTCGGGGTGCAGGACGGCCATGCCGGTCCCGTACTTGGAGATGCGCACCGGGCGGTGGCCCAGCCGCCATAGCGCACGGTCGGTCGACGAGGGCGTCGAGCCGGTCTTGGTCTCGACGACGGCCAGGCCCGCGAGCACGCGCTCGCTGCCGGTGGTCGCGTCGGTCCAGACCAGGTTCGTGTCGATCGTCGTGCGGCTGTCCGGGCGGCCCTGCTGGACGGCGGGGACGTGCAGGGTCAGCCGGTCGTAGGTGCTGACCAGGGTCGGGGACATCGGGCCGTCCAGCGCACCGAGCAGCTCGGTGGTGAACTCCTGGGCCGGGTCGTCCAGCTCGGTGCGGCCGGTGGCCTCGTGCTCCTGGCGGGTCTTGACCGTGGCGCCGCGTGGGCCGCGGGTCTTGACCTCGACCCAGCAGCGGTCGGAGTCCAGGTAGGTGCGGGTGCGGACCTTGAACCGGTTGCGCCGGCGCCGCGCGGCCCCCAGGTAGCTGGTCAGCGACGGGGTGTCGAAGTACACGGACTCGTAGCCGAAACCGCGCTGCCCGCCGATCTCGAGGACCCGGGTGGCCGGGTCCAGCGCGGCGACGACGGCGGGGAGCGCCTGCGTCGGGACCAGGTACTTGCGATCCACGCGGGTCTGCAGCGAGGCCGCGGCGTCGAGCTCGGCGAGCGAGATGGGGGCCAGGTGCGTCGTGGTGATCATCGGGTCACCTGCTGCGTGGAGGTCGCCGCGGCCGTCTCCACGACCGCGGCCGCGGGGGTGCCGGTCGCGTAGCGGACCTCGACGACGGTGGTGTCGTTGACCAGGTCGAGCCGCTGCACGGACACCTGGTGGACGCGGCAGCCGAGCAGGCGCTCGACGTGGGCGACCAGCGCCACCTCGTCGACGATCGCGCGGTCCACGACCATCGTCTGCTGGCGGTAGCGGGACAGGAGCCGCGGGCTGTCGGCCAGCGCGATCACCACGACGACCAGGGCCATGAGTGCGACGCTCAACCAGATCGGGTCCACCCCGAGGCCGCCGATGAGGCCCAGCGCCAGCGCCGCGAAGTAGTACGCGACCTCGTGCTGGGACAGCTCGGTGCTGCGCAGGCGGATGATCGACAGCACCCCGAAGAGCCCGAGACCCAGGCCGGCGCCGACGGTGCTCTGCGCGAGCACCCCGGCCACCGCCAGGACGCCGACGTTGACACCGAGGAACGCGACCACGAGGTCACGGCGGTGGTGCCGCGGCAGGTACACCGCGAACGTGAGGACGGCGATGGCGATCAGGTCGACGGCGTAGAGCACGTACGGGGACATCTGGGACCTCCTGGGGTTTCGTGTTGCGTTCCATTCAGCCCGCGTTCACTGAGCGTTCGCTGTGCGAGCGCTGAGCCGCGGGTACGGATCGGGTGGTGCCGGCGAAGACGGCCGTGCGCTGGACCTGGTAGCCGACGACGAACAGGGCGAGGTCGGTGCCGACCTTCGCGACCAGCAGGGGGACGCCCATCCCGGTCAGCGCCCACAGCGCGCCGTAGCCGGCCAGCAGCAGGGCGACGGCCAGCACCCAGTACCGGATCGCCTCGCGGCCCGCGGGCTGGCGGGCTCGTCGTCGGAAGACCCACAGCCGGTTCACGGCGAAGTTCACCGACGAGCTGGCGACGCGCGCCCCGATGACCGACGCGAGCAGCGATCCGGACAGCGCCATGAGAGCCAGCAGCACGAGCGCGTCCACCGCGAACGCGAGCAGCGACGAGGCGGCGAAGCGCACGAGCGGGGCGTAGATGCGCGACGAGTCCACGAGCGGTCGGAAGTGCGACGACGCGTTGCCGTCCAGGTAGACGGTCGCGATGGTGACCTCCTCGACCGGCAGCCCCTCGGCCGCCGCCCGCAGGAGCACGACGAGCTCGTACTCGAACCGCTCCCCGCGCACCCCGAGCAGCCAGGGCAGCATGTGTGCGGGGTAGGCCCGCAGCCCCGTCTGGGTGTCCCGGACGGAGCAGCCCGTTCCGGCGCGGAAGGCCCAGCGTGTGCACGCGTTGCCGAACCGGCTGCGCAGGGGCACGCTGCCCGTGAACTGCCGCGCCCCGAGCACCACCGCGGTGTCCTCCGCGAGGGCGTGGTCCGCGACCGCGAGGATGTCGGCCCGTGTGTGCTGGCCGTCGCAGTCGGCGCAGACGACGCCCTGCCCGGGGTGCTGGGTGGCGACGTACGTGAAGCCGGTCTTGAGCGCGCGGCCCTTGCCCTGGTTGACGGGGTGCGTCAGCAGGGTGGCGCCCTCGGCGACGGCCGCGGCGAAGACCGGTGCGTACGCGGGCCCGCTGCCGTCGTCGACCAGCACGACGTCCGTCGTCGGGCGTTCCCGCCGCACCGCGCGGACCAGGTGGACCAGGCGTTCGTCGGGCTCGTAGGCCGGGATCAGGACGATCACGACGACACCGCCGAGCTCAGACCGCCGATGTAGAGGATGTCGGAGGTGCCGCGCTCCTGGCCCTTGCCGAGCGGGTCGTTGACCAGCTCGCCGTCGAACACCATGGTCGACGAGCCGCCGCCGTCGATGTTGTACGCCGTCGTCGCGCCCAGGCTCTTCATGATGTCGGCGAGGCCGGTCATCGTGACGCCCTTGCTGTACCCCGTGCTGCGACCGTCGACGACGACGAAGACCAGGTGGTTGTCGTCGATCACGCCGATCGCGGTGCGGGGCTGCTCGCCCTGGATCGAGTGGTTGCCGAAGTTGGTGTCGACCTCCACGTCGTCGATGCCGTCGACGACCTGGCCGTCCTCGAGCAGCGCCGGCCCGAAGCTGAGCGTGTTCCACACGCCCGCGTCGACGAGCGTCTGAGCGTTCGTCGTCGTCTCGTCGTAGACCTCGACGTGGCCGTCGCGGTAGAACGCGAGCCCCTCGCGCGCACCCTTGTCGCGGTAGACGACGCCGTTGCGGATGACGATGCCCGTGTCGCGGAAGCCGTAGTAGTCGCCGTTGACGGCGAAGACCGCGTCGTTGTCGGCCGCGATGTCGGAGGTGTCCTCGACGATGTTGGTGCCGAACTCGTCGTTCGCGAACGCGGACCGCAGGGTCGTCGCGTCGTCGAGCGTCACGTCGGCGACGTAGTAGGTGACCGTGTCGTCGCCCGAGCCGGTGGTGACCTTCTTGATGCTGACGTCCGTGTCGCCGGACGTGTAGCTGGTGGAGGTGATCGTGCCGCTGTTGGTGGCACTGCTCGAGCCGGCGTCGGACGAGTCGCCCGAGGACGAGCTCGCCGACTGCTGCGCCTCGTAGGCGGTGACGTCGGAGATCTCGACGTGGTCGACGACGAACCGGTCCAGGGCCCAGGCCGTGCCGCCGCCCGCGACCAGCACGAACGCGAGGCTGGAGGCGACGACTACCCGGCGGACCTTGCGGCGCTTGCGGGGGGCTGCGTTGTTCATGCCCCTTGTCTACGGAGCCGCGATGTCCCTCCGTTGTGCCGCCCCTGTGCCCCGCCTGAGCACTTTCCGTCCCGAGCGTCCCCCTCGCACCTGCGCCGAGACAGACCCTTCCCGGTGAGATCGACCCCTGCAAGGGTCTATCTCACCCGTAGAGGTCTGTCTCGGTGGGTGGAGGGATGACCGGGGGTGGTCTGGTTCAGAGGTCGGACAAGGGGGCGACCGCGGGGGCCACCTGGTCGCGGATCCACGGCGCGGGGTCCGTCTCCGGGACGCGCAAGATGACGGTGTCGACGCCGAGCCCGCCGTAGGGACGCATCTCCTCGACGAACCCGTCGACGTCGCCGACGAGCAGCTGGTCTCCCCCGGCCAGGATCGTCACCCGGATCTCGGCGGGGTCGCGGCCCACGTCGTCGCAGTGCCCCCGCAGCACGTCGAGCTTGTGCCGGGTCTCGTCCACCGACGCACCGAACAGGTTGCACGCGTCGGCGTACTGGGCGACGAGCCGCAGCGTCTTGCGCTCCCCCGACCCGCCCACCATGATCTCCGGCTTGCTGAGCGGCATCGGCTCGCAGACCGTCTCCGCGAGCTGGAAGTGCGCGCCCTCGTACGGACCGGTCTGCGCCGGGTCGTACATCTGGTGCAGGATCTGCAGCGCCTCCTCGAGGAGCTCGAACCGCTCCTTGAGCGAGGGGAACGGCACCCCGAACGCCGCGTGCTCGCGGTCGTACCAGGCGGCGCCGATGCCCATCGTCGCGCGGCCCCCGGACAGCACGTCGAGCGTCGCGCCGATCTTCGCCAGCAGCCCCGGGTAGCGGTAGGTGACGCCCGTGACGAGCGTCCCCAGCTGCACGTTCTCGGTCACGCCGGCCAGGTAGCCGAGCGTCGTGTACGCCTCCAGCATCGGGTCGCTCGCCGGGAACCCTGCGCGCTCCATCTGGAAGTAGTGGTCCATGACGGACAACCAGGCGAGCCCGGCGTCGTCGGCTGCGCGGCCCGTGTCCCGGAGCTCCGTGCGCAGCTGCGCCGTGGGCACCGCGTCGTACCGGTAGTGGTGCACACCGATCTTCATCGTCGTCCTGCCTCTCTCAGCCCTGCGCCAGGCGGGACACGTCGTCCCACTCGCGCCACGTCTCGATGCGCCGCCCGTAGTCGGCCTCGGCGACGGCCAGGGGCGCCGTCCCGAAGAAGACCCGCAGCGGCGGGTGCTCGGCGTCGACGACGCGCAGCACCGCTGCGGCGCTCGCGCCCGGGTCGCCGGGGGCACCCACCCGCGTCTTGCGCTCTTCGGCTGCCTGGGCGCGGAACTCGTCGTACGCGGGCAGCGCGGCGGCGTGCCGGGCCGACGACCCGCCCCAGTCGGTGTCGAACCCGCCCGGCTCGATGAGCGTCACGCGGATCCCGAAGCCCGCGACCTCGGCGGCGAGCGCCTGGCTGAAGCCTTCCAGCGCCCACTTCGACGCGTTGTAGATGCCGATGTTGGGGAACGCGCTGATCCCACCGATCGAGGACACCTGCAGGATGTGGCCGCTGCCCTGCTCGCGCAAGAACGGCAGCGCGGCCTGCGTGACCCACAGCGCGCCGAAAACGTTGGTCTCGAGCTGCTCGCGCGCCTCGGCCTCGGAGATCTCCTCGATCATGCCGAACTGGCCATGGCCGGCGTTGTTGACGACGACGTCGAGCCGGCCGAGGCGCTCGTGCGCCTGCTGGACGGCGGCGAAGCAGGCGTCCCGGTCGGTGACGTCGAGCTGCAGCGGCAGGACCGCGTCGCCGTACTTCTCGACGAGGTCGTCGAGCGTGCTCGTGTCGCGAGCCGTCGCGGCGACGTGGTCGCCCCGCTCGAGCGCGGCGATGGCCCACTCGCGGCCGAAGCCGCGCGATGCGCCGGTGATGAACCAGGCCTTCATGGGTGTCCCGTCGACGAGGTGGTGGGTGCCCGATCAGTTGACTCCGCACGGCCGACCGGCGCAACTTCGCGTCCCAGCGTCACCTCGGCGGTCCGCGCGACACGCTCGACGCGTGATCAGCTGCATCACGACGCCCGCTCGTCCCCCGGTCACCGACGGACAGGCCGCCTTCTACCGGGCCAGCACCGCGGTGACCGCCGGTTCCAGGTACGGGGCGAGCGTCGTCGCGAAGGCCGTCGTCATGTGGCTACCGTCGAAGTACGCGATGAGGCCGCCGATGGTCGAGTAGCACGTCTGCCGGTCGCAGAAGTACTTCGTCAGGTCCAGCGTCCGGATGCTGTCGACGTCGATCCGACGGGCGGCAGCGGCGAGTGGGTCGGGGACGATCCGCTCGGCGCGGGGCGCGTCGCACGCGGACAGGTCGTCCTGATGCTCGGCCACGCAGTCCGGGACCGAGTCGCCCACGTGTGGGATGTCGCGGATGACGAGCACCTGGTCGCCGGAGTCCTTCCACGCCGTCAGCCAGTCCACGTACGCGTCTGTCGCCGCCGGGACCTGCTCGGACTTCGGCACCCCGAGGATCGCCTTCCCGAAGTAGGCGGAGGTGACGATCAGGTCGAAGCCGCGGGAGGCGGTCTGCTCCTGTGCCCAGCGGGCCCAGTCGCGGCAGCCCTTGGCCGCGCCGGCGACGGGAAGATCCTGGTCACGGTCGAACGGGCTGCACGCGGAGACGAGGTACGTGGTGATCTGCCAACCATGCGCGTCGGCGAGCTTTTGCAGGGCGGGCAGCAGGTGCCCGGCATGAGAGTTGCCGACCAGCGCGATCCTCGCCGTCGGGTTCTGCTGCCGTCCGTAGGTGCAGACGGGCCGGTGCGTGAACGTCCCCGACGACCAGCAACCGTCGCCGTAAGCGGCGGGCATGTCCGCGGCGGCCTGCGCGGGCGTGTTGATGATCGGAGACCCGTGCGGAGATCCCGCGCAGTCGTCGGCCGGGTCCATCGCAGCGGCACCGAGGCACCTCGACGACGACGCGAGCGCCTCCGTCACCTGCTTCGCGGCGCGGTCCTGGCGAATGTCGGTCGACACGATCTGCGTGGTCCCGAGCGCGACGACGACGATCATCCCGCCCGCCGCGAGCGCCGCTGTCCACGCTGGCCTGACGAGCCGACGCGAGCGCTGCGGAGGGTCCTCGATCAAGGTCTTCGACGCCCAGCCGGCGACCACGGCGACGGCGACGACGACCAGCTTGTCGGGCCACGACAGTGCGTGACCGAGGACGTACGGGACGATGACGATGATGGGCCAGTGCCAGAGATAGACCGAGTAGCTGATGTCACCCGTGAACTGGATCGCTCGCGCTCCCAGCACCCGCTGGGGCGATGCCGCACCGTCCTCGCTGCGTGCCGCCAAGAAGGCCACGGCGGCGAAGGTCGGGACGAGGGCAGCGGCGCCCGGGTAGGCCATCGACCCCTCGAACGTGAACGCCGCCCAGGCCATCGCGGCGAGCGCGCCCCACGCGACCGCGCCGCGCACCGCCTGCGGCCAGGCGAACCACCCCGGACGGCTGAAAGTCGCGACACCGAGCAGCCCGCCGAGAGCGAGCTCCCAGAGGCGCGTGTACGTGACGAAGTAGGCCGCCGCGGGTCGCACCATGGTGTATGCCACGGACGCAGCGAGCGAACCGACGAAGATGACACCGATGACGGCGCCGACCGTGCGTCGGGCGCGACCGCGGCGACCGACGAGCGCAAGCACTCCGACCACGAGGAGCGGCCAGAGGAAGTAGAACTGCTCCTCGACCGAGAGCGACCAGAACTGCTGGAAGGGCGACGGGGCTCCGTCAGCGGCAAGGTAGTCGGTCGCCGTAGCGGCCAGGTGCCAGTTCTCGACGTAGAGCGCCGAGGCCATCGCATCGTGCGCGACAGCCTCCCACTGCGACTCGGGCAGGAACACCCAGCTCGCCACGACGGTCAGGACGATCACGACGAAGGCTGCCGGTAGCAGGCGCCTCACACGTCGGCCCCAGAACGCACCGACGCCGCGGAGCGAGGTCGGTGGATCCTTGATGAGGTGGGACGTGATGAGGAAGCCGGAGATCACGAAGAAGACGTCGACACCGACGAATCCGCCCGTCATCCGCTTGGGCCAGAGGTGGAACAGCACGACGAGGACGACAGCGACGGCCCGCAGCGACTGGATGTCGCCGCGTCGCCGCCGGCTCGACGGCTCCGCACGGGGTGCAGCGGTCGACGTCTGAAGGGTGGTCACGTTCTCCACGATCCTTCCGACGGTCGATGGCACGACCTGCAGACGGCACGGAGCGGATCCTGCGCCCTGTGCTGCTGGCCGAACGAAGCGCGTCACGGCGCTGATGTCGCAGGCAAGGGTAATCGACGTGCGCGGCCCGTACGACGACGCGGTCAGGCACCTCGGGCCAGGCTCACCAGTCGCCGGGCGCGATCTGCGTCGGTGACGTGGTGGCTGCCGTAGCCGCCGGCCGCGGCGCTCGGGTCCTCGACGCGCGCCCCGGCGGAGAAGTGGATCGCATCCACGCCCACCTCGAGCAGCGCCCCGATGTTCTCCTCGGTCACTCCCCCGCCCGCCATGACCTGGACGCGGCGACCCGGCTGGGCGCACAGGGCGCGCAGCCGCTCCAGGCCGGCGCTCACGTCGGTGCCGCCTGCCGTCAGCACCCGCGTGACGCCGGCGTCCGCGAGCACGTCGAGGACGTCGTCGGACGCGTCCACGGCGTCGACCGCGCGGTGGAACGTGACCTCCACGTCGCCGGCCGCCTCGCGGAGCAGCTCGAGCGCCACCAGGTCGACCGCGCCGTCGCGCAGCGCGCCGACGACCACGCCGTCCGCGCCGGCATCGACGAGCCGCCGCACGTCGTCGGCCATGATCGCGACCTCGTCGTCGGCGTAGACGAACCCGCCGGCACGCACCCGGATCAGCGGGTGGATGCCCAGACCGGACCCGGCTGCCAGCGCGACCGTCCGCTCGACGAACGCCGGCGACGGCGTCAGCCCGCCGACCTCGAGAGCGCCGCACACCTCGACGCGGTCCATGCCGAGGTCGAGCGCGACGCGCACGCCGGCCAGGTCGGTGACGGCGAGCTCCAGGGCGACGGTCATGTGCGGGCTCCCGCGACTCAGGGCAGCGTGAACGGGAGCACGAGCCCGTCCAGGGCGTGCCGACAGATGCACTCGTCGTCGACGGGCAGCGCACCGACGACGTCGGCGAGCACCCCGCGCAGGCTCTCGAGGCTGCGGGCGAACTGGGCCAGCACGGCCTGGTGCGACACCGCCTCGCCACCCTCGACGCCAGCGTCCGCGTCCGTCACCACGGCGAGCGTGGTGTAGCAGAGCGCCAGCTCGCGGGCCAGGGCCGCCTCGGGCATCCCGGTCATCCCGACGACGTCCCCGCCCGCAGCGACGTTGCGCCGTGACTCCGCGCGCGAGGAGAACCGCGGGCCCTGGATGACGACGAGCGTGCCGCGGTGCTCCATGGGCATCTGCCCGTCCTCCACGGCCGCGACCGTGGCGCGGCCCTGCGGGCAGTACGGGTCCGCGAACCCGACGTGCACGGGCGCACCGTCCTCGAAGTAGGTCCACGGCCGCCCCCACGTGCCGTCGATCACCTGGTCGGGCACCACCAGGGTGCCGGGTGCCAGGTCGGCGCGCAGTCCGCCGACAGCCGACGGCGCGAGCACCCGGCGCACGCCCAGCGCCCGGAGCGCCCACAGGTTGGCGCGGTAGGGCACCCCGTGCGGGGGGAAGCGGTGGTCCGCGCCGTGCCGCGGGATGAACGCCACCCGCCGGCCGGCGAGCAGCCCGACGCGCGGCGGTTCGCTGGGCGCGCCGTACGGCGTGTCGATCTGCACGGGCTCGGCATCCTCGATCAGCTCGTAGAGCCCGGAGCCGCCCAGGATGCCGATGGGCGAGGCGTCGTTGGTCACGCACAGACCGTAGCGGGCCGGACCGACGGCGGCTCGGCGGAGGCGCCCAGGCCGACCGTCACCTCGCCGTCAGGTCGTCGGCCCGCGCCCGCCGTGCGGCGGCCCGGTGCGAGCGGCGATGCTGGTGGCATGCGCGTACTGGTCACCGGCGGGGCCGGCTTCATCGGGCGGCACGTCGTGCGCCGCCTCCTGCAGGACGGTCACGACGTCACCGTCCTGGACTCGCTACGACCCGACGTGCACGCCCCGGGCACGACGCCGGACGTCGCCGGGGCCCGCCTGGTGCAGGCCGACGTCCGCGACGAGGACGTCCTGACCGACGTGGTGCCCGGGCACGACGCGGTCGTGCACCTGGCCGCCAAGGTGGGGCTGGGGGTCGATCTCGACGACATCACCGACTACGTCTCGTCGAACGACCTCGGCACCGCGTGCGTCCTGCGCGCCGCGCTGCACGCCGGGACGCCGCGCGTGGTCTTCGCCAGCTCGATGGTCGTCTACGGCGAGGGCGCCTACGACTGCTCGGCCCACGGCCGGATCGCGCCCGCACCGCGCCGGGTCGGCGACCTCGACGCGGGGGTCTTCGACCCGCGCTGCCCGCGCTGCGACGGCGTCCTGTCGCCCGGGCTGGTCTCGGAGGACGCCCCCCTCGACCCGCGCAACGTCTACGCGACCACCAAGGTGACGGGCGAGCACCTGCTGCGGTCCTGGGTGCGCGAGACGGGCGGCAGCGCGTTCGCTCTGCGGTTCCACAACGTCTACGGACCGGGCATGCCGCGGGACACGCCGTACGCCGGGGTCGCGTCGCTGTTCCGCTCCGAGCTGGCGGCCGGGCGCGCGCCGCGCGTGTTCGAGGACGGGGGTCAGCGGCGCGACTTCGTGCACGTGGACGACGTCGCGCGCGCCGTCGTGGCCGCGGCCGGAAGGCCGACCGACGACGGGTCCATGGAGCCCCTCAACGTCGGCTCGGGCACCGTGACGACCGTCGGCGGCCTGGCCGGCGCGATGACTGCCGCGATGGGCGGTCCGGAGCCCGTCGTGACCGGCCAGTACCGCGTGGGCGACGTGCGGCACGTGACCGCGTCCTCGGCGCGCGCGCGGTCGCTGCTGGGGTGGAGCGCGCAGATCCCGCTCGACGCCGGTCTCGCCGACGTCCTCGCCGACACGTCCGGACGTCCGTCCCGCACGGCCACCGACGCTCGACCGGGCCAGGTCACTCCGTCCTAGCGCCGACCCGCGCCGCGTCGGTCCACGCCGGCAGGCTGACCTCGAACACGCAGCCCTCGTCCGTAGGTGCGACGCCGACGCGACCGCCGTGCGCGGCCACGACCGTCCCGACGATCGCCAGGCCGAGACCCGACGAACCGACCGAGACGGCCTGGTGCGGGCCGCCACCCTGAAAGCCCTCGTCGAACACGTGCGCGCGGTCGTCGGCCGGGATCCCGCCGCACGTGTCCTCGACCGCGACCCGCACCTGCCCGTCGACCCGACGAGCCGCGACCCGGACCGCGCCGCCGCGGCCGCTGCTCCGGACGGCGTTGCCCACCAGGTTGTCCAGCACGCGCGCGAGCTCGTCGGGCACGCCGTCGACCTCGAGGCCCGGCGCCACCTCGGCGCGCAGGTCGACGTGCTGGCTCGCCGCGGTGGCAGCGGTGTGCGCCAGCACGTCGGCCAGCACGGCGCTCAGGGAGACGGGCTCGGTCACGCGGGGCGCGGGCTCCACGTCGGGCCGGGAGAGCTCGGCCAGGTCGTCGATCATGCGGCTGAGGCGGTCCACCGCACGGTCGATGCCCTGGTACGCGGCACCGGCGTCCGCGATCACGCCGTCGCGCAGGCCATCGACGGTCGCGCGGATGCCGGACAGCGGCGAGCGCAGGTCGTGGCTCACGAAGGCGACGACCTGGCGGCGGGACGACTCGAGGGCCCGTTCCCGGCGACGGGACGCGTCCAGGCGCTCCCGGGTGCGGACCAGCTCCGCGGCCACCGAGGCCAGCTCAGCGGTCACCGGTGGCGTCGTGCCCGCCGGCTGACCAGGATCTCCCAGCGCCCGAGCCTGCGCCGTCACCGCCCGCAGGTCGGCGAGCACCATGCGGCCCAGCAGGACCGCGAGGACGACGGCGGGCACGCACGACAGGCCGAGCACCAGGCGGGTCACCTGCGCGTCGTGGTCGGACAGGAACATCACGCGCAGGTTGAACCACAGGGCGAAGGCCAGGGCGCTCGCAGGCGTCAGCGCCGCGACGACGAGCGCGAGGATCAGCGAGACGCGGCGCACGCGGTTGACCAGCAGCGCGCCGATCACGCCCGCGCCCACGGCGCAGGCCGCCGTGACGCCGCCGATGAACCACAGGTCCTTGCTCACGCCGTCGCCGCCAGCGCCGCAGCGAGCTCGTCCGCCGTCCCGAGCCGGTACCCCGTGCCGCGGACGGTCGTCAGCAGCACGGGCGCCGACGGGTCGGGCTCGAACTTGCGGCGCAACCGGCGCACGTGGACGACGACCGTCGAGTCGTCGCCGAAGTCCCACCCCCACACGCGCCGCAGCAGCTCCCGCGAGCCGAACGTGACCCCCGCGTTGCGGGCCAGGAACGCGAGCAGGTCGAACTCGCGGGGCGCGAGGGTCTGCGACCGGCCCGCCAGGGTCGCGGTGCGCAGGGTCGGGTCGAGGGTCAACGGCCCGACGGTCAGCGGGTGGGAGTCCGCGCCGGGCTGGATGTCGCCGCGGCGCAGCAGAGCGGCCACGCGCAGCACCAGCTCGCGCGGGCTGAAGGGCTTGGCGAGGTAGTCGTCGGCGCCGACCTCCAGCCCCACGATCCGGTCGTCGACCGATCCCAGCCCGGACAGCAGGACCACCGGCGTCCGGTCCCCGTCCAGGCGCATGCGGCGCAGCAGGTCGAGCCCGGACGCCCCCGGCAGCCGGACGTCGAGCACGACGGCGTCGGGGCGGCCCTCGCGCCAGGACCGCTCCCCCGCTCGCGCGTCGGCGGCGACGTCGGCCCGCATCCCGTCGGCGACCAGATAGGCCGCGACGCTGCTCGTCACGAGCTCCTCGTCGTCGATCACCAGCACGTTCGGCATCCCCTCACGGTAGTGCCGCCGCTCGGGCGCGGCGCCGCGAGAGGCCCCGTACGAGCGTGCGGCGGGGGTGATCGTCAGGTTGCCGTCATCGCCTCCCGCGGGCCCGACGTGCGGCCGCGACCTAGCGTGGACGGGTGATCGCCGCGCCCGTCTCCGTCGACCTCGTGCTGCCGTGCCTCGACGAGGCCCGCGCCCTGGCCTGGTTGCTGCCGCGGGTGCCGGCGGGCGTGCGCCCCGTGGTCGTCGACAACGGCTCGACGGACGGCAGCGCGCAGGTCGCCGCGGACCTGGGCGCCCTCGTCGTGCCCGAGGCCCGCAAGGGCTTCGGGGCCGCGTGCCACGCCGGGCTGCAGGCGGCGACCGCCGACGTCGTCGCGTTCATGGACGCCGACGGGAGCCTCGACCCGATCGAGCTGGAGCGAGTTCTGGCGCCGGTCCGCGACGGACGCTCCGACCTGGTGCTGGGCCGCCGCCGGCCCGTGTCGTCGGCGGCGTGGCCGTGGCACCTGCGCTACGCCAACCGGGTCCTGACCCGCCGGCTCGAGCGCCGCACCGGGGTCCGGCTGCACGACCTGGGACCGATGCGCGCCGCGCGCCGGGCCGACCTGCTGGGCCTGGACATCGTCGACCGCCGCTCCGGGTACCCCCTGGAGATGGTGGTGCGCGCGGCGGACCGGTCGTGGCGGATCGACGAGGTCGACGTGACCTACGCGGCGCGCACGGGCCGCTCGAAGGTGACGGGGACCCCGCTCGGCCTGGTCCGTGCCGTGCGCGACATGTCCGCCGTGCTGGCGTCATGAGTGCGGCCGAGCGCGCGGGCACGCTCGTCCTGCTGGCGAAGGAGCCGGTGCCGGGGCGCGTCAAGACGCGCCTGCACGCCGCGTTCCGCCCCGACGAGGCAGCGCGCCTGGCCGCCGCTGCGATCGACGACACGCTCGCCGCCCTGGTCGCCGCACCCGCCCGGCGCCGGCTCGTGGCGCTCGACGGGGACGCCGGGGCCTGGGTGCCGCCGGGGTTCGACGTGGTCAGGCAGCCCACGGGCGGGCTGGGCGACCGGCTCGCGGCCGCGTTCGACGCGGCGCTCGCCGACCCGCGGGACGGCCCCGCGCTGCTGGTCGGGATGGACACCCCGCAGCTGGCCGGCCCGCTCGCCGCCGTCGACTTCCACGGCGTGGACGCCGTCCTCGGACCCACCGACGACGGCGGGTACTGGGCGATCGGGCTGCGCGCACCCGACCCGCGGGTGTTCGCGGGCGTCCCCATGTCCACCGACGGCACGTGCGCGGCGCAGCTGGCGCGGCTGCGTGATCTGGGGCTGCGTGTGGGCCTGCTTCCCCGCCTGCGCGACGTCGACGAGCCCGACGACGCCCGTGCGGTGGCGGCGCTAGCGCCGCACACGCGCTTCGCGGCGGCCTACCACGACCTCGCCCCGGTGCACACGCGATGAGCGCGCGCCCGCACCCCCTCGCCGTGTACGAGGCAGCCCTCGACGGCGCTGCCGTCGAGGCGGTCGGCGCTGGCGGTGCGCAGCCGCTGGCCGTCGCGCGCTGGAGCCAGCCGCCCGACGAGGTCGACCTGCTGATGCTCGCGCGCTGCGAGGGACCCGTGCTGGACGTCGGCTGCGGGCCGGGACGCCTGGTCGCCGAGCTCAACGCGCGCGGCGTCCCCGCGCTCGGCATCGACGTCTCCCGGCGCGCGGTGGAGCAGACCCGCGGGCGCGGCGCGCTCGCGCTGCGCCGGGCCGTCGAGCAGCCCGTGCCCGCGGAGGGGCGTTGGGGAACCGTGCTGCTGGCCGACGGCAACGTCGGGATCGGCGGCGACCCCGAGGCGCTGATCGCGCGCTGCCGGACCATCGTCGTCCCGCGGGGACTGGTCCTGGTGGAGGTCGACCCCGCACCGGACACCGACGACGTCTCACCGCTGGTGCTGCGCGACGCGCACGGCCGCCTCAGCCGCCCCATGCCGTGGGCGCGTGTCGGGGCACGGACGCTCGCCCGGGTCGCGCGCGGCTGCGGGTTCGTCGTCGCCGAGCAGTGGCAGCTCGCCGACCGCACGTTCGTGGCGCTCCGCGCCGTCTGACCTGACCGCGCGGGCGAACCCTCGGTCAGTCGGCGTCCTCGCGCGGCAGCAGGTCCTCGTCGGGCGGCGCCGCCGGGCGGACCCGGCGGGCCCACGTCCCCACGGCGGCCCCGATCATCACCGCGAGCACGAGCACCGCGGCGGCGCTCACCAGCGAGGTCGCGGGGTCGACGGGCACCACCGAGTCGTTGCGCCGGCGGCCCGCAGCCACCACGACCACCACCGCGAACAGCGTCAGCACCGCCGCGCCGAGCGCGCCTGCGCGCAGCGCGGGCCGCCAGGGCGGTGGGACCCGCGGCAGCACCACCACACCCAGCAGCACCGCGGTGGGCGCCAGCACCGCGTCGTGCACCGCGACTCCCCCGGCCAGCCACAGCAGCACCGAGGGCCACTGCCGGGTCGGCACCGTCGTGAGTCCCAGGAACGCACCGAACCCGACGAGCGCGACGCCGATCGCGAGCAGCACGCGGCGCCCCGCCGACCAGCGCCGGTCGTCGAGCCCTCGCGCGGCGGTCGTCACGCGCTCCCCCCGCCCGGGGACCGGACCTCGATCCGGTCCACCCACTTGGTCTGCAGCACGCCGGGCCGATCGGGGGTGACGAGCCTGGCGGGGTAGCCGTGGTCGATGTCGAGCACCTCGCCGCCCAGGCGCAGGGCCAGCAGGCTGTCGGGATGCGCGGCGTACCGGGCCGGCAGGATCGACTCCCGGTAGGACCCGCCCCGCTGCATCGAGACGAACCGCACGTCGGAGTCGACCGGACCGACCAGCGCGACCAGGTCGCGCACGCGCACGCCCTGCCAGGTAGCGAGGGTGCTCCACCCCTCGACGCACGCGATCGGCAGGTCCACCGTGGTCTGCTCCATCGCCTCCAGCTCGGCGCGGGACAGGGTCGTGCTCGCTCCCGGGCCCTCGAGCGTGAGGGTCCATCCGGGGTCCGTGGCCGCGGGGAGCACACCCGCAGCCTTCGCAGTGCGGTTCACCGGCAGACCCTGCGGGCCGTTGCCGGCCTGCCGCGGCGACAGGATCGCGGCGCCGGACAGCGGCTGCACGGTCTGGCCGACCGTGAGCGCCGTGAGGCCGAGCACTGTGACGGCGACACCGGCCAGGAAGCCGCGCCTCGTCGGTCCGTCCTCGTCGTCGCCGTCCGCGTCGGTGCCGTGCACGTCGTCGTCCTGCGCCGCGACGGGCCGCCGCCATGCGTCCGCGACGGTGGGCAGCTTCACCGCGACGTGCACGACGATCGACCCCACCAGCACCCACGCGACCACGAAGTGCACCGTGCGGAAGCCGAACGACCAGGGGTACCACTGGAACGTGTTGATCAGCCCGGTGACGACCTGGAAGATCGCGGTCGACACGAGCAGCGCCACCGAGGCACGCTCGAGCCCACGCAGCGGGCTGCCGACCCGCGGCCGCGCGAACAGCGCCGGATACGCGGCGTAGAGCTTGGCCAGCAGGAGCGGGATCGCGGCCGTGCCGGCCGCGACGTGCAGGCCCTGCGTCACGCGGTAGAGCCAGGCCGGGTCGGTGGGCAGCGGCAGCCACGGCACCGGGCTCTGGTGCAGGTGCGAGACCAGGCCCGTGAGGAACGCGAGGCCGATGGCGGCGCCCAGGTAGGTGCCCACGCGGGCGACGACGCGCGGGTCGTGCACGGCCGAGCGGAAGTCATCCTGCTCCGGGGGCCGGAGCAGGCGCCGGTGCACGGTGCTTCGCGAGCGCTCGCCTGCCACGTCCTCGACAGTAGGTCGGCGACCGCGTGGTGGCACGGCCGTGCCGATGACGACTACCTGACGGTCACCAGGGCGAGTCGAGCAGGACCGCGAGCGCCACGGTGGTCGCGGCCTGCGCGACGAGCCATCGCCGCTGGTGCGGCCCGGTGAGCGTCGCCGCCGCGGGAGCGACCCAGCACGCGAGCGGCAGCCAGATGCGCTCGACCTCGCCACGCTCGACGCCGGAGAACGCGCCGAGCACGGCGGTGCCGAGGGCGAACGCGACGAGCACGACGACGGGTCGCGGCAGCCGACGCAGGCCTGCGAGGCCCCCCACGCCGGCCGGTCCGACGAGCAGCCCGAGCACCGCGAGGTCGGCGAGCGCGAAGTAGAGGTACGGGCGGTCGGCGGACCGGCCGTGCGAGGAGGCGAGGTGGGTGACCGCGATGCCGTCGCCGATCCAGAAGCCGGCCACCGCCCAGGCCGCGACGCACCCGAGCACCACGGCGGCGGCGAGCGCGGTGGGCCGCCACCGGCGCGTCACGACGAGCGGCGCGAGCGCGACCACGGCCATGTGCAGCAGCCCGTACGACAGGAACGGGCAGGCGCCCAGCACGAGGCCAGCTGCGAGCGCCCAGGGCCACCAGTGCCGCCGGGTCGAGGCGAGGGCGAGCAGCGCGACGCCCCAGGCGAGCACCCCCGCGTACAGGGCGTCGGCCGAGGTCGCGATCCACAGGACGGCGGGAGCCAGGACGGCCGCCGGCATCGCGCGACGGGCCACGTCCTCACCCGCGGGACCGGCCAGGGCCCGCAGGGTGACCGCGACGGCGACGACGGCACTCGAGCCGACCATCACGACGAGCGCCGTGGCCCACCCCGCGCCACCGAGCCCGATGCGGTCCATGCCGGTCGCGAGCAGGACGAAGCCAGGAGGGTGGCCGCGCACGTGGATCGGGTACTCCAGCGCCCGGTCGGTGAACGTGCGCAGGAAGTCGCCCGGGGCTGCCGCGGCGGTGGGGACGACGACGAGGTAGTCGTGCTCCCCCCGCAGCGGGGCAGAGAGCGCCGACCACCCGCGGGTGGTCGCGAGGGCGACCGCGAAGACCGCCGACACCGCCCAGCCGGAAGCCAGCAGCGGACCCCACCGCATCGTGCGCGCCCGCATGTGTCCTCGCCAGACGACGGCGCCCGCGACGACGACGGCCAGAAGGGTGCCCACGGACGCCCGCACCGCGGCGTGCCCGAGCAGCGGCGGCAACGACCCGAACGTCACCACCGCGCCGGACCGGTCCAGCGCGAGGCCGACGACCCAGAGCAGCACGAGGGCGCCGGCCCAGAGCGACACAGCGAGCACCGGGCCCCGTGATGACTTCCCTGGAGTGGTGGCAACACGCGCGGTCCCGGGATGCTCGGGGTGGGCGGTCGGCACCCGACCACCCTAGGGAGCAACGCGCGTCCCGCGCCGCCAGACCCACCACCGTCACCTTGCCGTCACCCGGCACGCCCGGCCGCCGCTCGCGCGCACCCGCCGCCGCCCTCGTCGGGCGCGTTTTCTGTCGCCTCTCGCAGCACGTGCGTGCCACGATGCCCGGATGATCCACGTCGACGTGCTGACCTGGGTGGACGCATGCCTCGCCGGCGCGGGGCGCGCGCGCTCCGGCGCCGTGGCGCAGGTCAGGGACCGCCCGTGGGGCCGGGTGTGGGCCGTGCCCACCGACCACGGCACCACCTGGCTCAAGGAACCCGCTGCGCCGGTGCGGTTCGAGGTCGCGCTGCTCGCGACCCTCGCTCGCCTGCAGCCCCGGCTCGGACCGGAGGTGCTGGGCGTCCACGAGGGGGCCCGCGTCCTGCTGGCCGACGCGGGCCGCACGTTCCGGGACCTGTACGCGCCCGCCGACCTGCCCGGCCCGTTCACGGCGGCGCTCGTCCAGGTGGGCGCTCTCCAGCGCTCCGCCGCGCGCCGTGTGCCGGACCTCCTCGCCGCGGGGGTCGCCGACCTGAGGCCCGCAGCGCTGCCGGGCCGGTTCGACGAGCTCGTCGACGGCCTCGGGCCCGAGCCCGTCCGCGCAGCCGACGCTCGTGCGGTCCTCGTCGACGTCTGCGAGCAGCTCGCGCGATCCGCCGTGCCGGCGAGCATCGACCACAACGACCTGCACGACGCCAACGTCCTGCGCGACGGGACCGCTCGCACCGTCGTCATCGACTGGGGCGACAGCGTGCTCGCCCATCCGTTCGCGACCCTGCTGGTCCCCCAGCGGGTCGTCGCCGACGCGGTCGGCAGGAACGTCGACCACCCGTGGGACGTCCCCGCGGTCGCCGCTGCCCGCCGCGCGTACCTGGCAGGCTTCGAGCCGCTCGCCCCGGGCGAGGACCTCGACCGGACGGCTCGCCTGGCCGTCACCGCCGCGCACGTCGCACGCGCCTGGGTGTGGCGGCGTGCGCTGGCGACTCTCGACGCGGCGGTCGGGGCGCCCGACGATCCCGCCCTGGCCGACGTCGCCGCAGGCGCACGCGGGTGGCTGCAGCTGGCGATCGACGCGTTGACGGGCGAGGACAGCGCCCGGTGACGACCCGGTCCGGTCACCTGGGTCCGGCCGGTGCGGGCCGTGCCGGGCGTCGAGCTGCTGCCGCCGTCGGGGACAATCGACGGGTGAGCCCACTCGAGCACCCTGTCGATGCTGTGGTCGTCGCCGCGATGGCCGACGAGGCCGCGCCCTTCCTCGCCCGCGCGGAGGCGGTCGGACCGACCACGCGCGTGGGCCACGCGGAGCACACACCGCTCACGTTCGCGGGCCGCAGCGTGGTGCTGGTGCGGTGCGGGATCGGGCTGGTCAACGCGGCTGCGGCGCTCGCCGTCGTGATCCAGACCGCGCGGCCGCGGGCCGTGATCAGCACGGGCAGCGCCGGCGGGGTGGGGCTGCACGTACGCGTGGGCGACGTCGTCGTCGGCTCGCACTACCTGTACTCGGGTGCCGACGCGCGGGCCTTCGGCTACCAGCTCGGGCAGGTGCCCGGCATGCCGGAGGTCTACCGCGCCGAGCAGGCGCTGCACGACGTCGCGATGGCGGCCCGGGTCGACAGCACGCTCGTGACGGGCACCGTCATCAGCGGCGACATGTTCATCGACGCCGAGCGCATCGATGCCGTCCGCGCGCAGTTCCCCACCGCGGTCTCCACGGACATGGAGTCGGCCGCGCTCGCGCACACCGCCCACCTGTACGGCGTGCCGTTCGTCTCCGTCCGCGGCATCTCCGACCTCTGCGGCCCGATCGACGACCACCTCACGCACGTCGACGACGCGGCCGACCGCTCCGCGGACGTCGTGATCGAGCTGCTGCGTGCCTTCCCGGCCGCGTCGGCGCGCTGAGGCCCGTCTCATCCGGGATTATTCGCCCATGGCCGAGAACGTCGAGGAGTACCTGGAGACCTTCGAGCCCGACGTGCAGGGCATCCTGCAGAGCGTCCGGCTCGCGATCCACCGCGGTGTGCCCGGCGCCTCGGAGGAGATCCACGAGGGCGTGCCGGCCATCCTGCTGGGCGACCGGTGCGCGTTCCACTTCGGCGGGACCGCGCACGACGTCCGGCTGTCCCCGGTGCCGCACTTCGACGGGCCGCTGGAGGCCGACGTCTCGCGGTACCGGGCCGACGACGACGCGGTCTGCTTCCTCTATACCGAGGACGTCCCGTACGAGCTGATCCAGCACCTGGCCTCAGCGATCGGGGCGCAGCATCTGGAGACGCAGCAGCCGACGGTCTGACCCGGCCGGAATGCGCGCGGCGGGTCGGCGGTTGCCGCAAGCGTGCCTGCTCTCTCCGTCCTCGACCTCATCCCCGTCCGCACGGACCAGACCACCGGTGACGCGCTCGCCGCCACGCTGAGCCTGGCCCGGACCGCCGACGAGCTGGGCCTGACCCGTTACTGGGTGGCCGAGCACCACAACATGCCGGCGGTCGCCTCCACCAACCCGCCGGTGCTCATGGCGATGATCGCCGCGGCCACGGCCCGCATCCGCGTCGGCTCGGGCGGCGTCATGCTGCCCAACCACTCGCCGCTGGTGATCGCCGAGCAGGTGGCGCTGCTGGAGGCCGCGCACCCCGGGCGCATCGACCTGGGCCTGGGCCGCGCGCCCGGCTCGGACCCGGTGACCGGTCACCTACTGCGGCGGGGCACGACGACGGACGGCGTCGACACGTTCCCCGACGACGTCGCGACGCTGCAGGCACTGCTCGGCACGACGCCCGTGAGCGTGGCCGTCGGCGCCCGCACCTACGACCTGCGCGCGACGCCGCAGGCGACCTCGGCCGCGCAGATCTGGCTGCTGGGCTCCTCGATGTACTCCGCACAGCTCGCCGCCGAGCTGGGCCTGCCCTACGTCTTCGCGCACCACTTCGCGGGCCGCGGCACCGACGAGGCCATCGCGCTGTACCGGCGCACGTTCCGGCCGTCGGACGTGCTGGCCGACCCCCGCACGATCGCGGTCGCGAACGTCGTCGTCGCGCCGACGGCGCACGAGGCTGCCCGCCTCGCGCTCCCCAACGCGCGCTCCATGTGGCGGCTGCGCAGCGGGCAGGGGCTGTCCGCCCAGGAGCTGGTCGAGGACGCCGAAGCCGCGGCGCCCACTCCCCCGCTCGACGAGCTGACGGCGGCGTGGATCGTCGGTCCGCCCGACGAGGCGGCCGCGGAGGTCACGCGCCTGGCCGAGCGGCTCGGCACCGACGAGCTCATGGTCAGTCCGGTCGCGGGAGCCCTGGCCGGGTCACCCGCCGACCGCTCGCCGGCCCGCGAGGAGACGTTGCGGCTGCTGGCCGGCGCGCTCGCCTGAGCGCGGGAGGTCTCACGCGATCGCGCGGGCGATCCGCTCGGCGTCCAGGCGCAGCTCGCGGAACATCCCGCTGATCGGCGTCGTGAAGCCCGTCAGGTAGAGGCCCGGGCGGGGTGCACGGGCGCCGTGCGACCGCGGCAGCCCACGCTCGTCGAGCACTCCCAGGTGCCCCACGAGCGGTTCGAGGTCGCGCCGGTACCCCGTGGCAGCGACGATCACCTCGGGTCGCAGGCGCGTCCCGTCGGCCAGCAGCACCTCGTCGTCCTCGATGCCGACGACGGCGGCCACCGGCGTCACGGCCCCGTCCCGGACCGCCGCGATCAGCCCGACGTCCTGCACCGGCGTCGCGCCCTCGAGCATGCGCGAGTACAGGCCCGTGGTCGGCCGCGGCAACCCGTACGACGACAGGTCGGGGACCTCCACGCGGGCGAGACCCCGGGCGACGGCGTCGACGACGGGGACCGGCAGGTGGCGGACGACCATCCCCGTGCCCTGCGCGGGCCACCCCAGCGTGGACCGGCGCACGATGTGCGGCGGTGTGCGCACTGCCAGCCGCACCGAGCGCGCACCGGCCTCCACCAGGTCCACCGCGATCTCCGCACCCGTGTTCCCGACGCCCACCACCAGCACGTCACGACCCGCGAACGGCGCCCCGTTGCGGTAGTCGGCGGCGTGCAGGAGCTCACCGGTGTAGCCGTCGACCCCGGGCCACGAGGGGGCGAGCGGCGTGTGGTTGTAGCCCGTCGCGATCACGACGTCCCGGGCTCGCACCGGCCCGTCCGACGTGCTCAGCACCCACCCCGGTCCGTCGGGGTCCACGCGCTCGACCGTCACGCCCGGACGCACGCGCACGTCACGCGCCATCTCGTCGAGGTGCGCGACGACGTCGTCGCGCGCGACCCACCGCCCGTAGCGCCGCGGGATCGGCGAGCCGCCCAGGGACGACAGCCGTCGCGTCGTGTGCAGGTGGAGGCGGTCGTAGTGGCCTCGCCACGACGCGCCCACCGACGCACGTTCGAGCACGGTCGCCCGGTGCGCTCGTCGGGCGAGTGCAGAGGCGACCGCGAGCCCGGCAGGACCTGCCCCGACGACCACGGTGCTCACGCGCGCTCCTTCGCCCCGGCGACGACGCCGGACGCTCGGGACAGCGTGCCCGCTCGAGCGGCGCGTGACCAGTGCCGTCTCGCGGGTGAGGGCTATCGGCGCTCCAGGAGGGTGATCACCTCGTAGTGCGTGGTCTGCGGGAACATGTCGAGCAGCCGCGCGCGCGTGGGCCGCAGGCTCGGCATCGCGGCCAGGTCCCGCGCGAGCGTCTGCGCGTTGCAGCTCGAGTAGACGACGTGGCGCACGCCCGACGACTCCAGCCAGCCGGCCAGCTCCGGCCCGATCCCGCGTCGCGGCGGGTTGACGATCACCAGGTCGGGCGCGGCGGACGACGCGAGCGCGAACTGCGTCGCGTCCCCGGCGGCGAACCGCACGCGGTCCAGGCCCAGCTCGGCGCACGACGTCTGAGCGCTCGCGATCGCCTCTGCACTGATCTCGATGCCCACGACGTCGCGCGGCGCCGTCGGGCCGCCCGCGCAGTGCAGCGCAAAGCCGCCGACGCCGCAGTACAGGTCCCACAACGACGACGGCGCGGCCTCGTCCACCCACGCCGCGGCCTGCCGGTACAGCGCGGCGGCCACCTCGGTGTTCGTCTGGAAGAACGACTGGGGGCGCAGGTGCAGGTCGATGTCATTGACACGCATCGTCAGGGTCGCCCGCTCGGTCAGGACGATCTCCTGCGATCCCTCCACCACGGCCTTGTGCTCGGGCAGGATGTTCGCCGACACCACGGCGATGTCCCCCAGCGCCGGCAGGTGCTTGCGGATGCGCGCGACGGACTCCTGCGAGCGCAGCACGAACCGGACCATGAGCGCACCGTCGGGGGCGAGCGTGACGAGGATGTTCTTGAGCTCGCCGGTGCGAGTGGGGACGTCGTAGGGCTGGAGGCGGGCGAGCCCGACGAACGACGCGAGGACGCCGAAGATGCGGCTCAGCTCGGGCGGGTACAACCCACAGCCCTGCAGGTCGACGCCCGCCCCCGCACGGTCGAGTATCCCGAGCGTCGGTGCGTCGAGCGTGCCGCCGACCACCATCTTCGCCTTGTTCCGGAACGCGCTCTCGGGCCCGACGACGGGCGGCAGCCAGTCCAGGTGGGCGCCGACGAGCGCACGGACCCCGGCCTCCTTGTCCGCCACCTGGGTCGCGTGCGGGACTCCCATGAGCGTGCACGAACGGCACACGCCGGCGTCGTAGTAGGAGCACTGCACCACCGGAGTCTAGGCAGCGCGACGGCTGCGACGACGACCTGACGACGGCCACCCATCGAGACGCTCGACCCGAAACCTCCGAGATGTCGTGCTTACCATGTACGCCGATCGGGTGACACCAGAGCCGCCTGCGCCCGATCCTCCCCCCGTGAGCAAGGATGTGCGCCCATGGCGTCCAGCACCAGCACCCGCTCCACCGCCCGCGTCGTCGTCCTCGCGCTCGTCGCCGTCCTGGCCCTCGTCGGCCTGGTGCCGGCCGTGGCGACGGCAGCCCTGCCCGCACCCGCATCCGTGCGGGTCGTCCCGGGCGTCAAGCAGGTGAGCGTCAGCTGGAAGGCCGTCAAGAGCGCGAAGAAGTACACGGTCCAGGTCTCGTCCTCGTCGAAGTTCGCGAGGTCCAAGACCCGCACGACGACCACCACGAAGACCGCCCTCGCGGTCAAGAAGCTCAAGCTCCGCACCGCGTACTGGGTGCGCGTGAAGGCGGCGGGGACCTCCTGGAGCGCGAAGCAGAAGACCACGCCGACCACCAGCTCACCCCGGTACAAGACCGGGGTGAAGGTGACGGCGGCGGGCCAGGACAAGGTCACGGTGAGCTGGCCCAAGTACGTCGCGGGCACGTCGCTCAAGGTCGTCGCGTCGTGGGCCAACGAGAACGTCTACAAGTCCGGCCACCGCACCCCGTCGGCCCTGAACAGCGCCAGGATCTGGACGACGAGCGTCGCCGTCAGCCGCACGTCCGTCGTGCTCACGATCCCGGCGAAGTGGCGTGCCCGGATCGGCTCCAAGGGCACCGAGGCCGTGTACGTGCACCTGTACGCCCGCAACGGCTCGAAGGTCGCCCACTCGGTCACCGCCGTCGGCTACCCGTCCCCACCCCCCGTCACCGGCTCGTCGAAGGACGCCGTCACGTTCGCCACCTGGAACGTCGCGAGCTCGACCGCGACCGCCTCCATCCCGGGCCGGTCGTGGGACAAGCGCAAGGCCGCGGTCAGGAACGGGATCCTCCACGCCGGCGCCTCGGTGGTCGCGGTGCAGGAGGCGGCCGCGTCGAAGAAGTCCGGCGAGCAGTACCAGGAGCTGGCGCGCATGGTGTCCCCGACCTACCGGTCCGCCGTGGCCATCGCCCGCATCCCGCTGACAGGAGCGCAGTCCGACCGGTACGAGAGCATGGGGACCGCGGGCGCCTCCCGCTCCGACCACATCCTCTACAAGCCGGCCGATGTCACGCTGATCGCCTCGGGCGTGCAGTCGACGCGGTCGCTGGCACGCTCGGTGACCTGGGACAAGAGCAAGTACGACCGCCAGTTCACCTGGGCACGGATGTCCTCGAAGGCGACCGGCCACCAGTTCTACGTCGTCTCGACGCACCTGGAGCAGGGCACATCGAGCACGGTGCAGAAGATGCGCAAGGCCGCCGCGGCGGGCGTCCGCAGCTTCATCGCCGCGAAGGCCAAGGCGGACGGGCAGCCCGACGCGCCGATCGTCGTCCTGGGCGACTTCAACTCCGACTCCCGCTGGACCAGCGGACCTCAGGTCGACATGGTCAAGGCCGGTTACACCAGCGCGACGAACGCCGCGAGCACCACGCGCCGCAAGGACACGACGTCCAACAGCCACAACGCGAGCAAGGACCACGGGTACCCGGTCAAGCCGTACAAGTACGCCTACACCGGCACCCGCATCGACTACGTGTTCGTCAAGAACGGCTCGGGCGTCTCGCGGTTCGTCAACCAGATGATCCTCACGTCGTCCGGGAAGTTCGACGAGCGCTACCGCGGCTCCGACCACAACCTGCAGTGGGCGCGCATCCGGATCTGACGCGTCAGCGCGCGCGGTAGCGCACCAGGTCCAAGGCGTAGGCCTGCCACCACCGCCCCGCCGCGGGACCGCCGTTGCAGGCGCCGTCCGACTCGCCGGGCCGCTTGACCCACAGGTACGCGTCCAGGGCGCCCCCGGCGTGCGACAGGGCCGGCTTGCGCCCCAGCCCCTGCTTCGGGGGGTTGCACCACTGGCCGGCGGCCGAGTGCCGCCCGTTGCGGGACGTGTCGATGACGTAGTGCCGGTGGCTCGCGGTGACCTTCTTCGTCGCGAGCGCGGTGGCGACCTTCGTGGCGTACGTCTTCTCCGCGGTCGTCGAGTTGAAGTTCGAGACGTTCGTCGAGAAGCCGCGGCCGTACCGGACACCGGCCTTGACCAGGCGCTTCGCTGTCTCGGCGGGTGTGCGCCAGCCGGAGTGGCCGGCGTCGATGTACACCCAGGCGCCGGTCGCGGCCAGCTTCCTGGTCGCGTAGGCCAGCAGGGCGTAGCGGGCGGAGTCGGCGCAGTCGAGCATCAGCGCGTCGGGCTCCAGCACGACGAGCGCGCGGCTCCTGCCCTTGACCGCGCCGTCCTTCAACCCCGCGGCGACCTGGCGCACCCACGCCTTGTACTGCGTCGCGGCGAGCCCGCCGGCGGACTGACCGCCGCAGTCGCGGCCCGGGATCGCGTAGAGCACCAGCTGCGGGGTCCGCTTCGCGGCGGCGGCCTTCTTGACGTACGTGCGCACGGTCGACCGGGTGGCGGTGCCCGTCCAGTCACCGATCCACTTCCCCTGCGCGGTCGTCGAGATGACCTCGAGCTTGCGGGCCGTCGCCGTCCTGCCGGCCTTGCGGGCCGCCTTGGCCGCGTCGTACGCCGAACCCGCCTTCTCGACGTAGAGCTTCTGCGTCAGGCGCGGGTCCAGCCTCGCGGCCTGCGCCGGTGCGGCGACGACGAGCGACGCGGCCAGCGCGACGACGAGCGCGAGCGCGGTCATGGTGACGCGGCGCCCGTCACGCGCATGACGCGCATCGGTGGCGGCAGAGCGGCGCGTGAGCATGACCGGGAGCGTAGCGGTCGGTCAGAGCCGGAGGCAGGCCCGCAGGCCGCCCAGGTGGCTGTCCCCCAGGGTGAGGTCTCCGCCGCCGTCGCGCGCGAGCTCGCGGGCGATCGCGAGCCCGAGCCCGCTGCCGCCGCCCTCGCGCACACGCGCCTCGTCGAGCCGGACGAACCGCTCGAACACCCGCTCGCGGTCGGCGATAGGGATGCCGGAACCGTCGTCGTCCACCGTCACCGCACCCGGAGCGACCGTGACGACCACGCGGGACCGCGCGTGCCGGACGGCGTTGTCGACGAGGTTGCGCACCACGCGCGCCACCGCGTCCGGATCGGCGGTCCCCGTCCCGGACCCGACCACCTCCATCCGCACCACCGCGCGCACGCCCACGGACCGCGCGACCTCCCGCGCGACCCCGGCGAGGTCCACCTCGACCGGCCGACCCGTCGTCGAGCCGAGACGAGCCAGCAGCAGCAGGTCGTCGACGAGCGTCTGCATGCGGGTCAGGTCGCCGTCCAGGTCGGCGGCCAGCTCGTCGGCCGGGTACGCCTGCGGGTGAGCGCGTGCGACGTCGACGGCCGCACGCAGCGACGCGATGGGCGAGCGCAGCTCGTGCGCCGCGTCCCCGACGAAGGTGCGCTGCCGCGCCAGGGCGGGTTCGAGCGCCCGGCCCAGGGCGAACCAGATCGCGACCGCGAACATCGCCGTCAGCACGGGCACGACGCCGAGCAGCGCGAGCGTCAGCGCGTGCAGCAACCCGCGCACCTCCGTCATCGGCACGGTCGCGACGACGGTCGCGGGCTCGTCCTGCCACGTCGTCGCCCGGACCGCCGCGCGGGCCTCGTCGTCGTACGCGCTGTCCGTCGTGCTGCCCACCCAGGGTGCGCGCGCCCGCAGCTCGGCGACCTCGTCCGCCGGCAGCACGGGCAGGGTCGCGCTCGCCGTCGGCGACGTCGCGAGCACGCGGCCCGACGCGTCGAGGAGCTGCACGATCTCTCCGGGCTGCGCCACCGGCAGCGTGGTGGGCAGGCGGTCGTCGGCGGCGAGCTCCGCGACGGTGTCCGCCCGCTGCACCACCACGTCGTCCAGCGCGGCGACGCGTGTGCGGGACAGCACCGTGGTCAGCGCGACGGCCCCGACGACGAGCGCGACGCAGAGCAGACCCGCCGTCACGAGCGTCAGCCGCAGGCGCAGCGTCCAGCGTCTGGTCCTGCGCCCCCTGGCCGCCACGGGCCTCAGCCCGCGACCCGGTAGCCCGCGCCGCGCACGGTCGACACCGCCGCGCGGCCCAGCTTGCGCCGAAGGTAGCCGACGTACACCTCGACGACGTTGACGTCCTCCCCCGCCCCTTCCCAGACGTGGTCGCGCAGCTCGAGCTTGCCCACCACCCGGTCGGCGTTGCGCATCAGGTACTCGAGCAGCTCGAGCTCGCGGGCCGTGAGGTCGACGAACCGACCCTCCTGCGTGAGCGTCCTTGCGGCGGGGTCCAGCACCAGGGCGCCGACGGTCAGGACGGGGCTCTCCACGCGCGGCGGCCGGCGCAGCAGCGCGCGCAGCCGGGCGACGAGCACGACGAACGCGAAGGGCTTGGTCAGGTAGTCGTCGGCGCCGACGTCGAGGCCGTCGGCGACGTCGTACTCGCCGTCCTTCGCGCTCAGCATGAGAACGGGCGTCCACACCTCGCGCGCCCGCAGCGCGGTCACCACGTCGTACCCGTTGCGCCGCGGCAGCATCACGTCCAGCACGATGGCGTCGTAGTCGTGCGCCGTTGCCATCTCCAGGCCGCGCTCGCCGTCGTGCGCGACGTCCACCGCGAAGCCCTCGGCGCCGAGCCCCCGGCGCAGGGCGTGCGTGAGCGATCGCTCGTCGTCGACCACCAGCACCCGCATCCCGGCAGCATGTCACCCTGCGCGGCCCGCGGCCCGCCCGCCTCTCAGCATCGCCACAGCGCCCAGGGCGCAGGCTGGTGCCATGAGCATGTCTCCCCGGGCCCGCTGGGCCGTCCCCGCCGTCGTCGGCGCGATCGTCGCCGCAGCCTTCGTCGCCCCTCCGCTGATGGCGTCGGCCAGCAGCGACGACCTGCCGGACGTGACTCCGGAGCAGCTCGTCACGGACGTCGCGAAGGCGCCCGACCAGCCGCTGTCCGGCACGGTCGTCTACACGGCGCGCCTTGGCCTGCCGTCGCTGCCGCTGGGCGACGTGGCCGGCGCGTCACCCGTCAACCTGCTGGACGGCAGCTCGACGCTGCGGGTCTGGTCGGACGGCGACGACCGCTCGCGCGCGTCGCTGCTGGGCCCCACCTCGGAGTACTCGGTGGTCCGTGACGGGTCGCAGGCGTGGACGTACTCCAGCACCGACGACCAGGTGGTGCACTACTCGATCCCCGCCTCGGACCAGGCGCGCTACGAGTCGATGCAGGCCCAGCCCCAGGTGGCCGGCGACCTGCCGACGCCGGCCGCGGCCGCGCGCTCCGTGCTGAACCTCGTCGAGCAGTACTCGAGCGTGACGCTCGACGCCGCCACGACGGTCGCCGGACGCAGCGCGTACGACCTGGTGGTGACGCCGAAGGACAGCGACACGCTCGTCGGCCACGTCGTCGTGTCGATCGACGCGAAGACCGACACGCCGCTGCGCGTGCAGGTGTGGTCGACGAAGGACACGAAGGCCCCCTCGATGGAGGTCGGCTTCACGGACGTGACGTTCGCAAAGCCCTCGGACGCCGTGCTGAGCTTCACCGCTCCCGCGGGTGTCGACACCAAGGACGTCGTCGTCCCGCTGCCCGCCGCGACGGACGAGCCCTCGACCGCCCTGCCCGAGGGCGTCACGGTCAGCGGCACCGGGTGGGAGACCGTGGTGCAGGCGAGCGGTGTCAACGTCGCGGGGTTGCTGGCCGGCAGCACGGACGCCCTGTCCACGGTGCCGGGGAGCAAGCCGATGATCGGGTCGAAGAGCGGCCAGAAGCTGCTCGACGAGTTCGGCGCGGACGGCAGCGACAAGGCGCGCGAGCTCGACCTCCCCACGCTCTACCAGACGCTCACCACGGCCGTCCCCGAGGGGCGGCTGGTGCAGACCACGCTCGGCAGCGTCCTGGTGACCACGGACGGCCGCGTCCTGGTGGGCGCCGTCCCGGGGTCCACGCTCCAGGCCGACGCGCGCTGAGCGCCGCATGACCCAGCTCCAGGCTGCGTCGTCGACCGCGTCGGACCAGACTGCGGACGTGCCCACCGACGCGTCGACCGCCGTCCGCACCCGAGGGTTGACCAAGCGCTTCCGGTCCGGGCAGGTGGCCGTCGACGGCATCGACCTGGCCGTGCCGCGCGGTGCGGTCTACGGGTTCCTGGGGCCCAACGGGTCGGGCAAGACCACGACCATCCGCATGCTGCTGGGACTGGTGCGCCCGACGAGCGGGCAGGCGTGGCTGCTCGACGAGCCGATGCCCGACGCGGCGCCCGCCGTGCTGCCGCGCGTCGGCGCGCTCGTCGAGGGGCCGGGCTTCCACCCCTACCTGACCGGCCGCGCCAACCTGGCCCGGCTGGACGCCGCCGACGCGACGGCCGACCCGCGCACGGCGACCCGCCGCGCGTCGACCGCGCTCGAGCGCGTGGGACTGCTGGCCGCCGAGCACAAGCCGTTCCGGCAGTACTCCCTGGGCATGAAGCAGCGGCTCGGCCTGGCCGCGGCGTTGATGCGGCCCCGCGACCTGCTCGTGCTCGACGAGCCGACCAACGGCCTGGACCCGCAGGGGACGCGGGAGGTGCGGCTGCTCATCCGCGAGCTCGCGCAGGCCGGGACCACGGTCCTCGTGTCCTCCCACCTGCTGGGCGAGATCGAGCAGGTCTGCACGCACCTGGGGATCATGAGCCGCGGCCGGCTGCTGCTGCAGGGCGAACGCTCCGTGCTCGACTCGCGCGGCACCACCACCGTGCAGGTCACCGTGACGCACGGGCACGCCGCCAGCGCCGTCGGCGTGCTCCGGGTGCTGGGGCTGGACGTCACCGCGGAGGGGCCGGTGCTGACCGCCGACCTGGGCCCGATCGACCCGCCGCGCATCCCCGCCGCGCTGGTGCACGCGGGCATCGAGGTCACCGGCTTCGAGGTACGACGCCCCAGCCTCGAGCAGGTCTTCGTCGAGCTGACCGGGGAGGGTTTCGATGTCGCTCGTTGAGGCCGTCCCGTCCCGGGCATCGTCGTACTGGCGCCTGCAGCGCAGCGAGCTGCGGCTGGTGCTGGGCCGACGACGCAACCTGGTGCTGCTCGTCGGGCTCGCGCTCGTGCCCCTGCTGCTGGGCCTGGTCCTGTTCTTCACGCAGGACACCGCGCTGTCCGGGCAGGGGCCCGCGTTCCTGTCCCGCGTCACCGGCAACGGACTGTTCCTGGTGGTCGCGTCGGTGTTCCTGTGCCTGCCGTTCCTGCTGCCGCTGACGATCGGCATCGCGTCCGGCGACGCCATCGCCGGCGAGGCCGCGGCGGGCACCCTGCGCTACCTGCTCACCGTGCCGGTGGGGCGCTCGCGCCTGCTGCTGGTCAAGGCGGTCGGGGCGCTGGTGTTCGCCGCCGCGGCGGTCGCGTCGATCGCCGTCGTCGGGCTGGTCGCCGGGGCGGCGCTGTTCGGCGTGCGCGACGTGACGCTCCTGTCGGGCGACACCGTGCCGTTGGCCGCGGGCGCGCTGCGCGTGCTGGCCGTCGTCGTCTACGTCGGGCTCTCCCTGACCGGGCTCGTGGCCGTCGGGCTGTTCTTCTCGACGCTCACGGAGGTGCCGGTGGGTGCGATGGCTGCGACCGTCGTCGTCGCGATCGTGTCCGGCGTCCTGGACACGATCCCGTCGCTGCACGCCATCCAGCCCGGGCTGCTCACGCACCACTGGCTCGACTTCGCCGAGTTCCTGCGCCTGGAGCCGAGCTGGAGCGTGATCGGCGGCGGGCTCGCGGTGCAGGCCGCGTGGGTGGCCATCTTCGGCGCGCTCGCGTGGAGCCGGTTCACGACGGCCGACGTGACGTCCTAGCCCTCGTCGCCGGTGAGGTCGACCAACACGATGCTGACGTGCACGCGGTCGCCCTCGTCGAAGCCCTCCTTCACGCGCACCGGCTTCTTGACCGGCAGCACGTAGGCGGACGCACCCGGGAACAGGCTCGTGCGCCAGGTCGACGACCCGATGGTCGCCTCCACACGCACCGAGCCGAAGCCGCGCGTCACCCCCGCGGCGACCTCCGCGATCTCGTCCGACAACGCCTCGGGGAGGTCGACGTGCTGCTCGGGTGGCCGCGCCGCCCAGACGTGCAACGTGCCGTCGAACTCGTAGGCGGGCTCAGCCACGAGGCTGCTCGACCTTGCGCGGCAGCGCGAACACCAGCGCGAAGCTCACGACGGCCAGCACGGCGCTGACCGCCATCGCGTGCGCGGCGCTGTCGGCGAACGCCTGCATGATCGCGGCCGGGTCGCGGCTGGTGATGCTCAGCGTGCCGAACAGGACGCTGCCGATCACGGCGATGCCGATCGCGCTGCCCACGCGCTGCATCACGGAGATGACGCCGCTCGCCGCACCCGCCTCGCGACGGTCGACCGTCGCGACGATGAACTGGGCGTTGGGAGCGATGAACAGCCCGTTGCCGATGCCCGCGATCGCCAGAGGCGCGGCCAGGTCCCAGTTGGTCAGGTCCGTCGCGTCGACCACGCGCAGGACGATCCACACCCAGATCAGCCCCACCGCAACCATGGCGGTGCCGAGCACCAGCACCGTGCGGCCCAGCCGCTGCGAGAGCCGGTTGCTCTGCGACGCGCCGACGATCGACCCGAGCGCGAACGGGACGCCCACCACGCCGGACTGCAGCGCGGTGTGGCCGAGCCCTGCCTGCCACAGCAGCGAGATGGTGAAGAAGATGCTGGTGAACGCCGCGAAGTAGACGAGCGCCAGGACGGTGCCGCCCGTGAACGCCGGGTGGGAGAACAGGTGCGGTGGGACCAGGGGGTTCTTGTCCAGCCGCGCGTCGCGCAGCTCCCAGAGCGCGAAGAGCACGATGAGCAGCACGCCCGCCGCCAGCGAGACGAAGGTCCACGTGGGCCAGCCCTTGTCCTGCCCCTCGATCAAGGGCACCAGGATGGCGACGAGCCCGGCGGTCAGCAGCGCGAGCCCGACCAGGTCCGTGCCCTCTCTGGCGTGCCCCTCGTGGCCGGCCGGCAGCAGCCGGGCGGCAGCGACGAGGGCGACGATGCCGATAGGGATGTTGACCCAGAACACGAGCCGCCAGCCGTTCTCGTCGCCGAAAGCCTCGATGATGAGACCGCCCAGGATGGGACCGAGCGCGGTGGAGACGCCGATCACCGAACCCATGATCGCGAACGCCTTGCCGCGCACCGGTCCGGGGAACATCAGCTGGATCATCGCGGTCACGGCGGGCACGAAGATGCCGCCGGCCGCGCCCTGCACCACGCGGGCGACGACGAGCTCGATGCTGGACTGCGCCAGGCCGCAGAACAGGCTCGCCACGGTGAAGAGCGCGAGCCCGGAGAAGAACACCCACTTGTGCCCGATCCGGTCACCCACCCGCCCCGCCGGGATGAGCAGGATCCCGAAGGCGAGGGCGTAGCCGGAGATGATCCAGCTCAGGGTCGCCTCGCTGGCGTCCAGGCTCTTCTGGATGGTCGGGAGCGCGACGTTGACGATGGTCGTGTCGAGCAGCGCCATGAACATGCCGGCCATCAGCACCACCAGCGCGTTCCACGCGCTGCGCGGCACCGCCGGCGGCTGCCGGGTCTGCTCGGCCTGGGTCATGACGCGACCTTGTCCTCGACCTCGGTGTCACCGACCCGGGAGTGCGACCGCGAGTAGAAGAAGTAGATCCCGAAGCCGAGCACCAGCCACACGAGGAACCGCAGCCACGTCTCGACCGACAGGTTGATCATCAGCCAGAGGCAGATGAGCGCGGACACGATCGGCAGCACCGGGACCCACGGCACCCGGAAGGCCCGGGGCAGGTCGGGGCGCGTCCGGCGCAGGATGATGATCCCGATGCTGACCAGCAGGAACGCGCTCAACGTCCCCACGTTGACCATCTCCTCCAGGACACCCACGGGCGTCAGGCCGGCGACGAGGGCGCACACCACGGTGATCGCGGCGGTGATGACGTACGGCGTCCGGAACGTGGGGTGCACGCGGGCCAGCCCGCGCGGCAGCAGGTTGTCGCGGCTCATCGCGAAGACCACGCGGCTCGCGCCGATCATGAGCGTCAGCACCACGGTGGTCAGGCCTGCGACGGCCCCGGCGGAGATGAGCGTGGCCATCCAGTCCTCGCCGTGCACCGTGAACGCGTTGGCGAGCGCCGCCTCAGGGTCGAGCTTGTCGTAGGGCACCATGCCCGTCACGACGATCGAGACCGCGCAGTACAGGACCGTGCAGATGATGAGCGAGCCGATGATGCCGATGGGCAGGCTGCGCTGCGGGTTCTTGGTCTCCTCCGCGGTGGTGGCGACCACGTCGAACCCGATGTAGGCGAAGAACACGAGCGCGGCGCCCGCGAAGATTCCGCCGACCCCGAAGGCGCTGGGCGTGTGGCCGAGCAGCGCCTGGATGAGCGGCTGCGTCAGACCGGTCGTCGTGTCCGTGGCCTGCGCCGGCGGGATGAACGGGTGGTAGTTGGCGGAGTTGACGAAGCCGATCCCGGCGACGATCACGAACAGGACGATGAAGAGCTTGATGCTCACCAGCACCAGGTTGACCCGCATCGACTCCTTGATGCCGATCGTGATGAGGATGCCGAGCACGATGATGAGCCCCATCGACAGGAGGTCCACCGTGCCGCCCGCGCCGATCGCCTCGGGCACGTCGATGCCGATGTTCCCCAGGAAGACCATGAGGTAGGAGCTCCAGCCCTGCGCGACGACGCTCGCGCCCAGCACCATCTCCAGCAGCAGGTCCCAGCCGATGATCCACGCGAAGATCTCGCCCAGGCTCGAATAGCTGAAGGTGTAGGCAGACCCCGAGACCGGCACGGTCGAGGCGAACTCCGCGTAGCACATGGCGGCGAGCGCACAGCACACGGCCGCGAGGACGAAGCTCAGGACGATCGCCGGGCCGGCTGTCTGGTTGGCGGCGCGACCCGTGAGCGTGAAGATGCCGGCACCGATCACCACGCCGACGCCGAAGACGATCAGGTCGAGCGCGGACAAGGACTTCTTCAGCTGGTGCTCCGGCTCCTCGGCGTCCGCCAGCGACTGCTCGATGGACTTGGTGCGCAGGATGCTCATGCTCACCCCTTCTCGTTCCGGCCTCGCCACGGTCGGCGCGGGTCGTCGGCTGCCTTCGTCGGGCCTGGTCAGCAGGCTCGGTGGGCACGCTCGGTCAGCAAGCAGTCTGCCCACGTCGGGGCGCGACCGCGCGCCGAGACGCACCTCGAGCGCTGCGGGTAACGTGCGAGGCGGCGCGCACGAGGACGTGCGCCGCCGTTCCGAGACGAGGGAGTCCGTCGTGGTGATCCGTAGCCCCTTTGCCGACGTCGAGATCCCTGACCTGTCCGTGCACGACTTCCTGTTCGGCGACCTGTCCGACGCGGAGCGGGGCTCGATCGCCGTGGTCGACTCGGCGTCCGGTGCGACGACGACCTACGGCGAGCTGCTCGCGCAGGTCGATCGCGTGGCGGGGGCGCTGGCCGCGCGGGGCGTCGGGCCGGGCGACGTGGTGGCGCTGCACTCCCCCAACTCGGCGGCGTTCGTCGCGGTCTTCCACGGCATCCTGCGGGCCGGCGCGACCGTCACGACCGTGAACTCGCTCTACACCGGCGAGGAGATCGGGCGTCAGCTGCGCGACGCGGGAGCCGTCTGGGCCGTGACCGCGTCGCCGCTGCTGCCCGCGATGTCCGCCGGTGCCGCCGCAGCCGGGCTCGAGGACGACCACGTCGTCGTGCTGGACGGCGCGGACGGTCACTCCTCGCTGGCCGACCTGCTCGCCGAGGACCACCCGGCGCCGGACGTCGCGTTCGATCCCGCGACGCACCTGGCCGTCCTCCCCTACTCGTCAGGCACCACGGGCCTGGCCAAGGGCGTCATGCTCACCCACCGCAACCTGGTCGCGAACGTCGCGCAGTCGCTCCGGCTGATCGTGCTGACGCCCGACGACGTCGTCGCGGCCGTGCTCCCGTTCTTCCACATCTACGGCATGACCGTGCTGCTCAACCTGTCGCTCAAGGCCCGCGCCCGCCTGGTGACGTTCGCACGCTTCGACCTCACTCAGTTCCTGGGTGCGGTGGCCGACCAGCACTGCACGTATTTGTTCGTCGCGCCGCCCATCGCGCTCGCACTGGCCAAGCACCCGCTGGTCGCAGAGCACGACCTGTCGAGCGTGCACACGATCCTGTCCGGCGCCGCACCGCTGGACGGGGCGCTGGCCGACGCCGTCGCCGACCGGTTCGGCTCGCGGGTGGTGCAGGGCTACGGCATGACCGAGATGAGCCCGGTCTCGCACGCCGTGCCCGCGGACCGCGACGACCTGCCGCGCGGCTCGGTGGGAGTGCTGCTGCCCAACATGACGTGCCGGCTCGTCGACCCGGCCGACGGGCACGACATCGACGTCCCCGCCGAGGGCATGAGCGAGCCGGGCGAGCTGTGGTGCCAGGGTCCCAACGTCATGGTGGGCTACCTGGGCGCCGACGAGGCGACCGCCGAGACCCTCGACGCAGACGGCTACCTCCACACCGGCGACATCGCGACCGTCGACGCCGACGGCGCGTTCTACGTGGTCGACCGGCTCAAGGAGCTCATCAAGTACCACGGCTACCAGGTGCCGCCGGCCGAGCTCGAGGCGCTGCTGCTCACGCACCCGGACGTCCAGGACGCCGCGGTCGTCGGGGCGCCCGACGAGGACGGGCAGGAGGTGCCCAAGGCGTTCGTCGTGCTCCGCCCCGACGCCGACCTGAGTGCCGAGGTGCTCATGGCGTGGGTCGCAGAGCGGGTGGCGCCGCACAAGAAGGTCCGCCAGGTCGCGTTCATCGACGCGGTGCCCAAGTCGTCGTCGGGCAAGATCCTGCGCAAGGACCTGCGGGGCCGGTGATCGCGCCGGTCGGCCGCGCCCGGGGCACGATGGGCCGATGACGACCGTCGCGATGATCCCCGGCGCAGGCGGGTCCGCCTGGTACCTCCACCCAGTCGTCGACCTGCTGCGCGGACGCGGCATCGACGCGTTCGCCGTCGACCTGCCCGCCGCCGACCCCGCGAAGGGGCTGACCGACTACGCGGACGTGGTGGGCGAGGCGATCGGCGCGCGCGACGACGTCGTGCTCGTCGCCCAGTCCCTGGGTGGGTTCACGGCGCCGCTCGTGTGGCCGCGGGTCGACCTGCGCGCCGTCGTCTTCCTGACGGCGATGGTGCCGGTCCCCGGTGAACGCCTGGGCGACTGGTCGGAGCACGTGGGCGCGGAGGCGGAGCGCCTGGCGGCCGCCCAGCGCGGTGGCTGGTCGAGCGCGTTCGACGACACGACGTTCTTCCACGACGTGCCCGCGGAGCTCGTGGAGCAGGCCGCCGAGCACGACGAGAACGAGGCCGCGACCGTCTTCGACGAGGCGGTCGACTTCGCATGGCCCGACGTGCCGGTCCACGTCGTCGCGGCGCGCAACGACCGGATGTTCCCGCTCGACCTGCAGCGCCGCGTGGCACGCGAACGACTCGGCGTCGAGCCGGAGGTCGTGCCCGGGGGCCACCTCGCGACGCTCAGCTCCCCCGGGCCGATCGCCGACCTCCTGGCCCGCTGGGCGGCCTGAGCCTCACGCCTCGAACGCGGTGGTGCCGTCCGGGTCGAGGCACCGCGTGATGCGCTCACGCATGTCGGCGGTCATCGGCGGCAGCTCGTCGAGCCGGAACCACCGCGCGTCCGTGTTCTCGCCGTCGGCGGGCGCAGGCTCGCCCGAGACGAACTCGTAACGGAACGTCAGGTCGAGGTACTGGGCCTGGTCACCGTTCTCGTACGTCATCGGCGGCAGCACGTGCACCCAGGCCAACCGCTGCGGCACGGCCACGACGTCCGCCTCCTCCAGGATCTCGCGCGCTCCCGCCACGGCCGGCTCCTCGCCGGGGTCGATGATGCCGGTCACGGGGGTCCAGGCTCCGGTGTCCGCGCGCCGGACGAGCAGCACCTCGGTCCCGTCGGCGCCGTCTCGCAGGACGACCGCCGTCACTCCGGGCAGCCACAGCGGGGCGTGCCCGACGGAGGCACGCAGGTCGACGATGAACTCGGGGATGGCCATCCACCGATCCTACGAAGACGTGTGTGGGTGGCCGGTGCGACGATGCGGCAGGAGGTGATCGCGCATGCGAGTGACCAAGCAGGTCGTCGTGCTCGACGTGCCGGACCTGGCCGTGGCGTCCACGTTCTGGGCGACGTTGCTGGACGGGACGGTGTCCGTCGAGGACGACTGGCACACGGTGCTCGTCGACGGTGAGCCCCGGCTGGACTTCCAGCTGGTGCCCGGTCTGGTGCCGCCCGACTGGCCCGACGGCGAGCCGCAGCAGCTGCACCTGGACCTGTCGGTCGAGGACATCCGGTCCGCGCACGACGAGGCGATCGCGGCCGGCGCGCGGCTGCTCCAGGGCGCGGACCTGGACCTGCCGCGCGGTTTCCAGGTCTACGCCGACCCCGCCGGGCACCCCTTCTGCCTGTGCTGGGGCTCGGACTGACGAGGCGTCAGCCGATCGTCCACGTCGACCCGACCAGCAGCACCACATCGAGGGCCGCCACCGCGATCGACGCCACGAAGGGCATCTTGCTGCGCGGGCGGGTCAGCGCGACCGCCGCGCCGGCCACTGTGACCGCCAGCGCCACGACCAGCAGCGCCGTCGGCACGCTCGACGGCGCGCCGGGCGGTGCCAGCACGACGAGCGTCGTCGCCCCGAGCAGCGCGGCCGCGGACGCCACGACGGTGGCTCGGCGACCGATCCGGTGCGGTGCGCCGCGCACCCCCGTGGCCTCGTCGTCGAGCAGGTCGGGCAGCACGTTGGTGCCGTGCGCGCCCACGCCGAGCAGCGCGCCGGCGGCGATGGCCCACCAGCGCGCGCCGTCCGCACCCACGGCCAGCGCGACGAACAGCGGCAGCAGGCCGAACGAGAGCGCGTACGGCGCCCACGACCACGCCGTCCGCTTGAGCGCCAGGTTGTAGCTCCATGCGGAGGCCACGGCGACGAGGTGGACCGCCCCCGCGACCCATCCTGCGGCCAGGGAGAGCACCACGCACGACGCCGCCGCGATCAGCGCCGCCGTGCGCACGGTCGCCACGGGCAGGCGACCGTCGCCCACCGGCTTGTCGGTGCGCCCGACGGCCGCATCACGAGCCGCGTCGACCCAGTCGTTGCTCCACCCGATCGACAGCTGCCCGGCCAGGACCGCGGCGCCGACCAGCAGCGAACGCCATCCGCCGCCCGCCCCGAGCGCGAGGGCAGTGCCGAGCGCCGTCACCGCGACGGTGGGTCCCGGGTGCGACGCGAGGACGAGGTCAACGGTGCGGCGGGCGACGCCGGCCCGCGCGCTCGCTCGTCGGCCGGCCGCGACAGACCCGTCGGTCACCCGCCACCTCCCGTCGTCGCCGTGCGTCTGCTCGGCTCGCGGGTTCATCATCGATGCGCGGGCTGCAACGGGCGAGTCGTCGCCGAACCCGCGAGTCGCCACGGAACCCGCGAGCGCCGGCAGGCCGGCGGACCCGACGCCAGCGGGAGCCGTCGGCGCGCCGGATCCGGGCGCGCGTGTGAGGCTGCTCGGGTGAGCAGGATCGCCGCGATCGCCCCCGTGCTGCCGGCGCACGCCCATGCGCAGGCGGACATCACCGCCGCGATCGCCCCGCTGCTCACCACCGACCCGCGGCGCCTCGCCGTCATCGACCGGATGCACCGGGCCACGGGTGTGCGGACGCGGCACATGACGCTGCCGCTCGAGGACTACGCGGGCCTGACGTCGTTCGACGACTCGTTGCGCGCGTTCGTCACCCACGGCCTGGACCTGGCCGCGCGAGCGTGCGAGCAGGCGCTGGACCGGGCCGGGCTGACCGCCGCCGACGTGGACCTCGTCGTCGTCACGTCGATCACCGGCATTGCGGCGCCGTCCCTCGACGCGCTGCTCGTCGAGCGCATCGGCCTGCGTCCCGACGTGCGCCGCATCCCGGTGTTCGGCCTCGGGTGCGTGGGCGGAGCCGCGGGGGTGGCGCGCGTCCACGACTACCTGCAGGGACATCCCGACGACGTCGCTCTGCTGGTCAGCGTCGAGCTGTGCTCCCTGACCCTGCAGCAGGGCGACGACTCGATGGCCAACATCGTCGCGAGCGGCCTGTTCGGCGACGGCGCGTCGGCGGCCGTGATGGTCGGCGACGTGCGCGCGGCCGACGACGCCGGCGGCATCGACGTCGTCGCCACGCGCAGCGCGCTGTACCCGGGCACCGCCCGCGACCTGGGGTGGGACATCGGCGGCTCCGGCTTCCGGATCCTGCTGGCCAGCAGCCTGGGCGACCTGGTCCGCGAGCACCTGGGCGACGACGTCACGGACCTGCTGGCCGCGCACCACCTCAAGGTGAGCGACGTCGGCGCGTGGGTGGCGCACACCGGCGGGCCGCGCATCCTCGAGTCCGCGGCCCACTCGCTCGACCTGCCCGACGAGGCCTTCGCGGCGAGCTGGGCGTCGCTGGCCGAGGTCGGCAACCTGTCGTCGTCGGGCGTCCTGCACGTGCTCGCCCGAACCCTGGACGACGGCCAGCACGTGCCGGGATCGCCGGCGGTGATGTTCGCGTTCGGGCCCGGCGTGAGCGCCGAGACCGTCCTGATGCGCTGGCCGGAGGCTTCATGACCTGGTACCACGCCCTGCTCGCGGTGGTCGTCGTCGAGCGGCTGTGCGAGCTCGTCGTCGCCGCACGGCACTCGCGCTGGGCCTTCGCCCGCGGCGGCATGCAGTACGCGCAGGGCCACTACCCGGCCATGGTCGCGCTGCACGTCGGTCTGCTGGTCGGGTGCTTCGTCGAGCCGCGCGTGCGCGACGACGCCCCCCCGTTGTTGCTCGCGGTGGTCGCCGTCGCGGTGGTGGTCGCCGCGAACGTGCTGCGCTGGTGGTGCATCCGCACGCTCGGCAACCTGTGGAACACGCGCATCGTCATCGTGCCCGGCGAGCCCCTGGTCGCGACCGGCCCGTACGCGCTGATGCGGCACCCCAACTACGTCGCGGTGGCCGCCGAGGGGCTGGCGCTGCCGATCGCCGGGGGTGCGTGGATCACCGCCGCTGCGTTCACCGTGCTCAACGCCGTGCTGCTGCTGGCCTTCCGCATCCCGGCCGAGGAGCGGGCGCTGCGGTCCGCGGGCAGCTCGTCGGGCACCTCCACGGGCACGGCAGGCACGGCGGCGTGAGCGTCGACGTCCTGGTGGTCGGCGGCGGGCCCGTGGGCCTCGCCGCGGCGATCGAGGCGCGGCTGGCGGGACTGTCGGTCACCGTGCTCGAGCCGCGCCCCGGGCCGGTCGACAAGGCGTGCGGCGAGGGGCTGATGCCCGGTGCGGTCGCGGCGCTCGCGCGGATCGGCGTCGACCCCGACGGGCACGAGCTGCGCGGCATCCGCTACGTCGCGGGCCGCCGCCGCGCCGACCACCTGTTCGCCACGACGTCCGGCCGTGGCGTGCGCCGCACCACGCTGCACGCGGCGCTGGAGGCCCGCGCGCGGGAGCTCGGCGCGGACCTCGTCGGGACCCGGTCCGGGCCGATCAAGCAGGATGACGAGGGCGTGACCTGCGGCGACGTCCGCGCGCGGTGGCTGCTGGCCTGCGACGGCCTGCACTCGCACATCCGCTCCCAGCTCGCGCTGGACCGGCGCGCCAGCCGCTGGCAGCCGCGCCGGTTCGGCCTGCGCCGGCACTTCCGTGTCGCGCCGTGGTCCGACCTGGTGGAGGTCCACTGGGGCCCGCACGTCGAGGCGTACGTGACCCCGGTGGCCGACGACATGGTGGGCATCGCGCTGCTGTGCCCACCGCACACCGACTTCGACGCGACGCTGGCCGCGCTGCCGGACCTGGCCGCGCACGTCGCAGGCGCACCGACGATCGGCGCGCTGCGCGGCGCCGGCCCGCTGCGCCAGACGACGTCGCGCCGCACGGCGGGCCGCATCCGACTGGTCGGCGACGCGTCCGGCTACGTCGACGCACTGACCGGCGAAGGCCTGCGCGTCGGGGTCGCGCAGGCACACGCGGCGATCACGACGCTGCCCGACGACGACTCCGGCGAGTCCGTCGCCTCGTCGAACGCGGCCTACGAGCGGGCATGGTCCGCTGTCACGCGCGACTACCGCGTGCTCACGTCCGCGCTGGTCACGACGTCGGCGACGCCGCTGCGCCGAGGCATCGTCCCGCTCGCCGCTGCCGCGCCGGCGCTCTACGGAGCGGTCGTCGAACGCCTGGCGCGTTGAGCGCGACGGCCGCCGGGGCGGACCGTCCCGCGGCGTCGGACGCGGACGCGCACCCGGCGCGACGCCGCCGCCCGGGCCGGCCCACCGTCCGGCGCCTCGTCCGGTGCCGCGTGCGGCTGCGGGACGACCACCTCCATCACCATGGACCCGTCGGCCGGGCCGTCGACGACGACCACGTCGGCGGCCGGCTCCCCGAGCGACCGGCGCGCCCGCAGGTATGCGGGGACGAGAACGACGGCCGATCCGAGCCAGGCGAGCGGGTTGCCCCACACGATGCCGGCGTAGCCGAACATCGACCCCAGCACCACAGCCGCCCCGACGCGCATCGCGAGCTCGACGACACCGGTGATGGTCGGGACCAGCGTCCGGCCCAGTCCCTGCAGCGCACCGCGCAGCACGAACAGGATGCCCAGCGCGGAGTACGTCAGGCCGTTGACCGTGAGGAGCTCCGCCGCCATGTCGACCACCTGGTCCTCGCCCGGCCCGACGAACAGCGCGACGATGTCGCTGCCCCAGGTCACCAGCACGATGCCCAGCAGCACGGACACGGCGACCGACAGCCACACGGCCTGCGTCACGCCGGCGCGGATGCGGTCGGGCCGCCCGGCGCCGTGGTTCTGCGCGACGAACGTCGAGGCCGCGAGCCCGATCGAGCCGAGGAACGCGACCGCGAGGCCGTCGACGCGGGAGCCCGTCGTGTACGCGGCGACCGCGTCGGCGCCCAGCTCGTTGAGTCGCAGCTGCACGGTCAGCGAGCCGATCGCGATGATCGACGCCTGGAAGCCCATCGGCAGGCCGATGCGCAGGTGCACGCCGAGCTCGTCACGCGCGCCGACGAAGTCTGCACGGCCGATGTGCAGCGCGGGCACGCGGCGCTTGATGTACGCGAGGCAGAGCGCGACGGAGATGAGCTGCGAGACGACGGTCGCGGCAGCGGCTCCGCCGACACCCCAGCCCAGCGCCCCGACGAGCAGCACGACGAGGCCGGCGTTGAGGCCGCAGCACAGCGCGAGGAAGACGAGCGGCGTGCGGGAGTCCCCGATGGCGCGGATGATCGCGGACAGGAAGTTGAAGAACATGGTCGCGGCGGCGCCGGCGAAGCTGATGGTCGCGAACGTCGTGGCCTCGCCGATGAGCTCCGGGGGCGTGTCGAGCAGGCGGAGCGCGGGCCCGGTCAGCGCGAGCGACAGCCCGGTGAGTACCACGCTGGCGGCTGCGGTGAGCATGGTCCCCGCCGCGACCGAGCGGCGCACGGCAGCCGCGTCGCCCGCGCCGAACGCCTGCGCGGTCGGGATCGCGAAACCGGACGTCATGCCCCACGCGAAACCGAGGAGCAGGAACAGGAGACTGCCCGTCGAGCCGACCGCCGCGAGCGAGTCGACACCGAGCGTGCGGCCGACGATGAACGCGTCGGTCACCTGGTACATCTGCTGCACCACGTTGCCGATCAGCAGCGGCACGGCGAAGACGGCCATGACACGCCAGGGGCTGCCGACGAGGAGGGACTTGCGCATGGGGTGGGGGGCTCCGGGAACTCGTGACGAGACGCTCGTATCGATTCGAGCGACGCAGGAATCGTATCGTTACGACCGGCACTGACCAGCACGCTTTTCTCGAGCAACCTGCGAACTTGGTCACGTGTCCACGACACCTTCACGCGGCATGACGAAGTCCTGGCAGGGCACCGGCCAGGACTTGACCGATCGGTGGTCAGGACACGACGACGGCGCACCGAGCGAGGTGCTCGATGCGCCGTCGAGGGGTGTCGCGGGACGGATGTCAGCGCGCGGGCGTGAGCTCCCGGCCACGCGTCGCGTCGGACCCGCTCGTCGGGGTTCCCACCGCTGACGAGTCGTCCGAGCCTGACGCGTCGAGCGCCGCGTCCTCGTCGTCCGCGAACAGGTCCTCCGCCGACGCCGACGCGTACCGGTCGAGGTCCAGGATGCCTTCACGCTTGGCGACGATGGTCGGGACCAGCGCCTGCCCCGCGACGTTCACCGCCGTGCGGCCCATGTCGAGGATCGGGTCGATCGCCAGCAGCAGCCCGACGCCGGCCAGCGGCAGCCCGAGCGTCGAGAGCGTCAGCGTCAGCATGACGACCGCCCCCGTGAGCCCGGCCGTGGCGGCGGAACCGACCACCGAGACGAACGCGATGAGCAGGTAGTCGGTCAGCGAGAGGTGGATGCCGAAGATCTGGGCGACGAAGATCGCCGAGATGGCCGGGTAGATCGAGGCGCAGCCGTCCATCTTCGTCGTCGCCCCGAGCGGCACCGCGAACGACGCGTATGACGACGGGACGCCCAGGTTCCGCTCCGTCACGCGCTGCGTGACGGGCAGCGTCCCGACCGACGACCGCGACACGAACGCGAGCTGGATGGCCGGCCAGGCGCCGCGGAAGAAGTCGCGCACGCGCAGGCCGTTGCTGCGCAGCAGCACCGGGTAGACGACGAGCAGCACGATCAGCAGCCCGGCGTAGATCGCGACCGCGTACGTGGCCAGCGGTGCCAGCAGGTCCCACCCGTACGTCGCGACCGCCTTGCCGATCAGGCCCAGGGTGCCCAGCGGCGCCAGGCGGATGATCCACCACAGCACCTTCTGCACGATCGTCAGCGCGGACCGCGTGAACGTGAGGAACGGCTCGGCGGCCTTGCCCGTGCGCAGCGCCGCGATGCCGATGACGAGGGCGACCACCACGATCTGCAGCACGTTGAAGTTGATGCTGGTCGTGGCCTGCACGGATCCGTCCGCGACGCTCGCGTCGGTGCCGGCCTGCAGGCCCAGGACGTTGCCCGGGATCAAGCCGTTGAGGAAGTCGAGCCAGCTGCCGGTGTGATCGGGCGCGGTCGCACCCGCCGTGTCCAGCGTCGCGTGAGAGCCGGGCTTGAGGATGAGACCCAGCCCGATGCCGATCGTCACCGCGACCGCCGACGTGATGGCGAACCACAGCAGCGTCTGGCCGGCCAGGCGCGCCGCGTTGGTGACGTGCCGCAGGTTGGCGATCGAGGCGACGATCGCCAGGAACACCAGCGGCGGGACCACGGCCTTGAGCAACGTGACGAACGAGCTGCCGATGGTGTCGAGCGTGGTGGTGAGCCAGTTGGGGTCACCGGCAGCGGTCGGGCCGATCTGGCGGGCGACCCAGCCCAGCAGCACGCCGAGCGCGAGGCCGAGGATCACCTGGACGGTGAAGGAGGGCAGGCGCAGCCGGCGGCGGCGCACGGGCGTTTCAGTCGATGTAGACACAGGAGAGCCTTCCGTGAGCGCGCGTGCGCTCGCGTCGTGTGGGAAGAACCCGGCGCACCCGCTCAGGGCAGGGCCGGGAAGGGCGACGGAGGTCGCTGGCGGGGCTGCGGGTCAGATGCGCGCAGCGGGCCGACACCCGCGGGGAGCACGACAGAGCGCGCTGGCGACCAGGCTCAGGTCGACGGCGCGGCGCTCGGTCAGGTTCCACGTGATCACGTGGGTCAGCTCCCGGGGATCGGCTCCGGGCGCGTCGTGCGACGCGCCCAGGTGTACTCAACGGTAACCGAGCGATTTTCTTCCCGGCGAACCCCAGTGCCGCCGCGCGGCACGCCCGCGCACTGGGACGACGAAACCCGGTCGGGCGGCCGCGTGAGCCGCCCGACCGGGCATCGTGGGGTCCCGCTGCGTCAGCTGGTGATGGAGCGACGACCCGAGAACTTGATCCAGAGCAGCAGCACGATGATCGCGCCGATGATCGAGCCGATGATCCCGGCCGGCTGGAGGAAGCCGTCGCTGCCGTCCTTGTGGAACAGCACGTAACCGAGGAAGCCGCCGACGAACGAGCCGATGATCCCGATGAGGATGGTCATGGGGATCGACATGTCCTGCTTGCCGGGGACGATGAGGCGGGCCAGGGCGCCCGCGATGAGTCCGACGATGATGATCGTGATGATGAGCCCAAGCATGGTGGTGCCTTTCGTTCGGCGTGGTCGATGTTCCGACACAACCACCCCTGGGGTGGGTGCAGTACACCCCTAGGGGGGTTATCGTCGGCTGCGTGACCGAACGTAGTGCCCCCATCACCGTTGCGCTCGTCGACGACTACGACGTCGTGGTGATGGGCGTCGCGAAGATCATCGACGAGTACCGCGACCGCGTGGTGGTGGCCGAGATCGACACCAACGAGCCCGTCAGCGATCCGGTGGACATCGTCCTGTACGACTCCTTCGCGCAGCCGGAGTCCGACCAGCACGAGATCGGCGTGCTGGTGCGCAACCCGAACGCGCGCAAGGTCGTCGTGTTCACGTGGAACTTCCATCCCGACCTCGTCGCCAGCGCCCGCGAGCAGGGCGTCAGCGGCTACCTGTCCAAGTCGTTGCCCGCACGCGAGCTCGTCGCGGCGCTCGAGGCCGTCCACGCGGGCGAGTTCGTGCTCAGCGAGCCGCGCGGTCGGGTGCGCCCCGCCAACGGCCTGGACTGGCCCGGCCGGCACGAGGGCCTCAGCGACCGGGAGTCGGAGATCCTCGCGCTCATCACCCAGGGCATGAGCAACGCCGACGTCGCCATGCTCACGTTCCTGAGCCCCAACACCGTCAAGTCCTACATCCGGTCGGTCTACCGCAAGATCGGCGCCGAGAGCCGCACGCAGGCGGTGCTGTGGGGCGTCCAGCACGGATTCACGCCCGACCACCGCCGGATCGACCACTGGCGCGGCGGTCCGTGACCTGCGCAGGACGAGCTGCAGTCACACGGGCCGCGGTCAGACGAGCTGCGGCACGGCCGCGCCGCCGGCGTTGAGGATCCGGCCGTCCGGGCGGACCGCGACGACGGCCGCGGCACCGTGCTCGGCGGCCCAGGCGACGCCGTCGGGTCCCAGCGCCATCACGGTCGTCGCCATGATGTCCGCCCTGAGCAGGTCGTTCGCGACCACCGTCGCCGCCACGAGGCCGGCCGCTGCGCCTCCGGTCCGACCGTCCCAGATGTGGGCGCCGCGCTCGTAGGTTCCCGAGGTTGCGACCGCCCCGTCCCGCACCTCGAGCACCGCGAGCACGCGGGTGGGGTCGTCGGGGTGGCGCACCCCCACGTTCCAGGGACGGCCTGGCTCGGGCTCCCCCGCCAGCGCCACGTCACCGCCCGCGTTCAGGCAGAAGCGGTCGACGCCCGCACCCAGGAGCGTGTCGGCGGCCCGCTGCGCGGCCCAGCCCTTGACGACCCCGTCGGTGTCGAGGCCTCCGTCGGGCCGGCGGATGCTGAACGCTCCCCCGGACTCGTCGGCGGCACGCTCCGCGAGCGCCAGCACCTCACGCAGCTCGTCGGACACCACCAGCACCTCGCCGCGGGCGTAGCGGCTGACCTCGCTGGTCGGGTCGAACCGGCTGAACCGACGGTCCGCGGCGTGCAACGACGCGAACGCCATGGTCACCGCCTCGCGCACGGCCGCGTCGTCGCGGTCGGGCACGTCGACGGACATCGGGATACCCATCACGACTTGCTGGTGGCGCACGGCTCAGCCCCTCTGGTCGATCGCGGACTGGAGGGACTCGATGTAACCCTCCGAGGTATAGGTGGCGCCGGAGACCGTGTCGATACGTGCCGAGCCCGATTCGATCGCCTCCTGGGTGAGGATCGGGACGGCCTGCTGGGAGATCTGCACGTCACGCGGCTCGCGGTCGGGGATCTGCAGCGCTTGGACGTCCGTGATCTTCTCGCCCGCGAACGTCACCGAGACCTGCACGTTCCCGTAGCGGGTCTGGGCCACGGAGCCGACGATCGTGACGTCGTCGCTGGTCGACGAGCCTTCCGTGCTTGCCGATCCCGGGTCGGTGCCGTCGGAGGAGGAGCCTGGGCCGGTCTGGTCCGCACCTGACTCGGTCGAGCCCGCGTCCGTCGAGTCCGGGCCCGTCGTCGCACTCTCGTCGCTCGTCGCGCCGTCGGCCACCGGTGCGGCGGCGGAGTCGACCGCTCCTACTCCGTTGAACTTCGCGACCCCCGCCGCCGTCATCACAGCCACGGCGCCGACGTAGATGAGCGTGCCTCGCCAGGGTCGTGCGGCCATCAGGCCACCTCCTCTCGGTGGATCGCGCCGGCGGGCACGCCCAGGGCGCGCGCCGTCCGGACGACAGTCGTGATCATGGGGTCGGGACCGCAGACGAACACGTCCCGCTCGGCGACGTCGGGCACGGTCGCGGCCAGGTGCGCGGGGTCGAGCGGGTCGTACCCGAGCGTCGCTCGGCGACCGGGCACGGGGACGTACCGCAGGTGGGGGCTCGCCGTGAACTCCCCGGCCAGCGCGAGGCCCGCGGCGGCGTGCGCACGGTGCACGACGACGAGCTCGTGCCCCCGGGCGAGGAGGTCCTGCGCGAGCGCCCGCACCGGCCCGATCCCCGCCCCGCCAGCGACCAGAAGCACCTTGTGCGTCGTGGCACGGTCACCGGTGAACCGTCCGAACGGTCCCTCCACCTGCACGCGGGTCCCGGGCTGGATGGCGACGACAGCGGCGGAGTGGTCGCCGAGCGCACCGACGGTGAATCGCATGGTGTCGGCCGTCGGCACCATCGACAGCGAGTAGGGGTGGGCCGTCCCCAGGTGCCCGCGTGCGACGAACCGCACCAGGAAGTACTGCCCACCGCGGGCGCCGAGCCGCTCGAGACCGCTCCCGCGCAACCACACGCTGGCAAGCCCGTCGGCCTCCGGGACCACGGACGTGACGGTCAGGCGCAGCCGCCCGTGGTCGAGCAGAGGCAGCAGCACGCGCCAGACGAGGACGGCGCCGGCCGTCGCGCTGTAGAGAAGGATCCAGACGAACCGCGCGGCCGGCGACGCGACGAAGTGCGTCCCGCCCGCCACCTGGTGGAAGAACGCCAGGAAGATGCCGGCGTAGATGGTCAGGTGGAGTGCGAACCACCACTCGTAGGACAACCGGGCCCGCGCGAGCCGCGCGCTCGAGAGCCCGACGGCGAAGAACAGCACCGTCCCGATCAACGCCCACCACAGGTACGGCTGCGTGCGCAGGATGGCGGGCACCTCGGCCCACACGGTGATCCCGTCCAGCACGGAACCGCCCACGATCATGAGCAGCACATGCGTGCCCACCAGCAGCACCACCGTGGTGCCGAGCGAGCGGTGCCACGACACGAGCCGGTCGAACCCGACCGACGCCTCGAACCACGGCACCCGCGCGATGAGGAGCACCTGCGCACACACCAGGAACGACGCCAGCAGCCCGGCCAGCTCGCCCAGACTCATGATCGTGGCGCCCGGCACGCCCGTCGCCGTGGCGCCGGCCCACCAGAACGCGACCGTGGCGGCACTGCCCACGACCAGCGCGACCAGCACGGCGGAGACTCGCCGTCGAGGCGCGCGTGCACGCGGCTCGCCCGGGGCCGGCGTAGCGGCCGGCTCGGCGATGCGGGTCGTCGTGGTCATCTGGACAGACTGGCCACGACACCTCGGAACCCCCTCCGAGGCGCCTGTGACATCCCTGTGAGCAGCCCCCGGCAGGCCGCCGTTGCCGCAACGATGCATGCTGGAAGGAGGCGACCCGAGGAGCGAGCATGGCGTGGACCGGACTGGCGAAGGCGATCACATGGCCGGCGGCGAAGAAGTCCGCCATGGCCGTGGCGGCGTTCGTCGCGGCGAATCCCAAGCTCCAGACGACGGTCCAGGATCAGGTCAGCCGTGTGTCCAGGCGGATCAGCGAGGCGCAGAAGGCCCGGACACCCGAGGAGAAGGTGGACCGCGCCATGGCGTCGGTCCGCGAGCAGGCCGAGTTCGTGCTCGCGCACTCCCCCGCACCTGCGGAGGCGGACCGCGCTCGCGGGTGGATCGCCCGGGCGGACAAGGTGTCGCAGGCGCTGGCGCTCGTGCGGCACGTCGGCAAGAAGGAGCGCCAGGAACCGCTGGCCAAGGTCACGGCGAGCGCGGACGCGCTGGTCGCGGAAGTGCTCACCTCGCTCGTCGATGACGGGCAGCGGTCGATCGATCCCGCCTGAGCACCGTTCGCCCTGCTTCGGGCGACTGCGCCTGACGTCGTGGGCTACCTGCGGTGCATGGCGCGCCGATCGCAGGGGGCACCGGAACGTCACTCGTGCGTGTGAATCCAGATTCACCCTCCGGTCCCAACGGTTTGGGTGGGCAATCAGTTTCGCGGCGAACTACGGTCGACTCACGAGAAGGGTCGAGAGACGAGCTGAGGGGCGCCATGACTGCTGACGACACCGATCGCGACGAGCTCCTCACCCCGGCCGAGGTCGCGGACCTCTTCGGGGTCGGACCGAAGACAGTCACACGATGGGCTCGTGCGGGTCGACTCACCAGCCTGCGGACCCTCGGTGGGCACCGCCGCTACCGCCGGTCCGAGGTCGACGCCCTCCTGCACGTCCCTACCCAGTGGAGCCGGGCCGATTGACCTGTCGCCGTAACGCGCCCGACACGCACGTGAGGTTCACTCACGACCGATGGACCTCACCGCGCTGAACCGCATCCGCGTCGCCCGCTCGTGCGCCGACCTCGGGCTGAGCGCCACGAGTGCGCCCCTGGCCGGGGGGACGTGGCTGTTCTCGGAACCCCAACCCGAGCTGCGCGAACTGGTGGACCTGACGTCGATGGGATGGGCGCCGGTCGAGGTTCACGACGACGTCCTGACGATCGCCGCGACCTGCACCATCCGGGAGCTCGTCGAGCTGGCACCGATCACCGGGTGGGCGAGCCAGCACCTGGTGCAGCGCTGCGCGCGGAGCCTGGTCGCGTCGGAGAAGATCTGGGACTGGGCGACCGTCGGCGGCAACATCGCACTGGCTCTCCCGGCGGGCGCGATGACGAGCCTCGCGGTGGCGCTGGACGCGACGGCGGTCGTGTGGACGCCGGACGGCGGCGAGCGGCGCCAGGCCGTGAAGGACCTGGTCACGGGCGTGCGCACCACGACGCTGGGGCCCGACGAGGTGCTGCGCAGCATCGAGATCGACCGCGCCACGCTCGCCCAGCCGGCCGCGTTCGGACGGGTCGCGCTCACCAAGGAGGGGCGCTCCGGCGTGATCGTCGTCGGCCGCCGCACGCCCGACGCCCTGGTCCTGACGGTGACCGCGGGTGTCACGCGCCCGCACCGCCTGGGGCTCACCGCGGACCCGAACCCCGACGACGTCGCCCGGGCCGTTGCGGCCATCGACGACTGGTACGACGACCCGCACGGCGCACCCGACTGGCGCGCGGCCATGGCGGGACGCCTGGCGGAGCGGATCAGGCAGGAGCTGGCATGAGGTTCGAGGTCAACGGTGAGCCGCTCGACACCGAGCCTGCGCCCGGGCAGGTGCTCCGCACGCTGCTGCGCGAGCACGGCCACACCGAGGTCAAGAAGGGGTGTGACGCGGGCGACTGCGGGGCGTGCACGGTGCTGCTCGACGGCCGCCCGACGCACTCGTGCCTGGTGCCGGCCTACCGCGCGGAGGGCCGCAGCGTCACGACCGTGCGGGGCGACGACGAGCGGATCGCGCGCGTGCAGAAGGCGTTCGTCGACGCCGCCGCGTTCCAGTGCGGGTTCTGCACGGCGGGCTTCGTGACGACGGTCGCGGGCAACGACATCCAGGCCGACGACGACACCGCGCGACGACTCAAGGGAAACCTGTGCCGCTGCACCGGCTACCGGTCCATCTGTGACGCGGTCGCCGGACGCACCAACATCGCGCCGCCGAAGGAGGGCCAGGACGCCGGCCGACCGCTGCGCGCACCCGCGGCCGAGCGGATCGTCACCGGCCACGAGTCGTTCACGCTCGACGTGCCTGCCAGCCAGCTCGCCCACGTCGCCGTGCTGGGCAGCCCGCACCCGCATGCGCGCATCGTGCGGATCGACGCGAAGGCAGCGCGCGAGCAGGGCGGAGTCCTCGCGGTCCTCACCCACGAGGACTCCCCCGCCACGCTCTTCTCGACCGCCCGGCACGAGAGCCGGCTCGACGACCCCGACGACACCCGCGTCCTGGACCCGGTGCTGCGGTTCCGCGGCCAGCGCGTCGCCGTCGTCGTCGCCGAGACGCTGCGCGACGCCGAGCGCGCCCGTGCGCTGATCGAGGTGGAGTACGAGGTCCTGCCCGCGGTATTCGACCCGGAGGACGCCCGACGGGCCGGCTCCCCGCTGGTCCACGGCGACAAGGGCCCGGAGGCACGGATCTCGGAGGCCGGGCGCAACGTCGTCGCGCAGATGCACGACGAGATGGGCGACGTCACGGCCGCGCTGGCCGCTGCCGCACACCGAGCGGGCGGCACGTACCGCACCAGCCGCGTGGCGCACGCGAGCCTCGAGACCCATGCGACCAGAGGCTGGCTCGACGACGACGGCCGCCTGGTCCTGCGCACCAGCACGCAGGTCCCGTACCTGGTCAGGGACGAGATCGCACACATCTTCGCCCTGGACCCGAAGCAGGTCCGGGTCCTGACCGGGCGCGTGGGCGGCGGGTTCGGCGGCAAGCAGGAGCTGCTCACCGAGGACGTCGTCGCGCTCGCCGTCCTGACCACCGGGCGGGCCGTGCAGTACGAGATGACGCGCACCGACGAGTTCACGATCGTCCCCACGCGCCACCCCGTGCGGGTGGAGGTCGAGCTGGGGGCCGACGACGACGGCGTGCTGACCGCGATGCGCATCGACGTCCTGAACAACACGGGCGCGTACGGCAACCACGGCCCGGGCGTCATGTTCCACGGGGTCAGCGAGTCGATGGCCGTCTATCGCTGCGCCAACAAGCGCGTCGACGCCGAGTCCGTCTACACGCACACCCTGCCGTCCGGGGCCTTCCGCGGGTACGGGCTGGGGCAGGTCATCTTCGCGATCGAGTCCGCGATGGACGACTTGGCGCGCGAGGTCGGCATCGACCCCTTCGAGCTGCGGCGCCGCAACGTCGTCGTGCCCGGCGACCGCCTGCTGGTGACGGACCCCGACGAGGTCGGCGACCTGGACATCAACTCCTACGGGCTGGACCAGTGCCTGGACCTGGCGCAGCGGGCGCTGGCGGACACGTCCGACGAGGCGCCGCCGGGAGCCAGGATCGGCGAGGGGATGGCCGTCGCGATGATCGCGACGATCGCGCCGCGCGGCCACTACGCCGAGGCGTCGGTGCGCCTGCTCGACGACGGCCGCTACGAGGCGAACGTCGGGACCACCGAGTTCGGAAACGGCACGACGACGGTCCACGGCCAGCTGGTCGCCACCGCGCTCGGTACCACCGCAGACCGGGTCGTGATCCGTCAGTCCGACACCGACGTGACCGGCTACGACACGGGCGCGTTCGGGTCGGCCGGCGTCGTCGTCGCGGGCCTGGCCCTGCACCGGGCGGCCCTGCAGCTGCGGGGCAAGATCCTGGCCGCGGCCGCCGCCCTGCACCAGCACCCCAGCGACGAGCCCCGCACCTGGGACGGGATCTCCCTGTCGTCGACCGGCGCGGGCGACATCCCGCTCACCGCGATCGCAGCGGCCGCCGGCAGTCTCGTCGGGCACGGCAACCACGACGGCACCCCGCGCTCGGTCGCGTTCAACGTGCACGCCTTCCGCGTCGCGGTGCACCCCGGGACCGGGGAGGTGACGATCCTGCGCAGCGTCCAGGCCGTCGACGCCGGCGTCGTCCTCAACCCCGAGCAGCTGCGCGGCCAGGTGGAGGGCGGCACCGGCCAGGCCATCGGCACCGCTCTGTTCGAGGAGGTTCGCCTGGACGACGAGGGCCGCGTGCTCAACCCGTCGTTCCGCGGCTACCACGTGCCGCAGATGGCCGACCTGCCACGCACCGAGGTCTACTTCGCCGCCACGTCGGACGACCTGGGCCCGCTGGGCGCGAAGTCGATGAGCGAGGCGCCCTACAACCCGGTCGCCCCCGCCCTGGCCAACGCGGTCCGCGACGCCCTGGGCGTCCGCCCCACCGAGCTCCCCATGACCGCCGACCGCCTCTGGCGCCTGGCGCGGAGCGTCGGGACGTGACGAGGAGCGCCGCTCACGCGCGCCCCTGGAGGGATGCGAGCACGTTGGAGGCGCTGACCAGCTCGTTCGCTGCCTCGACGTAGGCCTTCGCCTCGTCGAACGTGATGCGTTGCTGCCCGTGCGCGACGACGTTGCGCAGCTCGACGAGGGACTTCACCGACTCGACGTAGCCCGCACTCACGACTCCCGCCTTGTGCAGGGCGAGCACGATCCTCGCGGTGGACGTGCCCGGTGGCGGCTGCCGGATGTTCGATGCCGCGGCCAGAGACCGCACCGCCACGGCGACCCGCGCATAGGCGGCGACGACGGCGTACGAAGGGTCCTCGTCGCGCGGCACCCGGGCCGGCTCGGGCTCGACATCGGGAAGGTCGACGCCGTCGGAGCGCTGAGCCCCCTCCAGCACGGCAGCCGCGCTCTGCCGCGCCTCGTCCGCTCGCTCCTCGAAGTCCAGCTCCACCCCGTACCCCTTGGCAGAGCGCAGCTGCTCGAGAGCCCGACCGAGGGGCCCCGCAGCACGATCACAGCAACGATCACGACCGCCGGCCAAGCCAGGCTCCCGACGATGCTCGCGACGAACGCCTGCGTCCCGCCCACTGTGACAACTGTTCCACGCGCCTGGCGCCCTGACCATGGGCCGCGGGACGCCGTCCGCAGCTATCGTCGGCGCGTATGAGGGCTCTGCACTTCCCGCACGCAGACGCTGCCGTCACGTTCGCGCGTCAGACCGAGGCGTTCGTCGGCGCAGCCGCAGCGCTCGACGAACTCGCGCTGCTCGGGCCGTCGCGGTGCTACGGGTGGAGCGTGCTGGACCTGGTGGTGCACGTCCGGCTGGGCCTGCAGGAGATGGTCGTCGGGACCATCACCTCCGGCGACGGGCCGGCTGACCACGACGCCGCGTCGTACTGGACGACGCGTCCCGACGACCGAGACGTCGACGCCGTCCCGCACATCCTCTGGCTGCGCCGCACCGCGAGCGCCTACGGGCGCCCGTCGGCCGCGCTGACGCACCTGCGCGACGCCGCGGCCGGCGCGGTCGCCGCGGTGCGAGCGATGTCCGACGGCGTCGTCGGGTTCCAAGGGCAGCGCATGCGCTCGGGCGACTTCGTCGCGACGTGGGTCGTCGAGCTGGCCGTCCACCAGCTCGACCTGGGCGGCGACACCGACGTGCCCGGCGCCGCATGGGCCCGGGCCACGATCGAGGCCCTGGCTGACGCCGACCTGCCGACCGACCTCGACGACCGCTCGGCAGTCCTCGCCGGGCTCGGGCGCAGCGACACTCAGCGGCTCGCGGCACCCTTCCCGATCAGCCTGTAGCCGACACGAGGACCATCTCCGGCAGCTCGGGGAAGGTCTGGACTCGGTGGGTCGCCTGCGAGAGGTCGTGCGACGACGACGCAGTCGATCCCTACGCAGGCTCTCGTGGCGGCTGTCGTGGTCAGGCGCCGACGGAGTCAGCGTGGCAGATGCATTCCCGTTCTGTGGATCGGTCCCCCCGTCGCCGTCAGCGCCAGCCCGCTCGCACCCGAGCGGACGGCCAGCACCTCAGCGAGCACGGAGATCGCCGTCTCGGCCGGGGTGGACGCACCGATGTCCAGACCGATGGGGCCGTGCAGGCGGGCCAGCTCGTCGTCGGTGGCGCCTCGTTCGATGAGCTCCGCGACGCGGCCGGCCTGCGTGCGCCGCGAGCCCATCGCGCCCACGTAGCCGGCGCCGGAGCGCAGGGCGGCGAGCACCAGGTCGGCGTCGAAGCGGTCGTCGTGGGCCATGACGGCGACCGCGTCACGCGCGGTCAGGGTCTGCGCGGCGAGGTGCCGGACGGGCCAGTCGACGACGACCTCCGCGGCCGCCGGGTGGCGACGGGGCGTGGCGAGGACCGGGCGCGCGTCGCAGACGGTCACGCGGTAGCCGACCGGTGTGGCCGCCGCGGCGAGCGCGGCGGAGAACTCCAAGCCGCCGTAGACGAGCAGGCGGGGCGGCGCGTCGCTGACCTCGACGAAGATCTCGACGGGCCCGGACGACGACGCGGCGCGGACCAGCCCGGAGCGCACGACAGCCGGTGCGAACACGTCGGGCAGCGGCCCGTCGAGCGGCGTCGCGACGCGTGCGGGGGCGCCCGCGGCGGCCGCGCGCAGCGCCGGGACGTCGGACGACGACAGCATCCGCGCGTGCACCCGCAGCACTCCCCCGCACGTCAGCCCGACGGCGAACGCGTCCTCGTCGGTCACGCCGTACTCCTCCAGACGCGCCGGTCCCCCGGACAGCACGGACCGGCACAGCTCGTAGACGGCTCCCTCGACGCAGCCGCCGGCGATGCTGCCCACCGCGGCGCCGGTGTCGTCGACAGCCATCGACGTGCCCACGACCGTGGGCCCGCTGCCGTTCATCGACACGACCGTCGCCACGGCGACGGACCGCCCCTCACCCATCAGCGCCAGCAGACGCGCAGCGATCTCCAGCACTCAGGTCACCTCCCCGACACATCGCGGTGCTACCCATGGCCCATGCTGACTCTCACCGGTGCCCTGGCCGTGCTCGTCGACGAGGCGACGGAGCGGACGGGCGACGTGCACGTGGTGGACGGTCGCATCGCCGAGGCCACCAGTGCCGGGGACGTCCTCGACGTGTCCGGCTGCGTCGTCACGCCCGGCCTGGTCAACGCCCACCACCATCTGCTGCAGACGGCGTTCCGCACGCTGCCCGGGACGCGCGGCGTCCCCATGGCCACGTGGCTGCCGACGATGGCCGCGGCCTACACCGCCGCGGGCGTGGACGGGGAGCTCAGCCACGTCGCTGCGAAGGCCGGGCTCGCCGAGGCGCTGCTGTGCGGGGTCACCACCGTCGCGGACCACCACCTGACGTGGACGGGCGGCGACGGCGTGGACATCGCACGCGGCACCGCGAGCGCAGCCCGCGAGCTCGGTGCCCGGCTCGTCTTCGTCCGAGGCAGCGCACGCGACGACGCCGAGCAGGCGGCCGAGTCCGCGGAAGCGATCGTCCGCGACCTCGTCGGCGGGGTGCGCGGCGGCGTGAGCGCCGACGGCATGCTGCAGGTGGCCGTCGGCCCGGCAGGCGTGCACAGCGACGCACCCGAGACGTTCGCGCTGCTGGGCGACGTGGCGGCGCGCTACGGACTGCGCCGGCGCACCCAGGCCAACGAGCAGGTGGACGTCGCGGTCGCGCTCGAGCGCTACGGCCGCCGGCCGCTGGACCTGCTCGACGAGTGGGGTTGGTTGGCGCCGGACGTCACGCTCGCGCACCTGTGCGACATCACGCCCGACGAGCTGACGCTGCTGGCCGCCCGCGGCGTGACCGCGACCCACGCGCCGGGCTGCGACCTGCCGATGGGCTGGGGCGTCGCGCCGGTCGCGGCGCTGCGGGACGCCGGCGTCGCGGTCGGGCTCGGCACCAGCGGCGGCGGCAGCAACGACGCCGGGCACCTGCTGGCCGACGCCCGGCTGGCGATGCAGGTCGCGCCGCTCGTCGGACGTCCACTCGCCGCGCGCGAGGCCCTGACCATGGCGACGGCCGGGTCCGCGGCCGGGCTGGGCCGCGACGACCTCGGTCGCCTGCGGCCCGGGGCGGCCGCCGACCTGTGCGTCTGGGACGTCTCGGGTGTCGCGGACGCGGGCGTCGACGACCCCGTTGCGGGTCTGCTGTGGGCGTCGCCCGGCCGGCGGCCGCGGCACGTCGTGGTCGGCGGCCGTGTCGTCGTACGTGACTACGTGCTGCAGACGGCCGACGAGCGCGAGGTGGTGGACGCGCTGCACCGCCGCGTCGGGCACTGAGGGGCGCACGTCACACCTCCAGCACCAGCGACGGGCCGGCGGCGCGCGAGACGCAGATCATCATCGTCGTCCCGCTGCCGCCGGGGCCGATGACCGAGTCCCGGTGCTCGACGGTCCCCTCCAGCACGGGCGTCTCGCACGACCCGCACGTCCCGACGCGGCACGACGAGACGACGACGGCGCCGCTGTCCTCCACAGCGGACAAGATCGACTGGCCGGGCTGCACGGTCAGCGTCGTGCCCGACAACGCGAGCTCGACCTCGAACGGGTCGGACCACAGCGGCGGGCCGAACTCGCGGGCCTCGAAACGCTCGGCGTGCGCGGTCCAGCCGGGCTCGGAACCGACGGCCTCGTCGACCGCGTCGATGAGCCGACGCGGTCCGCAGCAGAACACCTGGCCTGCGGCGCCGTCCACGAGGCCGCCGACGGCGAGGCGCTCCCCCTCGTCGGCCGCATAGACGCGCACGCGCGACGGGTGCTCGGCGACGAGCTCGTCGACGAACGCCATCGTCGAGCGCGACCGCCCCGCGAAGTGCAGCGTCCAGTCCGCTCCCGCGGCCTCCGCGGCGCCGATCATCGACAGCATGGGCGTGATGCCGATGCCGCCCGCGACGAGCACCACGCGGTCCGTGGCGTCGAACGCGAAGTGGTTGCGCGGCCCACGCAGCCTCAGCGTGTCCCCGACGGCCAGGGCGTGCGCCGCCGCGGAACCGCCTCTGCCGTCGGTCTCGAGCAGCACCGCGACGCGATAGAGCATCCGGTCGGCCGGGTCCCCGCACAGGGAGTACTGCCGCTCCAGGCCGCCGCCCAGGAGCAGGTCGATGTGCGAGCCCGGCGTCCACGGCGGCAGCGGCCGGCCGTTGGTGGGCGCAAGGTCCAGGGCGACGACGCCGTCGGCGAGCTGTGTCCTGGCCTGCACCACGACCGGTCGCTGGATATCGCTGAAAACGCTCATCGACTGCCTCCTCACATACCGGACAACAGGGCCACGCACGCGGCGAAAGGCCTCCCGACGTCACGGTACGAGGCTCGTGTTAACAGGGATCGCGTCCTCGTCACACATCTGGACTTCTGCGGTTACACGGCGGAAACCGCCGGTGCTTAGCGTTCCCATCGCCGGCAGAAATCGCCGGCGACCCGCTCCGGAAAGGGGGCCCGCATGACCACGCTCCCCCGCCGGATCGAGCGCCTCACGAACGCCCGCCTGGCCGACGGCCGGGTCGTCGACGTGGAGCTCGACGGGCCCGTCGTCGCCGAGGTCCTCGAGGCCGGTTCGTTGGGCTCGGGCGATCCCGACGCGACGCTCGAGCTCGACGGCTTCCTGCTGCTCACGGCCCCCGCGGAGCCGCACGCCCACCTGGACAAGGCGCTCTCCTGGGACGCGATCCGCCCACCCATGGGCGACCTGCGCACGGCGATCGACGCGTGGCACGCCCACTCGGCGCAGATGACCGTGCAGGACATCGCGACCCGCGCCCGCACGCAGGCGCTCGCCATGCTGGCCAACGGCACCACCGCCATCCGCACCCACGTGGACCTGCTCCACGGTGACGACCCGCTGCGCGGCGTCCGGGCGCTGATCGAGGTCCGCGACGACCTGCGCGACGTGATGGACATCGAGCTCGTCACGCTGGGCGGGTACCTCACGCCGACGGAGGACATGGACGACGCGCTGGCGGCGGGCGTGGACCTCGTCGGCGGGTGCCCGCACCTGGCGCCCGAGCCGCTGGCCGAGCTGGACCGGCTGCTGGAGGTCGCACGGCGGCACGGCGTCGGCATGGACGTGCACACCGACGAGAGCCTGGACTGCGAGGTCACGCTCGACGTGCTGGCCCGCGCGGTCACCGGTTGGGACGTGCCCGTCAGCGCCGGCCACTGCGTCCGGCTCGGCACGCTGGACGCCGACCGACGCGACCAGGTGATCGCTGACGTGCTGGCCGCCGACCTCCGCGTCATCGCCAACCCCATCACCAACCTGTACCTGCAGGGCTGGGACGACGGCGTGTCGACGCCGCGCGGGCTGACAGCGGTCCGGGCGCTGCTCGACGCGGGCGTCCGGTTCGCCGCCGGCGCCGACAACGTGCGCGACCCCTTCAACCCGCTGGGCCGCAGCGACGCGCTGGAGACGGCGATGCTCCTGGTCGTCGCCGCGCACCTGACGGTCGACGAGGCGTACGCCGCCGTCAGCACCGGCGCACGCGACGTCATGAACCTGCCGGCCGCCGGCGTCGTGACCGGTCAGCAGGCCGAACTCCTCGCGGTGCGCGGCGACGACCTCGTCGGCGCCGTCGCGAGCGCGAGCGCCGACCGCTACGTGCTGCACGCCGGACGGCTCGTCGCGAGCAGCGAGGTCCACTCCCGGGTCGCCATCCCCGCGACCCGCCCCCAGAACGCCCCGAAGTGAGGTGACCGTGTCCGTAGAAACCCCCGTCGCACCGGACCAGCTGGTGCGTGACAAAGCCACGCTGCTCGGGTTCCACGACGTCGCGATGACGTTCCCCAACGGGACGGTGGCGCTGAGCGGCGTGAACCTGACGGTCGGGCGAGGAGAGTTCGTCTCGGTCGTCGGCCCGTCCGGCTGCGGCAAGTCGACGCTGCTGCGCATCGCCTCCGGGCTGGAGAGCGCGTCCGACGGGACGCTCGAGCTCAACACCGACCACATCGGCTACGTCTTCCAGGACGCGACGCTGCTGCCGTGGCGCGACGTCCAGGGCAACGTGGAGCTGCTCGCCGAGCTGGCCGGCCGCGGCCCCAAGATCCGCCGGGAGCAGGCGGCCAAGGCCATCAAGCTCGTGGGCCTGGAGGGCTTCGAGAAGCACCTGCCCAAGCAGCTCTCGGGCGGCATGCGGATGCGCGCCTCCCTGGCCCGCTCGTTCACGCTCGACCCCGAGGTGTTCCTGTTCGACGAGCCCTTCGGTGCGCTCGACGAGATCACGCGCAGCCGCCTGAACGACGAGCTGCTGCGGCTGTTCGCCGAGCAGCACTTCGCCGGCCTGTTCATCACGCACTCCGTCGCGGAGGCCGTGTACCTGTCGACGAAGGTCGTCGTGATGTCGGGCCGCCCCGGCAAGCTCGTCGGGACGTTCGACATCCCCTTCCCCATGCCGCGCGACCCGGACATCCGGTACTCGCCCGAGTTCGCCGCGCTCGTCGGCGAGGTCTCGCACGCCCTGAAGGAGGCGCACAGCTGATGGCAACCTCCACGATCGAGAGCGTGACGGCCCCGGCCCGTCGCACGGTGGCCCCGAAGACCCCGCGTCGCAAGAAGTCCGCGATCCGCTGGGTCGGCCCCATCGCCGTGTTCTTCGTCATGATCGGGCTCTGGTACGGGCTCTCGGCGATCTACGCGGCCAAGGACCAGGGCTACTTCGTGCCCTACCCGCACCAGGTGCTGCAGGCGCTGACGGACCCGGACACCTTCTCCGACCTGATGGACGCGCTGCTGCACAGCACCGAGGTCGCGATGACCGGCCTCGTCATCGCCATCGTCCTCGGCATGCTGTGGGCGATCGTGATGTCCCAGGCGTCCTGGCTGGAGCGGTCGCTCTTCCCCTACGCGGTGGTGCTGCAGTGCATCCCGATCCTGGCCCTCGTGCCGCTCATCGGGATCCTGTTCGGCTACAACTTCCAGGCTCGCGTGATCGTCACGATCCTCATCTCGCTCTTCCCCATGGTCTCGATGACCTTGTTCGGTCTGCAGTCCGTGGCCAAGCAGCAGCGCGAGCTCTTCCAGCTGCAGGGCGCCTCGCGGCTGACGCTGCTGCGCAAGCTGCAGTTCCCGGCGGCCATGCCGTCGATCTTCGTCGGGTTGCGCACCTCGGCCGGGCTGGCCGTCGTCGGCGCGATCGTCGGCGACCAGTTCTTCCAGCGCGGCAACGCGGGGCTCGGCGTCCTCATCCAGGTGTACGCCTCCCGCCTGATGGGCCCCCAGCTCTACTCCGCGATCATCGTCGCCTCCCTGCTCGGCGTGCTCGTCTTCGTCGTCTTCGGCTGGCTCGGACGCCTCGTCGTCGGGCGCTGGTACGACTTCAGCTGACCCGGCCCGTCCCCACAGACCCGGTGGCCGCCCACCCCCGCACCGCCACCGTTGCACCACCCATCCCTCACCACCTGTGTTTCCCGACCCTGAAAGAGGGCCCACACATGCGCAGAACCCGTTCGGTCGCCGCGGTCGCCGCTGGCATCCTGCTCACCTCGGCCACCCTGGCCGCCTGCTCCAGCGACTCCGACGACGACGCGGCGGCGCCGTCCGGTGCGGCGACCTCGGCCGCGGCCGGTGGCGTCGACCTGTCCGACGTCTGCCCCGCGACCGTCGTCGTGCAGACCGACTGGAACCCCGAGGCCGACCACGGCCACATCTACGAGCTCGTCGGCCCCGGGTACAAGGTCGACGCCAACCAGAAGTCGGTGACGGGTGACCTCGTCGCGGGCGGCAAGCCCACGGGCGTCAAGATCGAGGTCCGCGCCGGCGGCCCGGCCATCGGCTTCACGCAGCCCTCGGCGCAGATGTACCAGGACAAGTCGATCACCATGGCGTACGTCTCCACCGACGAGGCCGTGCAGCTGTCCGACAAGTTCCCGACGACCGCGGTGTTCGCCGAGAACGACAAGTCGCCCATGATGGTCATGTGGGACCCGGCCAAGTACCCGGACGTCACCGACATCAAGAGCCTGGGCACCGCCCTGAAGGGCACCGGCGGCGTGATCCGCTACTTCAACGGCGCCACCTACATGAGCTACCTCATCGGATCGGGCGTCCTGGACAAGTCCGTGACGGACGGCAGCTACGACGGCACGCCCGCGAACTTCGTCGCCGCCAAGGGCAAGGACGCGCAGCAGGGCTTCGCGACCGCCGAGCCGTACATCTACGAGAAGGAGGTCGGCGCGTGGGGCAAGCCGGTCAAGTTCCAGACGATCTACGACGCCGGCTTCCAGTTCTACCCGGAGGCCATGTCGGTGCGCACGGGTGACCTGGACTCGATGGCTCCCTGCCTCAAGAAGCTGGTCCCCGTCATGCAGCAGGCCGACGTGGACTACATCGACGACCCCGCCACGACCAACGCCCTGATCCTCGACCTGGTCAAGCAGTACAACAACGGCTGGGTCTACTCGCAGGGCGTCGCGGACTACGCGGTGCAGCAGATGAAGGACCTGGACATCGCCACCAACGGCGACAACGCGTACGTGGGTGACTTCGACGAGGCCCGCGTGCAGAAGCTCATCGACATCTCCTCGCCGATCTTCACCGACGCAGGCTCGCCGCCGAAGGCCGGCCTGAAGGCGACCGACCTGTTCACCAACGAGTTCCTGGACCAGTCGATCGGCTTCTGACCCTGGTGTGACCGGGCGGCGGGCCCCTGGCCCGCCGCCCGGTGCACCACCTGCGAGAGGACGTACCCATGCAGAACACGGCGACCGCGGTCGAACCGACAGCCGTCGAGGCGTTGACTGACGAGCTGCGCACGCTGCTCGGTGACGCAGGCGTCTCCACCGACCAGCGCGTCCGGGACCGGGCCAGCGTCGACGGGTCGACCATGTCGCCCCTCATCCTGGAGCTGCTCCCGCTGGGCGCCGCGGACGTCGTCGCGTTCCCGACGAGCGCCGAGCAGATCGCCGCGTGCGTCGCGGCCGCTGCCCGGCACGGCGTGCCCGTGACGCCGCGCGGCAAGGGCACCGGCAACTACGGCCAGGCGATCCCGATGTCCGACGGGCTCGTCATCGACACGACGCGGGCCCGCGCGGTCGTCGAGATCGGAGACGGGTACGTGACCGCCGAGGCCGGCGCGACGATGGTCGCGATCGAGTCCGCGGTGCGGGACACGCACCAGGAGCTGTGGATGTACCCGTCGACCGCGCAGTCGACCCTGGGCGGGTTCCTGTCCGGCGGGTCCGGCGGCACGGGGTCCATCGTGCACGGCGCCAACAGCGACGGTTTCGTCGTCGCGCTGGACGTGGTGCACGCCGACGGCAGCGGAGAGCTGGTGCACGTCGAGGGCGAGGACGCCCAGGCGTACGTGCACAACTACGGGACGGCCGGGATCATCGCGCGGGCGACCGTGCGCCTGGAGCCGCTGCAGGACTGGCGCGGGTTCTACGCGTCGTTCGAGGATGCGGCGACGGCCTTCGAGACCCTGCGCGAGATCGGCAACCTCGAGCCGCGCCCGCGCCTGTGCTCCGCGGACCACCCCACCATCTCCGCCGCGCTGCCGCCCGACGACGCCCTCCCCGAGGGGCGCGCGAGCCTGCGGGCGATCCTCATGCCGACCGTCGTGACCCAGGCGACCGCGCTGGTGCGCGCCGCCGGAGGCACCGTCGAGGACCTGCGCGACGGCCCGCAGGCATCCATGAAGCTGTCGGTCCTGTCCTACAACCACCCCATCGAGTGGCTGCAGAAGTCGGATCCGGGCACGTACATCCACCTCGAGGTCTCGGGCGACCCGCTCGTCGACGACCTCGATGCGGTGCAGGCGACCATGACCGGCGGCCTGCTGCACCTGGAGGCGGGCGGGAGCCGTCCGATCGGGATGCTCGCGGGCGTCTGGGAGGGCCCGGAGCGGCTGGACGAGTCCATCGCCGCGCTCGGTGCGCTGGGCGTCGGCGTGCACAACCCGCACCAGTGGAACGTCGACTTCGAGGTGGAGCGGACGGCCGCGCTGGCCGCCACGACGGACCCCGACGGGCTGCTCAACCCCGGCAAGCTGAACCCGGCCTACGCCGGACCCCGGAAGGGTTCGATCCGATGAGCCGCTTGCTGGCCGAGCTGTCCGGCCCCGCCACCGCCCGCGTGCTGGGCCCGGACTCGGTGCTCGTCGTGCCGACCGGCGCCATGGAGCACCACGGCCCCCACCTCCCCCTGATCACCGACGCGCTGATCGCGGAGAGCGTCGCGACGGCCGCCGTCGCCGAGGCCGCGTCCGCGGGCCTCGACGTCTGGCAGCTGCCGACCCTCACGTACACGAAGTCCGACGAGCACTCGTGGGCCAGCGGCACCGTGTGGGTCTCCTACGAGACCCTCATGGCGACGCTCGTCGACATCGGCCGTTCCGTCGCGACCACGCCCGCGCGCCGGCTCGTGTTCATCAACGGCCACGGCGGCAACACGGCCCTGCTGGGCGTCGCGCTGCGCGAGATCCGGCGGCGGTTCGGGCTGCTGACGTTCTCGATGCCGTCCGGGGTGCAGGTCGCGGGCGCCGGCGGCGAGAACGAGCCCGACGAGCACGGCCTGGGCATCCACGCCGGGTACGGCGAGACGTCGCTGGTCATGCACCTGCGCCCGGACCTCGTCGACATGTCCGTCGCACGACGCAACGTCCCGGAGCACATCGCCGGGCTCAGCCACCTGGGGTTCAACGGCACGACGGCCCAGTTCGGCTGGCTGAGCGACGACTTCGGGCCCGACGGCGTGATCGGCGACCCGACGGGCGCCGACGCGCAGGCCGGCAAGGTGCTGTTCGAGGCGTCGGTCGCCCGCGCCGTCGACGTCCTGACCGAGATCGCGACGTTCACGCACACCGCGCCGACGAGCGAGACGCCGTGAGAACGCTCACCCGCCCACCGACGCTGCCCGACGAGGCCTACGCGCTGCTGCTCGACTGGCTGCCCACCAACGACGACCCCGAACGGCCGGTCGTGACGCTGGCGACGGTCGACGAGGACGGCGCCCCCGACGCGCGTTCGGTGCTGCTGTCCGAGCTCGACCGCAAGGGCGTCTACGTCCACACCGACGCAAGCTCGCGCAAGGTCGCCCAGCTGGCCGCCAACCCGGCCGTCGCGGTGGTCGCGCGGTGGCCGGAGCGGCAGCGCCAGCTCGTCGTGCGGGGCGTCGCGGAACCTGCGCCGGCCAGCGAGACGGACCGCGCGTACGCCCGCCGCTCGCTCTACCTGCGCCGCCTGGCGTGGCTCAACACGACGTCCGTCGCGGCCATGCCGGCCGACGAGCGCCGCGCCGCCTGGGCCACGTTCGTCGCCACGCACCAGGTCCTCAAGCCGCCGCCCACGTGGGTCGGCTTCCTGGTCCGCCCCACGAGCCTCACGTTCTGGACGGGTGACGACGCGTCCGTGAGCCACCGCCGCGAGCACCGGTTCGACGGCACCGACTGGACGATCACGGAGCTGCCCGGATGACCCTCACCGACCTGCCCCCGACGGAGGCCGCCCCCATGACAGCCCGCCTGCACGCGCACCAGTACGGCAAGGCCGAGACGCGCGTGGTCCGCGTGCAGCGCGACTCGCCGCGCCACGAGATCCGCGACCTCAACGTCACCACCGCGCTGCGGGGCGACTTCGACGACGCCTACCTGACCGGCGACCAGTCGGCGGTGCTGCCCACGGACACCCAGAAGAACATGTCGTTCGTCTACGCCAAGCAGCACGGTGTGGCCTCCCCCGAGGCGTTCGCGACGCTGCTGGCCCGGCACTTCGTCGACGACGTCGCCCCCGTCACCGGCGCGCGCGTGGACGTCGAGGAGTTCGCGTGGGTGCGCGTCGTCGTCGACGGCTCCGAGCACGACCACACGTGGGTCCGCAGCGGGCAGGAGGTTCGCACGGCCTCCGTCACCGCGGACGTCGACGGGACCACCGTGATCGCCGGTCTGAAGGACCTCACGCTCTTGAAGTCGACCGGCTCGGAGTTCCACGGTTTCCTGAAGGACGAGTTCACGACGCTCGGCGAGACCGACGACCGCGTGCTGGCCACGTCGCTGGCGGCCCAGTGGCGGTACGACGGCGAGGTCGACTTCGACGCGACGTACGCGACCGTCCGTCAGGTGATGCTCGAGCAGTTCGCGACAGTCCACTCGCTCGCCCTGCAGCAGACGCTGTGGCACATGGGCCGCGCAGTGCTGGATGCGGTGCCGGAGGTCGTGGAGATCCGGTTCGCGGCCCCGAACAAGCACCACTTCCTGGCCGACCTGACGCCGTTCGGGCTGCCGAACCCGGGCGAGGTGTTCTTCGCCGCCGACCGGCCCTACGGGCTGATCGAGGCCGTGATCGTCCGCGACGGCGCCGGACCCGCGGACGCCGCGTGGACGCGATCGGTCGGCAACCCGTGACGCCCGACGACGAGAGCTGGCTGTCCCAGGCGGTCGCGCTGGCCACCGCCAACGTGGCGGACGGCGGCGGCCCGTTCGGTGCCGTCGTCGTGCGCGACGGCGTGCTGCTGGGCGTCGGGCAGAACCGGGTGACGCGCGACAACGACCCGACCGCTCACGCCGAGGTCCAGGCCATCCGCTTCGCGTGCCACGCGATCGAGGACTTCTCGCTGGCCGGCGCGACCGTCTACACGTCGTGCGAGCCGTGCCCGCTGTGCGTCTCCGCCTGCCTGTGGGCGCGCGTCGACCGCGTCGTCTTCGCGGCCGACCGGCACGACGCCGCGCGCGCGGGGTTCGACGACAGCGCGTTCTACGACCTCTTCGCGACCGCCCGGCACGAGTGGTCGATGCCCGTCGTCGGTCACCGCGTCCCCACGGCCACTCTCCCGATGGACGCGTGGCTCTCGCGCGACACCAAGGTCGCCTACTGACTGCGCCGTCGGTCGCGCCCGCTCACTCCGACAGCTCGGTGCGGTAGCGGTCGTGCAGCTCCTGCCACCCGTAGGCCATCGCGCGCCGACCGGTCGCGCGCTCCCGGTCCGAACCGTCCTCCGTCGCGAGCCGGCCGAGGCAGACCTGCCACCCGGCCGCGAGCGCTGCTGCCGACGCGCGGTCGCCGAGCTGTTGGCGCAGCTCCAGGACCGCTCCGTCGGGCGCCGGCGTGATGGTCCAGCGCATCACGTCGGCCCCCCAGCGGTGCACCAGCTCCCGCGGCGCCTCCACCGCGAGGACCTCGGTGTCCACGGGGTCGTCCTCGTGGTTCTCCCGGCTCGTGGCCGGTCCCGGCGTCGTCAGTGCGCGGTCGGGCACGATGGGCGACCACCGCACCAGGAGCTCCGGCTCGGTCAGCATGCGCCACAGCAGCGCCGGACGGTGCCGGAAGTGCCGCCGCATGACGAGCGTCCACGTGGCACCGTCGCGCGCGACCCGTGCCTCGATCGGTTCGTGCACCGCTGCGGCGACCTGCTCGTCGCGATCCTGCTGGGTCATCTCTCGTCCTCCTCGTCCATCGCACGCGCAAGCCGCGTGAGGCTCGCCTCCCACAGCTCCACGTAGGGCTGCACCCACGCCGCCACGTCCGGCAGCGGGCTCTCCGACAGGTGGTACACCCGGCGCTTGCCGGCAACCTCGGCCTCGACGACGCCCGCCTCCCGCAGCACCCGCAGGTGCTTCGACACCAAGGACTGGGACAGATCCAGCTCGTCGACAAGAGCCCCGACGTCGTAGTCCCGCACCCTCAGACGGTCGACGATCGACCTCCGGGTGGGCTCGGCGATCACGGCAAAACCGTCCATGCGTCAAGAATGACCCGTGGGTCATATGACTGTCAATGCATGCGACGCTCGACGGTCGATGGCCACTCCCCAGCGTCAGGCCAGAGTGCGGACAGCCAGCGGGATCTCGCGGGCCGCGTCGCCGTCACGGACCACGCGGTACGCGCGCCCGCCGGGCCGCTCGGAGACGACCTCGACCAACTCACCGTCTCGCCACAGCAGCGCGACGCCGTCGTCGGCCGCGTGCCCGTCCGGCAGAGCCCCCGTCGCCACGAAGTCCAGGTAGCGCGGCCGCCGCTCCGGCTCTCCGAAGTAGTGCGGGCACGCGCTGCCGGTCAGCAGACCGAGCCCGTCCGGGAGCGCCGCCAGCGCGCCGAACGAGTCGGTCGAGGATCCCTCGAACCAGCAGTTCATCCCCGCGCTGATGCCGGCCAGCACCGTGCCCTGCTCCGCCGCCCGCACCAGCAGCTCCGGCGGCCCGTGCAGCCGCCACAGCGCGAGCAGGTTGGCTGTCGACCCGCCTCCGACGTAGACCACGTCCTGGTCCAGGAGCATGGCGGGGTCGACGTAGCCACCGGGCCGCTTGCCGAACAGCGACAGCACCGACGTGTCCGCGCGGCCGGCGAACGCCTGCTCGAACCGGGCGCAGTACCCGTCGTCGTCCCCGCTGGCCGTCGGCACGAAGCAGACCGCGGGCCGCGTCGCCCCGGCCAGCGAGAGCAGGAAGTCGTCGAGGGCCGAGCTGCCGTCGTCGGACATCGAGAACCCGCCGCCGCCGAGAGTCAGGATCGTTCCCTTCATGGCGGCGACCGTACGCGCCGGCCCGGTCGCCCGGCCAGGGGATTCAGCTGCCGCGGTAGGTCGAGTACGCGTAGGGGCTCAGCAGGAGCGGCACGTGGTAGTGGCTCGTGTCCGTGACCTCGAAGACGACGACGACCTCCGGGTGGAACGCGATCTGCTCGGTCGCCCGGTAGTAGGCGCCCGTGTCGAACGTGAACCGGTAGCGGCCGGGCGGCACGGACTCCGGGCCGACGGCGCGGGCGCGGCCGTCGTCGTCGGTCGTGGCCGTCGCGAGCGTGACCCAGCCGCCCTCCTCCAGGGCGTCGAGGACCACGGGGACGCCGGCAGCCGGACGGCCGAGGGCTGTGTCGAGGACGTGCGTGGTGAGCTGGCTCATGCGAACAGCGTATTCAGGCGCAGGAGGGCGATCTGGCGCAGCTGGTCGGCGGCCTCGCGTGTCTCCGTCTCGGGGTCCGACGTCAGACGGCGCCGCAGCTCGGCCAGGATCTCCGGACGTGTGCGCCCGGCCGCCCGGATCAGGAAGATGCGGCCGAACCGCTGCTCGTAGGCGGCGTTGCCCTCGGCCATCGCGGCCACGAGGGCGGGATCCTCGGTGGTCGACGACGACTGCTCCGAGCGGCTCAGCGCCGCACCGCTGCCCGTGCCGCGCTCGCCGATGCGCGGGTGGCCGGCCATCGCCTCGCCGACCTCGGCGTCGCTCAGGTGCCGCGCCGCCAGGTCCGCGACGGGCAGCATCGCCTCCACGTCGTCGTACGGGCAGCCCGCCGCGACCTCGTCGACCCACCGCCGCACGTGCAGGGCGGTGGTCAGCAGCTCGCGGGTGCGGGGCGTGTCGTCGATCATCGGTCCTCCTCGTTCCGTGGCACGGTACAGACGTGCAGACGACGACCCTGTCCGGACTCGTGCTCGCCGCCGGCGCGGGGGCGCGGCGCGGCGAGCCCAAGGCCCTCGCGCACGACGGTGCGTGGCTGCGGCAGGCCGTCGAGCTGCTGCTGGTCGGTGGCTGCGCGCGCGTGGTCGTGGTGCTGGGGGCGTCGGCCGACGAAGCGCGCGAGCTGGTGCCGCCCGACGAGCGCGTGGACACCGTCGTCGCCGCCGACTGGGCCGACGGGCTGGGCGCGTCGCTGCGCACGGGGCTCGCGCACGCGAGCGGCGACGCGGTCGTCGTGACCCTCGTCGACCTCCCGGGCACGCCCGTCGCGGTCGTCGGACGCGTCGCCGCAGGCGCGGGCCGCGACACGCTCCGCCAGGCGGTCTTCGACGGCCGACCAGGCCATCCCGTCGTCGTCGGCGCCGACCACTGGGCCGCGCTCGCAGCGACGCTCGGCGGCGACCGCGGCGCGCGCCCCTACCTCGTGGCGCACGGCGTCGAGGAGGTCGAGTGCATCGACCTGCACCACGGCGAGGACGTCGACGGGCCGCCCCTCACTCCCCCGCCTCCCACGCCGCCAGCGGGAGCGTGACACCCCACCTCGCCGCCGCCTCGGTGATGCGGGCGCGCAGCTCGCCGGGCGCCTGCATCGCGAGCGGCGACGTGGACCGGCCGCCGTCGTGGACCAGCACGCCGCCCGAGTACACCTGCTTGAGGTTGCGCAGCCCGCACGCCAGGACGTAGGTGGCCAGCACGTCCCAGACGGGACCTGTGTCGGGCGAGCGATGGTCGACGACGACGAAGTCGGCGTACTTGCCGACCTCGAGCGACCCGATCCGGTCCGCGACGCCCAGCACCTCCGCCGCGGCGAGGGTGTGCATGCGCAGCACGTCGGCCGGCATGAGGACGCTCGCGTCCGTGTTGAGCGCGCGAGTCGTGTACAGGCCCATGCGCATGTTGCCCCACGGGTCGGAGATGTCGGTGCAGGACTGGTCGTCCAGGCCCAGGCCGATGCGCAGCCCCGCGTCCCGCAGCCGCACCGCGTCCATGAAGCCGGAGCCGAGCCGCCCGTTGGACGTCGCCTGCCACACGACGCCGCACCCGGTCGACGCGGCGACGTCGACCATCTCGTCCGTCGGGTGCACGAAGTGCCCGAACAGGAAGTCGGGGCCGAAGGCACCGGCGTCGCGGTACCACGCGAACTTCTCGCGCTGGGTCTCGATGCCCTGGGCGGTCTCGACGAAGTGCGCCTGGTTCGTGATGCCGTGCCGGCGCATGACCTCGACCTCGAGCTCCGCCGAGCGCGGCGCGGACGCCCACTGCACGGCACCCATCACGGACGCCCCCAGGTGCTGGTCCGCCGGGGTGCGCAGCGCCGACTCGGCCACCATGTCGCCGAACACGCCCAGCATCTCGTCCTCGGGCCCCGCCTCGTCGTCGAGCCGGATCGCGTTGACCACGCGCAGACCGGCGTCGGCGGCCCCGTCGAACTGCCGCGTCACGAACTCCACGGGAGCCACACGCCCCAGCTCCGGCGACGCCGTCTCCGGGTTGTAGCGCCACGTGACGCGCGAGTGCGTGAAGTTGTACGCGCTGGTCACGCCGTTGGCCAGGAAGTCCAGGCTCCCGTGCAGGACCGACCAGTAGACGTCGTCGGGCGAGCACTTGTCCATGACCTCGACCATCGACAGCACCCACGGGTAGAGCGTGGAGCCGGCGCTGATGCCGCGCATGCCCGACGTGAACAGGTGCGAGTGCGCGGAGACGAAGCCGGGTGCGACGATCGCCCCGCCGGCATCGAGCACCTCGACGCCCCCCGCCAGCAGCGCGGGATCCGGCTCGCCGGCCTCGATCGCCGCGATGCGGCCGTCGTCGTCCACCAGCAACCAGCCGGGGAACCAGTCGCGGGCCGCGTCGGCGACCGGGATGAGCAGGGCGTTGTGGACCAGGAGGCGCATGCGCGCATCGTGCCCCGCGCAGATGACGAGCACGTTGCGAACGTGTCGCGGGCAGCGCCCCTGCTCGGGTCGCGGCCTTCACGTCGGGTCGCGGGTTGCATCACGCGAGTCGACGAGGAACCCGCGACCAGAACGGTCGTCAGGCCCGCAGCTCGAGGAGCGACAAGGCGTCGAACCGGCGGAAGTCGCGGTCGAAGGTGACCAGGCGCGCTCCCAGAGCGACGGCGTACGTCGCGAGCAGCGCGTCCGACACGAGCGAGCCTCGCGCATCGGCCTCTCGGCAGACGGCCTCGAGCCGGTCGACGAGCCCGTCCACCGGCGGCATCGCGACGACGGCCGGTCCGCGGGTGAGCTCGCGCAGGAACCCGAACGCCCCGTCGAGCGGCGTCGGCACCTCGAAGACGCGTGCGTGTGTCACGACACGGACGAAGCCCGAGGCCACGACGTCGGGTACGACGACCGCCTCCACCCCGTTGACCGCTGCCTGGAGCCAGGACCGGGCGGCGGCGTGGTGCGGGTGGTCGGGCCGATGGGCGGCCACGAGGACGTTGACGTCACACAGCAGCACGTCGGTCCTCGTCCGTGAGGTCCTCGAGCGCCGCGTTCGACGTGAGGTCGACACCCGGCCTAGGCCCCGTGCCACCCATGAACAGGGGGAGCTCGACGCCTGGCCGGCGGGTGGTCGCTTCGGCCAGGAGCCGGCGCAGCGCCTCCTCCACCAGTGACCCGAGAGTCTCTCCGCGAGCACCCGCCGCCTGCTTGGCGCGGCGAAGCAGGTCGTCGTCGATGGTGACCGTCGTGCGCATGCTCTGAACCTATCGCATCAGACGCATCTCGTGCCCGCATCACGGTCATCGACCTGGTCCGGATCCGCTTCACCCGCTCCGAGATACCGCTCGGGCGTGCGCAGTAGTGCGTATGTCTCGCGTCGCCGACGGGAAGGAGAGTGGTCGGGTCCGCAACCGCAGAAGCGCAGGGAGGCACGTCATGGGGTCGTTCGCCGACCGGGCGCTCGCCCAGCTGCACGACGCCGGCGCGTTGGCCGCCCTGCTCAAGGGCCCCGCCGCCGCCGACTACCCGCACCTGCGGCGCCTCGTCGACGAGGTCTACGCGACCGACGGCGTCGAGCTCGACAGCATCACGGACGCGGTCGTGCAGACCGTCCGCCCCGAGCACGCGCTGGCCGGCGCCGACCGGGTCGCCCTGACCTGGTCCCAGCAGCAGCCGACGTACACCACCGCGGACCTGCGCGGGCTCGTCGAGCGAACGGGCGACGAGGTGTGGGCGGACCTGTACGCGACGGTCCTGCTCGATGTCGTCGCGGCCGTCGACCCCGGCGGCATCGAGTCGGCCGTGACCCACGCGATCGAGCACATCACGAGCCTCGCCGACTTCCGCTCGCGGTTCCGCTACCTCGACCTGGACGCGTTCCTGGCCCGGCGTCGGATCACGACTGTCGAGGAGCTCCGTGAGTCCGCCGAGTACGTGCTGGCCGAGGTCCATCTCAAGCCCGCGCCCCCGTTCGATCCGGCCGACCCCGTCAACGCCCGGACCATCACGCTCGACGTCGCGCTCGCCGTCCGCGAGGACCGTGACCTGGTCGCGGCCCTGCGTGCCGCCCGACGGCTGCGCGCGGCCGGTGCCGCCGGACCGCCCGGAAGCGCCGACGCGACCTTCGGGCACCCCTCGCGCGCGTTCGCCGTCGCGGTCGTCCTGCCCGCGGCCACCGCCGCCGGACAGCCCGACGACGACGCCGTCGACGCCCTCTTCGCCACCGCCGGGGTCCTCCCGCTGTTCGCGAGCCCGCCGTGACCGGCCGCCGGCTCCGCGTCCCGGGGAGGCGACCCCGCACCGGAGATCGCACCCCGCCCAGCCCTCGGCATCGGCCGCCGGTCCTCCGGCGTCCGCACCGGCACACCGCTCCACCGGACGACGTGCCACCCACCGCATCTCACGAAGGGACACGACCATGACCGTCCGGTACGTCCGGGTGAACCCGGTCTCCGACATGTTCGCGCCGGCCGTGCGCGCCTACGGCAACGTGGCGGTCGTCGGCCGGGTCACGCCGCCCGCGGCGCCGCCCGCCGACCTGCTCACGGTCGGCGAGGCCGCCGTCTTCAGCGATCCCGGCGAGGCGAAGCGCCGCGCTCCGGGCGAGCTCGGCGACGCCATCGCGCTCGCGTTCAACCAGATTCCCGGACCGTCGCAGGTCACGGGCGTCCGCGTCGACGAGGCCGCCCCCGACTGGGAGGCCGGCCTCGAGGAGCTCGCCACGCACGACGTGCAGATCGTGGCACTCGCCGCCACCCCGCTGGACACCGCCGCCGCCGCGGCCGGTGGCGCCATCCGGGCGCTCGCCGACCACGTCGTCGGGGTGTCGAACACGGGCGGCGACGGCATGGAGCGCATCGGCGTGGCCATGCTCGAGAAGGAGGCCACCGACGCGACGATCGTCGCCGGTGCGCTGGCCAGCGAGCGCATGGTCTTCGTCGCGCACAAGAGCGACGAGGACGTCGCGGCCGCCGTCGCCGGCACCATCGCCGGCTACGAACCGCACATCTCGATGCTGCTCAAGTCCGTCAAGGTGGACAGCAAGCCGTTCAGCGCGACGGAGATCGACGCCCTCAACGGCTCGGAGTCGTTCAGCTCCGGCCCCGCCGGCAAGGGCGTCAACTGGCTCGTCGACCCCGCGCTCATCCCCGGCCAGGGCGTGTACCTGGGCGAGGGCTACACGGGAGACCCGGGCGGCGGCAAGAAGTACATCGACGTCGTGCGCACCATCGACAACGTCTCGTTCCTGCTCAAGGCCCAGCTCATCCGCACCATCGGCAACGTCCGCGTCAGCCGGTCCGGCCTGCGCACCCTGGGTGCGCAGCTCGAGGCGGTGCTGGAGCCGCTGGTCCGCCAGGGCGTGATCGAGGGCTACGACATCGTCATCCCGATCCTGACGCTGCTGGACAAGCCGCTGCGCACGGCCGCCGAGGACCAGCAGGTCAACGACGCCCAGGCGCAGCGGGTGGTCGAGGTCCTGGTGGCCGTCGACTACGCCGGCGCGATCCACCGCGTCGCGCTGACCCTCAAGTTCGAATAGGAGACCCGCCATGCCCGACTGGAACACGCGGCTCGAGGTCAAGCTCGGCACGACGACGATCACACCGATCACCAGCATCTCGCCGACCTTCTCCGTCCCGCACACCGTGCTGCACAGCATCGAGTCCGACAACGTCGGGGTCGTCCGTCAACCCGTGACCATCACGTTCACGATGGCGGTCCCCGCGATCGCCACGGCGGTCGCCGACCTCACGGAGCTGGCCCTGACCGGCAAGGAGTTCGAGATCGCGGTCACCGAGTCCACGGGCGACGACTGGTCGTTCAAGGCGCTCAAGTTCAGCCGCTGCCTCGTCACGAGCGCGACGCCCAGCAACGTCGTCATCGACGGCGTCCCGCAGGCCAACTTCACGTGCATGGCGCTGAGCGTCGGCATCGAGGCGTGACGTGGCCGGGGACCTGGGCGGGGACGACCTGGACCTGGAGGCGGCAGCCCGCGTCGAGCGCACCGGCATCGCGCTGGTGCACGAGGGCGAGCTCGTCGTCCCCGCGCCCGGAGCCGCCGCCGACCTGGTGGCCGCGGGCCGCGCGTCGCACGACGACGGCCCGGCGGAGGTCCACTACTGGTTCCCGGTCCAGGTCGAGGTCGTCGGGCTCGACGACGCGACGGCCGACGCGGTCGTCGCCCGGGTGTTCGATGCGCTCGGCGCCGAGCTCGGCGCGCGGGGGTGAGCCGTGAGCGTCCTGAAGGGCAACCCGCCCGTGCTGGTCGGCCCCGTGCCGCTGTTCGCCGTGCAGTCGATCGTGCTGAGCGACGGCTACAAGATCGAACGCGTCCAGGGCAGCCGGTTCCTGCAGGCGGTGTCGCCGACGGCCAAGACCATCCAGATCGAGGCCGTGCTGGTGGGTCAGGAACGCCTGCTCATGAAGAAGGCCCTGGAGACGCTGGCGCTGGCGACCCGCTGGACGGCCGCGGCGGCCGCCCCGGCGCTCGCTCTGGCCGGGATCCCGGTCGTCGCGGGCATGACCGTCAGCACGGACATGCAGATCAGCGACCTGAAGTTCACGCACTCGGTGAACAAGCGCGAGGCGCTCGACGTGAGCATCACGCTCGTCCACGTCCCCCGCTCGGCCATCGCCGAGCTGGCCGGCGAGGCGCTCGACCTCGCCCTGGCCATCGCGACGGCGGCGCTGCCGTCCGTCCCTCCGCCCAACCCCGTCACCCGCACACCGGGCCCCTGAAGGGAGGCGCACCGTGCCCACCCCCACCCTCGCGACGACGACCGGCACCGCCGGGCTGCGGTCGCTCCCCGTCGACCCCGCCGACGGCTTCCCGCAGTCGTTCCTGCTGGCGCTCGGCGAGACCACGTACCGGTTCGACCTCTACGTCGACGTCCCCGAGCACCTGCTGGACCGCGACGCGGACCCGCGCACACCGCTGGACGTGGTCGGCTCGGCCGCGCAGCAGGCCCAGGGCATGCTCGTGGGCGTCGTCGTGCGGCAGTCGGCCGACGGCACACCTGTCCAGCTCCTGCGCCGCCGGCTGCTGCCCGGCCTCCTGTACGCCGCGGGTGAGGTGCTGCTCGTCGTCGACGACGTGCGCATCGCGCTCGGCAACCTCAACGCGGCCGGCTCCTTCGGGTCGGTCCTGACCGCGCGGGTGGGTCTGCGATGAGCGGGTTCGTGCTGTGGCACAAGATCACCATCAGCGCCGCGGGCTCCCCCGGCGGGGCGCTCGCGGCCGTCGCCTCGGCGTTCGGTTTCGGCCTGCCGCTCACGATCAGCAACAGCGTCTACGGGCTGGGCCTGATCCTGGACTCGGACGTCACCATCACGGCTCGCGAGGGCGCGACCGCGACCACCTTCCAGGTCACGGTCTACGACCTGCCCGACAAGGACACGACGATCCTGCGAGGGGCCAACCACGACGGCGCGCTGCACGTCTCGATCAGCCTCGGTTACCTCGACGACCCGCGCACGATCTTCGGCGACCACCCTGTGCTGCGCGGTCGGATCACGGACATCGACGCGAGCGTCGGCGACGACGGCCGCGCGAAGGTGGTCCTCAAGGGCCAGGAGGAGACGGGCTACCTCCTGCTGCACACCCGCGCGTCGGGCACGTTGCGCGGGTCGGGCGACCTCGACACGGTGGTCCGGGGACTGCTGGCCGGCGTGACCGCCCCCGCCGGCGGAGGCGTGCGCCTCGCCGACGGGTCGTCGCTGGGGACGACGAGCCGCGACTTCACCATCCGCAGCGGCTCGGTGCTGTCCGCGCTCTCACAGCTCACCGAGCTCGCCGGCAAGGCGCTCGTCGTCGGCGACGGGGTCGTCGCGATCGGGGCCGCCGTGGGCACGGCGACGGCGCCGATCGAGGTCGACGACAACGTCGTCCAGGTCGGCAGCGCGCAGACCGACCGCCCTGCGTCCGGCGGCTCGTCGGGTGGTTCGTCGGGCGGCTCGTCCGGCGGCTCGTCGGGGGCGACGCCCTCCGGCGGGGACGACCGCTCCGTCACCGACGGCCACACGGTCACGGTCCTGGGCCACCCCGGCCTGCGCGTGGGCCAGTCGATCGTCGCCAAGCTGCCCGCGGTCACGGGCCGCAAGCGCATCAGCGCGCTGACCGTCACGTACTCCACCAAGTCCGGCTACGTGTGCGAGCTGGTCCTCGCGGACGTCACGGGGGGCGCCCGGGCCCCGGCTGCGACCCCCGCCAGCCGCGTCGTCGACGAGTTCAATCGCGCGGTCCTCGCCGCACGCCAGGACAACCCCGCGATCGACGTCGGCGACGTCAGTGCCTATACGGCGGCCGACGGCGCAGCCGCCACCGACGCCCACCGCGTGAGCCTGCACTACGCCCAGGCCCCCGAGCGAGGCGTGACCGCACCCAGCACCGAGAGCCCCGTCTCGACCGAGGACGAGCTGGTCAAGAAGCCGGTGGCCTCGCCGTTCGCGTTCGACAAGGTCGGCCTCGTGACGCCCGTCTACCCAGGCATGCGGGCCGTGCTGGCGCACAACCGGTCGCTCACGAACGACGCGATCGTCGCGGGCTGGATCTGGCCGTCGCAGCCGTCGTCGACGCCCCCGCCCAACCACGTCGGTGACTGGTGGCTCGCGCTGCCCACCGAGCTCGGGGGCGACGGCAAGCCGACCGGCAAGGGCGTCAACGACCTCATCGACGCGCGCGGCGCCCGCGTCCTGCAGGCCCGCGGCCTGCACGTCCTGGTCGGGACGTCCGCGCTGCCTGACGTCGGCACGCGACCGAGCGTCCCGGACGACGACACGATCACGATCGAGCACAGCAGCGGCACGACCATCACGGTCGACTCCGACGGCGCCATCTCGATCACCACCAGCCAGAAGAAGCTGACGTTCGGCAACGGGCAGGTCTCGCTCACGCTCGACGGCGCAGCGGTGGAGGTGAAGTGATGGCCACGGTCCTGACCACGGGCTCCCAGCTGCAGTGCGCGCACGGCGGCTCGGTGACGCTGACCGGCGGGCGCAGCGCGCTGAAGGTCGACGGCAAGCCGGTGATCGCCCGGGCCGACGTCATGGGCGCGACGATCAGCGGCTGCTCCACACCCACGTCGTCGCCGCCCGCGCCCGTCACCAAACCGTGCCTGGCCGTGACGTCCCTGATCGCCGGCGAGTCGACGAACCTCTCGGCGGGGGGCATGAAGGTGCTGACCACCGACGCTCGCGGCCTCACCGACGGCATCGCGCCCGACGGTCCCGGCCAGTGGTCGTCGAAGTCCGCCGGCCACAGCAAGCTGAGCGCGTCATGAGCACCCGCGACGCCCGCGAGCAGGCCGCCTACGGACACGGTCTGCTCCTCGACGACGGGGACCTGGTGCTCGAGGCCGGCCGGCTGGTCGAGATCGCCGGCGTCCAGAACCTGCGCCAGGGCCTCGAGCTGCGGCTCGCGACCCCGTGGGCGAGCGACCTGCTCGACGTCCGCTACGGCCTGGACGTGCGCGACACGTTCACGGCCGCGCTGCCCCGTCCCATGGTCAAGGACGTGCTGCGCCTGAGCATCATCCGGTCCATCGCGAGCGATCCGCGGGTGGCATCGGTGGACAGGGTCCTGTTCGACGACGACCCCGAGTACCTGGTGGCGCATCCCGGCGTGGAGGCGGCGCGCGGCGACGTGCGCACGGCTCTCGTCGAGATCACGGTGTCCCCTGTCGCGCCAGCGGCGGACGTGGCGGACCCGACCTCCGACCCGACGACCGGTGCGGCCGCGACCGTGCAGGTCCTGGCAGATGTGCGGTGGTGAGCGGGAGGTGAGCGAGATGGCACAGACGCAGTACGGCGTCACCGACGACGGCTACGTCGTCAAGGGGCTCGACGTGGTGCTGGCCGAGGCGCTGGCCCGCGCGCGGGTCGCGTTCGGCCCGGACGTGGACCTGACGACGACGAGCCCCCTGCGCAAGATCCTCGAGGTCGCGGCAGCCGAGGACGCCGAGCTGTGGAAGCGCCTGGAGGCGAGCTACTACGCGGGGTTCGTCTCGACCGCCGACGGCGCGAGCCTGGACCTGCTGGGCGAGGACATCGGCGTCGACCGGCGTGCGCTGCACGCCTCGGGCGAGGTGACGATCACGCTCGGCTCGGGCGTCCCCGGCCGCACCTACCTGGTCAACGAGGCGACGGTCCTGACGACGGCGACGGGCACGCTGTTCACCACGACCCGACCGGTCACGCTCACCTCGCTCGCCCCCGTGGCGACGGTGCCCGTGCTGGCGCTCGACCCGGGACCGCTCGGCGACGTCGCCCCGGCCACGATCACCGCGATCGAGCCCGAGCACGCGGCGGTCTACTTCGCGGACCTGGGCCCCGCCACGCTCACCGTCACCAACGCGGCCCCCACCAGCGGCGGGAACGCTCCCGAGCCGGACGACGTCTACCGCGGGCGCCTGGTCGGCACCGCGCGCACGCTGTGGACCATCGAGGCCGTGCAGCAAGCCGTGCTCGCCGTGGACGGCGTGGTCGACGTGCTCATCTCCGACCCGCTGGGCGGCGTGGACGTGTCGCAGTCGTACTTCGGGCTGTTCGACTTCGGCCGACGGCTGTTCGCCGCCGAGCGCCGCTTCGGCGAGCCGTACCTGTTCGACGTGGTCGTCGCGCACGAGTTCCGCTGGCCGTGGCTGCCCGCCGGCTCCGTGCGCGGCGTGCTCGAGCGCGTCACCGCCGCGCTCGACCTGGTCCGCCCGCCCGGCGTGCACCCCAACGTCATCGAGGCCGACCACATCGACGTCGGCGTGCGCGCCCGGCTGGTGGTCCAGCCCGGTTACGACCAGGACGCCCTGCTCGCGCGCGTCCTGCAGCGCGTGGGCGCCGAGGCGGCCGCCCTGCGGCTGGGCGGCGACGTGCTGTTCGCGCAGGTCATGCGTGCGTTCACCGACGAGGCGGGTGTGCTCGACGTGCAGGCCATGCACCTGCGGCGCGGCCCCGGCGTGTTCGGGCGGTTCAGCCTGGGCCCGGTCGGGTACCAGTCGGTCGCGTACGAGGCCGGTGTCGGGGAGAACCTGGTGATGGGCCCGACCGAGCTCGCCGTCTTCCGGCCCGACTCCGGGCTCGTCGACCTCGAGGTCGTGATCCCATGACCATCCCCGCCCTGGCCCCGCCGCCCGCGGTGCAGGCGATGTGCCGCCGGCTGACGCTGCCGTTCGCACGCGGTGCGGACTCGCTCGACCTGCCGCTCGTCGCGGGGGCGACACCCGACGCGGCCGTCGCCGTCCCGTACGACTTCGTCGAGCACCGCGCCCTGTACGGCACCACACCCGAGGCGTCGTACGTCCTGCGCGCCGTCGGGACCGGCCCGCGCGGGACCGCCGTCGAGGTCTCCGGGACCGACCCGCTCGCGGGTGCGTTTACCGCCGTCGTCGCGACCGAAGGCCTGGGCGACGGCGACAGCGTCGCGGTCGTGCTGCCGTCGGGGCTCACCCCCGAGGCGCGCCTGACCGGCGTGCGCGAGATCGACGGGCCGACCGCCCCCGCGCAGGACCGGTGGCGTGCCACCGCGCTGCTCGGCACCACCGCCCGGCTGCTGTGGGTGGTGGGCGCCGAGCGCGACCGGCTCACGCGGCTGACCCGCGAGGTGCACGACCAGCGCGTGGTGGCCCGGACCACCGGCGCGAGCCTGGACCTGGTCGGGGCCGACCTGGCCGTCCCGCGCTTCCCGCCCACGCCCTACTCCGTGGACCCGGCCACCGTCGCGCTCTTCCACCTCGACGACGCACCCGGTGCCGTGCCCGCGATCACCGACGCCGCGGCGATCTTCCCCGGCCGCACGCCGCACCACGGCGTCCTGTCCGGGACGGCGACCCCGGGCGTCCCCGCGCGTTACGACCGCGGCGTCCGCTTCCCGGGCGCGGGCTCGGTCACGATCGCCTCGCACGCCGACTTCGACGTGGCCGCGGGCGACGGGCTGACGGTCGAGCTGTTCGTCCGGCCCGACGCCGTCTCGACCCTCGGCTTCGTGGCGCGGCGCGGCCTGCCGGGCAGCCCGGTGTGGGCTCTCGACGTCGGCGACCTGGGCCTGGGCGGACGGCAGTCGGTGCGCGCCACCGTCGACGACGGCACGGTGGCGCTGAGCGTCTCCGCCGCGGTCGACCTGTCGACCGACCGGTTCACGCACGTCGCGCTCGTCCTGTCCCGCGACGGGGCGGACGCGCGACTGGCCGTGGTGGTCGACGGCGTCGAGCAGGCCGCGACGAGCGGCGCGCTGGGCGCCGTCGGGACGGCCGGCGACGTGGTGCTCGGGCCCGACGCGTCCGGCTTCCGCGGGACGATCGACGAGGTGCGCATCAGCTCGGTCGCGCGGACGCACTTCCACCCGGTGCTCGGCGAGTCCGACGAGAGCTACCGGTCCCGCCTGGCGCTCTTCCGCCGCTGGGAGCTGCCGACGCCCGGCGGCCTGCAGGCCGTGCTCAATCGCCTGGTCCCGGTGGTCGACGGGATCGCCGACCCGTTCGTCGTCGACGACACGGACGGCCCCGCACGCTCCGGCGGCACGGTGCTGCGCGTCTGGCCGGCGGCCCTCGGTCTGGCGGAGAGCATCGACGGCGACGGTCGGCCCGGCGCGACCGAGGACCGGATGTGGCCGCCGGAGGACGGAGCTGCCGACCCCGCGCTGCTGGGCCGCTGCACGGACCCGCGCGTGACGTTCGCCCCGGTGCCCGACGACCCCGCGCGCGACCCGGGCCTGCCCGTCCCGGACCCGCACCTGATGCGTCCGACGGCGGCCGCGGCCGTGAGCCGCCTGGCCGACCTGTTCGACGCGTCGGGGCACCCGGGCGCGCTGACCGTCCTGGCCGGCTGGGACGCGGCCGCCGGCGGCAGCCGCGCCGACGCCCGCGGCCTGCTGCTCGCCGCACCGGTGGTAGGCCCGGGGCGGCTCGCGGCCTTGGCGCACCGCGCCGGCTTCGACCTGGTGCAGCACCGGGCCGACGGCGTCGTCGTCGTCGCCTGCGCACCCGGCCGCCCGCTGCTGCTCGGGCCGTCGGGTGCAGGGCCCGTGCTGCAGGTGGGCGGCACCCCCCGCCTCGAGGTCGGCACCCCCGTGACCGTCGAGATGTCGCTCGGCACGCCGACCTTCGCCGCCGCGGCCGTCCCGCCCGACGCCGAGGTGCGGTTCGCGCTCCTCGGCGGCGGAGACCGCGCGACGCTCGTCCCGACCGGACCGGGCGCGCCGACGGCCACCCTCACCGCGACCAGCCCCGGCCCGCTCGCCCTGTCCGGCGACGTGGTCCGGGCCGGCCGCACGACGACGGCGACGGTCACCCTCCAGGTGCTCCCCGGCCCGATGGCCGACGGCGCGAGCATCGCCGCGGACGGCACGACCGGCGTCGGCGAGGACGTCGTCGGGCCGCCCGACCCCGCGTTCGACCCGGCCTACCTGGCGACGCTCACCGATCCACGACTCGTGCTGGGTCCCAACCCCGAGGACAAGCAGGCGGACCGTGGGCTCGTCGGGCCGCTCGTCGCCCTGCTGGACGCCCTGGACGCCGACGGCCAACCCGGCCAGGTCACGGTCGCGCAGGCCTACCGCCCGGCGGCGCCGGCCGGTGACCTGGCCCGGGAGGGCCGGCGCCTGGTGCTCACCCACCCGGTGCTCGGCGCCGACCGCCTGGCCGTCGACGCGCACGCCGCAGGCTTCGCGTTCGTGGCGCGCGCCGGCACGACCGTCGTCGTCGCCGGACCGCCGGGCGACCCCGTGGGCGTGACAGGTGCGGTAGAGCTGGAGGTCGGCGGGTCGGCCGTGCTGACCGTCGACCCGGCACCGACCGCGGTCTCCCCCACCACGCGGCTGGGCTGGTCGAGCGCGCAGGTGGTGCCGACCGCCCCTGACCGGCAGGGCGTCCAGCTCATGTCGACCACCGCACCCACCGTCACGGCGACCGCCCGCGTGCCGGGCCGCACCTGGGTCCGGGCGACGCTGCGCGAGGCCGGCGCCCCTGGACCGTACGCGTTCGAGGTGCGGCTGCGACCGGAGCTGGCCGGCGCGCGTATCTCGCGCGACCAGTACTACCTCCTCATGAATGCGCTGCACACGCTGCACCCGGTGGGGGTGGAGGTGCTCACCGAGCAGCTCCGGTCCGCCGTCGTCGAGCTCGGCACCGCACCGGGAGGGCTCGATCCCAGCTTCACCTATCCGGCGTTCCGCTGGCACCGGGCCGTGCGATCGCTACGACCCCAGGACTGAGAAAGGACACACCGCCATGGCGAGCGTGAGCTTCACACCGACCTTCAGCCACACCCCCTGGGTGGACAACCGGGACCGCGTCCAGGCGTCCGGGCCGAACGGCTTCAACGTGCGGTTCGCCGCGCTGCAGGCCGACCTCGGCGCCCTGTCCGGCGTCGTCACCCAGATCGACACCGTGCTCGACGCGCTCGAGGCCGGGCCGGGGGCGCAGACCCGCGTCGTCACGCTCCCGCCGATCCTCGTCGCGACGTCCGGCGGCGGCGCCTGGGCGCTCGACACGTCGGGCAACGCCGTCCGGCCCGCGGTGCAGACGTCGCTGTCCGGTATCGCATCGGCCGTGCTGCCGCAGGGCGTCAAGGTCTCGAGCCTGCGGGCCACCGGCGTCAACACGGGCGCGGGCTCGCTGCGCGTCAACCTCATGCGCGCACGGCTCACGGGTGCCGGCGCGAGCGACCGGTTGGCCCGCGTCACGGGCGACGCCAACCCGTTCGACAACACCGTCGCGACGGACCCGGCGTTCTCGACGGTCGACAACACGACCTTCCGCTACTTCGTCCTGGCGACGCTCGACAACGCCGCCACCACCGACAGCGTCAGCCTGTCGGGTTTCCAGATCAGCTACCTCGCCTAGGCCGACGACGCCGCCGGCCCCTCACCACGGGAGCACACCATGAGCCTCTTCCTCAGCGTCGACTTCGGCACCGCCGGGGCCGTCGACACGGCCGGAGCACGGCCGTACACCGGCACCAACCCGCAGTGGAACAACACGAGCATCTTCCTGGAGGGCGGCGTCAGCCAGACGCAGACCAAGATCGGCCAGGCCACGACCATCAAGGTGCGCGTCTCCAACGCGAGCGCGGCGACGGTCGAGGACGTGCACGTCGACGCGTACGTCATGAACCCCTTCGTCGGCCCGTTCCAGCCGTTCAACGCGCGCCGCCACCTCACGGGCTTCGCCGCCGAGGTCGCGCCCGGCCAGGGCAGCACCAGCGCCAACGACGCCCACGTCATCACGTGCAGGATCCAGGACCCCGTCCTGGGCGCGATCCCGTGGACGCCCACCGACGCGGACATCGAGAACGCGACCGACGGCCACCTGTGCCTGGTCGCCAACGCGTACTCGGTGCCCGACGGCGGCCCGATCCCGGACACCACCACGTACGACGTCATCAACGACCCGCACCAGGGCCAGCGCAACATCGCCGTCCTGAAGGACAAGTCGATGAAGCTGAAGTTCCAGGTGTTCGGACCGGCCGACGGTTCGGAGTTCGCGCTCGACCTGCACCAGCTCACGTCGAAGGACCTGGGCGCGGGCGAGCGGTGGCTGCTGCGGTCGCTGCGCGAGGTGGTGGTGCCGGAGGTCGGCCGCCGCCAGCTGATGCTCGCCGGCACACGTGGCAAGCCCGACATCCGCGTCGGGTTCAGCCGCAAGGCCGTGCAGGGCACGCTGAGCATCGACGGGATGGGCGAGCTGGACCTGCACCGCCAGCTTCGACTGGGGGCCGCCGTCAAGCCTCTGCTGGAGCGCCAGCCGCAGCGCGCCGCCCGTGCGTGGGGTGACGGACGCCTGGTGACTACCGTCGGGCGGGAGGGGACGTTCGCGCAGGTCGCGCTGCAGCGCACGGACGAACCTGGCTCGCTGCAGGCGTTCGACGTGGTCGCGCGCGACGCGGTCGGCAGGCCCATCGGCGGCCTGCGGATCCTGTCGCTGCAGCGCTGAGAGCGAGCGGTCAGGCGGCGCACGGTGACAGCGACGACGACACCCACGGTCGTCCACTGCCACGTGCCCGTCACCGTCCGCGTGGTCGGCTACCCCGACGACGCGGCGCTCGACGCGCTGCGCGAGGCCGTGGGACGGCAGGTGCGCGATCGGCTCGCACAGGCGTCCCGCCTGCTCGCGGAGCGGGCCGACGAGGCGTCGTCGGCCGCGCCACGGCCGGTGGAGGACCCGCGCGAGGCCTACGACGAGGACCGCGACGACCCGGACGGGTACGGCGTGCCGTCCTACGACCGGCACGGCCAGCGCGTCCCCGTCCCGGTAACGCGCCCCTCCACCGGCCGTGGCTGGCGCGTGGTGCGCTCCGCCCACGTGCGGGCCCGGCTCGACGAGTTCACGGACTGGGTCGAGGAGGTGATGTCGGACGTCCCCGACCCGGCCCGGGGCAGCGTGCTGCCGCAGCGCGCGCTCTACGAGGACCTGGACGCGACCGAGGCCTACGTCGCGGTGTGGGTCGTCGAGGTGGAGGACGCGACGACGCTCGGCGACCTCATGCCACGGCTCGACTCCCGCGCACTCGAGCTGCTGGGCAACCGGCGCGGCCGGACCATCGCCTCGGGCGCGACCGTCTCGGACTCGGACGTGTCCCTGCTGGCGACGTTCGACACGGACGGCGAGATCGCCGGGCTGCCCCTGCTGCACCGGACGAACGCGCGCCGCGTGACGGGCAACGGTGCGGCCACGAGCCTGCTGCGCCGCGCCCGCCTGGTCTGGGCCGGCATGGAGGTCCCGGACATCACGCCGGCGACGCTGCTCGAGGCCGGCCCGGCGACGAGCCTGCGGCTCCCCCTGTCCGACGCGAGCCGCACGCTCGACACGGCCGGCTTCGCGGCGCACTACGGCTTCCCCTGGCAGCGGATGCTCGACGAGGCGGGGACGCGGCCCGTCCGCGTCGACGTGCTGCCGTTGCGCACCCGTCGCGACGTGGCCGAGAACGCCGTCGACCTCGCGGGCCGGATGCTGCTGTCCGAGGCCGGTCTGCCGGCCCCCGAGCCGGGCGCCGTCGTCGACCACTGGGTCGCGTACACCGACTCCCCCGGCGTGCCGGACGCCGTCCGCGACGCGGCCCTCGCCTGGGGGGCGACCCTTCCCGCGCTCACGCCGGCCCCCCGCCGCCGCGGCCCCGCGTCGCCCGCGGTGCAGGCCCGGGGCGGCACCGTCGTGGTCGCCGCGGGAGTCCACCTGCCGCTCGACGCCGAGACCGTGGGCGCCGCCCTCCTGCGTCCCGTGGGTCATGACCTGGCCCGGCAGATCCGCGACATCGTCTCGCGCGAGAGCCGCGACCTGGTGTGGCGTGCGGAGCTCGCGGCCTTCTTCAGCCGGACGCTGGGCGCCGCGGCGGACGTCCGTCCCGCCGGGGGCACGGCGTGGGAGTACGCGCTCGACGACCTCGACGCGGCCGGTGAGATCGACCACCTGGTCGAAGTCTGCGAGCGCCGGAGCCTGGGCACCACGGTCCTGGACCTGCTGGCCCACAGCCGCGCCACCCGGCACCGCACGCACCCGGCGTTCGTGGCGCTCTGCGAGCGGATGACCCGGCGCTGGCTGGACGCGCGCGCGAACACCTACCACGCGGGCGACGAGACGAGCGCGGGCACCGTCGACATCGACCGCGACGAGGACCGCCGTCTGACGGTCGGCGTGCCGGGCCGCGACGTGCTGGGCCGGGTCAGCTCCGCCTTCGTCGCCGAGCGCAAGGAGAAGGAGCTCAAGGCCGAGGCGGCCGAGCGGTTCCGGGCGGCCATCGAGGCCGAGCGCGACGCGCTCTTCCAACGCCTGGCGGCCGGCACCGACCCGCGCGAGATCACGTCGGAGGACTTCCTGCGGGAGGTCGTCGGCAACGCGTGCGAGCGCGCGCACATCACCGACGACGACTTCGAGAAGGTGACGATCCAGACCAGCCTGCGCCTGGTGGGCGTCGACTACACGCCCATCCACGACCTGCCCATGTGGACCGTGCGACTGGAGAAGGTGGAGCGCCGCGAGGGTGGTACGTGGACCACGGTCGGGGAGGTGTTCAGCCGCTCGGCCGACGAGTTCGAGGCGGCCATCGTCTACATGCGCCTGGGCAAGGCCGGCGAGTTCTACCAGGCGCTCGGCATCGCGATCACGGTGATCGGGGTCATCGCGATCGCGTGGGAGGCGGGCCTGATCGCGGCCCTCGTCTCGGCCGGCGGCGGCGCCAAGGTGGTGCTCGCGTCGATCGCGATCAGCGAGCTCATCTACGTCGTGCGCGTGCTGTTCTTCAACGCTCGGCTCAGCGTCGAGGGCTTCCTCATGGCCGCCGTCGAGGGGTACCTGGGGGCGGTCGGGTTCCGCGGCGCTGCCATGGTCGCGGCGCCCATCGGACGCGCGATCGGCACCGCGACCGTGCGCCGGGTGTGGACCGGCATCGTGCTCGAGAAGCTGACGATCGGCATCGTCGGCGGGTCCACCTCCGCGCTGCTGTCGCGGTTCGCGCGCGACGTCGTCGACATCGCCGTGCACGACGGCCACCTCTCGAGCTGGCGGACGTACGTCCGCGAGATGGCGATCGGCTCGGCGATGGGCGTGCTCGCCGAGTTCTCCGTGGCTCCCGTCATGCGCGCCCTCGGCTCCGGCGGGCGCACCGCCCGCACGGTCGTCGGCGACCTGGTGACCCAGCTCCGCCAGGAGGGCTACACGCTGGCCAACTTCGGTGCCGCGGCCACCGAGGCGCTCGCGAACATGCGGGCGTCCGCCGTCCTGTTCGCCAACGACATCGCCGTGAGCGCGCTGACCGGCGAGTTCCGGCAACGCATCACCCAGATCTTCGCCGAGTGGGCCGCATCGGCGACGGCCCGACGCGTGCTGGAGCTGTCCGGCGCGCAGTTCAGCCGGCAGGCGGTGCGCGGCCTGGAGATCTTCATGGCCGCGGCGGACCAGCCCGCCTCAGCCGAGGCCGCACGCCGTCTCGCCGCCACGTTCGCCGGCGATGCCCAGGGTGCCGTCCGGCTCATGGAGGTGCTGTCGATGCTGGAGCCGGCGCAGGCGCAGCACCTGATGACGGGCACGTTCTCGACGACCACCGACATGGCCGCGTTCCTCAGCCGCATCTCCCGGTACACCCCCGACCAGCAACGCGGCATCCTCGCGCTGCTCGGGGAGGCCGGGCTCGTCGCCCGTCCCGCGGGCGCCGGCAGCACCGCCGCCGAGATCGCCGAGCGTCAGCTCGAGGGGGCGCTCCGGGTCCAGGCCGAGGCCGCCCACCGTGAGGCGGCCCAGCTGCGCCGGCAGGCGAACGAGCTGCTGGACCAGGCGGTCGCGGCCGACCAGGCCGGCCGTCGTACGCGGGCCGACAACCTGCTGGCCGAGGCCGCGCGCCGCGATGCCGAGGCCACGGCGGCGACCCGCGAGGCCGACGCGCTCGCCGCCGGCGCGGTCACCCCCGGCAGCCCACCGCGCGTGGGCGACGTTCCCGTCGAGCTCCCGGGCGACGACGCGGCGGCCCTGGCCGACGAGCTCGACGCCGCGCTCGGAGCGCTCGAGGCCGGCACCGGCACCCGCCAGCAGGGCGTGTGGATCCAGCTCCCGGCCCGCGTCCCCGGCCCGGACCAGGCCCGCGCGCTCAGCAGGCTCATGTTCACGTCCCGCAGCGGCAACCCCGTGGTGTTCCGCATCGAGGGCGGCACCGGCGACGTGGCGCGCCGCAGCCGCGAGTACATCAGCATCGACGCCACGGGCCGGACGCGGATCCGGACGGGCGGCGACAAGCTGAACATCAACATCGGCTCGTTCGAGCGGGCCGTCGAGTTCATCCTCGAGGCGAGGCCCGGCGCTCGGCTGAAGATGTTCGAGATCGACGCCGGCTACCTGCGCAACCTGCGCTCGGTCATCACCCCGGAGCAGGGAGCCGCCACGGTCCTGGCCCCCGTCGACGCCGCGGGCAACGTCATCCCGGGCGCTGCGCCCGTGACGACGCCCGGTCGCATCTCTGATGTGCAGGGTGCCGGCCGCTACGTCGACACCCGCCAGGCCGCCGACCAGCTCCAGCTCGACGGGCCCATCGCCGCCGAGATGAACGACTTCATCATCCCGAACACCGGCCGCGTGCTCGAGTACAACGCCCGCACCCGCACGGGCGGCACCGGTGGATCAGGAGGGACACCGTGAAGATCGTCGTGCACGCGCCCACGCTCACGTCGTCGGACGACGACCGCGTCGCTGCGGCGGTCCTCGCGGCCGTGCGGACCGAGCTGCGCCGCCTGGACGCCGACGACGAGGCCGACGCCGACCCCAGGAGCTCGTCGACCGCGGACGCGCGCACGAAGTGATGGAGATCGGTCAACCGCGCAGGCTCCGCAGTCCCGTGCGAAGCTCGGCGACGAGTACGTCGGGCTGTTCGAGCGCCGCGAAGTGCCCGCCCGCCTCGGCCTGGCCGACATGGATCAGGTCCGCGTAGGTGTCGTCGATCCAGGTGCGCGGCATCCGCGGGACGTCGCGCGGAAACACGGTGACCGCGACGGGCAGGGTGAGCCTGGGGCCGGACATCGTGGCGGACCGGTTCTCCCAGTAGATGCGTGCCGACGAGGCCGCGCTGTTGGTGAACCAGGCCAGCGAGATCTCGTCGAGCATGACGTCCACGGGCAGAGCCTGCTCCGCGAGCCCGTCGTTGTCCGTCTTCGACTGGTACTTCTCGTAGATCCAGGCCGCTTGGCCGGCCGGCGAGTCCGCCAGCGCGTAGCCGACGGTCTGCGGCCGGGTGCCCTGCAGATGGTTGGACCCGCCGAGCGGACCACCGTAGAGCGCGAGGCCGTCCACGGCTCGCCGCTCGTCGGACGTGAGCTCGACCGGGAGGGGCTCCGGGACGACGTAGGGCGTGCTCAGGTGGATCCCGAGCAGCCCGTCGGGCCGCTTCGCACCGAGGGCTGTGGTCACGACCGCACCCCAGTCCCCACCGTGGGCGACCCATCGGTCGTAGCCGAGCCGCGACATCAGCTCGGTCCACGCGTCGGCGATGCGGGCGACGTCCCAGCCCGTGCCGGTCGGTTTGCCCGAGAAGCCGAAGCCCGGCAACGACGGGACCACGACGTCGAACGCGTCCTCGGCCCGTCCCCCGTGTGCGACGGGGTCCGTGAGCGGGCCGATCATCGGCAGGAAGTCGACGAAGGACCCCGGCCACCCGTGCGTCAGGACCAGCGGCATCGCGTGCGGGCACGGGGAGCGCACGTGCACGACGTGGATGTCGGTCCCGTCGATCTCGGTGCGGAACTGGGGGAAGGCGTTGACCTGGGACTCGAGGCGCCGCCAGTCGTACGCGTGCAACCAGTGCTCGACGAGCGATCGAGCGTTCTCGAGACGGACGCCCTGCGACCAGTCGGGGACGGTCTCCGGGTCGGGCCAGCGGGTCCGAGCCAAGCGCTCCTTCAGGTCGTCGATCTCCGAGTCCGGGACTGCGACGCGGAACGGGCGGATGGTCGTGGGTGCGATGTCGGACGTGGTCATAGCGCCTGCCTCCTCTGCCGGTGGGACGTGCTGCGGTGGGACGTGCCGCGTGGGACGTGCCGCGGCGCGGCGAGCGGTGTTGCACACCGATGTGCAATCTACGTCCGTTGCACACCGATGTGCAATGATGGCGTCCATGCCGACGAGGTCCACCGAGCCGCGTGGCCGCGGCCCTACACGGGAGCGGATCCTGGATGCCGCGATCGAGGTCCTCGGTACCGCCCCGGATGCCGGCATGGGCGAGATCGCGGCCGCCGCGGGCGTCGTCCGCCGGACCGTCTACGGCTACTTCCCGTCCCGCTCCGACCTCCTGCCGGCGCTCGCCGCGCGCGCCGCGACGGAGATCGCAGCCGTCCTGGCCGCGAGCGACCCTCCCGGCGTGCCGGCCGACGCCGCCTGGGCAGCGTTCGTCGGCCGGCTCTGGCCGCTCGTGCATCGCTACCGTGTCCTCGTCGTCCTGCGACGAGGCGAGCTCGGGGTCGCCATCCATGCGGCACTCGCCCAGGTGGAGGCGCCGCTCACCGCGCTCGTCCGACGCGGTCAGGACGACGGGGTCTTCGAACGCCACCTGCCCGCCGACGTCCTCAGCCAGCTGGCCTGGTCGGCCGTCTTCACCGTCGCCGACCACGACCCTGCTCGCGAGAGGGTCACCCTCCCCGCGGTGACCACGGGGAGCCTGCTCGTCCTCGGCGTCCCCCACGCCCGAGCGCTCGACCTGGCCGAGGGGCGCGTGCCCCTGCCCTGACGGGGCCGCCGCCGCGAGCGCGACGGTTCGTGTCGCCTCAGACCGCAGGCTCGAGGGCCGCGCGCGACAGCAGGCCGGTGTCGCGGGCCAGGAGGACCGCGCTCAGGCGGTCGTGGCAGTCGAGCTTGCGGTACGCCTGCTCGAGGTGCTTGTGCACGGTGCGGACGCTGATGCCGCACCGTCGCGCCACCGCACCGGACGTGAGGCCGCGTCCGACGAGCGCGAGGATCTGAGCCTCGCGGGCAGTCAGGACGTCGCTCGCCGCGGCGGCCGTCGGACGTCGGTGCATCCCGGGGTCGGCGAGGACGGGCACGATGCGCTCCGCGGCCGCGACGTCGTCGGCGTCGAAGCCGCCCGGACGCTCCAGCCGCCAGGCCGCCAGCCCCGAGGCCCCCGCGCGGACCACGAGCACGATCGCGCCGTCGTCGTCGATCGCCGGCCGCAGCAGTGGCCGCCGGACCAAGGCACCCGCGGGGACCGCGAGCGCCGGACGGGGGGCGATCGCACCCTCGTCATCCCAGCACGTCAGGCGCGACCGCCCCCGGACGTCCTGCTCGACGAGGGTCAACGCCGTGCAACCGAGCGCGCGCGCCACGAGCCGGATCCCGGTCGCCCGGTACCCGGTCCATCCCGCCGCCGTCGGCTCGCCCATACGAGTGAAGAACCGGGCCTCCGTGCGGAGATACTCGGTTGCCCCGGGCGCAGCGTCCGGTGCGGACGTACCAAGAACGGCGAACGACACGAAAGCCCTGGTCACGCACTGTTCACATGCCCGTAGCACCGTCGCCGCGCGCACAGGTGTGAGCGCTCATACGCTCGAACCACCCCGGTCCGACGCGACCGCGGTCACCCATCAGAACCACGGAGGATGCACATGGGCACGATCACCACTCCTGACGGTGTCGAGATCTTCTACAAGGACTGGGGCTCGGGTCAGCCGCTCGTGTTCAGCCACGGCTGGCCGTTGTCGTCGGACGACTGGGACGCGCAGCTCATGTTCTTCGTCCAGCACGGCTACCGCGTCATCGCGCACGACCGTCGCGGCCACGGCCGCTCGGAGCAGGTCAGCGACGGTCACGACATGGACCACTACGCCGACGACCTCGCCGCGCTCACTGCGCACCTGGACCTGCACGACGCCGTCCACATCGGCCACTCCACGGGCGGCGGCGAGGTGGTCCACTACATCGCCCGCCACGGCGAGGACCGGGTGTCGAAGGCCGTCCTGATCGCCGCCGTTCCGCCGATCATGGTCCAGACCCAGTCGAACCCGGGCGGGCTGCCGAAGGAGGTCTTCGACGGCATCCAGGAGCAGGTCGCGACCAACAGGGCCAACCTCTACCTGGACTTCCCGTCGACCGCGTTCTACGGGTTCAATCGCCCCGGTCGCGAGCCGCAGCAGGCGGTCATCGAGAACTGGTGGCGCCAGGGGATGATGGGCAGCGCCAAGGCCCACTACGACGGCGTCGTCGCGTTCTCCCAGACCGACTTCACCGAGGACCTGAAGAAGATCACCGTCCCCACGCTCGTCATGCACGGCGACGACGACCAGGTCGTCCCGTATGCCGACTCCGGCCCGCTGTCGGCCGAGCTGCTGCAGAACGGCACTCTCAAGACGTACGCAGGCTTCCCGCACGGCATGCCGACCACGGAGGCGGCGACGATCAACGCCGACCTGCTCGAGTTCATCCGGTCCTGACCACGACGCAGGGCGGCCCGGAGCACGCCGGGCCGCCCTGCGCGTCGTCCCGTCGCGGTGGATAGTGGGACGACCACGGCTGACCGGGGAGATGCGATGTCCGACAAGCATGCGAAGGGCCCGCGCAAGGTTCGACGGGTGATCCGGCTCGTCACGCTCGGGCTCGCGGTCGCCGCCGTGGTCAAGGAGATCCGCACACCGGCCGACGAGCGCGAGTGGCACGGCGTCGTCGTCGGCTTCGTGCCCTACGACTTCCGGGTCCCGACCGTCGCGCGCGTCAAGGAGCGCATGTGGGACCCGGACAGCGCGCACCTGGTCAACCCGCGCGTGTTCGGCGTGGGCTGGACCGTCAACGTCGGGCGGATGATCTCGGGCGCCCGACGACGCATCGCGGCGTAGGCACACGCCTCCTGGCAAACTCTCTCAGCGCGCGAGGCGCGGTGAGATGCGCCCCCACCTCCCCCGGCAGACAGTGGAGGTCCGCGAGCGTCGCCCATGATCGGGACAAGGTCCAAGGGTCGACGTCGCGCCAGCGAAAGAGATCATCGTGGTCACCTCCAACCTGCTCGTCCGTTCGCTCCACGACGTCGGCGCAGCCGCCTGGTTCGGCGGGTCCCTCATGGGGGCCGTCGGCCTGAACGGCGCTTCGAAGAGCGTCAACGACCCCACCGACCGCCTGCCGACGGCGTCCGTCGGCTGGGCGAGGTGGGCCCCGGTCAGCGCGGGTGCCATCGTGGCGCACGTCGCGGGCGGAATCGGCCTCATCGTCGCCAACCGCGGTCGTGTCGCCCACCAGAAGGGTGCAGGCGCGAACACCGCGGTCAAGTCCCTGCTCACGGTGGCGGCCGTGGGGACCACCGTCTACAGCGGCTACCTGGGCACCAAGCTCGCTTCAGCAGGCTCCGTCCCCTCCGGCGGCGGCGTGACGCCGACGTCCGACACACCCCCCGACGTCGCGGGTGTGCAGCGCAGGCAGCGCGTCCTGGAGTGGGTGACGCCGGCCCTCGTCGCCTCGCTCGTCGTGCTCGGGGCGCAGCAGGGTGAGCAGCAGCGACCCGCCAACCTCGTCGCGGGCGTCCGGGCCAAGCTCGCGCGGTGACCTCCGGTCCGGGCCCTGACGACGGGGCCCGGACCCTCGTCCCGCTTCCCCTGCGGCCGACGGCCGGTTGAGCGCGGCGGACGAGGTCGACCCCGACGTCACGACCGAGGGCGATGTACCGACCGAGCGCGCCGACCTCGACGAGCAGACCGCCGGCAGCGCACCCGCCGACGAGAGCCGCGTGGCCACCATCCCCAGCGACGCCCCTCGCCCCACGGCGGACGCGACCCCGCAGGAGCTCGACGCCAACCGCCGCGTCTGACGAGCCGCACGAACGGCGAGGGCTCCCGATCCGATGGATCGGGAGTCCTCGCCGTCGTGGCAGCTACTGCAGGACGGGCGCCAGCGCGTTGATCAGCGCGTGGCTGTCGGAGTCCTGGCTGATCTCCCACGCCATCGCGCCGCGCAGGTTGAGCGTCTTGATGAGCTTGGTCCGCTCACCGATCGAGCGGGGGCTGGAGAACGCGATCACGGTCGGCACGGTCGCGGCGCCGGTGGTGAGCTCGTGCGACGCGGCCGGGTTGAACAGGTAGGGCTCACCGGCGAGCGGGTTCCAGTAGGCCGTGTACCCGGCACCGCCCGTGGTGCCGGCGGCGTCCACGTACCCGCCCACGTCGACCAGCGCGTGGTAGGTCGGCTGCGGGGCGACGTCGGGCGCCAGCGAGTTCACGTCGGTCCCCGTGTTGTCGAACGGCGTGTACAGGCCGTGGTTGGCCGTCCCGGTGCGCAGGTACTGCTGGCCGTAGAACGGGACGCCGACGACGATCTTGCTGGCCGGGACCCCGTTGAGCAGGTAGTGCGCGACCGTCCCGGCGGTGTTCCAGGTGAGGTTCTTGGCGTTGGGGTCGCGAGGGTCGGGCGTGAACAGCGTGTTGTGCGCGGCCTTCGGCCCGCTCGCGACGTTGAAGTCGTACGTCATCACGTTGTCCCAGTCGAAGTACTTGCTGATCTCCTTCAGCTCGAAGTACTTCGTCGAGCTCGTCGCCGCGGGCAGCGCTGCCGTGAGCAGGTAGTGCTTGCCGGTCGTCTTGCCGTACGCGTCGAGCTGCTTGCGGAACTCGGCGGCCAGCAGGGTCGCGTTGTGCCGGTCGGCGGGGCCCGGGTTGACGTTGCCGTCGGCGACCTGGGTCGGGTACTCCCAGTCGATGTCGATGCCGTCGAAGAGCCCGGCCGCGGCCCCGTCTCCCCCGGCGTTCTCCGGCCACCCACCGCCGGCCAGGTTGCCCTTGATGAAGGTGTCGATGCACGACGAGACGAAGGCCTTGCGGAGCTCGGGCGTCGAGGCGAGCGTCGAGAACCACGTCGACTTCGTCCAGCCACCCAGCGAGATCTCCACCTTGAGGTGCGGGTTGGCGGCCTTGAGCTTGCGCAGCTGGTTGAAGTTGCCGAACAGGTGCTGGTCGGGGTTGCTCGGGTCGTCGGGGACACCGTCGACGGTGTTCTCCGGTCCCCAGTAGACCTGCTGGTAGTCGGCCCACGGGTCCACGGGGTCGCAGCTGGCCCTGCCGGTGGCCGCGTCGTACCCCGGCACGCCGAACGCGTACTGGATGACGTTGAGCTTGTCGACGGGGATGTCCTTGACGTAGTAGCCGCGGCCGTAGACGTCCCAGTCGGCGAAGTAGGCGGTGACGACCTTCTTCGGGACGTCGGGCGACGACGACGTCGCCTGGGCGGACTGCGGGACGACGAGGGCCGCGGCGAGGCCGAGGGCGGCCGTGGCGAGAACGCGAGTGCGGAGCATGGGGGTCTCCCGGGGCTAATTAGTAAATGTTCCTGCCTAATAGGCGCATTCACACAGTACGGCCCGGTGTCCGATTCGTGTCAAGAGTCTGTTTTCGTCACGCGGTAGTGTCACGCGGGTCGGTCCAGGTCAGGAGGGTGCACGTGTCGTACGTCGTCGACTTCACCGAGGTGTCCACCGCGGGGCTGGAATCCTCGCCCGTGGCCGAGGCCCTCGCCGGCCTGCGTGCCAACGAGGCGCGCTACTTCACGAACAAGTACGACCACACGTTCACGGTCGACCCGGCCGACGAGGCCTCGTCGATCGTCGAGTACGTGCACGAGGTCCTGCGCACCGAGCGCGACCTGGTCATCGCGTCGCCACCGCTCGAGGCCACGCAGTTCGAGGTCGACGGCGTCCGCTGGTCCTACGTCTTCTACGAGTCGGGCTTGTCGATCAACGTGCTCTACACGCTCGCCGACGGCGGCAAGCGCGCGGTCGGGTTCAAGCTGTCCGACGGCATGGACGTGCCCGACGAGCTGTCCGCGTTCAGGTTCGCGCGGCAGAAGTCGAAGCTCGCGGGAACGATCCGCGGCTCGTACTTCGTCATCAAGGGCGAGCACTGAACGGCACGACGGGCGCGCGAGCGGATGGCGCGACGGGCGCCGCCGTCCGCCTCGTCCGCGCACCCGCGTTGTGCGACGCGCCGTACGCCTACGCCTCGACGGTCGACCGCGATGCACGCCTGATCTTCCTGGCGGGTGCGTGCCCGCTCGACGAGGCCGGGTCGGTGACGCCGATCGGCGACTACGCGGGCCAGGCGTCGCGATGCATCGACAATCTCACCGCGGCACTCGGCGCAGCCGGCGCGGCCATCGAGGACGTCGTCAGCACCCGGGTGCTCGTCGCGTCCTCCGAGCGCTCCGACCTCGGCATCGTGTGGGACGTGGTGCACCACGCATTCGGGGAGCACGACGTGCCCAGCACCCTGCTAGGCGTCACCGTGCTGGGGTACGAGCACCAACTGGTGGAGATCGAGGCGGTCGCCGCCGTCGTCGGCTGAGGCGACTCCGGGCCTCGTGCTTGCACGCTGCTAGCATGACCATCGTGACCACCTTGTACATTCGCGACGTGGCTGACGACGTCGCCCAGACGCTGAAGGAGCGCGCGGCTGAGGCGGGGACGTCGCTCTCGGCGTACGTCGCCGTCGAGCTCGCCAAGCTCGCGGCCCGTCCGACGAACGCCGAGGTCGCCGCTCGCCTTCGAACGCAGGACCGCGCGGACGGACCGTCGGCCGAGGACATCGTCGCCGAGGTCGGCGCCGGCCGACGATGATCGTCGTCGACGCCTCGGCGATGGTCGAGGCGCTCGTCGGCCGCAGCCCCACCGCCGCGCTCCTCGATGCCTTGGCCGGCGACATCAGCGCGCCGCACACCCTGGACGTCGAGGTCCTGTCCGTGCTCCGCGGCCTGGTGCTGGGTCGCAAGATCACGCCGGCCATCGCTGACCAGGCACGACGCGACTACTTCGCGTTCACGATCGTGCGGCACGAGCTCGAACCGCTCGCCGACAGAATCTGGCACCTGCGCCACCAGTTCACCGCATACGACGCGTCCTACCTCGCGCTGGCCACCGCACTCGGCTGCCCGTTGTACACGTGCGATGCCAAGCTCGTCGGGGCGCCCGGATCCGAGATCCTTCTCGTGCGCCCCGCGCGGTGACGTCAGCCCTCGACCGCGAGTGCCGCGGCGAACCCGACGAACGTCACGCCGGCCACTCCTTCGAGGCGACGACGCGCCCGCCCTGACGCCAGCACGCGCCGCGCCGCATCGGCCCCTGCCACCACCACGAGCAGGACGACCATGCCGACGGCGGTGGCGGTCAGCGCGTAGGTGAGCAGCTGCGCGAGGCCCGCGTCGTGCGAGACGAACTGCGGCAGCACCGACAGGTTGAACGCGAGCACCTTGGGGTTCGTGATGTTGCACAAGAAGCCCTGCCGGAACGCCGCCCGCGGCCGCACCGCGCGTTCGTCGATGACGACGACGTCCGCCTGCCGCCCCGCGATCGCCGACTGGAGCGCCCGCGCACCGAGGTACAGCAGGTAGGCGACCCCTGCCCAGCGGATCGCCTCGAACGCCGGGCGGGACGCGACGATGACCGCCCCCAGCCCGGACGCCGCCAGCACTCCTTGCACGGCACCCGCCACCGTGACACCCGCGAGCGTCCAGAATCCGATGCGCCTGCCCCGCATGACCGTGCTGCTCGTCGTCAGCAGCATGTCCGGGCCCGGGATCAGCGCGAGCACCAGCGCGAACGCGAGGAACGGGAGGTAGTGCGCCACGAGCGCGATCGTAGGTCCCGTGGGCTGGCGGCCGCTACGGCCTGATTGCCGGTGCGCGCCCACGCGCGGCAGCGTGTGACGATCGATCCGTGAAGCGTCAGAAGTCGTTCGCCGAGACCCTGGCCGAGGTCAAGGCGATGCCGCCGCGCGCCCGTGACGTGCGCCCCGGCGAGTACAACGCCGATGGCGACCTGTTCGACCCGGCCGGCACGCTCCTGACGCGGGCGAAGGCCAGCATCACGACAGCCGACGCGAGGGCTCTGGTCGCCGACGGTGCGCTCCTGGCGGCGGAGGGATGCGGCTGCGGTGGATCGTCGGGCTGCGAGATCGACTGGATCGCCGACGACGACCGCGCCAAGCTTCGGGACACCTCAGGGCCTGTGCTCGCGGGGCGGCGACGCACGCCGACGTGGATCGACCTCTGGGAGGGTGCGGGCAGTGTCGTCGTCTTCGCCCACGGCGACGTCCGATGGGGCGGCATGCTCGGCTGATCTGCGCCGCGAGCGGCGTGAGCCGGGCGCGACGAGACGCCACGGCGCTCCCAGGTGCACCGCGGCGCTCGCCCAGATGGGGTCAGGGTGTCGTCACCGCGTGACCATGAACGAGGTCGTCATCGTCGCGCCCGACGAGTCCCCGCCGTAGACCTCGATCTCCCCGGGCTCCACGACGAAGTTGCCCTGGTTGTCGTGGAAGCCGAAGTCGGTCTTGTCGAGCGTGAACGTCACCTTCTTCGACTCCCCTGCCGCCAGCGTCACCCGCTCGAAGCCGCGCAGCCGGCGCACCGGCTGGGACATGCTCGCCACCGGGTCGTGGATGTAGAGCTGGGCGACGTCGTCCCCGGCGCGGTCACCGGTGTTCTTCACGACCATCGAGACCGTGACCTGCCCGTTGCGTCCGATGCTGGTGCGGCTCAGGTTCAGCTTCGAGACGTCGAACGTCGTGTAGCTGAGGCCGTAGCCGAACTCGAAGAGCGGGTCGCACGTCGGCAGGTCGCGGTACCGCGCGTTCCACTTGAACGTCGCGTCGCACGGGCGACCCGACGGCTCGTGGTTGTAGTAGTACGGCACCGTTCCGACGCCCCGTGGGAATGAGACCGGGAGCTTGCCGCCCGGGTTGACCTTGCCGTACAGGACGTCGGCGACCGCGTTGCCGCCCTCGGTCCCCGGGAACCAGGCCTCGAGGATCGCGGCCGGCTTGTCGACGACGGCCGTCAGGTCGAGCGGGTGCCCGTTGAGCAGCACGACGACGACGGGCTTGCCGGTGGCCGCGACCGCATTGAGCAGCTCCTCCTGGTGGCCCGGGAGGTCGAGCTGGCTGCGGCTGTTGGACTCGCCGCTCATGAACCCGCTCTCGCCGAGGGCGAGCACCACCTGGTCGGCGTTCTTTGCCGCCGCCACGGCGTCCTCGATGTCTGTCCCATCGGTCCCCGGACCGGCGCACACCTCGTCGTCGGCCGTGATCGGCGGCGTGGCGTTGTTGGGCGGGTCGAAGTTGTGCGCCAGGTTGCACGCCGCCGCGTACGTGACGGTGCCCGCGCTGGCCGCCTTGAGTCCGTCGATCAGCGTGACGAACTTCGGTGCCAGGTCGTCGGACCCACGACCGGACCACGGGCCGAGCATCTCGTCGACCGTCTGGCCGAACGGCCCGATCAGTGCCGTCGACTTGCTGGCGTCGAGCGGGAGCGCCTTGCCCTCGTTCTTCAGCAGCACCATCGACCTCGCCGCGGCCGTCCGTGCCTTCGCCAGGTCGGCCGGCTTGCCGTAGCTCGCGGCGCTGCCGGCCTTGGCGACGTCGACGTAGGGGTGGTCGAAGAGCCCGGCCCGGAACTTGACGCGGAGGATGCGCTTCACGGCGTCGTCGAGGCGCGCCATCGTGATCTTGCGGTCCTTGAGCAGCTCCGTCCCGTAGTCGCGCAGGTACGTGCTGACCATCTCCGAGTCGGTGCCGGCCATGAGGGCTGCGGCACCTGCATCGGGCCCGTCGGCCGCGATGCCGTGCCCGCACGGTCCGTCGTCGGGCCGCACCGGTGGGCACGCACGCAGCTCGGCGACCGCGGTGTAGTCGCTCTCGATGAAGCCGTCGAATCCCCACTCCTTCTTCAGGATGTCGGTCTCGGTGTACTTGTTGGCGCAGCCGGGAACGCCGTTGAGCGCGTTGAACGAGCACATGACGGTGCCGGCACCCGCGTCGATGGCCGCCTTGAAGGGCGGCAGGTACGTGTTGCGCAGGACGGACTCGGACATGTCGGTGGTGTTGTAGTCGCGACCGCCCTCGGCCGCGCCGTACCCGACGTAGTGCTTCACGCTCGCGACGACCTTGTCCGGAGCGCTGTAGTCCGTGCCCTGCGTGCCCTTCACACGGGCCGCCGCCATCACTGCGCCGAGGTACGGGTCCTCCCCGGCCCCTTCGACGATGCGCCCCCACCGCGGCTCGTGCGACACGTCGACCATCGGGCTGTACACCTGCTTGAGGCCCTGGATGGCGGACTCCTTCGCGCCGACGGCCGCGTCGGCTCGCGCGACCGCGGGGTCGAAGGAGCTCGCGGCCCCGAGCGGCACCGGGAAGATCGTTCGGTAGCCGTGGATCGTGTCGTAGGCGAACAGGATGGGGATGTGCAGCCGAGACTGCTCGACCGCGACGCGCTGCAGGTGGTTGATCTGCTCCGCGTCGACCAGGCTGAACACCGAGCCCACGCCGGCCTTGGCGTTGGCGTCGGTGACCTGCCCGTCCGAGAGCAGCTGGACCTGTTGCAGCTTCTCCTTCGTCGTCATCTTGGCGAGCAGACGGTTGACCTTCTGCTCGATCGTCCTGGCGGCTGGTTGACGTGTCGTCGCCAACGCCTGTTCCTCGCTGGACATGTTGGCCGCTACGGCGCTTCCTCCCGCCGCCAGCACGAGTGCGAACGCTGCGCCGATCGCCGCGGTCCGCCTCCCGATCCTTGCCATGGTGAACACCTCCGATTTTCGCCATTGATCACCGGACCGGTTTGACTGTTCTCCTCCGAGGGAGGGCGGGCAAACGGAGGCGAACCGTCGACGCGCCCCTGACGCCACTCGGGCAGGCGTTCAGGGCGGGTGACCGTCTGCCGATGCTTCGGTCGTGCCCGTCAGATCCTCACCGCTCGGGTGGCGTCAAAGATCGTCGCCCGGCGCCGGCAACCACGCCACGTCGGGCAGGTCCGCGTAGCGTGCGCGAGCGTCGGCAGACACGACCGTGCGGCCGTGCTCGACGGCGGTCGCCGCGATGATGAGGTCGTGCGCGCTACGGGTTCGGCCGGCACGGCGACCCGGAGCGACGATCCCTGTGGGCGAGCTCGGTCGACGCGCGCGAGGCCGTCGCTAGAGTGGCACGCGTGACCAGCCCGACGTCGACCACGACGGGCTCCGGGCTGCGTGTTCACGTCGCAGAACGCAGCGATGTCCTGGTTGCTGGTCTTGGCTCGCTCCTCGCGGAAGCACCCGCCGACCCCTTCGTCCCGGACGTCGTCGCCGTGCCGACGCGGGGCGTCGAGCGGTGGGTCGCGCAGCGGCTGTCGCACCACCTGGGCTCAGCGGACGCGGACGGCATCTGCGCCAACGTGCTGTTCCCGTCGCCACGGCGCCTGGTCGCGGACGTGCTGGCGAGCGCGCTCGGCGTCACGGGCGACGACGACCCGTGGGCGCAGCAGCAGCTGACCGCCAGCGTCCTGGCCGCGCTCGATGCGAACCTCACCGCGAGTTGGATGCGCCACGTGCGCCGCTACCTCGACGGCGACGAGGTCCACCGCGGGCGGCGGCTGCGGTTCGCGCAGCGCGTCGCGCGGTTGTTCACGACGTACGACACCCAGCGCCCGCAGCTCCTCACGGACTGGGCGGCGGGGCGCGACACCGACGGCACGGGCACGGACCTGCCCGACGACCTGCGCTGGCAGCCGCGCTTGTGGCGAGAGGTCCACGCGGCGATCGGCCAGGACGCACCGGCGCAGCGCATCGACGAGGCGGTGGCGGCGCTGGCCGGCACCCCGGACGTCGTCGACCTCCCGCACAGGCTCTCGGTGTTCGGCGCCACGCACCTGCCCGACGCCCACCTCCAGGTGCTCGGTGCGCTCGCGCGGCACCGCGAGGTCCACCTGTGGCTCCCGCAGCCGTCGCGCGCGCTGTGGCGCACGCTCGACGCGAAGCCGCAGGGCACGCCGCGGACCAGGGTCGCGGCCCATCATCCCCTCCTGACGTCGATGGCCGGGGACGCCACCGAGCTCGCCGCCCGCGTCAAGGCCCACGCGTCCAGCGTCGAGGAGATCGAGACGCCGCCCAGACCGAGCACCGCCCTCGGCCACCTCCAGCAGCGCATCGCCGACGACCGCACCGACGGCCCGCTGCACGCACCCGACCGCACGGTCCAGGTCCACGCCACGCACGGCAGGTCTCGTCAGGTCGAGGTCCTGCGTGAGGTCGTCGTCGGCCTCCTGGCCGACGACCCCACCCTCCAGCCCCGCGACATCATCGTGATGTGCCCGGACGTGGAGGCGTTCGCGCCGCTGGTCGAGGCGGCGTTCGGACCCACGCACGCGGAGGACGAGCACCCCGGCCGGACGCTGCGCGTCCGCATCGCCGACCGCGCGCCCGCGCAGCAGAACCCCGTGCTCGCCGTCGTCCAGGCGGTGCTGGAGCTCGCGGACTCGCGGGTCGGCGCGTCGGCAGTCGTCGACCTGGCGGGCCAGGCGCCCGTCAGGCGGCGGTTCGGCTTCGACGACGAGGAGCTCGACCGGATCCGGGCGTGGGCGCTGGAGTCCGGCGCACGGTGGGGCGAGGACCAGGACCGACGAGCGAAGTACCAGCTCAGGGTCGCGCAGGGCACCTGGGCCACGGCGCTCGACCGGCTGCTGCTGGGCGTCGCGATGGCCGAGGAGGACCAGCGGTTCGTCGGCGCGGTGCTGCCCGTCGACGACGTCGGCTCGACGGACGTCGACCTCGTCGGGCGGCTCGCGGAGTTCGTCGACCGGCTCACCGGGACCCTGCACGCGCTCGACGGCGCGAGGCCCGCGGGCGAGTGGTTCGACGCGCTCGACCGGGCGGTCCTGCTGCTCACCGACACCTCGCCGCAGGACGCCTGGCAGCAGGACCAGGCTGCGCGCGTCCTGACCGCGGCGCGGGACACCGCGAACGGCACGACGCTGCGCCTCGCCGACGTCGTCGCGCTGCTCGAGCCGGCGCTCCGGGGCCGTCCGACGAGGTCCGGGTTCCGCACCGGCGCGCTCACGGTCTGCAGCCTGGCGCCCATGCGAGCGGTCCCCCACCGGGTCGTCGCGCTGCTCGGCATGGACGACGGCGCGTTCCCGCGGTCCACCGCCCGCGACGGGGACGACGTCCTCGCACGCACCCCGCTCGTGGGTGAGCGCGACGCCCGGCAGGAGGACCGCCAGCTCTTCCTCGACGCCGTGACGAGCGCGACCGACCACCTGGTGGTCGTCTACTCGGGCGCCGACGAGCGCACCGGCGCGCCGAGGCCGCCCGCCGTGCCCGTCGGCGAGCTGCTCGACGCGCTCGACGCGGTCGTCGCCGAAAGTGCACGCGGGCGCGTCGTGCACCACCCGTTGCAGACGGTCGACGAGCGCAACTTCGTCCCCGGCGCGCTCGGCCGGCCTGCGGAGCCGTTCAGCTTCGACGCGCTCGACGAGGCCGCGGCCCGCATCGGGCGCGGACCGCACCGGGCGCAGCCGTTCCTCGACGAGCCGCTCCCCGGCAGCACCGAGGACATCGACCTCGCCGACCTCGTCGCGACGCTCGAGCACCCCGTCCGCGCGTTCGTGCGGCGACGGCTGGGCGCCACGCTCCCGGGCGACGAGCCGCAGCTCGACGACCGCCTGCCGCTCGAGCTCGACGCCCTGGAGCGCTGGTCGATCGGTGACCGGCTGCTGGCCGCTGCGCTCGCCGGCGTCGACCTCGACGACGCGGGCCGGGCCGAGCGCCGCCGCGGCCACATGCCCCCCGGCGCGCTCGGCGGCGCGACGCTGGACGCCGTGCAGGCGCAGGTCAGGCCCCTGCTCGCGGCCGGCGAGCGCTACCTGCAGGCGCCAGCCGCGTCGTTCGACGTCGTCGTCCCACTGCCGGGCGGCCGACGCCTGGCCGGAACCGTCAACGGCGTGCGCGACGGCGTCCTGGTCCGGACCGTGTTCTCCCGGCTCGGCGCCAAGCACCGCCTGCGCGCCTGGGTGGAGCTGCTGGCGCTGGCGGCGACGTTCCCGGAGCGCGAGCTCCGCGCGGTGACGGTCGGGAGAGGGCAGGGCAGCACGTGCAGGGTCGCGCTGACGCGCGCCCCCACGGAACCGGCGGCGGTGCTCGCGCGGCTCGTCGACCTGTACGACGAAGCGATGCGCGCGCCGCTCCCCCTGCCGCTGGCCACGAGCCTGGCGTACGCGCACCCGCGCAGCGGCGGCGGCGAGGAGCGGGACGCGCTGGAGTCCGCGCGCAAGGAGCTGGGCTCGGCCGACGACGCGGCGAACGGTCGCGGCGGCTTCGAGGCCGCCGACGACTACCACCTGCTCGCGTTCGGCGACCCGTTCACGTTCGACACCCTAACCGGGCCGCCGAGCGACGCCGACCGTCGCCGCGCCCCCGGCGAGAAGACGCGGTTCGGCGCGCTCGCGATGGCGCTGTGGCTCGACCTGCTCGAGCACGAGGAGGTGGCCCAGGCATGACGGAGCAGCCGTTCGACGTCTGCGGACCGCTGCCCGAGGGCACGGTGGTGCTGGAAGCGAGCGCCGGGACCGGCAAGACGACGACCATCGCGTCGCTCACTGCCCGGTACGTGGCCGAGGGCGTGGCCCGCCTGCCGGAGATCATGCTCGTCACGTTCGGCCGGCTCGCGACGTCCGAGCTGCGCGAACGCGTCCGCGAGCGCCTGGTCGAGGTCGAACGGGCGCTGCGGGACGGTATCACGACCGATCCCGTCGTCGCGCACCTGGCCGCCACCGACCGCGAGGCCCGCGCACACCGCCTGCGCGAGGCGATCACGGAGTTCGACGCCGCCACCATCACGACGACGCACGGCTTCTGCCAGCAGATGCTCACGTCGCTGGGCACGATCGGCGACGTCGACCCGGACGCGCAGCTGGTCCCCGACATCGCGGGCCTGGAGGCGGAGGTCGTCGACGACCTGTACCTGCGCAAGTACGCGGCCGACGACGCCCCGACGCTGACGGTCGCCGACGCGCGAGCCGTCGCCCACGAGGCGATCAGCGACGCGGTCGCGGTCCTGGAACCGGCGGACGCCGAGCGCGGCACCCGTCCCGGCGACGCGTTCGGCCTGGCCACGGCGGCGCGTGCCGAGCTGCACCGGCGCAAGCGCTCGCTGCGGGTCCTGGACTACGACGACCTCCTCGTCCTCCTGCGCGACGCGCTGACCGACCCGGACACCGGCGCGGCGGCGGCTCAGCGCGTGCGCGAGCGGTACCGCATCGTGATGGTCGACGAGTTCCAGGACACCGACCCCGTGCAGTGGGACATCCTGCGGACCGCGTTCCACGAGCACCGCACCCTGGTCCTGATCGGCGACCCGAAGCAGGCGATCTACCGGTTCCGCGGTGCGGACGTCGCGACGTACCTGCGGGCGCGAGCGGTCGCGACGACGCGGACGCTGCACCGCAACTGGCGCGCGGACCCGGCTGTCCTCGACGGGCTCGCGCCGATCCTGACGGGCACCGCGCTCGGCGACGACCGCATCCAGGTGCACCCCATCGAGCCCGCCCGCACCGGCCGACGGCTCGACGGCGGCCCGGCCGTCCGCCTGCGACAGGTCACGCGCGCGGCCGTGCACGCGCCCGACGACGCCAAGAACCCGCCGATCGGGACCGTGCGCACCTTCCTGCACGCGGACGTCGCGCAGCAGGTGCTGCGCACGCTGACCGACGAACGCCTCCGCGACGGCGACGCGTGGCGTCCCGTCCAGCCCGGTGACATCGCCGTGCTGACGCGCGTGAACCGGGACGCGGTCGCGGTGCAGCAGGCGTTGGCGGACGTGGGCGTGCCCGCCGTGATCTCGATGCTGTCCAGCGTGTTCGGCACGCCGTCCGCCCGCGACTGGCTCGTGCTGCTGTCCGCGCTGGCCCGTCCGGGCGTGAACGGCCTGGTCGCGGCGGCGGCGATGACGCCCTTCGTCGGCTGGACCGCCGGTGACCTGGCGCGCGCGGACGACGAGGCCCGCGACCGGCTCACCGACCGCGTCCGTACTTGGTCACGCGTGCTGGAGGACCAGGGCGTCGCCTCGCTCGTCGAGGCCGCGGCCGCCGCCGGCCTGCGCGAACGCCTCGTCGCGCTGCCGGACGGCGAGCGTCGCCTGACGGACGTCCGGCACATCGGTGAGGCCCTGCACGCCGCGGCGACCGCCGACCGCCTGGGCCCGGCGGCCCTGCTCGAGTGGCTGCGCGCCCGCGTCGACGAGGCCGCGCAGGACTACGCCGAGGAGCGCAGCCGGCGCCTCGAGACCGACACCGCGGCCGTCCAGGTCATCACCGTGCACGCCAGCAAGGGCCTGCAGTTCCCGGTCGTGATGGTCCCGTACCTGTGGGACAAGTTCACGCCGCAGGCGCCGACGACCATCGGCTACGACCGCGACGACACCCGCCTGCTGCACGTGGGCGGCAAGGGCAGCCCGGGATACGACGACGCGTTCGCGGCCGGCAAGGAGGCCGACGACGGCGAGGGCCTGCGCCTCGCGTACGTCGCGCTGACCCGGGCGACGAGCCAGGTCGTGGCGTGGTGGGCGCCGTCGGCGAACTCGTCGCGCGGGGCGCTCACGCGCCTGCTGCTGGGCGAGCGGGACGCGGCCGGCAACCCCGCCCCGCTCGTGCGGTCCACGACCGACGACCGCACGACCGCCGTGCTGCGCACCCTCGTCGCGCGCGGTGGCGAGGCGCTCGAGCTGGAGGTCGTCACCGCCGCGGAGACGCGCCCGCGCTGGTCGCCGCCGGCGTCGTCGGCCGACGAGCTGCGGGTGGCCCGCCTGGGCCGCGTGCTCGACACCGCCTGGCGCCGCACCTCCTACTCCGCGCTCACGGCCGCCGCGCACGACGCTGCGGCGCACGGGCCGGCCCGCGAGCGCGTCGGGTCGGAGCCCGAGGAGCCGGGCGTGCAGGACGAGCCGGACGCGTCCGAGACAGTCGCCTCGACGCCCGCACCGGCTGCGCCCGACGGCGTCGCCTCGCCCATGGCCGACCTGCCGGCGGGCACGGCGTTCGGCACGTTCGCGCACCGCGTGCTGGAGCTCGTCGACACCGACGCCCCGGACCTGCTGGCGGAGCTCACGGCCCGCTGCACGGAGGCGAGGACGGGCGCCCTGCTGGCCGCGGGCGCCGACGAGGTCGCCGCCGCGCTGCTGCCGACGCTGCGCACCCCGCTCGGCCCGCTCGCCGGCGGTGCCACCCTCGCGGACGTCCCACGCCGCGACCGACTGGCCGAGCTCGAGTTCGAGCTCCCCCTCGCGGGCGGGGACGTCGCATCGTCGTCGGCCCGTGCCGCGACCGTGCGCGACATCGCTGCCCTGCTGCGCACGCACCTGCCGGCGACCGACCCGTTCGCGCCCTACGCCGACCGCCTGGACGACGAGGCCCTCGCAGCCTCCCACCTGCGCGGCTACCTCACGGGCTCGATCGACGCGGTGCTGCGCGTCCCGGCGCCCGTGCCGGGCGGGTTCCGCTACCTCGTCGTCGACTACAAGACCAACCGCCTGGGCCCGTACGACGAACCCCTCACGCTGTGGCACTACCGCCCCGAGGCGACGACCGCGGCGATGATGGACGCGCACTACCCGCTGCAGCTGCTGCTCTACTCGGCCGCGCTGCACCGCTACCTGCGCTGGCGTCTGCCGTCGTACGACCCGGGCACGCACCTGGGCGGCGGCCTGTACCTGTTCCTGCGCGGCATGGCCGGCCCGACGACGCCGACGGTCGACGGTGTCCCGCACGGGGTCGTGTCGTGGCGGCCGCCTGCCGCGCTCGTCGTCGCGCTCTCCGACCTGCTGGCGGGAGGTGCGGCATGACGTACGCACCCGACGTCCCCTGGCGCGTCACGGGCGTTCTGGGCGACCTGGTCGACGCCGACGTCCTGACCAGCGCGGACGTCCACGTCGCCGCCCGGCTGGGCGCGATCGGCGGGGACGACGACGAGCGGGTCCTGCTCGCCGCGGCGCTGGCCGTGCGAGCGCTGCGCCGCGGCTCGGTGTGCGTCACGCTCGACGACGTGGCCGCCGAGGTCACCGCCGAGACGGACGGCGAGCCCGTCCCGCTCCCCTGGCCCGCCGCCGCCGACTGGCACGCCGCCGTGCGTCGCTCCCCGCTCGTCGCCGACGGCCCCGACGGACTGGCGGACCGCCCCCTGCGCTGCGTCGACGGCCGCGTCTACCTCGACCGCTACTGGCGCGACGAGCAGACGGTCCGCACGTCGATGCACGACCGGCTGGCGCGGAAGGCGTCGTTCGACGAGGCCGCGCTGGCCGGCTCGATCAGCCGCCTGTACCCGTCGCCGGCCGACGCCGCGCAACGCGACGCCCTGCGCACCGCCGCCGCCTCCCACCTCATGGTGCTGACGGGCGGACCCGGCACCGGCAAGACGACCACGGTCGCGCGCCTCGTCGCGGCGCTGCAGTCCGCCGCCGGGCCGGACCTGCGCGTCGCCCTGGCCGCCCCGACGGGCAAGGCCGCTGCCCGCCTGCAGGAGTCGGTGAACGCCGAGGTCGCGACGCTGTCCGAGCAAGACCGGGCGGCCGTCGGCGACCTCCAGGCGACGACGCTGCACCGACTGCTCGGGTGGCGCCCCGGCACCACGACCCGGTTCCGGCACGACGGGACACGCCGCCTCCCGCACGACGTCGTCGTGGTCGACGAGTCGTCGATGGTGTCCCTGCCCCTCATGGCCCGGCTGGCCGAGGCCCTGCGCCCGGGCGCCCGCCTGGTTCTCGTCGGCGACCCGGACCAGCTCGCGAGCGTCGAGGCCGGTGCCGTGCTGGGCGACCTGGTCGCGTCGCTGCCCGGCGGCGTCGTGCGCCTCACGCAGGCGCACCGCTACGGCGACTCGCTGGCCGAGCTCGCCGAGGCGATCCGCCGCGGTGACGCCGACGCCACGATCGACCTGCTGCGCGCGGGCGACCCGCACCGGGAGCTCGTCGAACCGTCCTCCGAACGCCTCACCGCCGAGGACGTCGCGGGCCTGCGCGCCGACGTCGAAGCCTCGGGTCGCGCGCTGACCGACGCCGCACGGGCCGGTGACGCGCCCGCAGCCCTCGCTGCTCTCGGTGCCCACCGCCTGCTGCTCGCCCACCGCGAGGGCCCGTTCGGCGTCGCGCACTGGGCCGCCCAGGCGGAGGCGTGGATCGCGGCGGCGACGGGCGCGCCGACGACGGGCGGCTGGCCCCTCGGCCGCCCGTTGCTCGTCACCGAGAACGACCGCTCCAGCGGCCTGCACAACGGCGACACGGGCGTCGTCGTGGCGGACGGTGACGGTGTGAGCGTCGCGTTCGGCGACCCGGACGCCCCGCGCCTCGTGCGCCCGTACCGACTGCCCGCGGTCCAACCGGTCCACGCGATGACCGTCCACCGCGGCCAAGGCAGCCAGTTCGCGCGCGTGACGCTGCTGCTCCCCCCGGTCACGTCCCCGCTGCTCACCCGCGAGCTCCTGTACACCGCGGTCACGCGCGCCCGCGATGTCGTGCGCGTCATCGGCACCGCCGACGCCATCCGCGCCGCCGTCGAGCGCCCGGTCCGCCGAGCCAGCGGCCTGCGCGAACCCCGCTGAATTCTTGTCGCGGATGCGCGCCGGAAGTATTTGCGGCGCCACGCACGCGTCCTTCTCGTTGTCCACGACGACACGGGCAGGAGTGCACGATGAAGACCACCAAGATCGACGACGACGAGCACTGGCTCGCGTCGGGTGCAGCGGCCAGCTACGCGCGCATGCGGGCGGCCGGCTGCCCCGACGGCGTCACGTCAGCGGGCCGGACCCACGCGGAGCAGCAAGCGCTGCGCGACAAGTTCCTCGCCCACGAGGGCGCGTTCGCGCTGCCGCCGGGCCACTCCCAGCACGAGCTCGGGCTCGCCCTCGACCTGCCCAAGCCCGCGCGCGGCTGGGTCCGCCGTCACGGCGCCAGCCACGGCTGGGTCAAGGACGTGAACCCCAAGGAGAACTGGCACATGGAGTACCGCAAGGCCGCCGACACCCATCGCGACGTCCTGATCCAGGGGAGCCGCGGCGCCGCCGTCAAGGCGCTGCAGACCAAGCTGGGCATCACCGCCGACGGCATCTTCGGCCCAAAGACCAAGGCCGCAGTCATCGCCTACCAGAAGGAGCACGACCTCGAGGCCGACGGCATCGCGGGCCCGCTCACGCGCAAGTCGCTAGGCATCTGACCGGACGACGGATGCCCGCCCCTCGAGGGGGACGGGCATCCGTGTGCGAGCGTGGCGAGAATTGAAGGCGATCCGGCGCTACCAGCGGACATTCGCGAACGCCCCATTTGCAGGTTCGCGACGGCAGAACCTGCACTCCCAGCCGATCTTCTGCCGCCTTGTTGACGTGCTCAATGAGGGTCACCCGATCCATGCGCGGTCGATCCAAAATGCACCGATGCTGGAAGTCGGACCTCGAGCACGCCGTGACGACCGGCCAGGCACCGCGCGTGAAAGTACACCTCGTCACCGCACCCCCGCAGCCAAGGGTTGACGCTCCTGGCGAACCACGAGTTGGCCGAGTTCCTCTGGGAAACCGCAAGTACTCAGCTGCGCGGGTCTAGACGAAGGATAAACCAGTCAGCAACCTCCCGAGCGGGATCAAGTAGATCGAGCGCCTTCCTCGAGCCGATGCCTTCACTCAGCCCATGCGCGATCTTGTTCCGCCGGTCGACGAGCAACGCGATCTCGCGCCTGAGTCTCTGGTCATCCCGATTGAGCAACTCGTCCAGCTCGTCTGCCCATGGTCGGCTGAACCGACCCGCAAGCACGGCGAGCTTCTCCGGAGCGGGATTGGTGCCGCGACCTAGCCAGCTACCGCCGAACGACGCGATGACGGGAGCGGACTTGCTTGCGATCAAGGACCGGCAGCACACCTCGACGACCTGCTCTAGGTAACCACACGTCCTCACCACCAGGAAGCGGGCCAGGGCAGCCGTCACCTCATCAGGACGACCACGCTCAGGAGTGCGGACGAGGGCCTCAACGAGCTTGAGCGAATTGTCCAGTTGGTTAATCTCCAGCGACGGCCATGGTCCAGTCCACACGCCTAGATCCCTGCAAAGGCCGCTGTGGCGATTTCCAGCCGAGCGCGAACGTTCTCTTCATCGGCTGTCGCGCGTGTGATCGCATCCTGTAGGGCTGGATTTGCCTTAAGGGAGGCAATTGCTTCTGCGATCCGCTCGGGATCAGGAGATGTCCTCTGGTCAAGGCGGCGCATGAGCCCGACTATGATCGCTTCTGCGAGCGCGGAATTGATCTGAGCGCTCTGGAAGCGAATGCCATCACGCCCCGCCGTGCCGGCTACCATCAATACGGCCGTCCCAAACCGGTCCGCCAATGTGTCGGCGCCAAGGCTGGTCATGTCGCGATTTGCCTGAGCGAACGCGTTGAGAAAGCTCTTTAACGGCCGCCTATATGAAGCAGCGTTTAGGTAGAGAGCGACGATTCGAAGGACGAGTTCCTGGTCCCTCACGCGCGGTGACCTCTTGCCATAGAGCGCGCGCCACGCCACATCGGAGTTCAAACGATCCAGGAAGTCGATGAATGGCCCCGCGAACAGTGCCACCCTGATCTCGTGGGCGGTCAGTTGCGTGCCTCCTGCGTTCAAGCGCTCAAAGATCTTATATATGGAGTCGAGCGCCTGAACGCTACCGTCGGATGAAACAATCGTTGCCTGTATAAAAGCGTCGTCGATGAGTCGTCGTTGCTCGCCATCGAGGGTCCTATACGTGAGCCCGCGCAGGCGCTCCGAGACATTTCGAAGAGCGAACTCTTTCCCGTCATAGATTCCGCTGTAAAAGTGTTGGAGCGTCCGCAGTCGCTGCTGTCCATCCAGAACGAGGTAGCGTCGATCGACTTGCCTGATAAGAAAGATTCCAGGAATTGGGTAACCCAGAAGTAATGACTCAATGAAGCGATCCATCTGTGGCCGGTTCCAAACGAACGACCGCTGGAAGCCCGCAGACGTGATGCGGTCGTCATTATGACCAAAGATCGGAACAAGGATGTCGTTGCGATTCAGGCGGTGCACCAGACCGGCGACGTCGAAGTCCTGGCCGGAATAGGTCACGGGAGGGGAGTCTGGCTCCGCTGTGACGAGATCCTCACTCTCGTCGGCAGTGAGGCCCTCAGGCTCCCCACCCTCCCCCTCGGCGCCCGAGTCTGCGTCGGCGGACGCGGTTAAGTCGTCATCCGCCCCCTCCGTCAGCGGAGCCTGGTCTCCTTGGCCGGCCGCAGCGTTGTCTCTGGTCGAGTTGGTCAGCTCGTCTGGTGCAAAGGCGGCGGGTTCGTCGGCTGCGGGCATGCACTGCATCGTACGGGTGTAGTCGCCGCAAGCGGTGTAGAGCGGAGCGGCAAGTTCAATGGAGCCATGCCGCAGAATCCGTCGCGCGGCGAGCCGACCACGAGTCGGCATTCGCAGGACAAGAACACGCCGCAGTCCGGGTGGCCCGCACGCTGCGGGCCGAGTTGGGCACCGTTACGGGCCCGTCCATCGGGTCGCGAACCAGCTCGGCTACGAGATCGGGTCGGTGCGGCTGTGGTTGCGGCAGGCTGACATCGACGACGGGAATACCCTTGGCGCGACCACGTCGGACAACGCCCGGGAGCTCGAGGTCGAGCAGGAGGTGCGTGAGATGCGGCGGCCGAACGAGCTGGCGGATGCAAGCGGTGGCGCAAGGAACTCTGCCCGCCGTTCCGATGGTTATAGACAGCCCAGCGACTTGCGTAGTTGGCTGTTGAGGCCGTCGCTCGCGCCCGCGCTCAACGAAGTGAGCCGATCGACGCGCTTCAGGATCACGCCGTCAGCCGCACGAGCGGCGATGCGAGTGCATTCCATGGCAGAGCCGCCGGCGGCCTCGATGAGCTGTCGAGCGACGACCGCGTGACGCTAAGCGTTGTACGTCAAGCTCGCCTGCCGACCGGTCACCGGCTTTCCCGACAGCGCGCGAACGCGCGGCTCTCGGAAGGGGGCCACACGCAGAAGAGAAGCCATCCGTTGCCTCGGATGGCTTCTCTTCTGATCGACACGACCCGCAGGTCAGCGTTGTGGAGGTGGCGGGAATCGAACCCGCGTCCGATGACGTGGAACCAGGGCTTCTCCGGGTGCAGTCCGCGATGGATTTTCTCGGCCCCCACCCCTCCCGCGGACAGGAAGGTGGACGGGCTCAGTCGGCTAGAAGTCCCGACCGTCACACCGACGATGACGATCAGCAGTGGCTCTCTAGATGACGCTGGTTACTGAGTCGAGAGCGTACTCAGGCCAACGGACTTCGGGGCTCGCTCAGGCGGCGAGGGCGAAGTCGGTGCGCTTGGAATCGGCACCTATTGGTTTGCACGGATCGTTATCGAGATAACCGTGCGTCCTCGACCCGCTTCTCCTGGCTCGACGATCACCGTCGAAACCGATCACCCCCATGTGCAGTTGTCAACCGGTCCCGAGGGACCGTGGCTCACACTACAGGCTCAACCGGCCCCGCCCCCACCTGATTCCCGTCAGACGGCGTCCGACGACGACAGGGCCGGGTCCAGCTGGACGGCGACGGCCATCGCGTCCTGGATGTCGATCGCGTAGGCGATCGTCTGCACGCCGTTCGTCGAGACGGCCGTGGTCATGCCGACCACCTCGCCCTCGTCGTCGTACACCGGGCCGCCGGAGTCGCCCTCGACCACGCCTGCGGAGAACGCGAACAGGTCGCCGACGGTCTCCGTCTGCGTGGTGATGGTCTGGTCGAGCGCGACGACCGCGCCCGACGCAGCCATCAGCGTTCCCTGGCCCTCGGCGTTGCCGACCGACGTGACGTCGTCGCCGACGGCCGCGCCGGAGTCGTCGTCGAGCGTGACCGTGGCCAGGTCGGACGCGTCGGTGAGCTGCAGGACGGCGACGTCGGCGCGGGCGTCGGTCGCGACGACCGTCGCGTCGTAGGTCGTGCCCGTGGTCGGGTCCGTGACCTGGACGGCGGTCGCGCCCTCGACGACGTGGTTGTTGGTCAGGACGATGCCGTCCGACGTCAGCACCATGCCGGTGCCGGCCGAGACGCCCTGCATCCCGTTCTCCGAGACCAGCGCGGCGACGGTCACCACGCCCTCGGCGGCGTCGCCCGTCGCGACCGTCGTGCCGGTGGTCCCCGATGCTCCCGTGCCGTCCTGCAGCTCGCCCGACGAGTCGTCGGGCGCGCCGCCGTACCCCGTCCCGCCGTCGGCGGATCCCTCCTGCGACGACTCGCCCGACGACCCGCGCGGGGTCGACGGCACCGCCGACAGCCCGGGCCACGACGGCGCCTCGACGGGCGTCGTGACGGGCTCCGTGGTGGAACCGGCGGCCGCCGCGCTCGGAGTGCGCCCGAGCGCGGCGGCCGTCCCACCTCCTCCGACGGCCATCCCGACCACGAGCGCCGCACCGATCGCGACCCTCCGCCGCGGGCGGGCGGCGCCCTCGGCCGGGGGCACTGCGGTACCCCCGGCCGGTGCAGTCAACACCTCGGGCCCCTCAACCCCGGTCACCGCGTGGGATGGCTGGACGCCGTCCGGCGCGTCCGTGGGCGTCTGCGTCTGGTCGTCGTCCATGGTCCTGCCCTCCTCACGCGGCCCCCGTGCGGTGCCGACGAGTACAGACAAGTGCGCCCACCGGCGAAACCTCTGTGGTCTTCCCGTGGTTCACCTGTGGGTGCGTGCGGGCACTATGGGTACATGGACCTGCCCGTGATGCCGCCGGTTGCCCCGATGCTCGCCAAGTCCGTCAAGGACATCCCCGACGTGGGGCACGTGGAACCCAAGTGGGACGGTTTTCGCACCATCGTGTTCCGCGACGGCGACGAGGTGGAGCTCGGCAGCCGCAACGAGAAGCCGATGACGCGCTACTTCCCCGAGGTGGTCGAGGCGATCAAGGCGAACACCCCGGACCGGTGCGTCCTGGACGGGGAGATCGTCGTGGTCACGGGCGACCGGCTCGACTTCGAGGCTCTGCAGCAGCGCATCCACCCGGCGGCGAGCCGCGTGAAGCTGCTCTCCGGGCAGACGCCGGCGAGCTTTGTCGCGTTCGACGTCCTGGCCCTGGGCGACGACGACCTCACGCAGACGCCGTTCGCGGAGCGCCGACGACGCCTCGTCGAGGCCCTCGCCGACGCGAAGGCGCCCGTGCACGTCACGCCCGCGACGAGCGACCTCGACGAGGCGCAGCGCTGGTTCACGCAGTTCGAGGGGGCCGGCCTCGACGGCGTCGTCGCGAAGCCCGTCGACGGCACGTACCAGCCCGACAAGCGCGCGATGTTCAAGGTCAAGCACGAGCGGACCGCCGACTGCGTGGTCGCCGGGTACCGCAAGCACAAGAGCGGGAACATCGTCGGCTCGCTGCTGCTGGGCCTGTACACCGACGACGGGCGCCTGCAGCACGTGGGCGTCGTCGCGTCGTTCCCGATGGCCCGGCGGGCCGAGCTCGTCGAGCAGCTCGCCCCGCTGGTGGTCGACTTTGCCGAGCACCCGTGGGGCCGGTGGGCCGACCAGGAGGCGCACGCCGGCAACCGGATGCCCGGCAGCGTGAGCCGGTGGAACGCCGGCAAGGACCTCAGCTTCGTGCCGTTGCGCCCCGACCTGGTGGTCGAGGTCGCCTACGACCACATGGAGGGCGACCGCTTCCGGCACACCACCCAGTTCCGTCGCTGGCGGACGGACCGCGACGCGGAGACCTGCACCTACGCACAGCTCGAGGAGCCGGTGAGCTTCGACCTCGCCGACATCCTGCGCTGATCAGTCCCCGCCACCGCCTCCGTCCCCACCACCGCCGCCGTCCGACCCTCCGTCGCCGCCGTCTCCACCGCCGTCGTCGCCGAAGAAGCCGTCTACCCCGAAGCCACGCCGCGTGAGCACCGCGAGGGTCGCCACGACGATGACCAGCATGATGACGATCATGACCGGGTCACCCCGCTCACGGCCCGCCGGCTCACCAGCCGCCGCCTCCCCCGCCACCGTCGCCTCCACCGACGCTGCCTCCGCCGGAGAAGCCACCTCCCCCGCTCACGCCCGCGCCGCCGCCGCCGAACCCGGCGCCGGACGAGCCGCCGCTCCCGGCCCAGAAGCCCTGCATCGCGATGGGCGGCATGGTCGCGTTGCTCCACGCGACCGGCACCATGCCGGCGCCGAACAGGGCCAGGTACCAGGCGCGCTCGCGCGAGCTCAGGCTGCCGTCCGCCGGCCGCAGCGGGACCAGGTTCCAGTCCAGAGTCGAGACCTGCCCGGCGGACTTCGTGCGGTCGATGCGCAGGTAGCCGCGTCGGGCGAGCTCGTGCACCTCGGCGGGCGGCTGCTCCGGCTTCGCACCGGGGCGCGACGAGCGCCGCACGGCGAGGATCGCGATCAGCACGAATCCGCCGACGAGCAGCGCGACGAGACCGCCGGCTCCGAGCCCGAAGAACGTGCTGCCGGGCATCTCACCGTCGTCGTAGCCCGACATCCCCCCGTCGATGAGCTGTTGTGCCAGGTCGTCGTCGATGTCCGAGCCGCCGCCGTCGACGGACGAGGCCGCGGACCCGTCGTCGGCCTGGTCGCCGACGAACACCGGCGAGGCGTCCGGGAACGTCGCGGCAGGCCAGCCCACGGCGACCGTGAGACCGTCCCCGGGCTCGACGGACGCCTGGTGGAAGACGGCGTGCCCGCCCACCTGGTCGGCCGCGTCGCACGCCTCGGTTGATCCCGAGGTCCCGGCGAAGCACTCCACGCGCTCGACGTCGGCCGGGCCCGAGACGTCGATGCTGACGTCCCCCAGCGGTACCTGCCACGCGGTCCCGATCGCGTCCCAGTAGAGCTGGTCGCCGTCGCCGGTGGTGGCGTCCGGGTCGACCAGGTCGGAGACGTCGTAGCCGATGCGGTACGTCTGGACGCCGTCGACGTCGCCGACGTCCGGGTCGCCGACACGGATGGTCGCCGTCTGCCCGTCGTCGTCCACCTGGACGTCCGCGGGCGCACCGCTGGGGCTGGCCGCGGTGACGTTCGAGACCTCGTACGCACGGGTCCGGCCGTCGTCGGTGGGCTCCTGCTCGGGCACGGTCAGGAACGGACCGTGCCCGGGCTCGCCGCCGAAGTCGAACGTCAAATCGACGGTCACGTGCGCCGTGCCGTCCGCCTCCAGCACCACTGTCTCCGCATAGTGCGGGATCGACCGCGCCGCCGCCGTCCCGTCGTCGGCCATCGCTGCCGACGGCGCCAGGACGCCCGCCCCCACCATCACCGCTCCGATACCCCGCGCCCACCAGGCCATCTCCGACCCCTCTCAGCGAACACCCAAAGGTTGAGTAAAGGAAAGGTATCGGAAGTGGAGCCCCCGGGGGAAGGACCTCAGCGGTCGCGCTTCTCCCGCATGGCCTTGACCGCCTCCATGTTGTCCTGCCGCTCGCGCAGGGCCTGGCGCTTGTCGTACTCGCGCTTGCCGCGGGCCAGCGCGATCTCCAGCTTGGCGCGGCCGTCCAGGAAGTACAGCGACAGCGGGACGATCGTCTGCCCCTTCTCGCGCGTCTTGGCCTCGAGCCGATCGATCTCCTCGCGGTGCAGCAGCAGCTTGCGCTTGCGACGCGGCGCGTGGTTGGTCCACGTCCCCTGCGAGTACTCGGGGATGTGGACGCCGTGCAGCCACAGCTCGTGGCCGTCGACCTCGCAGAACCCGTCAATCAGCGACGCGCGACCCATGCGCAGCGCCTTGACCTCGGTCCCGGACAGCACGATGCCCGCCTCGAAGACGTCCTCGATCGTGTAGTCGTGGCGCGCCTTGCGGTTGGAGGCGATGAGCTTGCGCCCGACTTCCTTGGCCATCGTGTGCATCCCTTCGCGGCGCGCGACGTTCACGCACCAGCCGACGAGCCTACCCGGGCCTCGTCGTGCGACGAACGGGAAATCACAAGCCCAGCAGCGGGCGCGGGTTCACCGTCGAGCCGTTCACGTACACCTCGAAGTGGAGGTGGCAGGCCGCCGACGTCCCGGTGTTGCCGGAGTAGCCGATGAGGTCACCCCGTTCGACGAACTCCCCGGAGTGCACCACGCCGCGCGTCAGGTGGTTGTAGCTCTCCTGCAGCGACTTGCCCTGGTAGCTGCCGCTGTCGATCATCACCTGGTTGCCGAACCCGTAGCGGTACTTCGACCACAGGACGATGCCGTCGCGCGCCGCGTAGACCTTGGTGTTGCACCAGGTGCGCAGGTCGATCCCGGCGTGCAGACGCCAGTAGTGCAGGATCGGGTGGAACCGCATCCCGTACTCGGAGGTCACGTGGATGGGGCTGACGCTCGTCGGGTTGCTGAAGATCGCGCCGGTCAGCGGCTTGCTGTTCGAGTTCGAGTTGGACGCCGGCGGAGCGGGCTTGCCGTTCTTCTTCGCCTCCTCGGCTGCCTTCTTCGCCGCCGCCGCCTTCTTCTTCGCGGCTTCCGCCTTCTTGCGGGCGATCTCCGCGTCGCGCGCCTTGGCCTGCGACGCGAGCTGCTTCAGCTCGGTCTCGACCTTGGCCTGCTCCTGGTCGGCCTTCTTGAGCTGGTCAGCGATCTCGGCCTTCTTCGACTCGAGGTCAGCCTGCTTCTGCTTCTGCTCGGCCACGAGGTCGTCCAGCTCCTTGCGCGCCTTCGCTGCCGCATCGGCGGAGGTCTTCGCGTCCGCGTACTGCTTCTTCGCCTGTGCGTCGAGCTCGGCGATCCGGTCCTGCACCGCCGAGAGCCGTACCTGGGCGTTCTTGCCCGTCGACTCCGACTCCTTGAGCTCGTCGAGCACCTGTCCCTGCGCCCGCAACGCGGTCGTCATCATGCCGTAGCGCTCGACGAAGTCGTCGGTGCTCGTGGAGTCCAGAACCACCTCGACGCCGGACACCGCTCCCCCGGTGCGGTACGCCTCGCGGGCCATCTGGCCGATCGCGGCGCGCATCTTGGTGGCCTGCTCGGTGTCCTGGTCGATCGAGTCCGACAGGGTCGCCTTCTGGTCCTTGGCGTCCTGCAGACGCTGGGCCGTCAGCTGGGCGGCGCGCTGCGCCTTGTCCCGCGCCGCGTTGGCCTTGTCCAGCTTGAGCTGCGCCTCGGGGATCTGACCCTGGATCTCCAGCAGCCGGTCGGACGTCTTGGCCAGGTCGTCGTTGACGCCCTCCATCGCGTCCTCGGCGTCCTCGCGCTGCTGCGCGATCTTCGCCTTCTCCTTCTGCGCGGAGGCGGTCTTGTCGTCGATCGAGTCGCCGAGCGCGGGCTGCGCGAGCGCGCCGAACGTGAGCGTCGCGGCGATGGCACCGACGACGCCGACCGCGACCAGGCGGGAGGGAAGACGACGCATGATCACACCTTCGTGTAGCGGCGCAGGGTGACGAGGGAGGAGATCGCGGCCAGCACGATGGCGATCGCGATCAGGAACGGCGCGACGGTCAGCACGTCGGACGTCGTGACGTACGGGATCCACCCCACGGACGCCCCCAACCAGTCCGTGATCAGGTACTCCACCCCCAGCCACAGCCCACCGACGGCCAGCAGCGAGCCGACCGTCGCGGCCAGCGCACCTTCGAGCATGAACGGGAGCTGGATGAAGACGTTGGACGCGCCGACGAGCCGCATGATCCCGGTCTCGCGGCGACGCGACAGCGCGGACAGGCGGATGGTCGTGGTGATCAGCAGGACGGCCGCGACGAGCATGACGGCGGCCAACCCGCTGGCCAGCAGCGTCGCACGGTCCAGCACCAGGAACAGGCGGTCGAACAGGCGCCGCTGGTCCTCGACGTCCTCCACGCCCTGCCGGCCCGAGACGACCTCCGCGACCACCTGGTACTGCTCGGGGTCGGTCAGCTTGATGCGGAAGGACGAGTTCATGTCGTCGGCCGTCGTCGCCGACGCCCAGAACTGGTCCTTGAACTGTCGCTGGAACGACTTGAACGCCTGGTCCTTGGACTCGAAGTAGATCTTCTCGATGTACGGCTTGACCTCGGGCGCGTCGAGCGCGTCCCGGATCTCCTGCTTCTGCTCGTCGGTGACCTCACCACCCGCGCACGTCTTGGCCGACGAGTTCTTGGGGCACAGGAAGACGGAGACCTCGACCTTGTCGTACCAGTCGTCCTTCATCTTGCCGATCTGCATCTGCAGCAGCGCCGCGGAGCCGACGAAGGTCAGCGACACGAAGGTGACGAGGATGACCGAGATGGTCATCGACAGGTTGCGACGAAGCCCGATGCCGATCTCGGACAGGATGAACTGGAAGCGCACGTCGACCCCTCAGCGATCCGAGCCGTACACGCCGCGCGACTGGTCGCGCACCATGGTCCCGGTGCTCAGCTCGACCACGCGCTTGCGCATCTGGTCGACGATCTCGTCGTCGTGCGTGGCCATCACCACGGTGGTGCCGGTGCGGTTGATGCGGTCGAGCAGGCGCATGATCCCCAGGGAGGTGGTCGGGTCGAGGTTTCCCGTGGGCTCGTCGCACAGCAGGATCGGCGGACGGTTGACGAACGCGCGCGCGATGGCCACGCGCTGCTGCTCACCACCCGAGAGCTCGTGGGGCCGGCGCTTCTCCTTGCCGGCCAGGCCCACCATCTCGAGCGTGTCGGGCACGACCGTCTGGATGTGGTGACGCGGCTTGCCGATCACCTGCAGCGCGAAAGCGACGTTCTCGAAGACCGTCTTGTTGGGCAGCAGCCGGAAGTCCTGGAAGACAGCGCCGATCTGACGACGCAGCTGCGGGACCTTCCACGACGAGAGGCTGCCGAGCTCCTTGCCCGCGACGAACACCTTGCCGGCGGACGCGCGCTCCTCGCGCAGCACGAGCCGCAGGAACGTGGACTTCCCGGAGCCGGACGCGCCGACGAGGAAGACGAACTCGCCCCGCTCGACATCCAGGGACACGCGGTCCAGCGCCGGTCGGGCGCCACGGGCGTAGACCTTGGTGACATTCTCAAGACGGATCACGGTGCTCGCGGGGCCAGGTTCGGGAACAGGCGGGGGTCGTGCTCTGGCCTCGTCGAGGGTAGGCACGGGCACGGTGGGCGCCCCGCGGTGACACGCCGACGCCCACCTGTGAGTCCGCACGCTCGGCGACACAGCGGGGTGAATTGCCCGATGTGTCGCCAGGATCAGCGGCTGGGCGTGCGCACGTCGTCGATGTCGGGCTCGGCGTCACGCTGCGTCGGCATGTCCCGCATCTCCCGCCGGCGCGCCGCGACGGTGCCCGCGGGGTCCTCGAGCACGTCCGCGAAACCGACCTCCGCCGCACCGACGAGCTGCGCGTCGGAGCCCAGCTCGGAACGGACCAGGCGTGCCTGCTCGCGCATCGGTCCGAGCGCACGAGCATAGGACGCGGCGAGCGTCGGCTCCATCGTCGGGTACAGCGCACCCAACGACCCACCGAGGACGACGATGTTCGGGTTGAACAGGTTCACCAGGCTCGCGAGACCCAGCCCGACCCAGTCGCCCACCTTGCGAACGCCCGCGATCGAGCGGCGGTTGCCGATGGCGACGTCGCTGACGACGTCGTCGATGTCGGACTCACGAGGGTCCCGGCCGACGGCGCGGACGATCGCGTTGTCGCCGATCTCGGCCTCCCAGCACCCCTTGGCGCCGCAGGAGCAGGCGCGGCCGCCGGGCTTGACGACGATGTGCCCGACCTCGCCGGCGTACCCGCCGGCCCCCTTGAGGAGCTCGCCGTCCACGACGACGCCACCACCGACGCCGACCTCGCCGCGCACGTACAGGACGTCCTGCACCCCGCGCGCGGAACCACGCAGGTACTCCGCGACGGCCCCCAGGTCGCCGTCGTTCCCGACCGCGACCGGGAATCGGTGCTGGGTCGCTTCGCGCAGCAGGTCGGCGAGCGGCACCTCGTGCCACCCGAGCGGGGGTGACCGGCGGACCAGGCCGTCGGGCTGGCGCACGCTGCCCATCACGCTCACGGCGATCCCCAGGCAGACGGACCCCGCTGCGGCTCGCGCCTGCATCTCGGTGGCCAGCGTCACGATCGTGTCGACGACGTCCGCCACGTCGTGCGGGTGCGTCGTGTGCAGACGTCGGCGCATCTGCAGCATGTAGCCGCCCAGACCCACCCGGGCGGCGCCCACGCTCGACGGCGTCACGTCGAACGCGAGCACGTGGGCGCCGGTGCTGACCGGCTCGACCACGTTGGACGGGCGGCCCTTGCCCCCGACCACGCCGGGTCGCTCACGCACGAGCCCGAGCTTGACGAGCTCGGACGTGAGCGACCCGACGGTGGAGCGGTTGAACCCGGTGGAGACGACCAGCTCGGAGCGGGTCGCCGCACCGTGGAAGTGCAGCAGCCTCAGGACGGCGGAGAGGTTGGCGCGGCGTACGTCGTCCTGCGCCGAGGCGTCGGCCCGACGCACCGGCGGACCCGCACCGAGCCGCACCTACCCCTCCCCCCGACCAGCTGGTCGTTCTTCCGTCCTGCGGTCAGCCTCGACCTGTGGCCCGCGCCCGTCGGCGCGAGATGGCGTCGACCGAGGCGGCGATGGCCAGGACGGCGCCGGTCACAACGTACTTGATGCCGGACGAGTAGCCGAGCAGCCCCATGCCGTTGTCGATGACGGCGATCACGGCGCCACCGATGAGGGCGTCGATGATGCGGCCCTTGCCACCGAACAGGGACGTCCCACCGATGACGGCGGCACCCACGGCGTAGAGCAGCACGTTGGAACCGCCCGCGTTCGGGTCGACGGACGTCGCACGCGACGCCGCGAAGACACCGGCGAACGCCGCCATCGTCGAGCAGATCATGAAGCAGGCCGTCTGCACGCCCTTGACGTTGATACCGGCGCGACGCGTGGCCTCGGCGTTGCCGCCGACGGCGTAGATGTGCCGGCCGAACGCCGTCTTGGTGAGCACGTAGCCGAGCACGAGCGCGAGCACCGCGATGCACGGCACCACGATCGGGACACCCGTGATGCTCACGTTCGAGTTCAGGCTCCGGTTCTGGTTCAGCACGCCGATCAGCCCGAGGATCACGACGGCGAGGACCACGATCTTGAGGATGACCAGTCCGAACGGGGCGGTGAGCAGCCCGCGTGAGCGACGCCCGCGCCAGCTCAACAGACTGGTGGCGGCGTAGGCAGCCACCGCCAGGACACCGAGCACCCACCCGAGCACCGGCGGGACGTTCTTGTTCTGGATCGCGATGATCACGCTGTCGTTGATCGAGATGTTGCCGCCGGTGCCGATCATGAGCAGCACGACACCCTGCAGCGCCAGGAACGCCGCCAGCGTGATGATGAACGACGGGATCCCGATGCGCGCCACGGACAACCCGAGCAGCGTGCCGATCACGACGCCGGTCACCAGGGCCGCGCCGAACGCGAGGTACCAGGGCCAGTCCAGCTTCGTCAGCGCCAGGGCGAGCACGGCACCGCAGGCGCCGGACGTGAAGCCGGCCGACAGGTCGATCTCGCCGATGAGCAGGACGAAGACCAGGCCCATGGCGATGGTCGTGACGACCGCGCCCTGCTGGAACAGGTTGGCGATGTTCAGCGCCGAGAGGAACTTCTCCGGCTTGAGGGCGAAGAAGCCCAGCACCAGGACGAGGAGCGCGAGGATGGCGGGCAGCGAACCCATGTCGCCGCCGCGCACCTTGCGGACCCAGTTGTTGACGGACTCACCGAACGTCGGCTGCTCGACGGTCCCTGCGAGCAGGGACGGGGCGGCCGGGTCCGCGGGACGGGTGGACGTGCTCATGCCGGGGTGCTCCCGTTCGCGGAGTCGGTGGTGGTCTTGCTCAGCGCCGGGCCGCTGCCCGCGCCGACGGGGCTCATGGACCCGCTCGTGATCAGCTCGATGACCTCCGAGCGGGAGCTGTCCTTGGTGCGCACCTGCGCGGCCGTCTGGCCCAGGTAGAGGACGTTGATGGAGTCCGCGACCTCGAAGACGTCGTTCATGTTGTGCGAGACGAGCACGACGGCGAGGCCCGCGTCGGCCAGGCGGCGGACCAGCTGCAGCACCTGCTCGGTCTGCGCGACGCCGAGCGCGGCGGTCGGCTCGTCGAGGATGACGAGCTTGGAGTTCCACAGCACGGCGCGCGCGATGGCGACCGTCTGGCGCTGACCACCGGACAGGCTGGCCACGTGCTGGCGGATCGAGCGCACGGTGCGCACCGACAGGGACGCGAGCACCTCCGCGGCACGTGCCTCCATGGCGGCCTCGTCCAGCTGGATGCCCTTCTTGAGCTCACGGCCCAGGAACATGTTGTGGACGATGTCGAGGTTGTCGCACAGCGCGAGGTCCTGGTAGACGACCTCGATGCCCATGTCGTTGGCCTCGGAGGGGTCCGAGATGTGCACCGGCTGGCCTTCGAACAGCACGTCACCGGCGTCGAAGCCGTAGATGCCGGCGATGCACTTGATCATCGTCGACTTGCCGGCGCCGTTGTCGCCGACGAGTGCCGTGACCTCACCGGCCCGCGCCACGAGGTCGACGCCACGCAGTGCGTGCACCGCGCCGAAGTTCTTCCGCCCACCTCTGACCTCGAGGATCGGTGGCCGCCCCTGCGGGTTGGCCTGCGCTGGTTCTGTCATCGTCCACCTCTGCGTGTCCATCGGTCCCGCGTGCCCGCGGGCCTGAGCTGTATGTGCAGCGTCTCGCTGCGGGTCGTGCACGGGCGCCACGCTGGGGCCGGCCGCTTGCTGCGGCCGGCCCCAGCGTTCACCTGGGTGACTGCCCGGGGGCTGTCGCCATGGTGCGAGGCGTCAGGAGATGCCGGCCTTCGCGCACTTGTCGGCAAGCGCGGCGGTGCAGACGTTCTCCTTGGTGGTGTAGCCGTCGGCGATGACGTCCTTGACGTTGTCGAAGTAGATCGCCTGCGGGTCGAGCAGGACCGACGGGACGTCAGCCTTGGACTCGGTGTCCTGGGTCTTGCCGGTGGCGAGGCTCGACGTGTCGGTGCCCTTGGCCAGCGCGATGGCGAGCTGCGAGGCGGCCTCGGCCTCCTTCTTGACGGCCTTGTAGACGGTCATGCACTGGTCGCCGGCCAGGATGTTCTGCAGACCCTGGTCCGTCGCGTCCTGACCGGTCACGGGGATGCCGTTGGCCTTGTTCTTCTTCAGGATCGCGATGGCCGCGTTGGCCAGGCCGTCGTTGGCCGCGTAGACGCCGTCGATCTTGCCGTTGGTGTCCGTGTACATCTGCTCGAAGTCGGTACCGGCGATCTGGTTGTCCCACTTCTCGACGGCCTGCTCGGCGACGTACTTGTAGTCGCCGCTGTCGACCTTCGCCTTGAGGGCGCCCTTGGCGCCGGCGGTGAAGAGCGTCGCGTTGTTGTCCGTCGGCGAGCCCTCGAGCAGGGCGATGTTTGCCTTCTCCTTGCCGGCGTCCGTGAGGCACTTCTGGAGGCCCTGACCCTGGAGGTCACCGACCTTGGTGTTGTCGAAGGACACGTAGAAGTCCGCGCCGCCGCCCAGCGTCAGGCGGTCGTAGTCGATCGTCTTGACGCCGGCAGCCTTGGCCTTGGACAGCACGGCCTTGCCCGAGCCGGAGTCCAGGTTGACGATCATCAGGACGTTGACGCCGTTGGTCAGCATCTGGTCCGCGATGGTCTGGAACTGCGTCGCGTCGCCCTGGGCGTTCTGGATGTCGGAGTCGACGCCGGCAGCGTCGAACGCCTCCTGCAGGTACTTCTTGTCAGCGGTCTCCCACCGGGCCGACGACTTCGTGTCGGGCAGGATCACGCCGACCTTGGGCTTGTCGCCCGCGCCCGCGCTGCTGCCGTTGTCGCTCGGCGAGTTGTCGTCACTGCTGCTGCAGCCTGCCAGCAGCAGCCCGGTGGCCGTGACGGCCGCCATCCCCAGCATCATGCTCCGTCGCATCGTGCTCCCTCTCATGACAGCGCGTCATCGCGCCCGTCTCCCGCCGGCGCATCCCCGCGCTCGGACTTATTGTTGCGGGCCACAACATATGCCTCCGACACCGTCGCGACAAGGCAGTTCGGCGCCAGTAACCAAATCGTGACCTCTGCGACCGAGTCGTGACCGCGCTGCGACCGTTGTGACGCCGGCCACTTGTTGCGGCGGCCAACAAACTCCGCCGGGGCGCCCGAGGGTCACCGGCCCACCGGCAGCTCGGCCCGCCAACGTGCACGGGCCGAGGAGATGCCGATGACGAGGGCGAACGACGCGAGGATGGCAAGGCACCCCGCCACGGCGATGGGCTTCGCGGTCGCCACTCGCGCCGCGTCGTAGCAGGCGGTCAAACCCTCGCCGTCGCGATCGAAGTCCTCGCGGCTCGACACGACTCCCGACGACTCCACCTGACCGGCAGCCGGCGCCGCGTCGGGCCACGGCGTGATACCGAAGGCACACCCGTTGTCCGCCTCGACACCGCTGATCTGACTGCCGACGCCGGCCGCGGGTCCGGTGTACGGGCCGTGCGCGGGGATCGTCTGCCGGAATCCCGCAGGCACCTCACCGACGACGACCGGGGCGTCGAGCACGGTCGGGCGGACCCGTTCGATCTCCCAGTGCACGGGTGCGTCCTCGGCGTCCGGGTCGTTCCCGCCCACGACCTGGAGCCCGGTCACGTCCGGCGCCGTTCTTTCGCCGACGACGATCTCGAGCTGGCCGTCGACCCCGACGAAGCCCACCGAACCGACGAGTGGCTCGCACGGCACGAACGCGCAGACCCCACCGAGCCGCGCACCGCGACCCGAGCAGCCCGAGCCCCACGAAGAGCAGCAGCCACGCACTCACGAAGAGCCGCCGGAAAGGCTTGTCCGGTGCGGCGGCGACCGCAGCGAGCGGGCCGGCGTGCCTCAGAAGCATGCCCACGACGACTCACGCGCAGGTCACATCACGGCGACGACTCCGTCACGAGGCGACCCGGGCGGTCCTACTCCGCGGCCATCTCCTGTTCCTTGCGCCAGCGGATGCCCGCTTCGATGAAGTCGTCGATGTCGCCGTCGAAGACCGCGGCCGGGTTGCCGACCTCGTGCTCGGTGCGCAGGTCCTTGACCATCTGGTACGGCTGCAGCACGTAGGAACGCATCTGGTCGCCCCAGCTGGCCTTGATGTCGCCGGCCATCTCCTTCTTCTTCGCGTCCTCCTCGGCCTTGCGGACCAGGAGCAGGCGGGACTGCAGGACGCGCAGGGCGGCGGCGCGGTTCTGGATCTGCGACTTCTCGTTCTGCATCGACACGACGATGCCGGTCGGGATGTGCGTCATGCGCACCGCGGAGTCGGTGGTGTTGACCGACTGGCCGCCGGGGCCGGACGAGCGGAACACGTCGACCTTGATCTCCGACTCGGGGATCTCGATCGAGTCGGTCTGCTCGATGAGCGGGATGACCTCGACCGCCGCGAACGACGTCTGCCGGCGTCCCTGGTTGTCGAACGGCGAGATGCGCACCAGGCGGTGCGTGCCTGCCTCGACGGACAGGTGCCCGAACGCGTACGGCGCCTTCACCTCGAAGGTGGCGGACTTCAGCCCCGCCTCCTCCGCGTAGGACGTGTCCATGACCGTCGTCGGGTAGCCGTGGCGCTCCGCCCAGCGCAGGTACATGCGCATGAGCATCTCGGCGAAGTCGGCGGCGTCAACCCCACCCGCGCCGGCGCGGATGGTCACGACGGCCTCACGCGGGTCGTACTCGCCGGCCAGCAGCGTGCGGACCTCGAGCTCGCCAAGGTCCTTGCGGATCTTGACCAGCTCGGCCTCGGCCTCCGTCAGGGAGTCCTCGTCGTCCATCTCGGTGCCGAGCTCGACGAGCGTCTCCAGGTCGTCGATGCGTCCGCCGAGCTTGTTCACGCGGTCCAGCTCGGACTGGGCGGCGGACAGCGCGCTCGTCACCTTCTGCGCGGCCTCGGGGTCGTCCCACAGGTTCGGCGCTGAGGCCTGCTCCGACAGCTCGGCGATCTTCGCCTTGAGCACCGTCGGGTCGCTCACGGCCTGGATGGAGCCCAGGGTGGAGCGAAGCTCGCGGATCTCGGCGGGGAAGTCGGTGGTGGCCACGACCGACCAGGCTACCCGCTCCGGCGGCGCAGACCCCACCGAGGCCGGTTCGGGGCCCCGTCCGGTGTCATCCGGTCCGGGCGTCGGACTCCGCGGTGATCGTGATCCCGTCGCTCCACGGCGAGAGCACCCACGACACGAGAGCCGGACGCACGACCGCCGCGACCTCGACGTGCGCCGTGACGCCACCGTCGGTCGCCTCCGCGCTCCAGCCGAACTGGCTCCAGCGGGCGGACGCCTCCGGGTTGGCCTGCAGGTACGCGGCGACAGCAGCCTGCACGGACGCCGACGAGACCGTCGCCGGCTCCGTGTCGGGGTCCCCTTGCCCCGCGCCGGGCGCGAAGTAGTCCTCGTCGGCCACCGCATCGGCCGCGTCGAGCGCCATGACGTCCGCGAGCGCGACCAGACGCTTGCGTTCGAGGTGCACGCCGGCGGCGGACGCGACGACGGTCACGAGCAGCAGGCCGACGACGACGAACCCGAGCGTGAGCAGCAGGATCTGCCCGTCGTCGGCGTCGGTGGCCTCGCGCACCCGTCGACGCCAGCCGCGCGTCATCCCGCTGCCCGGTATTCGTCGACGGCCGCCACGCGGGACGCCTCGACAGGGATCTCGAGCGGGACGGCCCGGCGCAGGAAGTGCGGGACGAACGGCAGCGCGACCCGGATGCTGACGTCCGCCTCGACGGCCGCCCCCGGCGTGAGGCACGGATCAGCCGAGCAGACGAGGTCGAGCGCCTGCGCCGCGTCGTCGTCGAACCCCTGGTCCCGCAGCGCGAGCTCGACCGACGCGAGCGCCGCGCCGTCACCCTGCTCCGCCGTGTCCGCGCGCACGTAGACACGTGACGCCTCCCGGGCGGCACTCTCCGCGGCGAAGGTCGCCGCCTCGATGCGGCCGAGCACCAGGACGAGGTACACCAGCGGCACCAGCAGGACGAGCGTGACGCCGATGAACTCGACGACCGCGTTGCCGTCGTCCGCGGAGCCGTCCGCGCCGTGCGTCGCGCGGTGCACACGGTCGACGACACACTCGACCACGAACCTCACGGGACCTCCGCGAGCGCGTGCCCGCTGACGGTGAGGTCACCGACCTCGCCGATCAGGCCGACCACAGGTAGCGGCGCCCGTACGACCACCTCGACCTCGTCGAGACCGCCGCGCTCGACCCGGCGGGCCGACACGTCGTCGGCGAACCGCGCCGACAGCGAGCTGCGGACCAGGTCCCGCGTCCGCGCCTCGGCGTCACCGGTCCCGTTGCCCGCGAGCGCCCCGTAGCGGGCCCCCTCCCCGGCGCAGTCCACGAGCGTGTTCCGCACGTGAAGGACGAGGGTGAGCTGCACGATCGCGACGAAGAGCAGCGTCACGAAAGCACCGACGAGGACGAAGTCGACGATCGCGGACCCGCCGTCCCCGCGAGCGCCCGCGGGACGCCTCAGGGCTTGACGGTCGACATTGCCTGCTTGAACACGTCCTGCAGCTGATCCTTGGCCAGGACGCCCAGGACGGCAACGATGCCCGCCGTCATGAGCGTGACCAGCACCCAGCCGGGCACGTCTCCCCGGTCCTGGCCGTGCAGAGCCCGGACCCGGCTCTCGAACGCCATCCACGCACGCGCGGTGATCGGGGTGTCGTTCCTGCGTGGCAGCAGCGCGGTGACGCGATGTCGGATGGTCATGGTCGTCCTTCCGGTCGTCGCCCAGGTCGGGCGTGTGAGGGGGATGCGAGCCGCTGATCGGCTCGGGCTCGTGCGTCATGGGCCGACTCGCAGCGCGACCATGCTGGGGAACACCGCGAACGCCACCGTCACGGGCAGGATCATGAAGACGACCGGGACCATCATCGCGAGCTCGCGGCGGCCACCGGACTCCATGAGCGTGCGTCGGCCCTCGTCACGGACGTCTTGGGCCTGCGCGCGCAGCACGTCCGCCAGCGGCGTCCCGCGTTCGAGCGCGACCGCGACGACCTCCGCGAACCGCATGAGGGGCGGCAGGCCGGACCGCGCCGCCAGCCGGTCCAGCGCGGTCGTGACAGGGGTGCCCGACCGCGCGTCGGCGAGCGTCCGCGCCAGCTCGGCGGTGAGCTCGCCGTGCGAGCTGCGCACCACACGCTCGAGCGCTCCGACCGCCCCCTCGCCCGCGGTGACGGCCAGCGCGATGAGCTCGGCGATCGTCGGCAGCTCCGCCAGCATCCGGGCCTCCCGCGCACGCACCTGACGCGTCAGCATCCAGTCCCGAGCGAGCAATCCGCACACCCCGAAGACGCCGACCAGGACCGCCAGCGCCAGCACCGACGAGTGCCGGCTCGCTGCGAGCGCGAGCGCGAGCACCAGTCCGGCGACGAGCCCGAGCACGGCGCCGACCACCTGGCCGGCGCGGAACTGCTCGACCGTCTCCTGCCGGCCCGCCCGTTCGAGGCGCCGGCGCAGGTCCGCGCTCGGGGACCCGATCCGCGCCACGAACCTGATGCCGTCGGCCATCAGCGGCGACGCGAGCCGTTCGAGGGTGCTGAGCGGCCCCCGGGCGACGGGCCCGGTCAGCAGCGCGGACGACGAACGCTGTGGCCGTAAGTACGGTGCGAGCCGCTGGTCGAGCGTGATGCGCCTCGACCGCAGGCGAGCGACGACGAGCGCCAGCCCGCTGCCGCCCATCAGGCCGATGGCTGCCCCGGTCACCGCGCCGCTCACCGCAGGACCCGCGGTTCCTCGGGCAGGCGCGCGACCCGCAGCATCAGCGCGTACGCCACGACGGTGCACGCACCGCCCATCACCAGCACGACGAGCCCGGCGGTCGAGTTGTACGCCTGGGCGGCGTCGGACCGCGTGCCGAGCAGCGCGAGCACGATCCACGGGGCCGCGACCGCGAGCCGGGCGGCGTTCACCGTCCAGGACTGGCGCGCCTCGAGCTCGCCACGCGTGCGCAGGTCGTCGCGCAGGAACGCCGACAGCGTCCGCAGCAGCTTGCCCAGGTCGGTCCCGCCGACGTCGCGCGTCAGGCGTAGCGCCTCGACGATGCGATCGGCGACAGGGTCGGCCAGACGAGCTTTGAGGCGGTCGAGGCACTCCGTGAACCGGCCCGTCGCGCGGTAGTCCTCCGCGAAGGCGCGAAACGGCTCCTGCAGCTCGGCCGGCCCACGCTCGCCGAGCTGTGCCACGGCCTCGGGAAGAGCGAGCCCGGCCCGGATCCCCGAGGCGAGATGGTCGACGACCTCCGGCCACAGCTCCCGGAGGCGCACCCGCCGTCGCCGCGCCCGACCACGCAGCAGCGCCGTCGGGCCCATCGCCGCGAACACCGTGAAGCACAGGGCGATCGACGGCGTGCGTGTGAGCGCCAACCCGACGAACAGCACGAACACTGCCAGGCACGCGCTCGCAGCCACGAGCCCACCCGGCGTCACGCCGGCGACGCCCGCCTGGGCCAGCATGTCCTGGGTCCGTGCCTGCCAGGTCGTGGAACCGGCCGCCGCCGTGCGCGAACCGGCCGGCCAGAACGACCACCACACGCACGCCAGGCCGGCCCCCAGCACGAGCCCCACCACGACTCCCACGTCAGCCCCGCCCCCGGAGCAGTGCGGCCAGGTCGACGCCGGCACGGGCGAACCGCTCCGCGTGCGGCGGGAAACCGTCCGCCCGGACCAGCTGGCTGCCGCGCGTCGAGAAGATCTCCGCGGTCTCGACCACTCCCTGCTCCACACGTCCGGGCACCGCGACGATCTCCCGCGTGCGTCGCCGGCCCTGCTGGTCGAGGTCGAGGTGGACGACGAGGTCGACGGCGGAGGCGACGGTGGGCACCACGAACCGGTCCGACACGTTCTCCCCGGCCAGCAGCGGCAGGGTGCAGAGCTTGACCAGCGCCTCGCGCGCGGAGTTGGCGTGGATGGTGCACATGGCGGGCACGCCCGCGTTGAGCGCGATGAGCAGGTCGAGCGCCTCGGCCTCGCGGACCTCGCCGACGATGAGCCGACTGGGCCGCATGCGCAGCGCCTCCTTCACGAGCCGTCGCAACGCGATCTCGCCCGTCCCCTCCAGGCTCGCCTGCCGGCACTGCATCGCGACCCAGTCCCGCACGCTCAGGCGCAGCTCGAAGACCTCCTCGCAGCTCACCACCCGCTCGCGCGCGCCCACGGAGCCGGCTAGGGCGTTGAGCATGGTCGTCTTGCCCGCCTGCGTCGCACCCGAGACCAGGACGTTCAGGCCCACCTGGACGGCGGCCGCCAGGAACGCCGCAGCGTGCGGCGTGAGGCTGCCGAGCGCGACCATCTCGTCGAGGGAGGCCGCGCGGACGACGTACTTGCGGATGTTCACGGACCAGTGCTGGCGCGTGACGTCGGGGATCACCGCGTGCACGCGCTCGCCACCGGGCAACGACGCGTCGACGAACGGGCTGGACAGGTCCAGGCGCCGACCGCTCGCCTTGAGCATCCGCTCGACGAGGTCGCGCACCTGCGGGTCGGTGAGCACCGTCGTCGTCAGCTCGGGCTCGCCTCGCCGCGCGACGAAGACCTGCGCCGGCGAGTTGATCCAGATCTCCTCCACCTCGGGGTCGTCGAGGTAGCGCTGCAGCGGCCCGAGCCCGGAGACGGCGTCGACGAGAGCCTTGTGCGCGGCGCCCGCGTCGACGAGCGGCGGCACGGAGCCGAGGATCGAGCGCTGGTCGTAGTCGGCCATCGCGTCGCTGACCAGGGCCGTGATCGCCGGCCGATCACGCACGGGATCCACGCCGCGGCGGCGGATGAGCTCGCGCACCTCGCTCTCGAGGATGGCTACGCCGTCCATCGGACCCCCTGCCCGGTTCGTACGATTCGTACCGCTCTGTGGAGCGCGAGACTAGGGGAATCCGCCGCCCCGGTCAGCCCTCTGTCCACAGGGAGGGACGCCGCTCACCCGGACGAGTGATGGCACGGCCACGGGCGAAGACCTACTACGTTGTCAGCGTGAACATCCCGACCGGAACACAGCACATCCTCACGCTGGGCGACCAGCACGCCGTCGTCGCAGCCGTGGGCGCCAGCCTGCGCGAGTACCGCGTCGGGTCGCGCGACGTCGCGCTCCCCTATCCTGCCGACGCGATGGCGCCGGCGTTCTCGGGCGCGGTCCTCGCCCCGTGGCCCAACCGGCTGCGGGACGGCGAGTACGACCGCGACGGCGTCACGTACGAGGTTCCGGTCAGCGAGCACGGCCGGAGCACCGCGCTGCACGGCCTCGTCGCGTACGTCGCGTTCGAGGAGGTCGCGACGACGTCGCAGAGCGTCACGCTCGCGCACACCATCGTCCCGACGCCCGGTTACCCGTGGTCGGTCCGCGTCCAGGTCACCTACACCCTGACCGACGACGGCCTGCGCGTCCTGACCGAGGCCGAGAACGTCGGCCTCGGCATCGCCCCGTACGGGGTCGGCTTCCACCCGTGGCTCTCGCCGGGCGACAGCGCCGTCGACGACTGCACGCTCCAGCTCGGCGCCGCACGCCACGTCACGGTCGACGACCGCCTGCTGCCGACGGGCGACGAGCCCGTGGACGGTGTCGCGGACCTGCGGTCGCCGCGGTCGCTGCGCGGGATCGCGTTCGACGACGCCTGGGTGGAATCGCTGCGCGACGAGGACGGGCTGACGTGGGCGCGGCTGACGGGCGGCGACGGCCGCACGGTGGCGCTGTGGGCCGACGACGCGTGCGCCGCGTGGCAGGTGTGCACCGGCGACGGCATCCCGCACATCCAGCGTCGTGGCGTGGCGATCGAGCCGATGAGCTGCATCGCGGACGCGTTCCGCACGGGCGACGACCTCGTCGAGCTGGCCGAGGGCGGCACGCACACGATCACGTGGGGCCTTCGCCTGGAGTGAGTGCGGGGCCCCGCCCGTGCGCGGGCGGGGTACGACGGGGTACGACGGCTACGAGCCGTAGTACTCCCCGTCGGCCTTGACGCCCTTGGTGTACTCCCAGTGCCACCGCTCGTGCGGACCGCTGCCGCCGGGCAGCGCCCAAGCCGGGTTCTCCCAGCCGAACGCCTTGGCGTTGGCGTTGAGCCACGCCCACCGCTCGCCGCTGGTGAGCTGCGAGCAGAAGTCGACCGCGAGACCCCAGCCGTGGTTGCTCTTGCCCGGAGGCGCCGCGAGGCTTCCGCGGCTCGCCTTGACGCTGCGCTGCTCGGCGAGCGTGCGGTAACCCGACGCGAGGCACATGTCCGCGCCGAACCGGGCGACGTACGCGGCGTTGAACTCCGCGAGGCTCGCGGCCGCGTCGGCACGCAGGCGCGTGTGGCCGTCCCAGAGCGTGCACAGGTCCTTGGCGGGCAGCAGGCCGTTCGATCCGGCGGACCGCTCGCGCGGGTCGCAGCCCGGCAGGAGCGAGCGCGACTCGCTGCGGCTCGCGGCGTCGGCGGCGGCACGGGCGGCGATCGCCCCCTCACCGGGGACCAGGGACGCGGGAGGCAGGATCGACGCCGGGGCGGCGGCGAGCGCACTGACCGTGCTGGGCAGCGTCGCCTTGTCGAGCGGGGCGCCGGAGAGCACCTCGGTGCCGGCGATCGCGCCCTGGCTGACGGGGATGACGACGGTGACACCGGCCAGCGCCGCGAGCACACCGAGCCGCGTCGCCGCTCGCGCAGGCCGGCGGCGTCGCCCGGGCTCCGGCCTGCTCGAGCCGGTACGACCAGTCGACTGGCGCCGCGACGTCGCGCGCACCGCGCCAGCGTCAGGGGCGCTCGCCGCCGGCTGCCCGTGGCTGCGGTCCTGCGAGACGGCGCTCGGCACGGGAACACCCGGCGCGGGAGCACCGGGCGCCGGAGCACTCGGCGCCGGAGCGCTCGTGGTCGACGAGGGCGTAGGCGTCGCGGCGGAGCCGGACTGCTCGGGCACCGTCGCCGTGGCGACCGTGGGCAGCGGCGCAGGCGTCCGCGGGATCGCCGTGGTGGCCGCGTCCGCCAGGGGCGCGACAGGTCCCGTCCCGGCATCGACGCGGGACGCCGTCCACGCGCGGGCCGCCCCCTGAGGGGCCGCTGCCCCAGGAGCCGCCGCCTGGGGGGCCACCGTCTGGGGTGCCACGGCGTGGAAGACCCCTGCCGGAGGAGTCACGGGACGAGGAGCAACGCCCTGGCCGGCCGCAGGCGTGTCCGGCTGGCCTGGAGCGTGCGGGCGCCGAGCCGTCGGCATCGCTGCGCGCGGCGACAAGCTCGAGGTGACGGCGGTCGGCGTGATCGCGTGGTCGCGCGCGGTCCCGCGCGGCTCCGGCCGCTCGCCGACGCCCTCTCGCTGCGCGACAGGTGCGACGGGCCCTGCTGCGGGTGCGGCGGACTTCTCGATGATCGAGGCCGGCTGCGGGGCCGGGACGGAACGGCGTCCGGGTGCCGCGGTGCGGACGTCGCTGCCGGGCCGGATGTCGGTGCCGGACGTCCACGCGGGCATCCGCCCGGTGGGCGGCGTGGTGGGCGCGGGGCGCGGGGCAGACGGCTGCGCGGGACGCACGGCCGACGACCCGGCGCTCAGTCGAGCGGCGCGGCGGCTCGTGACGGGAGGTGCCGTGACGACGGGCCCGGCGGACGCGGGTGCAGAACCTGCGGACGATCCGGCTGACGCCGCGGCGAGCTGGGCCTGGCGCTCGGCCTCGCGCAGCTCACGACGGGTGCGGGGTGCCGCATCGGGCACGCTGTCCTCAGGCCGCACAACACCTCCTCGTCGGGATCCGCGAGACCCCGACGGGGCACTCACCTGCCGACGACGACGCCGGCGCGATCACGAAACCATAACGGGTCGTGGGAACCCTTCCAAGCCCCCTGGACGCACGTCCAACCGATCGGCCCATGAGCCCGGGCGGAACCCGGACCCACCCAGCCACCACCATGCGCGCGACACGCCGCACGACACGCCGAGAGGGCCGCACGACGACCGCGCGACAACGGTTTCCCGGGCCCGGGCCGGGACCCGCGGCCCCAGGCCCGCGACCCTCTCGACCGGTTGTGAAGATCTTGTGCGCGCAGACGTCACCGCCCCGGCCACTGCTCCCGCTGCATCGCGTCCCGCACCTCGCCGACGAGCTCCTCGAGGATGTCCTCCAGGAACACGACGCCCACGGTGGCACCCCCGTCGACGACCCGCGCCAGGTGGGCACCCGATCGCTGCATCGCCCCGAGCGCGTCCTCGACCTCCGCGTCCGGACCCACGACGGCGAGCGCCCGCACACGCCACGTCGGCACGGCCAGCGTGCGCGTCGCCGCGTCGGCGTACAGGACGTCTTTGAGGTGCAGGTAGCCGGCGGCCACACCGTCCTCGCCGAGCACCGGGAAGCGCGAGAAGCCGGTCCGAGCGACGAGCCGCTCGACGTCCTGCGGCGTCGCGCCCAGCTCCACGGTCGTGAGCTCTGCCGCGGGCACCATGACGTCGCGCGCGGTCCGGTCGGAGAACTCGATCGCACCGCGCAGCAGGCCCTCGGAGTCCTCGAGCAGCCCCTCCGCCTGCGAGCGCTCGACGATCGACTGGACCTCCTCAGCGGTGAAGGCCGACGACACCTCGTCCTTCGGTTCGACACCCACCGCCCGCAGCGCGTGGTTCGCCAACCAGTTCAGGACAACGATGATCGGCCGGACGACCCGCGCGATCCACACGAGCGCCGGCCCGAACCAGAGCACGGCACGGTCGGGTCCGGCCACGGCGAGGTTCTTCGGCACCATCTCACCGAGCACGACGTGCAGGTACACGACGACGAGCAGCGCGACCGTGAACGCGATGGGGTGCGTCCACTGGTCCCCCACACCGATCGCGTGCAGCGGGTCCTCGATGAGGTGCGCGATGGCCGGCTCGGCCACGACACCCAGGCTCGTCGAGCACACGGTGATGCCCAGCTGCGCGCACGCGAGCATGAGCGAGACGTTCTCCATGGCCCACAGGACCGTGCGTGCACGGCGGTCACCGGCCTCCGCCCGGGGCTCGATCGAGCTGCGGCGCGCGGAGATGATGGCGAACTCGGCGCCGACGAAGAACGCGTTGGCGGCCAGCAGGCCGATCGCGATGACGAGCGCGGTGGTGCTGTTCACGCGTCCTCCCCCGTCTCGTCGTCGAGCGCGACGACGCGCAACCGCTCGACGCGGCGCCCGTCCATCCGCTCGACCTGCAGCAGCACGCCGTCGACGTCAAGGCTGTCCCCCTCGGCCGGGATCCGGCCGAGCCGCGCCATGACGAGGCCGCCGAGCGTCTCGTAGGGACCGTCGTCGGGCACCTTGAGCCCGGTGGTCTCGGTGAGCTCGTCGGGCCGCAGGACTCCCGGCAGGTGCCACGAGCCGTCCGCGGCGCGGGCCGCGGACGTCCGACGCCGGTCGTGCTCGTCGGCGACGTCCCCGACGAGCTCCTCCACCACGTCCTCGAGCGTGACCACGCCCGACGTGCCGCCGTACTCGTCGACCACGACGGCCATCTGCAGCCCCTGCTCGCGCAGCTCCACCAGCAGCGGGCCCAGGTGGACGGTCTCGGGAACCTGGGGTGCGTCGACCATGAGGGCCGCGGCCGGGACCTCGGCGCGTCGCTCGTAGGGCACCGCGACGGCGCGGCGCACGTGCACCAGGCCGACGATGTCGTCGTTGTCGTCGCCGATCACGGGGAACCGCGAGTGGCCGGTCGCGCGCGCCAGGGACGTGACGTCGGCCGCGGAGTCGTCGCGGCGCACGACGACGAGGCGCTGCCGGTCCGTCATGACGTCGACGGCCGTCAGCTCGAAGAAGTCGATCGAGTTCGTCAGCAGCGTGGCCGTCGACTCGTCGAGCGTCCCGACCTCGGCGGACCGCCGCACCAGCGCGGCGAGCTCCTGCGGGGACCGCCCGCCGGACAGCTCCTCGCGGGGCTCGATCCCCACCCGCCGCAGCAGGGCGTTGGCGCTCCCGTTGAAGAACGCGATGACGGGGTGCAGCGCCGTGGTGAACGCGCTCTGGAACGGGATGACCGCCCGTGCGGTGGCCAGCGGGCGAGCGATGGCGAAGTTCTTGGGGACCAGCTCGCCGATCACCATGGAGAAGCCGTTGACCAGGATGATCGCGACGACGGCCGCGATCACCCCGGACAGGGCGGTGCCGAGCGGGCCGTCGAGCACGGACCGCAGCAGCCGCAGCACGGCCGGCTGCGTCGTGTACCCGAGGAGGACCGTGGTGACGGTGATCCCGACCTGCGCACCGGACAACTCGGTGGACAGCCGGCGCAGCGCGCGCAGCACGCCCTGACCGGCACGGTCGTCGCGCGGGGTCTGCTTCTCGACGACGCCCGGGTCCAGCGTGACCAGCGAGAACTCGCTGGCGACGAAGACCGCGGTGCCGAGGGTCAGGACGATGCCGAGACCGACCAGCAGCCACTCGGTCAGCACTCGGGGCCCCGGTGGTTCGGGGCGGTGGACAGTTCAGCGAGGGGGCCGGCACGGTCGGGCCCTGGCCTGCAGGCCTGGGCGGGACGCCGGCAGCGACTTGAGCTGCTCATGGTGCGACCTATCGTAAAGCGGGAGCGCGCCGCTCGTCGGGGTTCGTCCACAGGCGCGTCCGGCACGGACAACGCCCGACGACGCGCGTCGTGTGCCAATCTGGGCGCATGACGACTCCGAGCGGTGCACGGGTGCCCGCGCCAGGGCGCGGGTCCACGACGGTGCTGGTCGTCGAGGACGAGCCCGCGATCGCGCAGGCCATCGCGCGCCGCCTCGCGGCGGAGGGCTGGGCGGTCGAGGCCGTCGGTGACGGTCTGCTGGGCGTCGAGCGCGCCGCCACGCTCCAGCCCGACGTCGTGGTCCTGGACGTCATGCTCCCCGGGATCGACGGGCTCGAGGTGTGCCGACGCATCCAGGCGGAGCGTCCCGTCCCGGTCCTCATGCTCACGGCCCGCGACGACGAGACGGACATGCTGATCGGCCTGGGCGTCGGTGCCGACGACTACATGACCAAGCCCTTCTCGATGCGCGAGCTCGTCGCCCGCACCAAGGCGCTCCTGCGGCGCACCGAGCGCGCCGCGCAGGCGGCCGAGCTGGCCGTCGCGGCCCAGCCCGACCCGCCGGTCGAGATCGGCGACGTGCTGATCGACCGCGCCCAGCGGCGCGTGACCCGCGACGGCGCCGAGGTGCACCTGACGCCCACCGAGTTCGACCTGCTCCTCGCGCTCGTCGCGAGCCCGCGCACGGTGCTGACCCGCGAGCGCCTGCTCGCCGAGGTCTGGGACTGGGTGGACGCGAGCGGCACGCGGACCGTCGACTCCCACATCAAGGCGCTGCGTCGCAAGCTTGGCCCGGACCTCATCCGCACCGTGCACGGCGTCGGGTACGCCTTCGAGCCGGCCGACACCCATGAGCAGGACGGCGCCTGACCCCGTGGCGGTCGTCCCCCGGCACGTGCGCGGCGAGCCCGGCCGCTCGCGGCTCCCGGACGTCCGTCCGCTCGACCGGTTCAGCTCGATCAAGGTCAAGCTGGGTGTGCTCGTGGCGGCCACCGTCACGCTCGCGTCGTTCATCACGTGGCTGGGGCTGTCCAAGCACCTGGGCCCGACGAGGACGCTTCCGCTGGCCATCGTCATCTCCCTGGTGCTCACCCAGGTCCTGGCCCGGGGCATGACGTCGCCGCTGCGCGAGATGACGCACGCGGCACGGCAGATGGCGTCCGGCGACTACACGTGGCGCGTGCGCGCGACGAGCGCGGACGAGGTGGGGCAGCTCGCCGAGGCGTTCAACACCATGGCCGACGACCTGCAGCAGAACGACCAGTTCCGCCGCGAGCTCGTCGCGAACGTGTCGCACGAGCTGCGCACCCCGGTGACCGCGCTGCAGGCCCAGCTCGAGAACATCGTCGACGGCGTCGACGAGGCGGACCCCGCGACCATGGAGGCGGCGCTCGCCCAGACCGAGCGGCTGGGGCGCCTGGTGACCTACCTGCTGGACCTGTCCCGTCTCGAGGCCGGCGACGCGCCCCTGGAGATCAGCCAGGTGCGGCTCGCGGACTTCCTGCAGGAGGCCGCCGACGGCGCCCAGCTCGTCGGCGCCGACAAGCACCTGCGCTTCCCGGTCAGCGTGCAGCCCCCCGACCTGTCGGTCCCGGCGGACCCGGAGCGCCTGCACCAGGTGGTCGCCAACCTCCTGCACAACGCCGCGCGGCACTCCCCTGCCGACGACGAGGTGCGGCTCGAGGCCAGCCGCGTGGGCAGCGACGTGCGCATCGACGTGATCGACAACGGCCCCGGCATCGCCGCCGCCCAGCGCGCGCACGTGTTCGAGCGGTTCGTGCGGGGGAACAGCCCGGCGACCACCGGCCAGGTCTCGACGGGCGGCACCGGGCTGGGTCTGGCCATCGTCCGCTGGGCCGTGGAGCTGCACGGCGGCCGCATCGAGGTGGCCGACACCGAGACGGGGTGCACGATGCGTGTGACGCTGCCCGCCTCGGGCGCCCCGCCGACGGGCGAGATCGCCGCGCTCACCACCCTGTGAGGAACCCGACACCGGGCGGTACCGAGCGGCACCGCCCGGGCATCCGACCGAGCCCGCGCGGCGCCGTCTCAGCGGGGCGGTCAAACCATGACCTGCGAGGGCGTCCGTCGACCTGCGCTTGAGGGCGGGGAGCCGGTGTCCTTGCCCGGATTTGACCGTGCTGTGTCGAGCAGGTGAAGAGGTCTCGCCCGGTGTCCGATCTGGCCGTTTCCCCGAGTCGTGGGACCGCGGGAAGGCCGTAGTGTTGACGCCGACAGAACCGGCAACGACGCGGACGAGGTCCGCAGCGGAAGTGGGCGATCCTCGCGTGTCCCAGAAGGCGGAGCCTGACTCGATCCGTGCCGATTTCGGCGCGAACGAATGGCTCGTGGACGAGTTGTACGAGCAGTACCTGAAGGACAAGAACGCGGTGGACCCCGCGTGGTGGGACTTCTTCGAGGGCTACAAGCCCGGCGAGCAGGATGCGACGACGAACGGCAACGGTGCCGCTCCCGCCACGGACGCTCCCGCTCCCCCGAGGGCCCAGCCGACGCAGGTCAAGGAGGCGCCCTCGAAGGACGAGCCGATGCCGGCCGTCCCCACGGCGCTCCCGCCCAAGCCGAAGCACCTGCCGGCCGACCCGACCGCGAGCGCGGCGACGAAGACCGTGGACGCCGAGCCGGCGCCCGTGTCTTCCCCGGTCGCCACCGCGCAGCCCGCGACCGCGCCGTACGCCGAGGCCGCGCTCAAGGCCACGGCGCAGGCCGACGGGGCCGTCGACGACGTGCAGAAGCTGCGCGGCCCGGCAGCTCGCGTGGTCACCAACATGGAGGCCTCGCTCGAGGTCCCCACGGCGACGTCGGTGCGCGCCGTGCCGGCCAAGCTGATGGTCGACAACCGCATCGTCATCAACAACCACCTGTCCCGCGGCCGCGGCGGCAAGATCTCGTTCACGCACCTGATCGGCTTCGCGCTGGTCGAGGCGCTCGAGCAGATGCCCGCCATGAACGCCGCGTACACCCCGATCGACGGCAAGCCGGGCTTCACGCAGCCGGCCCACGTCAACCTCGGCATCGCGATCGACCTGGCCAAGCCGGACGGCACGCGTCAGCTCATGGTCCCGTCGATCAAGAAGGCGGACACGCTCGACTTCGCGCAGTTCTGGAGCGCCTACGAGGACGTCGTGCGCCGTGCGCGCGGCAACAAGCTGACGGTCGACGACTTCGCCGGCACGACGATCTCGCTGACCAACCCCGGCACGATCGGTACCGTCCACTCGGTGCCGCGCCTCATGCAGGGGCAGGGCACGATCATCGGCGTCGGCGCGATGGACTACCCCGCAGAGTTCGCGGGCACGTCCGAGGACCGCCTCAACGTCATGGGCGTCTCGAAGGTCCTGACGCTGACCAGCACGTACGACCACCGGATCATCCAGGGCGCGCAGTCGGGCGACTTCCTGCGCATCCTGGGTGTGAAGCTGCTGGGCGAGGACGGCTTCTACGACCGTGTCTTCGCGGCACTGCGCGTGCCGTACGAGCCCGTGCGCTGGGTCCGCGACACCTCCAGCGACCCGGACGCGGAGGCCATCAAGCCGGCCCGCATCGGCGAGCTCATCCACTCGTTCCGCTCGCGCGGCCACCTCATGGCGGACACCGACCCGCTCGCGTACCGCCAGCGCAAGCACCCGGACCTGGACATCCAGACCCACGGCCTGACGCTGTGGGACCTGGACCGCTCGTTCCCCACCGGCGGGTTCACCGGCAAGCCGCGCGCCAAGCTCCGCGACGTGCTGGGCCTGCTGCGCGACTCGTACTGCCGCACCACGGGCATCGAGTACATGCACCTGCAGGACCCGCGCCAGCGCCGCTGGCTCCAGGAGCGCCTGGAGTCGGGCTACGCCCGCACGCCGCGTGAGGACCAGGTCCGCATCCTGCGCCGCCTCAACGCAGCCGAGGCGTTCGAGACGTTCCTGCAGACCAAGTACGTGGGCCAGAAGCGCTTCTCGCTGGAGGGCGGCGAGTCCGTCATCCCGCTGCTCGACGCGATCCTGTCCAAGGCCGCCGACAACGGCCTCGACGAGGTCGGCATTGGCATGGCCCACCGAGGCCGCCTGAACATCCTGGCGAACATCGCGGGCAAGTCGTACGCGCAGATCTTCAGCGAGTTCGAGGGCAACCAGGACCCCAAGTCGGTCCAGGGCTCGGGCGACGTGAAGTACCACCTGGGCACCGAGGGCACGTTCACGGCCGAGTCCGGGGCGACGACGCAGGTCTACCTGGCCGCGAACCCGTCGCACCTCGAGGCCGTCGACCCCGTCCTCGAGGGCATCGTGCGCGCCAAGCAGGACCGCATCGACCTGGGCGGCGACGGCTTCTCCGTCCTGCCGATCCTCATCCACGGTGACGCGGCGTTCGCCGGCCAGGGCGTGGTCTTCGAGACCCTCAACCTGGCGCAGCTGCGCGGCTACCGCACCGGCGGCACGATCCACGTGATCATCAACAACCAGGTCGGCTTCACCACGGGCCCGTCGTCGTCGCGCTCCTCGCAGTACGCGACCGACGTGGCCAAGGGCCTCCAGGTGCCGATCTTCCACGTGAACGGCGACGACCCCGAGGCGTGCGTCCGCGCCGCCGAGCTGGCGTTCGAGTACCGCGAGCAGTTCGACCGCGACGTCATCATCGACATGCTGTGCTACCGCCGCCGCGGTCACAACGAGGGCGACGACCCGTCGATGACGCAGCCGCTCATGTACAACCTCATCGAGGCCAAGCGCTCGGTGCGCAAGCTCTACACCGAGACGCTCGTGGCGCGCGGCGACCTGACGATGGACGACGCGGAGCAGGTGCTGCAGGACTACCAGCAGCAGCTGGAGCGCGTGTTCGCCGAGACTCGCGAGGACGGCTGGACGCCCCCGCCCGCCGAGGCCGTGGCCGGTCTGGAGCGCCCGGAGTCGCAGCTCGAGGACGCTGGTGTGATGGTCGGGTGGAAGACGGCGATCGAGGCCGACACCCTGGAGCGGATCGGCAAGGCGCACGTGCGTCCGCCGGAGGGCTTCACCGTCCACCCCAAGCTGGCGCAGCTGCTCGCCAAGCGCGAGCAGATGTCGCGCGAGGGTGGCATCGACTGGGGCTACGGCGAGCTGCTCGCGTTCGGGTCGCTGCTCGTGGAGGGCACCCCGGTGCGCCTGGCCGGGCAGGACTCGCGTCGCGGCACGTTCGTGCAGCGTCACGCGGTCATGCACGACCGCGAGACGGGCGCCGAGTGGACGCCGCTGCTGTACCTGTCGCAGGACCAGGCGAAGTTCTGGGTGTACGACTCCTCGCTGAGCGAGTACGCCGCGCTCGGCTTCGAGTACGGCTACTCCGTGGAGCGCCCGGACGCGCTGGTGCTGTGGGAGGCGCAGTTCGGCGACTTCGTCAACGGCGCCCAGACGATCATCGACGAGTTCATCTCGTCTGCCGAGCAGAAGTGGGCCCAGCGCTCGTCGGTCGTGCTGCTGCTGCCGCACGGCTACGAGGGCCAGGGGCCCGACCACTCGTCGGGCCGCATCGAGCGGTTCCTGCAGCTGTGCGCGCAGGACAACATGATCGTGGCCCAGCCGTCGACGCCCGCGTCGCACTTCCACCTGCTGCGCCGCCAGGCCTACCAGCGCCCGCGCAAGCCGCTGGTGGTCTTCACGCCCAAGTCGATGCTGCGCCTCAAGGCGGGCGCGTCCGCGGTGGAGGACTTCACCTCGGGCACGTTCCGGCCGGTCATCGGGGACGACCTGGCCGCCGCCAAGGCCGGCCAGGTGGACCGGGTCCTGCTCTGCTCGGGCAAGGTCTACTGGGACCTGCTGGCGCAGCGCGCGAAGTCCGGCGACGAGCGCACCGCGATCGTCCGCGTCGAGCAGCTGTACCCGCTCGACGGCGAGGCGGCGAAGGAGGCGCTCGCGCCCTACGACGGTGCCGAGCTGGTGTGGGTCCAGGACGAGCCGCAGAACCAGGGTCCGTGGTCGTTCGTCTCGATGCACCTGCCGCAGCTGCTCGGTCGCACGCTGCGCGTCGTGTCGCGTCCCGAGTCGGCGTCGCCCGCGGCGGGTTCGGCCAAGAAGCACCAGGCCCAGCAGGCATCGCTCGTCGAGCAGGCCTTCGCCCGCTGACGTCGGCCCGCTGACCACGAAGGCCACCCCCTGCGCAGGGGGTGGCCTTCGTCGCACCCGCGACACGCTCACGCAGCGAGCTCCGCACCAGGACGGCCTGAGACACTGGGGCTCAGCAGAGGACCGGACGGTTGGACCGAGACCGAGGAGTGGTGGCGTTGGGTGAGCTGAGGCTCGTGGTGGTCGGCGACGAGCTGGTTGCCGGTACCGGGGACCCCAAGGCCCTGGGGTGGGTGGGCCGCGTCGCGGCCCGCACCACGGGCGCGGACAGGCTCACGGTCGTCACGCTCGCGGTCCCGGGTGAGACGACGACGGAGCTGGGCGCCCGATGGGAGGACGAGGTGCGCCGGCGCCTGTCACCCGAAGCCGACAACCGGCTGGTCGTCGGGCTCGGGCGTGCGGACCTCGGCGCCGGGCTCTCGTTGGCCCGCAGCCGCCTCAACCTCGCGAACGTGCTCGACGTCGCCGAGCAGTGGAAGGTGCCCGCGTTCGTCGTCGGACCCCCTCCCGGCAAGGTCGCGGACGCCGACCGGCTGGCCGACCTGGCCGCGGCCTTCGGCGACGTCGCGAGCCGGCGGCGCGTCCCGTACGTCGACACCTACTCCCCCTTGGCGGCGCACGAGCAGTGGCTCGGCGACATGGCCGCGGGCGACGGCGAGCTGCCCAGCCAGGCGGGCTACGGCCTCATGGCGTGGCTCGTGCTCCACACCGGCTGGCACACCTGGCTGGGTCAGCCCGACGACGAGGCGTAGGACCACCCGCACGACCGCCGACGGGTACATCGCGGGCTACCGCAGCGTGTCGCGCAGCACCTGCCGCGCGTCGTCGAGCGTGCGTCGCACGAGCGCCACGGTCTGCTCGTCGACGCGGCCGGCGGCGGCGGCCCGCCGCAGGTCGGCCCGCACCTCGTCACGGAACCTGTTGATCAGCCCCTCCGCCTCGGCCGCCCGGGCGTGGGCCGTGTGCCGCGCGTCGTCGCCCGCCGAGTACCCGGGCACCGCCGACGCGCGGGCCTTGCGGGCCTGCGCCTCCAGCTCGGCCCGCAGGCCGCGCATGGATCCGCGGGCGTCGTCGCGCACCTGGAACGCACGCTCGCGCACGGTCTCGGCGATGCCCTCCTCGAGGTCCGAGATCTCGTCACGCCGCGACGCGAGCTCGGCGCGGCCGGCGTCGGTCAGCGCGTAGACGCTCTTGCGCTCCTCGTCGGTGCGCGTCACCAGACCCTCGTCGACCAGGCGCGACAGCCGCGGGTAGATCGTCCCGGCGCTCGGCCGGTACGTGCCCCCGAACCGCGCGGTCAGCTCGGTGATGAGCTCGTACCCGTGCTTGGGCCCGTCCCCGAGCAGCGCGAGCAGGTAGAGGCGCAGCTGGCCGTGGGCGAACACCGGCGCCATCACGACGCGCTCCGCAGCACCGTGACGTGGCCGGAGACCGTGTTCGCCGAGACGAAGCAGGTGCCGTCGCCGCGCACGACGTCCACCTTGCGCTGGCCCGGCTTGCCACCCTTGTACTCCTCGCCGTCCACGACGAGCCGTCCCGAGACGGACTGCGCCTGCAGCTTGACACCCTGCTCCTGCGGCAGCCGCAGCGTGACGTCGCCGGAGACCGTCGACGCGGTGACCGACGCCGACCCCCCGGTGACGTCCAGGGTGAGCCCGCCCGAGACCGAGTTCGCCTGCACGAGGCTCAGCTCGCCGGATGCGGACAGGTCACCGGAGACGGTGTTGAGCTTGAGGGTGCCGGCGTGCTCGCGGACGACGATCTCGCCGGAGACCGTGTGCGCGGACAGCCGCCCGCGCGTCCCGTCGGTGACGAGCGAGCCGGACACGGTCGACACCGACGCGTCCTCCTCGATCCCGGCGAGCAGCCCCTCGGCGCTGACGGTGCCGAGCTTGGTGCGCACGTCGCGGGGCACCGCGATGGCCACGTCGGCCCGGTCCTTGTCCCGGAAGTTGCGGAACTTCTCGAGCCAGCCCTCCCAGCCGCCGAGCGTGAACTGGTAGCCGACGCGCAGCTCACCGCCGTCGAGCGTCACCTCCAAGGGGCGCCCGTCGACCGAGTGCACCTCGATGCGCGTCGTCGGCTCGTCGTGCGCCACCACGTCCACCCGCCCACCGACGAGCTGCACGCGCAGCGCCTCGACCTGCTCGACCTCGATGATCTGCGGGCCTCCGACGACCCACGACTCCTCAGCCATGACATGCTCCATTCGCGATATATCTCGTCCGTCGCAAGACAAGATATATCGCGTCCCTCCAGAGGGCAACCCCCATCGGGCGCCCCCGCAACGACGAGCGCGCCCCTCGCGCATCGAGCGCGCCCGCTAGATGGGGTGCGCTCGACGCGCGAAGGGCGCGCTCGGAGGGGGAAGTGCTACGCGACCAGGCCCGCCTGGCGGAGCTCGACCGTCAGGTCGTGGGGGTTCGACGAGGCCGAGACGGCCTCCTCGTACGTGATGACGTTGTCGCGGACCAGCTGGAACAGGTGCTGGTCGAACGTCTGCATCTTGTAGTAGTCGCCCTCGCGGATCAGGTCGATCAGCGGCGGCGCCTCGGCCGGGTCCAGGATCGCCTCGGCCGTGCGGCCCGTGTTGATCATGACCTCGATCGCGGGCCGGCGGCCGCCGCCGTCGGCGCGCCGCACCAGGCGCTGGGAGACGATGCCGCGCAGCGCCTGCGCGAGCGCCACGCGCACCTGCTTCTGCTCGTGCAGCGGGAAGAAGTCGACGATGCGGTTGATCGTCTCGGGCGCGTCGATCGTGTGCAGCGTCGAGAGGACCAGGTGACCGGTCTCGGCGGCGGACAGGGCGGCGCGGACGGTCTCGATGTCACGCATCTCACCGACGAGGATGACGTCGGGGTCCTGACGCATCGCGGCACGCAGTGCGGAGGTGAAGTCGGCGGTGTCCTGGCGGATCTCACGCTGGGAGACGATCGCCTTCTTGTCCTGGTGCAGGATCTCGATCGGGTCCTCGATCGTGACGATGTTGACCTCGCGGTACGTGTTGATGAGGTCGACCATCGACGCGAGCGTCGTCGTCTTGCCGGACCCCGTCGGGCCCGTCACCAGCACCAGGCCACGCGGCTCGAGCGCGAGCTCGCCGACGACCTCGGGCACGTGCAGGTCGCCGAGCGACTGCGCGCCCACGGCGACCCGGCGGAAGACCATGCCGTACGTGCCGCGCGCCTGGTAGGCGTTGACACGGAACCGGCCGACGCCGGGCAGCGAGTACGCGAAGTCGGCCTCGTGCGACTGGCGGAACTCCGCGACCAGGTCGTCGGGCAGGACCTCCTCGAGCATGCGCTCGGTGTCCGCGGGCTTGAGGTCGGGGACCTGCAGCTTGCGCAGGCGGCCGTCGACGCGCACGCGGGGCGCCGAACCGACCTTGCAGTGCAGGTCGGAGCCGCCCGTGCTCGCGAGGGCGTGCAGGAACGGGATCACGGACTGGGTCGGCTGCGTCACGTCCGATGCATCGGCCCGCGAGACGGTCGACTTGAGCCGATTGCGTCCCGACCGCCCCCGTGTGGGAGACTTGATGGTCGTCGTGCACGTCGTGCAACCGACGTGCACCTCGCCTCCTGCCGGCCGCCGGTAGAGGCGCAACCCGAAGGAGATCCCATGAGCAAGCGTGGCCGCAAGCGCCGCTCCCGTGCCGGGAGCGCCGCGAACCACGGCAAGCGTCCCAACGCCTGATCACCGATCAGTCACTGGGCGCGGCCGTCCGCGAACTGACGAAGGCCCCGGCAGCGCAGCAGCGCACCGGGGCCTTCGTCGTGCTCGGGGTCCTCCGACGTCAGTTGTCGGACGCGCTCTCGACGATCGTCGTCCGCACCGTGACCGTGAGGCTCGCGCGCACCTTGGCGCGGAGCTCGTCGGGCGCCAGGTCCGCGGTCGCGTAGCAGCGCTGCACCAGCTTCTTCACCACGAGCTCGACGTCGTGCTCCTCGAGGCAGCCGTGACAGCCCGCCAGGTGCGCACGCACGCGCTCGGCGTCGTGCTGCTCCAGCTCCGCGTCGAGGTAGGCCCACAGCTCGTTGACCGCCTCGTCGCAGCCGCAGTCGCCAACCGCCTTGGCAGGCGGTTCCGTCCACTCGCTCATCGTGCGTCCTCCGTGCCGGCGGGTGCCGCGGCGACGAGGCCGCGCTCCCGCGCGTAGTCGGCCAGCATCTCGCGCAGCTGGCCCCGGCCTCGGTGCAACCGCGACATCACGGTCCCGATGGGCGTCCCCATGATCTCGGCGATCTCCTTGTACGCGAAGCCCTCGACGTCCGCCAGGTACACGGCGATGCGGAACTCCTCGGGGATGCGCTGCAGCGCGTCCTTCACGTCGGAGTCGGGCAGGTGGTCGAGCGCCTCGGCCTCGGCCGAGCGCAGGCCCGACGACGTGTGCGACTCCGCGCGGGCCAGCTGCCAGTCCTCGATCTCCTCCGCGTGCGACTGCTGGGGCTCGCGCTGCTTCTTGCGGTAGGAGTTGATGTACGTGTTGGTGAGGATGCGGTACAGCCACGCCTTGAGGTTGGTGCCCGGGCGGTACTGGTGGAACGCCGCGAACGCCTTGGTGAAGGTCTCCTGCACCAGGTCCTCGGCGTCGGCCGGGTTGCGCGTCATCCGCAGGGCAGCGCCGTACAGCTGGTCCAGGTAGACCAGCGCGTCAGCCTCGAAGCGCGCGTTGCGCGCCGCCTCGTCCTCGGATTCCGGGGCCCGGTTCGTGTCCCCGTCGATGTCCTCGCTCATTGGCCACGAGCCTATGCCGGAAACGGCGGCTCCACTGGCCAGCGTCCGGGCCGTGGGCTCAGCAGGCTGCCAGGGGGTGAAGTCCTGCGCAGTCGTCTGGGTGGGCAACTGGGTGGGCAACGTCGTCGTCGGACGTGTCGCTGCGGGACGTGGGGGTGAGGCGCACGGCATGTGGGGCACAACCGTCGGCGCGCCGACGACATTCCCGACACCCGTCGCGCGGCCCTCCCCCGTCGCGTCCCGCGCCGCCGCCGACTAGCGTGGCTGCCAGGACCACGGCCGGGCACCGACCAGCCCGCCCGGCCGAGACGAAGGAGATCTGCCGTGCTGCTGCGCCGCCTCGCCCGCCCGCTGTTCGCGAGCTGGTTCGTCGCCGAAGGGCTCGACGTGGTGCGTCATCCCGCCGCTCACACCGCCGACGTCCGCGGCGCGCTCGCCATGATCCAGCGCCGGACCGGCGTCGAGCTGCCCACCCTGTCCGACCGTCAGCTGACGAGCGCGGTGCAGGCCCACGGTGTGGCGATCGCCGGCGCGGGCGCGCTGCTCGCGGCGGGCCGCGCGCCGCGCACGGCCGCCCTCGCGCTGGCCGTCCTGACGGCGCCGCTCGTCGTGGTGAACCTGCCCGACAAGGAGGCGGACGGCCGCGACAAGGTGCTGGCCAAGGGGCGGCGCGAGCGGTTCGTCCGCGCGCTGGCCTTCACCGGCGGCGCCATCCTCGTCGGCATCGACCGCGAGGGCCGTCCCGGCGTCTCCTGGCGGATGCACGACGCGTGGGACCGGCACAAGCCGACGACCGACGACTGAGCCGACGTTGCCGGCTGACCCGGTCCGCACCCCGGGCACCCGGCCGCCACCAGCGCACGGGCCACTAACCTGGGTGCCATGACGACCGCGACCGCCCCGCTCTGGCCGGCCCCTCTCGCACCGGAGCCGCTGGACGCCGTCGTCGACGTGCCCGGCTCCAAGTCCCTGAGCAACCGCTACCTGGTGCTCGCCGCGATCGCGGACTCCCCCAGCCTGCTGTGCAGCGTGCTCGCGTCGCGCGACACCCACCTCATGGCGGCGGCGCTCGAGACGCTGGGCGTCCAGGTGGACCGCGGCACCGACTGGGCCGTGACGCCCGGGCGGCTGCGCGGGTCGGTGACGATCGACTGCGGGCTCGCCGGCACGGTGATGCGGTTCCTGCCCGCGGTCGCCGCGCTCGCCGACGGCCCGGTGCACTTCAAGGGCGACGTCGAGGCGCTCGCACGGCCCATGGGACCGGTGATCCGCGCGCTGCAGGCGCTCGGCGTGCGCGTCGACGAGGAGGGCGACACCGGTCGGCTGCCGTTCACGGTCCACGGCACCGGCTCGGTCGAGGGCGGGCACGTGGACGTCGACGCCTCCGCGTCGAGCCAGTTCGTCTCTGGCCTGCTGCTCGCGGGCGCTCGGTTCGAGCGCGGCCTCGTCGTGCGCCACACCGGTCCCACCCTGCCGAGCCTGCCGCACATCGAGATGACCGTAGAGGTGCTGCGGGCAGCCGGTGTGCGGGTCGACGACTCGCGTCCCGCCATCTGGGAGGTGGCACCGGGGGCGATCACGGGCCGTGACGTGCGCGTCGAGCCCGACCTGTCCAACGCCGCACCCTTCCTGTGCGCCGCGATGGTCGCGGGTGGAACCGTCACCGTCCCTGGCTGGCCGTCGAGCACCACTCAGCCCGGTGGCCTGCTGCCCGGCTTCCTGGAGCGGATGGGCGCGCGCACGTCCCTGGACGGCGACCGCCTGTCGGTGACGGGGACGGGCGCGATCCACGGCGTCGACCTGGACCTGCACGCCGCGGGAGAGATCGCGCCGACGATCGCCGCGCTCGCGGTGCTCGCCGACTCCCCCACCCGGTTGCGCGGCATCGCGCACCTGCGCGGTCACGAGACGGACCGGCTGGCGGCGCTGGCGGCCGAGATCACACGCCTGGGCGGCCAGGCGGAGCAGACGTCGGACGGCCTGGTCATCACGCCGCGCCCGCTGCACGCCGGGGTGTGGCGGACGTACGCCGACCACCGCATGGCGACGGCCGGCGCGCTGATCGGCCTGCGCGTCCCCGGCGTCGAGGTCGAGGACGTCGCGACGACGGCCAAGACGATCCCCGACTTCGTCGGGCTGTGGACCGGGATGCTCGGCGCGCGCTGATGGCGGCGATCTGATGGCGCAGCGGCAGTACGACGAGCGCGACGTCCGGGTCCGTCCGGGCCGTGGCAGCCGTCCCCGTACCAAGCAGCGCCCCGAGCATGCCGACGCCGTGTCCGCGCTGGTCACGGGCGTGGACCGCGGCCGGTACACGGTCCTGGTCGACCCGGGCGGTCCCGACGAGCGGCGCACGGTCGCCATGAAGGCGCGCGAGCTGGGCCGCAACCGGGTGGTCCCGGGCGACCGCGTGGACCTGGTCGGCGACTCGTCGGGCGACGAGGGCAGCCTGGCCCGCATCGTGCGCATCACCGACCGGCGCACGGTCCTGCGCCGCACGGCCGACGACACCGACCCCATCGAGCGCATCATCGTCGCCAACGCCGACCAGCTGGTGGTCGTGACGGCCCTGGCCGACCCGGAACCCCGCACGCGCATGATCGACCGCTGTGTCGCCGCGGCCTATGACGCCCGCATGGACGTGCTGCTCGCGCTCACCAAGGCCGACCTCGCCGACCCTGCCGAGCTCGTCGCGATGTACGCCCCGATCGGCGTGCGGGTGGTGGTGACGCAGACGTCAGGCCCGCGCGACGAACGCGTCATCCACGGCCTGTCCGACCTGCGGGAGGCGCTCGACGGGCGCATGTCCGTGCTCGTCGGGCACTCGGGCGTCGGCAAGTCCACGCTCGTCAACGCGCTGGTCCCAGACGCATCCCGGGCCACCGGCGTCGTCAACGACGTCACGGGCCGCGGCCGGCACACGTCGACGTCGGCCGTCGCCCTGCGCGTCCCGTCCACCGACGCCCCCACCTGGGTCATCGACACCCCGGGCGTGCGCAGCTTCGGGCTCGCGCACGTCGACCCACAGCACCTGCTGGGGGCGTTCGGGGACCTGGCCGACGTGGCCGACGAGTGCCCGCGCGGCTGCACGCATGCCGACGACGCCCCGGACTGCGAGCTGGACGAGTGGGTCGCCACGGCGCCCGACGACGAGGTCCGCGCTGCCCGCGCCGCGCGCGTCGAGTCGTTCCGCCGCCTGCTGGCCAGCCGCCTGGGCACGGCCGACGACCGGACCTGACTCCCGCTAGGTTGAGCGCCATGAACCTGCGCTCCGGGTACGACGACGACCTGCGCCTGGCCCACGTGATGGCCGACCAGGTGGACGGCCTGACGATGTCCCGCTTCAAGGCCCAGGACCTGCGGGTCGAGACGAAGCCGGACCTGACGCCGGTGTCCGACGCCGACAAGGCGGCCGAGGAGCTGATCCGCAGCCAGCTGTCCCGGGCCCGCTCCCGCGACGCGGTGCACGGCGAGGAGGGCGCGGACACCGGGTTCGGGCCGCGCCGGTGGGTCGTCGACCCGATCGACGGCACCAAGAACTTCGTGCGCGGCGTGCCGGTGTGGGCCACGCTCATCGCGCTCATGGACGGCGACGAGGTCGTCGTCGGCGTCGTCAGCGCACCCGCGCTCGGCCGCCGCTGGTGGGCGGCCCAGGGCACCGGCGCGTGGACGGGGAAGTCGCTGGCCTCCGCGACGCAGCTGCAGGTCTCGCGCGTGGACCGGCTCGCTGACGCGTCGTTGTCCTACTCGAGCCTCACGGGCTGGGAGGAGTGCGGCCGGCTCGACGGCTTCCTCGATCTGGCCCGGTCGGTGTGGCGGACCCGCGCCTACGGCGACTTCTGGTCGCACGTGCTGGTCGCCGAGGGCGCCGTGGACGTGTCCTGCGAGCCCGAGCTGGAGCTGCACGACATGGCGGCGCTGGTCCCGATCGTCACCGAGGCCGGCGGCTCGTTCACGTCGATCGACGGGACGCCCGGACCGCTCGGCGGCTCGGCGCTCGTGACGAACGGCCTGTTGCACGAACAGGCGCTCGAGGCCCTACGGGCATGACCGCCGAGCGCGCGCGTTCCTTCGCAGCCGGCGTCGGCGTGTACGCCGCAACGCGGCCCGGCTACCCGGATGACGCCGTCCGCTGGGCCGTGCCGGAGGGTGCGCACACGGTCCTGGACCTCGCCGCGGGGACCGGCAAGCTCACCGCGTCGCTCGTCGGGCTGGTCCCGCACGTCCTGGCCGTCGAGCCGACCGACGAGATGCGTGCCGAGCTGCAGCGGACCCTGCCGGGCGTGCCGGCGACGGCCGGGACCGCGGAGGCCACCGGGCTGCCCGACGTGTCGGTCGATGCCGTCACGGTCGGTCAGGCCTGGCACTGGTTCGACCAGGCCGCTGCGTCGGCCGAGCTGGCCCGCGTGCTGCGCCCAGGTGGCCAGCTCACGGTCCTGTGGAACATCCGCGACGAGTCGGAGCCGTGGGTCGCCGAGTTCTCGCGGATCGTGCACCGCGGCGACGACCTCGCCGACCACTTCGACTCGCCCGTCCTCAGCGACGACTTCGGTCCGCTCGAGGCGGCCGAGTTCCGCTGGGTGCAGCGGATCCCCACGGCGGCGCTGCGCCCGTTGGCTGCGAGCCGGTCGTTCCTGCTCACCATGCCGCCCGACGAGCGCGAGGCACGGCTGGCCGAGATCGACGAGCTGGTCGCGACCCACCCGGACCTGGCCGGCGACGCGGCAGACCAGCCGTACGTGGTGCGCGCCTACCGCGCGTTCAGGCGCTGATCCTCAGCAGCCCGGGCAGCTCGTCGAGGGACGTGATGCGAGCCTGCACCGCCGCCGCCTGGTCGTGGCTCACCGGGATGCGCCGGTCGCCCGGGCGATCCAGCCAGATGCCGACGAGGCCCGCGTCCCGTGAGGCGATGGCGTCGAGGACGACATCGTCACCGACGTAAGCCGTGCGTGCGGGCTCGGTGCCCAGTCGGCGGCAGGCCTCGGCGAAGGCGCGTGGGTCGGGCTTACCGAATCCGAGCGTGTCGACGCCGACGAGCATCGGCACGCGGTCCCCCAGGCCGGCGCGCTCCAGCTTGGCGACCTGGTAGGCCGTGGCTGCGTTCGACAGCGCCCCGACGACGAGGCCGGCGGCCAGCAGCTCATCGACCACTGCCGACGCGTCGTCGTGCGCCACCCACGCGTCGCGGAAGCCCGTGTCGAACACTGCGTCCCAGGCCTCGTACGCGTCGTCGTCGAGGACGGGCCCTCCGAAGGCGGCGTGCAGGTCGTTCGCGCGAGCCATCCGCTGCGCCCGATACGTCGTCTCACCGCGCGTGTAGGCGCCGTACTGGTCGTTGACGTCCGCGCGCCAGGCGAGGACGAGCTCGTCAGCGCGCTCCGGCGGCACGTCCGGCAGGTACTGCCGGGCGACGAGCGACAACGCGTGCGCGAACGCCTCGCGCGTCGCGACGAGCGTGTCGTCGATGTCGAACAGGACCCCGTCGACGGGCGGAAGGCTCACAGCGCCGCGCGGAGCGCTCACAGGCTCGCGCGCAGCGCGGCGATCCGCGCCAGCGTCGACTCGCGGCCCAGCAGCTCCATCGACTCGAACAGCGGCGGCGAGACGCGCCGGCCCGTCACCGCCACGCGCAGCGGCGTGAAGGCGAGGCGCGGCTTGATCCCCAGGCCGGCTTCGTCGACGAGCGCGGCCTGCAGGGCCTCCTGCGTCGCGGCCGTCGTGAACTCGGGCAGGTCGGTGAGCACGGCGGTCGCGGCGTCGAGCACCGCCGCCGACTCGTCGCGCAGCGCGCCGCGCGCGTCGTCGGCGATCGTCAGCTCGTCGTCGGGCGTGAACAGGAACCCGAGCATGCCGACGACCTCGCCGAGCAACGTCATGCGCTCCTGCACCAGCGGTGCCGAGGCCGTGAGCAGGTCCTGGTGCGCCGGTGCGAGGTCCGCGAACGAGTCGGCCGGCACCAGGCCCGCGGCGTGCAGGTACGGGACCAGGCGGTCGCGGAAGTCGTCGGCCGCGAGCATGCGCACGTGCGCGGCGTTGATCGCCTCGGCCTTCTTCGGGTCGAAGCGTCCGGGGTTCGGGTTGACGTCCGCGACGTCGAAGGCCGCGACGAGCTCCTCGACGGAGAACACGTCCCGGTCCGCGGACAGGCCCCACCCCAGCAGCGACAGGTAGTTGATGAGGCCCTCGGCCGTGAAACCGCGGGCGCGGTACTGGAAGAGGTCGGCCTGGGGGTCGCGCTTGGACAGCTTCTTGTTGCCCTCGCCCATGACGTAGGGCAGGTGGCCGAACTGCGGCATCACCGTGGCGACGCCGATGTCCAGCAGCGCGCGGTACAGGGCCACCTGACGTGGGGTCGACGAGAGCAGGTCCTCACCGCGCAGCACGTGCGTGATGCCCATGAGGGCGTCGTCCACGGGGTTGACCAGCGTGTACAGCGGGTGCCCGTTGCCGCGGACGATGACGAAGTCGGGCACCGAGCCGGCGCGGAACGTGACGTCGCCGCGGACCAGGTCGGTGAACGTGATGTCCTCGTCGGGCATCCGCAGCCGCAGGACCGGCTCGCGGCCCGCCTCGCGGAATGTCAGCCGCTGCTCGTCGGACAGGTCGCGGTCGAAGCCGTCGTAGCCGAGCTTGGGGTCGCGCCCCGCGGCGCGGTGGCGTGCCTCGATCTCCTCGGGCGTCGAGTACGACTCGTACGCGTGCCCCGCCTCGACCAGCCGACGCGTGACGTCGGCGTACAGGTCGTAGCGCTGCGACTGCCGGTACGGCTCGTGCGGGCCGCCCACCTCGACGCCCTCGTCCCAGTCCAGGCCCAGCCACCGCATCGCGTCGAGCAGCTGCTGGTAGCTCTCCTCGGAGTCACGCGCCGCGTCGGTGTCCTCGATGCGGAACACGAAGGTCCCGCCCGTGTGCCGGGCGTAGGCCCAGTTGAACAGCGCGGTGCGGATGAGACCGACGTGAGGCAGGCCCGTCGGGGACGGGCAGAAGCGCACGCGGACGGACGACGAGGGGGTGGTGGTCACCGGACAAGCCTAGGCGTTCGGCCGCACCGCGTTCTCCCGCGCCTGGGCGCGGATCTCGTCGGCCCGCATCCGTGACGGCCGTAACGCGAGGACGCTCGAGAGGTGCTCGCGCACGTCCGGCGCGGCCTTGCCCGTCCACCAGTCGTCGGGCACCGGCAGCGCGTGGATGCGGACGCCGGTGGAGGCGTGCATCGCGTCCAGCAGCACGTACGCGGTCGACGGGAGGCACACGACGCGCTGCGGGGGCCGCAGCCCGCGCAGCCGCATCTCGACCGGCAGACCGGGCTCGTCGACGCGCACCCCTGGGATCGCGGCGATCCGTGCCAGCACGTCGGGGTCGTGCCGGCGGTGCGGCAGGTACGCGACCGGCCCGTCCACCGTCAGGTTCCGGATCCAGTCGACGTAGGGGTCGGCACGCACCCAGCCGTCGGCCACGAGCCCGGACCCGACGACGACCGTGTGCTCCCCCGGCGCCACGGGTGCCTGGCGCGTGGCCAGCCACTCGAAGCGGTGCGTCACGACGTCCACGCCGATGCCGTGCAGGTGCGTCATGAGCGGCACGTCGAGCGGCATCGCGGTGAACAGCGTCACGCGGCCCTGCTTGGCCAGCCGGCGCAGCTTGCGCGTCACCATCGAGCCGAGCGCGGCGCGCGCGGTCCCCGTGACACCGCTCGAGCGACGGCTCGCCCGGACCGCCGGCGTGCCGGCGACGAGCGCGCGAGCCAGCGTGACCGTCGCGAGCCCGTCGTCGAGCAGCACCACCTGGCCGCGCGGCGAGCGCCGGACGAACGCCGTCTGCCACTGGCCGGAGAACGCGTCCCCCACCAACCACGCACCCCGGGGCGCCGCCGACACGTCGTCGGCGGTCGCCCCCAGGTGCATGCGGACGCCGGCGGGCAGGCCCGAGGCGTCGATCGTCCGTGCGGCCGCGTCGAGCGCGGGCACGCCGGAGCGCACCCGGATCTCGGTGCGCGGGCCGGCCAGGCCGGCCGCGTGCGCCTCGAGCGCCCCCAGCAGCTGCAGGGGCGACTCGACGACCGCGACACTCACGGACTGGGAGGACATCGTCAGGCACCCACCCGACGCAGACGCGACATGGGGGCCAGCTCACCCGGCATCACACGCTTGACGCCGTCACCGAGCGCGTCCTGCAGGATGCGGATGTCGCGCACCAGGTGCTCCAGGCCGGCCGGCTCGAGCGACGAGGCCTGGTCCGAGCCCCACATCGTGCGGTCGAGCGTGATGTGCCGCTCGACGGCCACGGCGCCCAGGGCGACGGCCGCGAGCGAGATCTGCAGGCCGCGCTCGTGACCCGAGTAGCCCACCGGGACGCCGTACCGCTCACGCAGCGTGTCGATCGTGCGCAGGTTCGCCTCCTCGGGAGGCAGCGGGTACGTGGACGTCGCGTGCAGGATGACGAGCTTGTCGCTGCCGAGGATCTCGACCGCCGCGTCGATCTGCTCGAGCGTCGACATGCCGGTCGACAGGATGATCGGCTTGCCGGTGGCCGCGAGCGCGGACAGCAGCTCGGTGTCGGTCAGCGACGCCGAGGCGACCTTGTGCGTGGGCACGTCGAGGTCCTCGAGGAACTCCACCGACGGCACGTCCCACGGCGACGCGAACCACTGCAGGCCGCGCTCGGCGGCGTGCTGGGCGACCTTCTGGTACTGCTCGCGGTCGAACTCGACGCGGTAGCGGTACTCGAGGTACGTCATCTCGCCCCACGGCGTCTGACGCAGCTTGTCGCGCATGTCCTTCGGCGTGCTGATCTCGGGCGTGCGCTTCTGGAACTTCACGGCCTGCGCGCCGGCGTCGGCGGCCACGTCGATGAGCTTGCGGGCGATGTCGACGTCGCCGTTGTGGTTCAGGCCGATCTCGCCGATCACGTACACGGGCTGACCGTCGCCGACCAGGTGCTGGCCGATGCTGACGGGCTGGACGTCGTTGCGAGTCATGCGGGTGATCCCTCCGGGGGTCGTCGTCGCGGCCGGTCGGCCGCTGGTGTGCAGCACGGGCTGCGATGGACTGCTGGACGTGCGGGCGGCGACGACCGCGTCGCACACCTCCCGCACGGCGCCGTCCCCGCCGCGCCTGGTCAGGACCAGGCGGGCGGCGGCACGGACACGTGGGTGAGCGTCGGCGACCGCGATGGGCCAGCCGACGCGGGTCATGGCGCCCAGGTCGTTGACGTCGTTGCCGACGTAGGCGACCCGGTCGGGGTCGAGGCGGTTGACGGCGATCCACTCGTCGAGAGCCGCCGCCTTGTCCTCGATGCCGTGCAGCACGTCCACGCCGAGCTTGTCGGCGCGGGCGCGGACCACCGGGTTGCGCTCGGTGGACAGGATGAGCAGCGGGACGCCGGTCCGCCGGAGCAGACCGACCCCCATGCCGTCGCCGCGGTGGACGCGCACCGACTCGAGGCCGTTGCTGTCGAGGTGCGCGTGGTCGTCGGTGTGGACGCCGTCGAAGTCCGTGACCACGGCGTCCACGTCGAGCGCTGTGACACCCACCTCCTGCGCGAGCCGACGTGCGAGCTCGAGGTCGGCGGGCTCGTCGATCTCCATCGCCGTGCGCTCGTCGACGGGCTGCAGGGCCACGCGCCCGAAGAACCGCGTGCCCGCCGCCCGCAGGCCCGCAGTACGCATCACGTAGAACGCGCCGGTCTCACGGAAGTGCGGGGCACGGTCCTGGCGGCGCGGGCGATGGTCGACCGCGTGACCGACCGGCCGGGCCTCGCCGTCGGTCAGCACCCACTGGAAGTCATGGGTAGGCGCGACGGCGACGACCACGTCGGCCTCGTCGTCGGCGACCTGCGCCACCGCGGCGCCCAGCGCCCGCGGGTCGACGAACGGGGACGTGCACTGCAGCAGCACGGTGACCTCGTACTCGTCGTCGAGCGTGTCCAGCGCGTGCAGCACGGCGGACTCCGACGAGGCGGTCGACCCGCTCAGGTCGGCGGGTCGCTCGACGACGTCCGCGCCGAACCGGCGCGCCTCGGCGGCGATGCCCGCGTGGTCCGTGGAGACGACGACGCGGGAGACGCCCGGTGCGGCGAGCGCGGACGAGACCGCGCGGCCGACCAGGGAGACCCCGCCGACGCGCTCGAGGTTCTTGAGCGGGACACCCTGCGAACCACCCCGGGCGGGGATGACGACGAGCGCCACCGGCGTGGCCGCCTCGTCGGACGGGTGAGTTCCTGACATGCCGCGAACGTAACGACGCGCCATGACCGGTGGCCGACGTCCCAGCACACCGCGGACGAACGTCCGCCTACCCCCGGTGAACGATGGCTGAACGACGCCCCCGAGCGTGCGGCGGCCGCTCGCCGACCCACCCAACTCCCGATGAATCAGTCGCTCACGCGTGAATCAGCCGGTTGCAGCAGCCTGATTCACGACCGGACCGTCTGATTCACGCGCGCGGCGGCGCCGGTCAGCTTCGGCGCAGCACCGGGTTGCGCAGCACGCCGATCTCCTCGACCTCGCACTCCACCACGTCGCGGTCCACGATCGGGCCCACGCCGGCGGGCGTGCCGGTGAGGATCACGTCGCCGGGCAGCAGCGTGAAGACCTCGGAGATGTAGGACACGAGGTAGGCGACGTCGAAGATCAGCTGCGAGGTGCGGCCGTCCTGGCGCGTCTCACCGTTGACACGGGCACGCACGGCCAGGTCGTCGACGTCGAGGCCGGGGACGATCCAGGGACCGATGGGGCACGAACCGTCGAAGCCCTTGCCGCGGGTCCACTGCGAGTCGCTGCGCTGGACGTCGCGTGCGGTGACGTCGTTGGCGACCGTGTACCCGAAGACGTGGTCGAGCGCCCGCTCCGGCGCGACGTCCTTGGTGACCTTGCCGATGACGACGGCGAGCTCGGCCTCGTGGTCGACGTGCTCGGTCCAGTCCGGCAGCACGATGGGGTCGTCGGGGCCGATCACCGACGTGTTGGGCTTGAGGAACAGCAGCGGCGCGGCCGGCACCTCGTTGCCGAGCTCCGCCGCGTGCGCCGCATAGTTGCGACCGACGCCGACGATCTTCGAGCGCGGGATCACCGGCGCCAGCAGGCGCACGTCGTCCTGGTCGAGCCGGATGCGCTCACCCGTGGGCTGCACCGGCATGTAGAGCGGGTCGCCCGTGACGACGACGAGCTCCTCGGAGCCGGGCTCGCCGTCGACGAGGGCGAAGCGGGGGTCGTTGCCGGTGGTGAATCTCGCGATGCGCACCGCAGCAGCCTAGCCGCGGTGCACAGCGGCCAACCCGTCAGACGCGGGCCAGCACCTCGCCGTGCAGCACGGAGAACCAGCCGTCGGGCTGCTGACCCCACTCGCGCCACGCGTCGGCGAGCAGCTCCAGGCCCACCTCGTCGGCCAGGCCGTGGTCGATCGCCTGCGCGGCGAAGTTGGACGCGACCGAGCGGTCCGCCCACAGGCCCGCCCACCAGGCGCGGTCCTCCGGGGTCGCGTAGCACCAGACGCCGGCGCTCGGGACGATGCCTGCGGGGTCGAACCCGGCCTCGCGCACCCACGACAGCAACCGTCGACCAGCATCGGCCTCGGCTCCGTTGGCCTGCGTGACCTCGTGGTAGAGCGCGAGCCACTCGTCGAGCCCGGGCGACGACGGGAACCACGTCATGCCCGCGTAGTCGGCGTCGCGGACCGCGACGAACCCGCCGGGCTTGGCGACCCGCCGCATCTCGCGCAGCACCGCGACCGGGTCGGACAGGTGCTGCAGCACCTGGTGCGCGTGGACCACGTCGAACGAGTCGTCGGCGTAGGGCAGCGCGTAGGCGTCGGCGACGTCGAACGTCACGTTGGCGGCGTCGGCGTCCTTGCCGGCGGCACGCGCGCTCTCGATGACGGTCGCGGACATGTCGATCCCGACGACCTCGCCGGGGGCGAGCCGCTTGGCGAGGTCCAGCGTGACGGTGCCCGGGCCGCACCCGACGTCGAGCAGGCTCTGGCCGGGCTCGAGCACACCGAGCAGGTAGGCGGCCGAGTTCTCGGCCGTGCGCCAGCGGTGCGAGCGGAGCACCGACTCGTGGTGGCCGTGCGTGTAGATGTCCCGGTGGGCCGGTGCCGCGTCAGTACTCACATGGCACTGTAGGCCCGCACCCGGGGAGTATTTCAATCCTCGGAACGGGATCTTCCAGGATGCGAGACCGCAGCACAGGTCCTCAGGACGCGAGCTCGACGATCGCCAGCACCACCGCGAGCGCCGGCAGAGTGCCCTGGATCGCCGCCGCACGGGCCATCTGCGGCTGCGGGATCACCAGCACGAGCGCCGCGGCCACCATCGACCCGCACCCGAACAGGATCAGCGCGAGCCCGGTCGTGGCCTCGTCGGCCGCCGCCAGCACGACCCCCACCAGCGTGCCGACCGCGAGGAACAGGTTGTAGAAGCCCTGGTTGAACGCCCAAGGCTTGGCGGCCTCGACGTCCTGCGACCGCGTCCCGAACCGCGCGTGCACGGCCGGCCGCGTGAACAGCACGGACTCCATGACGAAGAACATGACGTGCAGCAGCGCCGCGAGCGAAGCCAGGACCAGGCAGAGCGTGAGCATGCTCGCAGTCTGACCGCGATGGTCGCGCCGGACAACACACCTACCCTGGGTGCGTGAGGATCACGCCCGACGCGCAGCACCTGACCCGGCTCCCGGCCGCGTCCTGGCTGCCGACGGCGACCGCGCACGCGGCCCGGGCTGACGCACTCACGGCGGACCACCGCACCCGCCGGGCGCGAGGTGAGAAGCACGCGGTCGAGGACTTCCTCTTCGAGTACTACCCCACCAAGCCGGCGACGCTGCGGGTGTGGCACCCGGGTGCCGGCGTGGTCCTGGAGCCGGGTCCGGACGGCCCCTCTCCGCTCGCCGGCAGGCGCTGGTACCGGACGGCCGACGACGGCGGGGTCTCGCTCGACGTCGACGCCTTCCTCGCGGAACGGGGCAGCGCCGTGTCCTTCGTCGTCGGGCTGCTGGAGGCCACCGCCTCCCGCCCCGCCTTCACCGGCTGCTTCGGCCTGCACGAGTGGGCGATGGTCTACCGGGAGCGGCCCGACGAGCACCGCCACGCGCTCCCCCTGCGCCTGGGCGAGGCCGCCACCGACGCCGTCGTCGAGAGCCACCGCATCCGCTGCAGCCACTTCGACGCGTTCCGCTTCTTCACGCCGGAGGCGGGCCCACTGAACGCACGCCAGCCCACCCGCACGACGCAGGTCGCCGATGAACAACCGGGCTGCCTGCACGCCGCGATGGACGTCTACAAGTGGGCGACCAAGCTGGGGCCTCTGGTCCCGGGCGACCTCCTGCTGGACTCCTTCGAGCTGGCCCGCGAGATCCGCTACACCGACATGGCCGCGTCCCCGTACGACTTCTCGTCGTACGACCTGGAGCCGGTCGCCATCGAGACCCCGGACGGCAAGGCCGACTACGTCCGCCGCCAGCGCGACTACGCGGAGCGCTCCAACGAACTGCGCAACCGCCTCGTCTCCGCGTGCGGCCTCAGTGCACGGACGCCGTCCGCGCCGTGACGGTCTTGCCGGCCTTGGCGGTCGCCGTCGTCGTGGTCGAACGGTAGCCACCCACGTAGCTCGGGTCCCAGACGATCAGGGTCGTGCGCCCTGCGCGGGCGCCGGTGATGGTGTACGTGCCCGCGGTGCTGGTCGTGGCGTGCCGGCCGTCGAGGGTCTCGACGCGCACCCCGATCGCGGGACGACCGTGGGAGTTGAGCACCTTGCCCGTGATGGTGGCCCCGTGCGCCAGCCGCAGGTTCTTCTTCGCCGACTTGCCCTTCTTCACCGTCAGGCTCACGCGAGCCGGTGCATCCGTGCCGGAGCTGGCGATGGCCGTGACCGTGTACTTCCCCGAGACGACCTTCGCGGAGTACGAGCCGTGGCTGTTCGTCCGCACGGTCGCGTAGACCATCCCGTGGGAGTCAGCCACCGACACGAGGGCTGACGTCGCCGGCTTGCCGGCGGCCGTGCGCACGACTCCCTTGACCGTGACCTGCCGGCCACGCGTGATCGTCCCGAACGACACCTGCCGGTGCGCCTTGACCGTGACCTTCTTGCGCACGTTGGAGCCGTCGACGTGCACGTAGTACGTCCCCGCCGGGAGCGCCGCGAACCCGACCCAGCCCTGCGAGTCCGGCCGGAGCGTGCCGTAGTACTCGCCGTGCGAGTCCTTCAGGCTCACGTCCTGCCGGGTGACCTTGGACCCCGTGGTCGTGATCCGGCCGTAGACGACGGCGTCCGACGACAACGTCACCTTGACGCCGCTGACCTTCCTGCCCTGCGTCGCGGTGACGGTGCGCTGGCCGTACGCGGGCAGCGATTTCGAGCCTCCGGAGACGTACACGACGACCTTGCCGGTGGCGAGGCGACCGAGCGTGTACCTCCCCTTCGAGTCGGTCTTCGTCTTCGCCGTGCCCGCACGCCCCAGGTTGACGGCCTGGACGGTCTTGTTCCGCACGGGCTTCCCCTTGCGGTCGACGACGGTCCCGGAGATCGTCGCCGACCGGACCATCGCGATGTCGACGTGGTCGACGCTTCGGCCGAGCGAGGCGGTGACCTTCTTGGCATCGGGCTTGCGGACCGTGTTCCCGTAATACGTCGTGAACGTCGAGGCGCCGCCGGCGACATACGGAGTGACGGATCGGCCCGGCGTGACCTGCTCGTGCCATACACCGGACGGCGAGCTGTGCGACGCGACCGAGCCGACGTGGACGAATGAGTCCACGCCCTTGCCACCTGACGTGATCTGACCGCCGATCCACGACTCGGCGTAGATGCGGACGTCGCCGCCCGATCGGTCCGCGCCCTCGGGGACGGTGAGCGTGGCCGACTTGTTGTCGGCGCGGTAGCCGTACGCCGTGGCGTCGACGGTGTAGGTCCCCGTGCGCGTGAGGGTGCGGTAGGTCCCGTCGGCGTCGGTGTTCAGGTAGAGGTAGCCGCTCCCGCCCGGCTGGTAACCGACCAGGCTCGCGTACGGCACACCCTTGCCCGTGACCGCGTCACGCACCGTCCCGGAAAGGGTCACGACGTGCTGATCGACGAACGAGACGGCGGCGGGTCCGCCCGCGACGGTGACGGACGCGTCGTAGGTCGTGCCGAAGTCCTTGACGCTCGACATCTGCACGACGTAGTCGCCCTCGGCGATGTCGTGGAACACGATGACGCCGTCGCTGTACGTGGTGCCGACGGCGACGCGACCGTCGGGCTCGCCGTCGGAGTTGTCGTCGCGAGTGTGGTCCGCGCCTGGCAACCAGACCGCGACGTCCTCACCCGCGATGGGCGTCCCCGTCGCCGACTCGACCCTCACCGTGAGCCCGTAGGACTCCACGGCGACCGCGGGCGGCGCTCCGAACAGTCCGGCGACGACGGCGGCCGCCGTCACGGCGACGACAAGACGAGACCTCACGGCGCACTCCCCCTGCTCCATGCCGCGCAGTTGCGGCCACGCGAACCTTCCCAGCACTCGCTCGGTTGGCGGTATCACCCGGACGAGTGAACAGGGCGCGCCTGCCAGGACCAGGTGCGGTGGCGCGTCAGGCGCGGGCGTAGCGCGTGACGAACTCCGCGAGGATCCGGTGCGCGTGCGGCACCTGGACACCCTCGACCCGGGCCAGGACGGCGTCGGCCTCGACCGGGTCGTAGTAGCCGAACTCCCGGTAGACGCGGATGCGGGTGGCGATGCCCTCCGCGTCGAGCTCGGGGTGGAACTGGGTGGCGTAGAGGTTGGTGCGGACGCGGAACATCTGCACCGGGCACGTCGCCGACGACGCCAGCAGCGTGGCCGACGGCGGCAGGACGCGGCAGGCCTCCTTGTGCCCGACGAACGCGTCGAACGTCTCGGGCAGCCCGACGAGCAGCGGGTCCGCGCGACCCTCGTCGGTCAGGGTGACCGCGACCGGCCCGATCTCCTCCCCGAACGTCTGGTCGATCACCGCGCCCTGGTGCACCCCCAGTGTGCCGACTCCGTAGCAGGCCCCCAGGAACGGGAAGTCGCGCGCCACCAGCCGGTCCAGCAACGCGCTCATCTCGGCCTCGACGCGGACCTGCACGTCGGACTTGTGCGCCGCGCTCGCGTCGAACGGGCTGCCGCCGACGATCACCCCGGAGATCGCGTCGAGGTCGAGCTCCGGCATCGGACCCGCCTCGAGCCGGACGCGCACCAGCTCGTCCGCGGACAGCCCGCCGAAGCGCAGCATCGCCGCGTACTCACCGTCGGCGGCGACGTCCTGCGCCCGCGACGCCAGCAGCACGAACGGCAGCATGCTCCGAAACTAGCGACGCCGCCGCGCCGTCGCGCGACGAGCGGGCGCAGACTGTGCCCATGACCTCACGCACCCTCCTCGTCACCGGCACGTCCTCCGGGATCGGCCTGTCCACCGCCGTCCTCGCGGCGAGCCGCGGTTGGGACGTCGTCGCGACGGTCCGCGACCAGGGCCGGGCGGCCGCGCTCACGGACGCCGCCACGCAGTCCGGCGTCACGCTGGACGTGCGCGACCTGGACGTGACGCGGGCCGACGACGTCGCCGCGCTGGTCGACGACGTCGTCGCGACGCACGGCAGCCTGGACGCGCTGGTGAACAACGCGGGCGCAGGCCTGGTCGGCACTGCGGAGATTCTGGACCTCGACGACTTCCGTGCCGCGATGGAGGTCAACTTCTTCGCGGTCGTGGCGGCCACCCGGGCGGCACTCCCCCACCTGCGTGACAGTGGCGGCAGGGTCGTGACGGTGACCAGCGTCGGCGGCGTCGTCGGGCAGCCGTTCAACGAGGCCTACTGCGCGGCGAAGTTCGCGGCCGAGGGGTTCCTCGAGAGCCTGCACCCCGTCGCAGCCTCGCAGGGCGTCGCCGTCACGGTCGTCGAGCCCGGCGCGGTCGCCACACACTTCGCGGGATCGGCCGTCGCCGATTCGGACGCGATGCTGGCCGCGGCCGGGCCGTACGAGGACGCCCTGCGCGCCTACCTGGGCCGGACCGGGGCGGTCTTCGCGAACGCTCAGCACCCCGACGGCGTCGCCGAGGTGATCCTCGATGCCCTCGAGCGTGACGACCCGCCGTTCCGCGTCCAGACCTCGCCCGTCGCGGCCGCCTTCGCGGGACTCAAGCTCGCCGACCTCGACGGCTCGCGCGTGACGTCGGCGACGCGCGGCTGGCTGGGATGATCGTCCGTCCGGCGGCGCCCGACGACGCCGCGGAGTGCGCCCGCATCTACGCGCCCTATGTGACGGACTCGCCCGCGACGTTCGAGACGACGCCACCAAGCACCGAGCAGATGGCGGAGCGGATCGCGGCGGCGCACCTGTGGCTGGTGGCGGAGGTCGACGGCGCCGTCCGCGGGTACGCCTACGGCGGCCAGTTCCGTCCGCGCCCGGCCTACCGGTTCACTGCCGAGGTCAGCGCCTACGTCGAGCAGGGTCATGGCGGGTCCGGTGTCGGCCGGGCGCTCTACGCCGAGCTTCTGCCCGCACTACGCGCGGCCGGGTTCCGGTCCGCGGTCGCGGGGATGACACAGCCCAACGAGGCGAGCGCGGCTCTGCACCGCTCCTTCGGGTTCGAACCCGTCGGCACGTACCGCGAGGTGGGATGGAAGCTGGGTGCGTGGCGCGACGTCGCGTGGGTACAGCTCATGCTGTCCGACGACGAAGCGCCGCCCGCCTGAGGGGTCCGACGAGCACTGCCCGTCGGACCCGCGTGCGAGGATCAGCCCCGTGCCCACCCTCGCCGACCTGATCCCGGCCGACCCCACCGACCCGGACGCGCTCTACGAGGCGTTCGTCGAGTGGACGACCGAGCGCGGGCTGGTCCTCTACCCGCACCAGGAGGAGTCGCTGCTGTCGCTGGTCAGCGGCGAGCACGTCATCGTCAGCACCCCCACCGGCTCGGGCAAGTCCCTGATCGCGACGGCTGCGCACTTCGTCGCGCTGGCCCAGGGCCGGCGCACGTTCTACACCGCGCCGCTCAAGGCGCTGGTCAGCGAGAAGTTCTTCGCGCTGGTCGAGGCGTTCGGGTCGGCGAACGTCGGCATGATGACGGGCGACTCGTCGGTCAACAACGACGCGCCGATCATCTGCTGCACGGCCGAGATCCTGGCCAACCTGGCGCTGCGCGACGGCCCCGACGCCGAGGTCGGTCAGGTGGTCATGGACGAGTTCCACTTCTACTCGGACCCGCAGCGCGGCTGGGCGTGGCAGGTGCCGCTCCTGGAGCTGCCGCGCGCGCAGTTCGTGCTGATGTCCGCCACGCTGGGCGACGTCACGTTCTTCGCCGAGGACCTGGAGCGTCGCACCGGCACGGACGTGGCCGTCGTCGCGAGCGCGGAACGGCCCGTCCCGCTGACCTTCACCTACGCCGTCGAGCCGCTCCACGAGCTCCTCGACGAGCTGGTCCGCACGCAGCGCTCCCCCGTCTACGTCGTGCACTTCACGCAGAAGGAGGCCGTCGAGCGGGCGCAGTCGCTGCTGTCCACGCCACTGGCCAGCCGCGAGAAGCGTGACGCGATCGCCGCCGAGCTGGGGGCGTTCCGGTTCGGCCCGGGATTCGGCAAGACGCTGTCCCGCCTGCTGCGGCACGGTGTCGGGGTCCACCACGCCGGGATGCTGCCCAAGTACCGACGCGTCGTCGAGCGCCTGACGCAGAAGGGGCTGCTGCCCGTCGTCTGCGGCACCGACACGCTCGGCGTCGGCATCAACGTCCCCATCCGGACCGTGGTGCTGACCAGCCTGGTCAAGTACGACGGGGTCCGCATGCGGCACCTGTCGGCACGCGAGTTCCACCAGATCGCGGGCCGCGCCGGCCGCGCGGGGTTCGACACCGTCGGCGAGGTCATCGTCATGGCCCCCGACCATGTCATCGAGAACCGCAAGCTGCTGGAGAAGGCGGGCGACGACCCGCGCAAGCTCAAGAAGATCGTCCGCAAGAAGGCCCCCGAGGGCCACGTCAACTGGACCGACAAGACGTTCGAGCGCCTGCGCGACGCCCCGCCCGAGCCGCTGACGTCCAGCTTCCAGGTCAGCCACGCGATGGTGCTGCACGTCCTGGCCCGCGAGGGCGACCCGGTCGCCGCGATGACACGCCTGCTCACCGACAACCACGAGCCCGCCGGCGCCCAGGGACTGCACGTGCGCCGGGCGATCGCCGTCTACCGGTCGCTGCGCGCCGCGGGCGTGATCGAGCGCGTCTGGGTCGACGACCCGAGCGCACCGAAGGGTCGTCGCCGGACCGTGCGCCTCACGCACGACCTGCCCGCCAACTTCGCGCTCAACCAGGCGCTGTCCCCGTTCGCCTACGCCGCGCTCGACCTGCTGGACCGCGACGACCCGGCCTACGCGCACGACGTGGTCAGCATCATCGAGGCCACGCTCGACGACCCGCGCCAGGTGCTGGCCGCCCAGGAGAACCGTGCTCGCGGCGAGGCCGTGGCGGCCATGAAGGCGGACGGCATCGAGTACGACGAGCGCATGGCGCTGCTCGAGGGCGTCACCTATCCGCGGCCGCTCGCCGAGCTGCTCGACGCCGCGTTCGCGACGTATCGCCAGACGAACCCGTGGGTCGCCGACCTGGCCCTGTCCCCCAAGTCGGTGGTGCGCGAGATGCACGAGCGCGCCTCGACGTTCGCCGAGTACGTCTCGCACTACCAGCTCGACCGCACCGAGGGCGTGCTGCTGCGCTACCTCGCCGACGCCTACCGGGCCCTGCGCCAGACCGTCCCCGAGGACGCGCGCACCGAGGAGCTGTGGGAGATCGTCGAGTGGCTCGGCGACCTGGTGCGACGCACCGACTCGAGCCTGCTCGACGAGTGGGAGCGCCTGTCCAACCCCCTCGACGAGCACGGCGCCGACGGCCCGGGCGCGGTCGACGACGACACCCCCGAACCCCTCACCGCCAACCCCCGCGTCCTGCGCGCCCTGGTCCGCGGCGCCATGTTCCGCAGGGTCGAGCTCGCGTCCCGCGAGGCGTACGGCGCGCTTGCGGCGCTGGGCGACGTCGACGAGGACGGCGAGCCGTGGACGTCCGAGCGCTGGTCGGCCGCGCTCGACCCGTTCTACGACGACCACGACGAGATCCTCACCGGACCACCCGCCCGCGGACCGGCGCTGTTCCAGGTCACCCCGGCCGTCGGCGTGTGGCGCGTCCGGCAGGTGCTCGACGAGGCGGAGGGCGACCACGACTGGCGCATCGACGCCCTCGTCGACCTGGTCGCGTCCGACGAGGTGGGCGAGGTCCAGCTGCGGATCACGGCCGTCGGGGCGCTCTGACGCGAGCTCCCGGCGGCGGTCGCCGATGCGCGGGAACAAGGCAAGGCTTTCCTGTGTTTGCGCAGGTCAGGGGAGGCTTTGCTTCGATGACAGACACGACCGACCGTCCTACGGTGGGCTCCATGAGCACCATCTCGGCCCACTTCCTGACCCCGCACGCCCCGGCGGACGTGCAGCCCGTCGCGCCCGCACCGGTCAGCGCGAGCCGGCTCAACCAGCTGCGTGCCGGCGTGCTCGGCGCGAACGACGGCATCGTGTCGGTCGCCGCGATCGTCGTCGGTGTGGCGGGGGCGTCGGCGACGCGCGCGTCGGTGCTCACCGCCGGCGTCGCCGGCCTGGTGGCGGGTGCCCTGTCGATGGCCGCCGGTGAGTACGTCTCGGTGAGCTCGCAGCGCGACGCGGAGCGCGCCGGCCTGGCCACGCCTGACGACGAGCTCACCAACCCGTGGCACGCGGCGGTCGCCTCGCTCGCGTCCTTCCTGGTCGGGGGTGTGATCCCGCTCCTCGTCGCGCTCGCCGCCTGGGGCGCAGGAGTCGTGCCCGCGGTGTTCGCGGCCGTCGTCGTCGCGCTCGTCGTCACGGGTGCGGTCAGCGCCCGGATCGGCAACGCGCCCGTGCGACGCGCCGTGGTGCGCAACGTCGTCGGCGGCTCGCTGGCCATGGCGATCACCTACGGCGTGGGCGCGCTCGTCGGCCTCGCCCTCTGACCGCCTCTACCCTGGCACGGTGACCAAGAAGGCCCACGCGGCGACGCCCGCCCTCGTCGCCCTGGAAGCCGCGGGCGTCCCGCACACCGCGCACCCGTACGAGCACGACCCGGCGTCCGACCTGGGCTACGGCCTGGAGGCGGCGCACGTGCTCGGCGTCCCGCCGGAGCAGGTCTTCAAGACCCTCATGACGAGCGTCGACGGCGTCCTGACCGTCGCCGTCGTCCCCGTCACGGGCACGCTCGACCTCAAGGCGCTCGCGCACGCCGCCGGCGGGAAGAAGGCCGCGATGGCCGACAAGCACGACGCCGAACGGGCCACCGGCTACGTCGTCGGCGGCATCTCCCCGCTGGGCCAGAAGACGCCGCACCCGACCGTCGTCGACGAGACCGTCTGGCTGTTCGACACCGTCCTGGTCTCGGGCGGCCGGCGCGGCCTCGATGTCGAGCTCGCACCCGACGACCTCGTGCGCCTGACGTCCGCGACCGTGGCGGACATCGCACGGGACTGAGCGCCGCTCCCGGTAGCGTCAGCAGCCATGGACGAGGACCTGCGCCGCGCCGTCGCGGCCCGGCTGACCGCCGTGCGCCGACGCATCGCGGCGGCCGCCGACGCCGCCGGCCGCGACCCGCACGACGTCCGGCTGCTGCTGGCCTCCAAGACGATGCCGGCCGACGTGGTCGCAGCCGCGCTCGCGGCCGACGAGGACCGCGGCGCCGACGCGCTGCCGGTGCTGCTGGGCGAGAACCGCGTGCAGGAGCTCGTCGCGAAGGCCCCGGTGCTCGCGGACCTGCATCCGACGTGGCACGTGATCGGGCCGCTCCAGTCCAACAAGGTCAACCCGGCGCTGCGGTGGGCGTCGTGCGTCGAGTCGGTGGCGAGCATCGAGCTCGCGCAGCGGCTCGCCGACCGCGCGCCGGGTGGCCTGGACGTGATGGTCCAGGTCAACGTCTCGGGCGAGCCGACGAAGCACGGCGTCCGGCCCGAGCAGGCCGCCGCGATGGCCGCCGATGTCGCGGGCCTGGGTGGGCTGCGGTTGACCGGCTTCATGACGGTCGGCGCGAACTCGGCCGACGACGCACTGGTCCGGGCCGGTTACCGGGCGCTGCGCGAGCTGCGCGACGAGGTCGTCGAGCGCGTGCCGACCGCGGTCGGGCTGTCGATGGGCATGAGCCGGGACCTCGAGGCGGCCGTGGCCGAGGGGGCGACGCTCGTCCGTGTGGGGTCCGCGGTGTTCGGCCCGCGCTGATCTGCTCGTCGCGGCGCTCGTCAGGCGGACGGACGCACCCCGACGCCGCGCAGCACCAGCTCCTGACGCACGCGCACGCGGCGGCGGCGCCGGGCCGCGACCTCCCGCGAGCGCAGGACGGTGAGGCGGCGCAGGTCGCGCTCCAGGTCGGTCATGGCATCTCCTTCGTCGGGCAGCAGGAGCACGCGCGCGGGCACCAGATACCCCCCGATCGCATCGTCACCCGCCGGCGCGCGACATACTGACGACGTGGTGTCCTCCGACTCGCGCCGACCGCGCTGGCTCTTCGGCGTCGGTTCCGAACCCGACGCCCGCTTCTCCCTCGCCAACGAGCGCACGTTCCTGGCATGGATCCGTACGGCGCTCGCGCTCCTCGCGGGCGGCGTGGCGCTCGAGGCCCTCGACCTGCCGATCGACGCGCCGTGGCGTCGGACGGCCGCGATCATCCTGGTGGTGCTGGGCATCGTCGCACCCACGTGGGCCTGGTACTCCTGGGCCCGCAACGAGCGCGCGGCGCGGACGTCCCAACCGTTGCCCGCACCCACGGGGTCGATCGTGCTCGCCGTCGGAGTGGTCCTGGCGGGCCTGTCCGTCCTGGTCGGGACGCTGCTGGGGAGCTCGTCGTGAGGCTGCGATGAGCGAGGCCGGACCCGCACGGCACGTCGGCGACCACGGCCTGCAGCCGCACCGCACCGAGCTGGCGTGGCGCCGCACGAGCCTGTCGCTGCTCGCCGTGTCGGTCGCCGCCGGCAAGGTCCTCGAGCCCGTCCTCGGGCCGGCTTCGTGGGGGCTGGCCGGACTCGGTCTGGTCCTCGCGTGCGCGCTCGCATGGGGGTCGTACCACCGCTCCCGGCTCGAGGTCACCGGGGCGCGGCTCGTCACGACCTGCGCAGTCGTGACCGTGGTGCTGGGCGCGGGTGCACTGCTCTACGTGCTCACCGCCTGACGGATCAGCCGTACGCCGCCATGATGCGGTCCGACGGCACGATGTCCTTGCCCAGCGGGAACAGCGAGATCGGCACCATCTTGAAGCTCGCGAGCCCCAGCGGGATGCCGATGATGGTGAGGCAGAAGGCGATGCCCGCCGCGATGTGACCCAGCGCGAGCCAGATGCCCGCCACGATGAACCAGATGACGTTGCCGAGCACCGACCACCCACCAGCCGTCGGCTTGGAGACGACGGTCTGCCCGAACGGCCACAGTGCGTACGCGGCGATGCGGAACGACGCGATGCCGAACGGGATGGTGACGATCAGGATGCAGCAGATGATCCCCGCGAGCACGTAACCGAGCGCCATCCACAAGCCCGCGAGGACCAGCCAGATGATGTTCAGCAGCGTGCGCATGCGATCACGGTACCCGCAGGGTCCAGGACGGGTCGGAGAACTTGGTGGCAGCCAGGTCGTGCGCGCGGGCGAGCTCGTCGTCGCGCAAGGCCCCGTCGACCAGGCGGTAACGGCTGCGGAAGTGCGCGACGAACGCGTCGATCACGGCCTCGCGCGGGAGCTGCGTCTGCGAGCGCACGGGATCGACCCGCTTGTTCGCGGAGGTCGTGCCCTTGTCCGACAGCTTCTCCCGCCCGATGCGCAGCACCTGCAGCATCTTGTCGGCGTCGATGTCGTAGGACATGGTCACGTGGTGCAGCACGGCACCGCCGACCATCCGCTTCTGCGCGGAGCCGGCGAGCTTGCCCGCGGGCGAGGCGATGTCGTTGAGCCCGGTGACGAACGCCTGCACCCCGACGTCGGCGAGCGCGCCGAGCACCCACTGGTTGAGGAACGTGTACGACTCCTCGAAGGTCATGCCGTCGACGAGCGAGACGGGCACCACGAGGGAGAACGTGATGCAGTTGCCGGCCTCCATGAACATGGCACCGCCGCCGGAGATCCGCCGGACCAGCGTGATCCCGTACCGTTGCGCGGCCTCGAGGTCGACCTCGTTGCGGACCGACTGGAACGACCCGATGATGACGGCCGGCTCGACCCACTCCCAGAACCGCAACGTCGGCCCTCGCCGGCCGGCGGCCAGCTCCTCGGTGAGCACCTGGTCGAGCGCGGCGTGCACGGCCGGCGGCAGCGGGCCGGGGTCGATGAGCTCGAAGGTGTGGTCCGACCACGCCGTCGAGTGGCCCAGTGCCCTGCGGACGGCCAGCGCGACGGCGCGGGCGTCGAAACCGACCATCGCGACCGGCCCGGCGATCGTGCCCGCACGCTCGGCGGTCGTCAGCCCGTCGGTGACCGCCTGCGCGAGGCGGGCCGGCGGCGCGTCTGCCGGCAGTCCCTCCAGCGCGGCGCCCAGCACCGGCAGTGCGTCGTCGGGCTCCAGGAAGAAGTCGCCGCTGACGACGACGCCGTGCAGGAGCCCGTCGACGACGTCCACGTCGACCGCGACGAGCTTGCCACCCGCGACCTTGTACTCGCCGTGCACCGTGCTCCTTCGTTCGTCCCGCCGACGTCCGGGCGACGTCCCGTCACCACCGTACGTCGTCAGCCGACCGCGGCGACCGCCAGCTGTGCTCGGTCCTGGACCATCGCGTCCAGGGTGCTCGCGTCGCCCAGGGTCGCGAGAGCTGCGGTCTGGTCGCCCGGGGTCAGGGCGCTCGCCGTCCAGGTGACGATCGCGTTCCCGACGAGCAGGTGCCCGTGGTACTCGGGGACCGCGGTGCCGTCTCGCGTCGCGTTCACCTCCTGGACGATGGACGGGTACGCGCTCTGCCCCTCGATGGCGGGCTGCGCGCTCCACGAGTCGCCGGCGGAACCAGGGTTCACCTGCGAGTACGCGGGGCACGCGTCCACCGTCGCCACGAGGTCGCTGAACGCCTTCTGCGCGGCGGTCGCCGTGCTCAGCACCGTCACGCGCTCCTGCCAGGTCATCGCGTCGTTGCCCGACGAGCGTGCGTCGAACTGCTTGGGCTTCTTGCTCACCACCGTGACGGCAGTGGTGCAGGACGCCGGGTCCACGCTGGACCCCGCCGGCAGGCCCCACGCCACCTCGTCCGGCCCGATGCTGGGCTGCACGCCGCTGGATGCCGCGGGGACCGTCGCCACGAGCTGGTCGTCGGTGACGAAGAGCGCCGCGAGCGTGGTCCCGTCGAAGACGGCGTCCGACCCCGGCAGCGCAGGCGGCGTGGTGGACGACGAGGTCGCGCCGGTGGTCGTGGGGCTCGGCACGTCGGACGCCGACGAGCTCTGACCGGACGCCGTGTCGGTGGCCGCCGGCTCGGTCTCGTGCTCCGTCCAGGGCTGGACCACCAGCAGGACGACGACGGCCAGGACCGCGACGACCACCAGCCACCACCCCCAGCGCGACGGACCCGTGAGGTCCTCGGCTGCGTCGTCCGGGACGCGCCCGGACGGCTGCGTGCCGGCCAACGGTGCTCCCCTCGTCGTCGTGTGGTCCGAGGCTATGACGCAGAGGCCACGTTCGCCCGGTGCGGCGTCAGCGCGGCGCGATCCTGCGGTGTCGCAACCCCCAGATGGCCGAGTCCGTGAGCGCCTCCCACGACGCCTCGAGCAGGTTGGGGCCCACACCGACCGTGCTCCACGACGTGTTCCCGTCGCTCGTCTCGATCAGGACGCGGGTGACGGCGTCCGTCCCGTGCATCGAGTCGAGGATGCGGACCTTGAAGTCGATGAGCTCGAAGTCCTCGAGCTCCGGGTAGACGCGCAGCAGTCCAAGCCGCAGGGCGTGGTCGAGCGCGTTGACGGGTCCGTTGCCCTCGCCCGTCGTGACGTGACGCTCACCCCCGGCGTGCAGCTTCACGGTCGCCTCCGCCGTCGCGGGGGTTCCGCGTCCGCCGCTGCGTTCGACGATCGCGCGCCACGACTCGACCGTGAAGTACTTCGGTCGCGAACCCTCGATCTCCTCGACGAGCAGCAGCTCGAACGACGCGTCGGCCGCCTCGTAGGTGTACCCGTGCGCCTCGGCGTCCTTCACGCGGTCGGTGACGCGGCCCAGGAGGTCGGCGCGGCCGGACAGGTCGAAGCCCAGCTCGCGCCCCTTGAGCTCGATCGACGCCCGCCCCGCCATGTCGCTGACCAGCATGCGCATGTCGTTGCCGACCTCGGCCGGGTCGATGTGCTGGTAGAGGTCGGGGTCGACACGGATCGCGGACGCGTGCAGGCCAGCCTTGTGCGCGAACGCGCTCGCACCGACGTACGGCGAGCGGGCGAACGGCGAGATGTTGGTGATGTCGCTGATGGCGTGCGCGATCCGCGTCAGCTCGGTGAGGCCACCGGAGTGCTCGTCGTCCGTCGCCAGGACGCTGCGACCGTACTTGAGCTCCAGGTTCGCGACGACCGCCAGCAGGTCCGCGTTGCCGGTGCGCTCGCCGTAGCCGTTGACGGTGCCCTGGATGTGCGAGCAGCCCGCCTCGACCGCCGCGAGCGTGTTGGCCACCGCGCAGCCCGAGTCGTTGTGCGCGTGCATGCCCAGGATCGCGTCCGGCCCGACGAACCCGCGGACCTCGTGCACGATGTCCGCGACCCAGGTGGGGACCATCCCCCCGTTGGTGTCGCACAGCGCGACGACCTCGGCGCCCGCCTCGAACCCCGCCAGCACGGCCTCGCGCGTGTAGGCCGCGTCGAACCGGTAGCCGTCGAAGAAGTGCTCGGCGTCGACCACGACGCGCCGGCCCTCCCGCACCAGGAGCTGGACCGTGTCGGCGATCATCGCGATGTTCTCGACGCCCGTGGTCCGCAGCGCGCGCTCGGCGTGCCGCAGGTCGTGCTTGGCGACGAGCGCGACGACGGGCGCCTCGGAGTCGAGCAGTGCCCGCACCTGCGGGTCGTCGGCCGCGCGCGTGCCGGCCTTGCGCGTGGACCCGAAGGCCGCGAGCTCGGCGTTGCGCAGGTCCAGCTCCTTGGCGGCGCGCTTGAAGAACTCCGTGTCCTTCGGCACCGCACCCGGCCAGCCGCCCTCGATGAAGCCGACGCCCAGCTCGTCCAGCAACGGGGCGATCGCGAGCTTGTCGGCGACCGACAGGTTCATGCCCTCCTGCTGCGCGCCGTCGCGCAGGGTGGTGTCGTAGACGTGGAACTCCGTGCTGGGGGTCACGATCGGCTCTCTTCGGTGCAGACTTCGCTGGCTCACGTGCTGTGCTCGATGCCTGGCTGCGTCGTCCCGGTGCCGCGGGGGTGGTGCGGGATGCGGGACGACGTCGCTGCCGGCCGGCGGGGGTGGTGCCGGACCAACAAAAAAACCCCCCGAGGTACGGGAGGTCTGCGCGTCGACGGGTGGGTCGACGCGCTACTCGATAATGAGCGCCAGGCTACGAACGGTGGTCACGAGCCCATCGTGGCACACGTCCTGCCCGTCGGTCACGTGTTCCACCTGCTGGACGCGACCGCGTCGCGACGGCCTTCCGACGACGTCCACGGCAGCTCTCGCCGGGCCTGATCCGCTCGCCGTCGCTAGTTTGGGGCGAGCAGCACGTCGTGGTGGGCGCTCGCTCACCGACGTCCCCCGAGCGAAGGAGCACGCATGTCCGTCCCACCGGACCAGCCTCCCACCACCCGGATCCCCGCGGCCGGACGGTCGATCCCACCCGAGCCCGCCGCCCCGGCCGACCAGCCGCCCGCACTGCAGCCGGCCCAGCCCGTGTACGCGGCGACCCCTGCCCCCGACACGGCTCCCCCACAGCCGACGGCCGTGCCGGCCCCCGCCGCGACCCGGCCCGCCATCGCCGCCGGACCGTACTGGGCCGGAGTCGTCGCCACGGCGCTGGTCGCCGCGCTGATCGGCGTGGCCGGCACCGTCATCTTCGAGAGCATCCTCGACGTCGACCTGGTCACGCAGGACCCGTTCGGCACGGACAGCACCATGGGTGCGTACGTCGTCGGCGGGGTCGCGACGGCCGTCGTCGCCGGCGCCCTGCTGTACGCGCTCGTCCTGTCCACGCCCAAGCCCCGTGCCTTCTTCGGCTGGATCATGGGGCTCGGCACGCTCGTCGTCGCACTGCTGCCCCTGACCTGGACCGACGACACGGAGACGGCCCTGTGCTCGGGGCTCGTCAACCTGCTCATCGGCATCGCGGTCTGGTCGCTGCTCTCCGGCGTCCTGTCCCGCACGGCCCGCATGGTGCCGGCCGGCTGACCTCCAGCACGACGAAGGGCCGCACCGAGCGATCGGTGCGGCCCTTCGTCACGCCGGCGCGCGATCAGGCCAGGCGGTGCAGCCAGGAGTGCCGGTCGCTCGCGCGGCCGTACTGGATGTCCGTGAGCTCCGTGCGGATGCGGCTCGTCACGGCACCGGCCGCGCCGTCGCCGACCGTGAGGTCGAAGTCGTCGCTCGCCAGGCGCCCGATGGGCGTCACGACCGCCGCCGTGCCGCACGCGAAGACCTCGGCGATGGAACCGTCGGCCAGCCCGGCCGTGACCTCGGTCAGCGGCAGCGGGCGCTCGGAGACCTCGTGGCCCGCGTCGGTCAGCAGCTGGATGATCGACGACCGCGTGACGCCCTCGAGGATCGCGCCCGACGTGGGCGGCGTCGAGACGCTGCCGTCGGCGCTCACGAGGAACACGTTCATGCCGCCCAGCTCCTCGAGCATCGTGTTCGTCGACGCGTCCAGGAAGCAGACCTGCTCGAAGCCCTTGTCGTAGGCGTTCTGCTGCGGCAGCAGGCTGGCGGCGTAGTTGCCGCCGCACTTGGCGTCGCCCGTGCCACCGGCACCGGCGCGGTGGTAGGTCTGGTCGACCCAGATGGCCACCGGGCGCACGCCGCCCGCGAAGTACGGGCCCACCGGCGAGGCGATGACCAGGAACTCGGCCTCGAGCGAGGGCCGCACGCCCAGGAACGGCTCCGAGGCGTACATGAACGGCCGCAGGTACAGGCTCGTCTCCTCGCCCGACGGCACCCAGGCCAGGTCGGTGCGGACCAGGGCCTCGATCGCGCCGAGGAAGTCGGCCTCGTCGAGCACCGGCAGTGCGAGGCGGGTCGCGGAACGCGCGAAGCGCGCCGCGTTCGCCTGCGGCCGGAACGTCCAGACGGACCCGTCGCCGTGCCGGTACGCCTTGAGACCCTCGAAGATCTCCTGCGCGTAGTGCAGGACCGACGTCGCGGGGTCCAGCTGGAGCGGGCCGTACTGCTCGACCCGACGGTCCTGCCAGCCGGACTCGTGCGTGTAGGACACGCGCGCCATGTGCTCGGTGAACACCGTGCCGAACTTGGGCGCGGCCAGCGCGGCCTCGCGCTGCTCGTCGGGCACGGGGGTGGTGGTGCGACGGATCTCGAACAGGTCCGCGGACGTGGGGGTTGCGAGGGTGCTCATCATGGGGCCTTTCACCAGGGTCGAGTCGACGGTACCGGTGACGACGGCGGGGGGGACAGCGGTGCCGCGCCCACGTCGGTCCGACGAGGGCTGCGCCGGCGGATCAGCCGGCGATGCGCGCGGCGAGGTCCTTGCCCACCTCGGCCGTCGACCGTACTCGGCCGCCACGCTCGGCGATGTCGGCGGCGACGGCGGCCTCGACCGTGCGGGCCTCGTCGGACAGACCCAGGTGGTCCAGCAGGAGCGCGACGGACAGCACCGTGGCGGTGGGGTCGGCCTTGCCCTGACCGGCGATGTCGGGGGCGGAGCCGTGCACGGGCTCGAACATGCTGGGCGCCGTGCGGTCGGGGTTGATGTTGGCGGAGGCTGCCAGCCCGATGCCGCCCGTGATCGCGGCCGCGAGGTCGGTGAGGATGTCGCCGAACAGGTTGTCGGTCACGATGACGTCGAACCGGCTGGGGTTGGTGACCAGGAAGATCGTGGCCGCGTCGACGTGCAGGTAGTCGACCGTCACGTCCGGGAACTCGGCGTTGACGGCCTCGACCGTGCGGCGCCACAGGTGACCGGCGTGCACCAGCACGTTGTGCTTGTGCACGAGCGTGAGCTTCTTGCGCGGGCGGGCCGCAGCACGGGCGAACGCGTCACGGACCACGCGCTCGACGCCGAACGCCGTGTTGACGCTGACCTCGTTGGCGATCTCGTGCGGCGTGCCGACGCGGATGGCGCCGCCGTTGCCGACGTACGGCCCCTCGGTACCCTCCCGCACGACGACGAAGTCGACGTCGCCCGGGTTCGCCAGCGGCGTCGGGACGCCGGGGAACAGCTTGGACGGACGCAGGTTGACGTAGTGGTCGAGCGCGAAGCGCAGCTTGAGCAGCAGCCCGCGCTCCAGGACACCGCTCGGCACCGTCGGGTCGCCGATGGCGCCCAGCAGGATCGCGTCGTGCGTGCGGATCGCGCCGAGGTCGGCGTCCGTCAGCGTCTCGCCGGTCGCGTGCCAGCGGCGCGCACCCAGGTCGAAGTCCGTCGTGCTCACCGTCACGCCGGTGCCCGTGAGCGCCGCCTCGAGCGCGAGCAGACCCTGCTCGACGACCTCGGTGCCGATGCCGTCGCCGGCGACGACGGCGAGGTTGATGTCACGGGATCCCAGCGGGGTGCTCATGTCGCCACCCTACGACCGCATCCCACCCACCGGGACGCCCGTCTCACTCCTCGGCCATCGCGCTGGTCAGTCCACCGCAGGCGTCGGGCCGTTCAGGGGGTACACGAGCTCGAACCGCTCCACGACCGGGTCCGCGTCCTCCACCTCGGTGGTGCGGATCAGCGCCTTCGGCTCACCGCTGCCGTCCAGCACGATCGCGACGTCCCCCACCCGCGGGAGCTCGTCACCGGACTCGGCACGCGGGTACGACGACTCCGTCTTCGAGCCCGCCAGGATCTGCGCCAGCACCTCGTCGGCCTCCGCACCCTCGCCGTACGAGAACGACGGCGGCGGGACCACGTCGAGCGGGTTGCCGCCCACGATCGACTCCATCTTGCCGAAGCCCAGGTGGCCACGGGCCGCCTGCCAGAACGCACTGATGCGGTCGTCGCCGTCCGTCGCGATCGCGTCCGCGCCGTACTCGTCGTCAGCCGTGGTGTCGGTCATCGTCAACCCTTCGTCGTCGTCGGTCCATCCTTGCGCACGAACGACGAACGGCACCCCAGGAGCCCCGGGGTGCCGTTCCGTGAGTCGAGATCAGCGCGCGGCGCTTCCCTCCACATAATCGGTGTCCGAGGGCTTCACCCACGCGAACAGCTTGCGCAGCTCGCGGCCGACCGGCTCGATCGGGTGGTTCTGACCCTTCTCGCGCAGCGCCTTGAACTCCGGCGCGCCGGCGTCCTGGTCGTTGATGAAGCGCTCGGCGAAGGCGCCGGACTGGATGTCCGCGAGGACCGCACCCATGTTCGCCTTGACGTCGGGCGTGATGACGCGCGGACCGGAGACGTAGTCGCCGTACTCCGCCGTGTCGGAGACCGACCAGCGCTGCTTGGTGATGCCACCCTCGAAGATGAGGTCGACGATGAGCTTGAGCTCGTGCAGCACCTCGAAGTACGCGACCTCGGGCTGGTAGCCCGCCTCGGTCAGCGTCTCGAAGCCGTACTGGATGAGCTGCGACACGCCACCGCACAGGACGGCCTGCTCGCCGAACAGGTCGGTCTCGGTCTCCTCGGTGAACGTCGTCTTGATTCCGGCGGCACGCAGGCCACCGATCGCCTTGGCGTAGGACAGCGCCAGGTCCCAGGCGGAGCCCGAGGCGTCCTGCTCGACGGCGACGATCACGGGCACGCCGCGGCCGTCGACGTACTCGCGGCGCACCAGGTGACCCGGGCCCTTGGGGGCGACCATGAGCACGTCGTGCTGCGCGGCCGGCTTGATGTAGCCGAAGCGGATGTTGAAGCCGTGGCCGAAGACCAGGGCAGCGCCGTCGCGCAGGTTGGGCTCGATCTCCTCGCGGTAGACGATCCGCTGGACCTGGTCGGGCGCCAGGATGACGACGACGTCGGCGCCGGCCACGGCGTCGGCGACCGAGGCGACCTTCAGACCCTCGTTCTCGGCCTTGGCACGCGAGGCGGAACCCTCGCGCAGGCCGACGGTGACGTCGACGCCGGAGTCGCGCAGGTTCAGCGAGTGCGCGTGCCCCTGGCTGCCGTAGCCGATGACGGCGACCTTCTTGGACTGGATGATCGACAGGTCGGCATCGTCGTCGTAGAACAGCTCAGCCACGGTGGAACTCCTTAGGTGATGTGGGTGTGCGAGACAAGAGGTATCAGGCCGAACGCGAGACGCGCTCGAGCGCCCGGTCCGTGATCGATCGGGAGCCGCGTCCGATGGCGACCGTGCCGGACTGCACGATCTCGCGGACGCCGAACGGCTCGAGCGCCGCGAGCAGCGCCTCCAGCTTGGCGGGGGAACCGGTCGCCTCGACGACGACCGAGTCCGGCACCACGTCGACGACGTGGGCGCGGAAGAGGTTCACGACCTCGAGGACGCTCGTGCGCTGCGACGCGTCGGCGCGCACCTTGACCAGCAGCAGCTCGCGCTGCACCGAGGCCGCGTCCTCGAGCTCGACGATCTTGATGACGTTGATCAGCTTGTTGAGCTGCTTGGTCACCTGCTCGAGCGGGAGCTCGTCGACGTCCACGACGACCGTGATCCGCGAGATCTCGGCGTGCTCGGTGGGGCCCACCGCGAGCGAGTGGATGTTGAACGAGCGTCGGGCGAACAGGCCCGCGACGCGGGTGAGCACGCCGGGCTTGTTCTCGACGAGCACCGACAGGGTGTGACGGCTCATGGTTCAGTCCTCTGCATCCGTGGGTCGGGCTGTGGCATCAAGGTTCATCGCGCTCAGTCCTCCCGGTCCCACGCCGGGCTGATGCCCCGGGCGTACTGGATCTTGTCGTTGCTCACGCCGGCGGCGACCATCGGCCACACCATCGAGTCGCGCGAGACCGTGAAGTCGACGACCACGGGCTGGTCGTTGATCTCGAGCGCGCGCTTGATCGTCGCGTCGACGTCGGCCTTGGACTCGCACCGCAGGCCCACGGCCCCGTACGCGTCCGCCATCTTGACGAAGTCCGGCACGCGCTTGGTCCCGTGGCCCGTGTGCAGGTCCGTGTTGGAGTAGCGCGACTCGTAGAACAGGGTCTGCCACTGGCGCACCATGCCGAGCGATGAGTTGTTGATGATCGCGACCTTGATCGGGATCTCGTTGATCGTGCAGGTGGCCAGCTCCTGGTTGGTCATCTGGAAGCAGCCGTCGCCGTCGATCGCCCAGACCGTGCGGTCCGGCTCCCCCACCTTCGCGCCCATGGCCGCGGGGACCGAGTAGCCCATGGTGCCGAGACCGCCCGAGTTGAGCCACGCGTTGGGGCGCTCGTAGCGGATGAATTGCGCGGCCCACATCTGGTGCTGGCCCACGCCCGCGACGTACGTCGCCTCCGGGCCGGACAGCGCGCCGATCCTGGAGATGACGTGCTGGGGCGCGAGCAGCCCGTCCGACGGCTCGTCGAAGCCCAGCGGGAAGGACTCGCGCAGGTCGTCGAGCGTCTTCCACCAGCCCTCGAGGTCAGGCTTGCCGTGCTGGGCGTGCTCACGAGCGAGCTCGGGCAGCAGGTCGGCCATGACCTCGCGCAGGTCGCCGACGATCGGCACGTCCGCCGTGCGGTTCTTGCCGATCTCGGCCGGGTCGATGTCGGCGTGGACGACCGCGGCACCGGGCGCGAAGCTCGACAGCAGGCCCGTGACGCGGTCGTCGAACCGGGCACCGAGGGCGACGATCAGGTCGGCCTTCTGCAGCGCCGCGACGGCGGCCACGGTGCCGTGCATGCCGGGCATACCCAGGTTCTGCGGGTGCGAGTCGGGCAGCGCGCCGCGGGCCATGAGGGTGGTCACCGCGGGCGCGCCGGACGCGTCGACGAGGGCGCGCAGCTCCGCCGATGCGCGGGCGCGGATCACGCCGCCCCCGACGTACAGGACGGGCCGACGAGCCGTCGCGAGCAGCCGGGCCGCCTCGCGGATCTGCTTGGCGTGCGGCTTGGTCACCGGGTGGTAGCCGGGCAGCGAGATCTCCTGCGGCCAGGCGAACGTGGTCTGGCTCTGCATCGCGGACTTGGCGATGTCGACGAGCACAGGGCCGGGGCGACCCGTCGACGCGATGTGGAACGCCTCCGCGATGACGCGCGGGATCTCGTCGGGGTCGGTGACCAGGTAGTTGTGCTTGGTGACGGGCAGCGTGATGCCGACGATGTCGGCCTCCTGGAACGCGTCCGTGCCGATCAGCGACGCGCCCACCTGCCCGGTGATCGCGACCAGCGGGACCGAGTCCATGTGCGCGTCGGCGATGGGGGTCACGAGGTTCGTCGCGCCGGGACCGGACGTCGCCATGCAGACGCCCACGCGCCCGGTCGCCGACGCGTAGCCGGCCGCGGCGTGCCCGCCGCCCTGCTCGTGGCGCACCAGGATGTGGCGCAGGCGGGTGGAGTCCATCAGCGGGTCGTACGTCGGCAGGATCGCTCCACCGGGGATGCCGAAGACGACCTCGGCGCCCACCTCCTCGAGCGAGCGCACGATCGACTGCGCGCCGGTGACCTGCTCGCTGACGCTCGGCGTCGTGCGGGCGGGGGTCGGGACGGCGGTCGGCGACGGGGCGGGTGTGCGCGGCGGCGCCGGGTGAGGACCGGTGACCATCGATGTGTCTCCCTGCGTGCGGTGGTGCTGCTCGGGTTGGTGCTGCTGGTGGTGCTGCTCTGCGAGGTCGTGCGTGGTGGGCAAAACAAAACCCCCCGGGCCCGGCACGGGCGAACGAGGGGTGAGCGCGCTGACGAGGCCTGTGCGGGTGGCCTCAGCCGGCGCGCTCAGGAAGTACTACGAGGAGGATCGTCTGCACGCCTGCGAGGCTACGCCTCCGTAGGCGCGGTGTCACGCCACCCATGATCCGTCTCACATCGTGGTTCACGAGACCAGCAAGTGGACGGGCGTCAGGTGACGTCCCGTCGCTTGAAGACGAGGACGCCGGCCAGCGCGACCACCACAGCCAGCACGACGAGCGCCATCAGTCCCTGCCCCCCGCCGACGACGTGCTCCACGTCCTGGCACCACGGCGTCGTGGGTTGGGCAGGATCGGGTGTGCACTGCTCGACCGTGTACGTCGCCCGACCGGTCAGCCAGGCGCTCGCGTTCGTCGCGACCGTCACGGGGACCCACCCGGGCAGGACCACGGGGAGGGTCACCTCGACGGCGATCACCCACCAGACCAGGACGCCGAGAACCGCGGTGGCGTGCCGCAGCGCGAAGGCGAGTCCCGTGCCCACGACGGCGGCGAGCACCACCAGGACCAGCTCACGACCGACCGTCCCCACCACGGGCCCCCAGACGCCCGCCGCACCGACCGAGCGCCCGCAGGCCGCGTACAACGCCATCAGGCCCAGCGCGGTCACCGCGACGGTCACCACTGCGCCGGGCACGGAGGCGATCGCGGCGGCCGAGGTCTTGCTGAGCACCACCCGGGTTCGGCGCGGGACAACGACGAGCCAGGGCGCGATGGTCCGAGCGCCGAACTCGGCCGTCACGAACGACACCGCGACGACGAGCGCAGCGCCCGCGAGCGGCGCGGCGAGCCCGTCGACCGCACTGGCCAGGACGTCAGCGAAGGACCTGCCGCTCCAGAGATACGACGACTCAGGGTTGGCCTTCAGATCGCAGTCGAGATCGAAGTCAGGGTTCTTCTCGCGGAGCGCACGGCACTGCACGACCATGTCCGCGATGGTGCGGACGTCGTCCTCGTACGCCTCGTGGGCTGCTGCGAGCTCGGCGGCCGTCCTCGGCCGCGCGTCGTCCCACGACGTGGCGACGAACCCGGCGGCGACGACGAGCAGGAGGCCGAGCATCAGCCACGTGACGGTCCGCAGGCGGATCCGACGGAGCTCGGCGCGCAGGGCACGCGTCATGAGGCCACCTCGCGCGTGAGGTCGAGGAAGACCGCCTCCAGGTCGGGCCGCACCAGGCTCAGCTCGTGCGCGTAGATGCCCGACGCCACGAGCGAGCGGTTCACCTCGGCCGCCGACGGCGCACCGTCGACGACGAGGTGGTTGGCGTCGTCGCGCACGGTCCACCCGGTGCGCCGCAGGACGGCGGCCGCGTCGTCCGTCTCGTCCACGCGTACCCGCACGGTCGTGCCCGACCGCTCACCGAGCAGGTCCGCGACGCGCCCTTCCGCGACCAACGCACCCCGCACGACGATCGACACCGTGTCCGCCACCTGCTCGACCTCCGCGAGCGCGTGGCTGGAGACGAGCACGGTCCGGCCCTGGTCGGCGAGCGACCTCATCAGCTCGCGCACGTCGTGGATCCCCGCGGGGTCCAGCCCGTTCGTCGGCTCGTCGAGGATGACGAGCTGCGGGTCGCGCAGCAGGGTTGCGGCGATCGCAAGCCGCTGGCGCATCCCGAGGGAGTACTTGCGGAAGCGGTCGCGCCCGCGCCCGGCGAGGCCGACCTGGTCCAGCACCGCATCGACCTTCGACGCGGGAACGCCCGCCGCCACGGCGAGCAGCATCAGATTCTCGCGGCCGGAGAAGTGCGGGTAGAACGTCGGCTGCTCCACCACCGCACCCACGTGCCGCAACGCGGGCTCGAGGCCCTGCGGGAGCGCGTGCCCGAGCAGACGGATCTCCCCGGCGTCCGGTCGCACCATCCCCAGGAGCATCCGGATGGTCGTCGTCTTGCCGGCGCCGTTGGGCCCCAGGAACGCGTGCACACCACCGGCGGGCACGCGCAGGTCGAGGCCCTGGACCGCGACGACCTCGCGCATGGTGAACGACCGGTACGTCTTGCGCAGCCCCCGGGTCCAGATCGCCGGCTCGTCACCCATCGCCCACCCGTCCGCCCGGGCCGGTCGGCCGCGGTGCACCGGTGACATCGGCGCGGAACGCCCCGGACTGAAGTTCTTGCAGGTCAGGCCACGTCGCGTCGGCGGAACACGAGCAGGGCGACGACGACGAGCACGACGACGAGCCCGCCGAGCTGCAGCCCGGCCTGCGTCATGTGCAGCGTGTGCTCGACGTACTCGCAGGTCATCGATCCGTCCGGCGCACGCACGCCGCAGTCCTCGACGGAGTAGGTCGTCCCGCCCTGCACCCACGCGGTGACGTCGAGCACCACCGTGTAGGGCTGGAGGGTCGGGATGAGCGACCGCAGCAACCCCTCCCACACCACGGCCCAGCCGATCACCACGCCCAGCACGGCCGCCGTGTGCCGCAGCAGGAAGGCGAGCGCGGCGCCCGCCACGGCGGCGATCGGTCCGACGGCGAGGAGGCGCAGAGACGTGTCGCGGAAGCCCGCCCACGCAGCGTCGGTGACACCGTCGAGCAGGCCGTGGGAGCTGTAGGCGAGCACGATGCCACCGGCGGTGACGCCCACCGCCAGGATCACGGCGGGCAGGACGCCCAAGAACGCGGCGCCGAGCTTGCTGGCGAACACGGGAACGCGGCGCGGCGCGAACGTCAGCCAGTTGCTGATCGCGCCGCTCGCGAACTCGGCGGCGACGAAGCTCGTGCCCATCAGGCCCGCGACGAGCAGGATCGCCATGCTGATGTTCCCGAGCGACCTGACCCCTTCACCGGCGAAGCTCGGCGTGTACGGGAGGTAGTACTCGAGCTTCGGCTTCATCTGGTCGCAGCCGTAGTCCGCCTTCGGGTCCGGGTCCTGCGACTGCTGGTCCTTGCAGTCGGCGACCATCTGCTCGCCGTTCTCCTCGAAGTCCTTGAGCTGTTGCTCGTAGAACGTCTGCGCCTCGGCCACGGCTGCAGCCGACGGCGGCCGGGAGGAGTGCCAGGCGTCGAAGACGACCAGCCCCGACACGACGAACAGACCCACCGCCACGCACCAGAGCAGGACGCGGGCGTAGAACCGGGCGAGCTCGACGCGCAGGAGGTTCATCGCGCACCTCCCTCGGGCTGGGCGCGGCGTCCGTGCGGGCCGTGCTCACCGCCGTCGGCTCGCGAGCCGGGCCCCTGGCCCGCGGTGAGCTCGAGGAACACCGACTCCAGGTCGGCGCGCACCGGGACGAGCTCGTCGACGAACAGCCGGTGGCCGGCCAGCAGCTCGGTGATCGCGGCGGGCGCGGGCGCACCGTCGACGACCAGCATCCGCTCGTCGCGCCGCACGCCCCAGCCGCGCGCAGCGATGACCTGCGCGGCCGCGTCGGGGTCGTGCACGCCGACGCGCACCGTGGTCACAGCCGAGGCACCGATGAGGTCCTGCACGCGACCGCTGGCCAGCAGCCGTCCGCGCGCGATGATCGAGACGGTGTCGGCGACCTGCTCGACCTCGCCCAGGATGTGGCTCGAGACGAGCACCGTCTTGCCGCGGTCCGCGAGCCCGCGCATGGTGCCGCGGATCTCCCGGATCCCCGCCGGGTCCAGGCCGTTGGTCGGCTCGTCGAAGATCAGCAGGTCTGGGTCCTTGAGCAGCGTCGCAGCGATGGCGAGCCGCTGCTTCATGCCCAGCGAGTAGCTGCGGAAGCGATCCTTGGCGCGGTCGGCGAGGCCGACGTCGGACAGGACGACGTCGACGAGCGACGGGTCGGCGTGGATCGCGCCCGCCAGCAGCATGAGGTTGCGGCGCCCGGAGAAGTTCGGGAAGAACTTGGGCTGCTCGACGATGGCCCCCACGCGGCCGACCACCTGCGGCAGCGCGCGCGGCACCTCCTGGTCGAACAAGCGCATCGTGCCCTCGTCGGCCCGGATGAGGCCCAGCAGCATGCGGATCGTCGTCGTCTTCCCCGACCCGTTGGGCCCCAGGAACCCGTGCACGCCGCCCACCGGAACGTCGAGGTCGAGTCCCTCGACCGCGACGGAGCGCGTCAGGTTGAACCGTCGGTACGTCTTGCGCAGGCCGCGCGTGGAGATCGCCAGGTCGGCGGTCACGTGTCCCCCTCGTCACGTCACGCACCGTCGTCGTGACTGCCCGAACCGTACCGGCTCCGCGAGGGCCGTGTGGCCGGTTTCACCAGGCAGTTTCAGTCGGCCACGTCGGGATCCATGTCGAACGCCGGCAGGCCGTCGATGCTCACGCGGTTCTTGAGCCGGCGGTAGTCGGCGCGGCCCTCGACGCCCTTGCGCTCCATGTACGGGGGCAGGAGGTCCCGCTCGCCGGCGAAGGTCATGAGCGGCACCCCGTACCCGCACGAGTCCGAGACTCGCTCGACGTCGACGACGATCACCGCCCGCGTGCCGCGCTCCTCCGGCAGGTCGCCCGGGAACATCGCGAGCAGGTCGTCGAACCCCTCGTCGTAGAGCGTCACGAACCGGCCGTGCCCGTGCAGCCGGACGATGTTGGGCGGCCCGTCGAACGCGCAGAACATGATGGTGATGCGGCCGTTCTGGCGCAGGTGCGCGATGGTCTCCGAGCCGCTCGCGGTGATGTCGACGTACGCGACCGTGTGGTCGTCGATCACGACGAACGACCCGGGGATCCCCTTGGGCGACACGTTGACGTGGCCGTCCGGCCCGCTCGGCGCGCTCGCGACGAAGAACATGGGCTGCCGCTCGATGAACGTCCGAAGGCGCCCGTCGATGCTCTCGTGCACCTTGCCCACGACGACACTCCCTCGCTCCCGAACCAGCAGACACCCTCACCCTAGGGCGCCGCGCCCGGCGGGCGTGTCGGTGTCCGGCGCTACGGTCACCGCATGCTCACAGAGACGACGTTCACGGTCAGCGGGTTCACGCCGGTCCCGGTCGACGCGGTGCAGGCGCCGACGGCGCTCGGGGTCGGGGTCGCGACGATGGAGAAGCTGTACTCGGGCGGCGCCGAGGGCCGGTCGACGACCCTGTTCACGTCGGCGTTCGACCCCGAGCGCGGGGTCGGTACGTATGTCGCCATCGAGTCGTTCGTGGGCTCGCTCGACGGCCGCACCGGTGCGTTCAACTTCGCGCACGCAGCCACCACCCGCGGCGCGGGCAGGTCGGCCGAGTACTTCACCATCGTCCCCGGCAGCGGCACCGGGGACCTGGCCGGGATCGAGGGCGGCGGTTCGCTGGTCATCGAAGCCGACGGCACGCACCGCGTGACGTTCGACTACACGCTCCGGTGAGACCGCCGACGGGCGACCCTCCCGAGGCGTGGTCTTGTCGTCCCCGCCGAACGGTCAGATGAGGACCGCGCCCTTGCTCGCCGACTGGACCAGCTTCGCGTACTTGGCCAGGACACCACGCGTGTAGGTGGGCGGCAGCGGCTCCCAGCCCTCGCGGCGCGCCTCGAGCTCCGCCGCGTCCACCAGCAGGTCCAGCTTCGCGTTCGCCACGTCGAGCCGGACGCGGTCGCCGTCGCGGATGAACGCGATGGGCCCGGCGTCGACGGCCTCCGGCGCGACGTGACCGACGCACAGGCCCGTCGTCCCGCCGGAGAACCGGCCGTCCGTCAGGAGCAGCACGTCCTTGCCCAGGCCCGCGCCCTTGATCGCCCCGGTGATGGCCAGCATCTCGCGCATGCCCGGGCCGCCCTTGGGGCCCTCGTAGCGGATGACGACGACGTCGCCCGCGACGATCGTGCCGTCCTCCAGCGCGTCCATCGCCGCCCGCTCGCGGTCGAACACGCGCGCGGTGCCCTCGAAGACGTCGGAGTCGAAGCCGGCGCTCTTCACGACCGCGCCCTCCGGCGCCAGCGACCCGTCGAGGATCGTGATGCCGCCCGTGTGGTGGATGGGGTTGTCCAGGGCGCGCAGGATCTTGCCGTCCGGGTCCGGCGGGTTCACGTCGGCCAGGTTCTCGGCGATCGTCTTGCCGGTGACGGTCAGGCAGTCGCCGTGCAGCAGCCCGGCGTCCAGCAGCGCCTTCATCACCACGGGGACGCCGCCGATGCGGTCGATGTCGTTCATGACGTAGGCGCCGAAAGGCTTGAGGTCGCCCAGGTGCGGCACACGTGCGGCGACGCGCTTGAAGTCGTCGAGCGTCAGGTCCACCTCGGCCTCGTGCGCGATCGCGAGCAGGTGCAGCACGGCGTTCGTCGAGCCGCCGAACGCCATGACCACGGAGATCGCGTTCTCGAACGCCTCCTTGGTCATGATCTGCCGCGCCGTGATGCCCCGGCGCAGCAGCTCGACGACGGCCTCGCCGGACTTGTGCGCGAAGGCGTCCCGGCGGCGGTCGGCCGACGGCGGCGCCGCGGAGCCCGGCAGCGACATGCCCATCGCCTCGGCGACGGACGCCATCGTGTTGGCGGTGTACATGCCGCCGCACGCACCCTCGCCGGGACAGATGGCTCGCTCGATGCGGCCCAGGTCGTCCTCGCTCATCAGCCCACGGGCGCAGGCGCCGACGGCCTCGAACGCGTCGATGATCGTCACGTTCTTCTCGGTGCCGTCGCTCAGCTTGACCCACCCCGGTGCGATGGAACCGGCGTAGAGGAAGACGCTCGCGAGGTCCAGCCGGGCGGCGGCCATGAGCATGCCGGGCAGGCTCTTGTCGCAGCCGGCCAGCAGCACGGAGCCGTCGAGCCGCTCCGCCTGCATGACCGTCTCCACCGAGTCCGCGATGACGTCGCGGCTGACGAGCGAGAAGTGCATGCCCTCGTGCCCCATCGAGATGCCGTCGGACACGGAGATCGTGCCGAACTCGAGCGGGTACCCGCCGCCGGCGTGCACGCCGGCCTTCACGGCGTCGGCCAGCCGGTCCAGGGACAGGTTGCAGGGCGTGATCTCGTTCCACGAGCTCGCGACACCGATCTGGGGTTTGGCGAAGTCGTCGTCGCCCATCCCGACGGCCCGGAGCATGCCGCGCGACGCGGTCGCCTCCAACCCGTCGGTGACCTGGCGCGAGCGCGGCTTGATGTCCGGGGTGCTCATGTCCCCACTCTAGGGACGACCTGCGCGGATGCACCCGGAACCGCGCGGCGAGAATGAGCGACGCCGCGGGCGCCGACCGGGCATGATGGCCGAGCCGCAAGGGGCCGCGGGTCGTCGTGAGGAGAGCATCGTGCAGGTACACATTGAAGAGGGCGCCTTCGCGTTCGCCGAGGCGACGCTTCCTCCGGGCGGCGCCCTCCGCGTGGAGTCGGGCGCGATGGCGACGCAGCGCGGCGACGTCACGGTCGCGACATCGACCCGCGGCGGCTTCATGTCCGGCCTCAAGCGCGCCTTCGGCGGCGAGAGCTTCTTCGTCAACGACTTCACGTCGCAGCTGGGCGGCTCGGTCGGCGTCGCCCCGCCCTACCCCGGCGACATCGCGCTGGTGAACCTGTCCGGGGGCGACGAGCTGCTGGTCCAGTCGGGCGGCTGGCTCGCCTCCGATCCCACGGTCCAGGTCGACTCCCAGTGGGGCGGCGCTCGCGGGTTCTTCTCCGGGGCCGGGCTGATCCTGCTGCGCTGCTCGGGCCAGGGCGACATGCTCATCGCGACCTACGGAGCGATCCGTGGCACGACCCTCGCGCCCGGCGAGCGGATGGTCATCGACACCGGGCACATCGTCGCCTTCGAGAGCACGGTGCAGTACGCGATCCGCAAGGCAGGCAACAGCTGGAAGACGACCCTGCTGGGCGGCGAGGGCCTGGTCGCCGAGTTCGTCGGCCCCGGGCAGGTCTGGATGCAGACCCGCAGCACCAGCGACCTCATCAGCTGGCTCGACGCCCGCCTCCCCCGCCACGACTCGTCGAACAACTGACCGTTCGACGGCTCACGGCCCGAGGACCAGGGTGAGGCCTCGCGTCAGTTCGTGGGCCAACGGCGCCGGCAATGCCCCTGCTCGTTCGACGAGCTCGACCTTGTTCACCGTGACGAGTGCTGTGACGTTGATGACGCTGTCCTTCGGCAGCCCGGCGGCGCCGGAGGGGACAACCACGTTGCCGGGCATCGCCGCGAGTGCCGTGTTGGAAGTCATCACTGCGACGACCGTGGTCGCGAGTCGGCTCGCGTTGTAGGCATCGGCCTGGATCACGACGACGGGCCGACGCAGTGCCGGCCTGCTGCCGTCGGGCTCGCCCAGATCGAGCCAGAACACGTCTCCGCGCGAGATCACCAAGCGTCCTGCGCTCCACCGTCCACGAGGACGGCACGCCCCGCGGCGACTGCCGCAGCGTGGCTCGCATCCTGCTCGCCGGCGTACTCGACGACCAGGTCGATCCTCGCGGTCACGGTCGCGGCGTCCGTGCGAGCCAGCAAGAGTTCTGCACCCCGCGTGTAGAACTCGGACCTGCTCATGCCGAGCTCCTCGACGCGCGCCTCGACAGCGCTGTACGTGGGTTCAGGGACTGAGATCGCCGTCTTCACCCGTCGAGTATAACCGGTATGACCCGTCAGGTGCGGCGGATGCGGGAGACGTCGCGGACGGCACCGCGGTCGGCGGACGTCGCCATCGCCGCGTAGGCCTGCAGCGCGGGCGAGACCACGCGGTCACGGTCCTTCGGCTGCCACGGGTTCTCCGACGCCTCCATCTTGGCGCGGCGCTCGGCGAGCACCTCGTCGGGCACGTTGACCCGGATGAGGCGCGTGTCCACGTCGATCTCGATCTCGTCGCCGTCCTCGATGAGGCCGATGGTCCCGCCGGCCGCAGCCTCCGGGGAGACGTGCCCCACCGAGATGCCGCTCGACCCGCCCGAGAACCGGCCGTCGGTGATCAGCGCGCACACCTTGCCCAGCCCGCGGCCCTTGATGAACGACGTCGGGTAGAGCATCTCCTGCATGCCCGGCCCACCGGCCGGCCCCTCGTACCGCACGACCACCACGTGACCGGGCTGCACCTGCTTGGTGAGGATCTTCTCGACGGCCTCGTCCTGCGACTCGCACACGAGCGCGCGGCCGACGAAGTGGAAGACATCCGGGTCGACGCCGGCGGTCTTGAAGACGGCACCGTCGGGGGCGATGTTCCCGCGCAGCACGGCCAGGCCTCCCTCGACCGTGTACGCGTGCTCGACGTCGCGGATGCAACCGTCGGCCGCGTCCGTGTCGAGGTGGTCCCAGCGGTTGGTGGTCGAGAACGCCTGCGTGGTGCGGACGCCACCGGGCGCGGCGTGGAACAGCTCGATCGCCCGGTCGGTGGCCTTGCCGCCGCGCACGTCCCAGTCGTCGAGCCACGCCTGCAGCGTCGGCGTGTGCACCGACGTCACGTCGGTCTCCAGCAGACCGGCCCGGTTCAGCTCGCCGAGCAGCGCGGGGATGCCGCCCGCTCGGTGCACGTCCTCCATGTGGAAGCGCGGGTGGTTGGGTGCCACCTTGGACAGGCACGGCACACGACGCGACAGGCCCTCGATGTCGGACAGGTCGAAGTCGACCTCACCCTCCTGCGCGGCGGCCAGGATGTGCAGGACCGTGTTGGTCGACCCGCCCATCGCGACGTCCAGCGCCATGGCGTTGGTGAACGCGGCCTTCGTCGCGATGCCGCGGGGGGCCGCGGTGTCGTCCTCGTCGTCGTAGTACCGGCGGGCCAGGTCGACGATCGTGCGGCCGGCCTCCAGGAAGAGCTCGCGACGGGCGGCGTGCGTGGCCAGCGTCGAGCCGTTGCCCGGCAGCGACAGGCCGAGCGCCTCGGTCAGGCAGTTCATCGAGTTGGCCGTGAACATGCCGGAGCACGAGCCGCAGGTCGGGCAGGCCGACTCCTCGACCTTGGCCAGCGCCTCGTCGGTGACGTTGTCGTCGGCCGCGTAGTTGATCGCGTTGATGAGGTTCAGCGGCGTGGACGCGACGCCGTCGGCGACGATCGCCTTGCCGGCCTCCATCGGGCCGCCGGACACGAAGACGACCGGGATGTTCAGCCGCAGCGCCGCGTTGAGCATGCCGGGCGTGATCTTGTCGCAGTTGGAGATGCAGACCAGGGCGTCGGCGCAGTGCGCGTTGACCATGTACTCGACGGAGTCCGCGATCAGGTCACGGCTCGGCAGCGAGTAGAGCATCCCCGCGTGACCCATCGCGATGCCGTCGTCGACCGCGATGGTGTTGAATTCTTTGGACACGCCGCCGGCCTCACGGATGGCGGACGCCACCAGATCGCCCATGTCCTTGAGGTGCACGTGACCGGGCACGAACTGTGTGTAGGAGTTGGCGATCGCGATGATCGGCTTGCCGAAGTCCTCCGAGCCCATGCCGGTGGCGCGCCACAGCGCACGAGCGCCGGACATGTTGCGACCGTGGGTGGACGTGCGCGAACGCAGCGGACGACTCATCTCGGACTCCTTCGACGAAACCCATGCCGCCGTGGGGGCTTGAAGCGGCGGAGGTCAGGTTACGTCTGCGTAGGTTGGCAGGCGGGGGACGTCCGAAAGGTGGTCCATGCAGGGATGGAGGAGCCCGACGACGGGACCGAGGACTTCGGGTGCAAGGCGTGAACGGGCCACTGCGCCCGTCAGCTCGAGCCGCGCGCCTGCCACGTGCAGATGCAGACCTCGTTGCCCTCGGGGTCTGCCATGATCCAGAACGCGGGCGCCTCGCGATCACTGACCAGGAGCCCGCCGGCGTCGATCGTCGCCTGGACCCGGGCCTCCGCCTGGTCGTGCGGGACCGCGATGTCGAAGTGGATGCGGTTGCGCTGCGGCCGCGGCGCATCCATCTGCTGGAACCACACGGTGGGGCCCACGCCCGCAGGGTCGCGGAGCTCGACGTAGTCGTCGGCCGACGAGTCCGCGGGCGCACCGTCGAACGGCAGGATCGTCGCCTCCTCGTATCCCAGGACCGCGGCCCAGAACGGCCGGACCGCAGGGATGTCGAGCGCGTCGACGGCGATCTCCAGGATCTCGCTGCGCGGCACCGCACCCTCGAGCCCGAGGTCGTCGGCGATCGCGGACACGACGCGCGCCAGGTCGATGTCGCGCTGGGTGAGGCCCTCGACGTCATGGCTACGCGTCGTCACTGTGACCTGACCCCAGCGCAGCAGGACGTCGGGATGGTGGTTCGCCTCGTCCGCGGCCGCCGCAACCCTCGCCACGAACGTCGCGCCGGTCGCGAAGTCCGGCGCGCTGAACGTGGCGCGAAGACGCCGCAGGATCACCCGCCAGTGACGGTCGTCAACGGCCTCGGTGACGACGGAGGAGCGAAGGTTCTGCGCTGGGTCGGCCATAGCACCAGCCTGGCACCGGCCACCCACACGTGCGCGTCAGCCCTTGAGCGCCTCGTCGCCGCCGCTCTCCGCACCCTCCCGGATGTGCCGGCTCACCCAGGGGGCGAGCGCGAACATCACGAGCGCGAAGACGAGCGTCACCACACCGATCCCACCGAAGTACGCGGCGTCGCCGACGTCCGCCGTGGCCTGCACCAGCTGGGCCGTGATCGCGTTCCCCGCGCTCGTCGCGAGGAACCACAGGGCCATCGCCTGCCCGCGGAAGGCCTTGGGCGCCAGCAGCGTGGTCGCCGCGAGACCGACGGGCGACAGGCACAGCTCGCCGAGCGTCTGCACGAGGTAGACGACGACGAGCACCCACCACGGGGACTTCCCGTCGCCGGCCTGCCATGCGGCGCCACCGAGGAACACGAAGCTGAGCGCGACCAGCGTCAGCCCGATGGCGAACTTGACCGCGGTGGGCGGTCGGTCGTCCAGCTTCAGCCAGATCCAGGCGAACACCGGCGCGAGCAGGATGATGAACGCCGGGTTGAGCGACTGGTAGAAGACCGTGGAGATGGTGATGCCACCGATCGTCCGGTCGGTGCTGTCCTCCGCGAACGTGGTCAACGTGCCGCCGGCCTGCTCGAAGATCATCCAGAAGAGCATCGCCGCGACGAACAGGGGGATGTACGCCCGCAGCCGGGAGCGCTCCGGCGCCGTCACCTTCGCTGACCGGAACATGACCCAGAACGTCGCGACGGGCGCCGCGAGCGCGATGTAGGACAGCGCGTCGACGAACGTGTCCGCGCTGAAGTCCCCCTGGATCGCCCACGCGAGCGCGACCGCGGCGAGGCAGCCGACGGCGACCCCGACCACCAGGCGCGTGACGGGACCGCGGTCGGCCGCGGTCATCGGGTTGGGCGGCCGCACCCCGGCCGTACCCAGCAGGTTGCGCCCCAGGATGAAGACGACGAGCGCGAGCGCCATGCCGACGGCGGCGACCGCGAACCCGGCGTGGTAGCCCCAGCGCTCGCGCACCGCGCCCACCACGAACGGTGCCGCGAGCGAGCCGATGTTGATGCCCATGTAGAAGATCGAGAACGCCGAGTCGCGACGCTGGTCCTCGCGCGAGTACAGCTCCCCCACCATCGAGGAGACGTTGGGTTTGAGCAGACCGGTTCCCAGGGCCACCAGCACGATGCCCGTGAACGAGAAGCCCGCGCCGGGGATCGAGAGGAAGACGTGCCCGGCCGCGATGACGACGCCGCCGTACAGGACCGAGCGCCGCGCGCCGATCATGCGGTCGGCGAGCCAGCCCCCGAGCACCGAGACCAGGTAGACCGACGCGCCGTAGGCCGAGTAGATCGCCAGCCCGGTCGTCTCGTCGATCCCGAGGCCACCGTTGGCCGCGGTGTCCGTCAGGTACAGCAGCAGGATGGCCCGCATGCCGTAGTAGCTGAACCGCTCCCACAGCTCCGTGCCGAACAGCGTGAAGAGGCCCAGCGGGTGCCCGAAGAACGCGTGGTCACGGGGGACGACGGGCGCGTCGGCCGTGGTGAGCCCACCGGCGCCCGCCGCGTCGTCGGCTCCGTCGCCGCGTCGCCGGCCGCGCGAGACGCCCGATTCGTCCCCGTCTGCCATGAGGCCATCGTGGCCGGTCCCTGCCGTGTGCGCCAGTGTCCACCCAGGTCGGCGGGTCGCCGCGGACGCCGACGGGACCTAGCGTGGCCCGGTGACGAGCGTGCACTGGTTCCGCCGCGACCTGCGGCTCGCGGACAACCCCGCCCTGGTCGCCGCCGTGGAGCGGGCGCGGGCCGACGAGGGCGACGTGGTCGCGCTCTTCGTCGTCGACCCCGCCCTGTGGTCGTCTGCAGGCGCCCCGCGGCTGGCGTACCTCGCGGCGAGCCTGCGGGCGCTCGACGACGAGCTGGGCGGCCGCCTCGTCGTGCGACGGGGTCACCCGGCGGAGGTCGTCCCGCACCTCGCCCGCGAGGTCGCCGCGTCGTCCGTGCACGTGACCGCGGCCACCGAGCCATTCGGCCGACGACGCGACGAGGCCGTCGGCGCGGCGCTCGACGACGCGGGCGTCGAGCTCGTGCCCACGGGTTCCCCCTACGCCGTCGGCCCCGGTCTGCTGACGACGGGCGCGGGCTCGCCGTTCCAGGTGTTCACCCCGTTCCGTCGGGCGTGGTTGGACCACGGGTGGTCGGCGCCGGCCCCCCGCCCACGTTCGGTCCCGTGGGCCGGCATCCGCTCCGACCCACTGCCCGACGCCCCGGACACGGGCGTCGAACTTCCGCGCGCCGGCGAGCGTGCGGCGCGCGAGCGGTGGCACACCTTTGTCGCCGATGCGTTGGGCGACTACGGCACCGACCGTGACCGTCCCGACGTGGACGGGACGTCGTCGATGTCGATCCCGCTCAAGTACGGCGAGGTCCATCCCCGCACCCTGCTGGCCGACCTCGCCCACGACCGGGGCGCGTCTGCGGCGACGTTCCGTTCCGAGCTGGCCTGGCGCGAGTTCCACGCCGACGTGCTGTGGCACCACCCCGGGGCGACGAGGCGCTCGCTGCGAGCCGTGGTGCCGGACGACGCGTGGGCCGACGGACCGGGCGCGGACGCCGCCTTCGAGGCGTGGGCGACGGGACGGACGGGCTACCCGCTGGTCGATGCGGGCATGCGGCAGCTGCGCGCGACCGGCTGGATGCACAACCGGGTGCGCATGGTGGTCGCGTCGTTCCTGGTCAAGGACCTGCACATCCGTTGGCAGCGCGGCGCGGACCACTTCATGGCGTGGCTCGTCGACGGCGACGTACCGCAGAACCAGCTGAACTGGCAGTGGGTGGCCGGGACGGGCCGCGACGCCGCACCGTACTTCCGCGTGTTCAACCCCGTGCTGCAGGGCGAGAAGTTCGACCCCGACGGCACGTACGTGCGCCGGTGGGTCCCGGAGCTCCGCGGCATCCCCGGCCGAGCCGTGCACCAACCGTGGCGGCTCGGTCTCGAGGCGCCTGCCGACTACCCCGACCGCATCGTCGACCACGCCCGTGAGCGTGAGGCCACCCTGGAGGCGTACCACGCGGCACGCGGCTGAGCGCTCGTGAAGACGGTGTGAAGAAGTGGGGACGAACGTCCCGGAACATCCGCTCGCACCGGGACGAGAGTGTGACTACGGCGCCGAGCACGGCGACCGACCTTCACACGGAGAGTCCGATCATGACCGCCCTCGCAGATCCCACGACCAGCACCGCCGCTGTACGCACCGAGCCCGCGATCGTCACCTCGGGCCGCGCCCGCACCGCCCTGGCGATCGCGCGTCTCGCCACCGGGTTCATCTTCCTGTGGGCGTTCCTCGACAAGACGTTCGGACTGCACTACAGCACGGGCGCCGCCGTCACCGAGGGCTCGCCGACCCTGTCCTGGATCGACGGCGGGCAGCCCAGCCAGGGATTCATGAAGTTCGCCGCGATCGGCCCGTTCAAGGACGTGTTCGCCAACATGGCCAGCCCGCTGACCGACTGGCTGTTCATGCTCGGCATGCTGGGTGTGGGCGCGGCGGTGATGCTCGGCATCGGCCTGCGCGTCTCGGCCGTGGCCGGCTCACTCATCATGGCCATGATGTGGCTGGCCGAGTGGCCCTTGCAGCAGGGCTCGACCAACCCGCTGATCGACTACCACGTCATCTACGCGCTGGTGCTGATCATCGCCGCCCTCACGTTCGCCGGTGACACGTGGGGCCTGGGCAAGTGGTGGGCCAACCTTCCCGCCGTGCGCAAGCACTCCTGGCTGCGGTGATCGCCTTCCGCACCCGATCGACCCGCGCCGGTCAGCCCAGCTGACCGGCGCGGTACTCGTCCTCCAGGATCGCCATGACGATGGCATCGCAGTACCCGTCCCCGTCGCGGTAGGCGTCGCGCTTGCGACCCTCGACGCGGAACCCGAGGTTCTCGTAGAGGGACTTGGCCCGGGCGTTGATGCTCAGCACGTCCAGCTCCACCCGGTGCAGCCCGATGCCGTCGAACGCGAACCCCAGCACCAGCTGGATCCCCTCGGTGCCGTAGCCACGGCCCCGGTAGGTCGGCCCCATCGACAGCCGCAGGTTGGCGCAGCGCCGGCCCTCGTCGACCTCGTTCAGCACGATCTCGCCGCGGAACGAGTCGTCACCGTTGGCCGTCACCGCGAAGTCGTAGCGGCCCTTCGCGGAGGCGCGGCTCGCGCACCAGGCGGCGATGCTCTCGCGGGTGAACGTGGCCGTCGTCCCGGTCTGCCGCTTGCCCTCGGGGTCGGCCAGCATCTCCCACATCGCGTCCGCGTCGTCGGGTCGGATGGGGCGCAGGGTGATCATCTCGCCCTGCAACGTCGGCTTGTCCATCGACGTCTCCTCTCGCGTCCCCACGGACGGTACGGCGCGCGTGTGGCGACGACGTTACCGCCGTGTCTCACGCGCGCCGTGGCCCCACTCCGAGCCCGGTCGCCGGTCAGGCGAACGCGGCCTTCGGGTCGCCGACCTCGATGCCCTCGGCCTCCTCCGCCTCCTCGATGGCGCCGGCGGTCGCGCCACCCGTGTTGCGGAAGTGCCCGACGGTCGAGAGCACCAGGCCCAGGACCACCCAGCCCACCAGTGCCAGCCACAGCGAGGCCGTCGAGGCCTGCGGGAAGTAGGAGTGGTCGCGCAGCAGCGCGGCGGCCGCGCCCGGCGGGAACCACTGACCGATCTGCCCCCATGGCGCCGGCAGCATCTGCCAGGGCGCGGCGGTCGAGGCCAGCGGGTTGGCCACGAGCAGGAACAGGACGGGGCCGATGGCGATGCCGGCGCGGCCGACGATCGAGACGAACCCGATGATCACGCTCGCGATGCCGGCGAGGGTCAGGGCGATGATGCCCGCGTTGACGAGGTAGCTGCCCTGGAGTGCGCCGAACAGGCCCTGCAGGACGCCGGCCACCGCCAGTCCACCGACGGCCGCGTAGACGCCGGCGGCTGCGACGCGGCGCCACACCCCGACGACGAGCAACGAGATGCCGATGCCGCCGATCATGCCGCCGATGACGATGGGCAACGTGACGAGCCCGAGGATCGTCCCGCGCGGGTCGCCGGCCGCGAGGGGGACGAGGTCGGTGACCGGCACGCTCACGTCCGTGCCGGTCACCTCGGAGAGCTGCTGGGCCAGGACCGGCGACAGCGCCGCGAGCTGTTGGGCGACGACGGAGCTCGAGGCGGTCGCCGTGAGGATCTCGGGCTGGTCACCCAGAACGATCGCGCCGTAGACGTCGCGCGAGAGGACGAGGTGCTCGGCGGCACCCCGGTCGGCGACCTCGACGACGTCGAACGTGCCGGGCGCGCGCTGCTCGAGCCCCTGCTCGACCGGGGCCGTCGCGGTGGCCGGCCCGGCGACGGCGAGCGGGAGGTCATGGGCGTCGGACGCGGCGCTCGGCCACAGGAACGCGAGGGCGATGAGCGTGACCACGGCGGCGAGGGCTGCGCCCAGGCCGACGAGGCGGCGCCACGGGGTGTGCGGCTGGACAGTCATGACAGAACTCCTTGTAAACCGAATGTTCGTTCTGTTACCAGGCTCCGCCCGTGCCGGGAAGTTGTCAAGAACGTTCGTTCGTTTTTATGCTGCCGTGTGCCCAAGGTCACCGAGGAGTACCGGATCGCGCGCCGGCAGGAGATCGCCGACGCTGCCCTGCGCGCGTTCCGGCGCAAGGGCTTCCACGCCACGTCGATGGCGGAGATCATCAGCGAGGCAGGACTCTCGGCAGGAGCGATCTACGGCCACTTCCCCAGCAAGGAAGCGCTCGTCATGGAGGTGGCCACCCGCATCATCGACACGAGGGTCGCCGACGTCGAGCACCTGGCCTCGCTGGACCCGATGCCGGCGCCGTCGGCGCTCCCGCGCATGCTGGTCGAGGGCATGCAGCGCGAGCTCGGTTCACCGAGCGTGATGCTCCAGCTCTGGGGCGAGGCCGTCACCGACCCCACGGTCCGCGAGCTCGCGGGCTCGGTGGTCAGCCGGCTGCGGACCGTCGTCGGGCGGTACGTCTCACGGTGGCAGCAGCGCGAGCACGGGCGAGCCGCCGACGAGGCCGACGCGCTGGGCGCGGAGCAGGCGGTGCTCTTCGTCGCGGCGGTGCAGAGCTACATCGTGCAAGCGTCGCTCCTGCCGGACTTCGACGGCGAGTCGTACCTGCGCGCCCAGGAGAAGTACCTCCCCCGCTGACACCCACCGCGAGCGCGCCCGAGACGCGTCGAGCGCACCCGCTGCAACGGGTGCGCTCGACGACGAAGGGGCGCGCTCGGCGCCGGTCACTCAGGCCTGGACGCGCTCCAGCACCAGCTCGCGGACGCGGCCGGCGTCGGCCTGACCGCGGGTCGCCTTCATGACGGCGCCGATGATGGCGCCGACCGGACCGAGGTTGCCCGAGCGGATCTTCTCGGCCACGTCCGGCTGGGCGGCCAGGGCCTCGTCGATGGCGGCCAGCAGCGGGCCGTCGTCGGACACGACCTCCAGGCCACGCGCGACGACGACGGCCTCCGGGTCGCCCTCTCCCGCGAGCACGCCGGCCAGCACCTGACGGGCGAGCTTGTCGTTGATGCGGCCGGCGTCGACGAGTGCCTGCAGCTCCCCGATCTGGGCCGGGGTGATGGGCAGGTCCGCCAGCTCGACGTCCTGCTCCTTGGCCGTACGGGCGAGCTCGCCCATCCACCACTTGCGCGCGGCGGCGGGCGACGCCCCCGCTGCGACCGTCGCCTCGATGAGCTCGACCGCGCCGGCGTTGACCACGTCGCGCATCTCGGCGTCGGCGTAGCCCCACTCCCCCTGCAGCCGACGACGACGCGCGGCGGGCAGCTCCGGCAGCGCGGCGCGGATCTCCTCGACCCACGCCCGGTCCGGGACGATGGGTGCGAGGTCCGGCTCCGGGAAGTAGCGGTAGTCCTCGGCGTCGGACTTCAGGCGACCCGACGTCGTCGTGCCGGTGTCCTCGTGCCAGTGCCGCGTCTCCTGCGTGACGGTCGCACCGGAGTCCAGCACGGCGGCCTGCCGGCTGATCTCGTAGCGCACCGACCGCTCGACCGACCGGAACGAGTTGACGTTCTTGGTCTCGGTCCGGGTGCCGAGGGGGTCCGCGGACGTCGGCCGCAGCGAGACGTTGACGTCCGCGCGGACGTTGCCCCGCTCCATGCGCGCCTCGGAGACCTCGAGCGCCCGGAACAGGTCACGCAGCGTCTGCACGTAGGCGCGCGCCACCTCCGGCGCGCGCTCGCCGGCGCCCAGGATGGGCCGCGTGACGATCTCGACGAGCGGGATGCCGGCACGGTTGTAGTCGACCAGCGAGTACTCGGCGCCCTGAATGCGACCGGTCGCACCGCCGACGTGCGTGTTCTTGCCGGCGTCCTCCTCCATGTGCGCACGCTCGATGTCGACGCGGAACACCGTGCCGTCCTCGAGCTCGACGTCCACCCAGCCGTCGTACGCGATGGGCTCGTCGTACTGCGACGTCTGGAAGTTCTTGGGGACGTCCGGGTAGAAGTAGTTCTTGCGCGCGAACCGGCAGCTCTCCGCGATCGAGCAGTTGAGCGCCAGCCCGATGCGGATCGCGTACTCGACCGCCTTCTCGTTCACGACGGGCAGCGCGCCGGGCAGGCCGAGCGACACCGGCGTCACCGAGGTGTTGGCCTCCTCGCCGAAGCCGGCGGGTGCGCCGTCGAACATCTTGGTGCGCGTGCCGAGCTCGACGTGCACCTCGATGCCGATCACGGGGTCGAACCGGGACACGGCCTCGTCGTAGTCGACCAGGTCCACCAGCGCGCTCATCGGGTCTCCAGCTCCGGGGCGCGCGTCAGCAGCGGACCGCCCCACTCGTTCTCCAGCAGCGCCTCGAGCGCGGCACCGACGCGGTACAGGCGGTCGTCGGCCTTGGCCGGTGCCAGCACCTGGAAGCCGACGGGCAGCCCGTCGTCCGACAGGCCGCTCGGCAGCGACAGCCCCGGCACGCCCGCCAGGTTGGCGGGGATCGTGGCGACGTCGTTGAGGTACATCGCCAGCGGGTCGTCCAGCTTCTCGCCCAGCTTGAACGCCGTCGTCGGCGCCGTCGGGGAGACGAGGACGTCCGCCTTCTCGAACGCGGCAGCGAAGTCGCGCTGGATCAGCGTGCGGACCTTCTGGGCCGAGCCGTAGTAGGCGTCGTAGTACCCCGCCGACAGCGCGTAGGTGCCGAGGATGACGCGGCGCTTGACCTCGTCACCGAAGCCCTGGCCGCGGGTCGCGGACATGACGCGCTCTGCGGTGGGGTTGTCCTCGGGGATGACGCGCAGGCCGAAGCGCATGCCGTCGAACTTGGCCAGGTTGCTGGAGGCCTCCGCCGGCATGATCAGGTAGTACGCGGCCAGCGCGTACGTGAAGTGCGGGCAGGAGACCTCGACGATCTCCGCGCCGGCCCGGCGCAGCAGCTCGAGCGACTCGTCGAACCGCGCCTGCACGCCGGACTGGTAGCCCTCGCCCTGCAGCTCGGTGATGACCCCGACCCGCACGCCGCTCAGGTCGCCGGTCGCCCCCAGGCGGGCGGCGCCCACCAGGTCGGGCAGCGGCTCGGCCAGGCTCGTCGAGTCACGCGGGTCGTGGCCGCCGATGAGCTCGTGCAGCAGCGCGCTGTCCAGCACGGTGCGCGTGACGGGGCCGGCCTGGTCCAGGCTGCTCGCCATGGCGATGAGGCCGTAGCGCGAGACACCGCCGTACGTCGGCTTGACGCCGACCGTGCCGGTGACGGCCGCAGGCTGGCGGATGGAACCGCCGGTGTCGGTGCCGATGGCCAGCGGGGCCTCGTACGCGGCGACCGCTGCGGCCGAGCCGCCGCCGGAACCGCCCGGGATCCGGTCCAGGTCCCACGGGTTGTGCGTGTTGCCGTAGGCGGAGTGCTCGGTCGACGAGCCCATCGCGAACTCGTCCATGTTGGTCTTGCCCAGGATGGGCAGGCCCGCGGCCTTGATCCGCTCGACGAGGGTCGCGTCGTACGGCGGCACCCAGCCCTCGAGGATCTTCGAGCCCGCCGTCGTCGGCAGACCCTGCGTGACCACGACGTCCTTGACGGCGATCGGCACGCCGGCCAGCGGGTGCAGCTCCTCGCCGGACGCCCGGCGGGCATCCACGTCGGCCGCGGTGGCCAACGCCTGCTCGCCGCTGACGTGCAGGAACGCGTGCACGGCCGGGTCGACGGCGGCGATCCGGTCCAGGTGTGCCTGCGTCGCCTCGACGCTGGACGCCTCGCCCGACGTCAGCGCGTCGGCGAGCGCGGCGGCGGACAGGCGCGTGAGGTCGCTCATGCCTCCTCCCCCAGGATCTGCGGGACGAGGAACTTGCCGTCCTCGGCTGCCGGGGCTGCGGCCAGCACGGCGTCGCGGTCGACTCCCGCCACGGGCTCGTCGGCGCGGAACACGTTGGACAACGGCAGGGGGTGGCTGGTGGCCGGCACCTCGGGCGTGGCGATCTCGCTCACGCGCGCGATCGACTCGACGATCACGTCGAGCTCACCCGCGAGGCGGTCGAGCTCGGCGTCCGTCAGGTCGATCCGGGCCAGCCCCGCCACACGCGCGACCTCGTCGCGGGAAAGGGAGGACATGGTTGGCAGTCTAGTCGGGACGTCGCGGGGCCCGCGGCCGGGCGTCAGGCGTCGACCGCAGCCCGGATGAGCGCCAGGAGCGCCTGCGCGTACGCCTCGGTGGCCTGGACCGCGGTGAAGAGCTGCTCGGGGCGGCCCGGCAGCTCGGCGAGGACCTGGTAGCGGCCGTCGGTGGATCGAGCGAGCGACCGGAAGGCGCCCCCGAGCAGCTCGCGCAGCTGGTCCTCGCGCGGGAGCCACAGCGCGTCCTCCTGCGCCACGGAGTCGAGCGCCCACTCCGTGGTGCCGTTGAAGCCCAGCACCGTGCCGGTGGGGAACTGGTGGGCCTCGATCGTCATCTCGCTGATCGTGAAGACGTCGTCCTCCATGCCCACCTGGAGCATCACGAACCGGTCACCCGACGTCGGCGTCCAGCGCAGGCCAGAGTCCCGCAGGGCACGGGCACTGCTCAGCGAGATCATGTCGCCAGTATGGGCACGTCGGACCGGCCGCGTCCCCCTCAAGACGCGGCCGGCCCGACCTTCACCGCGAGCTGAAGGCCGCGTCGAACGCGGCCGCCGGCGGCGCGAACGCGTTCCGCCGCACGAACTCCAGCGCCTCCGGCGCGCCCAGGAGCCTGTCCATCCCCGCGTCCTCCCACTCCACCGAGATCGGGCCGTCGTACCCGATCGCGTTCAGCGCGCGGAACGACGCCTCCCACGGCACGTCGCCGCGCCCGGTGGAGACGAAGTCCCACCCGCGGTGCTGGTCCGCCCACGCCAGGTGCGAGGAGAGCCGCCCGTTGCGTCCGTTGCCGAGCCGCAGCTTCACGTCCTTGCAGTCGACGTGGTAGATCCGGTCCGCGAAGTCGCCGATGAAGTCGACGGGGTCGAGGTCCTGCCAGATGAAGTGGCTCGGGTCCCAGTTGAGCCCGAACGACTCGCGGTGCCCGATCGCCTCGAGCGTGCGCACCGTGGTCCAGTAGTCGTAGGCGATCTCGCTCGGGTGGACCTCGTGCGCGAACTGCACCCCCACCTCGTCGAACACGTCGAGGATCGGGTTCCAGCGCCGCGCGAAGTCCTCGTAGCCCGCGTCGACCGCCTCCTGCGAGACCGGCGGGAACATCGCGACGTACTTCCAGATGCTCGAGCCCGTGAACCCGACGACGGTCTTGACGCCCAGCTTCGCGGCCAGCCGCGCGGTGTGCTTCATCTCCTCGGCCGCCCGGCCGCGGACCCCCTCCGGGTCGCCGTCGCCCCACACCACGTCGGGCAGCATGTCGCGGTGGCGCTGGTCGATGGGGTCGTCGCACACCGCCTGGCCCTTGAGGTGGTTGGAGATCGCCCAGACCTGCAGGCCGTGCCGGTCGAGGATCTCGCGGCGCGAGGCCACGTACTCCTCGTCGTCCCAGCGCCACGGGTCGAGGTGGTCGCCCCAGCAGGCGATCTCCAGCCCGTCGTACCCCCACCCCGCGGCCAGCCGGGCGACCTCCTCGAACGGTAGGTCCGCCCACTGGCCGGTGAACAGCGTGATCGGTCGTGCCATGGTCAGCTCTCCTTCGTCGAACGCGTGGGGGCGGTCGGTGTCCAGACGGACTGTGCAGCCGACGAGCGCTCGACCGCGTCCAGGACGCGCTGCACCTGCAGTCCGTCCGCGAACGTCGGCTCGGGCGCCGTGCCGGAGGCGATGCCGCCGACGAGGTCCACGACCTGGTGGGTGAACGCGTGCTCGTACCCGAGCCCGTGACCCGCCGGCCACCACGCCCCGACGTACGGGTGCTCGGGCTCCGTGACGACGATGCGGCGGAAGCCGGCGGTCGCCGCCGGTTCGGTCGCGTCGAACAGGTGCAGCACGTTCATGTCCTCGAAGTCGAACGCGAGCGAACCCGCCGACCCGTTGATCTCCAGGCGGATGGCGTTCTTGCGCCCGTACGCGAAGCGGGTCGCCTCGAACGTCGCCAGGCCGCCGCCGGACATGCGACCCAGGAAGATCGCCGCATCGTCCACGGTCACCGGGCCCGTCCGGTCGCCCGAGGCGGAGCCGGACAGCCCCGTGAACGAGTCGGCCACCGGCCGTTCGTGCACGAACGTCTCCAGGACCGCGGACACGCCCGTCACCTGCTCGCCCGTGACGAACTGCGCGAGGTCGACGATGTGCGCCCCGATGTCGCCGAGCGCTCCGGACCCGGCCCGCTGCCGGTCGAGGCGCCAGGACAGCGGCACGGTGGGGTCCGCGATCCAGTCCTGCAGGTACTGCGCCCGGACGTGCCGCACGGTGCCGATCCGCCCGTCGGCCACGAGCCGGCGCGCCAGCTGGATCGCCGGCACGCGCCGATAGGTGAACCCGACCATCGCCGCCCCGGGCGCCTGCTCGGCGGCCGCGACCATCGCCTCGGCCTCCGCCACGGAGTTGGCCAGCGGCTTCTCGCACAGCACGTGCTTGCCGGCGCGCAGCGCGGCGATCGCGATGTCGGCGTGCGCGTCCCCGGGCGTGCAGACGTCGACGAGGTCGACGTCGTCGCGGTGCACGAGCGCCTTCCAGTCGGTCTCGACGTCGCGCCAACCGAGGGTGGCGGCCGCCGCCCGGACCGCCTCCTCGTTCCGGCCCGCGACGACGGCCATGTCGACGGACATCGGCAGGTCGAAGAACCGCGGGGCGTTGCGCCAGGCCTGGGAGTGGGCGACGCCCATGAACGCGTAGCCGACCATCCCCACGCCCAGGCGTGGGCGGTCGGTGGGTGCTTGAGGCACGGGCCCTCCTCGGGTCCGGACCGGGCGGGTCGCCGGGCTGCACCGACCCGCCCGGTCGACGTCAGGACTCGAAGGCCGTGGGCAGGTACTGGTCGACGTTGGCCTTGGTGACGACCGGCGCGTACAGCTGCACCTTGCGCGGCACCTCGACCTCGACGAGGTCGCTCATCGCCTTGCCCTGCACGAGCAGCCGGGCCAGCCGGATGCCGTCGGCCGCCTGCGTGGACGGGTAGATGACGGTCGCCTTCAGGACGGTGTTGTCGGCCTTGATGGCGTCCATGACGTTCTTGGACCCCGCACCACCGACCATGAAGAACTCGTCGCGGCCCGCGTCCTTGATGGCGGCGAGGACGCCGACGCCCTGGTCGTCGTCGTGGTTCCAGATCGCGTCGAGCTTGGGCGCCGCCTGCAGCAGGCTCGCCGCTGCCGCGTTGCCGCCCTGGACCGTGAAGTCCGCGGCGACGCGGTTGGAGACCTTGAGCCCACACTGCCCGAGCGCGTCGGCGAAGCCCTTGCTGCGGTCCTGCGTCAGCGGCAGCGAGTCGATGCCGGCGATCTCCGCGACCTTGGCATCGCTCTTGCCGCCCAGCTGGTCGCAGATGTACTGCCCGGCGCTCACACCCATGCCGTAGTTGTCGCCCAGCACGGTGGTCCGCGCGGCGTTCGGGTCGGAGAACTCGCGGTCCACGTTCACGACGACGATGCCGGCCTTCATGGCCTTGCTCGCGACCTCGGTGAGCGCGGCCCCGTCGAACGGCAGCAGGACGATCGCGTCGACCTTGTCGTTGATGAACTGCTCGATCTGGCTGATCTGCACGTTGACGTCGTTGGTGCCCTCGGCCTGCTTGAGCTCCACGTCGGAGAACTTGCCCGCCTCCGCGACGGCGCTCTTCGTGATGGCGCCCATCCAGCCGTGGTCGGCGGCGGGTGCGGAGAACCCGATGACGACCTTGTCGCCCGGGGCGTCGTTGTCGGACGTGGCGCCCGGCTGAGCGGCCGCCGCCGTGTCCGACGGGGTCTCGTCGGGGGTGTTGGACGTGCAGCCGGTGACGACGAGCGCGAGTGCTGCGGTGGCGCCGGCGGCGGCGAGCCAGCGGCGACGCAGGGGTCCTGCGGACATGACGATCCTCCTTGATCGGGTGCTGCTGGGGTGGTGGGTGTGCTGTGGGTCGCGGGGTCAGGTGCCCGCGCGGGAGCGCTCGGCGATGCGCTGCTGGAGCAGCACGGCGACGACGATGATCACGCCCTTCGCCACCGCCTGCGCCGAGATCGACAGGTTGTTCTGCGTGAAGACGTTGGTCAGCGTCGAGAAGATGAGCACGCCCAGGACGGTGCCGACGATGGTGCCGCGGCCGCCCGCCAGGAGCGTCCCGCCGACGACCACGGCCGCGATGGCGTCGAGCTCGTAGAACTGACCGTTCGTCGAGCTCCCTGCCGTGGTGCGGCCGAGCATCATGACGCCGCCGATCCCGGCGGCGAGGCCGGCGAGGGCGTACAGGTACATGGTGTGCCGCTTGACGTTGATCCCCGCGAGCCGCGCGGCCTCGGGGTTGCCGCCGACGGCGACCGTGCGGCGACCGAAGGTGGTGCGGTTGAGCAGCACCCAACCGATCACGGACACGACCGCGAAGATCCAGACGAGCGCCGGGACGCCGAGGAAGGATCCGCTGAAGAAGTCCAGGAAACCCTGGACCTCGACCACCTGGGTCTGCCGGTTCGCGATGATCTCGGCCAGCCCTCGGGCGGAGACCATCATGGCCAGCGTCGCGATGAACGCGACCACCTTGCCGTAGGCGATGAGGACGCCGTTGACGATGCCCGCGCCGAGGCCGACGAGCAGGGCGCAACCCACCATGACGATCCAGTGCGTGTCCTGCGCCATCGTCTGGGTCGCGACGGTGCTGGCCCACACCGAGGACAGGCCCAGGACCGAGCCGACCGACAAGTCGATCCCGGCGCCCGTGATGACGAACGTCATCCCGATGCTCAGGACCCCGGTCACCGCAGCGAGCCGCAGGATGGTCAGGATGTTGGCGGTCCCGACGAACCGGTCGCCGGCAGTGATCACGCCGACCAGGCACAGGACCGCGAGCGCGATCACCAGGCCCAGGTTGCGTCCGGCGGCCCCGTGCAGCAGCCCGGACCGCCGCTCCCGCGCCGCCGGCGCCTCCTTCTCCACCCGGGCGGACTCGTCCGCCGCCGGGATCGTGACGTCCTGCTCGCTCACGCGGCACTTCCTTCCATCACCAGGTCGAGCACGCGGTGCTCGTCGATCGCGGACGTCGGACCTTCGTGCACCACGCGCCCCTCGGAGACCACCAGCACGCGGTCGGCCAGGCCGAGGACCTCCTCGATCTCGCTCGAGACAACGACGACGGCGGCCCCCTGCGCCGCCAGCGCCGCGACCAGGGCGTAGATCTCGGCCCGAGCACCGACGTCGACGCCGCGGGTCGGTTCGTCGAGGAGCAGCACCCGGCACCCGTGCACGAGCCACCGGGCGAGCAGCACCTTTTGCTGGTTGCCGCCCGAGAGCGTGCGCGCCGCCCGCTCGGGGTCGCCGGGCCGCACGTCGAGGGCCTCGATCTGCTCGCCGGCGGCGCGACGCTCCGCGGCCTCGTCGAGGAAGCCTCCCCGTGCGGTGCGGGCGAAGGTCGACAGCGTGATGTTCCTGTAGACGGGCTCGTCGAGGATCAGCCCCTGGCTCTTACGCTCCTCGGGGCACAGGCCGACGCCCGCACGCACCGCGTCGGACACCGACCCCGGCCGCAGCGTCCGGTCGCCCACCTGCACCGAGCCGCCTGTCGCCCGGCGGGCGCCGAACACGGTCTCGAGGATCTCCGAGCGCCCCGACCCGACCAGGCCCGCCAGCCCGACGACCTCGCCGGCGCGCACGTCGAACGAGACGTCCTGGAACACACCGCGCAGCTCGAGCCCCTGCACGCGTACGACCGTCGCGGCGTCCTCCCGGACGGGCGGTCGGCGCGGGATCGCGTACTCCACGTTGCGGCCCGTCATCAGGCGGATGAGCTCGGCGGTCGTTGTGCTCGCGACCGCGAGACCGGAGGCGACGGTCCGTCCGTCCTTGAGGACGGTGATCCGGTCGCCGATCTGGCGGATCTCCTCGAGGCGGTGCGAGATGTAGACCACGGCGACGCCCTGCGACGTCAGGTCGCGCACCACCCGGAAGAGGTTCGCCACCTCTTCCGAGTCGAGCACGGCCGACGGCTCGTCCATCACGATGACACGTGCGTCGTGAGACAGCGCGCGGGCCATCGACACGATCTGCTTGCCGGCGGCGGACAGCGTCCCGACCTCGCGGTGCGGCGAGATCCCGGAGTGCCCGAGCCGTGCGAGCAGCGTGCGCGTGCGGCGCGTGGCGGCACGGCGTTGCGAGAACCCGCCCGTGGCGAGCTCGTGGCCCAGGAAGACGTTCTCGGTCACCGACAGGCCGTCGACGACGTCGAGCTCCTGGTACATCGTCGCGATGCCGAGCCGGAGCCCTGCCACCGGGTGCGGGATCGTGACGGGCTCGCCGTCGAGGAGGATCTGCCCCTCGTCGGGCTGGTGAGCACCGGCGAGCACCTTGATCAGGGTGGACTTCCCGGCACCGTTCTGGCCGAGCAGGCAGTGGACCTCCCCGGCCCGCACGTCGAGCTCCACGCCGTCGAGGGCGCGTGCGCCGGGGAACTGCTTGACGATGCCGCGCATCTCGAGCAGAGCGGCGGTGCCCTGGGGGTCGTCGGTGACCATGCGACGAAACTAGGGATACTTATGACGGACGTCAAGCAAAAGTTGCTAGATTGATGACAGAGTTATGCGAATGTGACCCGCACAAGCCACCGGCGACGCGGTGCGACGAGCGACAGGACGGGGATGGTTCACTGTGCGGATGGAGGAGCTGACGACGATCACCCCCAAGCCGACCGGCGCTGGGGACATGTTCCAGCTCCTGCGCGACGGCCAGCCGCGCACGCGCGCCGACCTGGCCACCCTCACCGGCCAGGCACGGTCGACGATCGCCGCGCGGGTCGACACCCTGCTCGCCTCCGGCCTCGTCTCCCCCGCCGGCGAGGCCAGCTCCACCGGTGGCCGGCCTCCCGCCACGTTCCGGTTCAACCCGGCCGCGCGGGTCGTGCTCGCCGTTGACCTCGGCGCGACGCACTCCCGGCTGGCACTCACGGACCTCGCCGGCCAGGTGCTCGCCGAGCACGCCGAGCAGATCGCCATCGCCGAGGGGCCCGGGCCCGTCCTCGACCGCGTGGCCGCCGTCGCAGCCGAGCTGCTGACGGCCGCGGGCCGGCCGTCGTCGGACCTGGTCAGCGTCGGCGTCGGGCTGCCCGGCCCCGTCGAGCACTCCACCGGACGCCCGATCAACCCGCCGATCATGCCCGGCTGGGACGACGCCGACGTCCCGGGCCTGCTGGGCCGTCGTCTCCACGTCCCGGTGCTCGTGGACAACGACGTGAACATCATGGCGCTCGGCGAGCACACCTCGCAGTGGCCTGCGGTCGACCACCTGCTGTTCGTCAAGGTCGCCACCGGCATCGGCGCGGGCATCATCTCGGACGGTGCCATCCGTCGGGGGGCGCAGGGCTCCGCCGGCGACCTCGGTCACATCGCCGTGCCCGGCGGACTCGACCTGCCGTGCCGCTGCGGCAACACCGGGTGCCTCGAGGCGGTCGCGAGCGGCCCCGCCATCGCCACGGCCCTGACGGCCCAGGGGACGCCGGCCACCACGAGCGCGGACGTCGTGGCGCTGGTGCGCGCGGGCGACCTCGACGCGAGCCGGGAGATCCGCGAGGCCGGCCGGCACATCGGTGGCGTGCTCGCCGCCTGCGTCAGCATGCTCAACCCGTCGGTGATCGTCGTCGGCGGCCAGGTCGCTGAGGCCGGCGAGCACCTCATCGCCGGGATCCGCGAGGTCGTCTACCGACGCTCGCTGCCGCTGGCCACGCAGCACCTGCGGATCGTCGCCTCCCGGACCAAGGGACGCGCGGGCGTCCTCGGGGCGAGTGCGATGGCCGCCGACCACGTGCTGTCAGCCGCCGCGATCGACGCCCGCATCGCCTGACCGTCGCGTCAGCGCTGGCGGTAGCGGTAGCTGTCCGCCGGCTGGAAGCCGAGCTGTGCGTAGAGCCGCGCGGCCGGACGGTTGTGCGACTCGACCTGGAGGAACACCGACGTCGCACCACGCCGACGGGCCTGCTCCATGGCGCGCAGCGTGAGCTCTCGCCCCAGCCCCGAGCGACGCACGCCCGGGTGCACCGCGAGGCACGACAGGCCGGCCCACTCGTCGCTGTACGCCACCCGGATCACGCCGCCCTGGTCGCCGTCCACGACCACCGCCAGGTAGTCGGCGTCGACGCCCGTCAGGATGCGCCGCGCCACGTCCGTGTCCGCGTCCGCCTTCTTCACGCCGAGCCACTGGGCGAGCCACCGCTCGTCGGGACGGTCCGAGACGCTCACGTGCAGGTGCGGCCGCGCCGGTCGCGGGGCGTCGTCGTCGAGCGGCCGCACGAGGACGTCGGCGTCGGACGGCACGCCGTACCCGCGCCGCTCCAGCTCCGCCTCGACCAACCGGTCGGCCGGCGACGAGCCCACCCGGACCACGCACGGCAGACCCGCGTCGGCGTACGCGGCCTCGACCTCGTCGAGCTGGCCGGCGACGTCGGCACCGGACTCGGTGGGGATCGCGCTGTTGGCACGGCGCGTGATGCCACCCGAGAGCCCGACCCGCCATCCCGCGGTGGTCGTCGCGACGCGCAGCGGCGGCCACGTCGCCGACTCCACGAGCGCACCCGGCGCATCGGGCGGCGTCCACGTCCGCACGCCGAGCTGCTTCTCCCGTCCCCACCGACGATCCGGATGCTCCACGAACCCGAGCCGGTCGTACAGGCGGCGCGCGGCCAGCATCTCGTCCAGCGTCGACAGCACGATGCGGCGGGCGCCCGACGTCACGCACTCCCGCAGCGCTGCCCGCATCAGGCTCTCGGCGATCCCTCGCCCGCGCGCCTCCGCCGCGACCGCGAGCATGCGCAGCTCGAGCTCGCCGGGCTGCGCGATCTCCGCGTACGAGGTCCCGTACGGCGCGAGCGTCAACGTCCCGACGACGACGCGCTGACCGCCCGTGCCGCCCACGGTTGCGACGAGCAGGGTCGCCTCGCGCGCGCGGCGCGCGGCGTCGCGCAGCTCGAGCTCGTACGGGTCGTCGTCGAGCAGGAGCCTGTCGGCCAGGTACGCCTCGGCCGTCAGCGCTCCCGCGTCGGCGATCTGGTCTCCGGTCGCGACCTCGATGACCGGTGCATCCGCGCTCATGCCTGCCCACCTTCGTCCGTCGTGCCCTCGTCCGTCGTGCCCTCGTCCGTCGTGCCCTCGTCCGTCGTGCCCTCGTCCGTCGTGCCCTCGTCGCCGAGCCCCGCCGGTCCGTGTGCGAGCAGGGCCTCGAAGCCCGCCTCGTCCAGGATCCGCAGTCCCAGCTCGCGAGCCTTGGTCTCCTTGGAGCCCGCGTTCTCGCCGACCACCACGTAGTCGGTCTTCTTCGACACGCTCCCGGCCGCCTTGCCGCCCCGGGCCAGGATCGCCTCCTTGGCGCCGTCCCGGCTGAACCGCTCCAGGCCGCCGGTCACGACGACGGTCAGCCCCTCGAGCGTGCGCGGCGAGCTCTCGTCGCGCTCGTCGGCCATCTGCACGCCCGCGGCCGCCCACCGGTCGACGATGTCGCGGTGCCAGGCGCCGTCCGGCGAGTCGGGGTCGAACCACGACACGACCGCCTCCGCGATCGTCGGGCCGATCCCCTCCACGTCGGCGAGCCGGGCGATGGCCGTCTCCCGGTCCGTGAGCGCGTCGCGCAGCGCCTGCATCGAGCCGAACTCCACCGCGAGCGCGCGGGCGGCCGTCGGGCCGACGTGCCGGATCGACAGCGCCACGATCGCGCGCCACAGCGGCTGGCTCTTGGCCTTGTCGAGCTCGACGAGCAGGCGGTCGGTGTTGGCGTGCGGCTTGCTCGGCGTCCTCGTCGTCGGCTTGGTCCAGAAGTACAGCCGGTCCTCCCACAGACCCGTGCCGACGCCCGCCTTCTTGATCTCGCGCCACACACGCACGTCGCGCAGGTCCTCAGCGGCCAGGTCGAACAGACCCGCCTCCGTCTCGAGCACGGGCGTCTGCCGGGGCGGCAGGTCGGTGGGCGGCTCGGCGCCGACGACGCCGTCGGGGCGGTACTGCGCCACGTCGGTGGGCCGGTCCAGCTCGGGGTCGACGAGCGCGATGGCCGCCTCCCAGCCGAGCGCCTCGATGTCGAAGGCCCCCCGCGACGCGACACCGAACACCCGCTCGCGCAGCTGCGACGGGCACGAGCGCGCGTTGGGGCAGCGGATGTCGACGTCGCCCTCCTTCGCGGGGGCCAGTGGCGTCCCGCAGGACGGGCACGTCGTCGGCATGACGAACGCGCGCTCGCTGCCGTCGCGCAGCTCGGTCACGGGCCCGACGATCTCCGGGATGACGTCGCCCGCCTTGCGCAGCACCACGGTGTCGCCGATCAGCACGCCCTTGCGGACCACCTCGCTCGCGTTGTGCAGCGTGGCCATCGCCACGGTCGAGCCGCTGACGAGCACGGGCTCCATGACGCCGAACGGGGTCACCCGGCCGGTCCGCCCCACGTTCACGCGGATGTCCAGAAGCTTGGTGTTCACCTCTTCAGGGGGGTACTTGTACGCGATCGCCCAGCGTGGCGCCCGGCTCGTCGCGCCCAGGCGACGCTGCAGCACGATCTCGTCGATCTTGACGACGATGCCGTCGATCTCGTGCTCCACGTCGTGCCGGTGCTCGCCGTAGTACGCGATCATGTCGCGCACGCCGGCCAGCCCGTCGACCACGCGCGTGTGCCCCGAGACGGGCACGCCCCACGACGCCAGCAGGTCGTACACCTGCGACTGCCGCTCGATCCCGGCGCCGCCACCGGCCGGCCAGCGCAGTGCGCCGATCCCGTGCGCGTACATCCGCAGCGGTCGCGACGCGGTCACGCGCGGGTCCTTCTGCCGCAGCGACCCGGCCGCGGCGTTGCGCGGGTTGGCGAACGGGGTGCGCCCGGCCTCGACCTGGGCCTCGTTGAGCGCGGTGAACGCCTCGACCGGCAGGAAGACCTCGCCGCGGATCTCGATGAGCTCGGGGTGCGTGGCCGGGTCGCCGGCCAGCGTCGCCGGGATCGCGGCGATCGTGCGCACGTTGAGCGTCACGTCCTCGCCTGTGCGCCCGTCGCCGCGGGTCGCTGCCCGGACCAGCCGGCCTTTCTCGTAGAGCAGCGCGATGGCCAGCCCGTCGATCTTCAGCTCGCACAGGTAGGGCAGCGGAGCGTCCTGCTCGAGGTCGCGGTGCGCGCGGTCCGCCCAGGCACCGATCTCCTCGTCCGAGAACGCGTTGTCCAGCGACAGCATGCGCTCGACGTGGTCCACGGCCGTGAACTCGGTCGAGAAGGTCCCGCCGACGCGCTGCGTGGGCGAGTCCGGGGTGCGCAGGCCCGGGTGCTCGTCCTCGAGCGCCTCGAGCTCGCGCATGCGCCGGTCGTAGTCGGCGTCCGACGACGTCGGGGCGTCACGCAGGTAGTACGCGAACTGGTCGGCGCGGATCGAGTCCGCGAGCTCGGTCCAGCGCGCGCGGGCGGGTGCGGGGATGTCCTGCGGGGTGTCCACGGGTGCGTCGCTCACAGGTCCATCATGACCTGCACCACCGACACCGGTCGTCGCCGGCCGCGTCAGCGCGGGTCGGTCGGCCCGGTGCCGGTCCGGGGGGCGAGACGCGCCGCGCGCGAGCGCCGCCGGTCGGACACCAGGAGCGCGACGGTCCCGCCCACGCCCACGACGAGCGCGACCGCGGCCGCGACGGCCAGGGCCTCGGAAGGCTGCACCACGGTCTCCTCCTGCTCGGCACCGGCGACGTCCCACGTGCACACGGACCGCGGCGGCAGGATCTCGTAGCGCACGTGCGCCTGCGAGTCCTCCTTCGCGTACTCGACCATGCACGGCGTGGTCGGCGAGTCGGTCGCCAGGATCGTCTGGCGCGACATCGACAGCCACAGCACGACGAGCGTCACGAGCCCCGCGATGGCGAGGCCGGTCGCGACCAGCATCGCGAGGGACCGGCGGACGGCAGGGGTGGTCATGACTCGCTCCGTTCGGCGACGATCCGTGCGCACCGCACGGCACCCGCGAGCGCTGAGCGCGCCTCGTCGGGCGAAGAATCTTCGGGCGGCGCGCCGGCGAGCACGACGACGTCCGCGAGCCCCGCAGCCGGCAGCCCGACGGACCGCCACGGCCGTGTGACGACGTCCGCCTGCCCGGCGACGTCGGGTCCCGCGCACTGCGACGTGGCCTGCGGCGGGACCTCGGCCCACAGCGCCAGTCCCGCCTCGACGGCCTCGGCGAGCCGCTCCCAGCCCTGCTCGCCGATCCCGGCCACGGCCAGCGCGACGCCGTCCGCCCCCGCGGACCGCACGGCCGCGACGGCGGACCACGCGGACCCGCCGTGCACGACGACCGACGTCGCACCCGCGTCGCGGAGCTCGCGCACCACCGTGGCGATCCGCTCCGAGGCGACGGGCCCGGGCACGCGGCGCAGGGGCGCGCGGCCGGAGAAGCCCGGCAGCACCCCGGCCATCGCCTGGGCCAGCAGCGGCTCGTGCAGCAGGACGCCGACCTCGGCGCCCGGCACCGCTCGCCGGACGGCGGCGAGCCGCTCGGCCCAGCCGGCCGCGCAGGACTCGGCGAGCTCGCGCACGGCCCCGGTGTCGGACAGGACGCGGTCACCGCGGGCCAGGTAGAGCGTCGCGGCCGTGGTCAGCGGACCGAGGACGGGCACGACGAGCGGGCCCGCGTACCCGTGCGCGGCGACCGCGAGCGCGTCGAGGTCCTCGCGCAGGTACGCCTGCGCGCGGCCCAGGTCACCGCCCGGCCGGTCGGCGAGCTTCCAGCCGTGCGGCCCCAGCTCGGCGGGCATCTCGAGGAGCGCGCCGACGGCCGCGCCCACCTGGTCGCCCCACGGTCCGCGCGCCGGCAGAGTCACGGTGAAGGGCAGGCCGCGAGCGTCGGCGACGTCGGCGAGGTCGCCGACCACCGTGCTCGCCGCCTCCAGCGCGTCCGACCCGGGCCATGTGCCCGTGCCGCTGACACCCGTCATCGAGCGATCCGCCGGTCGCCTGGCGCCCTCATCGTGCTGCCAGTGCGCGACGGCTCGAGGTCACGGTCGCCTGACCGAGCACGCGCGTGCCGTCGTAGAGCACCAGCGACTGCCCGGCGGCAACGCCCCGCAGTCCCGTCGGCAGCACGACCTCGACGCGGTCGTCGTGGACGGTCGCGCGCGCGTCGACGGGTGCCCCGTGCGCACGGACCTGCACCTGGCAGTCGCCCGTGTCGAGGCGCGAGTACCAGACGGCCTGGTCGGCGGTGACGGTGTCGACGACGAGCTCGTCGGCCGACCCGACGACCACCCGGTTGGCGACCGGCTCGATCGACAGCACGTACCGCGGCTTGCCGTCCGCGGCGGGGCGCCCGAGCGCGAGCCCGCGCCGCTGGCCCACCGTGTAGGCGTAGGCGCCGTCGTGCTCGCCCACGACCTCGCCCGACGTGTCGACGACCTCACCGGGCCGCGAACCGAGCCGCGAGCGCAGGAACCCTTGCGTGTCCCCGTCGGCGACGAAGCAGATGTCGTAGGAGTCGGGCTTCGCGGACACCGACAGCCCGCGCGCGGCGGCCTCGGCCCGCGTCTCGTCCTTCGATGCGACGTCGCCCAGCGGGAACATCGAGCGTGCCAGCCGCTCAGGTCCCATCACGGCGAGCACGTAGGACTGGTCCTTGGCCGCGTCGCGCGCGCGGTGCAGCTCGCGCGTGCCGTCGTCGCGCACGACGATGCGCGCGTAGTGGCCCGTGCACACGGCGTCGAACCCCAGCGCCACGGCCTTGTCGAGCAGCGCCGCGAACTTGATGTGCTCGTTGCAGCGCACGCACGGGTTGGGGGTGCGGCCCGCCTCGTACTCGGCCAGGAAGTCCGCGACGACCGTCTGCTCGAACTGCTCGGACAGGTCCCACACGTAGTAGGGGATGCCCAGCGCATCGGCCGCGCGGCGCGCGTCGCCGGCGTCCTCGATCGAGCAGCACCCGCGCGAGCCGGTGCGGAACTGGTCGCGCGTGCGGGACAGCGCCATGTGCACGCCGACCACCTCGTGGCCCGCGTCGACCGCGCGCGCGGCGGCGACGGCCGAGTCCACGCCCCCGGACAGGGCCGCCAGGACGCGCATCAGCGCACCCCCGCCATGCCTGCGGCCCGCGCGCGCTCGACGACCCCCGGCAGCACCTCGAGCAGCGTGCGCACGTCGTCGGCCGACGACGTGTGGCCGAGCGAGAAGCGCAGCGCCCCCCGTGCCTCGTCCTCGTCGATGCCCATGGCCAGCAGCACGTGGGACGGGCGCGGTACCCCGGCCTGGCAGGCCGAGCCCGTGGACGCCTCGACGCCGGCGGAGTCGAGCAGGTAGAGCAACGAGTCCCCCTCGCAGCCGGGGAACGTGAAGTGCGCGTTGGCGGGCAGACGCCGTGATGCGTCCGCGGGTCCGCGCAGCCGGGCGTCCGGCACCATCTCGAGGACGCCGGCGACCAGCGCGTCACGCAACGCGCCGATGCGCTCCGGCGACGTCGGCATCGCGTCGACCGCCTCGCGGACCGCCTCCGCGAACGACGCCACCAACGGCGCGTCGAGCGTCCCGGAGCGGACACCGCGCTCCTGACCGCCGCCGTGCTGCACGGGGATCAGCTCCAGGCCGCGGCGTGCGAGCAGGGCCCCGGCGCCGCCGGGGCCACCGACCTTGTGCGCGCTGACCGTCATGGCGTCCAGGCCGCTGGCGCCGAAGTCGACCGGGACCTGGCCCACGGCCTGCACCGCGTCGGCGTGCACGGGGATCCCGTGCTGGTGCGCGAGCGCGACGACGTCGGCCACGGGCTGCAGCGCTCCGACCTCGTTGTTCGCCCACATCACCGAGATCAGCGCGGCCTGGTCTCCGTGCGCCTCGAGCTCGTCGCGCAACGCGTCGACCAGCACCACCCCGTCGCCGTCCACCGGCAGCAGCACCAGCTCGGCGCCCGCGTGCTCGGCCATCCAGAACGCCGGGTCGAGCACGGCGTGGTGCTCGACGGCGGACACGAGGATGCGTCGTCGGTCCTGGTCGTGGCTGCGCCGGGCCCAGAACAGGCCCTTGATCGCGAGGTTGTCCGCCTCGGTGCCGCCCGAGGTCCACAGCACCTCCGAGGGCCGCGCACCCAGCGACGCGGCGAGCTGCTCGCGCGACTCCTCGACCACGCGACGAGCCGCCCGGCCGGACGTGTGCAGCGACGACGGGTTCCCCGTGCGGGCGAGCTGGTCGGTCAGCACGGCGACCGCGCCCGGGAGCATGGGCGTGGTCGCCGCATGATCCAGGTAGACGCTCACGCGGTCCAGTCTACGAAGGCGGGGCGGCCCGACCGAACGCGCGACGGCGAACTGTGCAGTGCACACGCCGCGACCTGGCAGGATGTGCCCGTGAGTGCCGACGACGTCATCGCGTTGCCGGTCGCGTTCAGTGGCCAACGCCTCGACTGGCGCGACCTCCCTCGGCACGTGCGCGCGCGCATCACGGAGCTCGCGGGCAGCCAGGTGACGGCCGAGACGAGCGCCACCAGCGGCTTCTCCCCCGGCTTCGCCGCGGTGCTCGAGCTCGCCGACGGTCGGGGGGTCTTCGTCAAGGCGGTCTCCAGCGAGCAGAACCCCGCCTCGCCCGAGCTCGCCCGCGCCGAGATCCGTGTGGCCGCGTGCCTCCCGCCGGAGGTCCCAGCACCGCGGTTGCAGTGGTCGTCCGACGACGGCGACTGGGTGATCCTCGGTCTCGACGTGGTCCCGGGCCGCTCGCCCCACATCCCGTGGCACGACAACGACCTCGCGGCCGTGCTCGACGCCGTCGGGAGGTTGGCCGAGGCCGAGCCTCTGCCGGGGCACACGCTCCCGCGCACGGACGAGCAGCTCGCGCACGAGTTCACGGGGTGGCGTCAGATCGCCGCCCTCGACGACCACGAGCGCGCACGGGCGATCGACGTCGGCGGCGAGGTCGGGCAGTGGGCCCGTGCGAACCTCGAGCTGCTGCTGCGCAACGAGCAGGACGCGCTGCCCGCGGTGTCCGGCGACGGGCTCGTGCACGGCGACCTGCGCGCCGACAACGTGCTGATCGACCCGGACCACGACCGGGTCTGGCTCATCGACTGGCCGCACGCCAGCGTGGGCGCGCCGTGGATCGACCTCGCGTTCATGCTGCCCAGCGTCGCTCTGCAGGGCGGTGGCAACCCGGCCGAGCTGTTCCGCTCGCAGCCGGCGTCCGAGGGCGTGTCCGACGACGAGCTCCGCGCGGGCCTGGCCGGCCTGGCCGGCTACTTCGTCTGGAACGCGATGCAGCCCCCGCCGCCCGGCATCCCCAACCTGCGCCGGTTCCAGGCCGCGCAGGGCATGGCGACCGTGCGCTGGTTCCGCGACCTGACCTGAGTCAGGCGCGCAGGCGGCGCAGCTCGGCGCTCAGCGCCGGCAGCACCTCGTTGAGGTCGCCGACGATGCCGTAGTCCGCGATCTCGAAGATCGGCGCGTCGGGGTCGGAGTTGATCGCGACGATCGTGCCGGAGGCCTGCATGCCTCCGCGGTGGTGCACGGCTCCGGAGACGCCGACGCCGATGTACAGGCGCGGCGAGATGGTCACGCCCGTCTGCCCGATCTGCGCGTCGTGGCCGATCCAGCCCTCGTCGGTCGCGACGCGCGTCGCGCCGACGGCGCCGCCGAGCACGTCCGCGAGCTCCTCGACGAGCGTGAAGTCACCCTCCGTGCCGCGACCGCCGGCGACGACGACGTGCGCCGATCCCAGGTCGGGACGACCGCTCGCGGGCCGCTCGGTCCGCTCGACGACGGTCACCCGCTGCGCGGCGGCGCTAGCCGTGGACGCGTGCTCGACGAGGTCGGGCGTGCCGGCCCGCTCCGCCGGCTCGACGGTGATCGAGTTCGCCTTGAGCGTGACGATCGCGAGCGGGCTGGTGATCGCGCAGCGCGTGTTCCAGGTGCCGGCGAACACGGTCTTGCTGGCGACGAGCCCGTCGCCCTCGACGGCCAGGCCGTCGGCGTCGGTGACGACACCGGCCCCGGTCAGGACAGCGAGCTGCGCCGCGACCTCCTTGTTCTCGAACGACGAGGTGGCGAGCAGAAGGCCGGCACCGGTCGCGTCGAGCAGGTCGGCCAGCGCCTCCGCGAGCACGGCGGCCACGTGCAGGTCGCCCGTCGACGACAGCCGGTGCACGCGCGCCACGCCGAGCGCGCCGAGGTCGGCCAGCGTCTGCGCGTCGGGCTCGGCACCGTCCGCGGCCCACACGCCGTGCACGGTGCCCAGGGTGCGGCCGAGCGTGACGAGCTCACGAACCGGTGCGCGCAGCACGCCGTCGGCGGAGTGGTCGAGCAGGACGAGGGAGTCGGTCACGTTCGCGTTCCTCGGTTCCGTGGTGCCGGCGGTGCCGGACCTGGCGATGGGTGGGTCGGGCGGGAGGCTCAGGCGAGCTTGTTCTCGACGAGGTAGGCGGCGAGCTGCACGCCCGCCTCGCTCCCGCCGTTGACGAGCACCCGGTTCTCCCGCGCCGGGCGGGGTGCGGCGGCCACGACGGCCGTCCGCGCGCCGGTGGTGCCGACGTCGGCCGGGGCGATGCCCAGGTCCGCGAGGCCCAGCGTGGTGACGGGCTTCTTACGGGCCGCCATCATGCCCTTGAAGTTGGGGTAGCGCGGCTGGTTGGCCTGGTCGGTCACGCTCACCACGGCCGGCAGGGACGCCTGGAGCACCTCGGTCGCGTGGTCGAGGTTGCGCCGCACGCGCACCGACCCGTCGGCCACCGTGACCTCGGCGGCCAGCGGGAGCGCCGGCACGTCGAGCAGGGCGGCGAGCGCGGACGGCAGCAGCGACGTCAGGCCGTCGAGCCCCGCCATGCCGAGCACGACGAGGTCCACCGGGTCGGTGGCACCGATGTGCGTGATCGCCGCGGCCAGGACGCGCGCGGTGCCGACGACGTCCGAGCCGCCGATCGCGTCGTCGACCACGTGGACCGCCTCGTCGGCGCCCATCTGCAGCCCCTTGCGGACCGCGTCGACGGCGTCGTCGGGCCCGACCGTCAGCGCGACGACCTCGCCGCCGACCTCCTCGGCCAGGACGAGCGCCGCCTCGAGCGCGTTCTCGTCGAGCTCGTTGAGGGTGCCGTCACCGCCGTCGCGCACCACGCGACCGCCCTCACCGAGGGCGCGGTCCGACTGGATGTCCGGGACGTGCTTCACGCAGACGACGATTCTCACGTCCGGAACGTTACCCCGGTCCGCCGACGGACCGGGTGGTGGTGTTCGTCTGTCGGGACCGCGCGAAACATCGTCGTCGCACACCTCCTCCACAATGGGGGCGTGAGCGCCCCCACCCGCACGCACCGCAGGCCTCCCCAGCTCGGTGTCCACCCGACCGACGACGGCATCGTCGTGGCCGTGCTGGCCACGCACGCTCGCGCCGTCGACCTGTGCCTCTTCGACGACGACGGCACGGAGCGACGCGTGCGGCTCGACGGCCCGGACCTCGGCATGTTCAGCGCGGAGGTGCCCGGGGTGGGCGCGGGCGCGCGCTACGGGTTCCGGGTGCACGGCACGTGGGACCCGGCGGCGGGCCTGCGCCACAACCCGGCCAAGCTGCTGGTCGACCCCTACGCGCGCGGGCTCGTCGGGGAGATGACCTACGGCCCGCAGACGTACGGCCACGTGGTCGACGACGACCTCGCCGGGGACCCGTACGGCGCGGCTGACGAGCGCGACTCCGCCGGCTTCGTCCCGTACTCGGTCGTCGTCGACACGCGGGACCTGCCCGGGCCCGACCCGGCCGAGAACCGCCCGTGGGTGCCGTGGGACCGCACGGTCGTCTACGAGGCGCACGTGCGCGGCCTGACGATGCGGAACGAGAAGGTGCCCGCCGAGCTGCGCGGGACCTACGCGGGGCTGGCCCACCCGAGCGTGATCGACCACCTGGTGCGCCTGGGCGTGACCGCCGTCGAGCTGCTGCCCGTCCACGCCGCCGCGCACGAGCCGCACCTCGTCGCCAAGGGGCTGACCAACTACTGGGGCTACTCGACGCTCGGCTTCTTCGCGCCCCACGCCGCCTACGCCACGCGCGCCGCGCAGGAGGCGGGCCCGGCCGCTGTCCTCGCCGAGGTCCGCGCTGCCGTCCACGCGCTGCACGAGGCCGGCATCGAGGTGCTGCTCGACGTCGTCTACAACCACACGTGCGAGGGCGGGCTGCCCGGTCAGCACGTCTCGTGGCGCGGGCTCGACGCGACGATGTACTACGTGCACGACGGCGGGGTGCCGGCTGCGCTCGCCGACGTGACCGGCTGTGGCAACACCCTCGACTTCCGCCGCAGCCAGGTGGTCCGCATGACGCTGGACTCGCTGCGGTACTGGGCGAACATCGTGGGCGTCGACGGGTTCCGCTTCGACCTCGCGGTGACGCTCGCCCGTGACGCTGACGGGTTCACCCCGGACCACCCGCTCCTGGTCGCCGCAGCGGCGTCGCCGGCGCTCCACGGGCTCAAGCTCGTCGCCGAGCCGTGGGACATCGGGCCCGGCGGCTGGCGCACGGGCCAGTTCCCGGCGCCGTTCGGCGAGTGGAACGACCGGTTCCGCAACGCCGCCCGCTCCTTCTGGCTCGCCGATCCCGCACGCGCCGCGCACGGCCTGCCCGGCCACCGCGTCCGCGACCTGGCCACGCGCCTGTCCGGCTCGGTCGACCTGTTCGGTCACAGCGACCCGCCGCTGGTGCGTGGCCCGGTGGCGTCGGTCAACTTCGTCACCGCGCACGACGGCTTCACGCTCGCGGACCTGGTCTCCTACGACCACAAGCACAACGCCGCCAACGGGGAGAACAACCGCGACGGCAGCGACGACAACCGGTCGTGGAACCACGGTGTCGAGGGCCCCATCGGTCACGACTCCCCCGCCGCCGACATCGCGCCACTGCGTCGCCGGTCCATCCGCAACCTGTTCGCCACGCTGGTCCTGTCCGCGGGCACGCCCATGATCACCGCGGGCGACGAGATGGGCCGCACGCAGGGCGGGAACAACAACGCGTACTGCCAGGACAACGAGATCTCCTGGGTGCAGTGGGACCTCACGGACAGCCGGCTCGACCTGCTCGCGACGTCCCGCTGGCTGCTGGCGCTGCGCCGCGACCACCCCGCGCTTCGCACGGCCCGGTTCTACAGCGGCCGTCCCTCGGCGCCGGGAGCGCGCCCCGACCTCGCGTGGTTCGACGCGGCCGGCGACCCGTTCGACCACGCCCGGTGGCACGACCCCGCGATCCGCACGCTGCAGATGCTGCGTTCGCACGAGGACGGCGACGTCGTGCTGCTCGTGATCAACGGGTCGCTCGAGGGGCTGGACGTCACGCTCGCGGGAGAGCCTGGCGAACGGTGGCGCCTCGCCTGGGACTCGGTGTGGGAACGGCCTGCCGACGAGCGCGGCACGGCGATCGCCGGCGCGCTGCACGTCGCGGCAGGCGCGACGACCGAGCTCGAGCCGCTCAGCCTGCAGGTCTACGTGCTCGCCGGCTGACCTCGGGGCGCGTCACTTCTGGACAATCGTCCATGACGCGTATCGTCGTGCCATGACGCACTCCGATGTCGTGGTCGTCGGCGCCGGCCTGGCCGGCCTGGTCGCCACCGCCCAGCTCACCGCCGCGGGCCACCACGTGACCCTGCTCGACGCCGAGCCCGCCGCCTCCCTGGGGGGCCAGGCGTTCTGGTCCTTCGGCGGCCTCTTCCTGGTCGACTCGCCCGAGCAGCGCCGGCTGCGCATCCGGGACAGCGCCGAGCTCGCGCTCGCCGACTGGTTCGGCTCGGCGCAGTTCGCCGACGACGGCTCCGACCGCTGGGGCCGCGCGTGGGCCGAGGGGTTCGTCGACTTCGCCGCCGGACCGATGCGCGGCTGGTTGCACGACCAGGGCGTGCGCTGGTTCCCCGCGGTCCAGTGGGCCGAGCGCGGCGGGTACCTGGCCGACGGTCACGGCAACTCGGTCCCCCGCTTCCACGTCACGTGGGGCACGGGCCCCGGCGTGCTCGAGCCGTTCGTGCGCGCCCTGCTCGACGCGCGCGCCGCCGGACTCGTCGACGTGCGCTTCCGGCACCGCGTCACGTCGCTCGTCACGACCGACGGTCGCGTGACCGGCGTGCGCGGCGACGTCCTCGCGCCCGACCCGGTGCCGCGGGCGACCCGCTCGTCGCGCGAGGTCGTCGCGCCGTTCGAGCTGGACGCTGCGGCCGTCGTCGTCGCGACCGGCGGCATCGGCGGCAACCACGAGCGCGTCCGCGAGCTGTGGCCCGCCTCCGCCGGCCGCCTGCCCGACCGCATGCTCGCGGGTGTCCCCGACCACGTGGACGGCTCCGGGATCGCCGCTGCCCGAGCAGCCGGTGGCGCCGTCGTGCACGAGGACCGGATGTGGCACTACCCCGAGGGCATCACGGACCACACGCCCGTCTGGTCGCGGCACGGCATCCGCATCCTGCCGGGCCCGTCCTCGCTGTGGCTCGACGCCGACGGCCACCGCCTGCCCGTCCCGCTGTTCCCGGGCTTCGACTCCCTCGGGGCGCTGCAGCACATCACGGGCCGCGGCGACGACCACTCCTGGTTCGTCCTCGACAAGACCATCCTGGGCAGCGAGTTCGCCCTCTCGGGCTCCGAGCAGAACCCCGATCTGACGGGCCGCAGCGTCCCGCAGCTCCTGCAGCGCGTCCTGCCCGGCGCCGTGGGGCCCGTCGAGGCGTTCGCGCAGAAGTCCCACGAGTTCCTCTGGGCCGACACCCCGCAGGAGCTAGCGGCCAAGATGAACGCGCTGACGGGGACGTCGCGCATCGACGCCGACGCGCTCGAGCGCACGATCGTCGACCGCGACCGGCAGGTCGCCAGCGGGCTCGGCAAGGACCTGCAGGTGATCGCGACCGCGCGCAGCCGTGAGTTCGTCGTCGACAAGCTCATCCGCGTCGCCAAGCCGCACCGGCTGCTCGACCCCGCGCACGGCCCGCTGCTCGCCGTCCGCCTGTCCGTGCTCACCCGCAAGACCCTCGGCGGCCTGGCGACCGACCTCGAGGGGCGCGTGCTGCGGCCGGACGGCGGCGTGCTGCCCGGTCTGTGGGCCGTCGGAGAGGCGTCCGGTTTCGGCGGCGGCGGCGTGCACGGTCACCGCGCGCTGGAGGGCACGTTCCTGGGCGGCTGCCTGTTCACGGGCCGCACGACGGGCCGCGCCCTGGCGGACACCCTCGCCTGATCTGGGTCGTCCTGATGGTGGATGGCTGGTTGAACGACACGGCGTGTCGTTCACCCGGACATCCACCGCCGCTGACCGGTGACGAACACAGCGCGCACACCTCGGCGCGCCCGGCAACTGGGCGTTGCGGATGCCTAGGTGCGTGGGGTCCGGATAGGTTCGGGAACTGTGACGACTACCCCCGCGAGCCCCGGCCGCGGCCGCCGCTCGAACGGCCGCCGCAAGCCCACGACCTCGATCGGCACGGCGGTGCCGGCCATGACGCCGGACGAAGCCCTGCGCGCGACCGTCCCGGTACCGAGCACCGCGCCCGCGACAGCTGCGGCGCCGCAGGCCGTCGGGCCTGCGGCGGACGCACCCCGGTCGCGCGCGGCCTCGACTCCCGTGACCGCACCGATCGGACGCATCCCGGTGGTGGACGTCGCACCGGTCGCGGAGGCGGGCCGGTTCCCGGCCAAGGCCGTGGTCGGGGAGGCATTCCCCGTACGCGCGACGGTCTTCCGCGAGGGCCACGACGCGGTCGCCGCGACGGCCGTCCTCGTCGACCCGGACGGGCGGGACCACTCCAGCGCCCCCATGGTCGACATCGCCCCGGGCCTGGACCGGTACGAGGCGCGGTTGCAGCCCGACCGTGAGGGGCTGTGGTCGTTCCGCGTCGAGGGCTGGTCCGACCCGTGGGCGACGTGGGTCCACGACGCGACCATCAAGATCGCCGCGGGCGTCGACGTCGAGCTCATGCTGACCGAAGGGTCCCTGCTGCTGCGCCGCGCGGCGGGGCGGGACGGTCTGCCCGACGACGACGCGCGGACGATCTCCGCCGCGGCATCGGGACTGACGGAGGCGCACCTGTCGCCCACCGAACGCCTCGACCTCGCGCTGGCCGGGTCGGTCCAGGACGCCCTGCACCGGAACCCCGTGCGCGACCTGGTCAGCGCGTCGCCGGCCTACCCCCTGGTCGTCGACCGCCCCCTCGCGCTGGCCGGCTCCTGGTACGAGCTCTTCCCCCGCTCGCACGGGGCCCACTACGACGAGCACGAGGGCCGCTGGGTCTCGGGCACGCTGCGCACGGCTTCCGACGAGCTGCCCCGCATCGCCGGGATGGGCTTCGACGTCGTGTACCTGACGCCGATCCACCCGATCGGCACCAGCAACCGCAAGGGCCGCAACAACTCGCTGCTCACCGAGCCGGGCGACCCGGGCTCGCCGTACGCGATCGGCTCGGCCGACGGCGGTCACGACGCGATCGAGCCGACGCTGGGCACGTTCGCGGACTTCGACGACTTCGTCACCCGTGCCCGCTCCCTGAAGCTCGAGGTCGCGCTCGACATCGCGCTGCAGTGCTCCCCCGACCACCCGTGGGTGGCCCAGCACCCGGAGTGGTTCACGACGAGGGCCGACGGCACCATCGCCTACGCCGAGAACCCGCCCAAGAAGTACCAGGACATCTACCCCCTGAACTTCGACAACGACCCCGTGGGGATCGCAGGCGAGATCCGGCGCGTCCTGCAGGTGTGGATCGACCACGGCGTGACGCTCTTCCGCGTCGACAACCCGCACACCAAGCCGCTCGACTTCTGGCAGTGGCTGCTCGCGGACGTGCGCAAGGACCACCCCGAGGTGATCTTCCTGTCCGAGGCGTTCACGCGCCCCGCGATGATGGCGACGCTCGCCAAGATCGGCTTCCACCAGTCGTACACGTACTTCACCTGGCGGAACACCAAGGTGGAGCTCGAGGAGTACCTGACAGAGGTCTCGGGCGAGCAGGGCGCGTGGATGCGGCCGAGCTTCTGGCCGACGACGCACGATATCCTGCCGCCGTACCTGACGAGCGGCGGCGGGCCGGCCTTCGCGGTGCGTGCCGTCCTCGCGGCGACGGGCAGCCCGACGTGGGGTATCTACTCGGGCTACGAGCTCGTCGAGAAGGTTCCGCGGCCGGGTGCCGAGGAGCAGATCGACAACGAGAAGTACGAGTTCAAGCCGCGGGACTGGTCACAGGCCGACCAGCTGGGCATCGCCCTGCTGCTGGGCAACCTCAACGCGATCCGCCGGTCGCACCCGGCCCTGCGCCAGCTGCGCAACCTGCGCGTGCACCCGACGAGCGACGACGCGATCGTCGCGTTCTCCAAGCACCTGGACGCCGAGCACTCGCCGACGGGCCGGTCGGACACGGTGCTCGTCGTCGTGAACCTCGACCCGTGGAGCACGCGCGACGGGACGGTCGAGATCGACCTCGCCGCACTGGGCCTGCCGGCCCAGGTGCGCGCCCGCGACCTGCTGACCCACGAGGAGTGGACGTGGGGCTCGTCGGCCTATGTCCGCCTGGACCCCACCGAGCGCCCGGCGCACGTCGTGGCTCTGGAGGAGCTGTGAGCACCGAACCCCGGACGACCACCGAGCAGCACCACCCCCGCACGACGCCGCTGCCCACGGTGCGCGAGCCCGCACCCACCACGTCGCAGATCCGCCTGCCCGCCACGCGGCAGCCGGAGGTTCCGTCCGTCGAGCCGGGCGGCCTGAGCGACGACCCCGAGTGGTACCGCAAGGCGGTCTTCTACGAGGTCATGCTGCGCTGCTTCTCCGACTCGTCGGGCCAGGGCAGCGGCGACCTGCGCGGGCTGATCAACCGCCTCGACTACCTGCAGTGGTTGGGCATCGACTGCCTGTGGCTGCCGCCGTTCTACCCGAGCCCGCTGCGCGACGGCGGCTACGACGTCGCCGACTACACGGCGGTCGCGTCGCAGTACGGGTCGATCGCCGACTTCACCGAGCTCATCGAGGAGGCGCACCGGCGCGGCATGCGCCTGGTCGTCGACCTCGTGATGAACCACACCAGCGACCAGCACCCGTGGTTCCAGGCGTCCCGCTCGGACCCGGAGGGCCCGTACGGCGACTTCTACGTGTGGTCGGACGACGCCGAGCAGTACCGCGACGCGCGCATCATCTTCGTCGACACCGAGACGTCCAACTGGACGTTCGACCCCGTGCGGCGCCAGTACTTCTGGCACCGGTTCTTCAGCCACCAGCCGGACCTCAACTTCGACAACCCACGCGTCGTGGACGCGATGCTCGACGTGGGCCGCTTCTGGCTGGGCCTGGGCGTCGACGGGTTCCGCCTCGATGCGGTGCCGTACCTGTTCGAGGCCGAGGGCACCAACTGCGAGAACCTGCCCGAGACGCACGCGTTCCTGCGCCGGGTCCGCACCATGATCGACACCGAGTTCCCGGGTCGCATCATGCTGGCGGAGGCCAACCAGTGGCCCGAGGACGTCGTCGACTACTTCGGCTCCGAGGACGAGCCCGAGTGCCACATGTGCTTCCACTTCCCCGTGATGCCGCGGATCTTCTACTCGATCCGGGACCAGAAGGCCGCACCCATCGTCGACATCATGGCCGACACGCCGGCCATTCCCCGCGGCGCGCAGTGGAGCACGTTCCTGCGCAACCACGACGAGCTCACGCTCGAGATGGTCTCCACCGAGGAGCGCGCGTCGATGTACGGCTGGTACGCGCCGGACTCGCGCATGCGCGCCAACGTCGGCATCCGCCGCCGCCTGGCTCCCCTGCTCGACAACTCCCGCAAGGAGATCGAGCTGGCGCACGCGCTGCTGCTGAGCCTGCCGGGCAGCCCGTGCCTGTACTACGGCGACGAGATCGGCATGGGCGACAACATCTGGCTGCCCGACCGTGACGCGGTGCGTACGCCCATGCAGTGGACACCCGACCGCAACGCGGGATTCTCGACCGCCGACCCCGGCAAGCTCTACCTGCCGCTGATCCAGTCGCTCGTCTACCACTACGGCCACACCAACGTCGAGGCACAGCTGGCCCAGCCCACGAGCCTGCTGCACTGGGTGCGCGGCATGCTGGCGGTCCGTCGTCAGCACCCCGCGCTGGGCATGGGCGAGTTCGAGGTCGTGGACTGCGACAACGAGTCGGTCCTGACGTTCTGCCGGCGGTCCGACGACGAGACGCTGCTGGTGCTCGCCAACCTCGCGTCCACCGCCCGGCACGCGACCGTCAAGCTCCCCCAGTACTCGGGCCGGCCCTTGCGCGACGTGTTCGGCGGCGCTCAGTTCGGGTCGGTCGGCGAGGACGGCACGGCCAGCTTCACGCTCGGCTCGCGCGAGTTCTACTGGCTCTCGCTCGAGCCGGCACCCGACCCGGAGGTCGTATGACGCTCGTCGCCCAGTCCCCCACCCCGCTCGACGAGCAGCTGCTCGCGGTCCTCGCCCCGTGGCTGCCCGGCCGCCGCTGGTTCCCCGCCAAGGGGGCGCAGGCCGAGCTGACCATCGTGGGGGTGGTCCCGCTGGCCGACGACGTCCGGGTCCTGCTGGTCGCCGCGCGCGCCGGCTCGATCGACGCACTCCTGCAGGTCCCGCTCGTCCTGGGACCGGGTGTCGGGGAGCTCGTCGGGCACGTCGACGGGCGTGAGGTGCACGACGGCACCGCCGACCCCGCGTTCCTGCGGGCCTGGCTCGCGGCGGCCGACGGCCCCGGCACGGACGCCGACCCCGCGCAGGCGCGGATGATCACCGGTGAGCAGTCCAACACGTCCGTCATCCTGGGCGACACCGCGATCCTCAAGGTGCTGCGCGCCCTGCAGCCCGGCGAGAACCCTGACGTCGACGTCCCGCGCCGCCTCGTCGAGGACGGCTGGCGCCACGTCCCCGCACCGCTGGCGTGGCTCGAGGGCGAGTGGACCGGGCCGGACGGCGCCCCGCGCCGCGGCTACCTGGGTGCGATGAGCACGTTCGTCGCGGGCGCGCAGGACGGTTTCGAGCTCGCGTGCGCGTACGCCGGGCGCGGAGAGTCGTTCGCCGACCTCGCCCGCGACCTGGGCGAGGCCATGGCCACGATGCACGCCTCGCTGGCACGCGTCTTCCCGCTCGTCGACGCGCCCGACGGCCCCACCGTCCTGGCCGACGCCGTCGCGCAGCGGTTCGCGTGGGCGACGTCGGCCGTCCCCCAGCTCGCGGGCCACGCGGACGCGATCGCGGACCTGCTGGCGCGCGTCCGGGACCTCGCCGCGGCCCCGCCGCGCCAGCGGGTCCACGGCGACCTGCACCTGGGCCAGGTCCTGCGCGCCCAGGACGAGTGGTTCATCACCGACTTCGAGGGCGAGCCGCTGGCCCCGCTCGAGCAGCGCACCCGCCCCGACCTGGCCGTCCGCGACCTGGCAGGCATGCTGCGCTCGATGGACTACGCGGCGGCCGTCGGCGGGCTCACCGGCGACGCGGCAGCAGCCTGGACCGCGGACGCCCGCGCCGCTCTGACCACCGGGTACGGCGAGGCGGGCGACCCGCTGCTCACCACCGTGCTCGAGCTCGACAAGACGCTGTACGAGGCCGTCTACGAGTCCCGCAACCGCCCGACCTGGCTGCCGATCCCGCTGGCCGGGCTGGAGCGTCTGCTCGGCTGAGGCCTTCAGTCCAGCTCGTTAGACCGCGGCGGGTTGGCCCCGGACCGCGACACCGTCACGGCCGCGGCCCGCGCCGCGCGGGACAGGATCGCGTCCCACGCGTCGTGGCCCAGCGCGCCCAGCGCGGCACGGTCCCCGGCGACGCCCGCCCCCACGAGCCCGTCGACGAGCGTCCCCATGAACGTGTCCCCCGCACCCACGGTGTCGACCACCGCGACCTTCGGGGCCGTGACGTGCCCGGCGCCGGCCGCGGTGAGGTAGTGCGCGCCGCTCCCGCCGGTCGTCACGACGACGATCGCCGGACCCAGCGCCAACCAGTCCTGCGCCGCCTGCAGCGGCTCGCGGTCGGGGTGGAACCAGGCGAGGTCCTCGTCGCTGACCTTCACGACGTCCGCGAGCGCGACGAGCCGCGCGACGCGCTCCGCCGCCACGGCCGGGTCGCCCATGAGGGCCGGTCGCGCGTTCGGGTCGTACGTGATCGTCGTCGTGGGGCGCGCCCGCTCGACGAGCTCGGCGACCTGCCGCCCACCCGGGTCGAGGATCGCCGAGATTGAGCCGATGTGCAGCACGTCGGCGGGCTCGACGTCGACGTCGCCCAGGTCCCAGGTGAGGTCGAACTCGTACGTCGCGGCACCCGCCGCATCCAGTGTCGCCACCGCCGTCGACGTCCGCGGGGAGGGCGCGACGACGACGTCGACGTGCGACTCCTGCAGCCAGGCGCGGAGCTCGGCGCCGCGCTCGTCGTCGCCGAAGGACGTCAGCAGCCGGGGCGAGCGCCCGAGCCGCCCGAGCGTGAGCGCGACGTTGGCCGGGCTCCCGCCGGGGTGCTCGACGATGCTGCCGTCCGCCCGCCGCACGATGTCGACGAGCGCCTCCCCCACCACCAGGACGCTCATGCGACCAGCCCCCGTGCGACGGCGAGGCCGATGGCCGGGGTGAGCGGAAGCCGCGGGATGAGCACCGACTGCACGGCGTGGTACAGGTCGGCCTTGCCGGGCCAGACCGTCGCAGCGGGCTGGTTGTCGCGGTCGAGCTGGTGGTGCCATGACCCGCGCTCACGATCGAGCACGTGCTGCTCGGCGTAGTCCCACCACCGCGCATAGGCCGCGCCGTACTGCTCGTCGCCCGTGCGGCGGTACAGCGCGGCGGCCGCGGCAGTCGCCTCGGCGATCACCCAGTGCATGCGGTCGTGCACGACGGGCTGTCCCGACCAGTCGGTCGTGTAGACGAAGCCGGGTGCGCCGTCGGCGGCCCAGCCGTCCGCGACCGCCCGCTCGAACAACGCGGCCGCCGCCTCCAACCCGCCGCCCGGCACCTCGCCGCCCGCGGCCTCGACGTGCAGCAGCAGCCGCGCCCACTCCAGGCCGTGCCCGATCGTGGCGCCGTAGGGTTTGAACTTGTCCCCCGGCTTGTCGGCGTTGAGCTCGGGCTGCGGCGTCCAGTCGGCGTCGTAGTGCTCGGGGATGCGCCAGTCGCCCGCGCTCGCGTGCGCGACGACGTTCGTGCAGATGCGCGCGGCACGCTCCAGCCACGCCCGGTCCTCCGTCACGTCGTAGGCCGCGAGCATCGCCTCGACGCTGTGCATGTTGCCGTTGACCCCGCGGTACGCGTCGAGCGTGGTGAACGTGCGGTCCCAGGTGTCGACGCACATGCCCGCCTCGTCGTCCCAGAAGCGGGTGAGCCACGTCTCGAGCGCCTCGTCGAGCAGCGCACGGGCACCGGGACGTTCGGCCAGGGTCGCGGTCGACGCCGCCAGGACGACGAACGCGTGGTCGTAGCAGGCCTTCGTGCCCTCGTCGCGGCCGGGCCCCGCGTCGGCGAACCAGCCGCCGTGCTCGTCGTCGTGCAGCGGACCCGTCAGGCCGGCCAGCGCGGCGTCGGCGATCGCCGACGCACCGGGCTCGCCGAGCATCGTCGCGAGCGAGTACACGTGGACCGTGCGCGCCGTGATCCAGGTCTGCACGGGCTGGGAGGCGTCGGGGTGCCCGTCGTCGTCCAGCCACGCCGCGCCGCCACCGGCCGCTGGCAGCTCGCGCCCGAAGCCGAGCAGGCGGACCAGCTCGCGCTGCAGCCAGTCGTGGTGGGTGGGCAGATCGGGCCACGCGATCACGATGCCTCCGCAGGGGTGAGGCCACGCGCGCGGAGCCAGTCGAGCTGGACGCGCTCCTGGTGCCCCTGCCCGCCCTCGTGGTTGTTGAACGCGTAACGGGTGATCTCGCTCGGCCCGGCGTAGGCGTGCTGGGCCGCGAAGACGGTCGACGGCGGGCACACGTTGTCGCGCAGCGCGACGGAGAACAGCGCCGGGGCACTCGCCCGCGCGGCGTGATGCATCCCGTCGACGTAGTCGAGCGTGGCCAGGGTCTGCTCGATCGCACCTCGGTGCACGGCCAGGTAGCGCACGATCTCACCGTACGGGTCGGTGTCGCTCACCTCGATGCCCCGGCGGATGTGGCACAGGAACGGCACGTCGATGAGTGCACCGGCCAGACCGTCGACGAGGCCGGCGGTCGCGAGCGCGAGCCCGCCGCCCTGGCTCGCACCCTTGACGACGATCCGGTCGGTGTCGATGCCCGGCAGGTCGCGCACCGCGTCGACCGCCCGGACGGCGTCGGTGATGAGGCGCCGGTAGTAGTACGTCTCGAAGCTCTCGATCCCCCGCGTCATGAAACCCGGGAGCGCGGGGCCCGAGCCGTGCGGGTCCGGCGTGTCGCCGCCGTTGCCCCACGCGGAACCCTGGCCCCGGGTGTCCATGAACAGGTGCGCGAACCCGGCCGCCGCCCACAGCAGGTGCTGGTGCGCGACCCCGCGGCCCCCGCCGTAGCCGTTGTACTCGACGACGACGGGCAGCGGCCCCGTCGCGTTCGCGGGACGGACGAGCCACGCCGAGACGCGCTCGCCGCCGAACCCGGCGAAGGTGAGGTCGTCCACGTCGACGAGCCTCAGCCCGGCGTCCACGCGCCGCGTCTCCACCGCGACCGGGTACGTGCGCGCCTCCTGCAGGGTCCGCGCCCACAGGTCGTCGAAGTCGGCGGGAGCGTGCTGCGTAGGTCGGTAGGTCTCGAGCGAGGCCTCGTCGAGCTCGATCGCGGTCATGCCGCCGCCCCGTCCCGGTACGTCGTGGGCACAGCCCGGCGGTTCGCAAGATCCTCGTTCGTCACCATGCACTCCAGCGTGTGGTCGACCGTACGACCGGCCCCGTGAGCGGGATCGGTCGGGCCTCGTCGTCCGAGGCCTGACATGGACTAAATTTAGCGACCGAACAATGTGAGACCAAACCGGACGCACGAACGGACTGCATGCGATGACGCACGAGACCACCGACTGGGCCCACTTGCGCCGCGACGGAGCGGCGGTGGTCGTGGACCTGCGCGGCCCGATGGCACGCGTCGTGACGTGGGGCGCCGACCTGGGCGACCTCACGCCCGACGAGCTGACGAACCTGGTCCTCGCGACGGACCGCCAGACGCCGCCCGGCACCCTCGACGCCGCATGGTCGCTGTCCGTCCTGCCGACCGAGGGCGACGGCTGGGCCGGACGGCCCGGCATCCAGGTGACGCGCGCGGGCCGGCCCGTGTTCCCCCGCTGGCAGCGCGGCGCGGTCACGACGACGTCGACGTCCGTCGAGGCCGTCGCGTACGACGAGGCCACCGGGCTGGCCGTGACGACGCGGGTCGCCGTGGAGGTCGGCGGGCTCGTGACCGTGACGCACCGCCTCGACAACCGCGCCGACTCCCCGCTCGAGGTCGGGTGGCTCGAGGCGACGATGCCCGTGCACCGGACGGCCTCGCACCTGACGACCTTCACCGGTCGCTGGACGCGCGAGAAGGCGCCGCAGACCATCGCGTTCCCGCGCGGCTCGATCGCCCGCGAGTCGCGTCGCGGGCGCCCCGGTCACGACAACCCGCACCTGCTGATCGCCTCGGACGGCGCGCCCCGCAACCGCGACGGCCACCTCTGGGCGGTGCACCTGGGCTGGAGCGCCGACACCACGTACCGTACGGACCGGCTGACCGAGCACACGACGCTCGCCGGCGCCGGCGAGCTGCTGCGTCCCGGCGAGGTCGTGCTCGCCGCAGGTGAGTCGTACACGACGCCGCCGGCGTACTTCGCCTGGTCCGACGAGGGCCTCGACGGGATCAGCGCGCGCTTCCACACCTGGCTGCGCGCCCGCCCGCAGCATCCGCGGACCCCTCGCCCGCTGGTGCTCAACACGTGGGAGGCGGTCTACTTCGACCACGACCCCGCCACGCTGCTTCGGCTCGCCGAGCGCGCGGCCGCGATCGGCGTCGAGCGGTTCGTGCTGGACGACGGCTGGTTCCACGACCGGCGCGACGACACGCGCGGCCTGGGCGACTGGTGGGTGGACCCGGCGGTGTGGCCCGACGGGCTGGAGCCGCTCGCGGAGCGCGTGCACGGCCTGGGCATGCAGTTCGGCCTCTGGTTCGAGCCCGAGATGGTCAACCTGGACTCGGACGCCGCCCGCGCGCACCCCGACTGGCTGCTGCACGGTCCGGAGCACGCGGCCGGCACCCCGGGCGTCTCCTGGCGCACGCAGCACGTCCTGGACCTCGCGAACCCGGCGGCCTGGGACCACGTGCACGGCCAGATCGATGCGCTGGTGGGCCGGCTCGGCATCGACTTCATCAAGTGGGACCACAACCGCGACCTCGTCGAGTCGTTGCACGACGGCCGCCCCGGCACGCACGCCCAGACGCTGGCGGCATACCGGTTGATCGCCCGCCTCAAGGCCGACCACCCCGGCCTCGAGATCGAGTCGTGCTCGAGCGGCGGTGCGCGCACCGACCTCGGCATCCTCGCCGTCACGGACTGTGTGTGGGCGTCCGACTCGAACGACCCCGTCGAACGCCAGGACATCCAGCGGTGGACGCAGCTCCTGCTGCCGCCCGAGCTCGTCGGCGGCCACGTCGGACCGCCCACCGCGCACAGCTCCGGGCGCACCACGGACCTGGCGTTCCGCCTGGCGACGAGCCTCATGGGCTCGGCCGGCTTCGAGTGGGACGTGCTCGAGTGCGACGACGACGAGCTCGCCACGCTGCAGGCATTCGCCGCGCTGTACCGCGAGCTCCGACCGGTCCTGCACGGTGGGACGGCGGTCCACCCCGACACGACCGACCCGGCGCTGCGCGTCGTCGGCGCCGTCAGCGCCAACCAGGACGAGGCCGTCTTCACGATCGCGACGGTCGCCACCGTGGAAGAGGCCCGCCCCGAGTGCGTCGTCCTGCCGGGCCTCGCGCCCGACGTGCGCTACCGCGTCGCGGTGCGCGGCGAGGTGGGACCTGCTCGGCACGGCTGGATCACGCCCGGCTGGATGACGCGGGAGGTCGTCCTGCCGGGACGGGTGCTGGCCGAGGTGGGGCTGCAGATCCCGGCCCTGTGGCCGGCTCAGGCGATCGTCGTGCACCTGACGACCGCCTGAGCGGGGTGACGCACGGTCGCGGCCGCCACGGGCGGCCGCGACCCGCTCACTTCGTGGCGCCGGACGTGAACCCGTTGTAGATGTACTTCTGCAGGAACAGGAACAGCAGCAGGATCGGGATGATCGTGATCACGATGCCCGCGCTGATCACCTCCCACTGCGAGCCGTACGGCCCCTTGAACGCGAACAACGTGGTGGAGATCGGCCGCTTCTCCGGGTCCGTCAGGTAGAGGAACGGCATGTAGAACTCGTTGTAGATCGCGATGCCCTTGATGATCACCACGGTGGCGATCGCGGGCTTGAGGTTCGGCACGATGATCCGCAGGAAGATCCGGACGTGGCCGGCTCCGTCCATCTTCGCGGCCTCGTCGAGCGAGCGCGGGATGGACCGCATGAACTGCACGAAGATGTAGATCGAGACGATGTCCGTCCCCGTGAACAGCAGGATCAGCGCGCCCTGCGTGTTGTACAGGCCGAGCGCCTTGATGATCTGGAACGTCGCCACCTGCGTGGTGACCGCCGGGACGAGGGTGGCGAGCAGGAACAGGCCCAGCACCGCCTTGCGACCGAAGAACGTGAACCGGTCGAGCGCGTACGCCGCTGCCGCCCCGATGAAGATCGTCCCGATGATCGCCACCGTGAAGATGATGATCGTGTTGCCGAACGCCCGCAGCATCCCGCCCTCGGTGAAGGCGGTGGCGTAGTTCGAGAAGTTGGTCCAGCTCGCCGGGGCCTTGAACGGGCCGGTCGACAGGAACTCCTGGTCGGTCTTGAACGAGCCCGTGATGATCAGGACCAGGGGCAGCATCGCCAGCACCGCGCCCAGCACGAGCGAGGCGTACTTGAGGGTTCCGCCCACGCCCTTCTTCACGCCGTTCATACGATGTCGACCTCCTCGTCGGGGACCAGGCGGCGCTGCAGCCAGGTGACGAGCAGCACGATGATCAGCAGCACCACAGCCATCGCCGACGCGAGGCCGACCTTGTTGTTGACGAACGCCATCCGCACCGTGCGGATCACGAACGTCTCCGACCCGTTCGCGCCGCCCGTCATGATGTACGGGATCTCGAACACCGACAGCGAACCGGAGATCGCCAGGATGAACGAGAGGCCGACGATGGGTCGGATCGACGGCAGGATGATGTGGCGGAACTGGTGCCATCGCGTCGCACCGTCCAGGTCGGCGGCCTCGTAGATGTCGCGCGGGACCGACTGGATCGCCCCCAGGAACATCACGAAGTTCAGGCCCATGTACCGCCAGACGGAGACGCCGGCGAGCGTGTAGTTGATGACGTCCGGGTCACCCGTCCACTGCTTGACGAGGCTGTCGAGCCCGAGCGCCATGAGCGTCGAGTCCAGCCCACCGCCGGGCTTGACGAAGTTGAGGAAGATCAACCCGATCGCGACCCCGTTGATCAGGTACGGGAAGAACAGGAATCCCTTCCAGAGGTTCTTGAAACGCACCTTGAAGCTCAGCAGCGTCGCGAAGTAGAGCGCCAGCGCCATCTGCACGAAGGATCCCGCGAAGTAGTACAGCGAGACGACGAAGACGCGCAGGTTGTCGGGCTCGGTGAAGACCGAGACGTAGTTGTCGAACCCGATGACGTTCTTGGTCTTGTCCAAGCCGTCCCAGTCGGTGATCGAGTAGAAGAACATGTTCGCGACGGGGACGTAGGTCAGCAGCACGAGCAGCCCGACCGGGATCACCAGGAACAAGTACGGCGTCAGCGATCGGCGGCGCCCACCGCGCGTGCCGCCCGGCTTGATGAGCCGGGCGGCACGGCTGCGGACGTCACCGGCATTCTTGGCAGGGGTGGGGACCACCCCGGTGACGTTGGCCATGGAGCGACTCAGCTACCCGCCTCGGCGCGCCCCTTCGCCCAGGCCTTGTTCAGGTCGTCGAAGACCTGCTGCTTGGTGCGCTTGCCGGAGCGTGCGTCGTCGATGATCTTCTTGCGGTAGCCGGCGTCGGTCAGGATGATGCCGGACGCGGTGTCGATGTCGCTGAACAGGGACTCCTTGCCCGCGGGCGCGGGGTTCGGCGTGATCAGCTCTGCCTGGTCGGTGAAGTCCTTCAGCGCTGCCGGGACCGCACCGTCGATGAGCGGCGAGAGGCCGACCTGCGACTCGGAGTAGCCCGAGTCGTTGTTGAACCAGTCGATCCAGGCGCGGGCCGTCACCTTGTTGTCCGAGTGGATGTTGATGGCGAGGTTGTAGTCACCGCCGGCCGTGGCGTGGAACTTGCCGTCCTTCTGCGCCGGGAAGGGCATGTAGCCGATGTCGTCCGCCGAGTTGCCGGCTGCCACCGCGGCCGCCTGCATCTGCGGGATGGCCCACGAGCCCAGCAGCATCGTGCCGATCTTGCCGGTGCCGAGCAGCTGCTTGGACTGCTCCCAGTTGGTCGTCGTCGGGTCGGCCTCGATGAGCTTCTTCGACGCGACGTCGAAGAGCAGGCCGTCGATGACCTCGTGGTCGTGGCCGTCGGCCCACGGCGCGTCCCACGTCGTCATCTCGTTGACGTAGTCGGGGTCCGCGGACGGGATGCCGCGGTAGTACTCCCACGCGCTGACCGGCCACGAGTCCTTGTAGTTCGTGTACAGCGGGTCGGTTCCGGGGACCTTGTCCTTGATCGCCTGCAGGTCGGCGATGAACGCGTCGGGCGTCGTCGGGAACTCGGTGATGCCGGCCTGCTCGAAGACCTTCTTGTTGTAGACGATGCCCTGGACGTTGCCGACCACGGGGATGCCGTACGCCTTGCCCTCGTAGGACTTGTCGTTCAGCCACCGGTAGGTCTTGCTCATCTCGGCGGTGTCCCCGAGCGGCTCGAAGAACTGCTGGAACTGCTGGGGCTTCACCGAGCCGACGATGGCGAGCACGTCGCCGTAGTCGTCGGTGCTCATCCGGGTCTTGACCTCACCCTCGTAGTCGGTGATGCCCTCGACCTTGACGTCCTTGACGTCGGGGTACTTCGCCTTGAACGCGGTCACGTACTTGTCGAACGTGCCGTCCTTGACCAGGTCGGTGCGCCACGTCAGCACGGTGATCGAGCCGCTGGGGGTGCCGGCGCTGGCCGAGTCCTGCGACGTGGCGTCGTCGTCACTGCCACCGCACGCGGTCAGCAGCGCCGTGACGGACAGGAGGGCAGTGGTGCCGAGCACGGCCCGGCGTCGTCGGATGGAGCGCATCGTAGGTCTCCTCGGGGTGCCCGCAGGGAGCGGGAAGCGGTCCGGGCTTCGATGCCCGGCGCGTCGTCGGTGACGCGATGGAGTAACTTTGACAGACGAATAAAGTTCTCGCAAGCGCCTCGACGATGTCGTTTTGGTCTCGATTCGATCACCGCCACGCCCGTGCGGGAGCGCGACCACACCGGTGTTCCCTGCGCCGTGACCTGGTCAGTGGTTGGGTAGGGACATGAGCCCGGTCGCCCACTCCCCGGTCCCCGTCGACTCCGATCACCTGCGCGCCGTCGCCCACGGCGCATGGTTCGACCCGCACGGCATCCTCGGTCCGCACGTCGGCGCCGATTCGGTCACCGTCCGGGTCCTGCGACCCCTGGCGGACAGGGTGTCGATCCGCACCGCCTCGGGCAGGCACGACGCCGAGCACGAGCAGGACGGCGTCTGGGTCGCGGTCCTCCCGGGTACCCAGGTGCCCGACTACCGCGTCGAGGCGACCTACGGCGACACGACCACCGAGATCGACGACCCCTACCGGTTCCTGCCGACGGTCCAGGAGCTCGACCGCCACCTGATCCGCGAGGGTCGCCACGAGCAGCTCTGGACCGTGCTCGGCGCCAACGTGCAGCAGTACCCCGGCGAGCTCGGTCAGGTGCACGGCACCTCGTTCGCGGTCTGGGCGCCGAACGCGCGCGCCGTCCGTGTCATCGGCGACTTCAACTACTGGCAGGGCGCCACGCACGCCATGCGCTCGCTGGGCGAGAGCGGCATCTGGGAGCTGTTCATCCCCGGCGTCGTCGCCGGCACCCGCTACAAGTTCGAGATCCTCGCGAACGACGGCTCGTGGCGGCAGAAGGCCGACCCGATGGCCCGCGGGACCGAGGTGCCGCCGGCCACCGCGTCCGTCGTCGTCCAGTCCGCGCACCGCTGGTCCGACGACGACTGGATGACGGCCCGACGCACGAACGACCCCCACACCCAGGCGCTCAGCGTCTACGAGGTGCACCTGGGTTCGTGGCGCGAGGGTCTGTCCTATCGCGACCTCGCCCACCAGCTCACCGAGTACGTCCTCGACCTGGGGTTCACGCACGTCGAGCTCATGCCCGTCGCCGAGCACCCCTTCGGCGGCTCCTGGGGCTATCAGGTGACGTCCTACTTCGCCCCCACCTCACGGTTCGGGCACCCCGACGACCTGCGCTACCTCATCGACACCCTCCACCGGGCCGGCATCGGTGTCATCGTCGACTGGGTGCCCGGCCACTTCCCGAAGGACGAGTGGGCCCTGGCCCAGTTCGACGGGACGGCCCTGTACGAGCACCCCGATCCGCTGCTCGGCGAGCAGCCCGACTGGGGCACCTACATCTTCAACTTCGGCCGCGCCGAGGTGCGCAACTTCCTGGTCGCCAACGCCACGTACTGGCTCGAGGAGTTCCACGTCGACGCCCTGCGCGTCGACGCCGTCGCCTCGATGCTCTACCTCGACTACTCCCGCAACGAGGGGCAGTGGCGCCCCAACCGCTACGGCGGCCGCGAGAACCTCGAGGCGATCTCGTTCCTCCAGGAGGCAAACGCGACCTCCTACCGCCGCAGCCCGGGCACGATGATGATCGCCGAGGAGTCCACGGCGTGGCCGGGCGTCACCGCTCCCACGGACTACAACGGACTCGGCTTCGGGCTCAAGTGGAACATGGGCTGGATGAACGACACCCTGCACTACCTGCAGGAGGAGCCGATCAACCGCCGCTACCACCACGGAGAGATCACGTTCTCCATGGTGTACGCGTACTCCGAGCGGTACATCCTGCCCATCAGCCACGACGAGGTGGTGCACGGCAAGGGCTCGCTCTATGGCCGCATGCCCGGTGACCACTGGCAGAAGCTGGCGGGCGTCCGCGCGCTGCTCGCCTACCAGTGGACCCACCCCGGCAAGCAGCTGCTGTTCATGGGACAGGAGTTCGCCCAGCAGCACGAGTGGTCAGAGGCACGTGGCCTCGACTGGTGGGCACTCGACGACCCCGGCCACCAGGGTGTCCAACGGGCACTGCGCGACCTCAACGCCGTCTACAAGGCCACGCCGGCCCTGTGGCAGCTCGACCACACGCCCGACGGGTTCGAGTGGATCGACTCCGACGACAGCGGACGCAACACGCTCGCCTACATCCGCCACGGCCACGACGTACCTGACGCGGTCGTGGTCGTGAACTTCGCCGGCACACCCCACGAGAGCTACCGCCTGGCGCTGCCGAGCGGCGGCCGGTGGACGGAGGCGTACAACTCCGACGCCGAGCTCTACGGCGGCTCAGGCGTGGGGAACCTCGGCTCGGTCGACGCCATGCCCGACCCCCACTACGGACGCCCCTACTCGGCTCTCGTGCGCATCCCCCCGCTCGGTGCCGTGATCTTCGTCGCTCCGTCCGCCGGCCAGGAGCCCGACCTGTTCTGAGGACGCTCTTCGACCCAGAAAGGGCCCGGCGCGTCGCGCTGGGCCCTTTCTACGTCTCCCCATGCCTACTGCGAGATCAGCCTCGACACAGGACGTCACGGTTCCTGGGGAAACAGAAAGAGCCACCCCCGTAGGGGTGGCTCTTTCTGAATGATGTCCGGCGGCGTCCTACTCTCCCACACCCTGGCGAGTGCAGTACCATCGGCGCTGAGGGGCTTAGCTTCCGGGTT
>NZ_JACYFR010000003.1 GCF_014837175.1 Cellulomonas sp. JH27-2 | reverse complement strand
ATATAAAGAACCGGCAACCCCACGGGGTGGGACCGATCCTTCAGTCTCAACCAAGACCCATCAAAGACAGGCCATATGGCATCGACTACTTGGCACACTGTTGAGTTCTCAAGGAACAGACGCGCATCCGTTTCGGCCTTTCGACCTGCCCGGAGGCAACCGTTCTAACTTAGCGGAGCCAGTCCCGCGCGTCAAACCGTCTTGTCAGGCGGTCTGTGCGGTGGGAGCCGAACTCCAGGTCTCCGATCGGCTCGAGGCGCACGAAGCACCTGCGAGGAAGATCGGGGGTGGCCGCCTGGGGGACTGGCCACCGGGTTCGATCCCTGGTGTCCGTTCCTCCCTGCCGGGCGACGAAGAGAACATTACGCAGGGCCGGCCGCTGCTGGCAAATCCCGGACGTGGTGACGGCCGCCACACCGCCCCGTGGCTCGCTGACCTGCACAGACGTGCTGGCTTGAGCCTCCGCGCGTCAGTACAGGGCGTTCGCCATCGCGCGTCGCGCTCGCACCACGCGCTCGTCCTCGGCGCCGACCACCTCGAACAGGTCGACGAGGCGCACGCGCACCTCGTCCGCCTTGGTGACCGCGAGCAGGTCGACGAGGCGCTCGAAGGCGTCCTCGACCTTCCCACCGAGCACGTCGAGGTCGGCGACCGCGAGCTGGGCTCCGATGTCCCGCGGCGAGTCGGCGGCAGCCTTGCGGACTGCCTGCAGATCGGCGTCGCGGGTGCGCACGAGGAGCTGGACCTGGGCCAGGCCGGCCCTCGCCAACGCGTCGCGCGGGTCCTCCCGCAGGGCCTGCTCGTACGCGGCCACCGCCGTCTCGAGGTCGTCGCGCTCGATCGCGTCGTAGGCGGCCTGGTGCAGCGGGGGCAGCTCGGGCTCCGGTGCGGGTTCCGGCGCAGCCTCGTCGGCTGCCGGCACGCGGCCCGTCACGCCGTTGGCCGCGGCGGCGGCGATCACCTGGTCGATCACGCCCCGGACCTGGTCGATCGGCGGCGCCCCCTGGTAGAGCGGGAGAGGCTGACCGGCCAGCACCGCGACCGTCGTCGGGACGGACTGCGCCTGGAAGGCCGCGGCGACCTGCGGGTTGGCCTCGGAGTCGATGCGTGCGAGCTGCCACGTACCGCCGTCCTGCTCGGCGAGCTGCGCGAGATCCGCGACCGCCTGCTTGCTCACGTCGCTCCACCCCGCCCACAGCACCACCACCACCGGGTAGCGGGTGGTGGCCTGGACCAGGTCGGGGAAACCTGCCTCGTCGACGTCGACCACGTACGCCGACCCCTGCGGCAGGCCGCCGGGCGTCCCGGGCGCGGGGGTCTTGGGGCGCGCGAGCGCGGACAGGTCGACGGCCCCGCGGACGTCGAGACGGGGCTGCGGGCCGGGGGGCTGCGTCATGGACGTTCCTTCTCTGCTGCGGATCGAGGCTCGGGGCCGAGCCTCAGGATGCCTTGGCCGCGGTGATCACGGACTCGAAGGCGAGCACGGACATCTTCTCGTCGGACCCCTTGCGCGGCACGTAGAGCACGACGATGTCGGTGGACGTCCGTACGAAGCTCTTCTTGGCGGTCTTCTTGCCCGACAGCGCCTGATAGAACTTGTCCGAGATCGGCACGGTCGCGCCGTCGAGCGTCAGGGTGGTCTTGGCGAGCGCCGTGAGCTGACCGACGACGATCGCTCCCCCGTCGATCGTGCCGAGGCTGACGACGGGGTCGCCCTCCGGCGTGTACGACTCGTCGTAGGTGCCCGAGCCCTTCACCGCCTTCTCGTTGCGGGAGCGCAGCGCCTCGATCTCGTCGCGCGACGCGTTGGGCTCGAAGGCGTCGTCGTGCGAGGACTTCTTGCCCTTCGTGAGGACGTCGGCGTACTGATCGATCGCGTCCTGCGGGCTGACCGTCAGCTCGTCGGAGTCGGGGGCGACGACCGGGCTGCCGACCTCGGGCTTGGCCGTCCGCGGCATCGACGTGCTGGGCAGCAGGCGCGACCAGCCCCACAGCTTGTACTGCGAGCGCGGCTCGTCCTGCCGCAGGACCAGGATGCGCGGCGCCTGCAGGTCGGCGGGCTGCTCGGTGACGACCAGCTGGGTACGCGGCCAGTCCTGCGTCCGCGGCACGATCGTCGCGGCCGCCGTGGTCGGCAGCGTCGTCGGGGCGCGGTCGCCGTCGGTCGCGTCGGCGCGCACGTACTCCGCGCCGCGCATCGACAGTGCCGGCTCCTCGACGCGCGGGTCGAGCAGGTCCTCGTCCAGCTTCTTGTCCGCCGCGGCCAGGACCGTCCCGAGGTCCTCGAGCACCCGGCCCGACTGGCCCGGGGTCAGCGCGGCGGGCGCGACGACGGGCGCCGGCGCCGGCGCCGGCGCCGGCACTGCCGGGGCGCACGCGGCAAGGGCGAGCGCGACGACGACCGCCGAGCCGGTCAGCGCGAAGGGACGGCGCCTCATCGGTCCACCTCCGTCGTCGAGCCGTCCTGGTCCGCCGGTGGGTCGTCCGGCTGGGCCGGCAGGCCCCAGGCGCGCCGCCAGGCGTCCGCGCGGGAGCCCGCCTGACCGGCGGGCGCGTCCGGGGCTGCCTCGTCGCCCGGTGCCGACGGCGTCGACTCGGGCGCGGGTGTCGGTGCGGGCGTCGGTGCGCCGGGCGCCAACCATGCCGGTCGGTGCGTGCCGCGTCCGGCATCGGCGGCAGGCGCACCGCCGGCCGTTCCCGTCCCACCAGGGGTGCCCGGCGTCGCGGCGTCCGTCCGGCCCTGCGTGCTCGCCGGGCCCGGGGCGGCGGGGGCGCCGTGCGTCGTCGACGGGACGGGGGTCCACCCGGTCGAGGGAATGGCCGCGGTCTGGGCCGACGAGAGGTCCGGGGCGGCGGGGCCGGTGGGAGGCTGCGCGGGCGGCTCGACCCGGCGGCGGCCCGCTCCGGACAGCCAGCCCGGGGCGGAGACGGTGCGCCGCGCGGACGTCGGAGGCTGCTGATCGCTCGGCAGCCCCTGCCCGGACGTTGCGCCGGACCCGCCGTCGGGCGCGCTCGCGGTGGGCCGTGCCTGGTCGGGTCGCGTCGGTGTGCCGGCCGCGACCGTGGGGATGGCACCGGTGCGCAGCGCGCGACGTGTCGTCGGGATGGCCGCCGTCGGCGCGGTTGCCGGGCTCGTGGCAGGCGACGGGGTGTCAGGCGACCCGGCGCCGACCCCTGGCTGGTCGTCGCGCGCTCGAGGGGGAGCCGACCCCGCGCCCTGGCTCGCGCGGTCGGCGGCACGCGCTGCGGCGACGCCCGTGCCGGCTGCGCCGGTGGCGGTGTGCTCCCGTACCGGCTCGGCGGCGGGCGTCGGTGCGGACGTCGGCGCCGGGACTCGCGGGACGGAACCCGTCCGCGGGCGGCCGCTGCGGGCCAGCTCGGCCTCGCGGAGCTGGCGACGTGTGAGCGGTGCGCCGTTCTCGCCGACGAGCGCGATGGTGCCGGTCGTGACGTCATGCCACTCGGGGTCCTGCGTCCCGGTCCGACGTCGGTACAGGTCGCGCCCCAGCAGAACGCCCGCGACGAGGATCATGAGCGAGCCCAGGATCACCAGCGGCCACAGCCAGGGCGTCGTCACGACGCGCGGCCACGACATCTGCAGGACCGGTGCCGCATCGCCCGTGCCCACCGCGATCAGGCTCCAGCGACCGTCCTGCGCCGGCCAGACGAGCTGCGCGCTGCCCTTGCCCGTCGCCTGGGCGACCCAGAGGTCCGAGTCCGTCGGGTCGGGGACGGCGGCGGCATCGGCCGCCGCGCCGGTCGCCGCGCTCTGCGAGGGGCTGGGCTTCGCCGACGCGCTGGGCTTCGCCGAGGCGCTGGGCTTCGGCGAGGCGCTGGGCTTGGCCGAGGACGTCGCGTCCGGCGACGCGTCGGCCGACGGCGCGGTCGTCCGGCTGCCCGCCGCGACTGCGTCGACGGCGAGGTCGTGCCAGCCGGACAGGCCCGTGATCTCGTCGTGCGCGTCCGACCCCACCCAGCCCTCGACGTCGTTCTCGCGACCGACAGCGAGCAGGACAGGGGCGCCGCCGGCGGTCGTCGCGCGGACGGTGACGGGGTCGCCGCCCAGCTCGAGCACACCGGGTGCGGTGGTGACGATGGCGCTTCCGGCGGGAGCGGTCGCGACCAGGACGTCGTCGGCCTTCCACACGGTCGCCGAGGCGACCCCGAGGCCGATGACGACCAGTCCGGCCACGCCGACGGAGGCCGTGATGACTCGTTGGGGCACGCAGGATCCTCTCGGGACGAGAACCCCAGGATAGGCAGAGGCGGCGCCGGAACCCGAACCGGGACGTCCGGGACGCGGGGCCCCAGGTCCTGGACCGACCCGTAGGCCGACCGCGTATCCTTTTCGCGGCTCCGAACTCGCGACGTGCCCCTCGCCCGAGGTCGCCCGCGCGGAGCCACCCGCACTGGAGGACCCACTCGTGCCCGAAGCCCGGCCCACGTTCCCTGTCGTCAACTTCCGCGGTTACGAGCGTGAAGCGGTCGATGCGCGGATCTCTGCCCTGGAGAGCGCGCTCGCGGAGACGCGGCAGCAGGTCGAGGCGCTCGACACCAAGGCGATGCAGGCCGCCGGCGAGCTGTCCGAGGCGCACCGCCAGCTGCGTGAGGCCGAGCGGCCGACGTACTCGGGCCTGGGGTCGCGCATCGAGCAGCTGCTGCGCTCGGCCGAGGAGCAGTCGTCCGACGTCGTCTCGCAGGCGAACGCGCAGGCGGCGGACTCGCTGGCCCGCGCCAAGCTGTCGGCCGGGCAGCTGCGTGCGCGCGCGGAGAACGAGGTCGCCGAGCTCATCGCGACCGCGCGCCGCGAGGCCGACGAGGTCCGCACGACCGCCGCGACCGAGGCGGAGAGCAACACCGCTGCCGCCCAGCGCCGCGCGGAGGAGCTCGTCGGGTCGGCCGAGCGCGAGGCGGCCCGCATCCAGTCGGCGATCACGACCGAGGAGAGCGAGCGCCGCTCGTCGCTCGAGCGCGAGCTCGGCACCCTGCGGGCCAGCGTCGAGCACGAGGCCACACAGCTGCGCGTCGCGACCGAGCGCACCGCGAGCGAGCTGCGCAACCGCGCGGAGGCCGAGACCACGGCCCAGCGCGAGGCCGCCGAGCGGTACGACCAGGACCTGCGCCAGCAGGCGGATGCCGACACGACGGCGCTGCGGCAGCAGACCGAGGCCGACGCCGCGACGCTGCGCGCCGACGCCGAGCGGGAGGTCGCCGAGCTTCGTCGGCAGGCCGCGCTCGAGATCGACGCCGCCCGCCAGCAGGCGGCGCAGGAGACGACGTCGCTGCGCGCGTCCGCGCAGGAGTTCGCCGACACGACCCGGGCCAACGCCGAGCGCGACGTCGCCGCGCTCCAGCAGCGCGTCGCCGCCGAGGTGGCCGCGCTGCGCACGGAGGCCGAGCAGTACGCCGGCTTCGTGCGTGCCACCGCGGACCGCGAGACCGGTGAGCTCCGCGCGACCACGGCCGACGAGCTCGCCGCCGCCCGATCCGACGCGGAGGCGACCGTCACCGCCATGCGCACCGAGGCCGAGCAGTACGCGGCCGACGTCCGTGCGACCGCGGACCGCGAGACGACCGAGCTGCGCGAGCGCACGGGTCACGAGGCCGACCACCTCCGCACGGTCACCGAGCGCGAGACGACCGAGCTGCGCGAGACGACCGACCGCGAGGCCGCCGAGCTGCGCGCGACGACCGACCGTGAGACGCGCGAGCTCGCCGAGCGCACGCGCCTGGACGCGGAGCGCGTGCTCACGGAGGCTCGTCGAGCGGCCAGCGAGAACGTCGCCAACGCCAAGGCTCGCGCGGACGAGCTGGTCGCGGAGGCCGAGCGCCGCCTGTCCGACGCCGACCTGTCGATCGCGTCGCGGCGCGAGCAGTCCGAGCGCGAGGACGCCGAGCGCCACGAGACCGCCCGCGCCGAGACCGAGCGCCTGGTGCAGGACGCCGAGGCGCACGCCGCCGAGGCCGAGGAGCGCGTGACCAAGGCGCTCGCGCAGGCCGAGAAGGTTCGCGTCGACGCCGAGGCCCAGGCCAAGGACCTGCTGTCCAACGCGCGCCGCAACGCCGACCGCGTGGTCGCCGAGGCGCGCGAGCACGCCGAGAAGCAGATCTCCGACGCCATGACCGAGTCCGAGCGCGAGCGCACCACCGCGACCCGGCAGGTCGAGGACCTCAACCGGCAGCGCGAGTCGATCACGACCTACCTCGACGAGCTCCGCAACCTCCTGGGCCACGACCCGGACCGCGCCGCCCTGGAGCGTGCGCGTCGTGCCGAGGCCGCGTTCAACAAGGAGCAGGAGAAGGACGCCACCCCGCCCGCCCGCCCGGCCGCGAAGCCCGCGGCGAAGGGCCGCACGACGAAGGCGCGTCCTGCGCCCGTCTCCGCGGCTGCCGCGGCGGCCAAGGACGAGGCACCCAAGGACGACGACCCGAAGCAGGCGCCGAAGGACGAGCCGGCGCAGGACGAGCCGGCGCAGGACGAGGTCGCGCAGGAGGACGTCGGCCAGGGCGAGCAGGCCACGGGTGCGGAGGGGGCTGCCGACTCGAACGCCGCCGACGTCGAGCCCACCGAGGCGTCGACCGATGCTGCCCCCGAGGCGGACGAGGACACGTCCGCGTCCGCTGCTCCCGAGGCGGGCGACGCGGACGCACGCGACGGCGAGCCCGCGTCGGCCCGCTGAGCGGCACCGGACCCGGCCGACCCGTCGTCGAGATGTCATGACCACGCCAGGTTCGAGCACACCGGGTTCGAGCACGCCGGGTGACGAGGCGGCCGCGTGGCGCGAGCAGCGGCGCGAGGCGGCCGCCGCCCACGCCGACGCGCTCGCACGGCGGCAGCAGGCCGAGTCGGCCCAGGCACGCGTCATGATCGCCGAGTTCGTCGCACGCGCGACGGCGGGCGGTCCGCCTGCGCAGCCGTTGCGTGCGCGGTCGTCGGACGGTCGCGCGCGGTACCGGACACCGCTGACCGGCTGGTACCTGCGGGTCGACGAGAGCGTCGGGGTGGACGTCGACGGCAACTTCTACGTGCTGCGCACGCACCCGAGCCTCGCGGCGCGCTGGCGTGGCGTGGAACCCGAGCCGTCGGACCCGCCGCTGGTCCTCGGCAAGGGTGGGCGCGACGGCGAGTCGCTCGACCTGCACGACGCGCTGGACCGCGTGCTGCGCGGCTGACGGCCCCCGTCAGGAAGGCTGCGACTCCGCGCGCTGGACGAGGTCGGCGAGGGCCGCGGCGACGTCGTCCGGCTGCTCGATGGCGGCCATGTGCCCGGCGTGCGGCACGACGACGAGCCGGGCGTGGGCCAGCGCCGCCAGCTGCTCGGCGCCCGCGGGCGGCGTGAGCTCGTCCTCGTCGCCCACGACGACCGTCACCGGGCCGGTGAACCGTGCCAGCACGTCGCCGCGGTCGGGGCGGGCGGCCATCGCCCGCTGCGACCAGGCGATGCCGGCCGGGACCTGGTCCTCGATCCACTCGGCGATCTGCGCCCCGACCGCGGGCCGCGTGGCGCGGGTGGTCGCGCCGACGAGCGTGCCCGACATCGGCCGCACCGGAGCGACGGTGTCGCCCCGCTCGGCCTCGTCCGCGATGCGCAGCCGGTTGGCGCGCGCCTCCGGGGCGTCCGCCGTGGACTTGGTGTCCACCAGGGCGAGCGCTGCGACGAGATCGGGGTGGCGCTCCGTGAGTGCCAGCGCGACGTAGCCGCCCATCGACATGCCGGCGACGACCGCGCGCCCGATCCCGGCCTCGGCCATCGCGGTCGCGACAGCGTCCGCCGACGCCTCGATCGACGGCTCCGGGAGGTCGTCGGCGTACCCGGGCGTCCCCGGCAGGTCCATCGCCAGCACGGGGTGGTCGCCCGGCAGGCCCGCGGCCACCGCGAGCCACATGCGGTGGTCGAGCGGGAAGCCGTGCAGCAGGACCAGGGGGACGCCCTCCCCCTCGCGGAACACGTGCAGGGTCATGCGTCCTCCTGGGCGTCGCCGCGTTCGTCGAGAAGCTCGTCGAGCGGACCGTTCGGACCGCCGCCCGAAGCCGCGGCTACCGCCGGGGTCAGCACGCCCACCGCGGTCTCGCTCGGCCCCTCCCACGTCGTCGGCAGGGGCGCGTGGCCCGGCAGGACGTGCGCGACGATCTCGTCGAGGACGCGCCGCACCGCGGGCTCCCCCACCCACAGGTGCTTGGCGCCGTCGACGCCGATCACCTCGGCCTGCGGGACGCGCGCGAAGCGACGCCGCGCCTCGTCGGGCCGCAGGTAGTCGTCGAGCTCGGGGACGAGCACGACGAGCGGCTTGCCGAACGCCGCCCACGCGTCGAGGTCGGCGTCGGTGGCGCGGTGCAGCGGCGGCGACAGCAGGATCGCACCCTCGATCGACGGGTCGCGCCCGTGCATCAGCGTCAGCTCGGTGCCGAAGGACCAGCCGACGAGCCACCGTCGAGGCAGGTCCCGGAACTCCGCGAGCTCGATCGCGGCGGCCACGTCGAACCGCTCGCCGACGCCCTCGTCGAACGCGCCCTCGCTGGTACCCCGCGGACTGGACGTGCCACGCGTGTTGAACCGCAGCACCGCCAGGTCCGCGAGCGCGGGCAGCCGCCACGACGCCTTGCGGTAGACGTGCGAGTCCATGTAGCCGCCGTGCGTGGGCAGCGGGTGCAGCGTGACGAGGGTCGCGGCCGGCGTGCGCGGCGTGCCGTCGACGTCGGCCGGGAGCGCCAGCTCGCCGACGAGCGTGAGGCCGTCGGCGGTGTGCAGCTCGACGTCCTCGCGGTACGCGGGCAGGACGGTCAGGGAGCGGATGGGGGTCGATGCCTCGTCGGCCGTGGAGGTGCTCATCACCTCGAGCCTATCGGCGCCCGTCGGCTGCGCCCCGCGGACCGAGACAGACCTGTACGGGTGAGACCGGCGTCTGCAGGGGTCTGCCTCACCCACAGACGCCTGTCTCGGCTGTCGGGTCAGGGGGTGGTCAGGGAGATCGCGTGCTCGAGGACCTGGGCGACGCCGTCGTCCGCGTTGGACGGGCACGTGTGGGTCGCGGCGGCGAGCACCTCGGGGAACGCGTTCGCGACGGCGAACGACGTGCCGGCCCAGGTGAGCATGGGCAGGTCGTTGGGGGCGTCGCCGCAGGCCCAGACGTCGTCGGGGCCGATGCCGCGGTCGGCCGCCCACCGTTCGAGCGTGACGGCCTTGGTGACGCCGGCGGCGGAGATCTCGCCCAGGCCCGGCGCGCCGGAGTCGGCGACGAGCGCCTCGTCGCCGATCACTCGCGCGACGCGCGCGGGGAACGTGTGGTCCCACGGGCCCGACGTGCGGACCAGGAGCTTGAGGGTCGAGTCCGTCAGGACCTCCTCGATCCGGTCCGCGGTCCGGCTCCCCGTCGGGACGACGTACGAGTCGGTGAACCCGGCCTCCTTGTCGAACCCGCCCGCGTGCTCCGCGGCGAAGTGGACCTGGTCGGCACCCCACGCGTCGCGCAGGAGGGTCACCACGCGGACGACGACGTCCGGTGCCATCCCCTGCTCCGCGACGACCACGTCCGCGCCGACGTCGAGCACCGCGGCCCCGTTGGAGCAGATCGCCACGCCGTGCCCCGCGACGTGGGCGGACAGCTCGCGCAACCGGCGCAGCGGCCGGGCCGAGACGAAGACGACCAGGATCCCCGCGCCGGCGGCGGCTCGCAGCGCGCGCTGCGTCCTCGGCGCGATCTCGCCGTCCGGGCCGAGCAGGGTGTTGTCGAGGTCGGTGGCGACCAGCCGCGGTGGCCTCGTCGGCCAGGGGGCACCATCGCTCACGCCGACCACGCTAGCGCCTCGTCGGCCCGCGCCTGCCGCGCGCCTGCCAGCAGGACGTGTGCCAGTGCCGGCGGTCGTCGAGAGCCTCGCCGAACAGCCCGTCGGACCGCCACGCGACGACGTGCGCCGTCCCCGGCACCAGCTCCTGGTCGCAGCCCGGGCACCGGAAGGTCCGGTCCGAGCCGCGCACGCGCTGGACGACCCACTCGCCGTCGTCGGCCGTCTCGTTGCGCCGCCCACCGGTGGCGAGGTCGACGTCGAGCGGCCGCACCTCCTGCGCGTACGGCCGCTTGGAGGACCGACGACCGCTGGGCATGCCCTCATCCTCCCCCACGCACGACAGCGTCCGAGCAACTGGTCGCTATCACGACCAGCTGCTCGGACGCTGGGGTGGTGCGAGGAGTCAGTCCGCCAGCGGGGTGATCTCCGTGGACGGGGCGATGGTGCGCGTCGCGACGAGGTTCGCGTACCAGAGGCCCGAGTCCTTGATGGTGCGGACCTGGGTGTCGTAGTCGACGTGCACGACGCCGAAGCGACGGTCGTAGCCGTAGGCCCACTCGAAGTTGTCCAGCAGCGACCAGACGAAGTAGCCGCGCACGTCGGCGCCGGCGTCCATCGCCTGACCGACGGCCTCCACGTGGTCGTGCAGGTAGTCGACGCGCTCCTGGTCGTGCACGCGACCGTCGACGACCGTGTCGTACCAGGCCGACCCGTTCTCGGTGATGGCGAGCGGCAGCGACGGGTAGCGCTTCGAGAGGTCGAGCAGGAGCTCGGTCAGGCCGAGGGGCTCGATGTTCCAGTCCATCGCGGTGTGCGGTCCGGGCTGCGGCAGGAACTCGACGTTCGTCGCGCCGACGAACGGCGTGTGCGGCGCCGACTTGTGCCCGTCCGGGCCCGGCTCACCGTTGCCCACGGCGGCCACGCCGCGCTTGACGCGGCCGGTCGAGTAGTAGTTGATGCCCAGCACCTCGAGCGGGACCTGGATGAGCTCGAGGTCGCCGTCCTGCACGAACGACCAGTCGGTGATGTGCGCGGTGTCCGCGAAGACCTCGGGCGGGTAGACGCCCTCGACGACCGGACGCAGGAACACCTCGTTGGCGATGGTGTCGATCTGGCGCTTGGCCTCGACGTCCTCCGGCGCGTCCGACGCGGCCCGCGTGACGTGGGTGTTGAGCGTGATCGAGATGGGCGTGTCCTGCCCCAGCACGTCCTTGATGGCGCGCGCCGCGAGGCCGTGGGCCAGGTTGAGGTGGTGGACGGCCTTGAGCGCGGCCTCGTCGTCCATGACGCCCGGGGCGTGCACGCCCGAGGCGTAGCCCAGGAACGCCGAGCACCACGGCTCGTTGAGCGTGGTCCACAGGAACACCTTGTCGCCGAGCGTCTCGGCGACCTTGCGGGCATAGTCGGCGAACAGGTACGCCGTCTCACGGTTGGCCCAGCCGCCCTCGTCCTCGAGGGGCTGCGGCAGGTCCCAGTGGTAGAGGGTGACGACCGGCTTGATGCCGGCGGCGAGGAGCTGGTCGACCAGGTCGACGTAGAAGTCGAGGCCCAGCTTGTTGAACTCGCCCGAGCCGGTGGGCTGGACGCGGGGCCACGCGATCGAGAAGCGGTAGGCCTGCAGGCCCAGCTTCTTCATGATGGCGACGTCCTGCGGCACGCGGTGGTAGTGGTCCACCGCGACGTCGCCCGTGTCACCGTTCAGGACCTTGCCCGGCGTGCGGGAGAAGGTGTCCCAGATGGAGGGCAGACGACCGTCCTCGTGGGCGGCGCCCTCGATCTGGTAGGACGCCGTGGCGGAGCCCCACAGGAAGTCGGGGGCGAACTGGCGGCCGGACGGCAGCGTCGTGGTCATGGATCCTCCGGTTGGGTCTTGCGCTCCGGCTCGGTGGCTCTGGCCCGTCGTCGGGCGGCACCGGTCGAAGCAGATCGAAACGATACGATACCTGCCGTGGAAACGCTCCCGCAACCGCCGGCGAGAACGCGCCCGAGCCAGGGCCCGACCACCGTGGGGGGTGGCCGGGCGCGCTCGGTGCCTCAGAGGTCGAGCGTGACGTCCTCGCTGCCGTCCTCGACGGTCACCGACGGTCCGCTCGGCTCGACGCTGACCGTCCACGCCCCTCGTGCGCCACGCGCCCGGACCCGCAGCTGGCCGCCACGTCGCTGCACGTCGAACGTCGCGCCCTCGCCACCGTCGAGTGCGGGGACGACGACCCGCGTGCTCGCGCCGTCCCCGAACCGGTACAGCCGCAGCGTGACGCCGTCGGCCCACGCGTAGTCGGGCCGGTCCACCTGCGCACCGAACGGGAGCACCGCCCCGGAGCACACGTACAGCGGCAGCGAGTCGAAGCCGTGCCGCTCGCGCACCCAGCGCGACCCCTCGACCTCCTCGCCCGTCAGCAACGACGTCCACGTGCCCGCCGGCAGGTACACGTCGACCTCGCCGCCGGCCGTGAAGACCGGCGCGACCAGCAGGTCGGGGCCGAGCATGTACTGGGTGTCGACGGTGGCCGCGGCCGGGTCGTCGGGGAACTCCAGCACCATGGGACGCATCACGGGGATGCCGTCGGTGTGCGCCTCGAGACCCAGCCGGGCGATGTACGGCATGAGCTGGTTCTTCAGGTGCGTGAAGCGGCGCGTCACGTCGACGGCCTCGTCGTCGAACGCCCACGGCACCCGGTAGGAGTCCGAGCCGTGCAGGCGGCTGTGCGACGACAGCAGGCCGAATGCCAGCCAGCGCTTGAACACCGCCGGGTCCGGCGTGCCCTCGAACCCGCCGATGTCGTGCGACCAGAAGCCGAAGCCCGACGACGCGAGCGACAGTCCGCCGCGCAGCGACTCCGCCATCGACACGAACGTCGACTCGCAGTCGCCACCCCAGTGCACCGGGAACTGCTGGCCGCCGGCCGTGGCCGAGCGGGCGAACAGCACGGCCTCGCCCTCGCCGCGCTCGGCGGTGAGCAGGTCGAACACGCAGCGGTTGTAGAGGTGCGTGTAGTAGTTGTGCATCCGCTCCGGGTCGGAGCCGTCGTGCCAGACGACGTCGGTGGGGATGCGCTCGCCGAAGTCGGTCTTGAACGCGTCGACGCCCTGGCCGAGCAGCCGGCGCAGGTGCCCGGCGAACCACGCCGCCGCGTCGGGGTTGGTGAAGTCGACCAGGCCCATGCCCGCCTGCCACTGGTCGGTCTGCCACACCGACCCGTCGGCGCGCGTCACCAGGTAGCCGGCGGCCTTGCCCTCCTCGAACAGCACGGACCGCTGCGCGATGTACGGGTTGATCCACACGCAGACCTTCAGGCCCTTGGCGTGCAGGCGCTGGAGCAGCCCCTCCGGGTCCGGGAACGTCGCCGGGTCCCAGACGAAGTCGCTCCAGTGGAACGCCCGCATCCAGAAGCAGTCGAAGTGGAAGACCGACAGCGGCAGCCCGCGCTCGGCCATGCCGTCGACGAAGGACATCACGGTGTCCTCGTCGTAGCTCGTCGTGAACGACGTCGACAGCCACAGGCCGTACGACCACGCCGGCAGCCGTGCCGGGCGGCCGGTCATCGCGGTGTAGCGACGCAGGACGTCCTTCGGCGTCGGCCCGTGGATGACGTAGTACTGCAGCACCTGCCCCTCGACCGAGAACTGGGTGCGCGAGACCGCCTCCGAGCCGACCTCGAACGAGACGTGCCCGGGGTGGTCGACGAACACGCCGTAGCCCGCGTCCGACAGGTAGAACGGCACGTTCTTGTAGGCCTGCTCGGACGACGTCCCGCCGTCGGCGTTCCAGATGTCGACGGACTGCCCGTTCTTGACGAACGCGCCGAACCGCTCCCCCAGGCCGTACACGTGCTCGCGCACCCCGAGGCCGAGCTGCTCGTGCACGTACGAGCGCCCGTCGCCGTCCGTGATGATGCCGATGCTGCGGGCCGACGACGAGGTCAGCGACCGGCCGGCCGCCGTGAGGTCGACGCCCCACGGGCCGCTCGTGCGGACGGTCGCCGTCAGCGAGCCGGAGTGCAGCGACGCGGTGGCGCTCCCCGCGTCGACCTCGACCTTGACGTCCGGCGACGACGACGCGAGCTCGAAGTGCGGGCCGGGGTCGACACCGCCCTGGAAGTGCTCGATGCGGACGCCGATGACGTCTTCCATGGGCGACGTGAACGTCACGGTGACGAGCGGGCGGTTGAGCGTGTCGCCGCGCGTCGTGACGGGTGCCGTCGACGACCACACGGTGAGCGTGTCGTCGTCGGCGCGCACGTCCACGACGTCAGCCGGGCGCAGGATCTGCACCCCCGGTGCGGGGAGCCAGTAACCGTCGGTGAACTTCATCGTGCCGCCTTCTGTGGACGCGTGCTGGGACGAGCTGTCGAGAGGATGCGTGGGGCGCTCACTCGTCGCCTCCTGAGGTCTGGTCGGTCTGGTCGGTCCCGTCGGCGGGCCGCAGGCCGCACAGCGCCAGCGCGCCCCCGGCCGGGAGGGTCGGACGGCGGCCCACGAGCGCGCCCGCGAGCAGGTCGCGGACGTCGTCCGCGTGCGCGCCCAGGTCGAGCACGACGTCCCGCGACGTCGGGTTCAGGGCGAGCAGCACGTCGCCGCGCACCGCGACCTCGACGCCGTCGGGGACGTGCTCGAGCGGGGCCGTGACGCCGGCGTCGGCCGCGCAGTCGAGGACGATCCGCTCGAGGATCTCGTCGGGGACGACCGCGCTCACGTACCAGGCCGCGCCGTCCCCGTCCGCCCGACGAAGGACGCACGGGTCGCCGTCCAGGTCGCCGCCGCCGTACGTGGCGAGGACCTCGGCGCCGCGCGCGTCGACGAGCTCGGACCAGACCGAGGCACGGAAGTCGCCGTACCGCTCGCCGCGGACCGGGGCGCCGTCGTCCGGCAGGGGGCGCCACTCCTGGCCCGCGACGCCGAGCACCTGCGTCCACGGCGCGGGGAACGGCCCGGTGCGCACGCGTGTGGTCGCGTCCATGACCGCGCTGAACGGGCCGACGAGCAGCGCACCGCCTCGCTCGACGACGGCCGCGATCGCCGCCGCGTCGTCGTCGGACACCAGGGGCAGCGCGGGCAAGACGACGAGGTCGTAGCCGGTCAGGTCCGCGCTCGGCGGCACGACGTCGGTGGCGATGCCGGCCCGCCACAGCGGCCGGTGGTACGCCTCGAGCTGGTCCAGGACACGCAGCCGGTCGCTGGGACGCGCGGGCAGCGACCCCGCCCACAGCGACGGCCAGTCGAACACGAGCGCGACGCGGGCCCGGACCGGCGCGCCGGCGACCGACCGCAGCGCCTCGAGCCCGCGGCCCTGCGCCTGCACCGCGCGGTGCAGGCGCGTGTCCGGGCCGGCGTGCGGCAGGAGCGCCGAGTGGAAGCTCTCCGCGCCCGCGCTCGACGCCCGCCACTGGAAGTAGCAGATGCCGTCTGCGCCGTGCGCGACCGCCCGCAACGAGTCGTGCCACATCTGCGTCGTGGTCTTGGGCACGTTGTGCGGCCGCCAGTTCACGCCGCCCGCGGCCTGCTCCATGAGCAGCCAGGGTGCGCCGCGTCCGACGCCGCGCGTGAGGTCGTGGGTCAGCGCCGAGCGCGCCGGGCTGGTCGGGTCCTGCGGGTCGCCGTAGTGGTCGTCGGCCACCACGTCGAGGTCGTCGGACCAGGAGTGCTGGTCGACTCCCGAGAAGAAGCCCATGAAGTTGGTGGTCACCGGCGTGTCCCCCACGGCGCGCAGGACCTCCGCCTGCGCGCGGTACACGCTGCGCATCTGGTCGGACGTGAACCGCTGGAAGTCGACGCTCTGGGCGGGGTTGTGCAGGTACGGCACGGCGCGCGGCGGGACGATCTCGGACCAGTCCCGGTAGCGCTGGCTCCAGAAGGCCGTGCCCCAGGCCTCGTTGAGCGCGTCGACGTCGCCGTAGCGCCGCGCGAGCCACGTGCGGAACTCCGCCGCGCACAGGTCGCACCAGCAGGTCTGACCGAACTCGTTGCCGACGTGCCACAGGGCGAGCGCCGGGTGGTCGGCGTAGCGCTGTGCGAGGGCGGACGCGATGCGCACCGCGTGCTCGCGGTAGGCGGGCGCGCTGGGGCACCAGTGGTTGCGCGACCCGACGCTCATCCGCACGCCCCGTGCGTCGACCGCGCTCGTCTCGGGGTGCAGTGCGGCGAGCCACGGCGGGGCGGAGGCGGTGGGCGTCGCGAGGTCGACCGCGATGCCGGCGCCGTGCAGCAGGTCGAGCACCTCGTCGAGCCATTCCCAGGCGTACTCGCCGGGCGACGGCTCCAGGAGCGACCACGAGAACACACCGACGGTGACGAGGTTGACGCGCGCAGCGCGCATCAGCTCGATGTCCTCGCGCCACACCTGCGGCGACCACTGCTCGGGGTTGTAGTCGCCCCCGTACAGCAACCCGTTTCGCGCGGTCAGCGCGTCCAGCCCACTCATCGCGACCTCCGGTCTGTCGGGTGGGCGTCGCATGCCCGTCGAGCCACGCACGCGGCGATCGCGGGCCACGTCGCCCGGATCGTCGAAGCGCTTCAACTGCGTGACGAGTCCGATGGTAGTCAGACCAGATCGACGGTGTCCACAAGCCTCGCGTCTACACAGGCCGCGCAACGACGAGAGCGTGACGAAGCCGTCGAACGCGAATCGAACCGCTTGGTCGACGGGCGTGTCGACGTACCGATTTCCGAGCCGCCCGACCGCTACACTCCGGCCATGGCCACGATCGCCGATGTCGCAGAGCTCGCGGGTGTCTCGTCGTCCACCGTCAGCTACGTCCTGTCCGGCAAACGCCCCATCTCCGCGGCGACCCGCGCACGCGTCGAGCGCGCGATCCGCGACCTGGGCTTCAGCCCGCACGCCGGAGCGCGGGCGCTGGCGACCAACAAGACCAACGTGCTGGGCCTGGTGGTCCCGCTGCGCGCGCTGGAGTCCAACTCCGCGGTCGTCATGGAGATCGTCACGGGCGTGATCACCGCCGCGCGCGAGAACGACGACGACGTCCTGGTGCTGACCGACGAGGACGTCGCCGACATCCACCGCCTCGCGGCCGGGTCGCGCGTCGACGCGCTGATCCTCATGGACATCGAGCGTCAGGACCCCCGCCTGCCCGTCCTCGCCGCGCTGCGCCAGCCGTCGATCCTCGTCGGCGTGCCCAGCGACGCGCAGGGGCTGTCCTGCGTCGACCTCGACTTCACCGCCGCCGGCCGGCTGGCCGCGGCGCACCTGGCCGACCACGGCCACCGCAGCATCGCGCTGCTCGGTGCCCCGGAGAGCGCCATCGCCCGGCACGCCAACTACGCCGTCCGCATCATCGACGGGTTCCGCACCGAGGCCGGCCGCCTGGGCATGCGGCACACCGTGGTGCCCAGCGAGCCGTCGTACCCGCAGGCCGCCGCGGCCGTCGCCCGGGCACGCACCGAGGTGGACGACCTCACCGCGATCGTCGTGCACAACGAGGCCGCGATGCCCGGGGTGCTCGAGGCGCTCGCGCGCGAGGGGCTGCGCGTCCCCGACGACATCTCCGTGCTGGCCGTCAGCCCGTCGAGCCTGGCCTCGCACCTGCCCGTCCCGCTCTCCGTGATCGACGTGCCCAGCGTGGAGATCGGCCGCACGGCCGTCTCGATGGCGGTCGAGCGGCAGGACGGCGCGAAACCCGTCGAGACGCGGCTGCTCGCTCCCGTCCTCACCGAGCACGGGAGCTGCGGGGCACCCGCGGCCTGAGCGGGCGGTCACGCTCGCCCCACCAGGTCGGGCGTGGCCAGGGTCGCGTCGAGGCGCACCGGGCGGCCGGCTGCGAGCCGGACCGTGCACGTGCGGTCAGCCAGGCGTACCTCGCGGGTCTGGTCGACGTCCGGGTGCAGCGCCGCCTCGACCAGCGCACCGTGCTCCCATCGCAGGTCCACCGACAGACCGCCGCGGACCCGCAGCCCGCGCGCCTCACCGTCGGGCCACTGCGGCGGGAGCGCCGGCAGCAGGCGCAGCTGCGTCCTGCTCGACCCGACGAGCGCCTCGACCATCGCCGCGACCAGGCCCAGGTTGCCGTCCACCTGGAACGGCGGGTGGGTGGAGAACAAGTTGGGGAGCAGGCCACCGGCCCACGGTCCGTCCGGCTGCTCCGGCGCACGCACCAGCGCACCGGCGAGCACGTCGCCGACGCCGGGCCCGTCGCCGAGGCGCGCGTGCAGCGCCGCCTTCCACGCCATCGACCAGCCCGTCGATCCGGGCCCGCGAGCGGCCAGGCTGCGGGCGGCAGCGCCGGCGAGCGCGGGCGTGCGCTCGACGTCGATCTGGCCCAGGGGGTAGAGCCCGACGAGGTGGGACAGGTGGCGGTGGTGCGGGTCCTGCGCCGGGGCGTCGTCGGGCCACTCACGCAGCAGACCGTCCGGACCGACCGACGGGTGCGGGAGCAGCGCGAGCGCCGCCGCGCACTCGTCGGCCACGTCCTGGCCGAGGCCCAGGACGGCCGCGGCCTCGACGACGTGCTCGAGCAGGTCGCGGGTCAGCGCGACGTCCATCGTCGAGCCCGCGCACAGCGCGACCGCGCGGCCGCCGCGCAGCCGGGCGTTCTCCGGGGACGTCGAAGGGTGCGGCACCAGGCCGCCCGCACCGTCGGGCCGCAACCAGTCCAGGCAGAACTGCGCCGCACCCACCATCAGCGGCCACGCCACGTCGCGGAGGAACGCACGATCGAGCGTGTGCTCGTAGCGGTCCCACAGGTGCCGGCACAGCCACGGGCCGCCCGACCACCACGACGCCCACGCCGGGTCGCCGTGGCCGCCGCCCACCGGAAGCGCCCAGCCCCACACGTCGGAGTTGTGGTGCGCGACCCAGCCGCGGCAGCCATACAGGTCACGCGCCACCGCGGTGCCCTGCTCCGCGAGCAGCCCCAGGTGGTCGAAGAGGGCGTCGTGGCACGACGAGAGGCCGGCGGACTCGGCCGCCCAGTACGCCATCTCGAGGTTGATGTTGAGCGTGTAGGCGCTGGACCACGGGGGCTGCAGGTCCTGGTTCCACAGCCCCTGGAGCGTCACGGGCGGCGAGCCGGGCCGTGACGAAGCCAGCAGCAGGTAGCGGCCGAACGCGAACACCGCCTGCGCGAGAGCCGGCTGCGGCGCCTCGTCGAGCGCGGACGGCAGGAGGAGGTCGACGGGCGGGCCGAGGCGCAGGCTCGTCCCGCCGAGCCGGTCGGCGTGCTCGCGGGTGTGGTCGCGCTCCGCCGCGTCACCGGCGGCGCGGTCCGTCGGCAGAGCACGGGTGGCACGGGCGGACGTCTCGGCCTGCACGACGGCCACGGGGCGCAGCGGCCCTGAGGCCGGCCACGGCGAGGTGGTCCCCGTGATCAGCACCAGCTCGATCCACGTCGCACCGTCGACGACGAGCTGCTCCCCGTCGACGGCGGAGGTTCCGTCCGTCGAGACGAGCTGCACCGCGACGCCCGTCAGCCCCTCCCCCGGCGCACCGTGCGTGACGCCCGGCGCGAGCGGCTCGTGGGTCGGCGACACGTCGACGGGCAGGTCGACGCGGACGCGACGGCCGACTACGCGCCCGTCGCGCAGGCCCTGGCCGTGCAGCGGGTGCGGGCTGGTGAGCGCGGCCGACCAGCGGAACCGTCCGCCGGTCGCCTGCCACCGCCCGTGCAGGGCGCCGTCGAGCGCGGAGGTGAACCACGTCGCCGTGATCTCGCGGCCCGCGTCGACAAGCCGCTCGCTGACGACGCCCGTCGCCAGGTCGAGCGTGCGCCCGGCGTACCGGAGTCCGGGCTGCACGCTCACCGTGAGGTCGACGAACGGCTGGTACGCCTGAGCCCAGGGGCCCTGGAACCGCTGGGCCAGTCGGACCGCGTCGCCGTCGCGCCCCTCGTCGAGCGACGTGCGCAGGTCGTCGAGCGTTCCCGGACCCACGCCGGCGGCCATCAGCTCCGCGAGCGCGGTAGCCGGTCCGTCCGGGCGACCCGACCACGCGGTCGCGTCGTTGACCTGGACCCGCGCGGCCTCGACGCCACCGTGGACCATGGCGCCGAGGCGCCCGTTGCCCAGCGGGAACGCCTCCTCCCACCGCCGCGCCGGCTCGGCGAAGCGCAGCACGTCCGACGACATTTCGCTCGCGCCTAGCCCTTGACCGCGCCGAAGATGACGCCCTTGGTGAAGTGCCGCTGGATGAACGGGTAGACGATCAGGATGGGCACGATCGCCAGGACCATGACCGCCATCTTGACCGGCAGGCCGGTGACGGCCCCGGTCGCGACGTCCACCTGTCCCGTCCCGCTGCCCGGCAGCGTCGCGCCCTGCAGGACGTACGAGCGCAGGACCAGCTGCAGAGGCCACTTCGCGTTGTCGTTGATGTACAGCATCGCGTTGAAGAACGCGTTCCAGTACCCGACGCCGTAGAACAGCGCGACGACGGCGACCACGGCCTTGGACATCGGCAGGACGATGCGACCCAGGATCCGCCACTCGCCCGCGCCGTCGATGCGCGCGGCGTCCAGGATGGATGCGTCGATCGCCATGAAGAAGTTGCGCAGGATGAGGACGTTGAACGCCGAGACGGCGCCCGGCAGGATCAGCGCCCAGTAGGAGTCGATCAGGTTCAGCGAGCTCACCAGCAGGTACGTCGGGATCATGCCGGCCCCGAAGAACATGGTGATGAGGAAGATGAACAGGATGGGGCGGTGGGCGAAGGAGCCCGGGCGCGACAGCCCGTAGGCGGCGAGCACCGACACGACCACCGAGATGGTGGTACCGACGGCCGTGATGCCGACGCTGACCATCGCGGCGCGCGTGACGATGCCTCCCGAGAGCACCTGTGCGTAGGCGTTGAACGTGAGGCTGTGGGGCACGATCACCAGGCCGCCGGCCTCGTTCGTCGCCGCCGTCGTCGACAGGCTCGTGATGACGACCGTCCACAGCGGGAACAGGACGACGAGCACGACCGCGCTGAGCGTCAGCCCCTTGGCGAGCTGCCCTGCCTTGGTCGGCTGCTCCTCCCACACGGGGCGGTACTTGTTGCGTCGGCGGCGCCGCGGCGCCCCCGATCCCGAGGTGGCGTCCCGCACGACGTCCTGCGGCATCACCGCGACGTCCGACGAGAGCTCCGGAGTGGTTCCGCTCATGACTTCTGGTACACCCCCGCCTCACCGAACACGTGCGCGAGCTTGTTGGCCCCGAGGACCAGCGCGAGGCTCACGACACCCTTGACCAGGCCCGCGGCTGCCGCGAAGCTCCAGTCGCCGTAGATGACACCCTGGTAGTAGACGTAGGTGTCGATGACTTCCGAGACGTCCGCACCGACGGCGTCCCGCTGCAGGATCAGCTGCTCGAACCCGACGGTCAGGGCATCGCCCAGGCGCAGGATGAGCAGCAGGACGATGACGGGCCGCAGCGCGGGAAGCGTGATGTGCCACATGCGCGACCACCGGTTCGCTCCGTCGACGACCGAGGCCTCGTACAGCTCCGGGCTGATCGTGGTCAGGGCGGCCAGGAAGATGATGATCCCCCAGCCGGCGTCCTTCCAGATCGACTGCGACGTGATGAGCACCAGGAACGTGTCCGGGTTGGTCATGAAGTTGACCGACGCCGACCCGCCGTTGTTGACGAGCACCTGGTTGATGAGGCCCGCGCCGCCGAAGATCTGCTGGAAGACCGTCACGACGAGCACCCACGAGAAGAAGTGGGGCAGGTAGACGATCGACTGGATCAGGGTGCGGATCCGCGGAGACATCACGCTGTTCAGCAGCAGCGCCAGGAAGATCGGCACCGGGAAGTAGAACAGGAGCTGGAAGACCGTGATGGTCAGCGTGTTCTCCACGGCGTGCAGGAATGCCGGGTTGTTGAACACCCGCTCGAAGTTGGACCACCCGACGAACGGGCTGTGCAGGAAGCCCGTGTACGGCGAGTAGTTCTGCCAGGCGATGATGTTGCCCGCCATGGGGATGTAGGCGAACACCGCCAGCAGCAGGATCGCCGGCACCGTCATGAGCAGCAGCGACCGGTCCCGCTTGAGGCGCGCGGTCCACGACACCTTGCGCTGCGGGACGACCGTCTTGGCCTTCTTCTTCGCCGGGGCCTTGCCGGCCGGGGCCACCCCCGGGGCCTCGTCGGCCCCGGGGACGGTTCCGTCCGTGAGTCGGGTGTCACTCACTGCGCGTCCAGGATCTCCTGGTAGAACGCGCGCAGCTGGTCGCCGCCCGAGGACTGCCACGTGGCGATCGCGGCGTCGAGGTCCTTCATGGTCTTGCGACCGCGCGCGATGTCCTTCTCCAGGTCGGTGAAGGGCTGGCCGAGCGACGCGTACTGCGCAGGCTCGACGATCTGCTGCGCGAAGAACAGCGGCTCCTGCAGGTACTTCGCCGCGTCCGCCATCCACGTCGAGTAGTCCTCGACGAAGCCCGGGTACTGGACCTTCGTGTTCGCGACCGGCGGGTCCACCAGGAAGATGTAGGTGGGCTGCAGCTCGGTGGCGGCGAGCTTGGTCGGCACCGGCAGGCCGTCGTCGCCCTTGGTGAAATGGACGCCCTCGACACCGTTGTTGATGAGGTCGTACTCGGTGGTGCCGAACGGTGCCGCCATGGCGTTCGCCAGCGCGAGCAGCTCCTTGATCGTCGCCTCGTCGCTGTTCTTCTTCAGGAACGAGAAGATGTTGACCGGGTTGGCCTGGAAGATGACCGGCTTGCCGCCGTCGGCCCGGAACACCGGGAACGGTTGCTGCGCGTAGCTCGGGTTCGAGGCCAGGTTGTCGCGCAGGGCCTCGTTCCAGCCGCCCAGGCCGTCGCTCATGATCAGCGACTTGCCGCCCTGGAAGCGGGTCTTGGCCTCGGCGGTGTTACCGGCGACCGCGTCCGGGTGCACCGAGCCGGAGGCGAACAGGCGCGCGGTCCAGTCGAGCGCGGCGCGGTACTCCTCGGTCTCGACGCGGTTGACCAGCTTGTCGCCGTCCATCTTCCACTTGGCGGGCACCGCGTAGATGTAGGTGGCGGTGGTCCACAGGTCCTCGGCACCGTAGACGCCGCCACCCGTGAGCTCCTTGGCGAGCGCGATGAGGTCGTCGCCGTTCTTGACGGCAGGGTCGACGCCCTTCTTCTCGAGGACGTCCTTGCGGTAGAAGGTCGTGTCCGTGATGATCTCGCCCGGGAACGGCAGGGCGTAGAGCTTGTCGTTGAAGACGCCGAACCGCCAGGCCGCCGTGGGGATGTTGGCGAGGTTGGGGTAGTCCTTGACCTTGTCGCCCGAGAGGTAGGGCGTCAGGTCCTCGAACAGGTTGGGGACGATCTCCGAGCCGAAGCGGGGAGGCATGTTCCAGGTGGGGACGCAGACCCAGTCCGGCAGGTCCTTGGCGGAGGCCAGGACGGTGGCGAGCTTGTCGCCGTAGGTGTTGCCGTCGGAGATCTGGAAGCTGATGTTCGAGCCGAGCATGCCGTTGACGGCGTCGTAGTACTGGTTGCCCTTGGCGGGGGGGATCGTGCCCCACAGCGGCGTCATGGCCGTGAAGGTCTTGCCGGAGCCCGGGGGCGTCTTGACCGACTGCACGAACGAGGCCGGGATCTTCGAGAAGCCGGGCGTCGAGCCGTTCACGCTCGGGAAGTCGGGCTTCACGTACTCGACCGGGTAGTAGTTGGGCAGGTTGCCCGCCGACACCGTGGCCTGGGCGGACGGCGCCGTGCTGCCGCCTCCCTCGGAGGTGCAGGCGGACAGGAGCGACGGGACGCCGACGACGGCGGCACCTGCGGCGATCATGCCGAGGAAGCCGCGGCGGCCGATCTCGAAGTCGCTCACGCGGCGGGGGCGCGTGGTGGAGCTGTTCATTACGTCCTCACTCCTTTATGCGGACGGACCCCTGCGCTGGGTGCGCAGCGGCGGGGCGCGATGCCTGCCGATCGCCGATCTCCATCGAGCGGACGGCCCACGAACCGTGATGCACGTCATCGAAGCGGTTCGATGATGGACCCTAGCGTCGGCGTCCTGCGGGCGCAACCACCGAGCACGGGACGAGACCGGTCCGTGACCGAATTGGCGGGATCACGCACCATCCGGCACCGGAGGCGAACGGACGATGTGGCAGGATCGCGGCGGCCGGGCCGGCCGCGCGAGACGCGGCGATAGCATCGAAACGGTTCGATGTGACCGACCCGCACGACGACCTCGACGAGGAGTGAGCACCCGTGTCCGACCCCCGCACGCCGACGAACGCGACAGCTTCGGCACCCGCCGACGCCCCCTACCGCGACGCCACCCGCCCGGTCGCCGAACGCGCCGCCGACCTGCTCGCACGACTGACGGACGCCGAGAAGGTCGCGATGCTGCACCAGCACGCGCCGGCAGTCGAACGGCTGGGGCTGGCGCCGTTCCACACCGGCGCCGAGGTGCTGCACGGCGTCTCCTGGCTCGGCGAGGCGACCTCGTTCCCGCAGCCCGTCGGCCTGGGCGCGACGTGGGACCCGGACCTGCTCGCACGCGTCGGCGAGGTGGTGGGGGTCGAGCTGCGGGCCAAGCACACGGCCGACCCGTCGGTGTCGCTCAACGTCTGGGCCCCCGTCGTCAACCCGCTGCGACACCCCGCCTGGGGCCGCACCGAGGAGGGGTACAGCGAGGACCCGTGGGTCACCGCCGAGCTGGCGACCGCCTACGCACGAGGCCTGCGCGGCGACCACCCCCGCTACTGGCGCACCGTCCCCACCCTCAAGCACGCGTTCGGGTACTCCAACGAGACGGACCGTGCGGTGACGAGCTCCCAGCTGCGGCCGCGCGTGCTGCACGAGTACGAGCTCCCCGCCTTCCTGGGCCCGATCGAGGCGGGCGTGGCAGGCGCAGTCATGGCGTCGTACAACCTCGTCAACGGCCGGCCCGCACACCTGAGCGGCGATCTGCTCGACCTGCTGCGGGCCGCGACCGACGGCTCGCTCATGATCGTCTCCGACGCCGCAGCCCCCGGCTTCGTCGTCGACCTGCAGCGCTTCTACGGCGAGCATGTCGAGTCCCACGCCGCGATGCTGCGCGCCGGCATCGACTCGTTCACGGACAACGACGCGAACGCCGCGCCGACGATCGCGCGGGTCGCCGCGGCCCTCGATCGCGGCCTGCTCGACCAGGCCGTCGTCGACCGAGCGGTGCTGCGCCAGCTCGAGCTGCGGATCGCGACCGGCGAGCTGGACCCCGAGCTGGACCCGTTCGTCGTCGGCGCCGACGCGATCGACCTGCCCGAGCACCGCGCCCTGGCCCGCGAGGCGGTCGCCGCCTCCGTCGTCGTGCTGGAGAACGGCGGTGCGCTGCCCGTCGCGCCGAGCGCCCGTGTCGCCGTCGTCGGACCGCTCGCCGACCGCGTCCTGCACGACTGGTACTCGGGCACTCCCCCGTACCTCGTCGGGCTCGGCACCGCGCTGGCCGGCCGCGTCGCGGACGTCACCGTCGCCGACGGCGGCGACCGGGTCACGCTGCGCGCGGCGAGCACGGGTGCCCTGGTCCGCGTCAGCGGGCCCACGCACGCGCTGACGGCTGACGGCCGCCACGACGCCGACCCCGCGGCGCAGCACGATCTGACCGACTGGGGCGACCTGTCTTGGACCCTGCGCCCCGCCTCGACGGGACTGCTGTGGACCGGCGGTGCGTGGGTGGTCCGCGCCGACTCCACGCGTGTGGGCGGCTGGGTGGCGCAGGAGACGTTCCGCCGACACACGCACGACGACGGCACGGTGTCCTGGCAGCACGCCGGGTCCGGGAAGTGGCTGCGGGTGCAGCACGACGAGGCCGGCACGCTCGTCGCCGACGGTGCGGTGCTCGCCGACGCCGAGCGGTTCACGCTCGAGGTCGTGCGTGACGGCCGGGCCGAGGTCCGCGCGGCGGCCGAGGCGGCCGACGTCGTCCTCGTCGCCGTCGGCAACGACCCGCACGTCGGCGGCCGCGAGACGCAGGACCGGCCTTCGCTCGAGCTGCCCGACGGCATGCTCGCGACGTGGGAGGCGACGGCCGGCGCCGTCGCGCGGGTGCTCGTCGTCGTCTCGTCCTACCCGTACGCGCTGCCGGCCGACCTGGGCGCCGACGCGGTCGTGTGGACCTCGCACGGCGGGCAGGAGCTGGGCAACGGGCTGGCCGACGTGCTGCTCGGCGACGCCGAGCCGCGCGGACACCTCACCCAGGCCTGGCCGGCGTCGCCCGACGAGGTCGGCGACCTGTTCGACTACGACGTCATCGCCGGCGGCCTGACCAGCCGGTACGCGCACCACGCCCCCCGGTACGCGCTCGGGCACGGGCTCACGTACTCCGCGGTCGCGTACGGGGACGTCGCGTCGGTGCCCTCGATCACGGCCGACGACGCCGAGGTCGAGGTGCGCGTCGAGGTCCGCAACGACGGGGATCGCCCCGCCCACGAGCTCGTGCAGGTGTACGCCCAGGCGCCCGCGCACCGGTTGCCGTTCGGCCGCCCCCTCGTCGGCCACGCGCGCGCCGTGCTCGCACCGGGCACGACGACGACGGTCACGGTCCCGGTCGCTGTGAAACGCCTGGCCACGTGGGACGTCACGCGCGACCGGCTCGTCGTCGAGCCCGGGACCTACGAGCTGGTCGTCGGGCCGTCGTCCGCGGTCGCGGCCGGGACCGTCCCGCTCGAGGTGGTCGGTGAGCCCGTGCCGCCGCGCGACTGGGCCGGTCCCGTCCGCGCGGTCGACGCCGACGAGCTCGACGACGTCGAGATCTCCGCGGCGACCCGCGAGCGCGGCGACGCGTTGCAGGTCGCGCGCCGCCGGTCGCAGGGATCGGCGACGTACCGCGACGGCGACCTGCGGGGCGTCCGACGATTCTCCGCGTCTGTCAGCCGGACGCATGACGGCGCGGCGGGGATCCGCGTCGACGTGCTCGACGCGGGCGCTTGGCACACCCTCGCCGAGCTCGACGTCCCTGCGACGGACGACCGCTACGCGTGGGTCCCTGTCACGGCCGACGTCGTCGACCTCCCCGACCACGGCGACGTGCGCGTCACGCTGACCGGCGCCGCGCGCCTGCGGGAGGTGCGGCTCGAGCGGTGAGGTCGGGCGGGGCTGACAGCCGGTCCCGGCCGGCCGTCAGCCCACCAGGTTCCAGCGGTGGCCGAACGGGTCGACGAGCCACGCGCTCAGTCCCGCGGGACCCGGCGACGGCGGGCGGTCGGACATCGCGCCCGCGGCGAGCGCCGCGGCGTAGACCCGCTCGACGTCGTCGACCTGCAGGACGACTCCGACCGTCGAGCACCCGGCCGTGCGCGGCGAGACGGCACCCAGCTCGGGCACCTCGTCGGAGACGAAGACGGGCGCACCCGCCACGGTCAGCGAGGCGAACCCGATACGTCCGTCGGGCTCGTCGTAGCGCTCGCCGACGGTGGCGCCGAAGGCCGCGGCGTAGAACTCGAGGGCCGCGGCTGCGTCGTGGGCGGTGAGATACGGGATGGCGGTCACGGCTCCTCCTCGAGCACGTTGGGGCGTCCGGCCATCGTGGCACCAGGCCGCCGTGCTGTCGATGCGGTTCGAGGGCGGCCCGTCGTGAACTTGCGGCCGGGGGTTGACGAGCCACGGGATATGAGCCATATTCGCTCGTTGAAGCGCTTCGATGACGTGGCGCCCTGGCAGTGAGGCGAGGACATGTTCGACGTGAACGGGTCGGAGTTCTGGATCCTTCTCGTCGTCGCCGTCGTCGTCATCGGCCCCGCGAGGCTGCCGGGGTACGTGGCCCAGGTCAAGCAGTGGGCCGTGCACGCACGGACCCTCGTGCAGGACCTGCGCGGCCGCGTCGAGAGCGAGCTCGGCGCCGACGCCGGTGTCGACTGGGCCGCCCTCGACCCCCGCACGTACGACCCCCGACGCATCGTCCGCGACGCCCTCGCCGACGACGCACCCGCGAGCACGCGCCCATCTCTCGAACCGCAGTCTCCCGCACCGCGGTTCTCTCCCGCACCGCAGTTCTCTCCCGCACCGCAGTCCCCTCCCGCACCGCAGTCCCCTCCCGCACCATCCCTCACCCCGGTCGCCGACATCCCCGTCGCGGCCACCCCGTCCCCTGAGCAAGGAGCACACCGTGCTGCGTAACCTCTCCGCCTGGCACCTTCTCGTCGTCGCCGGCATCGTCGTCCTGCTGTTCGGGTCCAACAAGCTGCCCGACTTCGCGCGCGGCGTGGGCCAGTCGCTCAAGATCCTGAAGTCCGAGGTCAAGGACCTGGCCGACGACGGCAAGCCCTCGCCCGTCGCCCCGATCGCGCCGGTCGAGCCCGTCGTCGCGGAGGCTGCTGCGGCGCCCGCCCCGTACGTGGCGGCCACCGAGGCACCCGCTCTCACCAAGCCCGCCGCCTGATGCTCCTGTGACCGCGACCGCCGACGGCGCCCGCGTCGACGCGCCCCACAAGCGCGCCGGCGCGGTCCCGCTGAGTGCCCATCTGCGCGAGCTCCGGCGCCGCGGTGGCTGGGCCGCGCTCGGCCTGCTCGTCGGCGCGGTCGCGGGCTGGTTCCTCTACACGCCCGTCTTCCAGGCGCTGCAGGAGCCGCTGCTCGATGTCGCCCGGGCCCGCCACGACGTCGTCGCTCTCAACTTCGCGGGGCTGGCGACCGCGTTCGACATGCGGATCAAGGTCTCGCTCTTCCTGGCCCTCCTGCTGTCGAGCCCGTGGTGGCTGTACCAGCTCTGGGCCTTCGTCACGCCGGGCCTGACCCGCAACGAACGCCGCTACGCGTTCGGCTTCCTGGGTGCGGCGGTGCCGCTGTTCCTGGGTGGCGTCGCGCTGGCCTGGTGGGCGCTGCCCAACGCGGTGCGGCTGCTGACCGAGTTCACGCCCGACGGCGCGTCCAACCTCATCGACGTCCAGACGTATCTGGTGTTCGTGATGCGGCTGGCCCTCGCGTTCGGGATCGCGTTCCTGCTCCCCGTCCTGATGACGGCGCTCAACTTCACGCGCCTGGTGCGCGGGTCGACGTGGTTGCGCGGCTGGCGCTGGGCCGTCCTGCTCACGTTCGTCTTCGCGGCCGTCATGACACCGACGCCGGACGCCATCACGATGCTCGCCGTGGCCGGACCGATGTCGGCGCTGTATTTCCTCGCCGTGGGCGTCTGCCTGCTGCACGACCGCCGGCTCGCCGCGCGCCGCGCGCTGGAGCTCGAGTCGCTCGACGACGACGCGGCGATCGGTCGCTGACCGCTCAGGCGACCCAGGCGCCCGCACGCATCACGCGCTGGGGTGCGAGGTCGCTGCTCACGACGACGACGTCCGCACGCCGGCCCGCGACCAGGGCACCCAGGTCGTGGCGTCCGAGCACCTCGGCCGGCGTCGTCGCGGCGGAGCGCACCGCGTCCACGATCGGCACGCCGGCACCGACCACGTGTCGCACCACGTCGAGCAGGTGCGCGACCCCTCCGGCGATCGCACCCGCGCTGCCGTCGGGCTCGACGATCCGAGCAACCCCGCCCGCGACACGCACCGCCATGGGCCCCAGGCGGTAGTCGCCGTCGTCCATCCCGGCCGCCGCCATCGCGTCCGTGACCAGCGCGATCGAGCCGGCGCTCAGCAGATCGAACACCGCGCGCACGGTTCCGTCGGCGAGGTGCGTGCCGTCCGCGACGAGCTCGACGACGAGCTCGCCGCGCCCGGCCGCCGCCAGGCACGCCGCGATCGGGCCGGGGTCGCGGTGGTGGATGGGGCGCATCCCGTTGAACAGGTGGGTCGCGGTGAGGCGTCCGCTGCGCGCGGCATCGTGCGTCGCGAGCAGGTCGAAGCCGCGGTCGACGGCCGCGTCCACCTGCTCGGCGCTCGCGTCGGTGTGCCCGATCGACGGGACGGCACCCGCGGCGACCAGCGCCGCGAGGACGTCGTCGTCGCCGTCCGCCACCCCCTCGACCTCCGGCGCGATCGTCATGGTGGCCAGGTGGCCGCGCGCCGCGGCCGCGACGTCCCGGACCAGGTGCGCGTCGCCGACCAGCATGTCGTCGGGGTTCTGGGCGCCGCAGCGTGCGCCGGACAGGAACGGCCCCTCGAGGTGGATCGCCGCGATCACACCCGCGTCCGCAGCGTCGGCAAGCAGAGCTGTCCGGGCCAGCAGGATGTCACGCGGGGCGGTGACCAGGGAGGCCACCAGCGACGTCGTGCCGTGCCGCAGGTGCTCGTCCGCGGCCGTCCGCACGGCTGCCTCGTCCGTCGCGTCGGGGAAGCTCGCACCCCCGCCGCCGTGGTCGTGCAGGTCCACGAGGCCAGGGAGCAGAGTGCTGCCCGTCGGCTCCGGGACCTGGGCGCCCCACCCCGCGGGCACGTCGTGCGGCGCACCCACCCACACGATCATCGAGCCCTCGACGACGACGACCGCGTCGTCGAGCACGTCGTGCGGGGTGACCACCCGGCCACGCAGAATCGTCGACACGACCTCGCTCACGTCACTCACGTTGACATTGTTGCCCAGCGCCGCGGGTCTTCGAGCCATCGGACGCGCACCGTCACGCAGATCAGGCGGTCTGGGTCCAGCCCCCCAGACCTCACCCGACGACGATGGTCCACTTCCCGTCGGACTGGATCGTGAACACCGAAGGCCCGGCCTTGACCGGCACCTTGCCCTTGTAGCTCCCGATCTCGTTCACCAACAGTCCCAGATCGAACACGTCGCCGGTGTACTGCTGGACCACGAAGTTGGACTCTCCCTTGTTCGTCACCGCGGCATTTCCGGCGTCTCCGCCGTAGAGCGCGACGACGTCGCCCTCGCCCTTCTTCGGGAGCATCGGGGCTGCCGACAACGGCTTGATCTTCAAGGACCACGCCCCGTCCGCCTTGATCTGCAGCCGCACGCCGTCACCGAGCGCCTGCAGACCATAGGCCGTGGTGCCGGCGTAGCTTCCGACGACGTTGACGAGCAGCTCGCCCGTCGACTGGTTGTCCGAGTCCAGCACCGCGAGAGCGAAGTTCGCCGTGCCCTTGTGCGTCGCCGTCACGAGCCCGGCCGTCGCACCCTTGGGCAGGACGACGACGTCGTCACCGGTCCCCTTCTTCGAGACGGCGCCGAACGTGCCGTACTGGTCATCCGCCCACGCCTGGACGTCCGCGCCCTGAGCCGGTTCGCTCGCTGCGTCCTCCGACGTGGGCTCGGCCGCGGGTGCCGAGCTGGGTTCGGTACCAGGCTCGGCGTCCGGTGCGGCCGACGTGACCCCGTCGTCGGGGTCGTCCACCACCACTTCGGACGACGAGCTGCCCGACGTCGAGCCGCCTGCTGCGACCCCGGTGATCGCACCCGTGACTCCGCCGATCAGCACGAGCACGCCGGTGACGATCCACGCCACCTTCTTGTGCTGGTCGTAACCGGCGAGACGCCTTCCCTCCTTGTCCCGTTGCGCACCCGCGAGCACCAGGATCAGGTCGATGAGCCACCACAGCCCGCACCCACCGAAGGTGACGAGCTTGAGCAACCCTGTGCCGACCTTGCCAAGGTAGAAGCGGTCGACGCCGAAGTAGCCCAGGAACCACGCGAAGAGCCACGTCGCAACGAAGGACTTCTCGCCCACCGGCGCACCGCCGGGCCCCGGCGGATAGCCGGTTGCCCCCGGCGGATATCCGCCTGCGGGCGGGTAGCCGCCGCCTGCGGGCGGGTAGCCACCCGACGGCGGTATGGCTCCTGACGGCGTTGTCGCGTCATTCGGATCAGATGGCAGGCTCGACATTGTTTCCCCCTGGTGTCGCGTCCGACGCCGATGCCACCGGCGCCTGAGAGCGACATTAGCGACACACCGCCACGCCGGACAGGTCGCTACGCACTCGCCGCCCTAGGCGAGGTCGCCCAACCTGGGCGTGGGCACCGACGCACGGCGCCGATGAGCCCAGCCGGTCCACCAGCGGGCACCCCCGGCGCCAACGGCACCCTCGAGCAGCGCCCAGCCCGCGACCGGTCCTAGCCGATCGGGACTCACCCACGCGACGATCACGCCCGCGAGCACCGCGCCGACGAGGGCGAGTGCCAGGACGTGCACCCACTCCCGGTGCACCGACCGCAGGAGGTGCGAGGTGAGCAGGCCGGCGGGGAACCCGACGAGGGCGACCGGCACCGCGGCGACGGCGACCACCACGGCGACGAGGCCAAGCGGGTAGAGGCCTTCCTCGTGCAACGCCTCCGGCAGCGACGCCGCGGCCGCGACCCCGAGGTTGCCGACCGCCAGGACGACGAAGCAGCGCAGGCACAGCGCCGCGATCGCGGCGGGCCCCCGAATCGCTGGGTCGGGGGCTGGGGCCTGCGGATCCACGGCGGATCAGAAGAGGCGCGAGTCGACGTCGTCGACGCCGCGCATCGCCTCGTAGTCGAGAACCAGGCATCCGATGCCGCGGTCCGTCGCCAGAACGCGCGCCTGCGGCTTGATCTCCTGGGCCGCGAAGATGCCGCGCACCGGGGCCAGGAGCGGGTCGCGGTTGAGCAGCTCGAGGTACCGAGTGAGCTGCTCGACGCCGTCGATGTCGCCACGGCGCTTGATCTCGATGGCGATCGTGCCGCCCGCTGCGTCGCGCGCAAGGATGTCGACCGGGCCGATGGCCGTCGGGAACTCGCGCCGCACGAGCGTGTGCCCCGCGCCGACCAGCGTGATCTGCGCAGCCAGCAGCTCCTGCAGGTGCGCCTCGACACCGTCCTTGACCAGACCGGGGTCGACCCCCAGCTCGTGCGCCGAGTCGTGCTGCACGTCGTAGAGGTCGATCACCAGGCGGTCGTCGGACTTCTGGTGCTGGACGGTCCACACCGCGGTGACGCCGGCCGCGCGCTGCTCGTCGTCGGGCTCCGACACCGCGAGCGTGCACGGCGGGCTCATCCAGTTCAGCGGCTTGTAGGACCCGCCGTCGGAGTGCAGCAGGACGCTGCCGTCCGCCTTGACCACCAGCAGCCGGGTGGCGCGGGGCAGATGGGCGTTGAGGCGACCGCTGTAGCGTGCGGCGCAGGACGCGACGACCAGGCGCACGGGCTCAGATCACCGAGTCGATCCGGGACGGTGTGGCCTCGATCCACGAGGTGAGGCCCGCGTACGCCTCGCGCGTCATCATCAGGTAGAACTCCGGGGATCCCACCGCGCGGCACGTCACGGCGACCATGCCCGAGCCCGCGTCGGTGCGCTCGACGACCGTCAGGCCGCGGCGCTTCCAACGACGACCCGGCCGCGGGGCGAGCGACCAGTGCCGCCACCAGTACAGGTGCTCGGCGCCGTACTGGGCGAGCCCGCCGCTCCACGGGCCGGTCGTGGACCGGCCGAGCGCGCAGCGGAACGAGCCGACCCGGTGCGCGAGCGTGCGGGTCCGTGAGTACCAGAGCCCGGCAGCCACGAGCGCGACGACCAGCACACCGATGAGCGCGATCGTGACGAGCGTGGGCACCGCGCGGACGACCTCAGTGCCCGGCGCGGGACGTCGTCGGCTCGACGACCTCGTCCACGACGATGGTGGCCTGGTTGGCGTCGAAGGAGAGGAAGCCGCCGTCCACGGTCCAGCGCAGGACCTCACCGCCCTCGGGCGGGTAGACGCGGATCTCGCCCGGCTTGAGCACCGTCAGCACGGGCTGGTGGCCGGCCAGGATGCCCATCTCACCGTCGCCGGCGGGCGCGATGACCTGACGGGCGGTGCCCGACCAGATCTTGCCGTCGGTAGCGACGAGGTCGACCTCGAGCGTTGCCACGGTTCCTCCTAGGTTGCTGTGCGACGCCCCTGCAGGGCGTCATCGGGTGCCTGACGGGCGCGCTGCGCCGGACGCTCGGTCCGGCGCAGCGCCGCGGATCAGACCCCGTACTCCTTCTGGATGCGGGCCCAGTTGGCCTCGAGGTCCTCGAGCCCGCCGATGTTGAAGAACGCCTGCTCGGCGATGTGGTCGAACTCGCCGGCGGCGATCTTCTTGAACGCCTCGACCGTCTCGGCCACGGGGACCGTGGAGCCCTCGACACCCGTGAACTTCTCGGCCATGTACGTGTTCTGCGAGAGGAACTGCTGGATGCGGCGGGCGCGAGCCACGACCGTCTTGTCCTCCTCCGACAGCTCGTCGACACCGAGGATCGCGATGATGTCCTGGAGCTCCTTGTTGCGCTGCAGGATCGACTTGACCTGCGTCGCCACGTCGTAGTGCTCCTGGCCCACGTAGCGGGGGTCGAGGATGCGGCTGGTCGACGTCAGCGGGTCCACGGCCGGGTACAGACCACGGCTCGCGATCTCACGGCTGAGCTCCGTGGTGGCGTCGAGGTGCGCGAACGTGGTCGCCGGGGCCGGGTCGGTGTAGTCGTCGGCCGGGACGTAGATCGCCTGGAGCGAGGTGATCGAGTGACCACGCGTCGAGGTGATGCGCTCCTGGAGCAGACCCATCTCGTCGGCCAGGTTGGGCTGGTAACCGACGGCCGACGGCATGCGGCCGAGCAGCGTGGAGACCTCGGAACCGGCCTGCGTGAACCGGAAGATGTTGTCGATGAAGAGCAGCACGTCCTGCTTCTGCACGTCGCGGAAGTACTCCGCCATCGTCAGGGCGGACAGGGCGACGCGCAGACGCGTGCCCGGCGGCTCGTCCATCTGGCCGAAGACGAGGGCCGTCTTGTCGAAGACGCCCGCCTCCTCCATCTCGACGATGAGGTCGTTGCCCTCACGGGTACGCTCGCCGACACCGGCGAACACCGACACACCACCGTGGTTCTGGGCGACGCGCTGGATCATCTCCTGGATGAGGACGGTCTTGCCGACACCGGCACCGCCGAACAGGCCGATCTTCCCGCCGGTCACGTACGGGGTCAGCAGGTCGATGACCTTGATGCCCGTCTCGAACATCTGCGTCTTCGACTCGAGCTGGTCGAACGCCGGGGGCTTGCGGTGGATGGGCCAGCGCTCAGTGACCTCGAACTGCTCGCCCTCCTTGAGGTTGAGCACGTCACCGGTCACGTTGAACACGTGGCCCTTGGTGATGTCGCCGACGGGGACCGAGATGGCCGCACCCGTGTCGGTGACCTGGGCCCCGCGGACCAGGCCGTCGGTCGGCTTCAGCGCGATGGCGCGCACGAGCGAGTCACCGAGGTGCTGGGCGACCTCGAGCGTCATCGTGAAGGAGCTCTCGCCCTCGCCCTGGGTGGACAGGTCGATGTCGACCGTCAGGGCGTTGTAGAGCTCGGGGAGCTGGTCCGCCGGGAACTCGATGTCCACGATCGGGCCGATGACGCGGGCGACCCGTCCCACGCCGGGCGTGCCGGCGGTGGCGGCCGTCTCGTCGACGGTGGTGGCGGTCATGTCTGGCCTCGCTTCGTTGGTGGGTCTCGCGAATGGGTAGGGGTCAGGAGGCGGACGCGAGCGCATCGGCGCCCGAGACGATCTCGCTGATCTCCTGGGTGATCTCGCCCTGACGGGCCTGGTTGGCCAGTCGGGTGTACATGCGGATGAGGTCCTCGGCGTTCTCCGTGGCCGTGTGCATGGCCCGCTGGCGCGCGGCCAGCTCGGAGGCCGCAGCCTGGAGCAGGCACGCGTAGATGCGGCTGCGGACGTACCGCGGGAGCAGGGCGTCGAGGACGACGGCCGGCTCCGGCTCGAACTCGTACAGCGGCAGCGTCTCGGCGTCGTCGGGCGGCGTGACGCCCTCGACGACCTCGAGCGGCAGCAGCCGGATCACGCGCGGGTTCTGCGTGACCATGTTGACGAAGTGCGTGTACACGACGTGCACCTCGGCGATGCCGCCCTCGTCGGCCGGCGCCCGGAACGCGTCCAGCAGAGCCTCGGCGATCTCTCCGGCGACCTCGGTGCTCGGCGCGTCCGAGTGTCCCTGCCACTGCCCCGCGAGCTCACGCCCACGGAACGAGTAGAAAGACACCGCACGGCGGCCCGAGACGTACAGCGAGACGGTCTTGCCCTCGCGCTCGAGGCGCTCGATGAGCCGCTCCGTCTCCCGGATCACGCTCGCCGAGTAGGCGCCCGCCATGCCGCGGTCCGAGGCGATCAGCAGCACGGCGACACGCTTCGTGTCCGTGCGCTCCACCAGGAACGGGTGCGTCACGTTGGAGTGCGTCGCGACTGCCGACACCGCCCGCGTGATGGCGCGGGAGTACGGCGCAGCCATGCTCACCCGGTCGCGCGCCTTCCCGATGCGCGAAGCCGCGATGAGCTCCTGCGCCCGGAACATCTTCTTGAGCGACTGGGTGGACTTGATGCGCTGCTTGTAGACGCGCTGCAGACCGGCCATGGATCAGGCCTTCTTCTGACGGACGATCTGCTCCTGCTCGACGTCCACGTCCTCGCCGTCCGCCTCGCCGCCGACCAACGGGTCGCCGTCGAACTTCAGGAAGCCCTCGCGCACCGTCTTGACGGCGTCGCCGAGCGCCTGCTCGGTGTCCTCGCCCAGCTTGCCGGTGTCCGCGATGACGGACAGGACGTCGGTGTTGCGACGCAGGTGGTCGAGCAGCTCCGACTCGAAGCGGCGCACGTCCTGCACCGGGACGTCGTCCAGGTGACCCTTGGTGCCGGCCCAGATCGAGGCGACCTGCTCCTCCACCGCGAACGGGCTGTACTGCCCCTGCTTGAGCAGCTCGGTCAGGCGGGCACCGCGGGCGAGCTGCGCGCGGCTGGTGGCGTCCAGGTCGGACGCGAACATCGCGAACGCCTCGAGCGAGCGGAACTGCGCCAGGTCGAGCTTCAACGTGCCGGAGACCTGCTTCATCGCCTTGACCTGCGCGGCACCACCGACGCGGGACACCGAGATGCCGACGTCGACGGCGGGGCGCTGGTCGGCGTTGAACAGGTCCGACTGCAGGAAGATCTGGCCGTCGGTGATGGAGATGACGTTGGTCGGGATGTACGCCGAGACGTCGTTGGCCTTGGTCTCGATGACCGGCAGACCGGTCATCGAGCCCGCGCCCAGCTCGTCGGACAGCTTGGCGCAACGCTCCAGCAGACGGGAGTGCAGGTAGAAGACGTCACCGGGGTACGCCTCGCGGCCCGGCGGGCGGCGCAGCAGCAGCGACACGGCGCGGTAGGCCTCGGCCTGCTTCGACAGGTCGTCGAAGACGATCAGGACGTGCTTGCCCTGGTACATCCAGTGCTGGCCGATGGCCGAGCCGGTGTAGGGCGCGAGGTACTTGAAGCCGGCCGGGTCGGACGCCGGGGCCGCGACGATCGTCGTGTACTCCAGGGCGCCGGCCTCCTCGAGCGCTCCGCGGACCGCAGCGATCGTGGAGCCCTTCTGGCCGATGGCGACGTAGATGCAGCGGACCTGCTTGCTCGGGTCGCCCGTCTCCCAGTTGGCCTTCTGGTTGATGATCGTGTCGATCGCGATGGCCGTCTTGCCGGTCTGGCGGTCGCCGATGATGAGCTGCCGCTGGCCGCGACCGATCGGGATCATCGAGTCGATGGCCTTGAGGCCGGTCTGCAGCGGCTCGTGGACCGACTTGCGGGCCATGACGCCGGGCGCCTGGAGCTCGAGTGCGCGGCGGCCGTCGGTCTCGATCTCGCCCAGTCCGTCGATCGGCTCGCCCAGCGGGTCGACGACGCGACCGAGGTAGCCGTCACCGACGGCGACCGACAGGACCTCGCCCGTGCGGCGGACCTCCTGGCCCTCCTCGATGCCGGTGAACTCGCCGAGCACGACGACGCCGATCTCGCGCACGTCGAGGTTCAGCGCCAGACCGAGCGTGCCGTCCTCGAAGCGCAGCAGCTCGTTGGCCATCGCGCCGGGAAGACCCTCGACCTGCGCGATGCCGTCGCCGGACAGCGTGACGCGGCCCACCTCTTCCGAGACGACTCCGCTCGGCTCGTAGGACTTCACGAAGCTGTCCAGCGCGGCCCGGATCTCCTCCGGCCGGATCGTCAGCTCAGCCATTGCTCTTCTCCTCGTCAATCGCACGCTCTGCGTGCGGTCTCACATGCTGTGGGTGCGCACCGGGGGCGGCGCGCAGGGTCACGCTGGTCAGCTGGCCACTCGTCGCCGGGCGTCCGCCAGGCGGGCGAGCACCGTCGAGTCGACGACATTCGGGCCCACCTGGATGCGCAGGCCACCGAGCACCTGTGCGTCATGGATCTCGTTGATCTGCACCTCGCGGCCGTAGGCCCGCTCGAGGATCGATCCCAGTCTCTCGCGCTGCGCCTCGGTCAGGGGCGCCGCAGCCGTCACGGTCGCCACCTGGCGGCGACGCCGCTCCGCGATCAGGTCGCCTGCGTGCCCGAGCGTGGCGACGTAGCGCCGCCCGCGCGGGGCTGCCGCAGCACGGCGAGCGATCGCGTCGGTGACCGGGTCGGCACGGCCCGCGAGGATCTTGTCCACCAGCGACGCGCGGGCAGATCCCGGGATCCGGTCGTCGAAGAGCGTCTGGCGGACCTCACGCTCGCCCACCAGACCACGACCGAGCATGAAGAGCTCGTTCTCGACCCGGTCGAGCGCCGCGCGGTTCTCGGCGTCGGCGAGCCACGCGTTGAAGGCCAGGCGCTCGACGGCATCCGCGAGGTCGCTGTCGGCGGACCAGCGCGAGCCGACCAGGCCCTGCACCGTCGTGATGGTCTCGGGCTCGGCGCCCGCGAGGATCTGCGCGACCACCGCGCCCTTGGGCTCCGCCGGGACCGACGGGTCCGCGAGGGTCCGGCGCAACGAGCCGGAGTGGTCCAGCGCGTCGACGACAGCCATCAGCTGCTCGCCGAGCACCGAGGCCTTGGCGCCGGCGGCGCGCAGGACCTGCTCGAAGCGGTCCTCCGCGGCATCCAGCGACGCCCGACTCGTCCCACGCATCAGTTCCCCTTACCTGCGTCCGCAGCGGTGGTGCTCGCCTCGAGGTCGTCCAGGAAGCGCTCGACGACACGCGACCGGCGCGCCTCGTCCTCGAGCGACTCGCCGACGATCTTCGACGCCAGCTCCGTGGCCAGCGTGCCGACCTCGGAGCGGAGCTGCACGCTCGCCTGCTGACGCTCAGCGTCGATCTGACGCTGGGCGTTCTCGACGATGCGCGCGGCCTCAGCCTGAGCACGGGTGCGCGACTCGGCCACGATCGCCGATGCCTCGCCACGAGCCTCCTCGCGGATGCGAGCGGCCTCGGTCCGGGCGTCCTGCAGCTGCTTCTGGTACTCGACCAGCGCGGCCTCGGCCTCCGCCTGCACGGTCTCCGCCTTGGCGAGCCCGCCCTCGACCAGCTCCGTGCGCTCGTCGAGCACGGCCTGGATCTTGGGGAGCGCGTACTTCAGGAAGAAGAAGGCGAGAACGACGACGATGACCAGCGACCAGACGATGTCGTAGGTCTCCGGCAGCAGCGGGTTCGGCGTCTCGGCCTCGTCCGCTGCGGTGATGAGGCCGGTGACCGCGGTCCCGATCACTTGAAGATGAACGGGGTCACGAGACCGAGCAGGCCGAACACCTCGATGAAGGCGAGGCCGATGAACATGGTCGAACGCAGCTGACCCGACATCTCGGGCTGGCGCGCCATGCTCTCGATCGTCTTGCCGAACAGGATGCCCAGACCGATGCCGGGGCCGATGGCGGCGAGGCCGTAGCCGATGACCGCGAGGTTGCCGCTGATGTCCACTGGTGTGGTTCCTTTCATCTGCGCGCCGCTCGGCGCGTCCGGGGTGGGGCGGCTGGTCGCGAGCTCGGACCGGCCGGATTCAGTTGGATGCCTGTCAGTGCTCGGGCTCGAGCGCCATCTGCAGGTAGACGGCCGTCAGGATGGCGAACACGTACGCCTGCAGGGCCGCGACGAACACCTCGAGGAGGTAGAACGCGAACCCTCCGGCGAGCGTCACGACACCGAGCGGCTTGAGGCCACCCGCTGCGTGGAAGAAGAGGAACGACGTCGCCGAGAAGCACAGGGCGAGCAGCAGGTGCCCGGCCATCATGTTGGCGAACAGTCGGATGGTCAGCGTGGCGGGGCGCAGCAGGAAGACCTGCAGGAACTCGACCGGCGTCAGCACGATGTAGACGAACTTCGGGACGCCCGGGGGGAAGAGCTGCCCCTTGAGGAAGCCGCCCACGCCCAGCGACCGCACCGCGTCGATGAGGTAGAGCGCGAAGACCCAGAGCGCGAAGATCAGCGGCAGGCCGATGACCGACGTGCCGGCGATGTTCAGGAACGGCACGACACCGGTGATGTTCAGGAAGAAGATCGAGAACAGGATGGTCGTGATGACCGGCGCGTACTTCTTGCCGAGCTTCTCGCCCAGGATCTCGTCGGCGATGCCCTTGCGGGCGAAGTTCATGACCATCTCGATGACGACCTGCCCGCGGCCCGGCACGAGCTTGGCGCGCTTGGCGACGACGGTCATGACGATGATCAGCGCGGCCGTCGCGATGAACCGGACGATCATGACCCGGTTGATCTCGAAGGGGGTGCCCTCGAAGAGGACGGCCGGCGGGAAGAAGTCCGCGAGAGACGGCGCGTGAAAACTGCTGTCATCCGCGGCGAGCGGCAGGATCGTCGCAAGGCTGGACAGGGCGGTCTCCAAAGTTCGATGCGCGGTGCCGCCTCAGCGCGGGCACACTCAGCGCGGGTCGGCCGTCGTGGTTGGAGGAAGCCTAACCTATGAAACGGCGGGTCCCGACCCGTCGACAGGCTCACCTGTCGGTCCCTGGGTGGGCTTCGGCTCGATGTAGGGGATGCGCCCACGCTGCACGGCACGCAGGTCCAGCACCGCTGAGCCCAGGACCCCGGCGAACAGCACCAGGCCCAGCACCATCCGGTTGTAGAAGTCGAACCGGCTGAGCACGGCGAGCGCGATGAACACCACGACGATCTTGCCCAACCATGCGCCCATGATGACCGCCGTGGTGTGCGCCGGCGTGGTGTTCACGGTCCGCAGCACCGACACGACGGTGGTGCCCGAGAAGATCAGCGCCAGGCCGACGCCGATCAGCGCACCCCAGACACCCGGCCAGCCCGCGGTCAGAGCACCGATCCCGACTCCGAGCACCAGCAGGATGCCGAGCATCACCAGCATGTCGCGCAGGGCGCGCCGGAAGGCGTCCGCGGCGGCGGCCTCGGACAGTGGGGCTGGGCTTGCGGTGCTCATCGGACGTTCTCCGGTGTCTTCGGTGCGGGCACGGGGGGCGGTGTGCGGTCAGGGCGTCGTCGGCCGCGCAACGGTCCGAGCGTCGCGAGCAGGGCCAGGGTCACGCCGACGACGAGGGCCCACGCGACGACGGTCGTCGAGAACGTGACCAGGGCCGCGACCCCGAACGCGATCACCGCGGTCCAGACGTACATGATGACCACGGCGCGACGGTGCGAGTGGCCCAGGCCCAGCAGGCGGTGGTGCAGGTGCATGCGGTCGGGGTGGAACGGCGACTTGCCCGCGCCGACGCGTCGCACCATCGCGAGCGCCATGTCGAGCAGCGGCAGCAGCAGCACCGCGAACGGCAGGAGCATGGGCAGGAACGCCGGGAACGACGCGCGCTCGGAGACGGACTCCGGGTCGATCTGCCCGGTCACCACGACGGCTGCGGCGGAGAACACGAAGCCCAGCAGCATGGCACCCGAGTCGCCCATGAAGATCTTGGCCGGGTAGACGTTGTGCGGCAGGAACCCGACGCACGACCCCACGAGCACCGCCAGCACCAGGGTCGCGAGGCTCGCGTAGCTCGAGCTCGTGTCCTTGGTGAGCAGGTAGGAGTAGAGCAGGAACGCCGACCCGCCGATGGCCAGCACGCCGGCGGCAAGCCCGTCGAGGCCGTCGACGAAGTTCACGGCGTTCATCGCGATGACGACGGTCAGGACCGTGATGAACGTCCACATCCGCGTGGAGCCCACGGTGACGCCGCCGATCGGCAGCTGGTAGAGCTGGACGCCCTGCCAGGCGAGGAACCCCGCGGCCAGCACCTGTCCCATGAGCTTGGTCAGCCAGTCGAGGTCCCAGATGTCGTCGGCCACGCCCAGCGCGCACACCAGCGCGCCCCCACCCACGATGCCCACGAGCGGGCGCGGGTTGTCGTAGACGGCGGACAGGAACGGCAGCTTGCTGGCCATCCCGATCGCCACGGCCATCCCGGCGAAGATCGCCATCCCACCCAGGCGCGGCGTGGGGATGACGTGCACGTCGCGGTCACGCACGGCCGTGATCGCCCCCCACCGCAGCGCGCACCACCGGGCCAGCGGCGTCGCCAGGAAGGAGACCGCGGCCGCGATGAGCAGGACGAGCAGGTAGACCCTCACCGGGAGGCGCCCACGATCGGCGCGACCTCGCGCAGCTCCTCGAGGCTGATGGCACCCGCGCGCACGAGGCGCAGGGTCGACGTCGTCGCGTCGACGATGCTGGAGGCGACCTGGCCAGGCGTCGGGCCCGCGTCCAGGTAGACCGTCACGGACTCGCCGAGCTGGTCGACCGCCTCGCCCGCGGTCAGCGCGGCGGGCGAGCCGGACAGGTTGGCCGACGAGACCGCGAGAGGCCCGGTCCGGCGCAGCAGCGCGCGCGCGGTGTCGTGGTCGGGAACCCGCAGTGCGACGGTGCCGTGGGTCTCGCCCAGGTCCCACGCGAGCGACGGCTGTGCCGCGACGATGATCGTCAGGCCGCCGGGCCAGAAGGCGTCTGCGAGCGCGAGCGCCGCGTCGGAGACGTCGGTGGCCAGACCCGCCATGGTCCCCACCTCGGGGATCAGCACGGGCGGCGGCATCTGCCGGCCGCGGCCCTTCGCGTCGAGCAGCGCCTGCACGGCCTGCGGCGCGAACGCGTCGGCCGCGATGCCGTACACGGTGTCGGTGGGAGTCACGACCAGGCCGCCGCGCGCGATCGCGTTGACGGCCTCGTCGATCGCGGGACCCCAGCTCGTCGGGTCGCCTGCGGGTCGGATGCGCTCGTTCACGGCTGCGAGTCTTCCACGCCCGGGGCCTCGTTCCGACGCGCGACGAGCATCCGCGGGCGACCCGTCAGGTCGGGCCTGCTCTCGACCTGCGTGAACGCACCCGTCAGCTCTGCGGCCGCGCGCGCCTGCGCGTCCTGGACCTCGGCGTGCTCCATGACCAGCAGGCCGCCGGGCCGCAGCAGCCGGACCGCGGCTGCGATCACCGCACGCGGCACGTCGAGCCCGTCACTTCCGCCGCCGTACAGCGCCAGATCGGGGTCGTGGTCGCGCACCTCGGGGTCCACCGGCACCGCGTCGGGCGGGATGTAGGGCGGGTTGGAGACGACGACGTCGACGCGCCCGTCGAGCTCGGAGAGCAGCGCCCGGTCGCGGACGTCGCCCTCCAGCACGACGACGTCCGCGCCCGCTGCCGCCGCGTTCCTGCTGGTCAACGCCACGGCGGCGGGCGACGCGTCGACCGACGTCACGCGCGCTCCGCGCACCTCGGTCGCAACGGCCAGGCCGATTCCGCCGGCACCGCAGCACAGGTCGACGACGACCGGTGCCTCGATCGTGGTCGCCTCGTCGATCGCGGCCTGCGCGACGACCTCGGTCTCCGGCCGGGGCACGAACACACCCGGCTCGACGGCCATCGTCAGGTACCGGAACGTCGTCGCGCCGGTGATGTGCTGCAACGGCTCGCGCAGGCGGCGACGCTCGACGAGCGCGGCGTACGTCGTCGCGAAGCCCTCGGGTGCCGGGGGCGCCATGACCAGCTCGAGACGGTCCAGCCCCAGCGCGAACGCAGCCAGCTCGAGCGCATCGACCCGCGGCGACCCGACCCCGGCCTCGGCCAGCACCCCCGCGGCCCCCTCGACGAGCTCACGCACCCCGATCGCGTCGGTGTCGCTCACCGGTCGCTCACTGGTCCGCCGCGGCAGCGAGGCGCGCGGCCTCGTCGGCGTCGATCGCGGACTGCACGACCGGCTGCAGGTCGCCGGCCAGGACCGCGTCGAGGTTGTACGCCTTGTAGCCCGTGCGGTGGTCGGCGATCCGGTTCTCGGGGAAGTTGTAGGTGCGGATGCGCTCGGACCGGTCGACCGTGCGGACCTGCGAGCGACGCGCCTCGCTGGCGGCGGCGGCAGCCTCCTCCTGGCGCGCGGCCAGGAGCCGGGCGCGCAGCACACGCATCGCCTGCTCGCGGTTCTGCAGCTGCGACTTCTCGTTCTGCATCGAGACGACGATGCCCGTCGGGACGTGCGTGATGCGGACCGCGGAGTCGGTCGTGTTGACCGACTGACCGCCCGGGCCCGACGAGCGGTACACGTCGATGCGCAGGTCGTTCGGGTCGATCTCGACCTCACCCTCGTCGTCCGCCTCCGGGAAGACGAGCACGCCGGCGGCCGAGGTGTGGATGCGGCCCTGCGACTCCGTGACGGGCACCCGCTGCACGCGGTGCACGCCGCCCTCGTACTTCAGGTGCGCCCACACCCCGTCCTCGGGGGCGGTCGCGCCACGCGCCTTGACCGCGAGCTGCACGTCCTTGTAGCCACCCAGGTCGGACTCGGTGGCCTCGAGGAGCTGCGTCGCCCACCCCATCCGCTCGGCGTACCGGGTGTACATGCGCAGCAGGTCGGCGGCGAACAGCGCCGACTCCTCGCCGCCCTCGCCGGCCTTGACCTCGAGGATCACGTCGCGGGCGTCGTCGGGGTCGCGCGGGATGAGCACCTCGCGCAGCCGCGCCGCGGCCTCGTCGGCCGCCGCCTGCAGCTGCGGGAGCTCGGCCGCGAACGCCGGGTCCTCGGCGAGCTCGGCGGCGGCCTCGGCGTCGTCGGACGCGGCCTGCCAGCTCTTGTAGGCCGCGGCGATCCGGCCCAGCTCGGCGTACCGCCGGCCCAGGGTGCGCGCGCGGCCCGCGTCCGCGTGGACCGCCGGGTCGGCCAGCTGCGCCTCGATCTCGGCATGCTCGGCGAGCAACGGCTCCGCTGCGGCGAACGCGTCGCTCACGGTCATCTCCAGGGGATCGAGCGGCCGGGGACGGGGTGCCCCCGGAAAAGACACAGCGCCGGCGCCCGCGCGGACACTGCCATGGAGGGCAGTCGTCCGCGCCGGACACCGGCGCTGTGGTGGTGCTAGGCCTTCTTGCCGTAGCGGGCCTCGAAGCGGGCGACGCGGCCGCCGGTGTCGAGGATCTTCTGCTTGCCCGTGTAGAACGGGTGGCAGGCGCTGCAGACGTCGGCGTGGATCTTGCCGCTCGTCACGGTGGAGCGGGTGACGAAGGTGTTCCCGCAGGTACAGGTGACCTCGGTGGCCACGTACTCGGGGTGGATGTCAGACTTCACAAGGATCTCCTCGTTCGGGTGTCTCCGGGTCCCGCACGTGACTCGCGCAGGTGAACCGCAGACCAGCGGAACATTCTGCCAGAACCGAGCCCAGGCCCGAAATCTTCCCGCGGCACCGGTTCTCGCCCCGTCGGCGGGCTACCCGTCCCCTTACGATGACGCGGGCGAGGCCTTGCCCGCCCCGACCGCCGAGCCGATGGAGGACCCTTGCCGCGCACGCTGGTCGTGACGAACGACTTCCCGACGAGGCAGGGCGGCATCGAGGCGTTCGTCGCGGCGCTGTGCGACCGGTTCCCCGCCGGCGAGGTGGTCGTCTACACGTCGTCGATGCCGGGCGACACGGCCTACGACGCCACGCTCCCCTACCCGGTGATCCGCGACCGGCGGTCGATGCTGCTGCCCACCCGCCGGGTGCGGCGTGCCGTCGTCGCCGCGTTCGGGGAGCACGGGTGCGACCGGGTGCTGTTCGGTGCCTCCGCGCCCCTGGGGCTGCTCGCGCCGGCGCTGCGCGAGGCCGGCGCGGAGCGCATCGTCGCCATCACCCACGGGCACGAGGTGTGGTGGGCACGCGTGCCGGTCATGCGGTCGCTGCTGCGGCGGATCGGTGACTCGGTTGACGTCCTGACCTACATCTCCGGCTGGTGCCGTGACCAGATCGGTCGCGCCCTGTCCGAGACGGGCCGTTCCCGCCAGCAGCGGCTGGCTCCCGGCGTCGACTCGCAGCGCTTCTACCCGGGCTGCGGAGGCGACGCGGTGCGCGCCGAGCTCGGGATCGGCGACGCGCCCCTCGTCGTGTGCGCGGCCCGCCTCGTCGCCCGCAAGGGCCAGGACCAGCTCATCGCGGCGTGGCCCGCCGTGCAGCGCGCGGTGCCCGGTGCGCGTCTGCTGATCGTCGGCGACGGCAAGCACCGCGGCGCGCTCGAGAAGGCGGTGGCCGAGCGCGGGCTCGGTGAAGCCGTGACGTTCACCGGCCCGGTGACCTGGGCGAACATCCCGCCTTACTTCGACGCCGCGGACGTGTTCGCGATGCCATCCCGCACCCGTCTTGCTGGTCTCGAGCCCGAGGGCCTGGGGATCGTCTTCCTCGAGGCGGCCTCGTGCGGCAAGCCCGTGATCGTCGGCCGGTCGGGCGGCGCCCCGGACGCGGTCGACGACGGCGTCACCGGCTTCGTCGTCGACCCGACGTCGCCCGACGAGATCGCGGCGCGCATCGTCGAGCTGCTCACCGACCCGGACAAGGCCCGCGCCATGGGCGAGGCCGGTCGCGCCCGCGCGCAGGCCGACTGGCAGTGGGACGACATCGCCGCCCACTGCCGCGACTACCTGGACGCGTCGCGGCCCTGATCCGGTGGACGCGGTTCAGGCCTGCGGCGGCAAGCTCCTCGCGCAGGCGGTCCCGAGCTCGACCCAGTGCGCCAGCTCGTCGTCGTCGTCGAGCACCGCGGCGTCCACGCGCAGCCAGCCGCGCATCTCGCGGCCGCGCATCTCCATCGGAGCGGCGCCGGGTTCAGCCAGGTGCTCCGCCGTACGCTCCGGCAGGACACGGACCATCAGGCCGCCCTGACCGCTGACCGCCACGCCCATGTGTCCTGCGACGAGGAACGCGAGCCCGCCGAACATCCGTTTCTCCGTGACCTCGGGCTGGTCTGCGAGCAGAGGTCGCACGCGTTCCGCCAACGCCTCGTCGTACATCTGGCCACCCCCGTCGTCGTCCGTGTCTCGAGCATCCCACCGACCCCCGACACGCGCGGACGACCGCCGGACGCAGAGGTGCACGCGCGTCTCATCGGGCAGCCGCGGGGCGCGGCTATCCGGCGCCGCCGGCCTCCAGGAACGGCTGGTACATCAACCGGCCTTCGTTGATCGCGAGCAGCTCGTCGCCCACCTCGTTTCCCGCGAGGTCGAGCACCCGGCGCCGCAGCACGTTGCGCCGAGTGAAGACCCCGGGCAGGTCGTTGGTCATCAGGTGTGCGGCCTCGTACACCTGGTAGGTGTTCGACGGCGGTCGATCACTGGTCCACGCCCCGACCAGGTCCGTCCCGTCGACGGCCAGCGACAACCGGAAGGTCGCGGCCGTCCGGTTCTCGATCTGCAGGTCCAGCACGGGCCAGGAGCACGTCGCGCCGCTGCCGAACGGCTGCGTGCGGCCGTTGTCCGGGAAGACGTCGTAGGTGTGCCGCCAGCGCTCGACCACGCTCAGCGGAGAGTGCACGGTCATCCAGTACAGCAGGTTGGTCATCTGGCACATCCCGCCGCCGACGGCCCCGTCGACCTGCCCCTGGCGCAGGACGAGACCGTCCTTGAAACCGCGCCGGTAGCTCGGCCTGCCGACGAGCCGCCAGAACGACATCCGCTGCCCGGGCCGCAGCACGCCGCCGTCCAGCCGCTCGGCGGCGATCGCGAGGTTCACCGCCTTGTTCTCCTGCAACCGACGGTCCACCCCCGCCAGCTCGCGGAAGATCGGCGAGCGGTGGGCAGCGACGTGATGCTCGAAGTCGTCGGCCGCACGGTCCAGCCGCGGCTCGACGCCGGCCCGCCGCCACTGCCACTCCCGACGCAACCGTCGGACGGCCGGTCCGAACGACTCTCGGGCGCGCTCGCGCACACCGTCGGGAATTCTCGACGTGCCGTCCGCCGTCGTGCCCACCCCGGCCCCGATTCCCCTGCCGGGTTACCCCGGAGCCTGCGTGGTCACCGATCGATGACCACGCCGCCAACATAGCGCGACGGCGAGGGCGATGTGGGGCATCGCATCGACGAACCGACCGAACGACGACGGCCCCACGCTCCCGACGAGGGAGGCGGGGCCGTCGCGAGTCGCGAGCCGGTCAGATCGTCTTGCCGGCGTTCTCCTCGCCCCAGCTGCCGGGCGTGGTCTTCTGCACCTGGAGCAGGAACTCGACGTTCGACTTGGTGTCGCGCAGCTTGCCGAGCAGCAGCTCGATGGCCTGCTGCTGGTCGAGGGCGCCCATCACGCGACGGAGCTTGTAGATGATCTTCAGCTCGTCGTTGGCGAGCAGCACCTCCTCGCGGCGGGTGCTGGAGGCGTTGATGTCGACCGCCGGGAAGATGCGCTTGTCCGCGAGCTGGCGGGACAGGCGCAGCTCCATGTTCCCGGTCCCCTTGAACTCCTCGAAGATGACCTCGTCCATCTTGGAGCCGGTCTCGACCAGCGCCGAGGCCAGGATGGTCAGCGAGCCGCCGTTCTCGATGTTGCGGGCCGCACCGAAGAACCGCTTGGGCGGGTAGAGCGCCGAGGCGTCGACACCACCCGACAGGATGCGACCGGACGCCGGGGCGGCCAGGTTGTAGGCGCGCGACAGGCGGGTCAGCGAGTCGAGCAGCACGACGACGTCCTGGCCCAGCTCGACCAGGCGCTTGGCCCGCTCGATGGCCAGCTCGGCGACGATCGTGTGGTCCGAGGCGGGGCGGTCGAAGGTCGAGGCGATGACCTCGCCCTTGACCGTCCGCTCCATGTCCGTGACCTCCTCGGGGCGCTCGTCGACGAGCACGACCATGAGGTGGACCTCGGGGTTGTTGGTGGTGATGGCGTTGGCGATCTGCTGCATGATGATCGTCTTGCCGGCCTTGGGCGGGGCGACGATGAGGCCGCGCTGACCCTTGCCGATGGGCGCCACGATGTCGATCACGCGCGGCGTCAGTCGGGTCGCCTCGGGGTTCTCGAGGCGCAGCCGCTCCTGCGGGTACAGGGGCGTGAGCTTGGTGAACTCCGGGCGGTTGCGCGCCTCGTCGGGGCTCAGCCCGTTGACCGTGTCGAGCCGCACCAGCGCGTTGACCTTGCTGGGGCGGTTGCCCTGCGGCAGCGGCTCACCCTCGCGGGGCTGACGGACGGCACCGGTGATCGCGTCGCCGCGGCGCAGGCCCGACTTCTTGACCTGGTTGAGCGAGACGTAGACGTCGCCCGGGCCGGGCAGGTAGCCCGACGTGCGCACGAACGCGTAGCTCTCGAGGATGTCGAGGATGCCGGCGACGGGCAGCAGCACGTCGTCGTCACTGATCTCGATCTCGTCGAGCCCGGCCAGGTCCGGGGCACCCGTGCGGCCGCGGCCGCGCTTGCGGTCCCGGTCGCGGTAGCGGTCGCGCGAGCGACGACGACGGCCGCCACCCTCGTCGTCCAGGTCACCCTGCGGCTGGTTGCCCTGCGCGCCCTGGTTCGCCTGGGTGTTCTGCTGGGGCTGGGCCTGGCGGTTGCCCGCCTGACCACCCTGCCGCTCGCCCGGGCCGTTCTGGGCCTGGCGGTTCTGCTGACGGTTGCCGTCCTGGGCCGCGCGCTGGCCGTCGGTCTGCTCGTCGCCCTGCGGGGCGCCCGTGCTGCGGCCGGCGCGGCGCGAGCGCCGCTCACCCGTCACTGCGCCGACGGCGTCCGCCGCGCGGGCGGCCCGGTCGTCGACCTCGGAGCGCGGCTCGGTGTGGCCGAGCTTGGCGTCGAGCGCGGCCTCGAGGCCGGCGAGGGCGTCGGGCTGGCGCTGCGTGTCCTGCTGGCGCTGCGCGGCGGGCGCGTCCGCCTGCTGCGCGTCGGCGGCAGGCTCGGCGGCGACGGGCGCGGCGGAGCGCGTCGCACGGCGGCGGGTCGGCGCGGCCTCGGGCGCGCCGGCGACCGCGACGGTGCGCTCGCGGCGCGTGTCGAGCGCCTGGGCGCGGCCTGCGCCGCGGGCGGCCGAGATGGCCTCGACCAGATCGCTCTTGCGCATCTTGGAGGTGCCCTTGACGCCGAGGCCGGCGGCCATGGCCTGGAGCTCGGGCAGTCGCAGCGCCGAGATGGATCCGCCGGTCGCATTCACGGCGGGATCGATGGTGTCTGTCACGAAGGACCTTTCCCCTCGTCCTGGGCCGGCATCCGCTTCCCGGATGGACGGCCTGTGCCCCGTCAGATGATCGGAGCAGAGATGGAAGCCGCACGTGCGGCGGACGACGACGTCCGTGACGTCTTGCGCACGAGGGCTGGATTGTTCCCGACTGGTCGGCTCTCGCAGGAGTCCGGCCGACAGGCGGCGCGGCGACCGGAGCAAACTGTCCGGGGAACGCGCCGATATTACCACTGTCGGCCCAGGCACCCGTTCGCCTGAAGGGGTGCGCGGGAGTTCACCCGCCCGGGGTGACCCGCACGCCCTCGGTGTCGACGGGCAGCGGCAGCACGCGCCAGCCGCCGAGGGTCGGCCCGAAGGCGGTCGCGATCGCCGCGTCCGCATCCGTACCGTCGGCGGTGCGTCGGGCCAGGGCGAGCACCGTGGGGCCCGCACCCGAGACGACCGCGGCGACGCCTGCGGCGCGCAGCGCGTCGACGAGCGCGAGCGAGTGCGGCATCACCCGCCGGCGGTACTCCTGGTGCAGGCGGTCGGCGGTCGCGTCGAGCAGCAGGTCGGGCCGACGACCGAGCGCCTCGACCAGCAGCGCCGCGCGACCCGCCTGGAAGGCGGCGTCGGCGTGCGGGACGGTCGAGGGCAGGACCCCCCGGGCCGACGACGTGGACAGGCGGTTGGCGGGCACGATCGCCACCGGTGCGACGTCCGGGTGGACGGCGAGCGGTGCGACCCCGACCCCGGCAGCCGTGCTCCACGCGACCGTGGCGCCCCCGTGGATCGCGGGGGCCGCGTTGTCGGGGTGCCCTTCCATCTGCGTGGCCAGCGCGAGCGCGACGTCGTCGGACAGCGCCTCGGGCTCGGAGACGAGCCCGCGCGCGGCGGCGATGCCCGCGACGACCGCGGCGGCCGACGAGCCGAGCCCGCGACCGTGCGGGATGCGGTTGTGGCAGACGAGGTGGACGCCCGACTGCGGCGCGCCGACATGGTCGAGTGCGGTCCGCAACGCCTGGACCACCAGGTGCCGCTCGTCGTCGGGCACCTCCCCGCCGCCCTCGCCCGTGACCTCGACGACCACCTCCGGCGATCCGAGGGCACGCACCTCGACGTCGTCGTGCAGACCGAGCGCGAGCCCGAGCGCGTCGAAGCCCGGCCCCAGGTTCGCGCTGGTCGCCGGGACGCGCACGCGGACCCGGTCCGCACGCAGGCGCACGGCGTCAGTCCAGACCGAGCGCGGCGGCGATGGAGACGACGTCCGCGCTGATCCGCACGGGCTTCACCTCGTCGCCGTCCGCGTTGCGCAGCGCCCACTGCGGGTCCTTGAGCCCGTGACCCGTGACCGTGATGACGATGCGCGCACCGGCGGGGACGCGGCCCGCCTCGGACATCTTGATCAGGCCCGCGACGCCGGCCGCGGAGGCGGGCTCGACGAACACGCCGACCTCGGCCGACAGGATGCGGTGCGCGGCCAGGATCTGCTCGTCCGTGACGGCGTCGATGACGCCCCCCGACGCGTCGCGGGCCTCCTCGGCCTGCTTCCACGACGCCGGGTTGCCGATGCGGATGGCGGTGGCGATCGTCTCCGGCTCGTCGACCGGGAATCCCCGCACGATGGGCGCGGCACCCGCGGCCTGGAAGCCCCACACCGTGGGCGTCCTGGTGGCGAGACCGACCTCCGCGTACTCGCGGAAACCCTTCCAGTACGCCGTGATGTTGCCCGCGTTGCCGACGGGGAGCATGAAGATGTCCGGAGCGTCGCCGAGCGCGTCGACGATCTCGAACGCACCCGTCTTCTGGCCCTCGATGCGGTCGGGGTTCACCGAATTCACGAGCTCGACGGGGTACGCCTCCGCGAGCTTGCGGGCCGCGACCAGGCAGTCGTCGAAGTTGCCGTCGACCTGGAGCAACGTGGCGCCGTGGGCGATGGCCTGGCTCAGCTTGCCCATCGCGATCTTGCCGTCCGGCACCAGAACCGCGCAGACCATGCCGGCGCGCGTGGCGTAGGCGGCGGCCGACGCGGACGTGTTGCCCGTCGACGCGCAGACGACGGCCTTGGCGCCGTGCGCGGCGGCGGCCGACATCGCGGCCGTCATCCCGCGGTCCTTGAACGACCCGGTCGGGTTCATGCCCTCGACCTTGACGTACACGTCGGCCCCGACCCGGTCGGACAACGCGGGCGCGGGGACCAGCGGCGTGCCGCCCTCCCCCAACGTCACCGTGTGGGTCTTGAGGTGCTCCGGCAGGTGATCGGCGTACTCGGCGATGACGCCGCGCCACTGGTGGGCCATCAGGCTCCCTCGACTCGCAGGACGGACACGACGGCACGCACGACGTCCAGGCCGGAGATGGCCTCGACCGTTCCGGAGAGCGCGCGCTCGCTCGCGGTGTGCGTGGTGATGAGCAGGAGCGCGACGTGGTCGTCGGGCACCGCGCTCTGGCGGACGGACTCGATGGACACCCCGTGCTCGGCCAGGACGGCGGCGACCTGCGCCAGCACGCCGGGCTGGTCGCGCACCTCGAGGCGCACCTGGTAGCGGGTGCGGGCGCTGTCCGCCGGCAGCACGGGCAGGTCGGCGTACGACGACTCGACCGGGCCCCGGCCGCCGAGCACACGGTGCCGCGCCACGGACACGACGTCGCCCAGCACGGCCGACGCCGTGGGCGCGCCGCCCGCGCCGCGGCCGTAGAACATGAGCTCGCCGGCGGCCTCGGCCTCGACGAACACCGCGTTGAACGCGCCGCGCACGCCCGCGAGCGGGTGGTCGCTCGGCACGAGCGCGGGGTGCACGCGCACCTGGATGCCCTCGGTGCCGTCGTCGGCCGTGTTGCGCTCGGCGATGGCCAGGAGCTTGAGCGTGCGACCCGTGCTGGCGGCCCACGCGACGTCGTCGGCCGTCAGACCGGTGATGCCCTCGCGGTGCACGTCGTCGATCGACACGCGCGTGTGGAACGCGAGCGACGCGAGGATCGCGGCCTTCGCCGCGGCGTCGTAGCCCTCGACGTCGGCCGTCGGGTCCGCCTCGGCGTACCCGAGCGCCTGCGCCTCCTTGACGGCCTGGTCCAGGTCCAGCCCGTCCGTGGCCATCTTGTCGAGCACGTAGTTGGTGGTGCCGTTGACGATGCCCAGCACGCGCTGGACCCGGTCCCCGGCGAGCGACTCGCGCACGGGCCGCACGATCGGGATGGCGCCCGCGACGGCGGCCTCGAAGTAGAGGTCCACGCCCGCGGCGTCCGCGGCCGCGTAGAGAGTGGGACCATCCGCAGCGAGCAGTGCCTTGTTGGCGGTGACCACGGACGCGCCGTGCTCGATGGCCCGCAGGATCAGGGTGCGCGCCGGCTCGATGCCGCCCATCACCTCGACCACGACGTCGGCCCGCGTCACGAGCTCGTCGGCGTCCTGCGTCAGGAGCGCCGGGTCCACGCCCTCGCGCTCGGCCGTCGTGTCCCGCACGGCGATCCCGACCAGCTCCAGGCGCGCGCCGACCCGCGCCGCGAGGTCGTCGGCCTGCTCCGTCAGCAGACGTGCCACCTGCGTCCCGACAACACCGCACCCGAGCAGGGCGACGCGCAGACTGCCGGACTGATGGGGCACGACGAGACCTCCGCGAAGGAATGGGGAACGACTGAGCACAGGATAGGGGCGGCCGACGACACGCAGCCGCCGTGTCCGCCCCTGGGGACGGGACGACGAAGCGGGGCGGCCCGGATGACCCGGACCGCCCCGCCTCGATCAGACGACGCTCAGGAGAGCGTGATGGTGCGCGTGACCGACTTCGAGGACTTCACGTCCTTCGTGCCGGCGTACTTCACGGTCACCTTGTACGTCCCGTAGGACAGACGCGGCAGCGTGATGGTCGCCTTGCCCGCCTTGATCGTCGCCGACTTCACCAGGGTCTTGGCACCCTTGGCGGTGGGGTCGAGGACGAGCTGGACCTTGCCGGTCTCCTTGACGCCGGGAGCGTAGACGCTCACGGCGACGCGACGCTTGGAGATCAGCTTGTACGACGTCTTGGACGTCGCCTTGGCGACCTTGAAGGTGCCGCTGGTCTTCGACGAGGCGATCTGCGACGTGCCGAGGTAGACCACCGACAGCTTGTGCGTGCCGACCTTGAGCGTCTTCGGCAGGGCGATGACCGCCGCGCCGTAGTGCAGGTTGACGCGCTTCAGCACGGTCTTGCCCTCACGGACCTCGACCTTGCCGGTCGCGTTCAGCCCGTTCGACGCCGCGACGACGACCTGCATCGTCGTGGACTTGCCGAACGTGCCCGTCGTCGGCGCGTCGACGAGAACCTCGGAGACCGCCTTCGCGACGACGACCTTGGCCGTCGTCACCGAGCTCTTCACGGTCTTCGACGAGGACGTGAACGCCACCGTGACCGTGTGCGTGCCCGCAGACAGCGCGGGGAGCTTGACGCTCGCCTTGCCCGACTTCAGCGTGGCCGTGCCGAGCGTCTTGCCACCCGCCGTGACCTTGATCGTGCCGGTCGCAGAGGCTCCCGGCGCGATGACCTGGACGGGGAGCGAGCTCGACGTGTTGACCGAGGTCGCCACGTCAGGAGCGAACACGTACGACGAGTACACCGTCACCGGCGGGACCGGCTTGGCGGAGACGACGACCGTCGCATCGGCACTCGCCGAGTTGACCGAGGCGGTGCCGGCGTAGAAGACCGCCAGGTGGTGCGTGCCGACAGCGAGCACGTCGAGCGTGAGCGTCACAACTCCGTCCACCAGCGAACCGCTACCGACGACCTTGGTGCCGTCCTGGACGGTGACCGGACCGGTCACATTGGCCACGCCCGGGGCGATGACGACGACAGGAAGCGCATAGTGGCTGCCCTCCTGGACCGCACCGCCCACGGCGGAGACGTACGCCTCGTACTTCTTCACCGTGACGTTCACCGTCGCGCTCGAGGAGTACACGGCATCGGAGCCCGAGTAGTTGACGGTGACCGACTGAGTTCCGAGCGGCACCGACGCCGGCACAGTCAGCGTCGCGACGCCGTCGACCACCGGCACCGGCGCACCCCAACCGGCGACCGAGACAGTCCCGCCCGTGGCGTCGTCGCCGCTCACGTGGACCGTCAGCGAAGCAGACTGCCCGACGAACGTGGTGACGTCGGCGGCCGAGACCGACGACGCCGTGGGCTCAGCGAAGGTGACAGTGTTGCAGCCGTAGCTGAGCGACGAGATGACCCCGTCACCCTTGACGCCGGAACCCAGCGAATAACCAATCGCCACGATGCGGGCGTGGACGCCTGCCTTCTCGAGGTTCTCCGACCACTGCGCGAGCGTGCCGTGGTTGTCCGAACCGAAGCCACCCGAGTGGGACGGTGCGGCGTTCTTGAGCGCATCGGCGTACCAGGAGCTGCTCGGCAGCCACCAGTCGTTGCCGTACGACGCGGGCTCGCCGACGAGGTAGCCGTCAGTCTTCCCGTCGCCGTTCACGTCGAGCGCGAGCTGGTAGCCCGGCTGCGCCTTCGAACCGGTCCACTCGAGGCTCGGCTCGCCGACCTCGCGAAGAGAGGCGTCGACAGGCATGTAGAGCGCCGCCTTGTCCGTCGAGGAGTCGCCCTCGGTCCAGACGTGCAGACCGTCGCCCTCGATGACGTTGTGGCCGGTGGCACGCGTGTCGCTCGCCCAGTCCGTCAGCCGGTGCACGACCTGCGTGTCCGTCGCGGAGCAGCTGAAGTTGCCGAAGCTGAAGGTGGTGTCACCCACGGTCATCGAGTGGATCGTGGCGTCGCCGACCGCCCCCGAGCCGAGCGAGTAGCCGATCTCGGTGGTGACGGCGTCCGGGAAGGCTCGCTTCCAGTCAGCCAGGCTGCCCTGGAGCTGGCGGTACGCCGGCTCGTTGGCGTTCCTCGGCGTCGAGGACGAGTTCTTCGCGAAGTCGCTCGCGTTGCCCAACCACCAGAAGTCGAAGTTGTCCTCCTTGACGAGGTAGCCGTCGAAGGCACCGTCGTCGTCGAGGTCGACCCCGATCTGCTTGCCCGGCTGAGAGCCCGAGTTCGGCGTCACGTCCCAGCTCGGGTCGCCGATCAGGTCCAGGTCACGGACGTACGGCAGGTAGCCGGCCGACTTGTCGGTGCTGGGGCTTACGCCGGCGAGCGGAGCTGTCGTCCAGACCCGCAGACCGTCGTTCTGAAGTGCGTAGTGGCCGGTCGCACGGGTGTCCGTGGTCTTCCAGCTCTCGATCGTCCGCTCGGTCGTGTGGACGTCGGTGGTCTCGTCCGTAGCGTTGTCGACCTTGTAGCCGAGGTTCGAGATGAGGAAGCCGTGACCCTCGGTGTCGGGAGCAGCGTCGACCGAGCTCCAGCCGATGCCGTTCGCGCTAGGGACGCTCCGCGACGCGCGGAAGAGCAGCGAGTTGATCGTGCCGGGCGTCGCGTCAGGAGACGCCTCGAGCCGGTACTGCTCGTAGGTGCCGACGACGCCGACCAGGGCACCGTCCACGTAGACGGAGAGGCGGTCCTGGCCGTTGACCACGAAGTGGTGGCGGAGGCGGATGTCGTGAGACACGGTCGGGTCGACCGAAGCCAGAGTCTTGCTGTACCAGCCGGACTCCTCCTCGGTGCTCGTGCCGAGCTCCGACCAGATCGCGCCGATCTCAAGCTTCTGCGTCGCCGGGTTGTGGTACAGCACGAACGAACCGCCCTGGCGCGAGCCGTTGCCGTCGTCGGGCGCGATCTCGAGGCGAAGCCCGGGCTGGAAGCCACCCGTCTCGGATGCGACCGTGAAGTGCGCGTCGAACTCGTCGTACGCAGCACCCGAACCGGGCTCGCCGGCTGCCTCGTCGACGCGAGGGCTCACGAGCTGGGTGATGTTGCCGGACGTGGTCGCGTTGGACAGACGCAGGGCATCGCCCTCGACACCGAAGTCCGACGTGCCGTTCTTGATCCACCCGTGGGCGGCGTCGAGCGCGTAGTCGCCGTCGACATCGACGTTGACGCTGGTGTTGCCGGCACCAGTCACGGCGCTGGCGGGGATCGCGGTGAGCGCCGTCGCACCGAGTGCGGCGACGACGGTTCCGGCGACAGCTGTCGCGCGGCGGCGACCGGTGGCCGCTCGGGGGTTCTGCATGTGGGGAGGCCTCTCCAGGTGGGACCAAGGTCTTCGATGTATTGCGCCGAGCAACCTAGGTGCACCGACCTGGAGTACGTCGGGCGATTTGAACGACCTGTGAGGATAAGCCGCGTGTGATCTTCGTCACATATCCGCAGATGGATTGTGGAATTCGGAGGAGGGGGTCACTAACGGACACCAGGCCAGGCCGTCAGCGACGACGACGAGGGTGATCTTGAGCTGGAGAACGTTTTAGGTCTCACGATGCGGATGGCCTCTTTGCCGGCATCTCCTCACCGCCGCACGGGTGAAACCACAAAGCGGGGCGGCCCGGAGCGCTCCGGACCGCCCCGCTCGGGCAACCGACCGTCAGTGAGACGGTCAGCGCTGCCGTGACCCGATCAGTTGTCGAGGTCGACGACCTGGACGGGGATCGTCGCGGCAGGGACGCAGAGCGCCCACACCTTCAGCGTGCTGGTGTACTCGCCGTTGCCCAGGACGATCCAGCCATCGAGCCGGTCCGCCTTCGGCTTGCCCGTGTCCCAGTCCATCCGGCCGGGGAACGACGACGTGATCGCGAAGCCGTCATCCTGGGTCTCCACGTCACCCGCCTGCACGCCGCCCGCGATGGCGACGTACTTCTTCGACGTGGCGTCGTCGTCAGCGCACGCCACGGTGGCCGAACCGCCGCCGCCGTTCTTGAAGTTCTCGACACGGTAGATGGCACCGGTCAGACCACTGTCACCCTTGTCGCCCTTGGCGCCCGGGGCCCCAGGGGTGCCCTTGTCGCCCTTGGCGCCGGTCTTGCCGGTCGCCCCCGGCTTGCCGTCCTTGCCGTCCTCGCCGGCCTTCGAGGCGATGTAGGCCTTGGTCGACTTCGACAGGTCGGACGTGCCGACCGAGCCGTTGATGAGCTCCGACGCGCCGACCGAGCTAGCGCCGAGGTCGGCCTTGGTGATCGACCCGTCCTTGATGTCCGCGCCCGTGAAGAACGTCTTGGCGTTGGCGACGCCGCCACCGGCGACGACGAGGCCGGCAACGAGTCCGGTACCGATGACCGCAGACGCGATCTTGCTCTTGACCTGCATGGTGATGCTCCTTGTCCTGTGGCGGCCCGACCGGCTCCTCCGTCGGAGCAAGGCCATCGACCACGTCGTCTCAACGTTGCGTGGAGCAACCTAGAGGCGGTCCACAGATTCCTCCCAGGCCGATTTGGGCGACCTGCGAGGAAAGGTGCAGTGTGACCTGCATCACATCGACCTCGCCGCCGTGGGCATTCCGGTGAGCGCGGGCGCTAACGGACAGCGAGCGCGCCTTCCGGGTCGGATGAGGCGGGTGAAGTTCCGGCGGCGGACGAGCGCCGGTCTCGCCATGCGGGCAGTGCGAAAGCCCCGATGACGACGATCACGACAAGTGCCGCGAGCACCCACGGCACAGCCCAGCCGGTCGCGGCGGCGGAGACGGCGGGGACGGGACGGCCACCGATGCCGACCCCCTCGGCGAGCACCTGGACGTCGGCGGACACGCGCACCGTGGGCCAGACGCCCGGCACCTCGACCTGCCGGACCAGGGCGCTGCCGGGCAGCAGCTCGGGCAGCGCACCTCCGGCCGGTGCCGTCCGGAGCATCCCGCCCGGGCCCGAGACGCGCACCTGGTCGGTCCCGGTGACGCGGGTGTTGCCGGTGTTGGTCACCGTGTACGTGACGGTCGCGGAACCGCCCGCGAAGGGGTTGGCGGTGCCGTGGTAGGTCACGGAGGCCGCGCTCACGGTCACCGCGGGGTCCAGCTCGCCCGCGACGCGGATGTGCATGCGGGAGCCGAGGCGGCTGTCGAGCGCGACCGGTGCACCGCCCGCGTCGGAGACGTAGGAGGTCACGACGCCGCCGGAGTGGTCGCCCGGTGTCGCGTCGTCGGGCACGGAGACCGTGAACGGGACCGTCGTCGACCCACCGCCGGGTACCTCGACGGTGTCGTCCTCGAGGGCCACCCACGTCCCCACGTCGACCGACGGCTGACCAGCCGGGAGCAGGTCGAGCTGGCCCGACGACGTCGTCAGGGCGTCCGCCGCGTAGATCCTCAGGGTCAGCGGGTCGCTGCCCAGGTTCGTCACGACGATCCCGTCGCGGATGACGTCACCGGGCTCCGCGTCGTAGACGAAGTTGGGCCGGTCGTCGCCCTGCTTGCCGCCCGCGGGCGCGACACCCCAGGTCAGCTGCCCGTCGTCGGCGGCCGACGCGGGTACGGCGACGACCCAGGCGCCGACGAGCAGGCTGAGCACGGTCAGCGTGATGGCCCTCGGACGGGTCACGTCGGTTTCCTCTCGTTCGCACCGGTGACCCGGACCCCAGGCGAGGTCCGGGCCACCGGCAGTGGTGCGTCGTGTCAGCTGAGCGCGGTGAGCGTCAGCGTGGCGGTGTAGCTGCCGGGAGCGGCGTCGGCCGGGGCGACCAGGTTGAGGTCGGCCCCCACGGTGACGTCACCGAGGGCGTGGCCCGTGGCGCCGGAGACGAGCGTGCTCGTCGTCCGCAGACCCGCCGTGGCGGACGTCCCGGGCGCGACGACCGTGCCGGCCACCGCACCCACGGTGTTGGCCGTGAGCTTGGGCGTCCAACCGAGCGCCTGGCCACCGAACGAGTGCGACCCGTCCGCGGTGGTGAAGTTGCCGATCTGGCCGGCGATCGAGAACGCCGGCGCGTTCTCCCGGGTGTCCTTGACCTGGATGGTCGGCAGCGCGCCCGTGGCCGTGAAGCCGTTGGTGGTGGCCGCCGCGGTACCGAGGCTGACCGCACCCGAGCCGCTGATGGTCCAGGAGAAGACTCCGGGCTCCGGCTCGGGGTCGGTGGACCCCTCCGGCACGTCGACGCCCACGCTGATGTCACCGGCGAAGGAGATCGGCACGAAGATCTCCTGGCCTGCGTTGGCGGCAGCGCCCCCTGCGGCGTAGACGTAGATGCCGTAGCGGCCCGAGGTCGCGGTCGACGCCTTGACGTCGAGCGTGGCCGTGAAGGAGCCGTCGTCGGACATCGTGACGAGGGCCGGGGCCTGGCTCGGGTAGTCCGTGCCGACCTGCGTGAACGACGGCTCGGGCAGTGCCCACTTCTGGCTCGTGACCGCACGCGCACCCGACGCGGCGCCGGCGGACGGACGCCAGACGTCGGCGAACCGGCCGAACGTGACGTAGACGCCGGTGGGCTTGCCGTTGGCGACCGGCGGGCGACCCGTGGCGAGGTTGGCCTGCGGGTCGAAACCGGTGCCCGTGACGGTGACCGACTCGGTGCCGGCCGGGTCGAAGCCGCTGACCTTGGAGACCGTGATCTTCGGGTCCCAGGCGACGGGGGCCGCGTCGAGGTCGGCGCTGACGGAGAAGTCGTCGAGCGCGTCGCCCGCGTTGAGGAAGCCCTGCAGCGCGGCCGATCCGGCGGCGCTGAGCTTGACGCCCGTGCCGGAGACGGTGACCGAGTCGCCGTCCACGTCGACGTCGGCCGTCGTGACCGTGCCGATCTTGACGTCGTCGCCGCCGTACGTCCCGGGTGTGTAGCCGAGGGCCGCGCCGTTCTCCGGGATGACGACCGACAGGTCGCCCTCGAGCGACGCGACACCGTCCGCGACGACGACCGCGACATCCTTGACCGTCACCGTGAAGGCGTGGGAGGGGAAGGCGTAGACGACCGAGCCGGCGGTCTGGATACGCAGGTCGTCAGCCGACTCGACCGAGCCACCGGACGCGGGGAACAGGTAGGGCAGCGTCTCGTTGGGCGTCGACGTGCTGGCCGCCCAGGCGGGGGTGCCGGACGTGTCGAACGTGGCGGGTGCGCCGACCGTGATGCGCTGGCCCACGGCCACGGCGCCGACCGGCGGCAGGGCCGCGATCTGCTGGCCCACGTAGTTGCGGAAGCTGGAGCGGAAGCCCCAGTGCAGGTCACCGCTGCTCGCGGTCACCTCCCGCCCGTCGGCTGCGGTGGCCGGGGCGGCGGCCGTCAGGGCGACGGCTGCGACGAGCGCGGCTACGCCCGTACCGGCGACCGCACGCGCGGCCCATCCGGTTCGTGTCTTCACGAGGTTCGTCCTTTCGTCGTGGACGCACGGCGAGTGCAGGGTGAGAGCCCCGAGGTCCGTACTGAGGTTAGCCTTGCCTAATCAAGAATCGCAATCGCCCGTCCGGGTCACAACCACGGCACGACGAGCCAGCCCCTGGCGAAGCCGGCCGCGGCGACCGTCCCGACCACCGCCACGAACCCCAGCGAGCCGAGCAGCAACGGGTCCCGGTCCCCCAGCCAGCCGCCCACGTGCTGCGCCACCGGGATGAGCGGGGTCGCGGCCAGCACCGTCGACGCGGCGGTCGCGGCGAACGACCCGCCCGGCGACGTGGGCAGCGGTGTGCCCGTCCCCGGCAGCGGCGCACCCGTGCCCGGACCGCCCGAGGCCGGGCCTCCCCCGCCCGGCGTGGGCGGGGCCCCGGAGGATGTCGGGTCGTTGCCCGGATCGTCGGCCGGGGGCGTCGTGACCGCGTTCGTCGGCTGCGGGCTCGGCGCGGCCGTCGCGCCCGGTCCGGGAGCCGGCGGCGCGACGGGGTCGTCGGCGTCGAAGCTCACCGTCACCGGCAGCGCGACCTTGAACCGATCACGCTCACCGCCGCTCGTGTACCAGTACGACGACTGCCCGGTCTCGACCTGGAACGCGACGAAGTCCGCCGGGAACGACCCCCAGTACGCCGCGTTCGCGGACGTCCTGGCCGCCTGGGCCGACGAGCCGCGCACACCCACGTATTCCGGCGTCACGACGAAGCCCGTCGCGCCCAGCTCGACGTGGGCGAAGCGCGCGAGCGTGATGGTCCGCGCCTCGAGTGGCAACCAGCGCGACGCATCCTCGCGGTCGGCGGCGTACCCCGACCCCGTGGCGGTCAGGGTGCCGACGCCGTCGACGACCGTCAGGACCGGGTCGGTCGCCGACCAGTACGTCAGGCCGCCGTACATGACGACCGTGAACGAGCCCTTCCACGCGATCCGCGCGCTCCGCTCGCCCTGGTCGACGTAGCCGCCGCCCGCGTCGATCACCACCTCGCTCTCGGTGGTCGTGGACGTGGCCGACGACGTCACGGTCGCCCCGGTGCGGTCCTGGCACCTCGTGTCCCAGGTGGCGACTCGCATGCGTCCGTCCGCGCCCGGCTTCTCGACGCGCACGTCGGCCGCCGTCGCCCGGTACAGCCCGTCGGCCTTCGTCCACGCCCGTGAGCTGCCCGCGTCGCCCGCGGCGCCCGCGGACAGGAAGTTGCAGCCGAACGCGTGCGCGCCGCTGCTCGACTCGGCGTTCAGACCCCAGCGCAGCTGCGCGTCGGACACGGCCAGACGGCCCGCCGCCGGGATCTCGACCTGGACCGAGACCGAGTCGTCGGCCAGCGCGGCGGGCACGGCCGCAGCCGCCCCGACGAGCGCGATGCCGACCGCCGCGAACGCCCGCAGACCACGCACCCGGCCGAGCCGTCGGTCGCGCCTCATGCCGTCGCCCCGGGCCTCGGCGTCGTCGGCCGACGTCGCCGCCGCCGTCGTCGGGCGGACGTGAAGGAGGCGACGACGAAGGCGAGGAGCAGCAGCGCGACGACGCCGACCACGACCGCCCAGGGCGACGAGCTCGACACCGGCTGCGTGCTCGCGTTCGCGGCGGCCGCCGCGGAGACGGGGTCGGCGATCGCCGTGAACTCCACGGCGGCGCTGCGACCCGAGGCGGCCCCGTCGAGCGTGAACGCCTGCGTGCCGGGGCGCAGGTCCGCGGGGAGCTGGACCACGCCGGCCACCTCGCCCTGCGCGCCGGCGGTCAGGGGCCCGACGGCCGCCAGGCCTGCACCCAGCGTGCCGACCACCTGCTCGCCCGGTTGGAACCCCTGGCCCGTGAACGACAGGACGCGGCCGACCACCACCTGGTCCTGCGAGACGCCCAGCGTGGCGGGTACGTCGGGTGCTGCGGCGGCCGACGACGACGGGCTGGGCTGCGCGCCCGGCGACGCTGCACCGGTCGGCGCGTCGCCCGACCCGCCGCCCGCGCCCGCGCCCGTTCCCGCGCTCGTGCCCGCAGCGCTCGGCGCGCCTTTCGTCGGCGCCGCCTGCGCACCGCTCGTCGCGTCTTTCGTCGTCGTGAACCGCACGCGCGTGAACGTCTCGTTGTTCTTGTTCGTCACGCCGTGTGCGCCGATCGTCAGGACGCCGCAGGTCAGCTCGCGGCAGTCGACGGTGCGGACCTTGCCGGAACGGTCCGCCGCCTGGAACGTGGGGCCGGGGATGACGAGCGTGGTCTTCCATGAACCGGACGCGGAGATCTCGCCGCCGTTCGCGGAGCTCTCCGTGGACGAGCCGGGGAACGCGACGAACCTCTGGAAGCCCTGGTTGTCCTTGGACTCGGAGTCCGGCACGTAGAGGTAGTCGTCACCGGTCACGCCGCCCCGGCTGGGACGCCACGAGCCGCTCGACGGGTCGTCGACCCACCCGAAGAACACGTAGATGCCGCCGAACCCGCCCTTGACCGACTGGAAGCCGCTGCCACGGACCGTCACGGTGGTCGAGTAGGTGCTGTCCGCGATCGCGGAGCCGGCCTTGCTGGTCACGGTCACGCGGGCTGCAGCGGACGCGGGCGCGGCGGGCAGGACGACGGCCGCGACGAGCGCGAGGCCGAGCAGCGCGGCGAGGCGCCTCATCGGGACTCCTTCCCGGCCGCGACGGGCCGGCGTGCGGGGGTACGCACCGGCAGGACGACGAGCTCGTCGCTGCCGGGGCGGGTGAAGACGTCGACGGGGTGCTGGTAGACGTCGCTGACCAGCGCGGACGTCAAGACGTCCACGGGCGGGCCGTCGCCGCGCACCCGGCCGTCCGCGAGCACGACGACGCGGTCGGCGTAGGCGGCGGCCAGGGTCAGGTCGTGCAGCACGACGACGACCGCCGCGCCCGCCCGCGCGCGGTCGCGCGACTCGACCAGGAGCGCCTCCTGGTGACGGATGTCGAGGGCGGCCGTCGGCTCGTCGAGCAGCAGGACGCCGGGCTCCTGCGCGAGCGCGCGGGCGAACGACGTGCGCGCCTTCTCACCGCCGGACAACGTCGGGTACGTGCGCGCCGCGAGGTGCGTGACGTCGGCCGTCGCGAGGGCGGCGCCGACGACGCGGTCGTCGTCGTCCTCCGCGTCCGTCCCACGCCACGGCGCTCGCCCCATGGCCACCACGTCACGCACCGGGAACGGGAACGAGAGCCGGTTCTCCTGCAGCAGCACCGCGCGACGGCGGGCGAGCTCGTCGAGCCGGATGGCACGCACGTCGAGCGCGTCGAGGCGCACGTCGCCCGTGTCGGGCACCGTGTCCCCCGCCAGGACCGAGAGCAGCGTGGACTTGCCGGCGCCGTTGGGCCCGACGAGCGCGAGCACCTGCCCGGCGTGCACGTCGACGTCGACACCGTCGAGGATCGTCGTCGGCCCGTACGCCACGCGCACGCCGCGGGCCTGCAGGACGGCGCTCATGCCCAGCCCCCCGCGCTGCGTCGCGTGCGGCGGATGAGCCAGAAGAAGAAGGGACCGCCCACCAGCGCGGTCAGCATGCCGATCGGCAGGTCGGCGTAGGGCACGGCGGTGCGGGCGACCAGGTCGGCGGCCAGCAGCAGGACCGCTCCGCCCAGCGCGCTGGCCGGGATCAGGACGCTGTGGCCCGGGCCCACGGCCATCCGGACCAGGTGCGGCACGACGAGCCCGACGAAGGCGATGATGCCGCAGAACGCCACGGCGCCCGCGGTGAGCAGCGCGACCAGCACGATGCAGACCACCCGCAGCCGCTCGACGTCGACGCCGAGGTGGCGGGCCGACCGTTCGCCGAGCGCCAGCAGGTCCAGGCGCCGGGCGACCAGCACGGCGCCGGCGATGCCGACGGCGACGATCGGCGCGACCACCGCGACGTACGGCCAGCGCGTGCCGTTGAGGCTCCCGAGCTGCCAGAACACGATCTGCTCGCGCTCCTGGGTGTCGCCCAGGAAGGTCAGCAGGGCGAGCGCCGCGCCGGCCACCGCGTTGACCGCGACGCCGGTCAGCACGAGGGTCACCACCTCGGTGCGGCCGTTCTCGCGCGCCGTCGCGTAGACGAGGATCGTCGTGAGCAGCCCACCGACGAACGCCGTCGCGGCCACCGTCCACGGCCCCAGGAACGTCAGCCCGAACACGATCACCGAGCACGCACCGACGGCCGCACCGGAGCTGACGCCCACCACGCCGGGGTCGGCGAGCGGGTTGCCGAACACGCCCTGCATGAGCGCGCCGCCCGTCGCCAGAGCCGCGCCGACCAGCAACGCCATCGCGACGCGCGGGAACCGGATGGTCCACAGCGCCGCGTCGCCGTTGGGGTGCGCGGGCACGGGGCCGACCTCGAGACCCAGGTGGTGCAGCAGCGAGCCGACCACCTCGGCCGGTGGCACGGACAGCTGGCCCATCCCGGCCGAGATCACGGCGAGGACCAGCAGCGCAGCCGACAGCCCGACGAAGAGCGCGGGGACGCGGCGGCTTCGGGTGGGCGCTGCCGCGGACGGGCTCGTCGTCGGCGTCGGTGCTGCGGTCGTCGTCGGCGTCACGAGGCGGCCGACTCGTCCGGCGCGTAGAGCGCCACCGCGAGCGCGTCGAGGACGTCGGCCGTCGTCGGGCCGAAGCTCATCACCTGCGTGTCGTCCATGTCGACGATGCGGCGGTTCTCCCCCGCGGGCGTGTTCGCCACGGCGGGCAGCCGCTCGAGCAGGCCGTCGACGCCGCCCACCGACTCGAGTCCCTTGGTCATCATGAGGATGACGTCCGGCGCGGCCTTGACCAGGCCCTCGTCGTTGATCGGCTTCATGCCGTCCCAGCCGATCTCGGAGGCGACGTCGATCCCGCCGACGGCGTCGATGAGGGCGTCGGCGCCCGATCCCTTGCCGAACATGTAGTAGACGCCCGCCTGGCCACGTGCGTAGAGGAAGACGATCCGCAGCTTGTCGGCCGTCTCCGTGGGCGCGACGGCTGCGATCTGGGCGATCTTCTCGTCGACCTGCTTCTCCGTGCGCTGGGCCAGCTTCTCGCCCTCGTCGGGCACCCCCAGCGCGTCCGAGACCTGCCGGATCAGCGCGCCGACGTTGTCGGTGCCGCGGTGGGAGTCGACGACGACCACCGGGATGCCGGCGTCGCGCATCTGCAGGATCACGTCCCACGGGCCCAGGCTCGTGTCGGTGATGATCACGGTGGGCGCGAGCTCCAGGATCGACTCGCCGGACAGCTCGTGACCGCTGGGGGTGACCAGCGGCTTGTCGGCGATCTCCGGGTAAGCCGACGACGTGTCGCGGCCGACGACATGGTCGCCGAGGCCCAGCTCGTAGACGATCCGGGACGTCGAGCCGTAGATGTCGAGGGCCAGGATGCGGCTGGTGTCCGTGACGGTGACGGTCGTGCCCTGCGCGTCGGTGACGGTCGCGGGCAGCGTCGGCGTCGGGTCGTCGGCCACGGGCCTCAGCGCGCTGTCGGCGACGACCGCGCTCGACGGACCGGAGACCGCACGCGGGTCCGCGACCGGCTGCGTGTCAGCCAGTCGGACGCCCCCCTCGGCGCTCGCCGCCCCCGTCGCGGCCGCACCGCCGCCGCACGCCGTGAGCGTGAGTGCCAGCGCAGCCGCAGAGGCCAGCGCGGTCGCACGACGGACGAACCGCCCCTGGATGGTCCCCTGGCGCGCGCGCATCCCTCGGCCACTCCTCGTCGTCCGGGCCCGGAAGATGACCGGGCGACAAAGGAGACCCTAACTTACGTAAGCCTTACCTCAGAACTGCCCGTCCGTGGGGCGCCGATCACACCCCCGGAAAGCGACAACGCTCTGCGAATGTCGCGCTGCGGCGAACATTCGCAGAGCGTTGACGAGGACCGGGGCGTCAGCCCTCGTCGAGGGCCAGCAGGTCCGCGATCGTCTCGCGGCGGATCAGCACGCGGGACCCGCCGTCGCGGACCGCGACCACCGGCGGGCGCGGGACCTGGTTGTAGTTGGACGCCATCGAGCGCCCGTACGCACCCGTGGCCGCCACCGCCAGCAGGTCGCCCGCGCGCACGTCGCCGGGGAGCTGGACCTCGTGGACGACGATGTCGCCGCTCTCGCAGTGCTTGCCGACGACGCGGGCCAGCACGGGCTCGGCGTCGGACAGCCGCCCGACGATCTCCGCGTGGTAGGCCGCTCCGTAGAGCGCGGGCCGGATGTTGTCGCTCATCCCGCCGTCCACGGAGACGTAGGTGCGCGTGCGCCCGTCGTCGATCCGCACCGGCTTGACCGTGCCGACGGTGTACAGCGTCAGGCCGGCGGGGCCGACGATCGCGCGGCCGGGCTCGATGGAGAAGCGCGGCAGCGGCGTGCCGACGTCGGCCGCGCTGGCCGCGACCGAGGCCGCGACGTCCTTGGCGATCCGGTCCGGGTCGAGGGCGACCTCCCCCGGCAGGTACGCGATGCCGTAGCCGCCGCCCAGGTCCACCTCGTCGACGAGAACGCCGGTGCGCTCCGCGAGCGCGGCCCGCAGCTCGAGCACCGCGCGCGCCGCGACCTCGAACCCGCTGGGGTCCAGGATCTGCGACCCGATGTGCGAGTGGATGCCCAGCAGGTGCAGCTCGGGCCGCGCCAGCACGGCGAGCAGCCCGCGCATCGCAGGACTGTCACCTCCTGCGTCCGAGGAAGTGGCTGCTGCAGCGACCACTTGCTCGGACGCTGCGGGAGTGGGGGCGATGGAGAGGCCGAACTTCTGGTCCTCGTGGGCCGTGGAGATGTACTCGTGCCCGCCCGCGTGCACGCCCGTCGTCACGCGGACCATGACCGGCGCGACGACGCCGCGCGCCCCCGCCAGGTCCGCCACGCGCTCGATCTCGACGAGCGAGTCGACGATGATCCGGCCGACACCGGCGTCGAGCGCGGTGACGATCTCGTCGTCGGACTTGTTGTTGCCGTGCAGGCCGATGTGCGCGCCCGGCACGCCCGCGCGCAGCGCGATCGCGAGCTCGCCGCCCGACGCCGTGTCGACGCGCAGGCCCTCGTCGTGCACCCAGCGCGCGACGGCCAGCGACAGGAACGCCTTGCCGGCGTAGTACACGTCGACGCCCGCGCCGATCTCGGCGAACGCCGTCTCGAACGCGCGCCGGTACGCCGACGCCCGCCCGCGCAGGTCGCCCTCGTCGAGCACGTACGCCGGCGTGCCGTGCTGAGCCGCGAGGTCCGCGACCGGGACACCGGCCACGGACGCGACGCCCGCACCGTCCCGGGCGACCCCCGTGGACCAGGGCTCGCCGGGGATCGTCGTCGTCACATCCGCTCCGGCGCGGACACACCCAGCAGCGCGAGGCCGTTGGCGAGCACCTGGCGCGTGGCGTCGTTGAGCCACAGGCGCGTGCGGTGCACGTCGCTGACCTCCTCGTCTCCGAACGGCGTGACCCGGCGCTGGTCGTACCACTTGTGGTACGCGCCGGCCAGCTCCTCGAGGTAGCGCGCGACGCGGTGCGGCTCGCGCAGGTCCGCCGCCTGGGCGACGATCCGCGGCAGCTCGGCGATCTGGCCCAGCAGCACGGCCTCGGACGGGTGGTCGAGCAGGGCGGCGTCGAAGCCGTCCTCGCGGCGCACGCCCGCGTCGGCCGCGTTGCGCGCCACGTTGACCGTGCGCGCATGGGCGTACTGCACGTAGAAGACGGGGTTCTCGTTGGTGGCCTTGGCCAGCAGGTCGAGGTCCAGGTCGATCTGGGAGTCGGTCGACGAGCGCGACAGCGCGTAGCGGGCCGCGTCCACGCCCACGGCGTCGACCAGGTCGTCCATGCTGACGACGGTCCCCGCGCGCTTCGACATCCGCACGGGCTGGCCGTCCTTGACCAGGTTGACCAGCTGACCGATCAGCAGCTCGAGGTTGACGTGCGGGGTGTCCCCGAACGCCGCGCAGACCGCCATCATGCGGCCCACGTACCCGTGGTGGTCGGCGCCCAGCATGATGAAGACGCGGTCGAAGCCGCGCTCGCGCTTGTCCAGGTAGTAGGCGATGTCGCCCGCGATGTAGGCGGCCTCGCCGTCCGACTTGATGATGACGCGGTCCTTGTCGTCGCCGAAGTCGGTGGTGCGCAGCCACGTCGCACCTTCGGCCTCGAAGATGTGGCCGAGCTCCCGCAGCCGGTCGATGGCCCGGTCCACCGCGCCCGACTCGTGCAGCGAGTCCTCGTGGAAGTAGACGTCGAAGTCGACGCCGAACTCGTGCAGCGAGGACTTGACCTCGGCGAACATGAGCTCGACGCCGCGGGCCCGGAACGCCTCGGTGGCCTCGTCGTCGGGCAGCGTGCGCGGGTCCGGCTCGCCGGCCGCGACGGCGTCACCGATCACCTGCTCGGCGATCTCGGTGATGTACTCGCCGCCGTAGCCGTCCTCGGGCGCGGGACGGCCCTGGGCGCGGGCGACGAGCGAGCGCGCGAACCGGTCGATCTGCGCGCCGTGGTCGTTGAAGTAGTACTCGCGCGTGACGTCGGCGCCGGACGCGGTCAGGACGCGCGCCAGGCTGTCGCCGACGGCCGCCCAGCGCACGCCGCCGATGTGCAGCGGGCCCGTGGGGTTGGCGGAGACGAACTCGAGGTTGACCTTGACGCCGGCCAGCGAGTCGCCGCGGCCGTAGGCCTCGCCGGCCTCGACGACGGAGCGCGCGAGCTCGCCGGCCGCGGCTGCGTCGAGGCGGATGTTGAGGAAGCCAGGGCCCGCGACGTCGACGGACGCGACGCCCGACGTCGCCGTGAGGCGCGTGGCGAGCGTCTCGGCGAACGCGCGCGGGTTGGTGCCCGCCTTCTTCGCGAGCTGCAGCGCGACGTTGGTGGCCCAGTCGCCGTGCTCGCGCTGGCGCGGTCGCTCCAGGTGGACCGTCGCGGGGACGTCCGCGGGGTCGAGGGCGAAGGTGCCGTCGTCGACGGCCTGCGTCAGGGCGGCCGTGATGGCCTGGGCGAGCTGCTCGGGGGTCACCCGGGGAGTTTACCGGGGACGTCGGCCGCGTCAGCGCGTTCATCCACGGCCGGCTCCGGCCCGATCATCGTCGGCCGGCAGGCGAACCAGGCCGCGACCAGCAGCACCCCGAGGCACGCCAGCAGCACGCCGATCGGCGCGTGCCAGCCGCCCGTCGCCTCGTAGAGCACGCCGATCCCGATGGGACCGAGCCCCGCCACGACGTACCCCGTCCCCTGCACCATCCCGGACAGCGCCACCGCCGTGGCCGGCGTGGTGCTGCGCAGACCCAGCAGCGCCAACAGCATCGGGAACGACGACGGGCCGATGCCCAGCAGCACCATCCACACCGCCGTGCCGTGCGCGGGTGCCGCCCACAGGCCCGCGTAGCCGACGGCCCAGCAGGCGACGAACGCGACGACGACCGGGTACGGGTTGCGCATCCGCTGCGCGAGCACCGGGGCGAACAAGGACATGGGGGCGCCGAGCACCGCGAAGACGGCGAGCCATCGCCCGCCCTCGTCGGCCGGGAGCCCGGCGTCCGCCAGGAGCGTGGGCAGCCACGCGAACCCGACGTACGTGCCCAGCGCGTTCATCGCGAACATGACGACCATCGCCCAGGCCTGCCGCGAGCGCCAGACGACCCGGACCTCGCCGCCGCTCGTCTCGCCGAGCGCCGCGGGGCCGTGCGGGGCGGGCGCCCGGCGCAGGATGGTCGCCAACCGTGCTCGCGCGGCAGCGGACCGGACGATGACGACGACCCACGGCACCGCCGCGACGAGCCCGACGACCGCCCAGACGCCCACCGCGACACGCCAGCTGGTGGCCCGCGCGAGCGGCAGCGCGAACAGCGGGGGCACGGCCGTGCTGATGGACAACGCGACCGAGTACGCGCCCGTCACCGCCCCGATGCGGTCCGGGAAGTACCGCTTGACCAGCGGCGGAAGCAGCACGTTGCCCATGCCCATCCCGGCCAGCGCGATCATCGACCAGGCGAGGAAAGCCTGCGGCCCGTGGGTCGTGGCGCGCACCACCTCGCCGACCGCGGAGATCAGCAGCGCCGCCACCATCGCCGGCTCGAGGCCGATCTTCCGCGCGAGCGGCGTGGCCAGGGAGCCGAACACCGCGAACGACAGCACCGGGACGGTGCCCAGCAGGCCCACCTGCGTGGGCGAGAAGTCGATGTCCTGGCGGACGACGTCGATGATCGGCGAGACCGCCGCGACCGCGATGCGCAGGTTGAGGCCGACGAGCACCACACCGACCAGCACCACGATCCGACCCCGCCAGGGTGCGGGCGCGGCTGACTGCACGGGTGACTCCTGGACGTGATCGTGGACTGGGTCTGGCGGACCCGTGACCTGCCGGTGTTGACTGCACGGCATGCCTGGACAGCGAGCCTAACCCGCATGCCCCGACGCACCGGTCTGATCGATTCGACCGTCGAGCGCCTGCGCGCCAACATCACCAGCGGCCACTGGCCCGTCGGCACGCGCATCCCGCCCGAGCCCGCGCTCGTCGAGCAGCTCGGCGCCGGCCGCAACACGGTGCGCGAGGCCGTGCAGTCACTCGTGCACGCCGGCCTGCTGGAACGCCGCCAGGGATCGGGCACCTACGTGCTGTCGACGTCCGAGGCCGCGGTCTCGATGAGCCGCCAGATCGCCGACGCCGGCCAGCGCGAGGTCGTCGAGGTGCGTCGTGCGCTCGAGATCGAGGCCGCCCGCCTCGCGGCTCGTCGGCGGACGCCCGCCGACGTCGCCACGCTGCGCGAGCGCCGCGACGAGCGCTCCGCGGCGTACCTCGCCGGCGAGATCGACGCGATGGTTGCCACCGACCTGGCCCTGCACCGCGCGATCGTCCGCTCCGCCGGCAACCCCGTGCTGATGTCGCTGTACGAGAACCTCATCGACGCGATCGGCGCGAACATCCGGTTCAACTTCGTCACCGACGTGCACGGCCACGACTCCCACGACGGTCTCGTCGACGCCATCGTCGCCGGCAACGCCGACAGCGCCGCCCGCGAGACGTCCCTGTACCTGTCCGCGCTGCTGGGCGAGACGAAGACTGCTGGTAGTCTCGACGCCGCACCGCTCGCCGGTGCCCCGCGCCTGTAGCTCAGTGGATAGAGCGTCTGCCTCCGGAGCAGAAGGTCGAAGGTTCGAATCCTTTCAGGCGCACCGTGTGATGTCTCAGCACATCCGCAGGACGTGACAGAGGGCGGCGAGCGGGCCACACTCTCCGCTCGTGGCCATCATCACCGGCGGCATCATCGAAGAGTGGGGTCCAGCCAAGTCCGCGCTCCTGGCCGTCATGCGCGAGGTGCGGCAGTTCGCGCCTCGGACCGACGACAACGACTACGCCGTCGACATCGCCTTCAGGTCCTGGCACAACTTCCGCGAACCCGAGTTCACCGGCGTGCAGCCAGGCATGATCGGACGCAAGCAGCGCCGTTTCGTCGTCTGGCACTCGGTTCCGCAGGGACTCGACACGAAGGAGTCCGTCCGGAGCTGGCTGGCCACAGCCCTGACGGACACCGCACGCCTGACTCGAGACCTCCTGCCGTCGAAGGCAGGTGCCTACCCGGCAGAGGACCTCGCGAGCGAGCTCGACGCGCTGCGAGTCTCGCTGGCCGCGGTGGCCTAGCTGCTCCTCGGGGCACGATGGAGCCGACGTCGCCGCGTTGCTCTCCCGAGGTCACGAGGCTTCGACGAAGAAGCCGCCCTCGCCGAAGGTCGCCATGAGGAGCCCGGCCTCCGGCATGTCGAGTGCGGCGCATCCTCGCGTGATCATGTGCTCTCCCGTGCCTGCCGGTCGCAGCTGGCAGATCAGCGTGGGGCCCGGCGGTGCGGCGAGCCGAAAGCGCCCGCGCTCGTCGACCGGCGCCACGACAGCCTCGACGCCGGACAGCGTGGAATCGTCGATCGGGATCTCGACGTGGCCCAGATCACCAGGTTCACCCGCTAGCCCTCCGCCGCGCCAGAGACCGTCGGCGTCGGCCAGGGGCAGGGCGGCGATCCAGCCGCCGTCGATCGCGACGTCCCGCAGCCCGGTGTCGTCGACCGCGACCAGGCGGCCCGCGATCCCGTCCCCGGCCGGTGCTGCGGAGCAGGCACCGAGAACGAGCACGACCGCGGTCCCGAGTGCCTGGCGGAGGCTCAACACCGCTGTCGCCCTCCCTTCGCCAGAGCCACCGTAGCCGCGCTCGCGTCGAGATCGACGTCGAGGTGGCTCGATTCACCCGAGCACCGTGTCCCGCGATACGGACAGGGCTTGTCCCACCGATCCAGTCGGGTATTAAATTCCGACCGTTCTGATCGGATACCTCGGAATACCCCGAGCCCCGACCTTCACGAGGAGTCACCTGACCATGAAGTCCACCCTCCGCCGGGCGCTGTCCGGCACGCCGTCCCGAGTCGCCGCCGTTGCCGTCGCCGCGTCCCTGGCGATGGCCGGGTGCTCCTCGGACACCAAGGACGACGCGTCCAGCACCGCCGGCGCCGGGTCCGGCAAGGCCATCGACCTCGTCGGCTTCGCCGTCATCCAGTCCGCCTACGAGGACCTGGGCAAGGGCTTCGCCCAGACCGACGCCGGCAAGGGCACATCGATCAAGGGCTCCTACGGCGCCAGCGGCGCGCAGAGCCGCGCCGTGATCGCCGGGCAGAAGGCCGACGTCGTCGCGCTGTCGCTCACGCCCGACGTGAACAACATCGTCGACGCCGGGCTCGTCGCCAAGGACTGGGCCGGGGACGCGAACAAGGGCATCGTCTCCGATTCCGTCGTCGTGCTGGCCGTCCGCAAGGGCAACCCCAAGGGCATCAAGAGCTGGGACGACATCATCAAGCCCGGCGTCGGCATCGTGACCGCGGACCCGGGGACCTCCGGCTCGGCCAAGTGGAACCTGCTGGCCGCCTACTCGCAGGCGCTGGGCGCGAACAACGACAAGGCGGCGGCCGAGGACTACCTCGGCAAGTTCGTCAAGAACGTCGTGAGCTGGAACGACTCGGGCCGCACCGCTACCGACGCGTTCGTCAAGGGCACCGGCGACGTGCTGATCTCGTACGAGAACGAGGCCATCGCGGCCCGCGCGTCGGGCGTCGACCTGGACTACGTCGTCCCGGACACGACGTTCCTCATCGAGAACCCGGCGGCCGTCACGACAACCGCCTCGCAGCAGGCCAAGGACTTCCTCGACTACGTCCGCAGCGACGCCGGCCAGCAGGTCCTGATCTCGCACGGCTTCCGCTCCGTCAGCGGCGTGAAGCCCAACGGTGACGTCCAGGGCGCCAACGACCCGGCGAACCCGTTCCCGACGCCCACCAAGGTGTACACGGTCGACGAGCTGGGCGGCTGGAGCACCGTGAACGACGAGCTGTTCGACAAGGAGAACGGCCTCGTCACGAAGCTGCGCGGCTGATGACTCTGCTCTCCGAGCTCGACCGGGTGACGCCCCCTCCCGCACGGAGGGGGCGTCGCCCCGGCGCGGTCACCGGCGGTGCCGGGCTGGGCCTGGGCGTGGGCGTGCTGTGGCTGACGCTGCTGGTGCTGCTGCCCATCGCGGCCATCGTCTCGACGGCGTTCGACGACGGGATCGCCGGCTTCTGGGACGCCATCACCGACCCCGAGGCACGCTCGGCCATCACGTTCACGATCGGCGCCGCGGCGCTGGTGACCGTGGTCAACGCCGTGATGGGCACGCTCATCGCGTGGGTGCTGGTGCGCGACTCGTTCCCCGGCAAGCGCGTGGTCGAGGTCATCATCGACATCCCGTTCGCGCTCCCGACGATCGTCGCGGGGCTCGTCCTCATCACCCTGTACGGGCCCAGCGGGCCGTTCGGGATCAACCTGGTCGGCACGCGCGCCGGAGTCGTGCTCGCGCTGCTGTTCGTCACGCTGCCGTTCGTCGTGCGGTCCGTGCAGCCCGTGCTGATCGATGCCGACCGCGAGGTCGAGCAGGCAGCCGCGTCCCTGGGCGCGTCCGGTTTCACCACCTTCCGCCGCGTCATCCTGCCGACGGTCCTGCCGGCCGTCGTCTCCGGCGCCGGGCTCAGCTTCGCCCGCGCGCTCGGCGAGTTCGGGTCCGTCATCCTCATCTCCGCCAACCTGATCGGGAAGACCCAGGTGTCCTCGTCCTACATCCTCAAGATGATCGAGTCGGCCGAGCCCGTGGCCGCCGCGTCCGTGGCGACTCTGCTGCTGGGGCTCGCGGTCGTCGTCCTGGTCCTGCTCGACGTGGTCCAGCGCCGGACGGCCCGTCGTGACTGACACGCTCACGCGCCAGACGACGACAGCGCCCGCCGCCCCGCCACGACGGCGGCGCCGCACCACGCGCACGGCCTGGGTCCTGCGCCTGATCGCGCTCGCCTACATCCTGGCCCTGGTCGCGCTGCCGGTGGCATCCGTCGTCCAGCACACGTTCGCCGACGGCCTGGGCCCCGTGCTCGACGTCCTGCGCTCGCCCGACTTCCTCGCGGCGCTGCGCCTGACGCTCGAGGTCGCCGGCATCGCCGTCCTCCTCAACACGATCTTCGGGGTGGGCATGGCGCTGCTGCTCACGCGCTACCGGTTCCCCGGTCGGCGGCTCATGAGCGCCGTCATCGACCTGCCGGTGTCCATCTCACCCGTCGTCGTCGGCGTGGCCCTGATCCTCGTCTACGGGACGTACGGCTGGTTCGGTCCCGCGCTCGAGCGCGCCGGCTTCCAGATCATCTTCGCCGTGCCCGGCATGGTGCTGGCCACGGTGCTCGTCTCGCTGCCGCTGGTCCTGCGTGAGGTCGTGCCGACGCTCGAGGAGGCCGGCCTGGAGCAGGAGCAGGCCGCTCAGTCGCTGGGCGCGAACGCCTGGCAGCGGTTCCGCCGCATCACGCTGCCGACGATCCGGTGGGCCCTCGCCTACGGCGTCGCGCTCAGCCTGGCCCGCTCGCTCGGCGAGTTCGGCGCCGTCCGCGTCGTCTCCGGCTCGGTGGCCGGGACGTCGCAGACCCTCACCCTCTACGTCAACGACTCCTACCAGGAGTTCGGCCCCGACGCGCAGCGGCAGGCCTTCGCCGCCGCGTTCGTCCTGATGGCCATCGCCGTGTCGTTGATCGTCGTCATCGCCGCCCTGCGGCCCGACCAGGAGAAGTCATGAGCATCGTCGTGCGTGGAGTGAACCGGTCGTTCGGCGATTTCGCCGCGCTGCGGGACATCGACCTGGCCGTGAAGCCGGGCGGCCTGACCGCGCTGCTGGGCCCGTCCGGCGGGGGCAAGTCGACGCTGCTGCGAATCATCGCCGGCCTCGACCAGCCGGACAGCGGCCGCATCGAGATCGCGGGCCGTGACGCCACCGACCTGCCGCCGCAGAAGCGGAGCGTGGGCTTCGTCTTCCAGCACTACGCGGCCTTCAAGCACCTGACGACGGCCCGCAACGTCGCGTTCGGCCTCGAGATCCGTCGGCGGCCCAAGGCGGAGGTCCGCGAGCGCGTCGACGAGCTGCTGCGCCTGGTCCACCTGGAGCAGTTCGCCGACCGCCTGCCGTCGCAGCTGTCCGGCGGGCAGCGTCAGCGCATGGCGCTGGCCCGCGCGCTCGCCGTCCAGCCCGAGGTCCTGCTGCTCGACGAGCCCTTCGGTGCGCTGGACGCGCAGGTGCGCAAGGAGCTGCGGGAGTGGCTGCGGCGCCTGCACGACGAGGTCCACGTGACCACCCTGTTCGTCACGCACGACCAGGAGGAGGCCCTCGAGGTGGCCGACGAGATCGTCGTCATCAACGGTGGCCGCATCGAGCAGGTCGGGCCGCCGAGCGAGCTGTACGACCGGCCCGCCAACGAGTTCGTCATGTCGTTCCTGGGCCCGGTGACGCGCCTGGGCGGCGTGCTCGTGCGACCGCACGACATCGAGGTGCTGCCCGACGACCGCGCCGGGTCGCACCAGGTCGAGCTCACCCGGCTGCACCGCGTCGGGCACGAGGTTCGGGCCGAGGCGCGCGCCGCCGACGGGTCGACGCCGTGGGTCCAGCTCACGCGGGCACAGGTCGACGACCTGGGGATCCGTGAGGGGCAGACCGTGTGGCTGCGGGCGCTCGGGACGACCGTGCCGGTGGCGGCGTCGTCGGGCGGCCCAGCGAGCGAGGCGATCGAGACCGGCGACGCGACCGCATCCGAGCCCGACGCGGCGCCCGCTCCCGCCGGCCGAACCGCCTGAGGCCCGACGATGCGCATCTCGGCACGCGTGGACTACGCGGTCCAGGCCCTGCTGCTGCTGGCTGAACGCGATCCGGACGTCCTCAGCGCCGACGCCATGAGCACGGCGCAGGGCCTGCCGCACGGTTACGCCGAGGCGATCCTCAACGACCTGCGCAAGCACGGGTACGTGGCGAGCCGCCGCGGCGCGCACGGCGGCTACCACCTGGCCCGGCCGGCGTCGCAGGTGCACCTGGGCGGGGTCGTCTCGCTGTTCGACGGCCCGTTCGTCACCGTCCGCGCGACGCCCGCGGCCGACCTGTCCTACCGCGGGCCGGCTCGGCACCTGCCGTCGCTGTGGACGCTGCTCGACGAGAGGCTGCACGGGATGCTCGACACCGTGACGCTCGACGACCTGCTGCACGGACGCATGCCCGCCTGACCACCCACCTTCGCAGGATTCCGGCGCGGCACGGCCCGGGCACACGTCCCTGCCAGGACGGACACGGTCTCGGCTGCGACGATGGACCATCGTTCGCGGACACCGGAGGCAGGTCGTTGGAGCACGTCGAGGTCTTCCTGCTGGTGGCGGGGGCCGTGCTCGTCGGCGCCTGGTGCCGGCGGCGCGGCTGGCCCGCGCCGCTCGTCGTCGTCGGCGTCGCCCTGGCGGTCTCGCTGCTGCCCGCCGTGCCGCGCTACGAGGTCGACCCCGAGATCATCCTGCAGTTCGTCCTGCCCCCGCTGCTCTACTCGGCCGCCCTCGCCTCGTCGTACCGTGACTTTCGCGCCTCGCTGAACTCGATCACGCGGCTCGGGGTCGGGCTCGTGTTCGTCACGGCGGCCGCCGTGGCGCTCGTCTTCTGGTGGCTCGAGCCGGCGGCGCCGTTCGCCGTCGCGCTCGTTCTGGGAGCCGTCGTCGCACCGCCCGACGCCGTCGCCGCGTCCGCGGTGGGCCGACGGCTCGGCCTGCCGCGACGGGTGATGACGTTGCTCACCGGCGAGAGCCTGATCAACGACGCCACGTCGCTGACCCTGTACAAGGTGGCGTTGACCGGCGCCGCGACGGGCGCCTGGGCGCTGCGCGAGGGCGTCGCGACGTTCGCGCTGGCGGTCGTCGCCGGTGTCGCGATCGGGCTCGTGCTCGGCTGGATGGTGCACCTCGTGCGGATGCACCTGGACGACCCCGTCGTCGCCTCCGCCATCGGCCTGCTGACGCCGTTCGCCGCCTACTGGGCCGCCGAGGGCCTGCACGGGTCGGGCGTGCTGGCGGTCGTGACGGCGGGCCTCTACCTGGGCCACACGTCTCCCCGTGCCGGGTACGCGACGCGCCTCTACGAGGGACCGCTCTGGTCGACCCTCGACCTGCTGCTGGAGTCGTTCACCTTCGCGCTCATCGGCATGCAGCTCCCGTGGGTGGTGCGCGACGTGATGGCGTCGGACCAGGGCCTCGCGCACGGGCTCGTGCTGTCCGCCGCCGTGCTCGCCGTCGCGATCCTGGTGCGGCCCCTCTACGTCTTCCTGACCGCCCCCTTCGACAACCTGCGACTACCTGGCTCGCACCGACCGGTGCACGACGCGCTGTCCGCGCGCGAGTCGGCTGTCGTGTCCTGGGCCGGCATGCGCGGCGTCGTCACGCTGGCCGCGGCGGCCGCCATCCCCGCGACCGTCGACGGGGAGCCGTTCACCGACCGCGCGACCCTCCAGCTGGCGGCGTACACCGTGGCGATCGGGACGCTGCTGCTGCAGGGTTTGTCGCTGCCCTGGGTCATCCGGCGGCTGCGCGTGGGCTCGAGCGCCGAGGTCGCCGACGACGACGCGCAGGAGGCGGCCACCCGGGTGGCGACCTCCGCCGCCGTGCAGGACCTGCTCGAGGAGCAGCGACCCGAATGGACCGAGCTGATGGGCGAGGCCAAGGCGGACAAGGCGATCGACCGGCTCTCCGGGATCTGGCGAGGGCGGGCCGCCGCGGCCGCCGTCATGCTCGACCCCGACAACGCCGACGAGCTGCTCCCCGACGGCGTCGACGCCACCGACAGCGCGCACGGCCTGGGACCGGCCGGCCGGCCGGCGACCGGCCAGCTGCCCGGTGCCGAGGAGGCCAGCCGGACGCAGAAGCTGCGCCGCGCCATCGTCTCCGCGCAACGCGACGTGCTGATGGAACGCCGCGACGCGGGCGAGCTCGACGAGACCGTCATGCGCCGGATGCTGCGCGAGCTCGACCTGGAGGACGAGGCGCTGTCGTCGTCCTGGGTGGAGCGCATCGGGGACTGAGGTCCCGGTCGTGGCCCCGACGAAGGCCACGACGTCGCCGTCGCTGCCCTGATCGGGACCTTCGCCCCAGGATCATGGGACGAATGCTCCCTAGCGTCGGAGATGTCAGCCGAGAGCTCCAGCAACCGGCCGACGACACCACTCGACCGACACCCAGGAGCCCCACGGTGAGCGCCACTGTGAGCAAGGCAGTCTCGAAGAAGTCCACTGCGCCGAACGAGGCGCCCACCGCGGACGCGATCGACCAGCTCGTCGCGAACGCCACGAAGGCCCTCGCCGAGTACGCCCGCTTCACGCAGGAGGACGTCGACCAGCTGGTGAAGAAGGGGTCCGTCGCGGCCCTCGACCAGCACGGCGTCCTGGCGCAGGCGGCGGTCCGCGAGACCGGGCGCGGGGTGTTCGAGGACAAGGCCGTGAAGAACATCTTCGCGTGCGAGCACGTCACGAACTCGATGGCCGACCTCAAGACCGTGGGCGTCATCCACCGCGACGAGCTCAACGGCATCACGGAGATCGCCGAGCCCGTCGGCGTCATCTGCGGCGTCACGCCGGTCACCAACCCGACGTCGACCGCGATCTTCAAGTCGCTGATCGCACTGAAGACCCGCAACCCGATCATCTTCGCGTTCCACCCGGCCGCGCAGGCCTCGTCGGTGGCCGCCGCGCGCGTGGTCCGCGACGCGGCCGTCGCGGCGGGCGCCCCCGAGCACTGCATCCAGTGGGTCGAGACGCCGTCGATCGAGGCCACGAACACCCTCATGAACCACCCCGGGGTCTCGATGATCCTGGCCACGGGAGGCAACGCGATGGTCCGGGCCGCGTACTCGTGCGGCAAGCCCGCGCTGGGCGTCGGCGCCGGCAACGTGCCCGCGTACATCGAGAGGTCCGCCAAGCTCAAGCGCGCCGTCAACGACGTGGTGCTGTCCAAGGCGTTCGACAACGGCATGATCTGCGCGAGCGAGCAGGCCGTCATCCTGGACGACGAGATCTACGACGCCGCCATGGCCGAGTTCGCCGTGCTGCACGCCTACCGGGCGACGCCGGCCGAGAAGGCCCAGCTCGAGAAGTTCATCTTCGGTGTCGAGGCCGGCGAGAACTGCGCCGGGGCCAAGCTCAACCCGGCCGTCGTCGGGCAGTCGCCGCAGTGGATCGCGCAGAACGCGGGCTTCAGCGTGCCCGACGACACGTCGATCATCCTGGCCGAGGTCTCCGAGGTGGGCCCCGCCGAGCCGCTGACCCGCGAGAAGCTCGCGCCGGTCCTGGCCGTGCTGCGCGCGTCGACCACCGAGCAGGGCATCAGCCTGGCCGAGCAGATGGTCGAGTTCGACGGCTTGGGTCACTCCGCCGCGATCCACACCCGCGACCACGCGCTGACCGAGGAGTTCGGCCGCCGCGTCAAGGCGATCCGCGTCATCGAGAACGCCCCGTCCTCGCTGGGCGGCATCGGCGACATCTACAACGCCTTCATCCCGTCCCTGACGCTGGGCTGCGGCTCCTACGGCCACAACTCGGTGTCCAACAACGTCTCGGCGGTGAACCTCATCAACATCAAGCGCGTCGGACGCCGCAACAACAACCTGCAGTGGTTCAAGGTGCCGGCCAAGACGTACTTCGAGCCGAACGCCATCCGCTACCTGGCGGACATGCCCGACGTCGAGCGCGTCACGATCGTCACCGACGCGACCATGACGACCCTCGGCTTCGTCGACAAGATCATCGACGTCCTGAACCGCCGCCAGACGAAGGTCGCGCTGCAGATCATCGACGAGGTCGAGCCCGAGCCGAGCGTGCGCACCGTGCAGAAGGGGGCCGCGAGCATGCGGCACTTCCGCCCTGACACGATCATCGCGCTGGGCGGCGGCTCGCCGATGGACGCTGCGAAGGTCATGTGGCTGCTGTACGAGCACCCGGAGATCGACTTCTCCGACCTCAAGCAGAAGTTCTTCGACGTGCGCAAGCGCGCCTTCAAGTTCCCGGTGCTGGGCGACCTCGCGCAGCTCGTCTGCATCCCGACCACGTCGGGCACGGGCGCCGAGGTCACGCCGTTCGCGGTCATCTCCGACCCTGACGCGGGCAAGAAGTACCCGCTCGCGGACTACGCGCTGACCCCGTCGGTCGCGATCATCGACCCCGTCCTGACGGCCAAGATGCCCGCGTCGCTCGCGGCGGACTCCGGGTTCGACGCCCTGACGCACGCCACCGAGGCCTACGTCAGCGTCTACGCCAACGACTTCACCGACGGCATGGCCCTGCAGGCGATCCGGCTGATCTTCGACAACCTCGCCCAGTCCGTGAACGGGTCGCCCGACGACCCCGCAACCAAGGACGCCCGCGAGAAGATGCACAACGCCGGGACCATCGCGGGCATGAGCTTCGGCAACGCGTTCCTCGGCATCGTGCACGCCATGGCCCACGTCACCGGGTCCACGTTCCACCTGGTGCACGGCCGGACCAACGCGACGCTGCTCCCGCACGTCATCCGCTACAACGGCACGGTCCCGACGAAGCTGACGAGCTGGCCGAAGTACGAGCACTACGTCGCCCCCGAGCGGTTCCAGCAGATCGCCGCGATGCTCGGCCTGCCTGCGGCCACGCCGGCGCAGGGTGTCGAGTCGTACGCGCTCGCCGTCGAGGCGCTGCGCAGCAAGGTCGGCATCCCGTCGTCCTTCCAGGCGCAGGGTGTCGACGAGGCGTCGTTCATCGGCCGGCTCGACGAGGTGGCCATGGGCGCCTACGAGGACCAGTGCGCACCCGCCAACCCGCGGATGCCGATGATCGACGACATGGTGGACCTGTTGACCGCGGCCTACTACGGCACGTCGCTGGAGGACGTCCGGGGCCGCCGGAGCGAGCAGAAGCCGGCCTGAGGGTCGGGGCCGGCTCCCTCCCCCTCGTGCCGGCCCCTTCCCGCCCCCTGCTCGCCGGCGCCCCGCCCGACCCTGTCACCGGGCGGGGCGCCCCCACCCGCAACGTCCGAGGAACTGGTCGCTATCGCGACCCGTTGCTCGGACGTTGCGGTTTTCTCGGGTTGCTCCGGACCGCGTGATCTTGCACCGTTGTGTCCCTCGAACCCCGGAGGTCCTCGTGTCCCTGCCCCGCACCACGCGCGTCGGCGCCCTGCTCGTCGCCGCACCCCTGCTCGCCGCCCTCACGCTGGCGGGCTGCTCCGACGACGACATCGACGCGGCCTCGCAGCGCGCGAAGGACGTGGCGGCGAGCGCCCGCTCGGCCGTGGACAGCATCCAGGCCAAGGTCGACGAGGCCAAGGCGTCCGCCGACGAGGCGCGCGCGAAGGTCGACGAGCTCAAGGCCCAGCTCTCCGACGCCGACGCACAGGCCAAGGCCGCCGTCGACTCCGCGCAGAGCGCGGTGCAGGACGCGCAGTCGTCGCTGGACGAGGCCGCCAAGGACGCCAACGCGAACAGCGACCAGGCTCTCGACGACGCCAAGGCGAAGGTCGACGAGGCGCAGAAGAACCTCGAGGCGGCGAAGGACGACGCGTCCGGCTCGGCTGCGGACGGCATCCAGTCGCTGTCCGACCAGCTGCAGCAGCTCGCCGGCAAGCTGGACTCGGCGCACTCCTGACGAGCGGGCTCGCGGGGCAGCGGCGATCCGTTGCGTCGCGTGTCAGCGGACGACCGGATCTTGCACCCGTCCGGGTGATTTCCGCGCTCAGCGCCGTGGCGGGTTGTACGTGGCGCCGCACCTGCCGATCTTGGAGGTATGGCCGCTCGTCGGGAAGTACGTCGTCACCACCACGTGGAGTGGTGGGTCGTGACCGCGTTCGCGTCCGTGGGCCTCGTCATCCTCGTCGGTGTGGCTGCGGCAAGCGGGATGTACTGAGCCGCGGCAAGCGGGACGTACTGACCTCTCCCCTACCCTTGCGGGCATGACCTCCCGCTGGCGCGACGTCGCCCACGCGACCGGCCTCCTGGCCGACGACGGCACCCCGCGCGCGACGATCTTCGCGGAGATGAGCGCACTGGCCGTGCGCACGGGTGCGATCAACCTGGGTCAGGGCTTCCCCGACGTGGACGGCCCTGCGTCCGTCGCGGACGCGGCCCGGGCCGCCATCGCCGACGGCGCCAACCAGTACCCGCCCGGCCCGGGCATCCCGGCGCTGCGGCACGCGATCGCCGACCACCAGCGGCGGCACTACGGCCTGGTCGTCGACCCGGACCGCGAGGTGCTCGTGACGACGGGCGCCACCGAGGCGCTGGCGGCGGCCGTCCTGGCGCTCGTCGGCCCGGCCGACGAGGTCCTCACGCTCGAACCCTTCTACGACTCCTACGCCGCCGTGATCGCGATGGCCGGCGCCACGCACACCACCGCCCCGCTGGCCGCGACGCCCGACGGCTTCCGGCTCGACGAGGCGGCGCTGACGGCCGCGTTCACCGACCGCACGCGCCTGGTGCTCCTCAACACGCCGCACAACCCGACAGGCACGGTGCTGACGCCCGACGAGCTGGCCGTCGTCGCCCGGCTCGCGCGGCAGCACGACGCGATCGTCGTGACCGACGAGGTCTACGAGCACCTGACGTTCGGGGTTCCCCACGTGCCGATCGCGACCCTGGCGGACATGGCGGAGCGGACGCTGACGATCTCGTCGGCCGGCAAGACCCTGTCCTTCACGGGCTGGAAGGTGGGCTGGGTGCACGGCCCCGCGCACCTGGTCGACGCCGTGCGGACCGTCAAGCAGTTCCTCACCTACGTCTCCGGAGCGCCGTTCCAGCCGGCCGTCGCGTTCGCGCTCGGCGACCCCGGCGTGCAGGCGTGGGTCGACGAGCTGGCCGCGTCGCTCGCTCGTCGGCGGGACCTGCTGTGCGACGGGCTGACGGCGGCCGGGTTCGACGTGGTGCGGCCCGACGGTACCTACTTCGTGCTCGCCGACGCCTCGCGGCTGGGGCACGGCGACGGCGCCGCCCTGTGCCGCGACCTGCCGTCGCTCGCCGGTGTCGTCGGTGTGCCGGTCTCCGCGTTCACGCGGGCCGGCTCGTCGGCCGACTCGGCGTTGGCCTCCTGGGTCCGCTTCACCTTCGTCAAACGCGACGAGGTGCTGCACGAGGCGGTCGCCCGCCTGCAGCGCCTGGCCTGAGTCAGACGCTCCAGGCGCCGTCGCGGCGGTAGGCCGGGGTCGCCAGCGCGAGGACGAGCAGCGCAGCCGTCGCGGCGCCGACCATGACGGCCGCCATCGCCACCGCGTCGCCGCCCAGCAGGCTGGTCAGCGGGCTGATGAGGCCGCCGATCGCAGCGCCTGTCGCCCCGATGAAGGCCGCCGCCGTGCCGGCGATCTCGCCGTGTCGCGACAGGGCGATGGCCGACGCGTTGGGCGGCGCGAAGTTCACCATGGCGAGAATCAGCCAGAGCACGACGAGCAGCAGCGGCAGCCCGCCGACGCCTGCCACCGCGATCGCCAGGAAGACGAGCGTGAAGAACAGCGACACGGGCAGCACCACGCGCACGATCCGGATGGGCGCGACGCGGCGCACGAGCCACGCGTTGACCTGCGCACCGCCCACCAGGCCGATCCCGTTGACCGCGAACAGCAGCGCGTACTGGTTCGCCGTCAGGCCGTAGCCCTCCATCAGGACGAACGGCGAGCCGATCACGTAGCTCATGAGGATCGCGGTGCCCAGGCCGGGCATGATCGCGAGGGCGACGAAGTGCCGGTCCTTGAGGAGCGTCAGGTAGCCGCGTCCCGCCGTGCGCAGACCGCCGTCGCGTCGTCGGGCCGCCGGCAGCGTCTCCGGCAGGCGCCGCCAGACGACGACCCACAGGGCGACCCCGAACATGGCGAGCGCGATGAACACGCCCCGCCACCCCCACTGCCCGGCGATCATGCCGCCGACGGACGGCGCGAACAGCGGCGCGATGCCGATGACGAGCATGAGCCGGGAGATGAGCCCGGACGCATCCGAGCCGACGAACCGGTCGCGGATCACGGCCATCGCGACCACGCTGGCCGCGGCGTTGAAGAAGCCCTGGAGGACGCGCAGGCCGACGAGCGTGCCGATGCTCGGTGCGATCGCGCACAGCAGCGAGGTCAGCACGTGCAGCGCCACGCCGATCAGCACGGGCATCCGCCGGCCGAACCGGTCCGACACCGGCCCGATGACGAGCTGGCCGACCGCGCCGCCCAGCATCATCGCCGTCATCGTGAGCTGCGCCGCGGTCGCGGTGGAGTGCAGGTCGCGCGCCACGTCAGGCAGCGAGGACACGTAGATGTCGTTCGAGATGGCCGGCAGCGCGCACATCATGCCCAGCAGCAGCACGTACTTGGCGTTGGGGCGGTACCCGGACACTGCCGACGGCACCGCGCCGGACGACGGCCGCGCACCCGGCACGTGTGCAGACGATGCTCGTGCTGAGGTCGCACGGGCCTCGGGGTTCGGGGTCGGAGCGGGAGCCTCGACCCCGCCCAGGGCCGAGACCGCCGGTGCCTGCTCCACCGCTCGGGTGCCTCGAGTGTCCACGCTCATCGCCGTCCATGGTCGCATCGATTCGACCGCGATAACGAATCGATTCGATATTGCCTTCACCACACCCCATCACCCGCCCCGGACCTACGCAACCCCGTTCGCCGCCTGGGCCCGACCCCACGCAGCCCGACGAGCACGAGCGGTGAATGGTGGCAGCGGGCGGGCGGGGAGTCGGGGCGGTGTGGGTGGGGCGTGCGAGGGTGGGCGCATGTGCGGTCGCTATGCATCGTTCCGGGAGGACCAGGCGCTGGCCGACGAGTTCGCCATCGCGACGCTCGCCGACGACCTGCGGCTGCTCGGCCCGTCGTGGAACGTCGCACCCACCGACGGGGTGCGGATGGTCGTCGAGCGCGCCGACAAGGAGACGGGCGAGATCACGCGCCAGCTCCGCGTGGCCCGCTGGGGCCTGGTCCCGTCGTGGGCCAAGGACCCGTCCATCGGCAACCGGATGATCAACGCGCGCTCGGAGTCGGTCCCGGACAAGTCCGCGTTCGCTCGCCCGTTCGCCTCGCGTCGTGCGCTGCTGCCGGCCGACGGCTACTTCGAGTGGAAGAAGCCCGACGAGGGCTCGACGAGCAAGCGCAAGCAGCCGTACTACCTGCACACCGGCGACGGGTCCGTCGTCGCGCTCGCCGGGTTGTACGAGTTCTGGAAGGACCCGAGCAAGGCCGACGACGACCCCGCGCGCTGGCTCGTGAGCGCAACCGTCATCACGCGACCCGCGCTGCCGGACCTCGCGCACATCCACGACCGTCAGCCGCTCATGCTGCGCCCGCAGGACTGGGACCGGTGGCTGGACCCGGCGGTCGGCGCAGACGGCGCCCGCGACCTGCTCGAGGCCGAGCCCCCGACGATCGTCGCGACGCCCGTGTCCACGCAGGTCAACGCGGTCCGCAACAACGGCCCGGAGCTCATCGAACCGGACCCGGACGCCGACGCGACGTCCTGAGCCGCTGCTGGCACGCACCACCCGGCGCCCGGCTGCGAGCCCGGGCCGCGAGGTCAGCTGGCGCGCAGGCGGACCGGCTGGACGGTGCCGAGGCCGTGCAGCTCGACGGGATCAAGGTTCTCCAGCATCACGCTGTCGTCGGCCGCCAGCGCGGCGGCGGTCACCGGGTCCGTGAGAACGGTCGACGGCTCGGCGATGTCGGTCAGTCGCGCGGCCAGGTTCACGGTGGGACCGAAGACGTCCCCGAACCGCGAGAGCACGCGCCCCCACACGAACCCGACACGCACGGGCGTGACGCCGCGCGCGCCGTCCGCGAGGCCGGCCAGGCGCAGGGGTTCGCTGTCGATCTCGCGGCCCAGCACCTCGGCGAGCCCCAGCGCGACGCGGGCACCGGTGCGCGCGTCGTCGGCGACGAAGAGCACCGCGTCGCCGATCGTCTTGACGACACGGCCGCCGGCCGCCGTCACGACGTCGCGCGCCGCTGCTTCGAAGCGCTGCACGAACTCCGACAGGTCGGTGGACCCGAGCCCGGCCGTGCGGCGGGTGAACGAGACCATGTCCGCGAAGCCGACCGCGCGGGGCAGCGGCAGCGCGGTGCGGTCGGGGCCGGGGTCGCCCACCTCCGCGAACTCGGCGGCGTAGCGCCCGGCGATCGCGGCGAGCTGGCGGCGGTAGGAGTGCAGCATCTGCGCCTCGAGGACCGGGGCCAGCTCGGTGAGGCGGTCGAGGACGAGCAGGCGGGCGGTCGGGTCGTCGAGCTCGTACCGCGTCGCCATGTCCTCGACGAGCGCCTCGACCTGCCACAGCGCGAGCCGGTCGGACGTGTGGCCCAGGGAGCGGGTCAGGGTGATGACGGTCCGCAGGTCCAGCCCGTGCTCGCGCACGAGCGCGGCCGCGCGCTCCACGGCCTCGGCGTCGCTCTCGGTGTAGATGCGGTCGTCGGCGTCGGCGTGGGGCAGGCCGAGCGTGCTCCAGAACCCGCGGACGAACTCGAGGCCGATGCCGGCGCGGTCGGCGAGCTCCTGCGCGCTGTACACGCGGGGGCCGTCGAGCAGCGCGGCGTCGATCTCCTCGACCGTCGACTCGACGGCGGACCGCTCGGACGCCTCGATCGGGGTGGACTGATCGTCGTCTGGCACGGGAAGAGGGTAGTTCACCCGGCGTCTCGGACGTGGTGCACGTCACCTGCGAGCACCCTGTGCGTCCTGCCCGCGTCGTCGACCACACGCAGCGACCCGTCGTCCTCGATGCCCGCGGCGAGCCCGACGAGCTCCGCGTCGCCCGGCAGCTCGACGCGTACGCGGGTGCCGATCGTGCGGCAGACGGCGGCGACCTCGTCGGCCAGCCCGGCGGCGACGGCATCACCGTCCGCCTCGCGGAATCGCTCGGCGATGTCCGCGAGGGCGCCGACGAGGGCGACGAAGACGCTCTCGCGGTCGACGTGCTGCGCGCCGGCCAGGACGAGCGACGATGCGCTCTCGACGGGCAGCTCGTCGGCCCGCTGCGAGACGTTGATGCCGATCCCGACCACGAGCGCGACGCCGTCGGGCGTGGGCACGAGCTGCGCGAGGATCCCGCCGACCTTGCGGACCGCGCCCCACCCGGGGACCTCGGAGTCCGCGGGGACCAGCAGGTCGTTGGGCCACTTGAGCATCGCCGGTACCCCCGCGGTGGCCCGGATCGCGGTGACGGCCCCCAGGCCCGCCAGCAGCGGGAACCAGCCCAGCCGCTCCGGCGGCACCTGCGGGCGCACAACGAACGTGCAGGTCAGCGAGGTCCCGCGGGCGGTCTCCCACGTCCGGCCGGCGCGGCCGTGGCCCGCGGTCTGGTGGTCGGCGACGAGTACGCCCACACCGGGCCACGCGGCGACGTCGGCGCGCAGCGCGGCCACGACGTCGTCGTTCGTCGACCCGGTCTCCTCGACCACCTCGAAGTGGTCGAGCGGCCCGTCGGGCGCCAGCAGCAGCGAGCGCAGCTCGTCGGAGTGCAGGGAGTCGCGTCGGGTGTCGTCGTCGGCCATGCCCCCAGCGTCGCAGAGCGAGCCCTTGGAGGAAACCTACGACGCGGACGCGCCGAACACGTCCGCGCCCTGCACCCCTGTGGACGGTTCCGACAACTAGCCTCGGTCGGGTGACGCAGACGACCCCCGCGACCGCACGCACCACGCAGGCCAAGCTCGCCGACCTCGCCGAGCGGCACGACGCCGCCGCGGCAGCCGAGCAGAACGCCGCGGACAAGCAGCACGCACGCAGCAAGAAGACGGCCCGCGAGCGCATCGACGCCCTGCTCGACGAGGGCTCATTCACCGAGATCGACGCGATGGTGCGCCACCGGTCGGTGAACTTCGGCCTAGACAAGAAGCGCATCCCGGGCGACGGCGTCGTCGTCGGGCACGGCACCGTCGACGGCCGGCCCGTCGCCGTGTACTCGCAGGACTTCACGGTCTTCGGCGGGTCGCTGGGCGAGGTGCACGGGCAGAAGATCACCAAGGTCATGGACCTGGCGCTGCGCACGGGTGTCCCTCTGATCGGCATCAGCGACGGCGGCGGCGCGCGCATCCAGGAGGGCGTCGCGGGCCTGACGCAGTTCGCGGAGATCTTCCGCCGCAACGTGGCGGCGAGCGGCGTGATCCCGCAGATCAGCCTCATCCTGGGCCCGAGCGCGGGCGGCGCGGTGTACTCCCCCGCGCTGACAGACTTCATCGTCATGGCCGACGGCACGTCCAACATGTTCATCACCGGCCCGGACGTCATCCGCGCGGTGACGGGCGAGGAGGTCGGCTTCGAGGAGCTGGGCGGCGCGACGACGCACAACACGAAGTCCGGCGTCGCGCACTACCTGGCGCACGACGAGGACGACGCGATCGACTACGTCCGCTCGCTGCTGTCCTACCTGCCGCAGAACAACCTCACGGACCCGCCGCTGTTCGCGCACGAGGCGTCGCTCGAGGTGTCCGACGAGGACGCCGCGCTCGACACCCTCGTGCCGGACTCCGACAGCCAGCCGTACGACATGCGCACGGTCGTGGAGACGGTGCTCGACGACGGCGTCCTGCTGGAGGTCCAGCCGCTGTACGCCGGGAACGTGATGATCGGCTTCGGGCACGTCGAGGGCCACCCCGTGGGCATCGTCGCCAACCAGCCGCAGCAGATGGCCGGCACACTGGACATCAACGCCGCCGAGAAGGCCGCCCGCTTCGTGCGTACGTGCGACGCGTTCAACATCCCCGTGCTGACGTTCGTCGACGTCCCGGGCTTCCTGCCGGGCACCGACCAGGAGTGGAACGGCATCATCCGCCGCGGTGCCAAGCTCATCTACGCCTACGCCGAGGCCACGGTGCCCCTGGTCACCGTCATCACGCGCAAGGCCTACGGCGGCGCGTACATCGTCATGGGCTCCAAGCAGCTGGGCGCGGACGTCAACCTGGCCTGGCCCACGGCGCAGATCGCGGTCATGGGCGCGGGCGGCGCGGTCAACATCCTGCAGCGCGGCGCGCTGAAGACGGTGGCCGACGAGGGCGGCGACGTCGAGGCCGAGCGCCGGCGCCTGACGTCGGAGTACGAGGAGGCCATCGTCAACCCGTGGGACGCCGCCGACCGCGGCTTCGTCGACGCCGTCATCGAGCCGTCGGCCACCCGGGCAGAGATCACCAAGGCGCTGCGCCTGCTGCGCACCAAGCGCGCGAGCCTGCCGCCCAAGAAGCACGGGAACATCCCGCTGTGACGCACCATCCGTCCGACGCTGCAAGGATCGAACCATGAGCGACCACGACCACGACCACGACGACGAGCACGACGAGGCCACGCACGGCAGCGAGCCGCTGACCGGTGTCGACGCCTCCGACCTGCACGTCGCCGTCGACACCCTCGCCGCGTCCCTGCACTCCTACGTCGACACGGCGGTGGGCGTGCGCGCCGAGTTCGGTGCGCAGGAGGCCGACGAGGACCCGCGCATCCTGTCGCTCGAGGCGGCGATCGGTGCCCTCAATGCCGAGCTCTACGACCTGCTGCACGCCCGCCTGGGCCTGCACGCCGACCTCACGGGCATGTCGTGGGGCGACGAGGACGAGGGCGACGCCGACGCGGCGCCCGTCGAGCCCGACGTCGAGACGTTCCACGTCGGCTTCGTCGTCAGCCGCGGCGCGTCCGCCGGCGAGCGCACGCTCGACTCGATCCTCGACGTCGTCGAGGCGGGCGGCGCCGAGATCGCCCAGTCCGTCGTCGACAACGGCTTCGACGTGCACGAGTGGGGCGTCTCCCGGGGCGCGCCCGTGCTGTTCGAGGAGGACATCGACGAAGAGGACGACCAGTGACGCAGGACGCCGCGCACGTCCACGTCGTCCGGGGCACGCCCGACGACGTGGAGCTCGCCGCCCTCGTCGCCGGGCTGATGGCGGCCTCGTCGGCCCAGGTGCACGACGACACCCCCACCCACCCCTCGGCCTGGAGCGACCGGCGCCGGACCCTGCGGGGCTCCGACCGATGGGCCTCCGGGTCCGACGCCTGGCGTTGGAGCCTGCGCGGCTGACGTCAGGACGCCCCGACGACGACGGGCGCCCCCTCGGCGACGAGGTGCTCGATGCCTGGCGCGCCACCCGCCCGGTCCAGCTCGAGCACGACGAAGCTGCGGTACGTTCCGGGCGCCAGCTTCTTGCCGTCGTCGCAGCGGTTCGACAGCTGCGGCGTCGTGACCAGGTTGCTCCCGCCGGCTGCGCCGATCGGGTAGAGGCCCACGACCTGTCCCAACGTGGGGTCCGTCCCGTCGGCCACGATGCGACCGCTCGCGTCCGCCAGGTAGACCGTTCCTGAGTAGCTCCCGGCGACCGATTGCTCCTGGTCGGGCGCGACGCTCACCGACGCAGCCAGCCACGACCGGTCGTTCGTCACGTCGGGGAAGAGATCGGCGGGCAGGTCGCCGTAGTAGACGTGGACGGTGACGTCGACGCCCGGAGCGCTCCCGGGCAGGTCGCCGACAGGGGTGCCGCACGTCGTGGCGGCGCTTCCCGCGGCGACGTGGACGTCTCCGCCGCCACCGAGCAGGAGCGTGCGTTCGCCGTCGCCCATCTCGACGCCCTGGACGGCCCACAGCTGGTAGGTGCCGTCGGGCAGCGGCGACGACGTGGCGCCGCAGGTCACCGGCGCCAGCGGAAAACCGTACGAGATCGCACCCCCGTGATCCGTCGCCGGGCTCGTCTCCCCGAGCGCACCGGCGTCCATCTGCGCTCGGGCGACGACGACGCCGTCGCGCGTGAGCATCGCCGTCGGGTACGTCGAGCCCAGCCCGCGCGGCAGCGTCGCGGCGGTGCCGAACAGCTGCGTCTCCACACGGACCGCGGTGTCGGGTGGGTCGCTCGGCCGCGCCGACTGCACCCCGAGCTGGTAGGTCGCGTCGGATCCGTCGACCGCGAGGCCGTCGGCACCCGCTGCACCGACCTCCCAGCCGCACGTGCCCGGCTCCGCCCCCGCGACGGCGGTCGGCAGCGTGACCGCACTCGGCTGCACGGCCGGTTCGTCGCGATGCTGCACCCCGCCGAGCTCGGCGGCGGTGATCGCCAGGGCGCCGGCGAGCGCGAGGACGCCGGCCGTCGTGGCGCCGGCACGGACCGCGCGTCGACGACGGATCCGCCCGGACATCGCCGAGACGTCCGGTGCCTCGGGGTCGAGCCCGTCGGCGGCGGAGCGGAGCAGGTCGTGCAGGTCGGTGCTCATCGCGTCGTCCTCTCCAGGACCGTGTGGGTCTCGTCGTCGCGGACCGGGCCGAGGGCTGCCCCCAGCGCACGCACGCCGTCGCTCAGGTAGCGCTTGACCGCGCCTTCCGACAGGCCGAGCTCGGCCGCGATGTCGGCGACGGTGAGGTCGTCGTAGAAGCGCAGGACGACGCACGCGCGCACCCGCGGTGCGAGCGTCCCGAGCGCCGCGACCACGTCCGTGCGGTCGTCGACGGGGCCGTCGTGCCCGTGGGCCTCGTCAGGTCGGGCGAACAGGTGCGCGACGTCCCGCCACCGACGTCGCCGCCGGTACCCGTCGATGTACGTCGTGAGGATCGCGCGGCGGACGTACCCCTCGACAGCTTCCGCTGAGCGGACGCGGGACCGCCGGGTGAAGGTCGCGACGATCGCGTCCTGCACCAGGTCCTCCGCAGCCGCCACGTCACCCGTGAGCAGGTACGCGTGCCGCACGAGTGCCTGGCCGCGGACGCGGACCAGCTCGTCGAGGACGTGCGCCCAGTCCGTCAACCGACTCCCCTGTCTCGATGCCCGCCGCGCCCCCTGCGCGCCGCGGATCAGTGTGCATGCATCAAGACGTCCAGCGAGGCAGAAACGTTGGGGTGGTCAGCGGATGACGACGTCCTTCGACGTCGCGACGAGGTGGAGCACTCCCGGCTTCCCGTCGGCGCGGTCCACGGCGAGGTCGACGACGGCTCGGTAGGTCCCCTTCGCGAGGGCCCTGCCGTCATGGCACGACGTCGACGGCTGGTCGTACGCCCGTCCGTCGCCACCACCGCCCGAGGAGACGGCGATCGGCTCGATCACCCCGGCCGTGCGGTGGCCGGGTTCGGTGCCGTCGGCCACGATGCGACCGTCGTCGTCCACGAGGTAGATGGTGCTCTCGTACGCACCCGTGACGTCGATCGCGCTGTGCTTGACGGCCAGGGACGCCGACAGCTGCTTCTTCGGGTGCGTCGCGGGGTCCACGTCCGGGACGTCGTAGGTGGCCTCGGCGGTCAGCGTCACGTCGTCGGTCCCGTCGGGAAGGGCACCGACGTCGGCGCCGCACAGCGGTACCGGCGCGCCCGATGCGATCTCGACGTCCTGGCCCCCGCCGAGCAGGGTGGACTTCTTGCCCTTCGACGTCTGGACGGTCTCGAGCGCCCACACCTGGTAGGTCCCGTCCGTAAGCGCCGCGTCCGACTCGCAGTCGATGGGCTTGATCCCACTCGTCGTGACCTTCGCGACGAGCTCGCCCCCGTCCACCGGTCGGTCTGGGTCCGCCGATGCGCCGTCGCCGGCGTCCGTCCGTGCCACCACGGCACCGTCGCGGACGAGGAGAAGCGTCGGCTCCGTGGTGGTCAGTCCCTTCGGCAGCTCTTGGTCCTGCACGGCGGCGACCGAGGTGTCGACCGTGACGCTCGACGCACCGGTCCCCTGCCTGGTTGCCAGCACGACCAGCTGGAATGCCTTGTCGGAGGCGTCGATCTTCGTACCGTCCGCACCCGGGTCGTCGACCCGCCAGCCGCAGGCGCCCGGGGCCGCTCCGGCACTCACCTGGTCGGTGGAGGTGGCCGACGGCTCGGGCGTCGTGATGCGCGTGCCCGCGGACGGCTCGGTGGACGGCGTGCTCGCGAGGATCGTGCCCGTGCTGCCCGGCGTGGTGGTCGCGGGCGCCGAGGCCGCCGAGGCGTCGGAGCTGTCGCACCCGGCCGCGAGAACGCCGACGAGAACGACGACGCCGACCGACGCTCCCGTCCTCGCGACGGCTGAGACGCTCCGACCACCCCGTCGTCGCGCACCTGCGTTCGATGCCATCGTCGCCCCCTGCTTCCTCCGCCCCACCGGGCGGGCCGCTGACGTCCTCGTCGCACTGCTCGCAGCCCTCTGCGCTGCGATGACTGTGACAGGTGCGGAGACGATCGGCGCGACGAAATGGTGGAAGCGGTGTCGGCGCCCGCGCGTACTGTCGGCAGGATGACGACCTCACGAGAACCGTCCGCGATCGACCAGGTCGCCGAGGACTACACCGCCACCTGTGCCGACCTCGACCCGATCGAGGCGACGTTCATGGGGCTGGCGGGGCACGACCACGAGATGACGGACCTGTCACCCGCAGGCATCGAGGCGCGCACGGACGCCGCCCGTGCCGCACTGTCCCGGCTCGACGACCTGGAGCCCGGCGACCAGGTGGACCACGTGACGCTGGCGGCGATGCGCGAGCGGCTGGGCCTGATCGTCGAGCTCGACGAGGCCGGCGAGCCGTTGAGGGAGCTCAACAATCTGGCCTCGCCCGTGCAGCTGCTACGTGATGTCTTCGACGTGATGCCCACCGCGACGCCGCAGGATTGGGAGAACGTCGCGGCGCGACTGAACGCGCTGCCCGACGCGCTGGCCGGCTACGCCGAGTCGCTGCGGCTCGGGGCGTCGCGTGGACTGACTCCGGCCGTGCGGCAGGTGGAGATCGGCATCGCGGACGCCAATGACCTGGCCGGTGCCGAGTCGTTCTTCACGTCGTTCGTCGCCGGGGCGCAGCTCGACGACTCGTCGTCGTGCTCGCTGGTGCGGGCCGAGCTGGAGCGCGGGGCGACGGCCGCGCGCGCCGCGTACGGGGAGCTCGCCGCTTTCCTGCGCGAGCTCGCCCCGCACGCTCCGACCGCCGACGCCGCCGGGCGCGAGCGTTACGGGCTGCTGTCGCGCACATTCCTGGGCGCGACCGTCGACCTCGACGAGACGTACCAGTGGGGTCTGGAGGAGCTCGCGCGCGTGGTCGCCGAGCAGGAGGCCGTCGCGGCGCAGATCGCCGGGCCCGGCGCGTCGGTCGCCGACGCTGTTGCTCTCCTGGACGCCGACCCCGCCACCACGCTGCACGGCACCGACGAGCTGCGCGCCTGGATGCAGGAGACGTCCGACGCCGCCATCGAGGCGCTCGACGGCACGCACTTCGACATCCCGCTGCCGGTGCACACCCTCGAGTGCCGCATCGCCCCCACCCAGAGCGGCGGCATCTACTACACCGGCCCGTCGGACGACTTCAGCCGGCCCGGCCGCATGTGGTGGTCCGTGCCGCCGTCGGTGACCACCTTCAACACCTGGCGCGAGAAGACGACCGTCTATCACGAGGGCGTCCCCGGCCATCACCTGCAGATCGGGCAGGCCGTCTACCAGCGCGCGACGCTCAACACGTGGCGGCGGCTCGCCTGCTGGACGTCCGGCTACGGCGAGGGCTGGGCGCTGTACGCCGAGCGGCTCATGGCCGACCTCGGCTACCTCAGCACGCCCGCGGACCGGCTCGGCATGCTCGACGGGCAGCGCATGCGCGCCGCGCGTGTCGTCTTCGACATCGGTGTCCACCTGGGGCTCCGCGCGCCCGACGAGTGGGGCGGCGGCACCTGGGACGCCGACAAGGGGTGGGAGTTCCTGTTCGCGAACGTGAACATGCCCGAGGCGTTCATCCGGTTCGAGTGGAACCGCTACCTGGGCTGGCCGGGGCAGGCGCCGTCGTACAAGATCGGCCAGCGCCTGTGGGAGCAGACCCGCGACCGCGCCCTGGGATCCGGCTCGACGCTGCGCGAGTTCCACGACCGCGCCCTGTCGATGGGCTCGCTCCCCCTGGACGTCCTGACCAGGTTCGCGGCCTGAACGCGAACGAACCCGCGACCCTGGCCACCGATTCGGCGTTCGGCGGTCGGGATCGCGGGTCCGTCGGGCGTGCGAGCCAGACGGGGATCAGGAGAACAGCGAGCCGCCGTAGTTGATGAGCAGGATCAGCACGAGGACGAAGATCAGGCCGATCGTGATGAACCAGTCGTACCCGGAGGCGACGAACCGCCGGGCCCACGGTCCGGCGGCGCCCGGCAGCACGATGTGGCCTTCGCGGATGTTGAGGCGCGTCAGTCCGGCCCAGACCAACGTCGTCGTCGCCGTGATCAGCAGGCACCAGGGGCACACGGCGTGGATCTTGGTGATGGACTCGTAGAACAGCCAGTACGCAAAGAGGAAGCCGACGGTGTAGACGGCCTGCGCGGCGAGCATGTACCACCGCGGGAACAGCACGCCGCCGATGATCGCGACGGCGACGGTGATCACGACGGCCTCCGCGGCGATCCCGAAGAACGCGTTCGGGATGTCACCGATGACGGTCGCCTGCCACTGCTTCGCGACCGTCGCGCAGTTGATCGTCGCGTTGATGCTGCACGACAGGTTCGCCTTGGGGTTGGCCGCGAGCTTGAGCGCGTCGTGCGAGAGCACGAATGACGCGATCAGGCCGATGAAGCCCGAGATCACCATCTCGATGCCAGTGCGGCGGCGCCAGGCCTGCGTCGGCGGCGCCTGCAGGGCCGCCTCGGCGGCGAGGATCTCGTCGACGGCGGCGTCGTCCAGCTCGTCGAGGTCGTCGTTCTCGCGCGATCTCACGTCACTCACGGTCTCTCCTGACGGGTGCGGGACCACGCCGGCCCCGCGGACATTGTGCCCTGCCCCGCTGTGGTTGCGGGCACCCCGAAGGTCCTAGCGTCGGCCCCGACCGGGGGCATCGGCGGCGGTCGCTCGGATCGCGACCGACACCCACGTCCGCCAGGGCGTCCACGCCGCGGCGAGATCGCGGTACTCGGCGGGGTCCAGCGGCTCGTCGCGCCCCACCAGCCGGGCCGCCGCGGCCAGGAGCCGAGGCTCGTCGGCCGGCACGGCGTCGGTGCTCCCCAGGGCACGGACCGTCGTGAGCATCGCGTAGAAGGGACCGATCCCTTCGAGCTGCTGCAGCTCGGCGGAGACCTCCTGCTCGTCGCGCACCCGCAGGGCGGGGGTGTCCAGCCGCCCGTCGAGCGCCGCCTGTGCGACGCCGTGCATGCGCCGCACCTTGACGTCGGGCAGCCCGTCGATCTGGTCGAGCTCCAGGATCCGCTCGGGCAGCGGAACCGCGGCGAGCTGGTCGCCTGCCACGTCGAAGACCGCACCGTCCCTCCGCGCGAGGGCGTCGCGGACGCGCGCCATCTGCCGCTCCGGTCGTCGGGCGGACAGCACCGCCCACAGCAGCGCCTCGTACGCGGAGTAGAAGAGCACCGGCCGCAGACCGGGTGCGGCCGCCTGCACGCGGCCGACGAGCTCGTCGCGGGTGCCGAGCTCGTCGTACCCGCGACCGTCGACGTCGACCGAGAGGACGCGCGCCGCGTGGGCCGCGACCGCGTCGGGATCGTCGCCCGCCACGACGTCGCAGAGCAGGACGTCGGCCGCCGGCTGCGTGACCGCCGCTGCGGCGTGCTGACGGTAGCCGTCGAGGCAGAATGCCAGTCGCATGACGTCGCCCGAGCCCGCGTCGCGCTGCCCGAACCCGAAGCCGATCGCCCGCCGCAGGTCGAACGAGCCCTGCACAGGGATCTCCACCGTCGTCATCCCGCCACCGTACGGACGGCCACCCACACCGGCGCGCCGTAGGCTCGGGCGACGTGACCCGACTGCTGCTCGCCTCCGCCTCCCCCGCCCGCCGCGCCACGCTGATCGCCGCCGGCATCGATCCCGTCGTCGCGGTGTCGTCGGTCGACGAGGAGGCGACGCTCGCCGCCGCCCGCGAGCGCTTCGGCACGCTCGAGCCCGCGGACGCCGTGCTGGTGCTCGCGCAGGCCAAGGCGCAGGACGTCGCGGAGAACATGCCGGACGAGCTGGCCGCCGCCGACGACCTCGTGGTGGTCGGCTGCGACTCGATGCTCGAGATCGACGGGCAGATCCTGGGCAAGCCGCGCGACGCCGACGACGCGGTGGCCCGCTGGCAGGCGATGCGCGGCAACACCGGCGTCCTGCACACCGGCCACTGGCTGATGGACGAGCGCACGACCGCCGGCGAGCCGACGCCCGGCCGCCTGGGCGCGGGCAACGGAGCCGTCCTGGGCGCGACCTCGTCCACCACCGTCCACTTCGCCGACCTGTCCGACGCGGAGATCGCCGCGTACGTCGCGACGCGCGAGCCGCTGGCCGTCGCGGGGGCGTTCACGATCGACGGGCTCGGCGGTCCGTTCGTCGAGCGGATCGAGGGCGACCACCACGGCGTGGTCGGCATCAGCCTGCCGCTGCTGCGCTCGCTGCTGGCAGAGATCGACGTGACGATCCCGGATCTCTGGCGCGCCTGACCGGACCACGGTTGATTGCTGCGGCGGTTGTCGCGATTCGACACCGGGACGGGTCGCTGGGACCGGATCGGCCGGATGTCGTCGTCGGAAACCTACAAAAGCGGTTCCGACGCGCTTGGCCGGTTCCCCAATCTTGCGCGGCGGTGCCTGCAGCGCACAGGTGAGCCGGGGTGATCGCGTTACGGTGAGCCGTGCCCGCCATCTCCAAGGTCCTCATCGCCAACCGTGGTGAGATCGCCGTCCGCATCGCCCGCGCCTGTCGAGACGCCCGGATCGGTTCCGTCGCCGTCTACGCCGACCAGGACCGCGAGGCCCTGCACGTCCGGCTCGCCGACGAGGCGTTCGCGCTCGACGGCGCCCGCGCGGCCGACACCTACCTGGACGTCGCCAAGCTGCTGGACGTCGCCAAGCGCGCGGGCGCCGACGCCGTCCACCCCGGCTACGGCTTCCTGTCGGAGAACGCCGGCTTCGCGCAGGCCGTCATCGACGCGGGGCTCACCTGGATCGGTCCGCCCCCCGCCGCGATCGACGCGCTCGGCGACAAGGTCAGCGCGCGACACATCGCCCAGCGCGCCGGAGCGCCCCTGGTCGCGGGCACGCCCGACCCGGTCGCCGGGGTCGAGGAGATCCACGCGTTCGTCGCCGAGCACGGCCTGCCCGTCGCGATCAAGGCGGCGTTCGGCGGTGGCGGCCGCGGCCTGAAGGTGGTGCACGAGGCCGCCGACATCGACGAGGCGTACGCGTCGGCGGTCCGCGAGGCCGTCGGCGCCTTCGGGCGCGGCGAGTGCTTCGTGGAGCGGTACATCGAGCGCCCGCGCCACGTGGAGACGCAGTGCCTCGCCGACGAGCACGGCACGGTCGTCGTCGTGAGCACGCGCGACTGCTCGCTGCAGCGCCGTCACCAGAAGCTCGTCGAGGAGGCACCCGCGCCGTTCCTGACCGACGCGCAGCGCGAGCAGCTGGTCAGCTCCAGCATCGCGATCCTGCACGAGGCGAAGTACGTCGGCGCCGGGACGTGCGAGTTCCTGGTGGGCAAGGACGGCACCATCTCGTTCCTCGAGGTGAACACCCGCCTCCAGGTCGAGCACCCCGTCACCGAGGAGATCAGCGGCATCGACCTGGTCCGCGAGCAGCTGCGCATCGCCGCCGGCGAGCCGCTCGGGTACGACCGCGTCGAGACGCGCGGCCACTCGTTCGAGTTCCGCCTCAACGGCGAGGACCCCGCGGCCAACTTCCTGCCCGCCCCGGGCCGCATCAGCACGCTGCGCTACCCGTCGGGCCCCGGCGTGCGCGTCGACTCGGGCGTCGTCGAGGGCGACAGCGTCTCGGGCGCGTTCGACTCGATGGTCGCCAAGCTCATCGTCACGGGCGCCACCCGCACGCAGGCCGCCGAGCGCGCCCGCCGCGCGCTCGCCGAGCTCGAGATCGTCGGCATCCCGACCGTGGTCCCGTTCCACCGCGCGGTCATGGACAGCGAGGCGTTCGTCCCGGCCGACGCCGAGCAGCCGTTCGCGGTGCACACCCGCTGGATCGAGACCGAGTTCACGGACACGCTCGCGACACTGGGCAAGGCACCGCAGGTGCCCGACGACGAGCAGGAGGCGCCCAGCCTCGAGCGCGTCGTCGTCGAGGTGGGCGGCAAGCGGCTCGAGGTCGTCCTGCCGGCGGCGCTGGCACTCTCGCGCGGCGTCGGCCGCTCTGCGCCCGCTCGTCGGCCCGCGGCCCGTCGCGCCGGCCCCGCCCGTGCGTCGGCCAACGGCACGACGCTCGCGTCCCCGATGCAGGGCACGATCGTGAAGGTGGCCGTCGCCGAGGGCGCCCAGGTGGCCGAGGGCGACCTGGTCGTGGTGCTCGAGGCGATGAAGATGGAGCAGCCGCTGGTCGCGCACCGAGCGGGCACGGTCACAGGCCTGTCCGCCGGCGTCGGAGCCAGCGTCAGCGCCGGGACCGCCATCTGCGACATCGTCGGCTGATCCCACCCGTGGGAGCCGAGCGCGTGCCGGACCACCCGCGCCAGCCCGGCGACGGGTGGGTCGACTGCGCGTGCGGGCACCGGCACTGGGGGCTGCACGGCGCCGCGGGCCTGCTTCTGGTCCGACGGTCCCCCGACGGCACACCGACGGACGTCGTCCTGCAGCACCGCGCCGCATGGAGCCACCACGGCGGGACCTGGGGCCTGCCGGGCGGTGCGCGGCAGCCCGACGAGAGCGCCGAGCAGGCCGCGCTGCGCGAGGCCCACGAGGAGGCGGGCATCGACGCCGCCGCCGTCGGCGTACGCGACTCGTGGGTCCTGCAGCACCCCGACTGGTCCTACACGACGGTCATCGCCGACGAGCTCGCGCCGATCGTCCCCGCCGTCACGGACGCCGAGTCCGACGAGGTCCGCTGGGTCCCGCTCGACGAGATCGACTCGCTCCCGCTCCTCCCCGCGTTCGCCGACTCCTGGCCGATTCTGCGCGCCCGACTGGCGCCCGCACCGGGCTAAGGCACGACCCGGGGCCGACGAACGCGTCGGCTCGGCCGCGCGCGCCGCACCGGGGGTGGCGCGCGTCACATGTCCGAGTTTCGGCCCGTGGTCGTCAGGGGAGCCTTACCCGGAGTAGTGTCCCCCGTCGGTGAGGCAAGCCTTTCCTCATCCGTCGCCCCACCGGGCGCCGCGACCCGTCCGCGGGTCGGCCCCGAACGTCGGAGAACCCATGGTCGCCAACTACCTCATCGGTCTGCGCGAAGGACTGGAAGCCGCGCTGGTCGTCAGCATCCTCGTGGCCTACCTGGTCAAGACCGGTCGCCGCGACCTGCTCCCCGCGCTGTGGGTGGGCGTGACCGTCGCCGCCGCCGCGTCGCTGGCGTTCGGCGCACTGCTGACGTTCGGCCCGAACGGGCTGTCGTTCGAGGCGCAGGAGGCCATCGGCGGGACGCTCTCGATCGTCGCCGTCGGGCTCATCACCTGGATGATCTTCTGGATGGCCAAGACGGCCCGCCATCTCAAGTCGGACCTGCAGCACAAGCTCGATGACGCGATCGCGGCGGGCCGCAAGGCGGTCGTCGTCATGGCCCTGCTGGCCGTGGGCCGCGAGGGCCTGGAGACCGCGCTGTTCCTGTGGGCCGGCGCCAAGGCTACGAGCTCGACGACGAAGCCGCTGCTCGGTGCCGCGCTCGGCATCGCCACCGCCGTCCTGCTGGCCTGGCTCATGTACCGGGGCGCGGTCAAGCTCAACCTGCGGGTGTTCTTCGCCTGGACGGGACTCTTCCTCGTCTTCGTCGCCGCCGGGGTCCTCTCCTACGGCGTCCACGACCTGCAGGAGGCCGGCATCCTGCCGGGCCTGAACAACCTGGCGTTCGACGTCTCGAGCACCGTCCCGCCCAGCAGCTGGTACGGCACGTTGCTCAAGGGCATCTTCAACTTCACGCCGGCCACCACCTGGCTGCAGCTGGTCGCGTACGTCGCGTACCTGGTGCCGGTCCTTGCCATCTTCGTCCGCACCACGTGGGGTCACCACACCCCCGCTCCCGCCGCGCCTGCCCAGGCACCGGCCACCGTCTGAGAAGGAGTCCGATGTCCCGCCCCACCGTCGGCGCGCTCGCGCTCGCCGCCCTCGTCCTGCCCCTGGCCGCCGGCTGCGTCTCCAACGACACCGCGTCCGCCGCGGGTGGCTCGACCCCACCCGGCACGCTGACCGTCAGCTCGACCGCGGACGCCTGCAAGGTCTCGTCGAGCGAGGCCCCCAGCGGCAACATCACGTTCAGCGTGAAGAACGACGGCTCCGACGTGACCGAGTTCTACCTGCTGGCCGAGGACGGCCTGCGCGTCATCTCCGAGGTGGAGAACGTCGGCCCCGGCATCAGCCGAGACCTCGTCGTGCAGGCCAAGCCCGGCACGTACTGGACGGCCTGCAAGCCGGGCATGGTGGGCGACGGCATCCGCGCCAAGTTCACGGTGACGGACTCGGGCACGGCGGTGGGCCCGACGGGCGACACGGCCGACCAGCTCAAGACGGCCGAGACGCAGTACGTGGCGTACGTGAAGGACCAGGTCGGTGCGCTCATCGCGGGCACCAAGGAGTTCGCGGCGGCCTACACGTCGGGCGACGACGAGAAGGCGAAGGCCCTCTACGCCCCGACGCGCGCCCACTGGGAGCGCATCGAGCCGGTCGCCGAGTCGTTCGGCGACCTGGACCCGCTGACGGACGCCCGCGAGGCCGACGTCGAGCAGGGCCAGACCTGGAGCGGCTGGCACCTCATCGAGAAGGACCTCTGGCAGCCGACCGCCGAGGCGAACGGCGGCAAGGAGTACACGCCGCTGACCGACGCGCAGCGGCAGGCGGCCGCCGACGACCTGGTCAAGCACGTCCAGCAGCTCGTCGACGAGGTCAACAAGCCCGACTTCACGTTCCAGGCCTTCCAGATCGCCAACGGCGCCAAGGGGCTGCTCGACGAGGTCGCCAGCAGCAAGGTCACGGGCGAGGAGGAGATCTGGTCGCACACGGACCTCTACGACTTCCAGGCCAACGTCGACGGCGCGCGCGTCGGCTACGAGGGCCTGGCCGACGTGGTCAAGGAGAAGAACCCCGACCTGGCCGCGCAGCTCGACCAGCGGTTCGCCGAGGTCGACGCGCTGCTGGCGCAGCAGGGCTCGATCGAGAAGGGCTTCACGTCCTACGACAAGCTGACCCAGGACCAGGTCAAGGCCCTGGCATCGGCCGTGGACGCCCTGTCCGAGCCGCTGTCCCAGCTGACCACCACCGTCACCGGTTCCTGAGTCGTCCGTGTCCTCCCCCCAGGACCACCGCGACGACCAGCCGCTCGACCCGTCCGACGCCTCGCCCGCGTCGGACGGGGCGGGCGAGCAGGCCCCCGTCACGCTGACCCGTCGCGCCGTGCTCGGCCTCGGCGGCGGCCTCGCCGTCGCCGGCTTCGCGGGCGGCTACGTCGCCGGTCGCCACACGCAGCCGACGACCTCCGCCGCCACCGGCACCGCGGCGACCTACGCCTTCACCGGCGAGCACCAAGCCGGCATCGACACGCCCGCGCAGGACCGCCTGTACCTCGCGGCGTTCGACGTCTCGCCGAGCACCACGCGCGACGACCTCGTCGCGCTGCTGCGGCGGTGGACGACGATGGCCGCACGCATGACCCAGGGCATGGGCGCGGGTCCGTACGGTCCGTCGTCGGGCCCCTACGACGCACCGCCCGACGACACGGGCGAGGCCGCCGACCTCCCGCCGGCCGGGCTGACCGTGACGTTCGGCTTCGGCCGGACGCTCTTCGTCGATGCGTCGGGCACGGACCGGTTCGCTCTGGCCGATCGGCTCCCCGACGCGCTCGTCGAGCTCCCGCACTTCGCGTCCGACGACCTGGACCCGGCTCGCACGGGCGGCGACCTGGTGGTGCAGGCGTGCGCCGACGACCCGCAGGTCGCGGTCCACGCCATCCGCAACCTGTCCCGCGCTGCGTTCGGTGCGGCGACGATCCGCTGGACCCAGCTCGGCTACGGCCGGACCGCGTCGACGTCGACCACCCAGAAGACGCCGCGCAACCTGTTCGGCTTCAAGGACGGCACCGCGAACGTCAAGGCCGAGGAGACCAACGCGCTCGACGAGCACGTGTGGGTGCCGTCGTCCGCCGCCGACGCGGACTCGCGCGACTCCGCGTGGATGACGGGCGGCTCCTACCTCGTCGCCCGGCGCATCAACATGCGCATCGAGCAGTGGGACCGCACGTCGCTGCGGGAGCAGGAAGGGCTCGTCGGGCGGACCAAGGGCGAGGGTGCGCCCCTGTCGGGCGGGACCGAGTTCACCGAGCCGGACTTCGACGAGCAGGGCGGCGACGGCAAGCCGCTCATCGCCACCGACGCGCACGTGCGGCTCGCCCACCCGGACTTCAACGACGGCGTCCGTCTGCTGCGCCGCGGGTACAACTTCACCGACGGCAACGACTCGCTGGGCCGGCTGGACGCGGGGCTGTTCTTCCTTGCGTTCGTCACCGACCCGCGCACGCACTTCATCCCGATGCAGTCACAGCTCTCGCGGAACGACGGCCTCATGGAGTACCTGGTGCACACGGGTTCAGGCCTCTTCGCCGTCCCGCCCGGCGTCCCCGACGGGTCGCTGGTGATGGGCGCCGACGGCACGCCGCTGACCACCGCGCAGTCGCCGTTCGTGGGCGAGGCCCTCTTCACCTGACCCGTCACCACCCCAGCGTCCGAGCAAGTGGTCGCCATAGCGACCACTTGCTCGGACGTCGGGCGTGGAGCGCGTCGGAGGGAGCGGTAGCCTCGCAGGAGTGAGCCAGCAGCCCGCCGACGAACGTCCCGCGGCCACGCCGCCCGACGCCGGGATCCCGACGCGCGTGTGGTTGGTGGCGACGCTGACGGTCGCGGGCCTCGAGATGATCCGGGCCAGCGGCCCCCTGCTGGACCGGGCGTTCGCGACGAGCGCGCTCGCAGCCGGCAGCACCGCCATCGGTACGTACGCGGCGGCAGGCCTGGTCGCGGCGGCCGCCTTGCTGGCCTCCCGACGAGAGACCGGCGTACCCTCGCCGCGCACGGTGTTGCTCGCCGCCGTCGCGCTCGCCGTGGGTCGCCTCGCGGCGCAGGCCGCCGCGGGCGACGCGCTGTTCTGGATCGGGCTGGTCACGGTGGCCCTGGCGATCGGGACGCTCACGCTGGCGGTCGCGTTCGTCGCCGGACGACCGGGCGGGGGGCGGCAGGCCGCGATCGGTCTGCTGCTCGGGAGCGGCCTGTCCGTGGGGCTGCAGATGGTCCTCGGCACGTGGGACGCGGTGTGGCGTCCGGGATGGTCGGGGTGGGTCGTGGCCGTCGTGATCGCCGTGGCTCCCCTGCTCACCGCCCGCTCCCTGTCAGGCACGCGCGCCGCCGCGGCCTCCGCGACGGGCCGGCCGCGTCGCCTCTGGACGCTCGGCCCGTTCCTGGCCCTGACCGCGATGATCCTGGCCAACCCCGCGTTCGTCGCGTCGCAGACGGGCATCTCGCTGGGTATCGCGGGACTGCTGCTGGTGGTGGCGGGGTCCGTCGCCATCTGGCTGCTGCTGCGGCCCGAGGCGTGGCCGGGCGCGGTCCGGCCGGCGGCCGTCGCGCTCGTCGTCCTCGGGACCGCGGGCACCATGTGGTGGACCGGCGCACTGTCGCTCGTCGCGATCGTGGTGCTGCAGCTCGCCGTCGGCATCGTCGCGACCGTCGCGCTCACGCAGCACAAGGTGACACCCCGCGGCGTCTGGCGTACCGCGGGAGTGGTCGCGCTGACGGGCGTCGGCGCCGTGGTGCCCCTCGTGCTGTACATGCTCGACTACGACGTCCCGCTGCCGGTCGACAACGCCTGGGTCGTCGTCGCCGCGGCAGCGGTCCTGGCGGGCACCGGCCTGCGGCGACGGATCCCCGACGGCCGCGGCGTCGCTGACGCCGCGGCGGCCGACGGGCGCGCCACCGAACGCGTCCCGCCCCGCATCAACGCCATGCGCTGGCTCATGGCGCCCGCGCTCGTGCTCGCGCTCGCCGCGCTCGTCCCCGTCGGCGTCAGCACCACCGGACCCGACGTCCCCGCCCGCGCGCCGTCGGACACCCCGACGATCCTCACGTGGAACCTGCACTACGGCGTCAGCCCGGGCACGGCCGTCGACCTCGAGGGCATCGCCCGCACCATCGCCGCCCAGCACCCCGACGTCGTGACGCTCCAGGAGGTGGAGCGCGGCTGGATCTTCGGCGGGGGCACCGACATGGCGACGTGGCTGGCCAACCGGCTGGGCATGACGATGCGCTTCGCGCCCGCCGCCGACCGGCAGTTCGGCAACGTGATCCTGTCCCGCTCGGCGCTCGCGCACGTCGTCGTCCACCCGCTGCCGTACGGCGCCGGGCCGCAGAACAGATCCGCGCTGTCCGCGACGATGGTCACGCGCGACGGCAGCGCGCTGCGCGTGACGTCGGTCCACCTGCAGCACCGCCAGGAGAACACCCCCACGCGGCTGGACCAGCTGGACACGCTCCTCGCCGACGAGCCGGTCGACGGACCGTCCCTGGTGGCCGGCGACCTCAACGCCGAGCCCGGCTGGCCCGAGATCGACCTGCTCGAGGGCGCCGGCTGGGTCAGCGCCGTCGACTCGGCCGGCGATCCTGACGCGCTGACCTCCCCCAGCGACGACCCGAACGCCCGCATCGACTGGATCTTCGGCCAGCAGGTCACCTTCGACCAGATGGAGGTGCTGACGACCCCGCGCCAGTCCGACCACCTCCCGGTCGTCGCCCGCGCGACCCCGGCGGGCTGACCCGGCCGATCGCCTCGACTCGCGGGTTCCTCGTCGACTCGCGGGTTGCAACGCGCGCGTCGACACGAATTCCGCGAGTCGAGAGGTCAGGTCGCTTCTGAGCCTGCGCTGTGAGTCAGTCCCTGTGCTTGACCCTCCGCTCCGCGATCGGCGGGTGCTTCGCACTAGCCGGGTGCTGCGGCTTGCGCGTCAGTCCCTGTGCTTGTGGTCGGACTGACCCTCCGCTCCGCGATCGGCGGGTGCTTCGCCCCCACCGATCGCTGCGCTCCGGGTCAGTCCTCCACCTTGTGGTGGAGCATGCGGGCCACCTCCGCGATCGTCCCGCTCATCGACGGGTAGACCGTGATGGCCTCGGCGACCTGGTCCGTCGTCATGCGGTGCGTGACCGCCAGGGTGAGGGGGAAGACGGACTCGCTGGCGCGCGGGCCGACGAGGACCGCCCCCAGGACCGTCCCGGACGCGGGGTGGGCGAAGATCTTGATGAAGCCCTCGCGCACGCCCAGCATCTTGGCGCGCGGGTTGCGTGCGATCGGCAGCATGCTGACCGTGTAAGGCATGTCCATCGCCTGCATCCGCGACTCCGACAGGCCGACCGTCGCGATCTCGGGCGCCGTGAAGATGTTGGCGGACACACCGCGCAGCGACAGCGGCTTCACGGCGTCGCCGAGCGCGTGCGACATGGCGATGCGTCCCTGCGTCGCGGCCACCGACGCGAGCGGCAGGACGCCCGTGACGTCACCGGCCGCGTAGATGCCGCGTGCCGACGTGCGCGACACCTTGTCCACCTGGATGTGGCCCGACGGCGACAGGCGCACGCCCGCCTCCTCCAGCCCGATCCCGGCCGTCGTCGGGATGGAACCCACGGCGAACAGCACGTGCGAACCCTCCACCTCCCGACCGTCCGCCAGGGTCACGACGACGCCGTCGGCGGTCCGCCGCGCACCCTCGGCCCGCGACTTCGACAGCACGGTCATGCCGCGCCCCTTGAACACGCCCTCCAGCAGCTCGGCGGCGTCGGCGTCCTCACCGGGCAGCACGCGGTTGCGCGACGAGACGAGCGTGACGTCGGCACCGAGCGAGGTGTACGCCCCGGCGAACTCGGCGCCCGTGACACCCGAGCCGACGACGATGAGCTTCTCCGGCAGGCTGGTCAGGTCGTAGAGCTGCGTCCAGGTGAGGATGCGCTCGCCGTCCGGTCGGGCCGTGGGGAGCTCGCGGGGGGTCGCGCCGGTCGCGACGAGCACGACGTCGGCCTCGAGGACCTCGTCGGGCACGCCCTCCTGCGTGCTGACGAGCACGCGCGTGGGGCCGTCGAGCCGGCCCGTGCCGAGCAGGATGCGGACGCCCTCGCGCTCGAGCCGCCCGCGGATGTCGGCGCTCTGCGCCGCCGCGAGCGCCTTGACGCGGGTGTTCACCGCGGCCAGGTCGATGTGGTGCCGCGCAACCGCACCCGACGCGGCCATCCCGTCCGTGCGGATGCCCAGCTCAGGGGCACGGTCCGCGATGGTCAGCCACTCCGCGGTCGCGATGAGCGTCTTGGACGGCATGACGTCCGTCAGCACGGCCGCGCCACCCAGCCCGGCACGCTCGACGACGGTCACGTCCGCACCCAGGCGGCGGGCGACGAGCGCCGCCTCGTACCCGCCCGGACCACCTCCGACGACGACGACACGGCTGGCGGGGGTCACGGGCGCATCCGCGGGTGTGCTCACAGGGAACATTGTGCCGTCACCCAGGTGCTCCGGCAGGGGTTTAGCCTCGTGCCATGAGCGACGTCACAGACCTGGACGACCCCACCACCGACCCGTTCGACGCCGCCCGCGAGGCGGCCGCCTACCTGGCTCGGGCCACCGGCGTGGAGCGGCACGACGTCGCCCTCGTGCTCGGTTCCGGGTGGGGCGGTGCGGCGGACCTGCTGGGCGAGACGGTGGCCGAGATCCCGAGCACCGACGTGCCCGGTTTCTCCGCCGCGGCCGTCGTCGGGCACACCGGCGTCATCCGGTCGGTGCGCATCGAGGCGACGGGCAAGCACGCGCTCGTGCTGGGCTCGCGCACGCACCTGTACGAGGGCCGCGGCGTGCGGCGCGTCGTGCACGGTGTGCGCACGGCTGCGGCCGCCGGCGCGACGACGGTCGTGCTCACCAACGGGTGCGGCGGGCTCAACCTCGAGTGGACCCCCGGCACGCCCGTCCTGATCCGCGACCACATCAACCTGACCGCGACCTCGCCGCTGGAGGGCGCGACCTTCGTCGACCTCACCGACCTGTACTCGCAGCGCCTGCGGGACCTGGCGCACGAGGTCGACGCGAGCCTGGGCGAGGGCGTGTACGTGCAGTTCCCCGGGCCCCACTACGAGACGCCGGCCGAGGTGCGGATGGCCGGGGTCCTGGGCGGGGACCTGGTCGGCATGTCGACGACGCTCGAGGCGATCGCCGCGCGCCACGCCGGCCTGGAGGTGCTGGGCGTCTCGCTGGTGACCAACTTCGGTGCCGGCATCAGCCCCACGCCGCTCGCCCACGCCGAGGTGCTGGAGGCAGGCGCCGCCGCCGGGCCGCGGATCAGCGCGCTGCTGGCGGAGGTCATCAAGCGCCTCTGACGCGCTCGGACCGTCGGCCGCTACTACGGTGGCTCCATGGACGGCAACGGCGCGACGCCAGAGCAGGACTGGGCTGACCTGGAGCAGCAGGTCAGGGCATGGATCGACGACGACCCGGACCGTGACACGGCCGACGAGCTGCGGGCCCTGCTCGAGCTCGCCGACCGCGATCCGCAAGGCCTGACCGACGACGCTGACCCGACCCCGCAGCAGCAGCTCACGCTCCAGACGCGGCGGGCGGCGCGCGACGAGCTCGCCGACCGGTTCAGCGGTCTGCTGCAGTTCGGCACCGCGGGCCTGCGCGGGCGGCTGGGCGGCGGCCCGCACCGGATGAACCGCGCCGTCGTCATCCGCGCCGCGTCCGGGATCGCCGACTACCTGCTCGGCGAGCTCGACGGCGTGAGCCCCGCCCCGGTCGTCGTCGTCGGCTACGACGCCCGCCACAAGTCGCACGACTTCGCGCTCGACACCGCCGCGGTCCTGACCGCCGTGGGCATCGATGTCCGGCTGATGCCGGGACCGCTGCCCACGCCCGTGCTCGCGTTCGCGGTCCGGCACCTCGACGCCGACGCCGGGATCATGGTCACGGCGTCGCACAACCCGCCGCAGGACAACGGCTACAAGGTGTACCTGGGCGGCCGGGTGGTCACCGATGCCGGGCAGGGCGCGCAGATCGTGGCGCCCGTCGACGAGGCCATCGCGCACGAGATCGCGCGCGTGCCGTCGGTCGCCTCCGTGCCGCGCGCGGCGAACGGCTGGACGGTGCTGGACCAGGGCATCGTCGACGCGTACGTCCGGGCGGTCGTCGCGCTCGCCGACCCGGCCGATCGGGCCGCGGCCGCCGGCCTGCGCATCGTCCTGACCCCGCTGCACGGCGTGGGTGGCGCGGTCGCCGCGCGGGTGCTCGCCGAGGCGGGGTTCACCGACGTCCTCGTCGTGCCCGAGCAGGCCGAGCCCGACGGCGACTTCCCGAGCGTCGCGTTCCCCAACCCCGAGGAGCCGGGGGCGATCGACCTGGCCCTGGGGCTCGCGTCCGACGAGCGGGCCGACCTGGTGCTCGCGCTCGACCCCGACGCGGACCGCTGCGCCGCCGCCGTGCAGGACCTGCGCGCCCGCTTCCACCGCGGCCCCGACACGGCCGCCGCGGAGGGTTGGCGCATGCTGCACGGCGACGAGACGGGCGCCCTGCTGGGCTCGGAGGTCGCCGACCGGCTCGCGGCGTCCGAGGGGCCGCTCGACCCGGGCGCGCGGTTCGCGTCGTCCATCGTCTCCTCCCGCCTGCTGGCCCGCATCGCGGGCTCGGCCGGGATCGAGCACTCGCAGACGCTCACCGGCTTCAAGTGGATCTCCCGCGTCGACGGGCTCGTGTTCGGCTACGAGGAGGCGCTCGGGTACTGCGTCGACCCGGCGCACGTGCGCGACAAGGACGGGATCAGCGCGGCCCTGCTCGTCGCGGGAGCGGCGGCACGTCTCAAGGCCCAGGGCCACACCGTATTCTGGGTGCTCGACAACCTGGCCCGGACCCACGGCCTGCACCTGAGCGACCAGGTGTCCGCGCGCTTCGCCGACCTGGACCAGATCGGCGCGACCGTGGACCGCATCCGCTCCGGCCCGCCGGCGACGATCGGCGGGTCGCCCGTCACGGAGGTCGTCGACCTGGCGGCCGGCACGGACGACGACCGCGGTGGCCTGCCTGCGACCGACGGCCTGCGGCTGCTGACGCAGGACGGCACGCGCGTGGTGGTGCGGCCCAGCGGGACCGAGCCCAAGGTCAAGTGCTACCTCGAGGTGATCGAGCCCGTCGATCCCGATGCCGACCACGACGCCGTCACGCAGGCCCGGCGCAACGCCCGCCACCGCCTGGACGCGGTGGCGAGCGACATGCGCGCGGCGCTGGGGATCTGAGCCGAGGTCAGTAGCCCGCGTCGGCCTCGAGGCCCGCGAGCACGGCCGCGGTGCCGGACAGGCCCAGGCGGGTCGCACCGGCGTCGACCATCGCCAGCGCCGCCTCCGCGGTCCGGATCCCGCCGGACGCCTTGACGCCCAGGGCGTCACCGACGGTCTCGCGCATCAGCCGCACGGCGTGCACGGTCGCGCCCCCGGCCGGGTGGAAGCCCGTGGACGTCTTCACGAAGTCCGCGCCCGCGGCCTGCGCGGCGCGGCAGACGGCGACGATGGCGTCGTCGGACAGTGCGGCGGACTCGATGATGACCTTGAGCACGACCCCCTCGGTGGCGGCCCGGACGGCGGCGATGTCCGCCTGCACGTCGTCGTACCGCCCCTCGATCGCGGCACCGACGTCGATGACCATGTCGACCTCGTCGGCCCCGTCCGCCACCGACTGCGCGGCCTCCGCCGCCTTCACCGGCGTGCGGTGCTTGCCCGACGGGAAGCCGCAGACCGTGGCCACCTTGAGGCCGCCCGCGTCGACGGGAAGGAACGACGGGGAGATGCAGACGGAGTACACCCCCAGGCGTACGCCCTCGGCGATCAGGCCGGCGACGTCGTCGCGCGTCGCCTCGGGCTTGAGCAGCGTGTGGTCGACGAGCTGGGCCAGCGTGGCGGGATCGGTGCTCATGCGCGGTGCCTTCCTCCCCGGGCCGCGGCGTACGCGGGCCGGATCACGGTCTCGACGAGTGCGACGCGCTCGTCGTGGTGGGCGAAGGACGCCATCGCGGCGGTGACCGCGACGTCCTCCAGGTCGGCCAGCGTCCAGCCCGCCTCCTGCACCAGGAGCGTGAGCTCGCGGGACAGCGACGTGCCGGACTGCAGGCGGTTGTCGGTGTTGACGGTCACGGCGAACCCGAGCGCACGCAGGCGCGTGACAGGGTGCGCGGCGACGGTGACCGCGCCGCCGGTCTGGAGGTTCGACGACGGGCACAGCTCGAGCGCGACACGGCGGTCACGCACCCAGTGGGCCAGCGTCCCGAGCTCGTCGCCCACGTCCTCGACGAGCGCGACGCCGTGCCCGATCCGGACCGCACCCGCGGCCCGGATCGCGTCGCCGATCGAGTCGGCCCCCGCCGCCTCGCCCGCGTGCACGGTGGCGGGCAGGAGCGCGTCACGGACGACGTCGAACGCGGAGGACAGGCGCGACGCCGGGAAGCCCGCTTCCGGGCCGGCGATGTCGAAGCCCACGACGCCTCGGCCGCGGTTCGCGACCGCGAGCGCCGCGATCTCGTCGGCCCTGTCCAGGTGCCGCATGGCGGACAGGATGGTCCCGACGCGGATGCCCGTCACCTCGGCACCCTCGTCGAACCCGGCCTGCACCGCGTCGACGACCTCCTGCAGCGACAGCCCACGCCGCAGATGCTGCTCGGGCGCGTAGCGGATCTCCGCCAGCACCACGCCGTCCGCGGCCAGGTCCAGGACCGCCTCGCGCGCCACCCGCCGCAGGTGCTCGGGGGTCTGCATGACGGCGATCGTGTGCTCGAACGTCTCCAGGTACCGCTCGAGCGTGCCCGCGCTCGCCGCGTCGACGAACCAACGGGCCAGCTCGTCGGGGTCGTCCGAGGGCAGCTCGTGGCCGATCTGCGCAGCCAGCTCGACGATGGTCGCCGGGCGCAGGCCGCCGTCCAGGTGGTCGTGCAGCAGCACCTTGGGCAGGGACGGGACCAGGTCTGCGAGATCCTCTGCCGTCACGCGAGCCCGTTGTCGTCGTCGAGCGCCACCTCGGTGTCCTGGTCGACGACGTCGGCCTCGTCGGCCGCGCCCTCCAGGTCGGGGCGCGCGAACGCGGGTTCGTACTCGTCGGGGTCCTCGGGCGGGTCCAGGTCGTCGACGAGCCGCACGGGCTCGTCGGACGCGCTCGGCTCCAGGCCCGCGTCGCGCCAGGCGTCGGATCCGGGAACGGTGCTCATGGTTCCTCCTTCGGTCGGGAGACCTCCATCGTGCTCCGCCGCGCCCGTGGGCGCACCGGGACAGGCGAAGTCAGGCACCGATGCGGTCGATCACCAGCGGGCGGTCGGTCACGTCGGCCGCGGTCCCGACGACGACGCCGCCGGCCAGCGCCTGGCGGGCACGCTCGAACCGCTCGGGGGTGTCGGTGTGCAGGGTGAGCAGCGGCTGGCCCTTGCGGACCGCGTCACCCGGCCGCGCGTGGATCTCCACGCCGGCGCCCGCCTGCACGGGGTCCTCCTTGCGTGCTCGACCGGCACCCAGGCGCCAGGCCGCCACGCCCACGGCGTACGCGTCGAGCGTGGTCAGCACGCCGTCCGCCTCCGCCAGCACCTGCTCGGTCTCACGGGCGACGGGAAGGTCCGCGTCCGCGTCGCCGCCCTGCGCCTCGATCATGGCGCGCCACCTGTCCATCGCGCGACCGTCCGCGAGCGCCGCGGCCGGGTCGGCGTCCGGGCGTCCGGCGGCGTCGAGCATCTCGCGCGCCAACGCGATCGTCAGCTCGACGACGTCCGCGGGGCCACCGCCGGCCAGCACCTCGACCGACTCCCGCACCTCGAGCGCGTTGCCAGCCGTCAGGCCCAGCGGCACCTCCATGTCCGTCAGCAGCGCGACGGTGTGCACGCCCGCGTCGGTGCCCAGCTCGACCATGGTCCGGGCGAGCTCCGTGGCCCGGTCGATGTCCTTCATGAAGGCGCCCGAGCCGACCTTGACGTCGAGCACCAGCGAGCCCGTGCCCTCGGCGATCTTCTTGCTCATGATCGAGCTCGCGATCAGGGGGATCGCCTCGACCGTGCCGGTGACGTCGCGCAGCGCGTACAGCTTGCGGTCGGCGGGCGCGAGCCCGGACCCGGCCTGGCAGATCACCGCGCCGACGTCCTCGAGCTGGCGCATCATCTCGTCGTTGCTCAGCGCCGCACGCCAGCCCGGGATGGACTCGAGCTTGTCCAGCGTGCCGCCGGTGTGGCCAAGCCCGCGGCCCGACAGCTGCGGGACGGCCACGTCGAACACCGCCACCAGCGGGGCCAGCGGCAGCGTGATCTTGTCGCCCACGCCGCCGGTCGAGTGCTTGTCCGACGTGGGCCGGCTCAGGTGCGAGAACGACATCCGCTCCCCCGACGCGATCATCGCCGCGGTCCAGCGCGCGATCTCCGCCCGGTCCATGCCGTTGAGCAGGATCGCCATGGTCAGGGCGGACATCTGCTCCTCGGCCACCGCACCGCGCGTGTACGCGTCGATGACCCAGTCGATCTGCTCGTCGCTCAGCCGGTGCCCGTCGCGCTTGGCGACGATCACCTCCACGGCGTCGAAGTCGTTTCTGCTCGAGTTCACACCCCCATCGTCGCATCCGCGGCGACCGACACGGGCCGCCACGGATGCGACGTCGAGCTCAGTCGTCGAACTCGGCCCCGAGGCGGGAGGGCACGGTCACGGAGTAGGTCTGCGACGAATGCTTCGACCCGTTCCACGTCGACCGCGTGACCTTGGCACTGACCCACTGGTACGTCCGGTAGCAGACGACGCGCTCACCCGGGTTCAGGTCGAACTCGCCAGCGACGTCCGAGCTGCGCGACCCTGACTGCTTCAGCGACGCGTGGACCTCGATCGTCGTCGACGCGTCCACGCTCGCGATCGCAAGGTCCTTGGAGAACCCCGCGCTCACAGAGACCGAACCGCCGACCTCGAACTCGCGTGTGATCGTGGTCGAGAACCCGCAGCTGGCGTGGATCTTCTTCTTCTTGGTGTTGTTCTTGACAACCACCGCTTCGACCTTCTTGGTGTGCTTCACCACCGAGCTCGTCGCGTAGCAGACCCCGGCGTACGTCGACCCCTTGCACGTCGTCGCCGCCTGAGCCGGCACAGCGACCGCGCCGAGGCTCCCGGCCGTCAGCGCAACCACGGCCGCCCCCCACATCACCTTGCGCACGATGAATCCCCTGTCCTGGTATCTACCGTTCGTCACTCTTGTGACGAACGGGCAGAACCTACCAGGCAGGACGACGTGCCCTTGACGGTCATCTGTCCAGGTCAGCCGGCCCGAACGCGTCGGGCAGCACCTCGGTCATGGGGCGGACGCCGCTGACGGTCTCGACCTGCAGCCGTGCGCCGCCGTGCTCCCACAGGAGCTGACGGCAGCGACCGCACGGCATCAGCACGTTGCCGTGCCCGTCGACGCACGTGAAGGCGACGAGCCGGCCACCGCCTCCCACCACCAGCGCGGAGACCAAGGAGCACTCCGCGCACAGCGTCACGCCGTAGCTCGCGTTCTCCACGTTGCAGCCGACGACGACCCGGCCGTCGTCGACCAGCGCCGCCGCCCCCACCGGGAAGTGCGAGTAGGGCACGTAGGCCTTGCCCATCACGTCCGTCGCGGCCGCGCGCAGCGCGTCCCAGTCGATCTCCACGTCAGCCCTTCACGTACGGCTCGCCGGAGGCAGCCGGCGGACGCGACCGCCCGACGAGGCCCGCGACGGCAAGGATCGTCACGACGTAGGGCAGCATCAGCATGAACTGGCTGGGGACCGGCGCGCCCACGATGCTCAGCGTCCCCTCCAGGTTGGAGGCGAACCCGAACAGCAGGGCCGCCAGCGCGGCACGCACGGGGTCCCACTTGCCGAAGATGACGGCGGCGAGCGCGATGAACCCGGCGCCCGCGGTCATCTCCTTGCCGAAGCTCGACACCGAGACGACGGTGTAGAACCCGCCGCCGATGCCGGTGATCGCACCGGCGACGACCAGCGCCCGGTACCGCGTCCGCTCCACCTTGATGCCGACGGTGTCGGCCGCGGTCGGGTGCTCGCCGACCGCACGGACGCGCAGGCCCCAGCGTGTGCGCATGAGCGCGAACCAGACGGCGGGGACCGCCACGTACATCATGTAGACGACGACGGGCTGGTTGAACAGGGCCTGGCCGAGGATGGGGATCTTCGAGAGCAGCGGGATCGCCAGCGAACCGAAGCGCTCGGTCTGGTTGAAGGTCTCCGCGTCCGGGACCATCACCGTCGAGTACAGGAAGCTCGTCAGCCCGATGACGAGCACGTTGAGCACCACGCCGACGATGACCTGGTTGACCCGGTACTTGATGGCGAAGACGCCGAGCACGAGGGCGACGAGGACGCCGGACAGCACGGCCGCGATCAGGCCCGCCCACGGGCTGCCCGTCAGCGTGCCGACGAAGGCCGCGGTGAAGGCGCCCGCCAGGAGCTGGCCCTCGATCGCGATGTTGACGACACCGGCGCGCTCCCCGATGACCCCGCCGAGCGCCCCGAAGACGATCGGCACCGACAGCAGGACCGACCCGGCGATCAAGCGCGAGACCGGGATGTCGCTGTCGCTGCCCGCGCCCGCCCAGGACAGGAACGCGACGAGGAAGGCGAACGCGAACAGGATGGGGACCCACAGCCCCGTCCGGCGGTTGGTCCACGTCCGGACCGCGGCGTAGACGGTCAGCACGGCCATCACAGCGACGCAGACCCATGCCGTGGCCATGCCCGGCACCTTCAGGTCACCGATCTCGACCGCGTCCGTCCCCGTGGCGAGCCGGAAGCTCGTGTCCCCCTCGCGCGGCGCGAGCAGGTAGAGCAGGGCCGAGAGGGCGGTGACGACGCCGAGCGTGATCGCGAGCTTGCGGCTGACGGTCACGACGTGACGGTGCACCCCCGGCTCGGGCGTGACCGGGACGGTCGGGGCGAGCGCGGTCATGCGTCCGCTCCCTTCTTCTCGGACGGCGCGGGCTTGCTGTCCTTCGCGGACTTCGCGGCCTTCGTCGGGCGCGTACCGGGCTGCGGGAGCCGGAAGATGGCCCGCACCAGCGGCGGAGCGGCGATGAACAGCACGATGAGCGACTGGACGACGAGCACGATCTCGATGGGGATGCCCTGCGACGCCTGCATCGTCGACCCGCCGGCCTTGAAGCCTCCGAACAGGATGCCCGCACCGAGCACGCCGACGGGCTGGGACCCACCCAGCAGCGCGACCGTGATGGCGTCGAACCCGATGCCGGCGTCGATGTCGGAGCCGAAGCCGGTGGTGATCAGACCCAGCACCTGCGTGCCGCCGGCCAGGCCGATGAGCGCACCCGAGGCCAGCATCGCCTCGACCGTCTTGCGCCGGACGTCGACCCCCGCGACGCGCGCCGCGTACGGGTTCTCGCCGACCATCCGGAACGTGAAGCCCATCCGCGAGCGGGACAGCAACCACCAGATGACGACGACCGCACCGAGCGCGACGAGGAACCCGGCGTGCAGCGCGTACTTGTCGCCGAACAGCTTGGGGTAGAGCGCCGTGTCCTTCATGGGCGGCGTCTTCGGGTTCGCCGATCCCGGTGCCTGGAGCAGGCCGGGCGTCGCCAGCAGGTACGAGAGCAGGTAGAAGGCGACGTAGTTGAGCATGATCGTGACGATCACCTCGTGCGCGCCCGTGTAGGCCTTGAGGGCACCGGCGATGCCGGCCCACAGCGCACCGGCCACCGCGCCCGCCACGACCGCCACCAGCAGGTGGATGCCGGCCGGCAGGTCGAAGGCGAACCCGACCCATCCCGCCGCCGCGGCCGATGCCAGCATCTGGCCCTGACCACCGATGTTGAACAGGCCGGCGCGGAAGCCGAGCGCGACACCGAGGCCCGCAAGGATCAGCGGCGTGGCGTACGTCAGCGACTGCATGAACGGTCGGATGCCCGTCGCGAAGTCGTCGGCCCGGTAGTCGTAGACCGCACCACGGAACAGGGCGGCGTACGCACCGCCGACGGCCTGCCCGATCGCCGAGATCATGTCGCTGGGGCGGGAGAAGAAGTAGCCGGCGGCCTTCTGGACCTCGGGATCCGTCACCGCGATCATGACCGAGCCCGCGAGCACCGCGAGGATCACGGCACCGATGGACACGGCCCAGCTGCTGGACGTGGCGCGGCGGAAGGCGTCGCGCCAGCGCGCCTCGTCGTCGGACGGCGCCGCCGTGCCCTGCTCCTCCGGGGGGACCGGGACCAGCGCGGTGGCGGGGACGACGGAGTGCTCGTCAGCCGTGCTCACGCCGCATCACCTGCCTCCTGCGGCGGGACGCCGGCCATCATGAGGCCGATGACGTCGCGGGGCGTGTCGGACGGGACGATCCCGACGACCCGACCCCGGTACATGACGATGATCCGGTCGCCGAGCGCCGCGGCCTCGTCGAGCTCGGTGGACAGCACGACGACGGGCACGCCCGCGTCGCGCGTCTCGACCACCCGCTTGTGGATGAACTCGATGGAGCCGACGTCGACGCCCCGGGTCGGCTGAGCCGCGACGAGCAGGCGCAGCTCGCGGGACAGCTCCCGCGCCAGGACGACCTTCTGCTGGTTGCCGCCGGACAGGCGCCCGGCCGGCGAGTCGATGCTCTGCGTGCGGATGTCGAACTCCTCGACCTTCTCGCGGGCGAACTCGTCGCGGTAGCCGAGGCGCAGCGCGCCGCGCGAGACGAACGGCGGCCCCTCGATCCGGTTGAGCATGAGGTTCTCGGCGACGCTGAAGGTCCCGACGAGACCGTCGACCCCACGGTCCTCGGGGACGAAGCCGACCCCGGCGTCGATGACGTCGCGCACCGAGCGGCCGACGAGCTCCTTGCCGTCGAGCCGGATGCTGCCGCGGACGTCGGGCTGCAGGCCGGCGAGCGCCTCGGCGAGCTCGGTCTGCCCGTTGCCCTGCACGCCCGCGATGACGACGACCTCGCCGCCCTGGACCGTGAAGCTCACGTCGTCCACGAGCACGGTGCCGTTCGCGTCCGCGACCATGAGGTTCTCCACCTCGAGGGCGTTGTCCGTGAGCTGCGGCGCGTCCTTGCGGACCGTCAGCTCGACGGCGCGACCGACCATGAGCGCGGCCAGCTCGGAGTCGCTGGCGCCGGGGTCGGCCTCGCCGACGATCGCCCCACGGCGCACGACGGTGATGCGGTCCGCCACCTCGCGGACCTCGCGCAGCTTGTGGGTGATGAAGATGATGGCGGTTCCCGACTCCTTGAGCTGGCGCATGATCGCCATCAGCTCGTCGGTCTCCTGCGGCGTGAGCACGGCCGTCGGCTCGTCGAAGACCAGGACCTTGGCCTCCCGGGAGAGGGCCTTGATGATCTCGACCCGCTGCTGCACGCCGACGGGCAGCTCCTCGACCAGGGCGTCCGGGTCGACGTGGAAGCCGAACCGCTCGGCGCTCTCGCGCACCTGGCGGCGGGCCGCCTCGAGGTCGAGCCTGCCGCCCGAGCGCGTCTGCTCGTGGCCGAGCATCACGTTCTCGGCGACCGTGAAGACGGGCACGAGCATGAAGTGCTGGTGGACCATGCCGATGCCGGCGGCCATGGCGTCGCCCGGGCCGGCGAAGTGCTGCACCTCGTCGTCGAGGAGGATCTCGCCCTCGTCGGCCGTGTAGAGGCCGTAGAGCACGTTCATCAGCGTCGACTTGCCGGCACCGTTCTCACCGAGCAGGCAGTGGATCTCGCCGGGCTCGACCGTGAGGTCGATGTGGTCGTTGGCGACCAGTGCGCCGAAGCGCTTGGTGATTCCTCGAAGCTCAAGCTTCATGTGGTCGATCCTCGAGATGTTCGGTCGATCGTGCACGCCGACACGCTGCGGGGAGGCCCGGTCGGGCCTCCCCGCAGCATGTCAGGTCACTTGGCCAGGTAGGACTTGACCGTCACCTTGCCGTCGATGATCTGCTGCTGGAGGTCGGTGACCTCCTTGACGAGGGCCGGGTCGACCTTCGACTCGAAGTTGTGCAGCGGGGCGATGCCGACGCCACCGTTCTCGAGGGTGCCGACGTACGCGGTCGGGTCGAAGCTGCCCTTGCCCGCGGCGGTGACGGCGTCGTAGCTCGAGACGTCCATCTTCTTGAGGATCGACGTGAGCACCAGCGGCTGGCTGGAGGGGTCGGTCTGGAACAGGTCGGCGTCGGTGCCGATCAGCGCGACGTCGCGGCCGGAGTCCTTGATCGCGTCCATGGCCGACTGGTAGATCGGGCCACCGACGGGGAGGATCACGTCGACGCCCTGGTCCAGGACCTGCGTCGCCGTCTGCTTGGCCTTGTCGTTCGCGTCGAACCCGCCGGTGAACGACGAGCCCTTCTCCTCGCCGGTCCAGCCGACGACCTTGACCGACTTGTTCTTCGTCTTGTTGTAGTACTCGACGCCCTGCTTGAAGCCGTCCATGAAGATCGTGACGGTCGGGTAGGGCTGGCCGCCGAAGGTGCCGACCTTGCCGGCCTTCGAGTAGCCCGCGGCCAGGTAGCCCGCGAGGAACGCGGCCTGCGACGTGTCGTAGAGGAGCGGCTTGATGTTCGGGGCGTCCGTCTTGCCGTCGAAGTCGGCGTCGGCCGCGTCGTCGATCAGCACGTACTCGAGGTCGGGGTTCTCGTTGGCGGACTTGACCGTGTCGGCCGACAGGGCGAAGCCGACCGAGACGATGAGCTTGCAGTTCTCGCTCACGAGGCTCTGCAGGTTCTGCGGGAAGTCGGACGACGAGTCGGACTCGACCTTGGCGAACTGGGCGCCGAGGTCGGTCGCGGCCTTCTGCGTACCCTCGAACGAGAGCTGGTTGAAGCTCTTGTCGTCGAAGCCGCCGGCGTCGGAGACGATGCAGGCCTTGAAGTCGCTCGCCGCGGCAGCACCGGAGCTGCTCGCGCTCGGCGTACCGCTGGCGCCCGCCGTCGCCTCGTCGTCGGGGGCGCTGCCGCAAGCGGCCAGGGCCAGGGCGACGGTCGCGCTGAGGGCGACCGCGCTGATCATCTTCTTCACTCGACACTCCTGAGTCTCGTCAGCAGGCCGGGTCCAGTCAGATCGCGCGATCGCACGACGAAGCTGTCCGGCATTGATGGTCGGACTCTAGTCAGCGTCAGATGACGCGCATGTTACCGACGGGTATCGCCGCAGGATCCGTTACTCACCTGAGACATCAGCCCAGGTGGCGGACGCCAGATCTCGTCCAGTGAGACGCTCTCAGCCAGCCAGGACCGCTGCGCGGGCCAGCAGCAGAGCGCCGGCCTCGATGGCTCGCTCGTCGACCCGCAGATCCCCCTGGTGGATGTCGTACGTGACACCGCCGGGCGTCCGCGTCCCCAGCCGGGCCATCGCACCGGGCACCTTGGTCAGGTACCAGGCGAAGTCCTCGCCGCCGAGCGACTGCTCGGTCAGCAGCACCGAGTCGGCACCGAGCACGTCGCGCGCGGCGGCCTCCAGCAGCGTCGTCGACCGCTCGTCGTTCTCCACGGGCGGCACCCCGCGGTGGTGCACGATCTCGACCTCGACGTCCAGCGGTGCCAGCACCTGCTCGACCGCGGCGTGGAACACCTCGGAGGCCTTCTCCCACGCGCGCACGTCCAGGCAGCGCAGCGTGCCCTTGACGACGCCCGACGACGGGATCGCGTTGTGCGCGGCACCCGCGTGCACGGCGCCCCAGGTGAGGTTGACGCCCGAGCGCGGGTCGAGCCGGCGGCCCAGCACGGCCGGGACCTGCGTGATCACCTGGCCGAGCGCGAACACGACGTCGCCGGTGAGGTGCGGGCGCGACGTGTGGCCGCCGTGGCCGGTGACGGTCACCTGGACCTCGTCGCTCGCGGACGTGATGGGCCCGATGCGGGTCCCGACCTGGCCGACGTCGACCTTCGGGTCGCAGTGCACCGCGAAGATCCGCTTGACGCCGTCCAGCCCGCCGGCGGCCATGACGTCGAGGGAGCCGCCGGGCTGCACCTCCTCCGCCGGCTGGAAGATGAGGCGCACGCCGCTGGTCAGCTGACCGGCCTCGGCCAGCCGCGCGAGCGCAAGGCCCGCGCCCAGCACCACGGTCGTGTGTGCGTCGTGGCCGCACGCGTGCGCGACGTTCTTGGTGGTCGACGACCACGGCAGCCCGCAGGTGTCGGCCACCGGGAGGGCGTCGATGTCCGCGCGCAGCGCGACGCGCGGGCCGGTGGTCGGGCCCAGGTCGCAGACGACCCCCGAACCGGGCAGCAGGCGCGGCTCGAGGCCGGCCGCGCGCAGCCGGTCCGCGATCAGGTGCGACGTCCGCGTCTCGGTGCGCGCCACCTCCGGGTGGGCGTGGATGTCGCGGCGGATCGCGACGAGCTCGTCGCGCAGCTCCGCGAGCGCCTCCACCAGCAGCTCCGTGCCGGAGGCCGACTGCCCACCACGAAGGTCCGCGAGCGCTCCGACCTCGGTGCTGGGGGCGGCGGCGTTCACGGTGGGCTGCGGTGCGGGCTCGGCTGACACGCTTTCGAGGCTATCGCCCGCCGCGCGTGGCTTCACGCGCGTTCACGATCCGGCTTCGGCCGCCTGCGCTCAGAGGAGGTCGTCGCGGCCGGCGGCGCGCCAGGCGTCGACCGCGGCCTTCACGTCCTGCGCGTGGGCGCGGGTCGTGACGAGCACGGCGTCAGGGGTGTCGACGACGATCGCGTCGGGCACCCCGATCACCGAGACGACCCGGTCCGAGCCGCGCACGACGAAGGACCCGTCGGCGTCGAGACGCAGCACGGACCCGTCGTCGCCGAGCGTCGTCCCGTGCGGCCCGGCCGACAGCAGGGGGGCGAGCGAGGCGAAGTCACCGACGTCGTCCCAGTCGAAGTCGCCGGGGACGACCGCGACGCCGCCGGCGGCCGCGACGGGCTCGGCGATGGCGTGGTCGATCGCGATCTTGGTCAGCCCGGGCCAGAGGCGGTCGAGCACCTCGTCGCGGGCGGGCGTGTCCCACGCCGCGGCGATCTCCCGCAGCCCGGCGGCGAGGGCGGGGAGCTGCGTGGCAAGGTGGCCGAGCAGCACGTCTGCGCGCACGATGAACATGCCCGCGTTCCAGCGGTACTCCCCCGTGGCCAGGTAGGCGGCGGCTGTCTCGGCGTCCGGCTTCTCCGTGAAACCCGCGACGTGACGTGCGCGGGGTGCCCCGTCGACGCCCAGCGGTCCGGCGGAGCGGACATAGCCGAACGCCGTCGACGGGCCGGTCGCGTGGATGCCGATCGTGACGACGAACCCGGCGCGCGCGGCGGCGACGCCCTCGCGGACGGCGGCCTCGAAGGCCTCGGTCCCGCTGATGACGTGGTCCGCCGCGAAGGAGCCGAGCACCACGTCGTCGCCGTGCCGCTCCAGCAGCACGGCTGCTGCGAGCCCGATGGCGGCCATCGAGTCGCGCGGGGACGGCTCCGCGAGGAGGCGCGCACCGGCGCCGGCCGCGTCCAGCCCGGGTACCTGCGCGGCCACCGCCTCCACGTGCCGCACCCCGGTCACGACGAGCACGCCGTCGGGCCCTGTCAGCGGCGCGAGCCGATCGACCGTCGCCTGCAGGAGGGTCCGCCCCGAACCGGTGAGGTCGAGGAGGAACTTGGGGTACCCCGCGCGGGACAGCGGCCACAGGCGGGTGCCGGCGCCACCGGCGGGGATGACGGCATGAAACCCGGGGATCGGCGTCGACATGGCGCTCAGGCTAGCGACGGACGGCCCGCGGCGGGGCGGTCCGACCGCCCGCTCGGCCCGACCGCCTGATGAATGCATCCGTGGTCGCAGCGAGCGCGACCTCCACGGGCACCTCCGCTGCATCCATCCATGCGACGACACGGCCACCAGCGCCCGGCGGTTCCCGTCTCACCGTGTGGACTTCCTCACAGCGAGGGACCAAAGGCCTACCGGGGGCGTGCGGGCCAACATCCGGTCGATACAGTGAGGAACGACAGACGCCGACGTCGACGCAGCCGTCGACCCGGTGGTTCTACCTCTCACTCGCCAGGAGGCCCCCCAAGTGCCCGCAGCGCCCTCCGCACCGCCGCGCAAAGCGCCGGTCGGAACCCTGTACCGCGGCCGTGAAGGCATGTGGTCGTGGGTCGCCCACCGTGTGACCGGTGTCGCCATCTTCTTCTTCCTGCTCGTGCACGTGCTCGACACGTCGCTGGTCCGCCTCTCCCCCCAGGACTACAACGACGTCATCGGCACGTACAAGAACCCGATCATGGGTCTCGGTGAGGCCGGCCTCGTGGCCGCCATCGTCTTCCACGCGTTCAACGGCATCCGGATCATCCTGGTCGACTTCTGGGCCAAGGGCCCCAAGTACCAGCGCGTGATGCTGTGGATCGTGCTCGGCCTGTTCGTCGTGACGATGGCCGGCTTCCTGCCCCGTCACCTCATGCACGTGTTCGGAGGCGAGTGATGACCACCATCGCCGACCCGAAGGCGCCGCGTCCCCCGCGCGCCCGTCCGTCGCGCCTCACCACGCGCGGCAACACCGAGCTCTACGGCTGGGTGTTCATGCGCGCGTCCGGCGTGCTGCTGCTGGTGCTGATCTTCGGGCACCTGTTCGTCAACCTCGTGACCGGCGAGGGCGTCAAGGAGATCGACTTCGCGTTCGTCGCGGGCAAGTGGTCGTCGCCGTTCTGGCAGGTCTGGGACCTGCTGATGCTGTGGCTCGCCATGATCCACGGCACCAACGGCGTGCGCACCATCGTCAACGACTACGCCGAGCGCGACGGTGTGCGGCTGGTCCTCAAGGGCCTGCTCTACCTCGCGTTCGTGATCACGGTGGTGCTCGGCACGCTGGTGATCTTCACGTTCGACCCGTGCCCGACGGACTCGCCGGCCAACCTGCTGCCCGCCTTCTGCACGGCTTCCTAAGGACTGAGAATGCAGACCCATCAGTACGACGTCGTCATCGTCGGCGCCGGCGGCGCCGGGATGCGCGCGGCCCTCGAGTCGAGCACCCGCGTGCGCACGGCCGTCATCTCCAAGCTCTACCCCACGCGTTCCCACACGGGTGCGGCGCAGGGCGGCATGTGCGCCGCGCTGGCCAACGTCGAGGAGGACAACTGGGAGTGGCACACGTTCGACACCGTCAAGGGCGGTGACTACCTGGTGGACCAGGACGCCGCCGAGGTGATGGCCAAGGAGGCCATCGACGCGGTGCTCGACCTGGAGAAGATGGGCCTGCCGTTCAACCGGACGCCCGAGGGCCGCATCGACCAGCGACGGTTCGGCGGCCACACCCGCAACCACGGCGAGGCCGCGGTGCGCCGCTCCTGCTACGCCGCGGACCGCACGGGTCACATGATCCTGCAGACGCTGTACCAGCAGTGCGTGAAGAACGAGGTCGAGTTCTACAACGAGTTCTACGTCCTCGACCTGCTGGTGGACCACGATCTCGCCGCGGGCCACGTGCCCGAGGGCGAGGAGGTCACGGTCAGCGGCGTCGTAGCGTACGAGCTGGCGACGGGCGAGATCCACATCTTCCGGGCCAAGTCCGTGGTCCTGGCCACCGGCGGCGCCGGCAAGATCTTCAAGACGACGTCCAACGCGCACACGCTCACGGGCGACGGCATGGCGCTGGCGTACCGCCGCGGCATCCCGCTGGAGGACATGGAGTTCTTCCAGTTCCACCCGACCGGCCTGGCGGGCCTCGGCATCCTGCTGTCGGAGGCCGCCCGCGGCGAGGGCGCGATCCTGCGCAACTCCGAGGGCGAGCGCTTCATGGAGCGCTACGCGCCGACGATCAAGGACCTGGCCCCGCGCGACATCGTCGCCCGGTCCATGGCCAACGAGGTGCGCGAGGGCCGCGGCGCCGGCCCCAACAAGGACTACGTCCTGCTGGACCTGACGCACCTGGAGCCGGCGCACATCGACGCCAAGCTCCCGGACATCACCGAGTTCGCGCGCACGTACCTGGGCGTCGAGCCGTACACGGAGCCGGTGCCGGTCTACCCGACCGCGCACTACGCGATGGGCGGCGTCCCGACGAACATCGAGGGTGAGGTCCTGCGCAACCAGACCGACGTCATCCGCGGGCTGTACGCCGCCGGTGAGGTGGCCTGCGTCAGCGTGCACGGCTCCAACCGCCTGGGCACCAACTCGCTGCTGGACATCAACGTGTTCGGCAAGCGCGCGGGCATCTCCGCCGCCGGGTACGCCGCGGGCGCCGACTTCATCGAGCTGCCGGAGAACCCGGCCGCGGACGTCGAGGCCGGCCTGGAGACCATCCGCACCCGTCCCGACGGCGAGCGCGTGGCCGACATCCGCAAGGCGCTGCAGGAGACGATGGACGCGAACGCGCAGGTGTTCCGCACCAAGGACTCCCTGACGCAGGCGCTGGACGACATCAAGGACCTGGCCAAGCGCTACCGCGCCGTGTCCGTGCAGGACAAGAGCCGCACGTTCAACACGGACCTCCTCGAGGCCGTCGAGCTGGGCTTCCTGCTGGACATCGCGGAGACCGTGGTCGTCGGCGCCCTCAACCGTGAGGAGTCCCGCGGCGGCCACTTCCGCGAGGACTTCCCCGACCGCGACGACGCCAACTTCATGCACCACACCATGGCGTACCGCCGGCCGCTGCAGGCCGAGGGCCACCGCCAGTGGGGCGACGGCGACGGCGACAAGGAAGGCCGCTTCGCCTTCACCGAGGTGTTCGACGGCTACCAGCTGGTGCTGGGCAGCAAGCACGTGAACGTCACCCGCTACCAGCCGATGGAGCGTAAGTACTGATGACCGCCGTTCTCGAGGACGCCCCCGCCGAGGTCGGCGCCATCCCGTCGTTCACCGTCACGCTGCGGGTGCTGCGTCACCTGCCCAGCGATGACGGCGACGCCGTCGTCGACCACTGGGACGAGTTCCAGGTCCTGTGCCACGGCACCGACCGCGTGCTCGACGCCCTGCACAAGGTCAAGTGGGAGCAGGACGGCTCGCTGACGTTCCGCCGCTCGTGCGCGCACGGCGTGTGCGGCTCCGACGCGATGCGCATCAACGGCCGCAACCGCCTGGCCTGCAAGACGCTGCTGAAGGACCTGGACCCGTCCAAGCCCATCACGGTCGAGCCCATCAAGGGCCTGCCCGTGGTCAAGGACCTCGTGGTCGACATGGAGCCGTTCTTCGCCAGCTACCGCGAGATCATGCCGTTCCTCATCACCACCGGGAACGAGCCCTCCAAGGAGCGCCTGCAGTCCGCCAAGCAGCGCGAGCGGTTCGACGACACCACCAAGTGCATCCTGTGCGCCGCGTGCACGTCGTCGTGCCCCGTCTTCTGGACCGACGGTCAGTACTTCGGCCCCGCCGCGATCGTCAACGCGCACCGGTTCATCTTCGACAGCCGCGACGAGGGTGGCGCCCAGCGCCTCGAGATCCTCAACGACAAGGAAGGCGTGTGGCGCTGCCGCACCACCTTCAACTGCACCGAGGCCTGCCCCCGCGGCATCGAGGTCACCAAGGCGATCCAGGAGGTCAAGCGCGCGATGATCACCCGCGCGTTCTGACGTCCCCCGACGAAGGCCCCGCCACGTGCGGGGCCTTCGTCGTCCCCGCCTAGGGTGGGCGCATGGACGCGCCCGACGAGATCCCGCTGCCCGGTGGGAACGTGGGTGGGGCCGTTCTGGTCGGGGACACGGTCCGGCGGCCGACCGGGCCGTGGACACCGGCGGTGCACGAGCTGTTGGCCTTCCTCGCCGACTCGGGCCTGCCGCACGTGCCGCGGGTGCTGGGCATCGACGATCGCGGGCGCGAGATCCTCACCTACCTCCCCGGTGAGGTGGTGCCGATCGGCGAGCGGGACCTCACGGACGGGCAGCTCGCGTCTGCCGCGCACTGGCTCAGGGAGTACCACCGCGTCGTGCGGGGGTTCCCCCGCTCGTCGAGGCGCTGGCGATTCGTCGAGCGGGCGCTGGAGCCCGGGGAGATCGTCTGCCACCACGACTGTGCGATGTACAACCTGGCGTTCGACGGCGACGAGCTGGCGGGCGTCTTCGACTGGGACGTCGCCGGGCCGGGCGTGCCGATCGACGACCTGGCGATGCTGGCGTGGAGCTCGCCGCTGCTGCGGCTGGGGGCGGATCCCGACGAGGCCGCGCACGGGCTCGTCGTCATCGCCCGGGCCTACGGCGACGTGGAGCCCGGCGCGATCCTCGACCACGTCACCGCTCGCATGACCGCGGCGACGGACCGCATCGAGGCCGGCCAGCGCGCTGGCGACCCCGGCATGCTCCGCCTGGGCGAGATCGGCGAACCGGCGGCGACCCGCGCCCGCCTGCTCACGCTGGCGAGAAACCTCCCCGCGATCCGACGCGCCCTCGCGCCGACCGCCTGACCGGTCAGACGTCCTTCGGGGGTTGGGGCGGGTTGGCGACCCAGGCCGCCGCCAGCAGGACGATGCGGGAGATGAGGTTGACCCACAGCAGCAGCGTGACGATGACGACCGCCCCGGCGAACAGCGGGTTCTTGCTGACGCTGCCCGCGACGACGGACGTCCCGAGGAAGCGGACGATCCCGATCCCCACGCCCGCGATGACGGCGCCCCACAGCAGGTCGCTCCGCGGCGGGTGCTCACCGGCCAGGACGCGGATGATCAGCAGGAACGTCGCGGCGTCGACGACGAACGCGACCAGGACACCCACGGCCTGCAGGACGAACCCAGAGCCGTCGTTCCAGCCGACCGCCTGCAGCACCCACCGCGCGACCGAGCCGGCCGCGGTGGAGACGAGGGCCGACAGGAGGACCGCGAAGGCCAATCCTGCCAGCCCACCGAGCTGCGCGAGCTTCTGACCCACCGCACTGCCGCCGCTCTCCTCGCCGAACATCGCGCGCACGCCCGTACGGAGCGCGGCCGTAGCCGACAGCGCGGACAGGAGCAGGACGACGATGGCGATGATGCCGGCGAACGTCAGGGAACCCGAGAGCTGCAGCGAGTCGGGGTCGATGCCCCCCGCGTCCGCGTCACCGCTGGTGTTGATCAGTCCCGGCAGGGAGTCGTTGACCGCGTCCAGGACCTTGTCCCGCAGCTCCTCGTTGTTGCCCAGCACGGCCATGAGGATCGTGTAGCCGATCGTCAGGCCCGCGAACACGGCGAACAACGCGGCGTACGCGATGCCTCCGGTCAGCACCCCGCCTCCGCGCGACCCGAAGCGCGCGTTGGCCCGCGCGGGCCTCGTCGCCTGCCACCAGGCGAGCACCGCCTTGACCCGGCCCATGAACGACGTCGGCGATGCGGCGGACGCGTCGTCCGCGGGCGCCTGCTGGTGCGCGCGGCCTGCACCGACGGGTTCGCTCATGCCCCGACCCTAGGACGAGGCGCTGACCTCGGCATCCGCGGGCGAGCCCGTCAACCGGTGGCTGCCGACCGTCCGCCAGACGCCGTCGTCGCCGTGCTGGTAGCAGTCGAAGCGCTCGACGAGGAACGACGCGTCGAACGTCGCGAGCTCGTCGATGGCCGCGTCGAGCTGGGCGTCCGCGAGGTCGTGCGCGACGGTGACGTGCGGGTGGTACGGGAAACGTAGCTCCTGGGCCAGCGGGCCTCGGCGGATCTGCGCCTCGAGGAGCTCGCAGGCGGACAGACCGTCGGCCACCTGCACGAACGCGACCTGGGACACGGGCCGGAACGTGGCCGTCCCGCGCAGCCGCACCTGGAACGGTGCCGAGCGCGCGGCGACGGCGTCGAGGTGGGCACGCACGTCCGCACCGTCAGAGGGCGCGAGCGCCGTCGGACCGATCAGGGTGATGTGCGGCGGGATGAACGCAGCCATCGGGTCCCCGAACCGGCCGCGCGCCTCCTGCAACGCCGACCCGTGCGGCTCGGGGATCGTGACCGCGATCCCGATGACGAGCTGGTCGCCGGATCGCTCCGGCAGCCTCATGCCCCTACCCGCGTGCGCCGGCGGGCCGCCAGCAGGCCCGAGCGCTCGTAGATGCGGTCGAGCGTGACGGCCGCGATGTCGCGGGCCTTCTCCGCGCCGACCGCGAGCACCTCGTCGAGCGACGCCGGATCGGCCAGGTACCCGTTGACGCGGGCCTGGTACGGCTCGAGCCACGCCACGACGACGTCGGCCAGCTCGACCTTCAGCTCTCCGTACCCGCGGCCGGCGAACGACGCCTCGACGTCCTCGACGGTCCGGCCGGTCAGCGCCGAGTAGATCGTCAGCAGGTTGGAGATGCCGGGCTTGGCCGCGGTGTCGAACCGGATCTCGCGCTCGTCGTCGGTCACGGCCGAGCGGATCCGCTTGGCGACGACCTTCGGGTCGTCCATGAGCTCGATGAGGCCGTTCGGCGACGCCGCCGACTTGCTCATCTTGGCCGTCGGCTCCTGCAGGTCGTAGATCTTCGCCGTCGACTTCACGATGTGCGGCTCGGGGACGACGACCGTCCCGGCGCCGAAGCGGGTGTTCAGGCGCTGCGCGAGGTCACGTGTGAGCTCTAGGTGCTGGCGCTGGTCCTCGCCCACGGGCACCAGGTGCGTGTCGTAGAGCAGGATGTCGGCGGCCATGAGCACCGGGTACGTGAACAGCCCGACCGTCGTGCCCTCGACCCCGTGCCGGCCCGACTTGTCCTTGAACTGCGTCATCCGGCTGGCCTCGCCGAACCCGGTGTGGCAGGACAGGATCCACGCGAGCTCCGCGTGCTCGGGCACGTGCGACTGCACGAACAGCAGGCTCCGCTCGGGGTCGACGCCCGCCGCGAGGTATTGGGCGGCCGTGCGCCGAGTCCGGTCGCGCAGCACCGCAGGGTCGGGCGCGACGGTGAGCGCGTGCAGGTCCACCACGCAGTAGATCGCCTCGTTGCCCTCCTGCAGCGCCACCCACTGCGTCAGGGCCCCCAGGTAGTTGCCGAGGTGGAGGGAGTCCGACGTGGGCTGCATCCCGGAGAAGATGCGCGACGAGGAGGGCGGCACAGCCATGCGTCCATTCTGTCAGGTGAAACGGGTGGATCGGACCGAATTCATCCGGTTTGCTGCTGGAGGCTCAGGTCGCCTCGGTGTCGAACGGCGCACGCCCCGTGGGGGACGCCTTGGCGAGCGCCACGGCCGGCGCGACACCGGCGGCGGCCTGACGGGGGTCAGGCACGAGACCCGGCTCGGGGTCCATCAGCGCGTCGCGCACGATGCGGCGCGGGTCGTACTGCCGCGGGTCCAACGATCGCCAGTCGACGTCGAGGGCGTCGTCGCCCATCTCGGCGTCGATGCGCCCCTTGGCGTCCTTCATCCACACGCGCGCCTTGCGCACGAGCGCACCCAGCTGCTCCGCGTAGCCGGGGAGCCGTTGGGGCCCGATGACGATCGCGGCGACCAGCAGGATGACGATGAACTCGCTCCCGTTGATGTCGAACACCGGCCCAGGTTACCCCCGCCGCATGAGCGTGCCGATCAGTTTCCGGCCTCGTCGAGCGTGACCCGGACCGTGCGGGAGTCCTTGCCCGTGCGGACCTTCAGCTCGACGACGTCGCCCGGCTCGTGCGCGCGGATCGCGACGATGAGCTCGTCCGGATCGGTGACCGGCCGGCCGTCGATCGCCAGGATGACGTCGCCGGCGCGGATGCCCGCCTTGTCGGCCGGGCCGTCCGCCGTGACGGGGTCGCCGCCCTGCTGCGCGTTGGCGGACACCTTGACGCCCTCGCCCGTGTACGACTGGTCCAGCAGCACCCCGATCACCGGGTAGGTCGCGTGCCCCGTCTCGATGAGCTGCTCGGCCGTGCGGCGGGCCTGGTTGGACGGGATCGCGAAGCCCAGCCCGATGCTCCCGCCGGTCCCGTTGAGGCCGCCCGGCGGCTGCGCGATCGCGGAGTTGATGCCGATGACCTCGCCCGCGCCGTCGACGAGCGGTCCCCCGGAGTTGCCCGGGTTGATCGCCGCGTCCGTCTGGATCGCGTTGATGAACGCCGTGTCGGTCGCATCGCCCGCGGACACCGGCCGGTTCTTCGCGCTGACGATGCCCGTCGTGACCGTCCCAGCAAGCCCGAGCGGCGCGCCGACGGCCACGACCGGGTCGCCGACGACCACGTCGTCGGAGTTCCCCAGCACCAGCGGGTCCAGGCCGTCCTCGTCGACCTTCACCACGGCCAGGTCGTAGTCGGAGGTGCGGCCGACGATGCGCGCATCGGCCTGGTGCCCGTCCGCGAAGGTGACCGTGAGCGTGCCCGCGCCGTCGGCGGTGCTCGCGACGACGTGGTTGTTGGTCAGCAGGTAGCCGTCCTCGCGCAGCACGAACCCGGTGCCGGTGGCCGTTCCGTCCGAGCTCGTCGCCTCGATCGAGACGACGCTCGGCAGGATGCCCGACGCGATGCCCGCGACCGACCCGGGGTCGCGCAACGTCGAGCCGCTCGCCGCGGACGTCGGCAGGTCGGCGGACGTCAGGTGGTCGTCGTGGGACAGGTTCCCGCCGACGAGGCCACCGACGACCCCGGCGGCGAGCGCGAGCAGCAGCATGGGCACGACCCACACCACGGACATGCTGCGCCGCGCCTTGGACCGGCGCACACGGACCACGCGCTGCGGCTGGTCCGGTGCCGGCGAGCCAGGCGGCCACGTCTGGTGCGCACCCGCGTGCGGGGCATGAGGCGCCTGGACCCCCGGCGCGTGGGATCCCGCCGGCTGGGCCGGCGCATGCATGGCTGGCGGACCGAACATGGGCGGCGTCGCGGCCGCCGGCGCCGTGCTCAGGCTCGGGCTCGGCGCCTCGGCGGCCTGCGCCGTCGGGCTGGCCGGGGGCTGACGCGTGACGGGCGGCGCGAACAGCGGAGCCTCGGCCGGTGCTGGCTCAGCCTCAGGAGCAGGCGTGGCAGCGGGTGCGGGTCGGGGCACGGCCGGGCCGGCCTCCGGCTGTGCGGGCTGTGCGCCGGAGTGCTCGTCGGGCGTCGTCATGGCTGGTCGAACACTCCTGTCACGGTGGACCACCCGCGCGAGATGCGGGCCGGGACGCCGTCGTCGTAGGCGCCGCCCGGGAACTGTCCCACGAACGCGTGGGCGTCGCCCGACTCCTGCCCCGCCACCACCTGCACCACCGTGCCGCCAGACTGCCAGGCGACGTGCCACGGCTGCTCGGAGAGCACCACGACCTCGCGGTCGCCGAGGGTCTCGATCTGCGCGCCCGCCAGGTGGGCGGTGTCGAGGCGGCCGGCGTTCTCGGTCACGACGACGGGTCCGGCCGCACCGGTGACGTCGATCTCGATGCCGCCGTCGGCGGTGTAGCGCACGGCGCTCACCGACCACCCAGCGGCGAGGCGGTCGGGGAACGGCCAGCCGTTGTCCCCGAGCCAGGCGACGGCGTCGCTCCCCGCGGCGTCCACGAGGTCGTCATCCGCCTGCAGCGAGACCGAGCGGACCTTGCCGTCGTCCGGCTGCACGGACGCGTGACCGAGCAGCTCCAGGTCGGCGCTCAGGTGGCCCTCGGGCGTCATCGCGGGCCGCGCGCCCAGCACGAACAGCATGGCGGCGACGGCCCCCATCCCGGCCACCGAGCCGACCACCATGCGCGGTGCGACGCGGCGCAGCGGCACCTCGCCGCACAGCGCGGCACCGGTGCGGGTCCCCCACGCGCGGCGGGCGGGGCCGCGGTGCAGCCCGTAGGAGCCGACGTCGTACGCGGTGCGGCGCGGGGTCGTCGCGAACGGGTCCGCCGCCTGGGGTGCGAACGCCGGCGGCTCGCTCGGCGCCAGGGACAGCAGCCGGTCGGCGAGGTCGGCGTCCGGCAGCACGTCGGCGGCGGCCGACGACAGCGCGGCACGCGCCGCGCGGGCGGCCCTCAGCTCGGCCGCGCACTCCGGGCACCCGGCCACGTGGGCGAGCGCGCGCTCGGCGGCCGCCGGCGGGAGCTGCCCGTCGGCCAGGGCGCTGATCCGCGACCCGAGGTGGCTCACGCGCGCACCTCGTCGGGCGCATCCAGGAACGACTCCGCAGCGCGGGTGACGTCTGGCGCCCTGTGCTCGAGCGAGACCCGCAGCCGCGCCCGCGCGCGGTGGATGCGCGAACGCACGGTGCCGAGCTTGATGCCGAGCGTGACGGCGATCTCCTCGTACGACAGGCCCTCGATGTCGCACAGGACGACCGCGGCGCGGTACTCCGGGGGCAGGTCGTCGAGCGCCTGCTGGATGTCGCGGTCCAGGTTGCCGTGCTCGAACGCGCGCTCGGGCGCGGCCAGCTGGTCGCCCGACGCGTAGCGGTCGGCCTCCTCGCCCATGGCGTCCATGCGGATGCGCTGCTTGCGGCGCGCCTGGTCGAGGAACAGGTTGGTGGTGATGCGGTGCAGCCAGCCCTCGAACGTGCCGGGCTGGTAGGTGTGCAGCGAGCGGAACACGCGGACGAACGTCTCCTGCGTGAGGTCCTCGGCGTCGGCCTTGTTGCCCGTGAGGCGGTACGCGAGCCGGTAGACGCGCGCCGAGTGCTCGCGCACGATCTGCTCCCACGACGGCGGCTGCCAGCCGGGGTGCGGGGCGGACTGCGGGGTGGACGGCACGGGGCTCCTCGGATCGGTACGTCGACGTCCAGTGTCCCAGGTGCGGCCCTGATGCGTCGCATCGGGTGCAACGCCGCACGCGCCCGGATAGTTCCGCGTCCGTCGTCGGGCCCGCGCGCGGGACTACGCTGGCGCCTGACCCGGAGGCATCCCGCGCCGGGCACGCGCACCCGACCGGGAGGTCGTCATCTCCAGCGACAAGGCCAGCAGCTGGGTCTACAGCGAGGAGTTCGTCCAGCAGGACGACGTCCTGGCCCGTGCGCGCGAGCGTGCCGGCCAGCTCGGGTGCACCCCCGTCCCCGCCGGCGCCGGCGCGGCCCTGACGGTCCTGGCCGCCGCGGTGGGCGCGAAGGCGGCCGTCGAGATCGGCACGGGTGCCGGCGTCTCGTCGCTGCACCTGCTGCGCGGCATGCCCGCCGACGGTGTCCTGACGACCATCGACATCGAGGTCGAGCACCAGCGCGCGGCCAAGGAGGCGTTCGCCGACGAGGGTCTGCGGGCGACGCGCACGCGCACCATCTCCGGGCGCGCGCTCGACGTGCTCCCCCGCCTGACCGACGGCGCGTACGACCTGGTGCTGGTGGACGCCGACAAGGAGAACGCCGCCGCGTACGTCGAGCAGGCCGTCCGCCTGCTGCGGTCCGGCGGAGTGCTGGCGGTCGCCGGCGCGCTGTGGCACGACCGCGTCGCCGACCCCGCGCGCCGCGACGAGACGACGACGGCCGTCCGCGAGCTGGGCCGCACGGTCCGCGACGACGACCGGCTGCTGTCCGCGCTGCTCCCCAGCGGCGACGGCTTGCTGGTCGCCGTCAAGCGCTGACCTCCGCGGGTCAGCGCAGGTCGGACAGGTAGCGCAGCAGGAGGCGGACGCCGAAGCCCGTGGGGCCCTCCGTCACCTCGTGACGGTCGGCGGACGCGCGGGCCGGTCCCGCGATGTCCAGGTGCGCCCACGCCCGCTTCCCGACGAAGTGGCGCAGGAGCAGCGCGGCGGCGATGGACCGCGCGCCGACGCGGGTGTCCGACGGCACCTGGCGCAGGTCCGCGATCGAGGACTGCACCGACTCCTCGTACTCGTCGACGAGCGGCAGGTGCCACAGCAGCTCGCCCGACGACGCACCGGCGGACTCCAGCGCCGCGACGAGCGCGTCGTCGGTGCCGTACAGCGCACCGTGGGTGCGCCCCAGCCCGACGGCGGCTGCGCCGGTCAGCGTCGCGACGTCGACGAGCACGTCGGGATCGAGCGTCTCGTCGGCCCAGGCCAGCGCGTCGGCGAGGACGAGGCGACCCTCGGCGTCGGTGTTCGCGATCTCGACCGTCGTGCCGCCGTACATCCGCAGCACGTCGCCCGGACGGTACGACGAGGCACCGAAGTGGTTCTCCGCCAGCGGCATGACGGCGGTGACACGGTGCCGGACGCCGGCCTCGGCCGCCCCCAGCACGGTCGCCAGCGCGACCGCAGCCCCCGTCATGTCCGACTTCTGCGTCACCATCGACTCGCGCGGTTTGATGCTCAGCCCGCCCGTGTCGAACGTGATCCCCTTGCCGACGATCACCACGTGCTTGCCGTTCGCCGCACCCTCGGGCACGTAGCTCACCGTGACGAGCCTCGGCGGCGACGCCGACGCGGCACCGACCGCGAGGATGCCGCCGAAGCCCTCGGCCGTGAGCTCACGGGTCGAGCGCACCGTCGTCGTCAGGCCGGCTCGCGTGGCCAGGCGCTTGGCCTGGTCGGCGAACCACGCCGGGTTCTTGATGTTGGAGGGCGTGGACGCGAGGTCGCGCACGAGCCAGGTCGCGGACGCGGAGCTCGTCGCGGCGTCCACGGCGGCGGCGACGCGAGTCCCGTCGCGGCCCAGCAGCACCAGCGTGCCGACGTCCTTCGGCTGCACGCTGCCTGCCGTCGGCTGGGCGTACGCGGCGAGCAGGTAGCCCTCGGTCAACGCGCGCGCGGCCTCGGCGACCTGGGACGCCGTCTGCCGCGCCTGCGCACCGACCGTCGTCACGACGCGGTCGAGGCCGCGCGTCGCGCGGGCCAGTGCGGCCCCGGCGCGACGAAGGTCGGTCGCGTCCTGCGTCCCGGCACCCACCAGCACGATGCGTGGCGGGAGCTCGGTCCACGGGAGGGTGACGGCCGTCCCGACCGGCCGCGGGAGCTGGAGGACGTAGGTCTCGCCGGCCGCGCCGGTCTGCCCGGTGCGGTCCGCGATCTCCGCGAGGTCGATCCCGTACAGCGCGGCGACCTGCGCAGCGCCCTCGCCGGGCTGGGCACCGGTGTCGCCCTCGACCGCGGGCAGCAGCGGCACGGCGACGGCGTCCGCGCCGCTCCCGGCGAGCACGTCGGCGACGGTCGTCGTCGGGCGACCGCCCCTGCCGCCCCGCGCGTCACCGTCGGCGAGCGCATCACCCGCCAGCACGACCTCGGGCAGCGGACCCCCGATGGTCGTGCGAGCACGGGCAGACGGACGGGTCCCGTCCGTCTGCCCGGTGGTCCTGCGGTCGCTCGTGCGCGCCATCCCGCTCGTCAGGAGACGACGGCGGTCAGGGCCTCGCCGAGCTCGGCCGCCTCGGTCGCGTTGAGCTCGACCACCAGACGTCCACCGCCCTCGAGCGGGACGCGCATGACGATGCCGCGGCCCTCCTTGGTCACCTCGAGCGGTCCGTCGCCGGTCCTCGGCTTCATCGCGGCCATGCGGGGCCTCTCCTTCGCCTCGTTCGTCCCGGCAGGCCGCATCGGGCGCGTTCGCACGCACTCCACCTGCGGCCCAGCTGCCGGTTGTCCGTCGACCATCTTAGTTCACGGAACCCACACATCACCGCGCGAGCGGCGTCGGGTCACCCGGGCGCGCAGGTCACGGCGGCCATCCGGTGGGCCCCTGGATGCGCCACATGTCCCAGATCCAGACGCACTGCAGGTACAGCATCGCGACGACGACGAGGGTGAACCACGCGCGTCGGGCGACCGCCGGCCGGGTCACCACGCCCGCCGTGATGGTCGCCATCGGGAACGCGAGCAGCATGAACCTCGCCAGGCTGCTGCTCGGCTCCACGGCACCGGCGATGTAGAGCAGGTAGGCGGCGGGCCACACGTGCAGCTCGGGGCCCAGGCGCCAGGCGGCGGGCACGACGAGGACGGCGACGACCAGCGCGAACGAGCCCCACATCACCCACGGGGCCAGGTCGCCGAACCAGAACTGCGTGACGTAGCCCCACGAGCTGAACGGCTTGACCGACCGGACGCCGCGCCACGCCTCCTGGGTCTGGAGGTAGCCGTCCTTCTCACCGGTGACCCACCCGCAGATCAGCGGCCACGCGACCCCGGAGATGCCCGCGGCGACGGCCAGTCCGCCGAGCGCACCCACGTCGCGGCCCGTGAGCGTGTCGCGCCCGGCGCGGGAGTCCCGCCAGCGCACCAGCGCATGCACCACGATGACGACGGCCATGGGCAGCGCGACGGCGCGCGTGAAGCCGAGCGCGATCACGACGAGCGCCGCCTCGAAGTACAGGCGCTTGAGCAGCAGCAGCAGCGACGCCGCGATCAGCAGCAGTGCGAGGGACTCGGTGTAGCCGATCTGGAGCACGACGGCCGTCGGGAAGACGCTGACCAGCGCGACCGACGCCAGCGGCAGTCCGGGCCGCGCCGCCACAGCGCGCGGCGCGCCGATGCGGACCAGCGGGTGGATCACGAGCATGGCGCCGGCGCCCAGGACCAGCGCCAGCAGGGGCGCCACCTGGTAGTACTCACCGCCGGTCACGGTCATCAGGCCGCGCACCATCATGGGGAACAGCGGGAAGAACGCCCACGGGTTCTGCTGCACCAGGCCGTCGTCGCCGCGCGGCAGCTGAGAGGGGTAGCCGTTCTCGGCCACCTGCCGGTACCAGTCCGCGTCCCACCACTTGCCGGTGAACTCGAGGTACGACGGGTGCGCATCCCCCCAGTAGCTCGCCTCCTGGCGGCTCGCGGTGAGCATGAGGACGATCGCGCTGAACAACCGGGCCGCCGCGTACACCGCGAGCACCTGCACCCACCACGGCCAGCCGCGGGGGTCGTGGACCCGACGAGCGACGGGGGACGGCTCCGCGACGGCGTCGCCAGGCACGTCGTCGTCGAGCACGTCATCGTCGAGCACGACCTGGTCCTCGGGAGGTCTCCCGCTCGTCGGGCGCGTGGGGTCCGCGACGCCGGGCTGCTCGCTCACACCAGCCCCCGGACGGCTCGCTGCGGCGCACGGTCGCCGCGGATCGCCGCGACCATGTCGAGCGTGCGGCGGGTGGCGCGCACGTCGTGCGCGCGGAACACCCGGGCACCGAGCCAGGCGGCGACCGACGTCGCGGCCAGGGTCCCCTCGAGCCGGTCGTCGGCCGGCAGGTCGAGGGTCTCGCCCACGAAGTCCTTGCGTGACAGCGCCATGAGCACAGGATGGCCCAGATCGACCAGCGTCTGCGTCCGGCGGACCAGGTGCAGCGAGTGCCAGGTGTTCTTGCCGAAGTCGTGGGTGGGGTCGACGAGCACGCTCGCGGGGTCGATGCCGAGCGCCACGGCCCGCCGCGCCCCGGCGGAGACGGTCGCGACGACGTCGTCGACCACGCCGTCCAGGTCGTCGCCGTACGCGACGCGGAAGGGGTCGGTGCGCGGGACCGCGCCGCCGGTGTGCGAGCAGACGATGCCGAGACCCCGCTCGGCGGCGACCTCGACGAGCTCCGGGTCGTGGCCGGCCCAGGTGTCGTTGACCAGGTCCACGCCCTCGTCGGCCGCCGCGCGCGCGACGGGCGCGCGCCACGTGTCCACGCTGACCAGCAGGTCCGGGTGGCGGGCGCGGACGCGCGCGACGAGCGGCACGACGCGCGCGATCTCGTCGTCGACGGACACCTCCGGCCCGCGGCCCGCACGCACGCCGCCCAGGTCGACGATGTCCGCGCCCTCGTCGGCGGCGCGCGTGACGGCCTCGTCGGCCGCGTCGTCGTCGCCGTACCGGGCGGCTGCGTAGAACGAGTCGGGCGTGCGGTTCACCACCGCCATGACCACCGGGTGGTCGGGACCGAACGTGCGGTCACGCAGGCGCAGGTCGGCCCCGCGGGCGGGGACTCCCGCGATCACGACGAGGCGTCCTGCGCCGCCTGCTGGTCACGCGCGGTGGCGTCGACCGCTGCCTGCTCGGCCGACCGCAGCTCCGCGTCCCGCGCGACGACGATCTCGATCGCCTCCTGTGCCGTGTCGACGACGCGAAGGAGCTCGTGGTCCGTCGGCCCGATCAGCCCGCGCTCGACGACGGCTCCGGTGACCCAGTCGAGCAGCCCCTGCCAGTAGTCGCGCCCGACGAGCACGATCGGGAACTCCATGACCTTGTGCGTCTGCACCAGCGTCAGCGCCTCGAAGAGCTCGTCGAACGTGCCGAACCCACCGGGCAGGACCACGAACCCCTGGGAGTACTTGACGAACATCGTCTTGCGGGCGAAGAAGTAGCGGAAGTTCACGCCGAGGTCGACGTAGTCGTTCATGCCCTGCTCGAAGGGCAGCTCGATCCCGAGCCCGACCGACAGCCCGCCTGCCTCCTTGGCCCCCTTGTTCGCGGCCTCCATGATGCCCGGGCCGCCACCGGTGATCACGGCGTAGCCGGCGCGCGCCAGACCACCGCCGACCTGCTCGGCGAGCGCGTAGTCGCCGTGGTCCGGCTTGGTCCGGGCGGAGCCGAACACGCTCACGGCGGGCCCGACGTCGGCCAGCGCCCCGAAGCCCTCGACGAACTCGCTCTGGATGCGCATGACGCGCCACGGGTCGCCGCTCAGCCACGACGTGTCACCGGCGCCGCTCAGCAGCCGCTGGTCGGACGTGGTGGTGGGGATCTGCTGGCCGCGCAGCAGCACCGGACCCTTGCGATAACCGTGCCCGGGGGCCGGCTGACCGTCGTCGCTCATGGCGTCGACTCTAGGTGCCTTCGCCGACAGAAGCGGTCAGCTCCCGGTGAGCCAGGCCCGCTGCGCGTCGTACGACGTCCGGATCTGGTCCACCGGGCACCGCTCGTCCACCTTGTGCGCCAGCATCGGGTCGCCGGGCCCGAAGTTCACGGCGGGGATACCGAGCGCGGAGAAGCGGGCCACGTCGGTCCAGCCGAACTTGGGCGCGACCTCGCCGCCGGTCACGCCCAGGATCGCCGCGGCGAACTCCTGCGCCGCCGGTGCGTCGAGCCCGGGACGTGCACCGGGCGCAGAGTCGGTGAGCACCACGTCGTAGCCGTCGAAGAGCTCGACGACGTGCGCGAACGCCTGCTCCACGGTCTGCGACGGCGCGAACCGGTAGTTGACCGTGATGACGCAGCTGTCCGGGATGACGTTGGGCGCGACTCCGCCGGTGATGACCGTCGCGTTGAGGCTCTCGCGGTAGGCCAGCCCGTCGACGTCGACCGTGCGCGGCTCGTACGCCTCGAGCCGGCGCAGCACCTCGCCGGCCGCGTGGATCGCGTTGACGCCCGCCCAGGCGCGCGCCGAGTGCGCCGCGACGCCGGTCAGCCGCACCTCCGCGCGGAGCGTCCCGTTGCAGCCCCCCTCGATGCCGCCGTTCGTCGGCTCCCCCAGCACCGCGAAGTCGGCCGCGAGCCAGTCCGGGTGCTTCTCGACGAGCCGGGCCAGGCCGTTGAGGGTCGCCGCGACCTCCTCGTGGTCGTAGAACACCCACGTGACGTCCTTCGTCGGCGCGTCCACCGTGGCCGCGAGCGCGAGCTGCACCGCGACGCCCGCCTTCATGTCCACGGTCCCGCGTCCCCACAGCTCACCGTCGACCAGTCGCGTCGGCAGGTTGTCGGCGATCGGCACGGTGTCCAGGTGGCCGGCGACGACGACGCGGGACGACCGCCCCAGGTCGGTCCGCGCGACGACGGCGTCCCCGTCGCGCAGCACCTCCAGGTGCGGGCAGGCTCGCAGCGCCGCCTCGACGGCGTCGGCGATCGCCTTCTCGTCGCCGCTCTCCGACGGCAGGTCGCACAGCGCCCGCGTCAGCTCCACCACGTCACCGGTCAGGTCGAGAGTCACGCGCCCGACCCTAGCCCGCCCCGGCGACCCGCGGTCGCGGTCGAGCACGGCGCAGGGCCCCCGCCGCGTGCGTGCGGCGGGGGCCCTGTGGTGGGTGGACGCTACTTCACCTTCTTCGGTGCCGAGGTCTTGGCCACGCTCTGGTAGCCCGACTTGCTCTCGGTGACCGTGACGGTGAGCTTCGTGCCCACGTCGGCCTTGACGACCTTGTAGCTCGACGCCTTGGCGCCGGTGATCGCCTTCCCGTCGCGCTTCCACTGGTAGGACAGGGTCGCGCCGCTGGTGTGCGTGTCGACCGTGGCTTTCACGGTGCTGCCCTTGACGGCAGACCCCTTGATCGCCGGAGTCGAGAGCACGAGCTTGCCCAGCACGGTGACGGGGGCGGAGGTCGACGAGACCGCCGTGGAACCCGACTTGGTGGCCGTGACCTTGACGGACACCTGGGTCTTCGCGTCGGCCGCGACGGCCGTGTAGGTCGACTTCGTGGCGCCGGCGATCGCCTTCCCGTTGCGAAGCCACTGGTAGCCCAACGTCGACCCGCTGGTGTGCGAGGCGACAGTGGCCGTCAGCTTGTTGCCCACGACGGGCGTCCCGGTGACGACCGGCTTGGCGAGCGCGAGCTTGGCCGCGACCGTGACCGACTTCGCCGTGCTGACGTTGCCGGCCACGTCGGTGGCCCGGTACTGCACAGCCCGGGGCGCACCGGCGATGGTCGCCGGTCCGCTGTACGTGGACCAGTGCGACCCACCATCGACCGAGTACTCGACGGACGCGACGCCGGACAGCTCGTCCGATGCCGTGAGCACGAGCTTGCCGTCCTTCGCCGACGTGACCGAGGCCGTGGGAGCAGCTCCGTCGATCTTGACGGTCAGCTCCTTGGCGGCGGGCGGGGCGTCGTCACGGGAGACCGCGACGAGCACGTGGTGCTCACCGTCGCCCGAGACCTCGACCGGGGTGCCCGTCCAGAGCACGGACTCGCCCCCGTCGATGCTGACCGACGCGATGTCGCCCTCGGGCGCCGCCACGCTCACCGCGACCGGTCCGGTGTACCAGCCACTGGCCGGCAGCGCCGGGTCGGTGGTGACCGTGAACTGCGGCGCCGGACCCGACGGGACTTTGGTCACCTTGCCCTTGGTCACCGCGACGTAGCTCTTCAGGTCGGAGAACTGGGCCGTGTAGGACGCGGCCTTGATGCCGGACACGCCTTGGATGGAAGCCAGCTGCGCGAACTGCGCGGACTGGCGAACCGTGGTCAGCACCCGGATGGCCGAGCGCTGCAGGTCCCCGAGCCGCATGTTCCAGCCCGCCGCGGGGTAGGTGCCCTTGACGACCACCGTGTACGCGGTCACGGGGCTCGTGGCATCCGCCGGGTCGGCGTGCACCACGTCGGTGAGGGTGATGCCCGCCTTCTGCGCCGCGGTCAGGGTCGAGCCGGCGAGGATGGCCGCGGTCTGCGTGTACGCGTCGTCCACCGACGTGAACTTGGCGTTGGGCGTGAACACCTGGTTGTTGATGACGTCGACGGTCGTCGTGCCGGAGGCCGGGGTCTTCGACAGGTCGGTGCTCCCGTCCACCGTCGTCGAGATGGTCTCCGTCCCCGTCGCCGACGGCGTGAGGCCGTTGAACGACCACGCGTACGTCGTGCGCGTGCTCGTGACGGTCTTGTTGTAGACCGGCAGGCCCGAGACGTCGATCGTCGGCGGCACCTTGACGGTCGTGTTGATGACGTTCTGCGGGGCGTTGCCGGGCTCGATCAGGTCGTTGCCGGCGTACATCGTCGCGACGGTGTCGTGGCTGCCGCCCCAGTCGGACATCACGGTCCCCTTGAAGCCCCACTCACCGCGGAGCACGTCCTCGAGGAGGTCGTAGTTCTGCGCCGCGTAGGTGCCGTTCACCTTGTTGTAGGAGCTCATCACGGCCATCGGCTGCGCCGACTTCACGGCGATCTCGAAGCCCTTGAGCTCGATCTCGCGCAGGCCACGCTCGCCGGCGATCACGTCGCCACCGCTGCGCTGGGTCTCCTGGTTGTTGGCGGCGAAGTGCTTGATGGTGACCCCCTCGCCGGGGACGGACTGGACGCCGAGGGTGGTGGCGGCCGACGTCAGGCCGGAGACCACCGGGTCCTCGGAGTAGTACTCGAAGTTGCGGCCGTTGAGCGGGTCGCGGTGGATGTTCATGCCGGGCGCGAGCCACAGCGAGACGCCGTACTCCTGCATCTCCTTGCCGATCGCCGTGCCGACCTCGGTGACCAGGTCGCGGTTCCAGGTCTGGGCCAGAGCGGTGCCCACGGGCCAGGCGGTGCCGAACTGGTAGGTGGCCGGGGTGGTCGCGATCTTCTGGGTGATGCGCAGGCCGGCCGGACCGTCGGAGAGGGTCATGGCGGGGATGCCCAGGCTCTCGTACTTGGCAGTGGTGTACCCGGCGGCGCCCGTCGCGGACAGCGTGGAGCCGATGGCACTCGCGCCTTCCACGACGTTGGCCAGCTGCGTGACGCTGAGCCCGGCCACCAGCTGCTCGATGCTCGTCCTGCCCTTGGCGACGTCGTACAGCGTGCTGGTCGGGTCGGCAGTGACGGCCTTCACCGTCTCACCGGCCTTCGGGGCGTACGGCGCGCCGGTCCCCTCCCAGCTGGTCTGCGCCGGGTCCAGGTAGACCGGCACGGAGGAGATCGTCGCCCCGTCGAGCGCGAAGTAGGGCGACGTGCTGTCCACGGCCACGTCCTGCTGAACCTTCGAGGCCGCCTGCACCGGGCTGAAGCCCGCCGTGCTGAGCGTGAGGTGGGGTGCGGCGGCGACCTCGTCGGCCTCGCCGTCGTAGGTGTAGAAGTCGGCCGGGTCGCTCGTGAGCTCGGTGGCGGGCTTCTCGTCGTCGACGAGCTGACTCGAGTCCTGCTCCGTGACGGTCCGGTCGGCGAGACCGATCGTCGCGGCCACCTGCGTGTTGCGCGACGAGCTGCCGACGCGCACGACGTAGTCACCGGCGTCCATCACGTACGAGGACGTCGACTCGTCGTACGACGACATCTCGGTCGTGTCGTAGGTGATGGTCAGGATCTGCGAGGCGCCAGGGGCCAGGTCGTCGGTCTTCGCGTAGCCGGCCAGCTCCTGGTAAGGCTTGTCGAGCCCGGTCTGCGGTGCGGAGAAGTAGGTCTCGACCACCTCCTTGCCGCTGTAGGTGTCACCCACGTTGGTGACCTTGGCCTTGACCGTGACGTGGTCCATGTCCGCGGTCACGCTCTGGGGGTCGATGTGGAAGTTCGTGTATGACAGCCCATAGCCGAACGGGTAGTCGACGACGCTCTCCGGGTGGTCCGCGTCGAGGCTCCGGTAGAACGAGTCGAAGTACCGGTAGCCGACGTAGACGCCCTCGCTGTAGGTCTCGGGGGACGAGCTGCCGTCGTTGAGCGCGAACGTGGCCGCTGCCGGGTAGTACGAGTACTTCGAGGCCCAGGTGTCGGTGAGCTTGCCGGACGGGTTCGCGTCGCCGTCGAGCACCTCCGCGAGCGCGTTGCCGGACTCCTGCCCGGCCTGGCTCATCAGCAGCAAAGAGTCGACGGCCTGGCCGCCCCCCGGGTCGCTGGCCGAGCGGTTGATCTCCTGGAAGAACGAGGTGTCGACGACGCCACCGACGTTCAGGACCACGGCCACGTGCTCGTACGCCTGGCCGATCCGCTGGATGTCGTCGTACTCGGTGTCCGTGAGCAGGTAGTCCCCCTGGCCGGCCTTGCGGTCGGCGCCCTCCCCGGAGTTGCGCGCGACGACGAAGATCGCGGTGTCGGTCGGGGCCGTGGGCTGCACGCTCGTCCGGGTCAGCGCCTGCTCCACCGACGAGTAGTCGACGGTCGGGCCGAACACCGAGCCCGACGTGCTCGGCGGGTACTTGGTGTCGTACGCGCTGGTCATCGCCGACCAGTACGTCGAGCTGGTGGTGATGGTGTAGCCGGCGTTCTCCAGGCCGGAGCGCACGTTGATCGTGTACCGGTTGTTGACGTTGCCCGAGCCGGTGCCGCCCTTGACGGTCGCATACGCTCCGACGCCGAAGAGCGCGACGTTGGAGCTCTTCGCGACCGGGAGCGTGCCGTCGTTGTTCTCGAGCAGCACCATCCCTTCGGTCGCTGCCCGCTTGGAGAGCTGGGCGTTGGCCAGCTCGAGGTCGTTGGGACTGGGGTTGGTGGTGGCGGCAGTCGCCGGCCCGGTGCCCGCGAGCACAAGGGCGGCGACGACCGCGGCAGGCAGCGCCGCGCGCGTGGCGGCGCGGGCGCGGTGGGAAAGGTGCATGAGGGAGTCGTCCTCTCTGACAACTTCTCGACGTCGACGGCCGCAACGCGACCCTGGGGGCTGACCAGCAACCCGGGCGGCGATGTCCGGATTGAGTGCAACGCCGGAAACGCTAGGTATCGTTTTTTGGACTGTCAATGATTGAACGAGGTGGGAGCGGTTCCATCTTTTGCGCCATATACGGCCTATTAAATGACCGTAGACCAGCCCAAAAACAGGACGTGGTGCCCTACTCTCGGACCATGGCGAGCATCGACGAACGGACCGCCCCTCGGCTGCGCACGCGTGAGGACCTGCTCCAGCTGATCCGCGCGAACGAGGACGTCACGCGTGCCGAGCTCGTCGAGCTCACCCGGATGTCGCGCAGCACCGTCAACCAGGCGGTCGGTCGGCTGCTCGCCGACGGTCGGATCACCGAGTCCGAGGCACGGGCCCAGGGCCGCGGGTCGGGCAGCGGCCGACCTGCCACGCGCCTGCGCGCGGTCGCCGACGGCGCTCCCGTCGCCGGGATCGACTTCGGCCACAACCACGTCCACGTGGCGGTCGCCGACGCGCTGGGCAAGTCGATCGCGGACGAGCGCGTGTCGCTCGACGTGGACCTTCGCGCCACCGACGCCATGGACGTGGCCGTCGACCTGCTGGAGAAGATCCGCCGCGACCAGGGGATCGACCAGCTGTCCACGCTGGTGGCCGGGATCCCCGGCCCGCTCGACACCCGTACGGGGCTGGTGCGCTCGCCGACCATCCTGTCGAGCTGGGTGGGACTGGCGCCCGCCGACGAGCTGCGCGCGCGCCTGCACGACGTCGAGCACGTGCACGTCGAGAACGACGCCGTGCTGGGCGCGTACGGCGAGCTTCGCGCCGGCGCCGGCCGCTACCGCCGCGCGTTCCTGTACGTGAAGGCCTCCCACGGCATCGGTGCGGGCCTGGTCATCGACGGCGCACCGTTCAAGGGCGCCAACGGTCTGGCCGGAGAGATCGGGCACACCAACCTGCCTGGGCACACGGAGATCTGCCGGTGCGGCAACCGCGGCTGCCTCGAGGCCGTCGTCTCCGTGCAGGCGCTGATGGCGCAGCTCGTCCACACCCACCCCACCACCGACCCGGCCCAGATCACGCTGTCGACGTTCGACGACGGCATCACCCGCCGGCTCCTGGACGAGGCCGGCCGCGAGCTGGGGCGGGTGCTGGCCAGCCTCTGCAACCTGCTCAACCCCGATGCGCTGGTGGTCGGGGGCGAGCTGGCCGCCGCCGGGAGCTCGTTCCTGGAAGGTGTCGAGCAGGCCGTCCTGCGCCACACCCAGCCCGCGACGGCGGCGGCGCTCGAGATCATGCCCGCGCACCTGGGGATCCGCGCCGAGGTGACGGGTGCGCTCCAGATGGCGGCAGCGGCCGCGGTGCGCTGATGGCGGGACTCGACCCTGACCTGCTGCGGGCGTTGGTCGCGCTCGCCGAGACCCTCGACGGGATCAACTCGACCGTCCGGCACGAGGCCGAGCAGCGTGCCGGTCAGCGCGACGTCCCACCGGACGAGGTGACGATCCTGCGCATGCTGCTGCGCGCCTCCGGGGTCACGCTCGCCGAGTGCGCACAGGCCACCGAGAAGTCCCTCGCGACCACCCGCCGAGCGCTGCAGGACCTGGTCGCCCGCGGGCTCGTCGTGACGTCGTCGTCCGACGAGCGAGCCGCGACGTTCGCAGCCACCCCTGCCGCGGTCGCGCTGCGTGCTGCGGCGCGTGAGCGCAGTGCACGGCACCTGCGCTACGCCCTGACCGCCCTCCCGGCGGTCGAGCTCGAGGACCTCGTCCGCGCGGCCCCGGCCCTGAGCGCCCTGGCCGCATCCCTCGGGTTCCGCGACCTGCATCCGTCGCTGCGCCCCGCCGCGTCGCCCGGGTCCGGCGAACGGCCGGCGGGCCTCGTCCGATACCCGATACCCCCCGAGACCGCGAGGCCCGCGGTCGACTAGCGTTGCGCCCATGACGTCACGCACCGCCTGGGGGTTTGGTCTCGCAACCGTGACCGCCACCGGCGACACCCTCGACACCTGGTACCCCTCCCCCGCGCTCGGCGCCCCGGACGACGACGCCGTCGCTCCCGCCGAGCTCACGGACGCCGAGCTCACGGACGACGCCCGCGGGGTGCGGGTCGTCGTCGTGCGCACGGTCATCGACCTGGACGAGGCACCGGCCGACGTCCCCGACGCCTACCTGCGCCTCCACCTCCTGTCCCACCGCCTGGTCGCGCCGCACGGGCAGAACCTCGACGGCCTGTTCGGCGTGCTGCCCAACGTGGTGTGGACCGACCGCGGCCCGTGCGCGGTCGCGGGCTTCGAGGCCACACGCCTGCGGCTGCGCACGGCGCACGGCGTCGCGCCCACGGTGCTGGGCGTCGACAAGTTCCCGCGCATGGTCGACTACGTGCTCCCGACCGGCGTGCGCGTGGCGGACGCCGACCGCGTCCGGCTCGGTGCGCACCTGGCGTCCGGCACCACGGTGATGCACGAGGGCTTCGTCAACTACAACGCCGGCACGCTCGGCACGTCGATGGTCGAGGGCCGCATCTCGGCCGGGGTCGTGGTCGGTGACGGGTCCGACGTCGGCGGCGGTGCCTCCATCATGGGCACGCTGTCGGGTGGCGGGCGCCTGGTGGTCTCGGTGGGCGCACGGTCGCTCCTGGGCGCCAACGCCGGCCTCGGCATCCCGCTCGGCGACGACTGCGTGATCGAGGCGGGGCTCTACGTGACGGCCGGCACCAAGGTCATGCTCGTCGGGTTCGGCGACGACGACGGCCGCGTCATCAAGGCGCGCGAGCTCGCGGGCGCGAACGGCGTGCTGTTCCGCCGCAACTCGCTCACGGGTGGCGTCGAGGCCGTGGCCCGCTCCGGTGCGGGGGTCGAGCTCAACACCGCGCTGCACGCCAACTGACGGTGGCCCGTCGCCCGCCGCGCAGGCGTCGCCGGTGGCGCGGGCTCGCGGTGGTCCTCGTCGTGCTCGCGCTGCTGGTCGTGGCCGTCGGCGGGGTCGTCGCGGTGCTCGACAGCCGGCACCCCGCCCCCCCGAAGGCGCAGGTCTGCTTCGCGGGCCAGGGCGACGACCAGTACGCCCTGGCGCCGGCGCAGGCGGACAACGCGGCCATGATCGCCGCCGTCGCCGTGCGTCGGGACCTGCCCGCGCGCGCCGCGACCATCGCGATCGCCACCGCGCTGCAGGAGTCCCGCCTCATCAACATCGACTACGGCGACCGCGACTCGATCGGCCTGTTCCAGCAGCGCCCGTCGCAGGGGTGGGGAACGGTCGAGCAGATCATGGACCCGATCTACGCCACCAACGCGTTCTACGACGTGCTGATCAAGGTCGCCGGCTACCAGGACCTGCCCGTCACCGAGGCCGCGCAGGCCGTCCAGCGCTCGGCGTTCCCCGAGGCGTACGCCCAGCACGAGCCCCGGGCGCGCGTCTGGGCCTCGGCCCTCACCGGGTACTCGACGGCCGACCTGCGCTGCGACCTGCACGAGGCCGAGCCCGGCTCAGGCTCGGCCAAGGCCGTCCAGGCGAGGCTGCGCCGCGACTACGGCAAGCTCCCGACGAAGGTCACGACGCCCGCCGCCGACGCGAAGACCGGAGCGACGATCACCGTCGACGCGCGGTCGCTGGGCGACGACGCGCGCTCGAGCTGGTCGGTGGGTCAGTGGGCCGTCGCGACCGCATCGGAGCTGGGTACGGTCGCCGTCCAGGTCGCCGACCAGCGCTGGGACCGAGGCGCCGACGGCTGGGGGACGTCGACCACGTCGATTCCCGCGGGGTACGCACGGATCACGCTCGCGCCCGACGAGGACTGATCAGCCCTCGTCGAGCGCTGCGACCGAGTCAGCGGGCGTCGACGTCCACGTAGTCGCGCTCGACGGCGCCCGTGTAGATCTGCCGCGGGCGGCCGATCTTCGTCTGCGGGTCCAGCATCATCTCGCGCCACTGGGCGATCCAGCCGGGCATGCGGCCGAGCGCGAACAGCGGCGTGAACATCGACGGGTCGAAGCCCATGGCCTTGTAGATCAGGCCGGTGTAGAAGTCGACGTTGGGGTAGAGCTTGCGGGACACGAAGTAGTCGTCGTTGAGGGCGATCTCCTCGAGGCCCATGGCCAGGTCGAGCAGCTCGTCGTCCTTGCCCAGGGCCTTGAGCACGGCGTGCGCGCTCTCCTTGACGATCGCGGCGCGCGGGTCGTAGTTCTTGTAGACCCGGTGGCCGAAGCCCATCAGGCGGACGCCCTGCTCCTTGTTCTTGACCCGGGCCATGAAGTCCGACGCGTCGCCGCCGTTGCCCTGGATCTCGCTCAGCATCTTGAGCACGGCCTCGTTGGCGCCGCCGTGCAGCGGCCCGGACAGCGCGTTGATGCCGGCGGCGACGGACGCGTAGAGGTTGGCGTGCGACGAGCCGACGATGCGAACGGTCGACGTGGAGCAGTTCTGCTCGTGGTCGGCGTGCAGGATCAGCAGCTGGTCTAGCGCCTTCACCACCACAGGGTCGGGCTCGTACTGCTGGTAGGGCACCGCGAAGGTCATCCGCAGGAAGTCCTCGACGTAGCCGCGGCTGTAGTCGGGGTAGAGCAGGGGCTCGCCCTTGCTGGTGCGGTGCACGTAGGACGTGATGGTGCGCGTCTTCGCGAGCAGCAGCACGGTGGCCAGCTCGACCGTCTCGGGGTCGAACGGGTCCAGCGACTCGGGGTAGAACGTCGACAACGCGTTGATGGCCGACGACATGATCGCCATCGGGTGCCCGCCGCGCGGGAACGTCCCCATGAAGGTGCGGAAGTCCTCGTGCACCAGGGTGTGCCGGTTGACGCGGTCCTCGAACGCGGCCAGCTCGTCCGTCGTCGGGAGCTCGCCGTTGATGAGCAGGTAGGCGACCTCGAGGAACGACGAGCCCTTGGCGAGCTGGTCGATCGGGTAGCCGCGGTAGCGCAGGATGCCCGCGTCGCCGTCGATGTAGGTGACCTTCGACTCGCACGACGCGGTGTTCATGAACCCGGGGTCCACGGTGACCAGCCCGGTGTCGCGCAGCAGCGTCGAGACGACGACGCCGTCGTTGCCCTCGGTCGCGGGCACGACCGGCAGGTCGAGGGACGCGCCCCCGACCAGCAGCTCGACCTTGGTCCCCGTGGCCGTCTCGCCGGCTGCAGTCATGCCTTACCTCCCAGAAGACCCGGCCGGCTGGGTGCGCCGAACAGGTGTGAAGTCGCTGTGCCACGACCGGTCGGGCCGCACGTGTGGGCCCGCCACGGACGACGTCGGCCGTGGCCTGACGCTACCTTCGCGCGAGCCTGCTTGCCCAATCCGGGGGCGGGCGCATTCGACGTGATCCGCGTCACATGGGTTGCGTCAGGCACCCGAAAGGCGTGCGGCGGCGGTCGCGATCCGCTCGTCGCTCGCGGTCAGCGCGATGCGAACGTGCTGGTCGTCGCCGTAGAAGGCTCCCGGAGCCACCAGGATGCCGAGCTCGGCGAGGTCCGCGACGGTGGCCCACGAGTCCTGCCCGCCCGCCTCGGGCCGCGTCCAGAGGTACAGCCCGGCCGACGACGCGTCGACGGCGTAGCCCGCCCCTTCGAGCGCGGACCGCAGCACCGCCCGACGACGGGCGTACCGCTCACGCTGCTCGGCGACGTGCTCGTCGTCGTCCAGCGCCACGACCATCGCCGCCTGCACGGGCGCGGGCACGATGAGACCCGCGTGCTTGCGCACCTCCAGCAGCGCGCCGACCAGCGCGGGATCACCGGCGACGAAAGCCGCGCGGTAGCCCGCGAGGTTCGACTGCTTGGACAGCGAGTAGACGGCGAGCAGGCCGGTCAGGTCACCGCCGGTCACGCGCGGGTCGAGGATGCTCGGGATGCAGTCCGACACCCACGGCTCGTCCCAGGCCAGCTCCGCGTAGCACTCGTCGGACGCCACGACGACGGGCTTCCCGTCCCGCTCCGACGCCGCCCGCGCCGCCGCGACCACGTCGCGCAGCTGCTCCACCGACAGGACGGAGCCGTCGGGGTTGCCGGGCGAGTTCAGCCAGACCAGGCGCACCCCTTCGTCGGCCAGCCGGGCCGCGGGGTCGTCGCACGGCTCCGGCGTCGCACCGGCCAGCCGCGCACCCACGTCGTACGTCGGGTACGCCGCCGCCGGGTGCAGCACGACATCGCCGTCGCCCAGACCCAGCAGCGCCGGCAGGAACGCGACGAGCTCCTTGGAGCCCACCGTCGGCAGCACGGCCGCCGGGTCCAGGCCGGGCACGCCGCGTCGTCGGGCGAACCAGCGCACCACGGCCTCGCGCAGCTCGAGCGTGCCGTGCGTCGTCGGGTACCCGTGCGCGTCCGACGCCGCCGTGAGCGCGTCCCGCAGCAGCGGCGGCGTCGGGTCGACGGGCGTCCCCACGGACAGGTCGACGATGCCATCCGGGTGCGCGCGAGCGCGCTCCGCGAACGGGACGAGGGTGTCCCAGGGGAAGTCCGGCAACGAACCGGTCAGCAGGCCCATCGGGCGCGCGTCAGTCTTCGTGCACGCGCAGCGGCAGCGTCGCGATGATGGGGTGGTCCTTGTCGATCTCACCCATCTTGGCGGCGCCGCCCGGGGATCCCAGGTCGTCGAAGAACTCGACGTTCGCCTTGTAGTACTCGCTCCACTGCTCCGGGACGTCGTCCTCGTAGTAGATGGCCTCCACCGGGCACACCGGCTCGCAGGCGCCGCAGTCGACGCACTCGTCGGGGTGGATGTACAGCGAACGCTTGCCCTCGTAGATGCAGTCCACGGGACATTCCTCGATGCACGCCTTGTCCTTGACGTCCACACAGGGTTCAGCGATCACGTACGTCACGGTGGGTCCTCCACTAGCAGGGTGTCTCTAGTATTCCGCACATGTCCGCACGCGCAGCCCACTGTCCACGGACGAGGCGCACGTGACGCCCGCCACATGGCGGTCGCTGCCCGTCGGGGTGCGCGTGGTGGTGCGGCGGATCCGCGACGACGACCCCGCGCCCGACGAGCCGCCGTACACCGACGTGCTCGGCGAGCTGCTCACGGTCGGCGACGACGGCGTGCTCGTCCGCACCCGCCACGGCGACGTGCACGTCCCGGCGGCCGACATCGTCCTGTCGAAGCAGGTTCCCCCAGCGCCGACCCGCCGCCCCCGCTGACTCCGGGCTCAACCTCGTGTGCTGCCTTTCGCCCGAATAGCGGACGAAAGGCAGCACACGAACGGCGTCGGCCTCGGAGGGCGCGTGTCAGTCGTCCGTGCCGCCGCTGTCGCCGTCCTTGTCGTCCGACGACGGGGGCGCACCGCAGATCACGCGGTTCTGCGGCTTGTAGCGCCAGGAGTTGGACTCCGTCTTCTTCAGCTCGTCCTTGAGGTAGATCTTGCGCGTCACGGTCACCGAGAACCCGGGGTTGCCGGGCAGCGCCGGCTCGCAGGTCTTCGACTCGGAGTAGACGGTCGTCGGCGCGACGACACCGCTGCGGGCGCTCGTCGTCGTCTTGACCGTCCAGTACTTGGTGCCCCAGATCCGCACGTACGCCCGCCCGTCGGCGACCCAGCCCTGCACGAGAGCCCCGTACGGCGTGGTGTTCTTCCAGGCCATGTCGATGACACCCGTGAAGATCGTGGACTCGCGCCCCTCCGGGTACCGGGAGAACCACTCGCTGTGCGGTTGGTGCGTGATGTCCTCCATGCCGGCGAAGAACGCGGCGTTGTAGGTCGTCGTCGACACCTGCGACAGCCCGCCGCCGACGGCCTGGACGTGCTCGCCGCTGACGATGGCCCCGGCGTCGATGAACCCGTGCTTCGCATCGACCGGGCCGAGCGCCTCGGTCAGGCTGAACGTCTCCCCCGGGCGGATCAGCGTGCCCGTGATGTGGCTGAGACCCACCCGGATGTTCTCCGTGCGCTTGGGCTCGGGCGTGAGCGGCGTCGAGAACTCCGAGACGATCTCGTCCACCCTCAGCTTCTTGAGCTCGGCCGTGGACTCGACGGGATCCGACTTCGTCAGCTCGACCGTCGCGTCGCGTTCGTCGGCCACCGCGGCCTTCGAGACGGCGGCGGCGACGTCGTCGGGGTCGAGCGTCTTGCCCGGCTTGCCGGCCTTGATCTTCGGCTTGTCGTCGACGAAAACGAACGACGCGTCCGAGGCCTTGGTCTCGAGGTCCGGCTGCTGGTCCAGGATCTCCTTCGTCAGCTTCTCGCCGTCCAGCTGGAGCACCAGGTTGCCGTCCTTCGGCACCATCGACGCGGCGGCGGACAGGTCGTCCGCGGTCAGCACCGTGAGCTTGCCATCCACCGTCACCGACACGGGCGCGGACACGACCTTCTCGGCCGTCGCGAGCGACGCGTCCGTCTCGTCCTGCGTGATGTCGGGGGCGACGGCCGACGTCGGCAGCTCGAGCGGACGCGCTCCGACCAACCAGTCGTCCGCGACGACCTTGGACGCCTTCACCGTGTCGAGCTTCCAGCCGTCCGCGGCCTTCGTCGCCTGCGCGGACCCGTCGACGAACACCACCGTGCCGTCGACCGGCGTCTTGGACAGTGCCGGCGACAGCGCGTCGACGCTGCGTCCCAGCTCCTTCGCGTCGACCGACGTCACCGGGTCCACCTCGCCCGTCCCGACGACGTGGTCCCACAGCCTCGCCGGCTCCAGCAGGTCGACGCCCGTGAGCTGGTCGACCGTCGCCTGGGCGTCGAACGTCAGACCCGCGTCCTGCGGGTCCAGCGACGCCGTCACCTCCTTCGCGACGACCGGGATCTTCTTGGAGGTCGCATCGCCCAGCTCGTCGTCCAGACGGGTTACGGCGTCCGACGACGACAGACCGCCGATGTCCACCCCCGCGACCGTGGCTCCGCGCGGGACCTTGTCCCCCAGCGCGTACGACGCGGCGACGTACCCGCCGATGAGGACCACGACGATCCCGCCGACGACCGCAAGCCGTCGCGGCCAGCGGCGCTTGCCGTCGTCGGCGTCGAACACGTCCAGCGGAGACTCCTTGCGGGGGGTGGTCGGGACCGGGCCTGCGCTCACCGTGGCCGGGGTGGGTGCGGGAGCCGTCGTGTCGCCCGGGATGACGCGGTGGCGCGCCGGGACCGGCGGCTGCTGCGATGCGTCGCCGGCGGCGGCCGCCGCGCCTGCCGCAGCGGCACCCGTCGCCGCGCCAGCCGCAGCCGCCGGTTCCGCGGCGTGGGCGTGGCGGTGCACCGGTTCTGCCGGCGTGGCCGCGGTTGGGGTGGCTGTAGGCGTGGCGGTCGTGACCGGCGCGATCAGCTCGGTCGCGTCCGTCGTCGCCGTCGGCTCGTCTTCCTCCTGCTGCACCGGGCTCGCCGCCCGGGCCGCGCTCTCACCGTCGTCGGGCACGTCCTCGTCCGTCACGACCTCCGCGGCCGCGGCGCCGTCCGCCTCGGCACCCGGAGGCGCCGGCTCTCCGGGCGCTGCGTCACCTTCGGGCGCGTCGTCAGCTTCGGGCACGTCGGGCGCATCGGCAGCGTCTGGCGCGTCGTCAGCAGCGGGCTCGCCCGCGGGGCCGTCAGCGGCCCCCTCGTCCGGAGCGGACTCGTCCTGCGCAGGCTCGTCAGCGGACTCGTCGCCGGGCTCATCAGCGGACTCGTCGCCGGGCTCATCAGCGGGCTGCTCGGCCGGCTCGTCACTCGTCGACGACGTGTCGTCGACCGCAGGCGCGTCATCCTGCGTCGCGGTGCGAGGGCTCGTGCCCCCCCACACCGGCCAGACGGCGTCGGCCGCGTCGCCGTCGGAGCTGGGCTCGTCGGAGCCGGGCTCGTCGGAGCCGTCCGGCGACGGCACGGTGGGCTCGTCCGCCGGGACCTCGTCCGCGGGCGTGCCGCTGTCCCGATCGTTGCCGTCACTCATGTTTCCCCCACGGTTGCCTGCGCCACCTGCGCCCGCGCGATTCTACGTGCCCCACCTGAGCGTCCTCGCAGGCCGCGCGGGACGGCGCGGCGCGCGACGGCACCCGACCGCGCTCACCCGCGCACCGCGTGCAACCGGCCGCGCAGGTGGACCAGACCGCCCGCGGCAGCGCTGCCCTGCTGGGTCGCCACGACGGTGCCGACCACCAGGTCGTGGTCGCCGGCGGCGTGGACGGCCGACGTCCGGCAGTCGAACCAGGCGGCGGCGCCGTCGAGCCAGGCGGCGCCGGAGACGGGCGCGAGGCGGTGCGGGACGCGGTCGAGCTGGCCGATGGTCGGGCGCCCGGGAGAGGCGAGCCAGTCGGCGGTAGGGGCCTGGGCGTCGGACAGGACGCTGACGGCCCACGCGTCGACGTCGTCGAGCGCCTCACGGACACGCGAGTCCGCGTGCACGGCGAACATCAGCAGGGGCGGGTCGAGCGACACCGACGCGACCGCGCTGGCCGTCATGGCGTGCTGTGCGCCGCGCCATCGCAGCACCACCACCGCGACGCCGGCCGGCAGACGCGCGACCGTGGAGCGGAACAGGTCGGGGTCGACGGGCGTGGCAGCCGGGTCGGGCGCGTCGGTCATGGCCGCGGCTCGTCGACGGCCGGCCAGCCCGGGGCGCCCGCGGTGGGCTCGGCCGACGAAGGCTCCTCGACCGGCACGTCCGCGAACCAACGCCGCGGCGCGAGCGCTGCGACGACGACCATCGCGGGCGAGCCGACCACCCACACCCAGCTGATGGTCTGGTGCGCCGGGACCAGCACGTCACCACCGGGCCCCGTCTGCGCCAGCACCTGGACGGCCGCGAGCACGCCCAGCCCGTAGCCGGCCAGCGGTCCGTACCCTCCCCATGCGCGCACCAGCACCCCGACGGTCAGCACCAGCACGAGCGCGAGGACCACGCCCCACGGCCGGATGCTGCGGTGCACGACCGTCCCGAACCCGCCGATGACCAGCCCGAGGACGAGCGCACCGAGGACCTTGCCGATCGACCTGCCGGAGAGCTGCACGCGCGCCAGGCTACCCGCCGTTCCCGTGCGAGCGTGGCGTGGGCACAGGCGTCGACGCACGACGTCGGCCGACGCGAGAAGTCAGGCGGGCGACACACCTGCGGGCCACGCGGTGAACGCGCCCGGTCGTGCGATGCGGTAGCCCTCCGTGGCCGGGATCGGCGCGAGGACGTCGTTGCTCAGTGCGTACCGCGCGACGGCGGCGGACCCGTCGACGAGCCGTCCGCTGAGGGCGGCGACCGCCTGGACCTGCGTCGCGTGCGCGCGCAGCGCGGCCAGGAGGCGGTCGAGGACGGGGGCGACGTCGACGACGAGGTCGACGTCCTCGTCGGGCACCGCCACCGACGGAAGAGCGGCAGACGGGTCCGGCATGGTGAGCTCGTCGACCGGGACCAGCTCCGCCATGGCGGACCGTAGGACCGAGGAGGCCTGCGCCGCCCACAGCACGACGGGCGCGACCTCGACCAGCTCGACGGCCCGCATCGTGACCTCGTGGGCGCGGACGTGGTCGGGGTGGCCGTAGCCGCCGCCCGGCTCGTAGGTGACGACGACGGCCGGCCGGCGCTCGTCGATCAGGTCGGCGAGCCGCCGCGCGGCGACGTCGATGTCCACGCCGACGAACGCGCGGTCCGGCACATCGGCCGCCGTCCCCGCCTGCCCGGGGGCGAGCCACGCCATCCCGGAGTCCTCGTACCGCTCGTCGGGCGAAGCCCCACCGTCCAGGTACGCGTGGTCGCGGACGCCCAGCGCCGCCAGCGCGGCGGCGAGCTCACCCTCGCGGTGCGCCGCCAGCGCGGGCCCGTCGCCCTCCAGGTGCGTGGGGTCGGGACCGATCACCTCGCCGCGCTCCCCACGCGTGCAGGTGACGACCGTGACGGGCAGCCCGGCCTCGGCCCAGGTCGCCAGCAGCGCCCCGGTCGCGAGCGTCTCGTCGTCGGGGTGCGCATGCACCGCCAGCAGACCGCCACCACGCAGAACGTCCGAGTCTTCGGTCGCTATGGCGACCGAAGACTCGGACGTTGCGTCAGGCATCGCGCCGGATCAGGACTTCTTGTTGCGGGCCGTGATGCGGGCACGCTCGGTCTGGTCGAGCACCACCTTGCGGATCCGGACGATCTCCGGGGTCACCTCGACGCACTCGTCCTCGCGGGCGAACTCCAGCGACTCCTCGAGCGTCAGCTTGCGCGGCGGCACCAGGTTCTCGAAGTTGTCGGCCGTGGCCGAGCGCATGTTGGTGAGCTTCTTCTCCTTGGTGATGTTCACGTCCATGTCCTCGTTGCGCGAGTTCTCACCGACGATCTGGCCCTCGTAGACCTCCTGCGTCGGGTCGACGAAGAACGAGCCGCGCTCCTGCAGGTTGATCATGGCGAACGGCGTCACGGCACCCGCACGGTCGGCGACCAGCGAGCCGTTGACGCGCGTCTCGATCGCGCCGGCCCACGGCTCGTAGCCCTCGGCGATGGACGAGGCGATGCCGGTGCCGCGCGTGTCCGTGAGGAAGCGCGTGCGGAAGCCGATGAGGCCACGGGCGGGGACGACGAACTCCATGCGGACCCAGCCGGTGCCGTGGTTCGACATGGTCTCCATGCGACCCTTGCGCTGCGCGAGCAGTTGCGTGACGGCGCCCAGGTACTCCTCGGGGACGTCGATCGTCATGCGCTCGGTGGGCTCGTGGACCTTGCCGTCGATCTTCTTGGTGACGACCTGCGGCTTGCCGACGGTCAGCTCGAAGCCCTCGCGGCGCATCTGCTCGACGAGGATGGCCAGCGCCAGCTCACCACGGCCCTGCACCTCCCACGCGTCGGGTCGCTCGGTGGGCACGACGCGGAGCGAGACGTTGCCGATGAGCTCCTTGTCGAGGCGGTCCTTGACCTGGCGGGCGGTGACCTTGTGGCCCTTGCCGCCACGACCGGCCAGCGGCGAGGTGTTGATGCCGATGGTCATCGAGATCGCGGGGTCGTCGACCGTGATGAGCGGCAGCGGGCGCGGGTCGTCGGCGTCCGTCAGCGTCTCACCGATGGTGATGTTCTCGATGCCGGCGACGGCGACGATGTCACCGGGGCCCGCCTGCTCGGTGGGGACGCGCTCGAGCGCCTTCGTCTCCAGCAGCTCCGTGATCTTGACGTTCTGCATCGTGCCGTCCGCGCGCGCCCAGGCGACGGTCTGGCCCTTGCGCAGGTTGCCGTTGAAGATGCGCAGCAGCGCCAGGCGACCCAGGAACGGGGAGGCGTCGAGGTTGGTGACGTGCGCCTGCAGCGGGTGGCCCTCGGTGTACGTCGGGGCGGGGATCTTCTCGAGGATCGTCTGGAACAGCGGCTCGAGCGTCTCGGAGTCCGGCAGGCCACCGTCGGCGGGCTGGTTCAGCGACGCGCGACCGGCCTTGGCGGCGGCGTAGACGACCGGCACGTCGAGGATCGCGTCGAGGTCCAGGTCCGGGACGTCCTCGTGCAGGTCGGAGGCCAGACCGAGCAGCAGGTCCGTGGCCTCGTGGACGACCTCGGTGATACGCGCGTCGGGGCGGTCCACCTTGTTGACGACCAGGATCACGGGGAGCTTGGCGATGAGCGCCTTGCGGAGCACGAACCGCGTCTGAGGCAGCGGGCCCTCGGACGCGTCGACGAGCAGGACGACGCCGTCGACCATCGACAGGCCGCGCTCGACCTCGCCGCCGAAGTCGGCGTGGCCCGGGGTGTCAATGACGTTGATGGTGATGCCGTCGGGGTGACCCGCCTGCGCCGCCGCGGGGCCCGAGTACCGGACCGCGGTGTTCTTGGCGAGGATCGTGATGCCCTTCTCACGCTCCAGGTCGCCCGAGTCCATCGCGCGCTCGTCCACGTGCGCGTGCGCACCGAAGGCGCCGGACTGCCAGAGCATCGCGTCGACGAGCGTGGTCTTGCCGTGGTCGACGTGCGCGACGATGGCGACGTTGCGCAGGTCGGAGCGCACGCTCGTGCCGGTCGTGGTCGGCGTGTCCGTGGACATACGGGTACTCATCTCCGAAGTTGGGGGGTGCGCGCCGAGTCGTCGGGCGCCGGTCAATCCTACCGGCTGCGCACGCATCGGCGGGTGTGAGTCCCCCCACCTACGCCGAAGGCCCGCCCGGTGAGCACCGGGCGGGCCTTCGAGGAACGGCGTCAGGCCGCGTCGCCGCCGAACACCTCGAGCTTGGAGCCCGGGATGGCGTCGAGCAGCTCGCGCGTGTACTGCTGCTTCGGGTTGTCGAACACCTCGTCGGTAGTCGCCCTCTCGACGAGCCGGCCCGACTCCATGACGCAGACCTCGTCGGCGATCTGGCGGACGACCGCCAGGTCGTGCGTGATGAACAGGTAGCTGAGGCCCAGCTCGGCCTGCAGGTCGTTGAGCAGCTCCAGGATCTGGGCCTGCACCAGCACGTCGAGCGCCGAGACGGCCTCGTCGCACACGATCAGCTCGGGCTTGAGCGCCAGGGCTCGCGCGATGGCGATGCGCTGACGCTGGCCACCGGACAGCTCGTTGGGGAACCGGCGCATCGTCGACTGCGGCAGCGCCACCATGTCCAGCAGCTCGCGTACCCGGGTCTCCCGCGCCTTCTTGTCGCCGACCTTGTGGACGCGCAGCGGCTCCTCGATCGTCCGGAAGATCGAGTACATCGGGTCGAGCGAGCCGTACGGGTTCTGGAAGATGGGCTGCACCCGACGACGGAACTTGAAGAGCTCGTCCTTGCTGAGCGTGCTCAGGTCCGTGCCGTCGAAGAAGATCTTGCCCTGCGTCGGCTCCAGCAGGTTGAGCACCATGTTGGCGACCGTGGACTTGCCCGAGCCGGACTCCCCCACCACCGCCATCGTCGTGCCGCGCTTCACGGAGAACGACACGTCGTCGACGGCCGTGAAGTCCGTGTGCTTGCCGGGACGAGAACCGCGGATCTGGAAGACCTTGGTGAGGTTCTCGATGCGAACGACGTCGTCGGCCTTGGGCTTGGCCGCCCCGCCGGTCGTCGCAAGCAGCTCGTCGGACTCGACGCCCCGCTCCTTGGCGCTCTGGATGCGGCGCGACGCGAGCGACGGCGCGGAGGCCACGAGGCGCTGCGTGTACGGGTGCTGGGGCGCGGACAGGATCTTGCGGGCCGGGCCCGACTCGACGACCTGTCCCTTGTACATGACGACGAGGTGCTCGGCGCGCTCGGCGGCCAGGCCCAGGTCGTGCGTGATGAACAGGACCGCGGTGCCGAGCTCCTCGGTCAGGCTCTGGAGGTGGTCGAGGATGACGCGCTGGACCGTGACGTCGAGCGCCGACGTGGGCTCATCCGCGATGAGCAGATCGGGACGCGCCGCGAGCCCGATGGCGATGAGCGCGCGCTGACGCATACCGCCCGAGAACTCGTGCGGGTACTGGTTCGCGCGACGCTCGGCATCGGGCAGGCCGGCCTCGGCCAGCAGCTCGTGCACGCGCTTGTCGGCCTCCGAGCCCGTGGCGATGCCGTTGGCCTTGAGGGCCTCCTTGACCTGGTAGCCGATCTTCCAGACCGGGTTCAGGTTGGACATCGGGTCCTGCGGGACCAGGCCGATCTGCGCGCCGCGGATCTCGACCATCTGCTTCTCCGGCAGGTGCGTGATGTCGCGCCCGCCGAACTCGATGGTGCCGCCCGTGACCTTGCCGGTGCCGGGGAGCAGGTCGATGATCGCATGCGCGGTCGTCGACTTGCCGGATCCCGACTCGCCGACGATCGCGACGGTCTGACCCGGGTAGATGGTCAGGTCCGCGCCGCGCACGGCCTTGACCTCGCCCGTCGAGGTGCTGAACGAGACCTGCAGGTCCCGCACCTTGAGCAGCGGCTCGGTGCCGTGCTGGGGGATGGGGGCGCCCGTGGCGTCGAGGTTGGTGGTCATCGCTTCCGTGCCTTCGGGTCGAGGGCGTCCCGCACGACGTCGCCCATCATGATGAAGCTCAGCACTGTGATCGCCAGTGCTGCGGCTGGCCAGAACAGCACCATCGGATCCGTGCGGATGTTCCGCTGAGCCTGGGAGATGTCGGCACCCCAGGAGATGACGCTCGGCGGAAGCCCGATACCCAGGAACGACAGCGTGGCCTCCGCCACGATGAACGTGCCCAGTGCCACCGTGGCATAGACGATGATCGGCGCAGCGGCGTTGGGCAGGATGTGCCGACGAAGCGTCGTCATGCGTGTGGTGCCGAGCGCGGTGCTCGCGGTCACGAAGTCAGAGTTCTTCAGTCCCAGGACCGCACCCCGTGTGATGCGAGCAACCTGCGGCCAGCCGAAGACGCCGAGCACGATGATCACGGTGATCACGCCGCGGTGCGCCTTGAGCGACGACATCACGACGATGGCCGCCAGGACGAACGGAATCGCGAAGAAGATGTCCGTCACCCGCGACAGGAGCGAGTCGAACCAGCCCCCGTAGAAGCCTGCGAGCGCACCCACGGCGACGCCGATCAAGACCACGATGATCGTCGTCAGGACGCCCACGGTGATCGACGGGCGCGCGCCGTAGACGACGCGTGCATAGACGTCGCAGCCCTGGAAGGTGTAGCCCATCAGATGACCGGCCGACGGACCCTCAAGGCTGTGCGACAGGTCGCACGCATCGTTCGCGTTCGGGTCGATCGAGGTGAACAACGACGGCACGATCGCCACGGCAAGCACCAGGACGATCAGCACCGCGGAGATCCAGAACAGCACGCGACGACGCAGGTTGCGCCAGGCGTCCTGCCACATGCTCGCCGGCGCGGCGTGCTCGTCAACCGCATCGACGCCCAGCAGCGGGGTCTCGTCGAGGTCCGCGAAGAAGTGGTGCTGGTCGGGGCGGGTGGTGGGCTCACGCATAGCGGATCCTCGGGTCCAGGACCGCGTACAGCAGGTCCACAGCAAGGTTGGCGAAGATGTAGACGATCACCAGGATCGTCGTGATCGAGACGACGGTCGGACCCTGACTGGTCAGGATCGCGTGGTAGAGCGTGCCGCCGACGCCGTTGATGTTGAAGATGCCCTCGGTGACGATCGCACCGGCCATCAAGGCACCCAGGTCCGCTCCGAGGAACGTGATCACGGGGATCAGCGAGTTCCGCAGCACGTGGACGCGTACGACGCGACCCCGCGCGAGCCCCTTGGCGGTCGCCGTCCGGACGTAGTCGGCGGAGAGGTTCTCGGCGACGGACGTCCTCGTCAGTCGCAGCACGTACGCGAACGACACCGACCCGAGCACGATCGCCGGCATCAGCAGGGTCTTGACGGAGACGTCGCTGCCTACCGTAGGAGGCAGGAGACCCCACTTGACGCCGACCACGTACTGGAGCACGAAGCCGAGCACGAAGGTCGGGATGGCGATGACGACGAGGCTCGCCACCAGCATCGTGCTGTCGAAGATCTTGCCCTTGCGAAGGCCCGCGATCAGGCCGAAGCCGATGCCGAACACGCCTTCGAAGATCAGCGCCATGACGGCGAGCTGGAACGTGACCGGGAAGACGTCCCTCATCACGTCGCCGACGTCGCGCCCGGAGTACGTCGTTCCGAAGTCCAGCGTCAGGATCCCCTGCAGGTAGTGCAGGTACTGCACGAGGAACGGGTCGTCGAGGTGGTACTGGGCCACCAGCTGGTCGTGCAGTGCATCGCTCATGCCCTTGTCGCCGGCGAGCGCCAAGATCGGGTCGCCGGGAACCAGGAACACCATCGCGTAGATGAGCAGGGTCGCCCCGATGAACACGGGGATCATCTGCAAGAGCCTGCGCCCGATGTACCAGGCCATCAGGTCTCTCCTTCAAAGTCGAGGGTCCGCCCGCCCTGTGGGGCGGGTAGACCGATGATCGGGGGCGCGGGCGCCCAACTGCAAACGACACGCGAGCGGGGGTGGGGCCGCTGCGGGCCCCACCCCCGGTCAGACGTGCGTCAGATCACTTCTTGGTGATCTCGTAGTACAGCGGGACGCTGTCCCAGCCGAACTCCACGTCGCCGACGAGCTTGGAGTAGCCGCCCGTGACGTTCGAGTACCACAGCGGGATGGCCGGCAGGTCCTTGAACAGCTGCTCCTGGGCCTTCTGGAAGTCGGCGTTCGCGGCGTCCACCGTCTTCTCCGCGGAACCCTTGGCGAACAGGTCGTCGACCGTCTTGTTGCTGTAGTTGCCGTCGTTCGAGCCCTTGCCCTGGCCGGCGGCCGTGGCGTAGAGCGGGCCGAGGAAGTTGAACAGCGACGGGTAGTCCGCCTGCCAGCCGGAGCGGAACGCTCCCGTCAGGCCGCTCTTCTTGTCGAGCTGCGCCTGCCCGATGTCCTTGCGCAGGTCGGCGAAGACCGCGTAGGACTGCCCCTCCGCGTCGATGCCCAGGTTCGCCTTGAGGTTGTTCGACACGGCGTCGACCCAGCCCTGGTGGCCACCGTCGGCGTTGTACGCGATGGTGAACTTGCCGGACCACTTGCTGATCGCGTCCGCCTGCGCCCAGAGCTTCTTGGCGTCCTCGGGGTTGTACTTCAGGACGTCGTTGCCCGGGATCTTGTCGGACCAACCGGCGATGACCGGCGACGTGAAGTCGGAGGCCGGCGTGCGGGTGCCCTGGAAGATCGTCTTCGTGATCGAGTCACGGTCGATGGCCTCGGAGATGGCCTTGCGACGGAGCATGCCCTCCTCGTCGGACTTGAAGTGGTCCTGCCACTGGCCGATCGTGAACGACTGGAAGATGGCGGCCGGCTTGTTGACCGCGCGGTCGCCCAGGTCCGACTCGAACGTCGAGTAGGCGCTGTCCGGCACGGCGTCGAGCACGTCGAGCTGGTCGGACTGCAGGTCGGCGTAAGCCGCGTCCTGGCTGGTGTAGAACTTCAGCGTGACGCCGCCGTTCTGGGGCTTGCGGTCGCCGCTGTAGTCGGCGTTCGGGACCAGCTTGATCTGGACGTTGTGCTCCCAGCCACCGTCGGCGACCTTGTAGGGGCCGTTGCCGATCGGGTTCTCGCCGAAGGCCTTCATGTCCGTGAAGGCAGCCGCGGGCAGCGGGTAGTACGCCGAGTAGCCGAGGCGCAGCGGGAAGTCGGCCTGGGGCGACGTCAGCTTCACCGTGAACGTGGTGTCGTCGACGACCTTGAGGCCGGTCAGCTCGCTGTCCTTGTCGTACGAGAAGCCCTCGATGGGCTCGAAGAAGTACGAGGAGAGCTGGGCGTTGCTCAGCTTGGCGCCGTAGTTCCAGGCGTCCACGAAGCTCTTCGCCGTGACGGGCTCACCGTTGGTGAACTTCCAGCCGGACTTGATCTTGATCGTCCAGTTCTGCTGGTCGTCCGAGGTGATCGAGTCGGCGACCTCGTTGTGCGTCTCGCCCTTGGCGTCGTAGTACACGAGGCCCGCGAAGATCATGTTGAGGATCTTGCCGCCGCCGGTCTCGTTCGTGTTCGTCGGGATCAGCGGGTTCTGGGGCTCGCTGCTGTTCGCCGTGACGATGCCGGTCGAGGGGCCGGACGCCGTGGTCGTGTCATCGCTGCTGTCGCCGCTGCTGCATGCGGTGAGCGCGAGCGCGCCCACGGCCACCGAGGCGGCGAAGCCGGCGAAACGCCTGATCTTCAATGTTCCTCCAGATGAGTGTCGACATCTGGGCTCCGCATGCCGTTCACGCCCGGTGCCCACACCGGACCGACACACTGAACCCGTCTCATGATGCCGAGAGGGTTGCGGGAAGACTACGAAACTCTCATCGGTACAAACCGGACACACGTCACTGTGCGGCCCGATCGTTACCGTATCGATACTGGGTAGTAGCGTCCAGCATGCGAGACGCCGCTCGGGTGAACCTGCCGGAAACACGCCCGTAATCTCAAGGCACCGGTTCGATCGCCCGCGATTCGGACATTGCGTGACGACATCGCTCACGCCATCTGCTAGGCGCGTCCATGCGTCCCCCTGGAAGCCGACGGTCTTCGACCTGCTCAGGCTATGACGTCGCTGGTCGTCGCGCGCGGCGGGCGCTCGACGACGTCCAGCCGGTCCCGTCCGAACGGGTCGGTCGCAACGACTCGTCCATCACCCGATCGACTGAGCCATCGCGGCGGTCTCGCCTCGGTCCGCATGTGAGGATCGGCCCGTGCACTTCACCGACGCCGTCCGCCGCCTGGGCCGCACCCGCTGGTTCGCGCGCCTCGGCCGGGCCCTCACGGGCCTCGACCGCCGGCTGCAGAAGGCGACCTCCGGCCGCTGGAGCGTGCTCGGTCGCTCGCAGCTGCCCCAGCTCATCCTCACGACGACGGGCGCGCGTTCCGGTCAGCCCCGCGAGGCCGTCCTGCTCTACGCGCGTGACGGCGAGCGCTGGCTAATCATGGGCAGCAACTGGGGTCAGGCCCACCACCCGGCGTGGTCGACCAACCTGCTCGCCGACCCGCGCGCGTCGGTCACGGTGAGCGGTCGCACGACGACCGTCGTCGCGCACCTCACGCTCGACGACGAACGCACCCGCCTGCTGCCCGCGCTCCTGGCCGTCTGGCCGGGCTACGAGGAGTACGCCGCCCGCTCGGGCCGCGACCTACGCGTCTTCACGCTCACGCCGGCCTGATCCTCGGCACGTCAGCGGGACCGGGCGCGCTCCCGGTAGGCGCGGGCCTTCATGACGTCGCCGCACTCCCCCATCGAGCACCAGCGCCCGGAGCGGTTGCGGGACGTGTCGTAGTAGATCCATTGGCAGTCCGGGTTGGCGCAAGCCTTCAGCCGCGCCCACTCGCCCGTCCGGGTCGCCTCGAGCACGGCGACGAGCACAGGCCCGACGACGTCGTCGGGCACCGTCGAGATCAGCGCCGGGTCGTCGCCCACGAACGTGACGCGCACCGGGTGCGCCGAAGCGAGCTCGTCGATCCGCGCGCGTTCTCGGCTGACCGCGTACGCGCGCACCGCGTCCCGCAGCTCCCGCACGAGCGCGGGCGCATCCGCGAGGCGGTCGACGCCGTGGAACCGGTCGTCGGTGTTGAGCAGCGCCCGCACGCCCTCGAGGCGCACGGGAGCGACACCCGGCTCCTCGCCCAGCGTGATCCACGGGTCCAGCGGGTTCTTGACGGCCGGCATGCTCTCCAGGATAGTCGTCACCACTGTTATTTGTTTACTGGTGACGAAGGAGTGATCGATGACGACCCTCGACGCACGGCCCGGCTGTGACACGTCGGACATGCTGACCATCCACGCGCTGTTCCGTCGGGCGTTCGCGGACGCGCCCGGCCTCGTGCGAGGCGTCGCCGACGGGGACGCCGAGCGCGCCCGGATCGTCGGCAGCCACGTCCGGGAGGTCGCCGGCGCGCTGCACACCCACCACTCCGGCGAGGACGAGCTGCTGTGGGACACGCTCGAGCAGCGGGCACCCGCGTGCGCCCTGCACGTCGGGCTCATGCGCGCGCAGCACCAGCAGACCGCGGTGCTGCTCGACGCGCTCCTCGCAGACCTTCCCGCGTGGGAGTCCTCCGGTGCGGCCACCGACGCTGCGCCCGTGGCCGACACGCTCGACGCGCTGGGCGACCTGCTCCAGGCGCACCTCGGTCAGGAGGAGGCCGACATCCTGCCCACCGCCGCCACCGTCATGACCCAGCGCGAGTGGGGCGCCCTGCACGAGCACGGCATGGCGTCCATCCCCCGCGACCGCATGCTGCTGCAGCTCGGCTGGATCCTCGAGGTGGTCGCGCCCGACGAGCGCGCCGGCTGGATGCGCACCAACCTGCCCGCACCCGCGCGCGTGATGTGGCGCATCGTCGGCCGACGGCAGTTCGCCGCCCACCGCGCCCGCGTCTACGGAGCGTGACGCGCGGCGTCAGCGCGCGCGGACCACCAGCTTCACCTTCGTCGTCGACGACGTCACGGCGCTGCTGCCCGTGTACTTCACCGTCAGCGAGTAGGTCTTGTGCTTCCACGACTTCGGCGTGCGCAGCGTCGCCCTGCCGTGCGAGACCTTGGCCTTCGTGACGTACGTCGACCCGCGGTACAGCTTCACGTATCCGGTGGCCGCGACGTCCGAGTGCACGCGGACGGAGACGGTGCCGGCGGTCCCCTGCCGGACCTTCTTGGCCGAGGCGCTGACGCTCGAGCGGTCCTTGACGATCACGGTCGTCGACGCCGACGACGCCTTGGACGCCGGGTCGCCCGCGTAGCGGACCGTGAACGTGCGCTTGCCCGCCTTCAGCCCGTGCGGCGTGCTGAACAAGGTGCGCCCGCCGACGAGCGTGCGCGTCGCGATCTTCGTGCCGTCCTGGTAGACGCTCACGGAGCCCGTCGCGCCCGCCGACACCGAGACCGAGACCTTGCCCTTGCTGCCCTCGACGACCGACGGGACCGAGATCCTCGAGGTCGTCGCGACGGCCGGTCGCGCCGCGTAGGTCACCGTGACCTGAGCGCCCGCCGCCGTCTGGCTGCCGATCCGGAGCGTCACGCGGCCGCCCCACAGGGTCAGCACGTCGCCGGCGGCTGCGGCGCCTCGGTACCGCCCGGCAGAGGTTGGGACAGCGATGGTGTAGAGGTCGCCGTCGGCGTCGTCGGGCAGGGTCAGGTGCACGCCACGACCGAACGTCACGTCCCCCTCGTCGAAGCCCGTGGCCGTGCGGTTCCCGGTGCTGGCGTAAAGAGTGCGGGCGTCCGTACCCGCGCCCGAGCGATAGTCGAGGTACAGCTCGGAGTCACCGTCCGGACCAGGGATCACCAGTGACGTGGTCCCGCTCGTCGCTGTCAGCGGCGCGATCGAGTACGTCGCGGCACGCGAGTTCCAGGCGATACGGCGCTCACGAGCCGCCTCGCCGGGGATGCCGAGGCGAGCCCGGTAGGCGCCGTCGAGCACGCCGGGCTCGAAGTCGTCCACCTGCAGCGCCTGCGGGCCGTACAGCCCCCAGTACTCGTACTCGCCGACGCCGTAGTCGTCCGCGAGCGCCAGGAACGTGTGGCCGAGGCCGAAGTGGTGGCCGAGCTCGTGCGCGAGGATCCCCCACTGGCTGCCGATCACCTGGATGTAGCCGCCGGTCGCGAAGCCGGTGCCGACGTTCGCGACGCCCGCGTAGCCGTAGTCCTCGGCGCAGCCCTCCGGGCTGAACACTGCAAGGTGGTTGCCCGGTGCGGCGAAGTCCACGTCCGGGTAGACGGCCGCGGCCTGCTCCCAGAGGTCGGTGTAGTCGTACCCGCAGCTGTCGTCGAGGCTCAGCGCGGCGCTGCTCACGATGGAGAACGAGGTGATGGCTCCACGAGCCTGGCCCTTCCAGTACGCCGCCGCCGTCGTGGCCACCGTCGTCGCCGAGGCGGGGGTGAACGACCCGTCGGTGTCGGCGTCCTGGATCGCGACCACGTACATCCGCTCCGCGAGGGGCGTCGAGGGCCGCGCGACGGTTGCCGCGACCTTTGTCGCGACGACGCTCGCCGATGCCTCCCGGGACGCAGAGATCACGGCCCGCACCTGGTCGCCCGCCGCGGCAGAGGTGGATCGGGGGTCCGACGCGAGCGGCACGACCCGGCCGTCGTCGGCCAGGAGCACGCGGTCGTCGCGCTGCGGCGTCGCCGACGGCGCGCCGAAGTCGTCGACGCTCACGGACGCGACCGTGCCGCCGACCGACGGCGTCGGGGCGGGCGCCGCGACCGCCGGTGCGGCAGACAGAGCAGCGACCACGAGGCCGGACGCGAGCGAGAGAGCGGAGGTCTTCCAGGAGCGCATGCGCACAGTGAAGCGGAGCGCACCGCCACCGCCCAGCCCCACCCACGGTGGCCGATCCGCGCACTTCGCCCGAGGCGGGCGCAATCGGTCGGGCCACCGGTCATACCGGGCAGCGAGCACGCAGTTTTTCACCCGCTCGCGCGATGCCGCCGCCGTCCACCCGTCCCGCTCTCGACCTTCGAGGCGCAGATCACAGCCGCGCAGGGCCCTGGTCACGGGCTCACCGCCGTGCCAAGGTGAGTCGTCCGGTTCGTCCGTCGATGCAGGGGATCCCTCGTGCCCGTCGATGACCTCCGCACCCCCCGTCCCCTCGACGGGCTCGTCCTCCTGGACGCCCAGTCGCGCTCCGCGCGTGCCGCGATCTCCCAGGCGAAGCTGCGTCCCGCCCTCAACCCCGCCTACCTCCTGCCGCGGCCCCGGCTGCACGCGCTCATGGACGCGTCCGTCGCGGCACCGCTCACTCTCGTCGTCGCGCACGCCGGCTCCGGAAAGACCTCGCTGCTGCGCAGCTGGGTGGCGGAGTCCAGCGCGCCGATCGCCTGGTTGTCGCTCGACGAGCACGACCGGGACCCCGCCCAGCTCTGGCGCGGGGTCCTGGCAGCGCTCGAGTCGATCGCCCCGGGGTGCTCGACGGCTGCCGCGACCCAGCTCCAGCGGCCCGGCGAGCTCCTCGATGCCGTCGGGGCGCTGCTCGACGACCTGGAGTCACGGCAGGACGACCCACGCGTGCTCATCGTCGACGACCTCCACCTGGTCGACGACGTCGAGGCCGTCGCGGCGTCCGTGGCCCTCTTCGTCCAGCACCTGCCGCCGTGGCTCCACGTCGTGATCGCGAGCCGGCGCTCGCCGCGGCTCCCGCTGCACCGGCTGCGAGCGCGCGGGCAGCTGGGCGAGGTCCACTTCCCTGAGCTGCGGTTCTCGTTCGACGAGGCCACCGCGATGCTGGCCAGGATCGCGCCCGACCTGCCACCCGAGGACGTCGCCGAGGTGGCGGCACGTGCCGGTGGGTGGGCCGCGAGCATCCAGCTGGCCGCGATCGCAGCCCGGTCGGCACAGGCACAGGGCCGCCGATACGTCCCGAGCCGCGACCACGAGCAGAACTACCTCGAGGGGTACGTCTGGCACGAGGTGCTCGACCACGAGCGCGACGACGTCGTCGACGTGCTCCTCGCGACGTCCGTGGTCGAGCACATCGACGCGGGGCTCGCCCAGGTCCTGGCGGAGCGGGACGACGCCGCGGGGCTGCTGGCTCTCGCCGAGGACCGTGGGCTGTTCGTGTCCCGGACCGAGCACGCCGGCTTCGAGATGCACGCGCTCGTGCGCGAGGTGCTGCTCGCGGTGCTCGAGGAGCGGGCGCCCGAGCGCCTGACCCAGCTGCACGGCTGGGCCGCCGGCTGGTACGAGGCGCACCAGCAGACGCCCACGGCCCTCGAGCACCTCCTGCGGGCGGACCGCCCGCGCGAGGCCCTGCACCTGCTGGCCACGCAGGTGGCGGCGCTGTACGACGGCGGGCACGCGAGCACGATCCTGCAGGTCATCCGCTCCTTGCCGGCGTCCGTCGCCTCCGACGGCATCGAGGCGATGGTCGAGTTCGCCTGGTGCCACCTGCTCGTCGACCGCCGCCGGTTCGTCGAGCTCGTCCACGGGCTGCAGCGGGTCACCGCGGGAAGCACCGACGTCGACCCGGTCTGGGCGGCCCGCCTGGACCTGCTCGGGTCGATCGCCGCGACGCTGCAGGGCGACTGGGCGGACGGCGCGACTCTCGCCCACACCTGCCTGCGCACGCTGGGCGACGCGTGGTGGCTCGACCCGCTCGGTCAGTTCTCGTGGAACATGGTCGCGCGCGACATCGCACTCTCCGAGCGCTGGGACGACGACGGCACGGAGGCCCACCAGGTGGTCCGCGCGCTCGGCCTGGTGCCGGAACGCAGCAGCGCGCTGACCGGCAGCGTCGCCATGGCCGAGGCGCTGGCCGGTCGCCCGGTCGATGCGCTGCGACTCGTCGCGGCGGCGCGCCAGGCCTCCGAGCACTCGAACATGACGATCTCCCGGACCGAGGCCCTGACCGCCGCTGCCCTGGCGCACCGCGAGCTCGGCGACACCGCGGTCGCACTCCCGCTCCTCGTCGACCTCGCCGCGAGCCGGGTCGAACCGGCACCGCACTGCGAGCTGCTGGCGATGATCGAGCTCACGTACGCGCACCTGGGCGCGGGACGCCAGGGCGCGGCCGAGGCCGAGTTCGGGCACGCTGCCGAGCTCGTCGACACCGAGATGCCGGGACAGGGCGCACGCTCGTGGCTCGGGCGGGCCGGTGTCACGCTCAGCCTGGCGGTCGGGGACGTCGACGGCGCGCGCGGCTGGTCGAGCCAGGTGGACGACCCGTTCTGGACGGGGGCTGTCCAGGCCCGCATCCACCTCGCCACGCACGACGTCGGGTCGGCCGTCGACGCCCTCAAGTCCGCGGAACCGCGCTGCCCACGGCACGAGGTCGTCGCGGGCCTCCTGCACTTCCGCGCGCGCGACGAACTCCAGCCCGCCGACGAACACCTCGAGCGTGCGGTGGAGGCCGCGGTGCGCCACGGTCTGGTGCAGACCGTGGCGGACGAGGGCCGCGACGTGGTCGACGCGGTCGAACGCCTCGCCTGGACGGTGCCCCCGGTGTGGCTCGACCGGCTGCGCCGGGCGGTGCCGACCACCGAGTCCGTCGGGGCGCCGGCGCAGATGGTCGAGGAGCTGACCGAGCGCGAGCTCGAGGTCCTCCGGATCCTGCCGAGCCGGCTGCCCCTGCGCGAGATAGCGGACGAGCTCTTCATCTCGATCAACACCCTGAAGTTCCACCTCAAGGTCGTCTACCGCAAGCTGGGGTGCTCGTCACGTGCCGAGGCGGCCGCCGTCGCGCGGTCGATGACCAGCCTGCACCGCGCCGCTCAGCCGCCGAGCACCCTGCGCCGCTGAACGTCGTACCGCTCGAGCGGCAGCAGCCCGCGGTCGACGAGGTGGGCGAGCTCGCGCACCTGCGCGACCTGGTCGATCTGCGGGGTCCCGCGGACGATGAGATCGGTCGAATGCCCGTCGACCGCGTCGGAGACCCGGTCCCGGGCGATCCGCTGACCGGCGACGAGGCGAGCGCCGCCCTTGCGCGCGGCGTCGGAGAGCCTGCCGGCCCACCTGTCCTCGACCAGCAGCAGCAGCGCCGTCTCGTCGGCCTCCAACGACACCGACGCGAGAGCGACGTCGTGCGCGCTCAGCAGCACCCGGCCGTCGAGTGCCGCCGTGAGCACCGCGAGCGGTGCATGGTCGGCGGGATCGCTCGGGACGACGCGCGTCGACGTCGCCTCTCGCTCCAGCGCGACGGCGTCCAGGAGCCGGATCGAGCCGGCGTCGACGAGCCCCACCAGCGCGTCCGCGACCGGGCCGAGCGCGCCGACGTGGGGCGCGCTGACCACGACGTACTCGAGCAGGTCGAGGTCCGGCGCCGCGCCGCCGTCACCGTCGTCCGCCATCGCCCCCTCCTACCTTCAGTGCAGCCCCACCTTGAGCAGGACCACGAGCAGCCCGACGCACGCACCGGCGACCGCACACATCACGCGCGCACCCCCGCGCAGCCCGCCGCGGGCCCCGGCCACATAGCTGTAGATCGTCAGCAGGGCGATCGTGGCGCCCAGGGCGATCCAGGCGGCCGTACGCAGCTCCGCCCCGAAGACGGTCGACACGAGCAGCACCGCGAGCGGCACGACCGACGCGCCGGCGATCGGGAGCGTCTCGCGGAACGCGTGCCGCAGGGCGACCATCGCGTGGTGCCCGTGCGCGAGCGCGCTCCCGATCGTGACGGCGTGCAGGTGCGCCACCCAGTACACGGCGACCGTGCCGAGGATGACGACGCTGAGCTCGCCGACGGTCTCGCTGTGGCTCGTCCCGACGGCAATCGCCGCGGCGCAGACCACGGTGCCCGTGATCGCGCCTTCGCCCCCTCGGACGAGGCCGAGGGGGTCGCGGCGGGGTTGCCCACCAGGTCCGCGCGGTGCGCCGTCGGTCGGTGCGCCATCTGTCGGTGCCCCCTCACGCACCGCCGAACGTCTCCAGCAACGTCTCGCGCTCGGCCGGCGTCAGGTTGGTGGTGATGAGCCTCGCGTCGCGGGCCCGGAACCTCTCCCCCAGGCGGTCCAGGTCCGCGTTCTCCGTCACCATGAAGAGCGCGGACGTCCCGGGGGTGACCTCGGTGCGGATCCGCTCCAGGTCGCCCTTGGTGATCCCCGTGCCCTCCGTCGACTTCGCGAGCGCGCCGAGGCCGGCGCCGAGCACCGCACCGACGACCGGGACCGCGAACAGGGCACCACCGAGGACGCCCCACAGCGCACCCCACCCCGCACCGCGCTTGTTCCCGTCGTGCTTGTGGTGCAGCGTCGGGCTCTCCGCGTCCGCCGGCCACGTGATCACGGCGTGGTCGACGATGGTCACCAGGCCGTCGCGGACCGCGTCCTTCAGCACGGACTCGGCGTGGACCGCGCCCTCGGGGTCGTCGAACTTCCAGACGGTGAACGTCGTCATGCCCTTCTCCTTCTCGTGGGACGCCGCGGGCGGCGCGCGTGGTGCCGTGCTTTCCGGGTCATGCGGGTACTGCGTCGGACGGAACGCGGTCCGACCTGCGGACGAACAGCTTGATCAGCTCCTCGACGACCACCAGCGAGGCGGCGATGCCCACGCAGATGCTCCACTGCGTGAACGTCATCCCGGTGGTCCCGAAGATCCGCTCGAGGAAGTCGAGCGCGGTGATCGCGACGATCGCGAGCAGTGCGATGCCGTAGCGCCGCAGCTGGAGCCGGCCCGGGATCGCGTCGCGGTCGAAGATCGACCCGCGCTGGTCGCGCGACAGCAGCGCGCCCGCCAGGTGGAAGACGGACAGAGTCGTGAGCAGCATGGTCGATGCCAGGATCGCCTCGCCCTGGTGGTCGCCGATCTGGTAGGCGACCAGCGAGCCCACCGTCATCACGAACCCCTGCACGCACAGGCGCACCCAGTTGCTGCGCGACAGCACGGGGTCGGACACCGGCCGCGGCGGCCGGGCCATCAGGCCCTTCGCCGGTTGGTCGAAGCCCAGCGCGACCGCCAGCGGGATGTCGATGACCATGTTGACCCACAGGATCTGCAGCGGGTTGAGCGGTGCACCCGCTGCGATCCCGAAGATGCCCGCGCCGATGAAGATCGCGATGTACGCCACGAGCGTGGACATCTGGAAGCGCAGGTACTTGAGCAGGTTGTCGTAGAGCGTGCGGCCGTAGGAGACGGCGCCGACGATGGTCGCGAAGTTGTCGTCGGTGAGGATCATGACGGCCGCCTCCTTGGAGACCTCCGTCCCGGTGATGCCCATCGCGACACCGATGTCGGCGGTCTTGAGCGCCGGCGCGTCGTTCACGCCGTCGCCCGTCATGGCGACGATGTTCGACTTCTCCTTGAGGATGCGGACCAGGCGGACCTTGTCCTCGGGTGCGACGCGCGCGATCACCCCGATGTCGTCGATCTCCCGCGTCAGCTCCTCGTCGTCCATCGCCGCGAACTGGGCACCCGTGACCGCGCGTCCCTCGATGCCGAGCTCGGTGGCGATCGCGGCCGCCGTCGTGGCGTGGTCACCCGTGATCATCCGCACGCGGATGCCGGCCTCGCGGCACTGGGCGATGGCGTCCCGGGCCTCGGGGCGCGGCGGGTCGACGATGCCCACCATCGCCAGCAGCGTGAGGTCCTGCACCACGCCGATCAGGTCGGCGTCGGCGTGCACCGTCCCGGGCTCGAGGTCACGCTGCGCGACGACCATGACCCGCTCGCCCGCGTTGGCGATCGCGTCGTTCGCGTCGAGCGCCAGCCGGCGGTTGTCGTCGGTGATCGGCGTCAGCGTGCCGTCGGGGTTGCGCAGCGTCGTCGCCCGCGCGACGAGGACGTCGGGTGCGCCCTTGACGTAGCAGCGGACCACGGGGCGGCCGTCGTCGGCCGTCATCTCGTGGAACGTGGCCATGAACTTGTACTCCGAGTCGAACGGGACCTCCGCCACGCGCGGCAGCGCGGCCCGCGTCTGCGCGATGTCGAGGCCGCCCTTGGCGCCGAGGACGATGAGCGCGCCCTCCGTCGGGTCGCCGATCAGGCTCTCGCCGTCCAGGACCGCGTCCGCGCACAGCACCATCGGCAGCAGGTAGGGGTCCAGGTCGACGTTCAGGCCGCCGACGTGGCTGATCGCCCCGACCGTGCTGTACCCCTCGCCCGAGACCGTGAACCGGTGCTGGCCGGGGATCACGAGCTCGCGCGCGGTCATCTTGTTGAGGGTCAGCGTGCCGGTCTTGTCCGAGCAGATCGCGGACGTCGAGCCGAGCGTCTCCACCGCCGGCAGGCGCTTGACGATGGCGTGCCGCCGCGCGATCTCGCGGGTGCCCATCGACAGCAGCGCGGTGACGACGGCCGGCAGGCCCGTCGGGATGGCCGCGACCGCGAGCGCGACGCCCGTGACGAACAGGGTGTCGAACGACTGCCCCTGCGCGAGGCCCAGCAGCACGACGACCACGAGCGCGACCGCCGCGATGCTCGCGATGATCTTGGACAGGGAGTCGAGCTGCCGCTGCAGGGGCGTCTTGCTGGCCTCGGTGTGGGCGAGCATGTCGGCGATGTGCCCGATCTCGGTGCCCATGCCGGTCGCCGTGACGACCATCTCGCCGCGGCCGCGCGTCACGGAGGTGTTCATGTACGCCATGCAGATGCGGTCCCCGAGCGGCACGTCCGTGCCGGTGACGGGCTCGGACGTCTTCGCGACCGGCAGGCTCTCGCCCGTCAGGGCCGCCTCCTCGATCTCGAGCGTCGCCGCGAGCGTGATGCGGGCGTCCGCGGGGACCCGGTTCCCTGCCTCGACGAGCACGACGTCGCCGGGCACCAGCTGCGACGCGTCGATCTCGACGGCCTGACCGTCCCTGCGCACCCGCGCGACGGTGCGCATCATCTGCGAGAGCGCCTTGACGCTCTCCTCGGCCTTCGCCTCCTGCCGCAGGCCGATCACCGCGTTGAACACGGTCAGGCCCGCCAGCACGACCGTCGTTCCCGTGTCACCCGTGACGAGCTGGTTGACCAGCGCGGCGCCCAGCAGCACCAGCTGCATGAAGTCCTGGTACTGGCGCAACCAGGCGTGCCAGCCCGGCTCCGCCTTGCCGCCCGCGAGCTCGTTGGCGCCGTGCGTCGCGAGGCGTGCCTGAGCCTCCGCCGACGTGAGGCCCTGGGCGAGATCCACGTCCAGGTCGGCGGCGACGTCGGCGGCGCTCGCCGCGACCGGGTCGAACCCGCGCGCACGCGTCGCGACCTGGGTGTGGCTGTCGTCGTCGGCCATCCGGCACTCCCGCGAGGTAGGCATCAGGGCTTCCTCGCCGATCGTCGCCGCCCGGAGGGTGGTCGCACCTCACCCCTGCCGGGGTGGGGCGCGACCACCCGCCCGGATGTGACCGTGTCCTGGCCAGACCTCATCGCGGACCAACCCTGGAGGAGGACCGATGCCTCAGCAAGACGTAGGACCCATCGACTATCTCGCAGTCGAGCTGCCGGGAGCGAAGCTCGACGGGAACGGCCTGCGCGCCCTGATCGACCTCGTCGACCGCGGGATCATCAAGATCCTGGACCTCGTGGTCGTCGTGACCGACGGCGGCGGGGCCTCGGTGCTCGAGCTGGCCGACCTCGACGGCGACGGCGAGCTCGACCTCACCTACTTCGAGGGCGTGCGGTCCGGGCTTCTCGACGACGACGACATCGAGCAGGCCGCGGCGCTCACCGAACCGGGTGACGCCGTCGCCCTGCTCGTCTACGAGAACACCTGGGCCGGCCCGTTCGTCACCGCGATGCGGAACGCCGGCGCCGAGGTCGTCGCCAGCGGACGCATCCCGGCGGAGGACGTCATCGCCGCGCTGGACGCGCTCGAAGCAGCGGAAGCCTGAGAGGAAGGACGACCATGGGACTCATCGGAGGAATGGCCAGGACGGCCGTCGTCGCCGGGACCGCGACAGCGGTATCGAACCGCGTCTCCCGACGCCAGGCCGGACGCTGGGCCGCGGAGGGCCAGCAGCAGGTCGAGCACGACTACTACCAGCAGCAACAGCAGCCGACGTACGCACAGCCGACCTACGCCCCGCCCCCGCCCGCACCCGCTGCGGTCTCGTCCGACGCGCTGATCGAGCAGCTGCAGAAGCTGGGGACGTTGCGCGACCAGGGCATCTTGACGCAGGCGGAGTTCGACGCGCAGAAGGCCAAGCTGCTGGCCGGTTGACGCCACCGCTGCGAGACGCAGCGAGCGGCCCCCTCGTCGTGGCGACGAGGGGGCCGCTTCGTCCGTCCGACCGCTCAGGCTGCCAGCAGCTTGGCCTTCGCCTGCGCGAACTCCTCCTCGCTCAGCACACCGCTGTCGCGCAGCTCGGCGAGCCCCTTGATCTCGGCTGCTGTGCTGGTCCCACCCGACGAGCCGGCGACGCTCTGCACGTAGGAGCGCATCTGCTCGTCGCGGCGCCGGGCCTCGCGGGCTGCGTGCTCCCCCATCTTCCGCCCGCGCGCGATCAGGTAGATGAGCACCCCGAGGTACGGCAGCACGATCACGAAGATCGTCCACAGCGCCTTGGCCCAGCCACCCATGTCGTCGCTGCGGAAGATGTCCGCGAAGACCGTGATGAGCAGCCAGATCCAGATGAAGAAGAGGAAGAACCACATCATCGCGAGGATGACGTCTCCGAGGTTGTTCACGATGTACCTCCAGTGGCAAAGGGCGCGGTCAGCGGGGGTCGGTGCGCAGGAGCTGGATCAGAGCCCAGATGACGAAGACGTTGAAGCCGATGACGACCAGCGACCACAACGGGTAATAGGGCAGGAACGCGAAGTTGGTCAGCACTGCCAGGCCGGCGATGAACAGGCCCACGGCGTAGGCCCATGACTGCTGCATGAGGATGCCGATCGCCACCAGCACCCCGATCACGCCCAGGATCAGGTGGATCCATCCCCAGGTGGTCAGGTCGAACGCGTAGACGTAGCCGTTCGCGACCGCGTACAGCTCGTCCTTCGCGAGCGCGGAGATGCCCTGCAGCACGTCCATCGCCGAGGACATCAGCAGGAACACGCCGGCGATGATGGCCGCGGACTCCGCGGCGGTGCGGCGGGCGGAGCGGTCGGGGCGGTAGGACGGTTCTGCGCTCATGGCTTGCCTCCTGGTTCGACGGGTGTGCTGATCGTCGAACGGCGGCGGGTGGCGCCGCGCCACCCCACCCGGGGTGGTTGCCCGGTACGCCTGACGACGGCTACGACAGCTCGAGGCTCACGCCGGCGTCGCACAGGACGCCGTCGAGACGCGTGGCGGTCGCGCCACGGCGGACGCCCACGGAGCCGAACCACACGTCGGTCAGATCCGTGTCGCGCAGGTCCGCCCCCGTCAGGTCGCACCCGGCGAACGACGCCCCGCGCAGGGACGCCCCCCTGAGGTTCGCGCCGGTCAGGTCGCACAGCTTGAAGCGCCAACCGTCGAGGGTGGCGTGACGAAGGTCCGCCCCCGCGAACGTGCAGCGGTCGAGCCGCAGCAGCCTCGGCCCGGCCACGGACGCCAACGCCGCCCGAGAGAAGTCGACCCGGCGGAGGGTTGCGCCGTTGTAGGCGCTCGTCAAGGCACTGCGTGCGCCCTCCTCGACGAGGCCGTTCGTGCTCACGCCACCTGCAGCGGGACGATCGCGGCGATCTGTCCGGCTGCACGGTCCTCGGCGCGATCGAGGTCGTAGTGCGTCTGGAGGTTGAGCCAGAACTGCGCCGACGTGCCGAAGTATCGTGCGAGCCGCAGCGCCGTGTCGGCCGTGATCGCGCGCTTGCCGTGCACGATCTCGTTGATCCGACGCGGCGGCACGCCGATCGACACCGCCACCTTGTGCTGCGTGATCCCGAGGCCCTCGATGAAGTCCTCCATAAGCACCTCACCGGGGTGGATGGGCGCGAGCCTCTCAGTGGTAGTCAACGATCTCCACCTCCTCCGGACCGGCGTCGGTCCACACGAAGCAGATCCGCCACTGGTCGTTGATCCTGATGCTGTGCTGCCCGGCCCGGTCACCCTTGAGCGCCTCGAGCCGGTTCCCCGGTGGCACTCGGAGGTCGTCGAGCACCTCCGCGGAGCCGACCTGGCGAAGCTTGCGCAGCGCGACTCGATGGATTCGCGGATCGATCGAGTGCACACGTTCTCTACGCCACAGCCGTTCGGTGTCCTTGCTCCCGAACGACCTGATCACTACCGGAGGATAGAACGCGCTGCGTCAATAACGCTAGGCGTTACCTACCTGACGACGCGCTGCGTCGTCGACGCCCACAACAGTCGGACGCCAGTCACGCCATTCGCCCGTTCGGGCTTCGATATCGTCTATCCGTGATCGACGAGGCGCCATGGTCGGACTACAGCCGGGCGCGGCTCCCTCTTGGGCTGACCTACGCCGTCGGGCGCGACGTCATCCAGGATGAGCTCCGACGGGCAGGCGCGACGATCGGCTCCCTGTCTTTCGGACCCCCACCGCCGCGTCCGTTCGACGACGACGGCGGCGCGCTGATCTTCGACGTGTACTGGGTCGGCGATGCGCGACCGTCACGTCTCGACGTCTACCGGGGAGCACCACCGACCGACCGGCTCCTCATGCGGTGGAGTGGGGTTCCGTCGTCGGTACGTGCCGCCATCGCCGACGAGCTGGCCCAGCACTGGCTGCCGCTTGCGTGCGCCTGGGCCGCAGAAGCTCCTCACCGCGGGAACACCTGGGCGGCCACCGATCATCGCTGGATGGTCGTCCGCATGGGTACGAGCCTCAGACTGGCGGAGGACTGAGGGGAGTGCTGACGTTCGCGGGCGCCCTCGAAGCTCAGCCGTCCTCGCGCCCCGGAAGCGGCGCGCTTTCGAGGAACGCCTCGTAGGCGCCCTTCGCATCGTCGTCGACGACCGGGGCGCCCGGCCCGTACCGGAGGTCCTTCCGATCACGCTTCGGGCCCGACAACCAGAACGTCTCATCGGTCGCGATGTCGTAGAAGTTGGCGTCGAAGCGCTGGAACCGTCGAAGTTCGCGTCCGTGGAACCGCGCTGTCTTCCACGACTTGTTGAAGTCCACCCAGCCGATCCACGACGGTCCTCGATCGATGTCGAAGCCCGTCTTCAGCTGGACGAACATCAGGCGCCGCGCCATGGTGACCGCACGCGTCAGACGTTGAAGCGGAACTCCACCACGTCGCCGTCGGCCATGACGTAGTCCTTGCCCTCGATGCGGGCCTTGCCGGCGGCGCGGGCGGCGGCGACGGAGCCGGCCTCGACGAGGTCGTCGAACGAGATGACCTCCGCCTTGATGAAGCCCTTCTGGAAGTCCGTGTGGATGACACCCGCCGCCTGCGGGGCCGTCCAGCCCTGGTGGATGGTCCAGGCGCGGGACTCCTTGGGGCCGGCCGTGAGGTAGGACTGCAGGCCGAGCGTGTGGTAGCCGGCGCGGGCCAGCTGGTCGAGGCCGGCCTCGTCCTGGCCGTTCTCGGCGAGCATCTCGCGGGCCTCGTCGGGCTCGAGCTCGACGAGCTCGGACTCGAACTTGGCGTCCAGGAAGATGGCGTCCGCCGGGGCGACGAGCGCGCGCAGCTCGTCCTGCATCGCGGTGTCGGCCAGGCCGGCGTCGTCGGTGTTGAAGACGTAGATGAACGGCTTGGCCGTCATGAGCTGGAGCTGGGCCAGCTGCTCGGCGTCGATCTTGCCGCCGCCGGCGAACAGCGTCTGGCCGGACTCGAGCACGGCCTGCGCCTCCTGCGCCGCAGCCAGGAGCGCCGCGTCGGCCTTCTTGCCGCGCACCTCCTTCTCCAGGCGCGGGACCGCCTTCTCGAGGGTCTGCAGGTCGGCGAGGATCAGCTCGGTGGCGATGATCTCGATGTCGTCCTTGGGGTTGACCGCGCCGCTGACGTGCACCACGTCGGGGTCGGCGAACACGCGCGTCACCTGGCAGATCGCGTCGGCCTCGCGGATGTTGGCGAGGAACTTGTTGCCCAGGCCCTCACCCTCCGACGCGCCCTTCACGATGCCCGCGATGTCCACGAAGGACACCGTCGCGGGCAGGATGCGCTCGGAGCCGAACAGGTCGGCGAGCACCTGCAGGCGCGGGTCGGGCAGCGGGACGACGCCGACGTTGGGCTCGATCGTGGCGAACGGGTAGTTCGCCGCGAGCACCTGCGCGCGGGTCAGGGCGTTGAAGAGGGTGGACTTGCCGACGTTGGGCAGGCCGACGATGCCGATGGTGAGTGCCACGGGAGACGAGTCTACGGGCGGATCCAGGCCCCACTCACGTGAACGCCATGATCCGCTGGAGCAGCACCGGCGCGTTCTTCTCCAGGACGCGCCCGCCGTAGCGCACGCCCAGCAGCAGCGCCGTCACGCCCAGGGCCAGCCCGACGACGAGCGTCACGAGTCCGACGAGCGCCGAGCCGCCGCGCACCGCGACGACGGCGAGCACGGTCTCCGGCAGCGTCGCGACCGCGAGCACCGCCCATCCGCCCAGCTGGGAGACCAACGCGGCCGACGAAGCGCCCTGCCGGGTCTGGAACGGGCTGTCGCCCGGCTGCTGCACGGGGTAGACGACGTACGCCGACACGACGCTCGCCAGCCCGAACCCCGTCAGGAGCAGGCCCAGGGCCGCGCCGAGCAGCGGGACGATCGTCGTCGGGCGATCCGTCAGCAGCGCCGAGCCCACGACGAAGACCACGACCACCGGGACCGCGAGACAGCCCGCCGCCAGGACCCGCCCCCACCGGTCCACGCGGCCGTCGAGTGGTGCCGCGACGTGTGTCCAGAACGCCGTGCCGTCGTACGCGACGTCTGCCGAGACCGACCAGCCCAGCAGGAACGCCGCGATGGGTCCCGCCAGGATCAACGCGCCGCCGTCGCGGTCCATGACCCACAGGACGATCGGGACGACTGGCACCACGGCGACGGCCATCGCGTAGCGCGGGTCGCGTATCCAGTAGGTCAGGCAGCGGGCGCTCACCGCGCCCACGGGCGTCGCGGGCAGACGGTCGAACCAGCCCAGGCCGCGCTGCTTGCTGGGCGCCTCCTGGTGCGGCGGGTTGACCAGGGCCCGGCCCAGGGCCGCGGCCCACACCCACGCCGCGAGCGCGAGCGTGCCGAGCGCGATGCCGAGGTGCGCGCCGGCGAGGAGCCAGTCGCGCGCGGCGACGTCGGCGCCGACCGCCCACGGCGCACCGAACGGCGTCCAGGCCAGCACGTCGCCGACCCGGCGCAACGCGTCGGTGTCCGCCGTGAAGCCAGACGAGAAGCCACCGAGCAACGGGCCCACCAGCACCAGCGGGACGAACGCGAGGACCGCCATCGCCTCGCGCACGCGCCTGCGCCCGATGAGCGGCAGCGCGACGGTCGTCGTCGCGCGCGACCCGACCACCGCGAGCGCGAGCCCCACCACGGACGCACCCAGCCCGACGACCAGCGCGAGCGGGTCGTGCCACCAGACCGCACCGATGGACAGCGCGGACAGCGCACTCATGGCGCCCGGGATCCCGATCACGCCCGCGAGCGCCAGGCCGACGAGCAGGGTGCGCCGCGGCACCGCGAACGTCACGAAGCGCGCCGGTTCCAGCGTCGAGTCCACCCCGAACGCGACCAGCGGGACGAACCACCAGGCCGCCACGAGCACGGTGCCGACGATGACCGTGACCGGCCGGCGCAGCTCCTCGTCGCTCACGCTCAGCGCGATCATCCCGGCCACGACCAGCAGCGCCACCATGAGCCCGTAGAGCGCGCCGACGACGAGCCCGACCACCTGCCACACCGAGCGCTTGAGCCCGTTCGCGACGAGCTGGAGCTTCAGTCGGAGGAGGTGCGCAACCATGCGAGCCCTCCCCCGCTGACCCGACCGCCGACGAGCTCCACGAACCGGTCCTCGAGGCTGGCGTCGCCGCGCACCTCGTCGACCGTGCCCGCCGCCAGCACGTGCCCGCCCGCGATGACGGCGACGTGGTCGCACATGCGCTGCACCAGGTCCATGACGTGCGAGGACACGACGACCGTGCCGCCGCTGGCCACGTACGACGCGAGGATGTCGCGGATGTTGGCGGCGGAGACCGGGTCGACGGCCTCGAACGGCTCGTCGAGCACCAGGACGCGCGGTGCGTGGACGAGCGCGCAGGCCAGCGCGATCTTCTTGGTCATGCCCGCGGAGTAGTCGACGACGAGCGAGCGAGCGTCGGCTTCGAGGGCCATGGCCGCGATCAGGTCGGCGGTGCGGGCGTTCACCGTGTCGCGGTCGAGGCCGTGCAGCAGGCCCGCGTACGTGACGAGCTGCGCACCCGTGAGCCGGTCGAAGAGCTTGACGCCGTCGGGCAGCACGCCGAGCAGCCGCTTGACGTCGGCCGGCCGCTGCCACAGGTCCTGACCGTGCACCAGGACCGTGCCCGCGTCGGGCTGGAGCAGCCCCGTGGCCATGGACAGCGTGGTCGTCTTGCCCGCTCCGTTGGGGCCCACGAGACCGTAGAACGAGCCCGTCGGGACCACCAGGTCGATGCCCGCCACGGCGATCTTGGGCCCGAACCGGCGCCACAGGCCCTGCAGGCGCAGGGCTGGCGGACTGGCGGCAGCGCTCTCGTCGGGCATCGCGTCAGCATAGGTGTGATCGCCGACACGCTTCCCCTGACCGAAGGTCGTGTCGGTGGTGCGTGGTTCGCTGCGGGCATGGACGGATTCGTGCCGGGTGTGGTGGTCGGGCTGCTGGTCGGAGCGCTGGTGGCGGGCGCGCTCGCGTGGTCGGCGGCGGCGCGGCGGTCGGACGCGCGCGTGCGCCGGGCGCAGGTGGAGGCAGCGCGGGCCGACGCGCTGCTGACCGCCGCCCGGGAGCGGGAGGCGACGGCGCCTTCCGACGAGGACAAGCTGGCCCACCAGTTCCGGTCGCTCGCGGCCGAGGCGCTGGCGACCAGCACCGACCAGTTCCTGGCGCTCGCCTCACAGCGCTTCGCGGCCGACCACCAGACGCAGGTCGGCGAGCTGGCGCAGCGGGAGCAGGCGGTGCGGCGGCTCGTCGAGCCGCTCGCCCAGACGCTCGAGCAGGTCCGTGCCGAGCTGGGGACTGCGGAGCGCGCCCGGCTCGAGGGCAATGCTGCGCTGGGCGAGCAGGTCCGCGCGATGCGCGCCGCGTCGGAGCAGCTGCGCGGCGAGACCGCCCAGCTGGCGACCGCCCTGCGCTCGTCGCAGGTGCGCGGACGCTGGGGAGAGCTGCAGCTGCGCCGCGTGGTCGAGGCGGCGGGGATGCTCGCACACGTCGACTTCGTCGAGCAGAACCACGTCCGCACCGACGACGGTGCGCTGCGCCCGGACATGGTGGTGCGGCTCGCCGGCGGCAAGCAGGTGGTGGTCGACGCCAAGGTCGCGTTCCTGGGCTTCCTCGAGGCCAGCACGACGACGGACGACGACGTCCGCGCCGACCGGTTGGCCGCCCACGCGCGGCACATGCGCAAGCACATCGACGACCTGGCCGCCAAGAAGTACTGGAACCAGTTCGAGCCCGCCCCCGAGTTCGTCGTGATGTTCGTGCCGGCGGAGTCGTTCCTGCACGCCGCGGTCGAGCAGGATCCCGCGATCATCGAGTACGCGTTCGAGAAGGACGTGGTCCTGGCGACCCCCGTCACACTGCTCGCGCTGCTCCGGACCATCGCCTACGCGTGGCGGCAGGACGCCCTGGCCGCGAACGCGCAGGCCGTGCTGACGCTCGGCAAGGAGCTGCACGGGCGGCTGGCGACGCTCGGGTCTCACGTGGCCCGCCTCGGCCGGTCGATCGACGCCGCCGCCGACGCCTACAACAAGACCGTCGCGTCGCTCGAGACGCGCGTGCTGGTCAGCGCGCGCCGCTTCGCCGACCTCGGCGTCGTCGACGGCGACCTCGATGCCCCCGTCCCGGCCAACCCGCGCCTGTCCACGGTCAGCGCCCCGGAGCTGGTCGCATCGGCCGACGAGCTCCTCGTCGACCTGGACGGCCGCACCCTCCGCGACGAACGCGCCTGGGCCGCCGAGCAGTCCCTGGCCGACGCGGACACCGATCCGACGGCGGAGCGCCCCGCCCAGTGAGGGATGTCAGGCGGGGGTGATGTTCAGCGAGCGGCGGTTCTGGCGAGTCGGGCGGGCCACCGGGTTGCCGGCCGCCTTGAGGTCGGCACGCAGCTCGCGTGGCAGCGAGAACATGAGGTCCTCGGTCGCGGTGCGGACCTCGTCGACCTGACCGAAGCCGAGCGCTGCGAGCGAGTCGAGGACGTCGCGGACCAGGATCTCGGGCACGGACGCGCCGGACGTGACACCGACGGTCGCCGCACCCGCGAACCACGCCGGGTCGATCTCCGCGGCGGTGTCGATCCGGTAGGACGAGCGCGCACCGGCCTCCAGCGCGACCTCGACCAGGCGCACCGAGTTCGACGAGTTGGCCGAACCGACCGTGATCACGACGTCGCACTGCGGGGCGATCTTCTTGACCGCCACCTGCCGGTTCTGGGTGGCGTAGCAGATGTCGTCGGACGGCGGGTCCTGCAGGTTCGGGAACCGCTCGCGCAGGCGGCGCACGGTCTCCATCGTCTCGTCGACCGAGAGCGTGGTCTGCGAGATCCACACCAGCTTGTCGGGGTCGCGCACCACGACGTCGTCGACGGCCTCGGGCGAGTTCACCACCTGGATGCGGTCCGGCGCCTCGCCGTATGTGCCCTCGACCTCCTCGTGGCCCTCGTGCCCGATGAGCAGGATGTCGAAGTCCTCGTCCGCGAACCGCACGGCCTCCTTGTGCACCTTGGTGACCAGGGGGCAGGTCGCGTCGATCGTCTGAAGCGAGCGAGCCGCGGCGGCCTCGTGGACCGCGGGAGAGACACCGTGGGCGGAGAACACGACACGAGCGCCTTCGGGGACCTCGTCGGTCTCGTTGACGAAAACGGCTCCGCGCGCGGCCAGCGTCTCCACGACGTACTTGTTGTGCACGATCTCCTTGCGCACGTACACCGGGGCGCCGTAGTGCTCGAGCGCCTTCTCGACGGCCACGACCGCGCGGTCGACGCCGGCGCAGTACCCGCGCGGCGCAGCGAGCAGCACGCGCTTGGTCGGTGCGACCGAGGCGGCGACTAGGTCGGCTGCCTGGTCGGTTGCCGTCTCGTCGGCGGCGTCGGGGGCGAACGTCGGGGCGGATGTCACGGCTCGAGTCTAGTTCGGGACCGGCTCGCTGCCGGGTGTCGTCGGCCACTGCCCGGCGACGTCCACCCCGCCCGACCCGGACCTGCGCGGAACGCACACAGCCCGATCCCGATGAGGTAGTCGGTTCACCGTTCCGATCGTCGACCTCCCTCGAGGAAGTCGGTTGCAACCGACTACCTCGAGGGCAACCCGACTACCGACCAGAAGACACACCTGGGCGAGAGGGATGCGGGGCGGGCGGTGTCGGTGGGATGGTGCAGGCTGGGCGGGTGAGCATGCAGGAGGCGGCGACGAGCGAGGGCACGGGTCCGACGACGGGCGCGCGTCTGCCGCTGCCCCTCAAGGCCGGCGAGACGACCCCGGACCGGCCGTGGCCCGTCCGACACCTGGCCCCGAAGATCGCCGACTACATCGCGCGCATGCCGCCCGTGTGGGTCGAGGGGCAGATCCTCAACTTCAAGCGGTGGAACAACCTGTGGTTCCTGACGCTGCGGGACACGGACCTCGACATGTCGCTGTCGGTGACGGCCTCGGTGGGCGCGATCGGCAAGCTGGCCGAGCAGCTGCAGGACGGCTCGCACATCGTCATCCACGCCCGGCCGCAGTTCCACGCCAAGAAGGGCACGCTGAGCTTCAGCGCCGACGACGTGCGCCTGGTCGGGCTGGGCGAGCTGCTGGCCCGCATCGAGCACCTCAAGGGCGTGCTCGGGCAGGAGGGGCTGTTCGACGACCGCCGCAAGAAGCCGCTTCCGTTCCTGCCCGGCGTGATCGGTCTCGTAGTGGCGCAGCAGGGCGACGCCGAGCACGACGTGGTCTCCAACGCCCGCGCTCGCTGGGCCGCAGCCCAGTTCGAGATCCGCCGCGTCACCGTCCAAGGGCCTCGCGCGGTGCCCGAGGTGGGTGCCGCGATCGCCGAGCTGGACGCCGACCCGCGGGTGGACGTCATCGTCGTCGCCCGCGGCGGCGGCTCGTTCGAGGACCTGCTGCCCTTCAGCAACGAGACGCTCGTCCGGGCCGCGGCGGCGTGCCGGACGCCGCTGGTCAGCGCCATCGGCCACCACCTCGACAGCCCGCTGCTGGACCTGGTCGCGGACTTCCGCGCATCGACCCCGACCGACGCCGCCAAGCGGATCGTGCCCGACGTCGCCGAGGAGCGCGCGCGCCTGGTCCAGGCCCGGAGCCGCTCCCGGGCCGCCATCCGCGCCCGCCTCGACCGTGAGCAGGCGGGGCTCGACGCCATCCGCAGCCGCCCCGCGCTGGCCGCACCCACCACGCTCGTCGACCAGCTCGAGCACCGCCTGCACGTGCTGCGCGACAACGCCCGCCGATCGCTGGACGCCGCCCTGCGCCACGGCCGCGCGGAGATCGTCGGGCTCGCCGCCCAGGTCCGCGCCCTGTCCCCCGCCGCGACCCTCGACCGCGGCTACGCCGTGGTGCAGCGTCCCGACGGACACGTGCTCCGCGACCCCGCCGAGGCGACCACGGGCGACCGGCTGCGGATCCGCGTGGCCGCCGGCGAGCTCGCCGCCGACGTCGCAGGCTGACGCGCGGAACCGCAAGCGCCACGCCCCGGCCCGGCTCGCCTCCGCCCCCGGGCCGGGAAGACGCCGGTGTCGGCAGCGGCTGGTTGGATGGGCGCATGCCGAAGTCTCCCGCCACCCCTGACGACGCGAACGCGGACGTCGCCGCCCTCAGCTACGAGCAAGCGCGCGACGAGCTCGTCCAGGTGGTCGCCCGCCTGGAGGCGGGCTCCGCGCCGCTCGAGGACTCCCTCGCGCTGTGGGAGCGCGGCGAGGCCCTGGCGGCACGCTGCCAGCAGTGGCTCGACGGCGCCCGCGAGCGCCTGGCCGCCGTTCGTGAGCCGACCGGCGAGTAGCGCTCAGCTCGCCTTCGCGGCCTCCCGCTCCTGGGCACGCTGGATCGACGCCTTGCGGTCCTGCTCGTTCTGCTGGTCGACCTCGCGCACCTTCCCGGCGTCGTAGGTCAGGTTCTCGCCGCCCTCGGGGTCGAACACCATCATCTTGGCCGGGTCGAACCACAGTGACGCCTGGTCACCGTCACGCACGCGCGACTCGGAGTCGAGCGCGACGACCATCTGCGTGCGCATGCCCTCCCCGTCGAGGTCGCGGTCCAGCTCCTCGAGCTTGGAGGCCACGTCGGCGTGCGTCTCGAACGGGATGTAGGCGTACAGGTCGGAGCCGAGCCACTCGGTGACGTCGACGTTGACGTCGAAGGCGACGACGCCCTCCCGCGAGTCCTTGGTCAGCGACGCGTCCTCGAAGTGCTCCGGGCGTAGCCCGACGATGACGAGCTTGCGGTCCCCCAGCTTTTCCTTCAGCTCCGGCGAGATCGGCACGTCCGCCACCGGGAGGTGCAGGGTGTCGCCGTCGACCTCGCCGGGCAGGAAGTTCATGGGCGGCGAGCCGATGAACCCCGCGACGAACAGGTTGACCGGCTGCTCGTAGAGGCCACGCGGGGATGCCACCTGCTGGAGCTCCCCCTTGCGGAGCACCGCCACCCGGTCGCCGAGCGTCATGGCCTCGGTCTGGTCGTGGGTCACGTAGACCGTCGTCGTGCCCAGCCGCCGCTGCATGCGCGCGATCTCGGTGCGCATCTGGCCGCGCAGCTTCGCGTCCAGGTTGGACAGCGGCTCGTCGAACAGGAACGCGTTGGCCTCACGCACGATCGCCCGACCCATCGCGACCCGCTGACGCTGGCCACCCGACAGGTTGGCGGGCTTGCGCTGCAGGTGGTCCTGCAGCTCGAGGGTGTTGGCCGCGAACTCGACCTTCTCGCGCACCTGCTCCTCGGTGAACTTGCCCTTCTGCAGCCGCAACGGGAACGCGATGTTCTCGAAGACCGTCAGGTGGGGGTAGAGGGCGTAGTTCTGGAACACCATGGCCAGGTGACGGTCACGGGGTGCCTTGTCGTTGACGACCTTGTCGCCGATCCTCAGCTCGCCCGACGTGATGTCCTCGAGCCCGACGATCATGCGCAGCAGCGTCGACTTCCCGCAGCCGGACGGCCCGACGAGGATCACGAACTCCCCGTCCGCGATGTCCAGGCTGACGCCCTTCACGGCCAGGAAGCCGTCGCCGTAGGTCTTGCGGATGTCCTTGAGGGTGATGGCAGCCATCGATTTCTCTCCTTGGAAGAGGGGGTCAGCCCTTGACGGCGCCCTGGGTCAGGCCGGACACGATCTGGCGTTGGAAGAGCAGGACGAGGATCACGACGGGGACCGTCACGATGACCGCGGCGGCGGAGATGGCACCCGTCGGCTCCTCGAACTGCGAGGCCCCGGTGAAGAACGCCAGCGCGGCGGGCACGGGCCGGGCGGCCGACGTGGACGTCAGCGAGATGCCGTACACGAAGTCGTTCCACGCGATGAAGAACGCGATGAGCGCGGTGGTGAACACGCCAGGCGCCGCGAGCGGCACGATCGCCTTGCGGAACGCCTGCCACGCCGTCGCGCCGTCCACCTGAGCCGCCTGCTCGAGCTCCCACGGGATCTGGCGGAAGAACGCGGCCAGCGTCCAGATGGAGATCGGCAGCGTGAGCGACAGGTACGGGATGATCAGGCCGAGCCACGTGTCGTACAGGCCGATGTTGCGCCACAGGTTGAACAGCGGCGTCACGATCGAGACGACCGGGAAGATCGACACCCCGAGCGCGGTGGTGAGGATCAGTCGCTTGCCCGGGAAGTCCAGGCGGGCGATGGCGTAGGCAGCAAGGGTCGCCAGCACGACGGCGATGGCGGTGGCGATCAGCGAGATCCCGATCGAGTTGCGCAGTGCCGGCAGGAACAGGTCCTTCGCGGAGCCGGTCAGGATCTGCTCGTAGTTGCTCCACGTCCAGGTCTTGGGCAGGAACTGGCCCAGGTTCAGCTGGCTGGGCAGCTTGAACGACGTCGCGATGATCGAGAACACGGGGAACAGCGCGTAGACGAGCACCAGGACCGTGATCACGCCCCACCAGATGCGGAGCTTGGGCGTCATCGTGCGCATCAGCCCTCCCCCCTCGCGCTGGCCAGATCGACCTTGAAGAGCTTGATCGCGATGAAGCAGATGAGGATGACGCAGAGGAACAGGATCACGGAGATCGCCGAGCCGAGGCCGATCTCCAGGCGGTTGATCGACGTGTTGTACGCGAGCAGCGAGAGCACGTTCGTGTTGTTGGCGCCGTTGGTCATGATGTAGACGTTGTCGAAGATCCGGAACGCGTCGAGCGCTCGGAACAGGACGGCGACCATGATCGCCGCCTTCATGTTGGGCAGGACCACGCGCCGCAGCCGCTGCCCCCAGGTGGCGCCGTCCACCTCGGCGGCCTCCTCGAGCTCCGTCGGCACCTGGGACAGGCCGGCCAGCAGCAGCAGCGAGATGAAGGGCGTCGTCTTCCAGATCTCGGAGGCGATGATGACGGACAGCGACGTGCCCTGGTGCGCGAACCAGTTGAGGTTCGGATCGATGCCCGGCACCCAGTCGAACCAGTGGTTGATGAAGCCCGAGTTGATGTCGAACGCGTAGAACCACGCGAACGCGCTGACCACCGTGATGATCCCGTACGGAACGAGGATGGCGGTCCGGAGCAGACCCCGCAGGGACGTGATGGCCCGGTGCATGACCAGCGCGAGCGCGAAGCCGAGCAACAGCTCGACGACCACCGAGACGATCATGATCAGCGTGGTGACCCACAGGGACTGCCAGAAGAGCGAGTCCGTGAGCACCACCTTGTAGTTGTTCAACCCGATGAACGCCTTGTCGTCCGGCGCCGTCAGGCGGTAGTTGAACAACGAGTCGTACAGGGCCTGCAGGATCGGGTAGATGGTGACGGCGAGCATGACGACGAACGCTGGTCCCGCCAGCCACCACCCGAGCCGGGCCTCGGACCGCGCCCGGTCGCTGCGCGCCTTCTTGGGCGCGCGCGCCGGCGCCTGCGTCGCCACGTCCGCGCTCATAGCAGCTTCTCCCCTCGCAGGACGGCGGTGATGAAGTCGGTCGACTTCTGTGGCGTCGTGTCCGGATCGACCGATGCCGGCGGGTGCCACGTCTGCTGCAGCCCGACGGAGACCTCGTTGTAGTACGGCGTCTGGGGCCGCGGCGCCGCCTTCTCCAGCGACTCCCGGATGACGTCCGCCATCGGGAACGCCTTCTTGACCTCGGGGTCGTCGTACGCGGCGGTGCTGGCCGGCGGGTTGCCGTTGGTGGCGAAGTAGTACGCCTGGTTCTCCGGCTTCACGATGCACTCGGTGGCCTGGTAGGCCATCGCGACGTGGTTGCTGAAGGCGCCGACCCCGAGGTTGATCCCGCCGTACGGCGGCTTCGACTCGGTGCCCTCGGTCACCTCCGGGTACAGGGCCCAGCCGATGTCGTCGAGGAACGACTGGTCGAGCGTGCCGTCCTTGACCGCGCCCTGGCTGGCCGACCAGACGAACGGCCAGTTGACCATGAACGAGCCCTTGTCCCCCTGGAACACCGTCAGCGTCGCGTTCTCGTCGGCGGTCGGCAGGCCCGGACCCCCTAGGCCCTTCTTGCCGATGGTCCCGATGATGTCCGCCGCGTCCTTGCCCGCGTCGGACTCGAGTCCGAGCTTTAGGTCGTCGGCGGACGCCTCGGGGTTCTCCAGGATGTGTCCGCCGGCCGACTCGACCAGCGCGTTGATCCACACCGTGAGCGACTCCGCCTTGGTGCCCTGGACACCCAGGTACTTGTCCTGGTCGGCGGCCGCATCCATCAGCTGCTTCCAGGTGACCGGGTTCTTGGACGGGTCCAGGCCCGCCTTCTGGGCCACGGACTTGCGGTACCAGAGGAGCTGGGTGTTGGCCCAGAACGGGACGGTGACGAGCTTGCCCTTCCAGGTCGCCCCGTCGATCGCGCCCTGCACGATGTCCTTGGAGACCGTGTCCGCGACGTCCGACGGCATGGGCGCCAGGAAGCCGGGCTCGGCGAGCTCCGGAATGAACGGCGGGTCCAGGCTCATGATGTCGATCGACGAGTCCTTGGCCGCCAGCCGGCGCGCGAGCTGCTCGCGCTGGGCGCCGGCATCGCGCGGGAGGGTCTCCGTCGTGATCGTGTAGGCACCGTTCGCCGCCTCGGTGCACCGCTTGGCGATCTCGACCTGCCCCCCGTTGTCGGGGTTGATGTACCAGGTGAGCGTCGGTGGTCCGCTGCTGCTGCTGCACGCGGCCAGCGGCACCACCAGACCCACCGCCACGGCCAGGGCCGCAGATCGGGTGCGTCGTCGCACGTGGTCCTCCCGGAGTTCGAGGCGTCCTTGCTTCGTTTCCATAGGTACACCGGCCCACAGCCCCCTGCCACTCAGAACGGGCAATCCGGGCAGGTGGTGGACACGTCCTGCTCCACGCGCGGACACCTGCGACGATGTGCTCGTGCCTCATCAGCTGACACCCGCCCAGGCCTGGACCGCGCTGCGCGAGGGCAACGAACGATTCGTGCGCGGCGAGATGGACCACCCGTCGCAGAGCATCGAGAAGCGTGCCGAGCTGTCGTCGGCGCAGCACCCGTTCGCGGTGCTGTTCGGCTGCTCGGACTCGCGCGTCGCCGCCGAGATCATCTTCGACCAGGGTCTCGGCGACCTGTTCGTCGTCCGCACCGCGGGTCACGTCCTCGACACCACCGTGATCGGGTCGATCGAGTACGGCGTGGAGGTGCTCGGCGCGCCGCTCGTCGTCGTCCTGGGCCACGACTCCTGCGGCGCGGTCGCCGCCGCGACGTCGGCCCTCAGCACCGGCGACATGCCGCCGGGGTTCGTGCGCGCGGTCGTCGACCGGGTCATCCCGAGCATCGTCGGCATGGTCGGCCACGGTCAGGACCTCGCGACCGTCGACGCCGCCGCGCTCGGCCACGAGCACGTCAAGAACACGGTGCAGATGCTGCAGGGCTACTCCGTGACTCTGGCCAACGCCATCGCGGAGGGACGCTGCGCGATCATCGGGCTCGAGTACGCCCTGGTTGACGGCAAGGTCCGCGTCGCGGAGACCGTCGGCGACCTCTGACGGGACCCCGGGGACGACCTCGCCCCGTCGCGGTCGGGCAGGGGGGACCGACCGCGGCGGGGCGAGGGGTTCGTGGCCGAGCGCGGGTGGCGGGCTCCGACGGACCCGCCACCCTTGATGCTCAGCGGACGCGCAGGGTGACCGTCGAGGACGACCGCGGCGCGACGTTCGACGACGAGGGGGTGAAGACCGCCTTGACCTTGATGGACCTCGCGTACCTCTTCGGGAGCCTCACCTTCACCGCCGTCGTGGAGGAGGTGACCTTCGCGGTGGTGACCTTCTTCCCGCCCACGTAGATCGCGACCTTGCCGGACGCCCGGCTGCCGTTGTCGAGCGTGCCGACCCGGACGGTGACGACCGGACGGGTGTGCCGGGCGAAGCGCGGCCCGGAGACGGTCACGGACGTGACCTTGGCGCGGCCGACGACCACCTTCACGCTGCTGCTCGTGGAGCCGACGTAGCTCGTCGAGCCGCTGTACACCGCGGTGAGACGGTGCGTGCCGGCGCCCAGGGTGCTGATCGCCCGCGACGCGACGCCGGCCTTGACGGTCAGCGGGCCGCCGAGCTTGGCCTTGCCGTCGTAGAGCTGGACCGTGCCGGTGGCGTTCGTCGGCGCCACCGTCACGCTCAGCGTCACCTTCTTGCCATAGCTCGTCCGCGTAGCCGACGCACGCAGGGTCGTCGTGCTGGCCTTGCGGACCACCGGCGGCGCCTTGACCTGCACCGACGCGGTCGCTGCGACCGCCGAGACGGCACCGGTCGCGGAGACGCGGTACGTACCCGCGGTCGCCGGGGCGGTGAGCGTCGCGGACAGCGCGCCCGACCAGGACGCCTGCGCCGTCGTCGTCGCCGAGCCCAGGGTGACCGTGACCTTCTCACCGACCGCGAACCCGCTGCCGGCGACCGTGAGCTTCTTGCCCGTCTCGACGGCCGCGGCCGTGATCGACGGGTGGTAGGCGGCGGTCAGGTGCGCGAGCACGTCCTTGAGCAGGGCGATCGCGTGGGCGAGCACGGTCGCGTCGGCGGGCGTGGCGCCGAGGACCACGTTTGCCTTCAGCAGCGCGTCGTCGAGCCGGGCCTTCGCCGCGTCGCTCAGGGTCGAGCGGTCGACGTCCTGCGCCTGGGCGACCAGGGTGGCCAGCGCGCTCGTGTCGACGGGCGTCGTCGGGTCGGTCAGGCGGAAGTCGTCGATGACACCCCACGCACCCGCGCTCAGTGCTGCGTCGAAGCCCACCGTCACCCTGCCGTCGGCGGGAACCGTGACCTGCAGCGACGGCGTGTCGTAGATCTTCCAGCCTGTGAGGCTGAAGGGTGCGGTCGTGGTCCCGGCCGACGTGGTCGCCACGAGGTCGAGCCGGTCGCCCGATCCGATCGAGCCGCCCTCGCCCGTCGCCAGCAGGGTGTACGTCCCCGGCGTCAGGCCGGTGATCGTCTGCGTCACGCCCGTGGAGTACGCGCTGCCCTGCCAGAACGAGAAGCCCCGCCCGCCGTCGGACGCGTCGGCCGTCGCGCCGATCGCGCCGCCCGTCCCCGTGACCGTCCACGGATCCGTCGAGGCGGACTCGAAGCTCGCGTTCGCGCTGATGTAGTTGTGCGCCTTGACCGCCACCTTCGCGGTCACCGAGAGCCCGGTGCTCGTCACGCCGGGGATCGTGTAGGTGCCGGGGCCGGTGATCCACTCGACCGAGTCGTCCCACGTGGTGGGCTGCTGCTCGGCCGAGCCGTCGTTGAAGCTCACGGCGACGGTGGCCGGCATGGTGACGGGCGTCCCCGCCTGGAACGTGAGGTCCGGGGACTCGACGGACGTGACTGCGCGCGGCGCGACCGAGCCGGTGCGGGCGTAGCGGAACACGTTGAGCGAGTCGAGCGGCTTGCCGTCGAAGTCGAACATCGCCTGGTTGTCCCAGGCCGAGCCGCCGTAGGAGATGCCCTCGGCGCCCTCGTCGTAGCCGCTCGCCCAGCTCGTCGCCCAGCCCGAGCCGTACGTCTGCCACTTGGCGATGTTCCCCGCCTGGTCGGTGGCCGGACCCACGGGGATCCACGCGGGCTCCCAGTAGAAGACGCCGATGCCCGCGGAGCCGACGTCGGCGACCGCCTGGATCACGTCCCGCACCTCGCTGGCCTGCCCCTGGACGGACACCGGGTACTGCGTGGCGGTGCTCACCGAGTTGGAGAAGCCGTCACCGTCGTCGGACGTGTACATCCACGACGTCTCGGCGACCATGACCTTCTTGCCATACGTCGTCGCGACGTTGCTCAGCTGCTGCGTCAGGTTGGCGAGCGTGCCGTGCCAGTACGGGTAGTACGACGACGCGAACACGTCGTAGTCGACACCGTCCGCCTGCATCGCCGCCGCGACCTGGCCGTACTTGCCCTGGTCCGGGTTCGTGAAGTGGATCGCGACGAGCGCGTCCGGGAACACGTCCCGCACGGCCTCGCTGCCGGCCTCGAAGACCTGCGCCATGTTGTCGAGCCCGGTCACGCCGGCCACGCCGTTGTTCGTCTCGTTGCCCACCTGGACCATGCCGACGTCGACGCCCGCGTCCTTGAAGCTGTCGAGCGTCTGCTCCGTGTAGTCGTTCACGGCGTCCGCGGTCTGCGCGACCGTGTAGCCCTTCCACGCCTTGGGGGCGGTCTGCTTGCCGGGGTCGGCCCAGAAGTCGGAGTAGTGGAAGTCGACGAGAACCTTCATGCCCGCGTCCGTCGCGCGCTCGCCGATCTCCAGGGCGCGCGCCGCATCCACGGTCCCGCCGCCATAGCCGTGGCCGTCGGCGTCGTAGGGGTCGTTCCACACGCGGATGCGGACGTAGTTGACGCCGCCCGACTTCAGGACGTCGAACAGATCGGCGGGCTTGCCGTCGGCGTCGCGGTAGACGACCCCGCTCTCCTCCTCGGACAGGACCGTCGACACGTCGACGCCCATCGCGAAGTCGTCGGGCAGGTTGCTCACCTTGGGCACCGTGATGGTGGCCTCGACGGGTCCGTCGTCGGCGGCCCGCGCCGCGGGTGCGACGGTGCACACCAACGCGCCGGCCACCACGACGGCCGCCGCGCGGCGTGCCGCGTGCGGGGACTTCAGGGACATGGGTCTTCCTCCGCGCTCGATCGTCATCGTTCGAAACGGGTGCGGGAACCAGCTCGTCAGTGAGCTTCCCTGCACCTGGTCGTCGCCCGGACTGTATGCGGTCACAGTGGCGCTTGTCCATGGTGGGCTGCGGATTCGCTATCAGACTGTGCACATCCTGTGCATCTGGCTGTGCGCGGTCACAGGCCTCGGCCTTTAACGACGGCAACGTCGCAGGTCACGGCGGCGGCGACGAGGACGCCGATGCCGCGCCCCGCACAGGGACGAACGCCACATCGCCCGCCGTGGGCCGTGCCGACGTGGTGGGGCAGGATGGATCCATGACTTCTGCACCCACCGACGAGGGCGTCGAGTACCGGATCGAGCACGACACCATGGGCGAGGTCCGCGTCCCGGCCGCCGCCCTCTACCGCGCCCAGACCCAGCGCGCGGTCGAGAACTTCCCCATCTCCGGCACCGGCCTCGAGCGCGGCCACATCGAGGCGCTCGCGCGGATCAAGAAGGCCGCGGCTCGCGCCAACGCCGAGCTCGGCGTGCTGGACGCCGACATCGCCGACGCGATCGTCGCCGCCGCCGACGAGGTCGCCACCGGCGCCCACGACGCCCACTTCCCCGTCGACGTCTATCAGACCGGCTCGGGCACGTCGTCGAACATGAACACCAACGAGGTCATCGCGACCCTCGCCAGCCGCTCGCTGGGCCGCGACGTGCACCCCAACGACCACGTCAACGCGTCGCAGTCGTCGAACGACGTGTTCCCCACCTCGGTCCACGTCGCCGCGACCGCCGGCGTGGTCCGCGACCTGGTCCCCGCCCTGACCCACCTCGCCGAGGCCCTCGAGGCGAAGCGCGACGCGTGGGCCACCGTCGTGAAGTCCGGCCGCACGCACCTCATGGACGCGACCCCCGTGACCCTCGGCCAGGAGTTCGGCGGCTACGCGGCGGCGATCCGGTACGGCATCGAGCGGCTCGAGTCCGCGCTCCCCCGCGCCGCCGAGGTGCCGCTGGGCGGTACCGCCGTCGGCACGGGCATCAACACGCCCGCGGGCTTCCCGCAGCGGGTCATCGCGCTGCTGCGCGAGGACACCGACCTGCCGCTGACCGAGGCGCGCGACCACTTCGAGGCGCAGTCGTCGCGCGACGGCCTCGTCGAGCTGTCCGGCGCGCTGCGGACCATCGCCGTGAGCCTCACCAAGATCTGCAACGACCTGCGCTGGATGGGGTCCGGCCCCAACACGGGTCTCGGCGAGATCTCGATCCCCGACCTGCAGCCCGGCTCGTCGATCATGCCCGGCAAGGTCAACCCCGTGATCCCCGAGGCCGTCCTCATGGTGGCAGCCCGCGTGATCGGCAACGACGCGACGGTCGCCTGGGCCGGGGCGTCGGGCTCGTTCGAGCTCAACGTGCAGATCCCCGTGATCGCCGCCGGGGTGCTCGAGTCGATCCGCCTGCTCGGCAACGCGTCGCGCCTGCTGGCCGACAGGACCGTCGACGGCCTGGTCGCCAACGAGGAGCGGGCTCGCGCGCTGGCCGAGTCCTCACCGTCGATCGTCACGCCGCTCAACCGCGTGATCGGCTACGAGGCCGCGGCCAAGATCGCGAAGCACTCCGTGAAGCAGGGCATCACCGTGCGCCAGGCCGTGATCGACCTCGGCTACGTGGAGCGCGGCGAGGTCACCGAGGAGCAGCTCGACGCGGCGCTCGACGTGCTGAGCATGACGCGCCCGCCCCAGGCCTGACAGGCGCTCGAATCAGGTCTGGCGCACCGCACGACGAAGGTCCGGCCCCTCGGGGACCGGACCTTCGTCGTGTGCGCGATCTGTCGGTGCGGTGCGTCAGTGCGCTGCGGCCGCCGCGCCGGCGGCCGCATCCTTCTGCTCCTGGCCCTCGCCGTGGTGGTGCGGGCGGATGCCCTTCATCGCGAGGGCGGAGACGAGCCCGATCGCGAGCACGACGACCGTGAGCAGCATCGTCTGGCTGACCGCCGTGGCCAGGCCGGAGTGCACGGCCTGCGCCGCCGCGTCCTGGAACTGCGCGACGGTCTCCTGCGGGACCCCCTTCGGCGGCGTGAACGCACCGGAGGAGCCGCCCGCGAGCGCGTCCTGGTCGACGTGCGCGAACGCCTGGACGAACGGCTGGCGCAACGCCTCGGGCAGCGACTGCGCCGCGCTCTGCGCAGCATTCGGGATCTCGATGCCGAGCCGCGAGGTGAACAGCGCGATGATCGCGGCCGACCCGACGACGCCACCGATCTGGCGGTTGGTGTTGAAGGCGCCCGCGCCCGCACCGGCGTTGCGGTGGTCGAGTCCGGAGGTGGCGAGGTTGGCGAGCGGCGAGAACAGGAAGCCCGTGCCGATGCCGAAGAAGCACATGACGACGACGAGCTTCCACACGTCCGCGTCGGGCTCGATCAGCTCGTGGAGCGCGAAGACGACGACCGTCAGGATCGCGAACCCGGTGGCGACGATCCACTTGCCCGGGATCTTGTCCGAGAGGCGGCCCGCGAACGGCGCGACGATGCCGGACAGCACGGATCCGCCCGCGCCGACGAGGGCCGAGCGCAGCGGCGAGAGGCCCAGGCCCGTCTGCAGGAAGATCGTGAACGGGAAGAAGATCCCGGTCATCGCGAAGGTCACGGCGAACCCGGCGATGTTGGCCATCGAGAAGTTGCGGCTGTGGAACAGCGTGAGCGGCATGAGCGCGTCCGCGCCGAGGTGCCGCTGCCACAGGACGAAGCCGACGAGGACGACGACGCCGGCGCCGATGACGCTCCAGACCGTGATCGGGCCCGCGATGGTGCCCCAGTCGTAGGTCGAGCCCTCCTGCAGGCCGAAGACGAACAGGAACATGCCGATGACGGAGAGCGCGACGCCGATTCCGTCGATGCGACGCTCGGCCGTGGGCAGCTTGGGCAGGTTGCGCAGCGCGTAGAACAGCGCGACCACACCGATCGGGATGTTGACGAAGAAGATCCACTCCCAGCCGATCGGCACCAGCAGGCCGCCGAGGACGGGGCCGGTGATCGTCGCGACACCCGCGACGGCTCCCCAGACGCCCATCGCTGCGCCGCGCTTCATGGGCGGGAAGACGCGCGTGATCATCGACATGGTCTGCGGCGTCATGAGCGCGCCGCCGACCCCCTGGACGGCACGGGCCGCGATGAGCCAGCCGACCGACGGCGCGAGGCCGCAGGCGAGCGAGGCGAGCGTGAAGAGCACGAGTCCGACGACGAACACGGGCCGCGGGCCGTACTTGTCGCCTAGCCGCCCGGTGACCAGGAGCAGGACGGCGAACGTGAGGAGGTAGGCGCTGTTCACCCACCCGACGGACGTGACGTCGGCGTGCAGCTCCGTCATGAGGGTCGGCACGGCGACGTTCACGATGGTCGTGTCGAGCATGATCATGAAGAAGCCGAGGCACAGGGGCGGCAGGATGCTCCACGGACTGCGTCCGGAGAGGTCGACGAGCGCGGGTCGCTGCTCGGTGGTCATGAGTGGTCCTTCGTTCGAGGGCGTTCTGCAGGTCGGGTGCGTTCAGCTGTTCGGGAGGGCGAGGTCTCCGCGGCCGCCGCCCGGGCGACGGCGATGCGGGCCTTGTAGTCGGTGGGGAACGGGCTGTCCCAGTCCAGGTCGCCGCGCTCGATCTCGGCGATCGTCGCGTCGATCCAGGCGATCTCGGTGGCCATGAGGGCCAGGTCGTGCTCGACGTCGAGCGCGTAGCGGCGGGGTAGTCCGCTGTCGACCGCCAGCCGGTGGCGCGCCTCGAGGTCGGCGCGCCGCGCCTCCTCCCGGTCACGCCGACGACGGAGCTGGGTGATCACCTCGGCAGCGGGCAGCTCGGTCGCCTCGGCGACGCCCACCGAGAAGAGCGGGTAGCTGGGGTGGTCGTCACCGAGGAAGCTGGTCAGCCGCTGCGAGAAGGCGGTACGCCCCGCGTCGGTGAGCCGGTAGGTCGTGCGCTCGGGGCGTCGACCGTCGCGGTCCGTGCCGACGACCTCGACGAGGCCGTCCCGCTCGAGCCGCTCGACGCCGTGGTAGACCGCGCCGGGGCTCACGCGCACGAGCCGCGTGTCCCCCCGCTCCACGAGCGCCTGGTGGAGCTGGTACGGATGCATGGGCTGCTCGTGGAGCAGCGCGAGCGTCAGCACCGCCACCGCCGAGAGCTCACCCGTCGCCATGCGCCCATCCTCCGTCCGACCACCGACACCCATCATGGGCCATATATTCCACTCGGAATATTGCGCCAGGATTATTCGGCCAGTCAAGCCAGGGTGGCGTGACGCCGACCACCCCCCTCGTTCGGGGGCCAACATGTGGAATCGCTCCCACGGACCGGGGTGGAACGTTTAGCATCACCTCGACCCGGTGGACCGGGCTCTGGACGACGACGTCAGGGAGGTGCACGTGGGCGCGACCGCTCGCCTGCTGCTGCACCGCGCCCGCGCGCAGCACACCGTGCTGACGGCCGTCGTCGCGGTCGCCGTCGTCGGCGCGACCCTGCTCGGCACGTTCGCCCTGCTGCTCTCGGCCAGCCAGCACCACCTGCTGGCCACCGCCCTGGACCGGACACCGGCCTCGGGACGTGAGATCGACGCGACCATCACGCGCTCCCTGACCCCGACGCAGGGCGCCGTCCCCCACGCGACCGCCTTCGTCGACGACCTCCTCGGAGACGTCCCGGCGGCGCGCGAGACCTGGCTGGCCTCGACCATGTTCGCGGTGCCCGGCACCGGCGACCCCGTCGACCCGTACGTCTACCTCGCCAGCAACCCCGAGGTCGCGCGCTCCAGCACGCTCGTCAGCGGGGCGATGCCGGCGGGCGGCGCCGACGCGGACGGCCGCGTGCCCGTGGCGGTCCCGCAGCAGGTCGCGGATGCGTACGGCTGGACGGTCGGCACCGAGGTCCCGGTCTCCGCGACGGCCTCGCGCAACGACCTGCGCCTGGTCGTGACCGGCACGTTCAGGCTGACGGGCGCACCCGCGGTGTGGACGCGCGACGAGCTCGGCGGCACGGTCCACGATCCGGCCTACCCCGTCCTCGGGTCGGCCGGGATGCTGAGCACACAGGCCTGGGGCCCGCTGATCGTCGGCGAGCCCACCCTTCTCACCGACGGCACGGTGGACCTCGGCACGGCCCACCTCGTCGCGCACCCCGCCCTCGGTGAGGTCCCTGCCGCCACGCTCGACCACCTGCGCGACCAGTTGGGCGACGTCCAGCAACGGCTGGCCGCCGCGGTCGCGAGCGACGGTGTGAGCTCGCTCGTGTACACCGAGCTGCCCCGGACGATCGACACGGCCGTGGCCAGCCTGCAGGTCACCAGCGTGACGCTCGTCGTCGTCGCGCTCCTGCTCGTGACCCTCGCCGTCACCGTGCTCATGCTGGCCGCCCGCATGCTCGCCGACCGTCGCGCTGCGGAGCAGGAGCTCATGGCCTCGCGCGGTGCGTCCCGGGCGCAGATCCTGCGCCTGGCTGCCCTCGAGGCGCTCGCCGTGGCCGTCGTCGCCGCGCTCCTGTCCCCCGTGCTCGCCGTCCTGACCTATCGCGCCATCGCCTTGGTCCCCGCGCTGAGCCGCGGTGGCCTCGACGCCGACCCCGGTCGCCCCGCCGTCCTGTGGGTCACGTGCGCGCTGGCATCGCTCCTGCTCGCCGCCGTCCTCGTCGCGCCGCTCCTGCGCCGCGCGGACGCCACGCAGACCCGGACCCGAGCCGACCGGCGGGGCGGCGCCGCCCGCTCGGGCGCGGACATCGCGCTCGTCGCCCTGGCGCTCGTCGGCCTGTGGCAGCTGCGCTCCTACCGCTCGCCCGTCGGCTCGGGTGGCGGCCTGCTCGGCCGGACCGATCCCGTGCTGGCCCTCGCCCCCGCGCTGATCCTGCTGGCCGGCGCCGTGCTCGCGCTGCGGCTCATGCCGCTGGTCGCGCACGTCGGGGAGCGCCTGGCGGCGCGCAGCCGCTCGTGGGTGGGCCCGCTGGCCGTCTGGGAGCTGGGCCGACGGCCCGCCCGGGCGACCGCCGCGGTGCTGCTCCTCACGCTCGCCGTGGGGGTCGGCGCGTTCTCGTCGTCGTTCCTCACCACCTGGCGCACGTCCCAGCAGGCCCAGGCCGACCTCGCCGTGGGCGCCGACGTGCGCGTCACGCCGGCGACGCCGACGCCGCTGGTCGCCGCCGCGCAGGTGGCCGCGACCGACGGCATCGACGCGGCCGCACCCGTGACGAGCCGCGGCGCCACCCTCGCCGTCCCGTCCACGGTCGAGGGCGCATCCGCGCGGGGTGGGGTGCCGACCACGCTGCTCGGCGTCCCGACTGACCGCGCCGACCAGATCCTGCGCGGCGAGGTCGAGGGCGGCTGGAGCGCGCAGACCGCGCCGCTGCGACCGCAGCAGGCCGCGACCGGCGTCGCCCTGCCGGGCAGCCCGCGGTACCTCGTCGCAGGTCTGCGCGCCAGCGTCACACCCGCCGTCTCCGGCACGCTGCTCGGCTCTCTCGTGCTGCAGGACACGACCGGTGCGCGCACGTCCGTCGCGCTGCCGGCGGTCACGCTGGGCGGCACGCGTCAGGAGGTCGTCGTGCCGCTGCCGGCGGCCACCAGCGGGCTGCAGCTCGTCGGCGTCGTCGCGCACGCGACCACCGAGGACGACGACGCCGTGCAGGACGGGTCGGTCGTGATCGGCCTGCGCGTCACCGATCTGCGCGTCGCCGACGGTCCGGTGCCGAGCACCGACGACGACGCGACGCCGGCGGTCGACGACCTGACCGGCGTGCGGGACGTGGACCTGTCGACGGCGACCTGGAACGGGACCGCGTCGGGTGCCGACGTCGACGCCGAGGCCGACGAGCTGCACGTGTCGAACCAACCGCCCGGCGGATTCCGCACGTCCGGCCGCGCGACCGACCTCACCGTCGTCACCTTCCCGACCGGCAAGGGTGCGAGCACGCTGCCGGCGCTCGTGACGCCCGACGTCCTGTCCACCCTCGACACCGAGGTGGGACGCTCGCTCGTCCTCGCCGTCGACGACACCGAGGTGCGCACGACGATCGTCGACACCGTGCCCTACCTGCCCGGGAGCCCGCACGCGCGCGGGATCATGCTCGACGAGGACCTGCTGAGTCGTAGCCTGGTCGCGGCGGGTTCCTCCGGCTCCACCGTCGACGAGTGGTGGCTGTCGGTGCCGGACGCGCGGGCCGCCTCCGTCGCGGCCGAGCTGGACCGCGACGGCCGGGCGACGTCCCAGGTGCGGATCACCGAGCGCCAGGTCGCGACGGACGGACCGCTGCACGTGGGCGTCCAGGCGGCGCTGTGGATCGTCGTCGTCGCCGCGCTGACGCTCGCGGTCAGCGGCCTGGGGATGAGCGCGGCCGTGACGGTCCGCGCGCGCCGGCTCGAGTTCGCCCGCCTCCAGGCGCTCGGTGCCCCGCGGCGCGGGCTCGTGCGCTCCGTGCTGGTCGAGCACGTGGTCCTCGGCACGGTCGGCGTGGCCGTCGGGCTCGGCCTCGGCGCGCTGCTCGCGCACCTCGTCGCCCCGCTGATCACCACGTCCGCGTCCGGGACCGCGCCGGTCCCCGGCGTGGTCGTCAGCTGGTCGTGGGCCGGGCAGCTCGCGCTGCTCGCCGCGCTCGTCGCCCTCGTCGGCCTCGTCGTCGCGCTCACCACGGACACCCTGCTCAAGCGGGCCTCCGGCCAGCTCCTGCGACTGGGGGACGAACGATGACCGCCGTCACGCCCGGGATGCTGCGATCCACGGTCGCCGGGTCGTGGCTCGTCGTCCGCCGCCGCAGCCGCGCGGACGCGGGGCTGCTCGTGATGTCGGCCGTCGTGCTGGCGGTCACCGTCGCGCTCGCGCTGATCGTGCCGCGCGTCGTCGCCGCCGCGGCAGACGACGCCGTGCGGGGCGCCGTCGCGCAGGCAGGGACCTCCGCCGACCTCGTCGTGCGGCTCGGGTCGAGCCGACCGGCGGGCTTCGGCGCGACCGTCCGCGACCCGAACGTGGCCGCCGAGCTGCGCACGTCGGAGAGCGACCTGCACGACGCGCTGCCGGAGCCGTTGCGCACGATGATGGGGCCGGGGACCATCAGCGTGAGCAGCCCGGTGGTCCGCGGCCGGATCGGCGACGACACGCTCACCGCGCGCCTCGCCTACGTCGGCACCGCCGACCCGGCGGACCAGGACGCGCTCGTCACGTGGGTGGACGGCAAGGCACCGGCGGAGGCTCGGGGCGACACTGACGACGCTGGCGACGACACGGCCCAGGACCGGTACGAGGTCCAGGTGGGTCTCGAGGCCGACGCCGCGGAGCAGGTCGGTCTCCGGGTTGGCGACCACGGCAAGCTGGCCATCGCCACGTCGGGCCCGACGGACTTCGTCGTGACCGGCCTCTACACCGTCCCGGACCCTAGGGCGGCCGTCTGGACCGGCCAGGACGACCTGCTCGCGGCCTCGACGACGACGACGGACGGCACGCGAACCCGGCACGTCGGCCTGCTCCTGACGCCGCAGTCGCTGCCCGACGCACAGCTCGCGGTGCAGCCCAAGGCGTTCGCGCCGCAGCTGCGGTACGTCCCCGACCCCGCGCTCGTCGACTCGTCCACCGCCGGCGCCGTGGCCGCAGCGATCGACCAGCTCCAGGCCGACCCGACCGGACTCGCCCGCGCCGCCGGAGCCAGCGCCACGCCGACCACCGCCCTGGGCTCGACGCTCGACGCCGAGGGCGGACGGCTCACCGCCGCGCGCGCCCTCCAGTCCGTGCTCGTCGTCGGGCTGTGCGGCGTCGGCGCCCTCGTCCTCGTCCTCGCAGCCCGGCTGCTCGTCGCGCGGCGCGAGCCGTTCCTGCTGCTCGAGCGGGCCCGCGGCGCGTCCCTCGCCTCGATCGTCACGCGGGCCCTGCTCGAGGCGGCGCCGCTGGCGCTCGTCGCCGGCGCGGTCGGTGCGGGTGCGGCCGCGCTGGTCGTCCGACCGCGCGACGGCGCGGGTGGCGGGGCCGTCGCCGGCGCGCTCGTCCTCGTCGCGGCCCTGACCCCCGCCGTCGTCGCCGCGCTGCAGACGCGCACGGCGTTCGCCGGCCGTCGCTCACCCGCCAACCGCGCCGATCGGGTCCGCCTCGCCAAGCGGCGTCGCGCACGCCGCACGGTCGCCGAGCTCGCGCTCGTCGCGCTCGCCGTGGCCGCGCTCGTCTCGGTGCGCCGCCGCGGCCTGACGCAGACGACGACGGGCGGGGTCGACCTCCTGCTCGCGGCGACGCCCCTGCTCGTCGCGGCGGCCGCCACGCTCGTCGTGGCCCGCCTCCTGCCGCCCGCGCTGCGTGCCGCGAGCCGCGCGGCCCGCCGCCGTCGTGGCCTCGTCCCGGTCGTCGCGACCGCACGCGCGAGTGCCGCGACCGGCACCGCCGTCCCTCTCCTCACGCTCACGGTCGCCGTCGGGCTCGTCGTCTTCTGCGGGACGACCGTCCTGACCGTCGGTGCCGGCCAGCTGGCCGCGGCCGACGAGCGCGTCGCGGCGGACGTGCGCCTCGAGGGCGCCCTCACCGAGCAGGACGTCACGGACCTGCGCGCGCAGGACGGCGTGACGACGGTCGCGGGCATCGCGGTGCTGGGCGGACGGGCGATCGGGACCGGGACGAACGCCGACGTGCTGCTCGTGGACGCCGCCGACCTCGCGACCATCGAGGAGGCCCACGGGCTCGACGCGACCGGCCTGCGCTCCCTGCCCGCCGAGGCCGCGGGCGCTCCGCCGGCGCTCGCCAGCTCGTCGTTGTCGTCGGCCGTCGGGCTCGTCCAGCCGTCGGTCCTCACGAACAGCGGCCGGGTCGATCTTCGCGTGGTCGGCACCGCCGCCGACGACCCACACGTCACGGTCACGAGCACGGTGCCGGTCGCGGGCCGGCTCCTCGTCGACCGCGCCACCTTCGACGCCGCCCAGGGCGGGCAGACGGACCCGACCACGATCCTCGTCGACGGCCCTCGAGCCGCGGCGGGCGCGCAGGCGCTCGGGCTGGACACGCGGACGGGCGTCACCGTGACCGCGCGCGACACGTGGCTCACCACCTGGCAGGACTCGCCGCTGAACCGCAACCTGACCGTCCTGCTGCTCGCCACCGCGGGTGCCTTGGCGGCGTACGCCGCCCTCGCGCTCGTGCTGCTGGTCGCCGCGACCGCGCGTGAGCGGGGCCGGTCCCTGTCCGCGCTGCGCACGCTGGGGCTCGACGGTCGCACCGGCTCGGCACTGACGTTCGCGGAGCTGGCCCCGGTGGCGGTCGCGGCGATGGTGGGCGGCACGGTGATCGGCATCCTGGTCACGTGGCTGACCACGGGGGCGCTCGGTCTGCAGCTCGCCGCCGGCGGTTACGGGCCGCCCGCGCTGCAGGTGGGGTGGTGGCCCGTGGCGGCGGCCGCGGCGGTGCTCGTCGTCGCGCTCGTGGTAAGCGTGGCGGTGGAGCGCGTGGTGCGGCGGCGCGACCGGCTCGGTGAGGTGCTGCGGGTGGGCGAACGATGAGGGAGGACACGCGATGACGGCGACGCTCGGCGCTCTGGAGGAGCGCGCACGGCGGCGGCACGACGACTTCGGCCAGGACGCGCTGATCGTGTGCGACTCGCTGGTCCGGATCTACCAGTCCGACGGCATCGAGGTGCAGGCCCTGCAGGGGCTGGACCTGCTGATCGAGCCCGGTGAGCTCGTCGCGATCGTCGGCGCGTCCGGATCCGGCAAGTCGACGCTGCTCTCGGTCCTGTCCGGCCTCGACGTCCCGACCGCCGGGCGCGTGCGGGTGGGCGCGTGGGACCTCATGACCATGACGACGCGGCAACGGGTCGAGTACCGACGCTCGATGGTCGGGTTCGTCTGGCAGCAGACGGCCCGCAACCTGGTCCCCTACCTGACGGCGGCCGAGAACGTCGCGTTCCCGCTGCAGCTCGCGGGCGTCAAGGCGAAGGAGCGGGCTCGCCGGGCGGCCGACCTGCTGGAGATGTTCGAGATCGGGTACTGCGCCGACCGCCGTCCCGGCGAGATGTCCGGCGGTGAGCAGCAGCGCGTCGCCATCGCGGTGGGACTCGTCAACGACCCGCAGGTGCTGTTCGCCGACGAGCCGACGGGCGAGCTCGACACCGCCACGTCGCACGTCGTGCTCGAGAGCCTGCGCACCGCCAACCGCGAGCTGGGGACCACCATCGTCGTCGTCACGCACGACGCGGGTGTCTCCGAGCACGTGCAGCGCACCGTCGCCATCCGCGACGGTCGCACGTCGTCGGAGGTCGTCCGCCGCACGCACACCCGCGAGGACGGCACGGAGCACGTGGTGGCCGAGGAGCTCGCGGTGCTGGACCGCGCCGGGCGCGTGCAGCTGCCCAAGGAGTTCCGCGAGGCGCTGAACCTCGTGGGCCGCGTGCGCCTGGCGCTCGAGGAGTCGCAGGTGTCCGTCCGCTCGGCCTCGGGTGCTGCGCGCGACCGGGAGGAGCAGTCATGACCGAGCAGGCACCGGCCGCCGCGGCGACCGCGACGCGGCCCGCGGTCGTCGTCGACCGCGTCTCGCGCGTCTATGGCCACGGCAGCGCGGCGGTCCACGCGCTGCAGGACGTCTCGTTCGAGATCGCGCCGGGTGAGCTGGTCGCGCTCGTGGGGCGGTCCGGGTCGGGCAAGACGACGCTGCTCAACTGCATCGGCGGCCTGGACCGGCCCGACGAGGGACGCGTGGTGATCGACGGCCGCGAGGTGTCCTCGCTCGACGAGGCCGGCCTGGTCGAGCTGCGGCGCGACGTCGTGTCGTTCGTCTTCCAGACGTTCGGCCTGGTGCCGGTGCTGTCCGCCGCGGAGAACGTCGGCGTCCCCCTGCGTCTTCGTCGCACGCCCACACCCCAGCGCGAGGCGCGCGTGGCCCTGCTGCTGGAGCTGGTCGGGCTGTCCGGGCACGCGCAGCAGCGGCCCGGCGAGATGTCCGGCGGCCAGCAGCAGCGTGTGGCCATCGCCCGCGCGCTCGCGACGTCGCCGCGGCTGCTCATCGCCGACGAGCCGACCGGCCAGCTCGACACCGAGACCGGCACCGCCGTGATGGCGCTGCTGCGCGCGGTCGTCGAAGCCGAGGGCATGACCGCGCTCGTGTCGACCCACGACCCGCTCATGATGGCGCTGGCGGACCGCGTCGTGCGGCTCGCCGACGGGCGGCTCGTCGACGCCTGACGGGTCCTGATGCGACGAAGGGGTGACCGCCGCGGCGGTCACCCCTTCGTCAGCGCGGGATCAGGTCCACTGCTTGAGGACCCGACCCTCCTTGTCCTTGAACGCACCGACGAGCAGCACGATGAAGTCGATCAGCGTCCAGATGCCCAGACCGCCGAGCGTCAGGATCATCAGCACACCGGTGCCGACCTTGCCGACGTAGAACCGGTGGATGCCCAGGCCGCCCAGGAAGAAGCAGAGCAGCACGGCGGGCAGGAGCAGCTTGGGGCTGACCTCGCCCGCCGCTCCGTAGGGGCCGTCGCTGACGGGCGGGTAGGTGCCGGACGGGATCGGGTCGGGCGATGTCATGAGGCCTCCTGCGGGATGGGGCGGCTGGCCGCCCGGACGTCGGTGCGCGCCGAGAGTAGCGCCACGCGCCGGGCCGCGTCACCAGCCGTCCGGGCGATGACCAGGGCACTCATGCGTCCAGGCCTTCCAGCAGCTCCGTGACGAGCGCCGCGACGGGCGAGCGCTCCGACCGCGTGAGGGTCACGTGCCCGAACAGCGGGTGGCCCTTGAGCGCCTCGATCACCGCGGCGATGCCGTCGTGCCGGCCCACGCGCAGGTTGTCGCGCTGCGCGACGTCGTGCGTGAGGACCACGCGCGAGCTCTGACCGATGCGGGACAGCACGGTCAGCAAGACGTTGCGCTCGAGCGACTGCGCCTCGTCGACGATCACGTACGCGTCGTGCAGCGAGCGGCCGCGGATGTGGGTGAGCGGGAGAACCTCGAGGATGTCCCGGTCCATGATCTCCTCGACGACCTCCTTGCTGACCAGCGCGCCGAGCGTGTCGAAGACCGCCTGGGCCCAGGGGTTCATCTTCTCGGCCTCGCTGCCGGGCAGGTAGCCGAGGTCCTGACCGCCCACCGCGTACAGCGGCCGGAACACCATGACCTTGCGGTGCTGACGCCGCTCGAGCACGGCCTCGAGTCCCGCACACAGCGCGAGCGCCGACTTGCCGGTGCCGGCACGGCCTCCGAGCGAGACGATCCCGATCTCCTCGTCGAGCAGCATGTCGATGGCGATGCGCTGCTCCGCGCTGCGTCCGTGCAGGCCGAAGACGTCCTGGTCGCCGCGCACCAGCTGCACGTGCTTGTCGGCCGTCACGCGCCCCAGCGCGCTGCCGCGGGGGCTGTGCAGGACGAGGCCCGTGTGGCAGGGCAGGTCCTGCGGCGTCGTCGTCCCGAAGCCGGCGCCGGTGGCGACGTCCGCGAGCGCGACCGACTCGTTCTCCCACAGGTCCGCCATCTGCTGCTCGGACAGGTCGAGCGCGTCCATCCCGGTCCAGCCGGAGTCGACCGCCAGCTCGGCGCGGTACTCCTCGGCCCGCAGGCCCACCGCGGACGCCTTGACGCGCATCGGCAGGTCCTTGGAGACCACCGTGACGTCGTGCCCCTCCGCGGCCAGGTTCGCGGCGACCGCGAGGATGCGCGTGTCGTTGTCGCCCAGCCGGAACCCGGCCGGCAGGACGGACGGGTCGGTGTGGTTGAGCTCGACGCGCAGGGAACCGCCCTCGTCCGTGATCGGGATGGGGGTGTCCAGGCCGCCGTGCTGGATCCGCAGGTCGTCGAGCATGCGCAGCGCGGACCGGGCGAAGTAGCCCAGCTCCGCGTGGTGCCGCTTGGCCTCGAGCTCCGTGATGACGACGACGGGCAGGACCACGTCGTGCTCGGCGAACCTGGCGATCGCCTTCGGGTCGGACAGCAGGACCGAGGTATCGAGCACGTGCGTCCGGCGACCCTCTACGACCTCGACGTGCTGCGTTGCGCTGCTGACCACGGCGTGCTCCCTCCGGCGCTACGTGCGCCGCAGAAGGCGCCTGTCACCGGCGACCTGCCGCAGCAGGTCCATGTGCCGGTGATCGGCGACGGGGTGGGGGCGACCGGGCCCGGTGGAGCAGGGCCGGGGTCGACCCTCCTCCCGGAGCGGATGCTCCATGGGCTGGCCTCCCGGGGACGGCGGGGTGTCGTCCTCTGTTCCGGAAACTAACCCCGCCGGAGTCGCCATGAGGTGTAAATCACACGCGTGTCGTCAGATGTCACGCAGTGTTCACACGAGCGCGCGCTCAACGGCCCAAGCGGCGCTCGCGCGCGGCGTAGGCACGCACGGCGCGCAGGAAGTCGACGCGCCGGAAGTCGGGCCAGTACGCCTCGCAGAAGTAGAACTCCGAGTGCGCGCTCTGCCACAGCAGGAACCCGCCCAGGCGCTGCTCGCCCGAGGTGCGGATGACGAGGTCCGGGTCGGGCTGACCCTTCGTGTACAGGTGCTCGGCGACGTGCTCGACGTCGAACGCCTCGGCCAGCTCCTCGAGCGACGCGCCGGCCTGGGCGCCCGCCCGCAGGTAGGAGCGCACCGCGTCGGCGATCTCGCGCCGGCCCCCGTAGCCGACGGCGACGTTGACGTGCAGGCCCTGGACGCCGACGGTTGCCGCCTGGGCGGCCAGGAGCGCCTCGCGCGTGTGGTCCGGGAGCAGCTCGAGCGAGCCGACGGGCTGCACGCGCCATCGGCCCGACGCGGCGAGGTCGCTGACGGCGTCCTCGATGATCGTCAGCAGTGGTTCCAGCTCGTCGGGCGACCGCTCGAGGTTGTCGGTCGAGAGCATCCAGAGCGTCACGACCTCGACGCCGACGTCCTCGCTCCAGTCCAGCAGGTCCGCGATCTTGTCCGCGCCCCGCCGGTGCCCGTGGGCGGTGGACTCGCCGATGCTGCGGGCCCAGCGGCGGTTGCCGTCGAGGATGACGCCGATGTGGCGGGGGGCCTTGTCCCGCGGGACCGACGCCGCGAGCCGTCGTTCATACAGCCCGTAGAGCGGGTGGGGCAGGCGCACGCTCGCTCCTTCGATCGGGTGGGGTGCCGCGCGGGGGTGCGACGCGATCACGTTACTAGCGTGCGGGGGTCGCGTGGTTCGACACCACTACCTACGGTGCCGTAACCTACGGGGTCGTAGGTTGACGCCGACGTGAGAGGCTGCCGCATGAGCACGACCGCTGTGCCCCACGGGACGCCGGACGGAACACCCGAGGGCACCCCCGACGGCACAGACGCCTCCGGGACCCCCCTCGAGAAGGTCGCCGAGACGATCAAGCCGCACCTGCGCGGGTGGATCCACGCCGGGGTCGCGCCGCTGGTCCTGGTCGCGTCGATCGTGCTCGTCGTGCTGTCCCCGACGGCGGCCGCGAAGTGGTCCACCGCCGTGTTCGGGCTGTCCGCGGTCATGCTCTTCGGGACCTCCGCGATCTACCACCGCGGCCGCTGGTCCCCGCGCACGGCGGCCGTCCTGCGCCGACTGGACCACACCAACATCTTCCTCATCATCGCGGGCACGTACACGCCGCTCGCGGTGCTGCTGCTGCCGAAGCGGACCGCGGAGATCCTGCTGGTCATCGTGTGGGGCGGCGCTCTTGTCGGGCTGCTGGCGCGGGTGTTCTGGCTCGGTGCGCCGCGCTGGGTGTACGTCCCCGTGTACGTCGCGCTGGGCTGGGTCGCGGTCGCGTTCCTGCCGCAGTTCTACCGCTCCGGCGGCCCCGCGATCATGTGGCTCGTCATCGCCGGCGGGCTCGCCTACACGCTCGGCGCCGTCGTCTACGGCCTCAAGCGCCCCAACCCGAGCCCGCGCTGGTTCGGCTTCCACGAGGTCTTCCACGCGCTGACGGTCGTCGGCTTCACGTGCCACTACGTGGCGGTCTCGATCGCGTCCTACTCGGCGGCGTAGCCCGTCGGGCGCGCTCGAGGTCTCAGCGCGGGATCACGCGGTAGCGGCGGTTCGCCAGGGACGGGTTCTGCTCGCGGACCTCGCCCAGCTGGGCGCCGTCGATGTCGACCGTGCGGACCGCTGGCTCGTCGTCGAGCTCCAGGCCGACGAGGCCGTCAGGCCCGACCACGAGCGAGCGACCGGTGACCCTCTTGCCCGCCATCCCGACGGCCACGACGGCGGACGTGTTCTCGATGGCCCGGGCGACGGCGAGCGTGCGCCAGTGCATCGCCTTGAGCTCGCCGTCGGCCCACGCGGCCGGCACGACGAGCACCTGCGCACCCGCGTCCACGAGCCGCCGTGCCGACTCCGGGAAGCGCAGGTCGTAGCAGGTCAGCACGCCGAACCGCAGGCCGCCGACGTCGAGCACGAGCGGCGGAGCGTCGACCGGGCCGGGCTCGAGCCGGACGGACTCGCTCGCCCCGAACGCGTCGTACAGGTGCACCTTGCGATAGACGCCGGCGAGCTCGCCGGAGCCGTCGACCGCGACGACGGCGTTCGACGCGCGCCCGTCGGACCCCGGGATCACCAGGCCCGCGATCGCCGCCACCCCCGACGCGGCGGCCAGCTCCCGCAGCCGCCCGACGAAGGGGCCCTGCAGCGACTCGGCGTGCTCGATGCCCACGCCGTCGGGCGCGAAGGCCGCCGTGTACTCCGGGAAGACGACCAGGTCCGCGCGCACGCGCTGGGCCGTCGCGAACGCGTCCGCGACCATCTCCCGGTTGGCGCCCGGGTCCGACGAACCCTGGATCTGCGCGACCGTGACCCGGACGGCCGGCCGTTGCGGCGGCTCCGGACGCGTCATGACGAGGCGGGACGCTCGTCGTCGGGGGTGTGGTCGGCCGTGCCCTCGTCGTCCAGCCCCAGCTGCTTGGCGCGCCGGTCCACCCGGCGCAGCTGCTTGGTCAGCGACAGGAACAGCAGCACCGCGGCCACGGCCAGCAGGAACGTGAAAACGAAGCCCAGGAAGCCGGGCGACCCGCCGGTCGACTGCGTGACCGTGATGTCGCTCGGGTACGGCGACGGGGTGACGGCGAAGAACATCAGACGGTCTCCCGGATGCCCGCGAACAGATCGTCCTCGGGCAGGTTGGTCGGCACCCGCGACTCCGCGAGCTCGTACTCCTCGGTGGACCAGCGGGCCACCTCGACCTCCCGCGGGACGGCGAAGAAGAAGCCGTCCGGGTCGATCTGCGTGGCGTGCGCGCGCAGGGCCGCGTCGCGCTGGTCGAAGTACTCCGCGCACTCGATGCGCGTCGTGACGTCACGCTGCGGGATCTCGCGGGCCTCGCGCGACTCGATCCACTCGCCGAACGGCGACTCGCGACCGGCCTCGAGCAGCGCCTCGTGGACCGCCCGCATGCGCGGGAGCGAGAAGCCGGCGTTGTAGTACAGCTTGAGCGGCGTCCACGGTTCGCCTCGGTCCGGGTAGCGCTCCGGGTCGCCGGCCGCGGCCCACGCCTCGACGGACACGCGGTGGCACATGATGTGGTCCGGGTGCGGGTAGCCGCCCGACGGGTCGTACGTGGTGACGACGTGGGGGCGGAACCGCCGGATCAGCTCGACCAGGGGCGCCGCGGCCTCCTCCAGCGGGACCAGCGCGAAGCAGCCCTCCGGCAGCGGCGGCAGCGGATCGCCTTCCGGCAGCCCGGAGTCGACGAACCCCAGCCACTCCTGCTGGATGCCCAGCACCTGCGCCGCGGCCGCCATCTCGACGCGACGCAACGCGTGCATCTCGTCCAGGCCGCCCTCGAACTCGCCGTACGCCGGGTTCAGCACGGAGCCGCGCTCACCGCCCGTGCAGCTCACGACGAGCACGTCGACGCCTTCGGCCGCGTACCTCGCCGTCGTGGCGGCACCCTTGCTCGACTCGTCGTCCGGATGTGCGTGCACCGCCATGAGGCGCAGGCGCTCACCGCTCACAACTGGCTCCCGTCGGTCCGCTGCCGCGCACGGCGCGCAGGTTGGTGGTGGGGACGAGAGACAATGATCGCGCACGCGGACCATGCCCGTGCACCACACCACGGAGGACCCACGTGTCGCAGACCCCCGTCCGGCCGCCCGCCGGGCGCTACGGGCCCGAGCGTTCGCACGCCCGGACCTGGACGTTCGTCGGCATCGGCGCGCTGGTCGCGCTCGTCGTCGCCGCCGTCTGGTGGGTCGGAGGCGGTGCGCTCGAGGACCCCGTGCAGTGGAAGGACGTCGGCTTCCACGTGAGCGACGCCTCGTCGACCGATGTGACGTTCGACGTGACGAAGGCGAAGGACGCGACGGCGTCCTGCCGCGTGCGGGCCCTGTCGCAGTCCTACGCCGAGGTCGGGGTCAAGACCGTGGAGGTCGGCCCGTCGGACGCCGACACGCAGCGTGTCACCGTGACGATCCCCACCGCCGAGCTGGCCGTGAGCGGCACCGTCCAGGACTGCAAGATCGTCGACTGACCTCGCTCGACCAGGGCGATCTCCGCCCCCGTTGCTATCCTGGTTGTTTCGCACGCCGCCGCCAGGTGACCAGCACGTCGCAGCCGCACGTCGCAGGCACGCCCGGCATCCACGGTCGAAGCGACCGGCAGGCACGGCGTGACCCAGCACATGGCGGGACCGCGCACGGCCCGAAGGGCGCCCAGAGCGTGCGCGTGAGACCACCCGACCGGCTCCCCCAGCCGGTCCACCGCATGGAAGGAGCGATCGTGACCGACACGACTGCAGCCACCTGGCTGACGCAAGAGGCCTACGACCGACTCGTCGCCGAGCTCGACCACGCCAAGGGCGAGGGCCGCACAGAGATCACCGACCGCATCGCCGCCGCCCGCGAGGAGGGCGACCTCAAGGAGAACGGCGGCTACCACGCCGCCCGCGAGGAGCAGGCCAAGCACGAGGCGCGCATCCGCGAGCTCGAGGCCAAGCTGCGCAACGTCCAGATCGGGACCCCCGCCGACGACGGCGTCGTGGAGCCCGGCATGGAGGTGACGGCCGTCGTCGCCGGTGACGAGATGGTGTTCCTGCTCGGCTCCCGCGAGATCGCCGGCACCTCCGACATCGACGTCTTCTCCCCCACCTCACCGCTGGGCGCGGCCATCAACGGCAAGTCCGTGGGTGACACGACCTCCTACGAGGCCCCCAACGGCAACCAGATCCCCGTGGAGATCGTCGCCGCGAAGCCCTTCGCCGGCTGACCGCTCCCGCGCCCGACGGCGCCCGGCCCCACGCGGGCCGGGCGCCGTCGTCGTCGGTCAGTCCGTGAGGCGGTAGCCCGCGGTGCGCAGGTGGTGCAGGACGGCGGCGCAGTGGTCGGGGCCCTTCGTCTCCACCTGGACCTCGATCGCCACCTCGTCGACCGCCAGCTCCACCTGCGTGCGCACGTGGGAGACGTGCATGACGTTGCAACCGGTGCTCGCCAGGTCGCGCAGCAGGTCCGCGAGAGCGAACGGGCGGTCGTCGATGCGCAGGTGCAGCCACAGGAACCGCCCGGCCGACGCGAGCCCGTGGCGGACCACGCGCAGCAGCACCTGCGGGTCGATGTTCCCGCCGGACAGGATCGCGACGACGGGTCCCTCGAGCTCGCCGGGCGCGGCCATGAGCGCCGCGACGGCAGCGGCACCCGACGGCTCGACGAGCAGCTTGGCCCGCTCCGCGACGAGCAGCACGGCCCGTGAGAGGTCCTCCTCGGCGACGGTCCGGACCTCGACGCCGGCGTCGTGCAGGATCTGGAACGGCGCCACGCCTGGTGTGCCGACGGCGATCCCGTCCGCCATGGTCCGCATCTCCGCCGCGGGCACGGGCTCCCCGGCGGCCAGGGAGACCGGGTAGGCCGCCGCCCCCGAGGCCTGCACACCCACCACGCGCACGTCCGGGCGCAGCTCGCGGACGGCCGCGACGACGCCCGCGGCGAGGCCACCGCCGCCGATGGGCACCACGATCGTGGCCACGTCGGGCACCTGCTCGAGGATCTCGAGCGCGATGGTGCCCTGACCGGCGATCACGTCGTCGTGGTCGAACGGGTGGATCAGGACGGCGCCGGTCTGCTCGGCGTAGGCGCGGGCGTGCACGAGCGCCTCGTCGACGCTGTGCCCGACGAGCTCTACGCGCGCGCCGTACTCGCGTGTCGCGGCGAGCTTGGGCAGCGCGACCTCGACAGGCATGAACACCATGGCCTCGATGCCCAGGAGCCGTGCGGCGAGCGCGACCCCCTGCGCGTGGTTGCCCGCGCTGGCGGCGACCACGCCCCGCGCCTTCTCCTCGTCGGACAGCCGGGACATGCGCACGTACGCGCCGCGGATCTTGAACGAGCCCGCGCGCTGCAGGTTCTCGCACTTGAGCAGCACCGGGGTGCCCGCGATCTCCGTGAGCGCCCGGCTCGTCTCCACCGGGGTGCGCTCGACGATCCCGTCGAGCAGCTCGGCAGCGGCACGGACGTCGGCGAGAGTGGTCGTCACGCCTTGCCGCTCCCTTGCTCGTCGGTGCCTGCATCGCCCTGGACCGGCGAGACCTGGGCGGCGTCCGTGCCGACCGCCGGGTCGGCGCCGAGCTCGCGGTCGGACGCCTCGCGCTCGGACGACCGCTCCGCGACCTGGGCGATCGCACGGTCGAGCACCGGGTGTCCTCGACCGCGCACCGCGACGTGGTCGTCCATGCCGAGCTGTGGGAACTTGTCGTGGCCGTGCAGGTACAGCACCACGGTGTTGATGACGGCGACGATCGGGACGGCGAACAGCGCGCCCAGGATGCCGGCGACGAGCGAGCCGGCGGCCACCGACAGCAGCACGGCGACGGGGTGCAGCGAGACAGCGTGGCCCATGAGGAACGGCTGCAGGACGTGACCCTCGATCTGCTGCACCGCCAGCACGACCAGCAGCATGATCAGCGCGGTACCGGGGCCGTGCGCCACGAGCGCGACCAGGACGGCGACGGTGCCGGTCAGGACCGCGCCGACAACAGGGATGAACGAGCCGAGGAAGACCAGGATGGAGAGCGGCAGCGCCAGCGGCACCCGAAGGATGGCGGCCCCTACCCCGATGCCGATGGCGTCGACGGCTGCGACGAGGATCTGCGTGCGCGTGTACGCACCCAGCGTCACGAGCCCGCGCCGGCCGGCCTGGTGCACGAGCTCACGCGAGCCGCGCGGGAGAAGGCCCACGACCCACGACCAGATGGTGCGACCGTCGAGCAGGAAGAAGAACGTGCAGAAGACCGCGATGAGCGCGCCGGCGGCGACGTGCCCGATCGTCACGGTCGCGGCGAGCGCACCCGAGACGACCCCCGAGCCCCCCGCCGAGCTCGCCAGGTCCTGGATCTTGCTCGTCCATTCCTTGATGTCGGCGTCTGACAGGTGCAACGGGCCGTCGCCCAGCCACTGACTGATCTTGTCGATGCCCTCACGCGCTTGATCCCACAGGTCGCTGATGCCCTGGACGACGGAGGCGCCCGCAAGGCTCAGCAGACCGATGACGAGCACGATGAGGCCGATCACGGAGATGGCGCACGCGAGCGTCCGGGACAGGTGCACGCGATGCTGCAAGAAGTTCACGACCGGCGTGAGCAGCACCGTGACCAGGAGCGCCACGGCGACGGGGACCACGACGACCTTGAGGACGGCGATCAGCCAGAGCCCGACCGCCAGCGCTGCGCCGATGACGAGGAATCGCCACGACCAGGCCGCAGCACGCTGCACCGAGGGCGCCACCGAGCGGGACGCGTCGAAGCCCGCAGCGGCGCCCGTCGGGGCCGTCGGGCTCGTGCCGTCGGCGTCGGGAACACCCTCCCGGGCGACGGTCGAGGTCGGGTCGGTCACGGGACGGTCCGGCACCTGAGCGCTCACCTGCTCAGGGTAGGTGCTGGACGCCCGGAGCACCGGGGAACATCGGCGCCGCGCGCGCCGTTGTGCTCGCCGGGCCCAACCGCCCGAGAAAGGACACGAGAGGCATGAGCTGGCTGTTCGGATCCGCACTGCGCTCCACGATGGTGGCCCCCGACCGGGCCCTGCCGGGACGCGACGACTACCCCTACACGGTGCCCACGACGCACACCGTGCTGGGGACCCCCCTGGCGGGCCCGTGGCCCGACGGCACGGCCGTGATGTATCTGGCGCTCGGCTGCTTCTGGGGTGCCGAGAAGGAGATGTGGCAGACCCCGGGCGTCGTGGCGACGGCCGCCGGGTACCAAGGCGGCTACACGCCGTTCCCGACGTACGAGGAGGTGTGCACCGGGCAGACCGGGCACACCGAGACCGTGCTGGTGGCCTACGACCCGACCGTCCTGTCCCACGAGGCCCTGCTGACGAAGTTCTTCGAGCTGCACGACCCGACGCAGGGTTTCCGGCAGGGCAACGACGTCGGCACGCAGTACCGCTCGGCGGTCTTCACGACGACCGACGAGCAGGCCGAGGTGGCCCGCCGGCTGCGCGACGCGTACCAGCCGCGCCTGACGGAGGCGGGGTTCGGTGAGATCACCACCGAGCTGCGCCCGGCCGACGAGGCGGGCCGCTTCTACTACGCCGAGGGCTACCACCAGCAGTACCTGGAGAAGAACCCGAACGGCTACTGCCCCGTCCACTCGACGGGCGTCGCCTGCCGCGTCGGCTGACGCGGTGGTTCGTCGGCGGCGCCCCGCGCCGGACGACGAACGAGCGGGCGAGCGGCGGACGTACCCCCACGTCCAACCGCTCGCCCGCCCACGCCGCCCGACCGGCACCCCCGAGCAGGTCGGACGGCCTCCGGGATGCGTCCCAGGCGCCGTCCGGCGCATGAACCGCTTCGACGCGCCGTGACGCGCGTGCTGACCGGTTCGTCCACAAAGTACCGACCCTCACCCGTTCGGGCGATCGTGTGTCCACGGCGCGTCGGACCGCAGTCCAGTTCAGCTGCCGGCCGGCTCCTGCGCGTGGCGCCCGTTCCCGTTGCGCGCCTCGCTCGCGACGAGCGTCGCGGCCCCGTCGTCGGACGTGTGCGCGATGTCGCTGTGCCCCAACGGCTTGTCCGGCGCGACCAGGTCCCGCACGGCCCGCTTGAGCACCGTGATCTCCGGGAACCCGCCGTCGACGCCACGGTCCCAGATCACCCGGTCCCCCACCTCCACCGTGAAGACCCCACCCGTCGCGGGGCGCAGCGCGACCTCGCGCAGCTCACGGTGGAACGTCGTCAACAGCTCCTGCGCGTACCAGGCGGCTCTCAGCAGCCATCGGCACTGCGTGCAGTACGTGATCGTCACGCGGTCGTCCCCCATGGGACCACCTTGGCGCACGTGGGCGATCCGTCAAGCCCTTGCGGGCGGGCGCGTCTCCAGCCTCGTCCCGTCCCCGGACGCGGACAGGACGTCCGCGAGCAGGCGCGCGACGATCTCCTCGCCGCCCATCACGCCCGAGCGCGTCGTGACGGCGACGTGCGGCGCACGCCAGTCGGTCTCGTGGAGCTCGCCGTGCGCAGGCCGTACGCCGCGGACGGCCGACGACAGCAGCTCGGCGTCCAGCAGCGAGTCGCCCGCCGCGAGCACGTCGCCCGCGTCCGTGCGCCGCGCCACCTCCCGGACCGCCGCCGACTTGGTGAGCGTCGCCGGCACGCAGTACACCTTGCGCCCCTGCACGGACACCGTCCAGCCGCGGTGGGCGCACCACGCCGTCAGGTCCGGGACGTACCCGACCGGGACCTGGCCGCGCTCGATCACCAGGTACGTGAACATCTCGTCCGCCACGCGCAGCTTGCGCACCCAGGGCTCGTCGCGCACGCGGGTCAGGTGCGCCACGACCTCGGCCAGCGGCGCCGCCTGGGCGAGCTCGTCGGCCACGTGCCGCGCCCAGTCCGGGCACGTCACCCCGTCGACCAGCAGGTGGCCGCCGTTGGTGGTGACCGCGTACGGGTGCGGGCGGCCCGGGATCCGGATCCGCGCGTACTGGGTGCGCGTCCGCGTGGTGGTGGGGACCAGGGTCGCGACGTCCGCGAGCACCGCGAGCATGTCCTGCGCCGCGCGGGTCTGGAAGGACAGCGGCTCGCCGTGCAGGACCTCCGCGACGACGAGCGGCGGCGCCTGGTCGTCGGGCACCGTCAGGCCCAACGCGGCCGACGAGTACACGAGCGTGCGGTCCAGGTCGCACGCGACGAGCGGCCGGCCGCCGGTGACACCCTCCGCCCGCGCGAAGGCTGCGACCTGGTCCGCGACGCGCGGCGACAGGCCTGCGGCCAGGGCTGCGGCGAGCACCCGCGCACCGGCGGGGCCGTCGGCCGGACGGTCGTTCGGCGTCGTCGGCGCGCTCGTCGCCCCCTCGGAGCCGAGGGCGACGTGCACGGGCTGGGCGGTCATCTGGTCCTCCGGGTTCGTCTGGCCACCGGTCACTGGTCCCGCGCGAGGGGCGCCGGGCTCCTCACACGAGATCGCGCCGGCGCAGATCACGCTCCAGCATGTCCGTCGGCGGCGTCGGTGCGTCGGCGGTGTCCGCCCGTCGGGCGGCGGACGTGCCCGACGCGCCCGTCGCCCCCGCCGTGTACGCGGGGTGGATCAGGCCGATGCAGCTGTACGGCAGGTCCGGCACGGCCTCGACCGGCACGCCGCGCTCCGCGGCCAGGTGCCGGATGTGCACCAGGTCGCGCGGGTCGGCCTGCGCCCGCACCAGGATCTTCCAGGGCACCCGGCGCAGCAGCACGCGCGTGGTCTCCCCGACGCCGGGCTTGACCAGGTTGACGTCGCCGATGCCCTGCTCGGCCGAGACCCGCTCGACCGCGCGCCACCCGCGCCAGTCCGGCGTCTCGTCGGGCGCCGCGGGTGTCGCCGCCACGGCCGCTCGCACGTCGTCGAACCGGGCCGCGACGGCGTCGAGGAACCGGCCCGACACGTCGGCGGACGCCAGGTCGGCGTAGAACTTGGCGCCGTGGAACTGCTGCGGGGTCAGCAGGTCGCGGTTGAGGACCGTGCGCGAGACGAGGCCCGAGACCGTCGAGTTGAGGCAGGCGGACGGGATGAGGAAGTCGTCGCGCGTGCCGTACAGCCGCACGCAGTGCCCGGGGTCGGCGAGGACCGCGAGGTCCGCGGGGATCTCGACGCCCGTCTGCGCGCGGAACTCCTCCAGCGCCGCCGACAGCTCCCGCGCGATCGCTCCCTTGCCCGTCCACCCGTCGACGAACAGCACTGAGCCGGGGTGGTGGTGCGCGGTCACGTACCGCAGCGCGACCGGGTCGATGCCGCGCCCGCGCACGATCGACACCGCGTAGTGCGGCAGGTCCACGCCGTGCACGTGCTGCGCCCACCGGCGCATGAGGATGCCGATCGGCGTGCCCGCCCGGGCCAGCGAGACGAGCGTGAGCCCGTCGGGCCGAGCCGCGAGCGCACGTTCCGTGACGACACCGACCGCGAGCGCGACCCGCTGCGCGGCGTCCGCCAGCGCCTCCTCGAACAGCGCCGCGTACGCCGCCGAGGGCTGGTACTCGACCGGCAACGACTCCGCGTAGTGCGCGCCGCCCGCCTGGATCGCCTCCTCCCGCTCCTCCACGGGCGCTTCGAGCTGCACGTCCGACAGGTCCGTGAGCAGCCACGACACCTCGTCGGCCGCGTACGAGCCGAAGGCTGGCCCGTGCAGGGCCGGCGGCGTGGAGCGGCCGCGTGCGACGCGGGCGGCCGCGTCGGGCAGCGTGGCGATGACGACCTTTGGCGCGACGCGCGCCAGCGCCTGGATCAGGCCGTCGGCGGCGGGTCCCGCCGCCGGTTCGTCCAGGACCACGACGACGGCGTCGAAGCCGCCGCCCGCCACGTTGTAGGCGAACCGCTGTCCGTCGGACCCCTCCGGCGCCGGGAAGCGCAGGGCGGAGCGGATGGCGTAGCCGTCCTCGTCGACCGCCAGGACCGGGGACCGCGTGGTCGACGAGAACCGCACGACGGCGGTCTCCAGCAGGCCGCAGAGGGCCGACGCGATGCGCTGCGGGACGTCGAGGAGCTCCTCGGTCCCGAGCACCAGGACCCGCTCCGCCCGCTCACGCCCGAGCGCGTCGGCAACCGCGTCCGCCGCGAGCGCCACGGCGTCCGCGAGCCGCCGTCCGTCGGCCTGGCTGCGTCCGTGCCGCGCTGACTCCGGGACGTCAGCGGGCCAGGGCACGGGCACCCGGACGACCTCACCGCTCGCCGCGTCTCGCGTGCCGGGCTGGGCGTCCTCGAGCTGCGCCACCAGCGCGGAAGCCCGCTCGGTGAGAGCGTCCGGCAGGACCACGTCACCTGCCGCGAGCGCGACGACGTCGATCGACGCGCCCAGCCGTGCGGCGACGTCAGCCATGACGCGGCGGTCGGCGGCGGAGCGCAGGTCCACGAGCGCGGCGATCACGTAGACCGCGCGCGGCGACGTGGCGTGCAGGACCTCGATGGTGTTGAGCGCGGTGCGGCCGGTGCTGAGCTCGTCGTCGACCAGCACCAGGGCCTCGGACCCGGTGAGCATCACCGGGTCGGCGGGCAGCAGCAGGTGGCTGGTCGCGTGCGAGTGCTCCTCCTCGAACCCGCCCACGGGCTCGATCCCGCGCACGCTGCGGCGCGTCGAGTGCAGGTACGGCGCCCCCAGGGCGTCCGCGACCTGCTCCCCCAGCGCCGTCGCCGTCTCGGCGTACCCGAGCACCGTCGCAGCGAGGGCCTCCCCGCTCGGACGGGCGTCGGGCGCACCCCCGACGAGCGTCGCCGCCGCGTCCTCGTCGCCGGCGAGCGCGGCCCGCAGCGCGAGGCCCCGCGCGGGACCGTGGACCAAGGCCTGCCCGGTCAGCCGTGCGCGCACGAGGTCGCCGAGCAGACGCCCGGACGCCCGCACCACCCGCGGATCGGTCGGAACGTGCTTGGCGAGCACACGGGACACCAGCAGGTGCGCCCGGCGGGGGTTGCGGCGAACCGCGAGGCCGACGAGGTCCGTCAGCTCGAGCCCCACCGGGGAGCTCGTCGTGCGCAGGGCGACCCCGAGCGCAGCCTCCACCCACGTCGCGTGGTCCTGCGCGGACGCCGTCACCAGCCGTCCCCCGCGGCGAGCAGGTCGACGAAGCCGACGTCGGCCTCCGCGACCCCGAACACCTTGGCCCGCGTCAGGATGCGCTCGGCCCAGGCGCGGTGCGGGCGCGACTCGTTCATCTTGTTCCGGTAGGACGACGCGGCCGCCCCGCCGGCATCCGTGCCGAGCACGTCGCTCGCGTCGACGAACTCCTCGTGCGTCACCACCGACAGCGCGTGCACGACGCCCACGTGGCTGGGGTGGATGACGGTCTTGCCGGTCAGACCGTTGGCCGTGTCCAGCACGACCTCGCGGATCAGCCCGTCGAGGTCCTTGGTGATGAGCGTGTGGCGCAGGTCCTCCGCGTCGTGCGCCTCGAACGGCGCCTCCCGAAGGCGCGGCTTGAACAGGCGCTCGTTGCCGCCGTAGTACTCCCAGACGGGCCCGGTCACCACGAAGCCCGTCCCGTCGGCTCGGCCCAGGATGTTCACGACATGGTTGATCACGTCCGCGACCAGGCGCACGTCGTAGATGCTCAGGTCGCGGCCACGCCGGATGCCGTAGAACCCGCACAGGTCCGTGGCGCCCGTGCGCACCGCGAGGACCGACGAGCGGTGCTTGTCGAGGAGCTGACGGACCGCGACCAGCTCGTCGTCCCGCGTCTCGCGGTGGATGATCTCCGGCGCCTCCATGACGGGCATGGCCCACAGGTGGTGACCGGAGGACGCGGCCGTGTCGTCGAGCGCGTCCAGGAACGCGGCGCCCGACGTCTGCGTGAACTTGGGCAGCACGAACCCGCTCAGCACGCCGGCGTGCTCACCCAGGCCCTCGATGATCTGCCCGATCTGCTCCGGTTGGCGGACGCGGACGAACACGAGCGGCCCGCCCCCGGACTCCGCCAGGTCGCGCAGCTGCGCGATCGTGTTCGCCTGCGCCGCCGGCACGTCCTCGTCGGCGATCGAGTCCTCGAGGCACACCACCGAGCTCATGGCACCCTTCGCGGCGCGGCGCGTCAGGTCGTGCGCGAGCCGTGGGCGGGTGCCCGGCATGTAGAGCGTGGCACCGAGCGCGACCGCCAGGACGTCGCGACCCGACTCCCGCGTGAAGGGCTCCGGCTCGCGCCAGAACAGCCGACGACGCACGTCGTCGGGCAGGTGGTCGAAATGGCGCATGGCGTCCTCACTCTCGCGGGCCCCGAGCAGAGCACCCGGAGCGTAACCCGCCTCGGTGACAGTGGCGTGTCGAGCGAGGGCGACCTGTGGACGGCGCGCTACTTGCAACCCCTCGCCCACTGCATCCCCCAGCCGTACGCGGCATCGACCGCCGACTGGCCACCGCGCACGTACCGCACCTCGCGCCGCACGGACAGCTCCCCGCCCACGTTCTCCAGCAGGGCGATCGCGCACGACGGCGACTGCGGGTCGGACTCGTCGAGCCGCACCTCGATCTGCGGTCCGGAGCGGGGGAACAGCGTCACCACGGCGTCGGCCGCGGCCCAGTTCGGCACGCCCTCGTAGATGAACGCGAACACGAGGATGCGCCGCACCGCCTGGATGTGGCGCAGGTCGACGAACAGGTTCTCCCCGCCCGTCCGGGTCCCCGTGCGGTCGTCGCCGTCCAGCCAGCAGATCGGCTCCGGACCGAACGTGTGCTCGTCGCGGAACGCGTTGCCGAGCGCCTGCACCACGCCCTTCGAGCCGTCCGTGTACTCGTACAGGCACGCGAGGTCGAGGTCGATGGCAGGCGCACCGGCCAAGGACTTCCAGAAGCCGCCCGACGCCGGCGGCCGCGCCGTCCAGTTGAGGTTGACGCGCAACACCCCGGACGCCGCGTCGGCCTTGGAGAGCGACACGGTCGGCGCGGCCTTCGTCAGGGTGACCTTGCCGAGCGTGACGCGCGGCTCCGGCGGCTGCGGTGCGGCCTGCGGTGACGGCTGCGGCACGGGCTGGGTGGCCGACGACGCGTTCAGTGGCGCGTCGGGGGCACTCTTCGGTCGCTTCGTGTAGTCGATGCCCATCTCGGCTCCTTCGTCGAGGCCCGCGCGATGTCGCGGGCGATCAGCTGGTCGGTGCTCGGCCCCGGTCAGGTCAGGGGCGTCCACTTGTCGACCCAGGTCAGGGTGTCGAACCCGTAGGCGGCTCCGGCCTCGCGCAGCGCGCCCGGCACCAGATCGCGCTCGGCCCGCAGCACCAGCTCCCCCGCGACGTCGACCACGCTCAGCGCGACCAGCGACCCCGCACCCTGCTCGTGCTCGAGCGGCACGTCGACCCGCGCACCCCCGATCGTCTCCACGCGCAGGGCACCGCTCCACGCCAGCGCGGACGCGGTCGGTGAGAACGCCAGCACGACCAGCCGCCGCACCCTCGTCACCTGGCGCAGGTCCACCAGGAATCCCTGGTCGAGCGCCTGCACCACGGGCCGCCGGGAGCCTGTGGGCGCAACCGTCATGCCGCGGTTGTGGTCCAGCAGCGTCACGTCGACGGCCGTCGGGTCGGCCGACGTGTCCGGTGTCGTCAGCGCGCAGAACGCCGCGAGCCGCAGGTCGCCGATCGTCCGCGACACGCGTGCCGTGATGCGCAGGACACCGACCCCGGACTGCACGCGCGTGAGCGCGACCGTGGGGTTCTCGCGCGACAGCAGCGTCGGGCGCCCGACGACGACACGCTCCGGCTCGTACCCGAGCACCGCGTCCCCGTCCGCCGCCGCGCGTCGGCGCCGCGCGGCCCGCGGCTGCGGGGTCCCGGGAGCCGCGCCCGACGAGCCACCGGCGGACCCGCCGCCGGGCGACAGGTCCAGGGACGTCGAACCCGACGACAGGTCCAGCGACGTCGACCCCGAAGACGACAGGTCGAGCGACGTCGAGTCCGAACCGCCACCCGTTGTCGTCGATCCAGACAGGTCCAGCGATGTGGACGAGGACGACGAGAGGTCGAGCGACGTCGCCGCGGGCGGGCGCTGCGCCGGCCCCGGCGGCGGCGGCTCGGCTGACGGTCGGGCCGCGACGGGCTGGACCCCGGCGGGTCGGGCGCTGGAACCGGGCGCTGGGCGGCCGGGATGCCGCAGGTCGATCGAGTGCGCCCGCGCAGGGCCCCCGGTCGTCGCGCCCGCAGCAGCGCTCGTCGTGCTCGTCGTGCTCGTCGGGCTCGTCGGGGTCGTCGGCCGCGGCAACGGCCGCCGACGCAACCACGGCAGGTCGGAGCGTCGCGGCGCGCGGGCGGGGTCGAGGACCATCACAACCCGATGCCGTGGTCGGCCGCGATGCCGGTGATCCCGTCGGGGTACCCCTGCCCGACGACCTTGAACTTCCAGCCGCCCTCGTGCCGGTACAGCTCGCCGAGGATCAGGCCGGTCTCCTGGCTGAGCGCCGGGGCGAGGTTCTCCGAGGACACCAGCTCGGCGCCCCCGTCGAGGTTCAGCACGCGGATGCGCGCGGTGCGCAGCTGCCCGAACGTGCGGCGGTGGCCCATCCCCTCGTTCAGGTAGGCGACGACGACGATGCGATGCACGGCGGCGGGCACGTCGTCGAGGTCGACCTCGATCTGCTCCAGGTCGCCCCCGGCTGCCTGGGCCACCTGCGCGACCGACATCGTGGGTTCGCTGAGCTGGTTGAAGAAGACCATGTGCTCGTCGGACAGCACCCGGTGGTCGTCGTCGCACAGCAGCGTGGCGACCACGAGGTTGTCGTTGAGCACCGGCTCGGACGAGACGAGCGCGACCCCGAGGACGACCCCGTGCAGGTTCGGGATCTCGCGGGTGAGGGCGGCGTTGGAACCGCGCTTCATGGGTGCTGCGGGCATTCAGGCTTCCGTCACAGGTCGAGGTCGGATCACAGGTCGAGGTCGGATCGGTCGAACTTGGTCGCCAGGAAGCGGCCCTGCGTGAGCAGCGCGTCCGCGTCCTGCTCACGTGTGGCCACCAGGGTGGCGGAGACCGACGTCTGCAGCGAGTCGATCTGCGCCATGAGCGACTGCGTGGGCGTCTGGCCGCCGCCCCGCGGGACGTCGCGCACGTCGGGCTCGAGCGCCAGGTAGGTGCCCAGCGTCGTCGGCAGGTAGTCACCGACCACGCTGCGCACGTTGATGACCGCGTAGACGTCGAGCGGGCGGACCTGCGAGCTGTCGACCACCTCTGTCAGCGTGTCCGTCAGCCGCCGCGCGTTGACCAGCGCGGCCGGGGGAAGGCGGCCGGCTCGCGCGTTGACGAACCGGACCAGCTCGTCGATCGCGGCCTGCAGGGCCTCCGGGGCGTCGTCGTCCGGCTCGGGTGCGGTCGGGACGGGGTCCTCGTCGCCGCGCAGGCGCGCCAACCAGCTCACGTCAGTGCCCTTCCCCGTACCCGATCAGTGCCCGCCCGTCACATGCCCTCGCTCGTGACGAGCGACGCGTCACTCGCTGCCCTCGCGCGCACGCGTCCGCTCCAGGTACGGCTGCGCGCGCTGGATCTGCCCCTCGAGCGCGGTGACCGTGGCCCCCATGCTCTCGGTGGCCTGCGCGCGGAACGTGTCGAGCGCGTCCATCGTCGCGAACACGTTGTCGAACGCGGCCTGCAGCTTCTCGACGTCGATCGTCGACTCCGACGCCTGCTGGTTGATGGCCGCACCCTGCTGCCGCAGCTGCACGGACGTCGATTCGATGAGGTTGGACGTGACGGTGTTCAGGGCCGTGATCTGGTCGAGCACCAGCTTCTGCCGCGAGAGCGCCTGGCTGACGATGACGGCGGTGCGCAGCGCGGAGATGGTCGTCGTCTGCGCGCGGTCGACGCCCTTGATGAGCTCGAGGTTGTTGCGTCGCACCAGGTCGAGCGCCATGTAGCCCTGCACGCTCACGGCCATCTGCGTCATGAAGTCCTGGCGGCGCTGCCGCACGGGGAACAGCGCGTCCGAGCGCAGCGCGTCCGCGTCGTCCTGACGTCCTGCGGCCTCGAGCTCGGCCACCTTCCCGACGAGCGCCTCGTCGAGCGCACCGGCCAGCGAGTTGTACTCGGCCAGCTTGCCCATCGACGTCCAGAGGTTGGTCTTCTCCGTCTCGATCGCGGCGTTGTCCTTGCGCAGCTCGTCCTGGCCGGAGGCGAGCGCCTTGATGATGGCGTCGATGTGCGACTGCGCGGACTGGTAGCGCGCGAAGTAGGCGTCGATCTTGTTGCCGCCCGGGATCCACTTGAGGACCTTCTTGACGCCCGTCAGGTCCGCCCGGTTCGGGTCGAGGTCCGTGACGGTGGTGCGCAGGTCGACGAGCGTGTTCGCGACGCGCGTCTGCGCGTCGCCCTCCTTGCCCTTGCCCCCCTTGGCCAGGCTGGCGGGCCGGTCGAGCATGCGGCTGGAGACCGACGCGGACGCGCGGATGTCCTGGTCGCCCATCGACGTGATCGACGCGATCTTCTGGCTGAACGCGGGCGACTTGCTGTCCAGCGAGGCGAGCTCGGTGACGAACGCCGCGGCCTTCGCCTTGAGCTCCGCGTCCTTGCCGGCGTCCACCGGGACGGCGTCGACGGCCTGCTGGTCCTCCACGACCACCACGGGCGCGGGCGGGGTCAGCACGAGCGCCCCCGAGGTCGCGGGGGCCGCCGGGGTCGACGGGGCGGTCGGGGTGGCACCGAGGTCGAGCTCGGACATCTGTGGCCTCCAGCAGCACGAAGGGACGCGCCCAGCTCCGGGCGCCGACGGGCACGCGGCCGGGACCGCGCGTCCTGCTTCGATGCTAGAGCCAGCCACCGACCCTCCGTGCGCCGGGCGGCCACGAGGTTGCACGCTGAGAGCGAAGTCCACCCGCGAACGCCCCCGCGACGGCCCGGACTTGCATACGGTGGGAAGGCACGCCCGCACGCCTCGCGCGGCGCCCCACGACGACGAGGGAACGCCCCTCGCCGCTGAGTACCAGGAGGACCCATGGCCGTCAGCCTCAGCAAGGGTGGAAACGTCAGCCTCACCAAGGAGGCGCCCGGTCTGACCGGTGTCGTCGTCGGCCTGGGCTGGGACGTCCGCACGACGACGGGCGCGGACTTCGACCTCGACGCGTCCGCGATCCTGCTCGACGCGGCCGGCAAGGTGCCCTCGGACGCGCACTTCGTGTTCTTCAACAACCTCAAGAGCCCCGAGGGCTCCGTCGAGCACCTGGGCGACAACCTGACCGGCGAGGGTGAGGGCGACGACGAGCAGGTCAAGGTGGACCTCTCCGCTGTGCCGGCCGAGGTGCAGAAGATCGTCTTCCCGGTCTCCATCTACGACGCCGACTCTCGCGGGCAGAACTTCGGCCAGGTGCGCAACGCCTTCATCCGCGTCGTCAACGCGGCCGGTGGCGCTGAGATCGCGCGCTACGACCTGTCCGAGGACGCGTCGACCGAGACCGCGATGGTGTTCGGCGAGCTGTACCGCAACGGCGCCGAGTGGAAGTTCCGGGCCGTCGGTCAGGGCTACGCGTCGGGCCTCGCGGGCATCGCCCGCGACTTCGGCGTGAACCTCTGATCGCGCACGGGACCGGAAGGACACGCACGTGAGCATCACGCTGGCCAAGGGCGGCAACGTCTCGCTGAGCAAGGAGGCCCCTAACCTCACCAAGGCTCTGGTGGGCCTGGGCTGGGACGCCCGCACGACGAGCGGTCTGGACTTCGACCTGGACGCGAGCGCGCTGCTGCTCGGCCCCAGCGGCAAGGTCCTGTCCGACGCGCACTTCGTCTTCTACAACAACCTCAAGAGCCCCGACGGGACCGTCGAGCACACCGGCGACAACCGGACCGGTGAGGGCGAGGGCGACGACGAGTCGCTGCTGCTGGACCTGGCGCAGATGTCCCCCGACGTGGACAAGATCGTCTTCCCGGTCTCGATCCACGACGCCGAGGCGCGCCACCAGTCGTTCGGGCAGGTCCGCAACGCGTTCATCCGCATCGTCAACTCCGACGACGGCCAGGAGATCGCCCGCTACGACCTCACCGAGGACGCCTCCACGGAGACGGCCATGATCTTCGGCGAGGTCTACCGGTACAACGGCGAGTGGAAGTTCCGCGCCGTCGGCCAGGGCTACGTCTCCGGGCTGCTCGGCATCGTCCGCGACTTCGGGGTCAATGTCGGCTGACCCGGCCGGCGGCCCACAGCTGTGGACCGCGCCCCCGGCGCTGGCGGCGCTCCCTCTAGACTCCCGTCCGGAGTCGCCGCCCGGCGTCCCGCTCCCTGAACCCGCGGAACGAGACTGCGTTGCTTCTTCGAATCTTCGGCTGGTCCATCGGCGTCACGTTCGCCTCGCTCGTGGTCGCCTACTTCTATGGCGGCTGGAACGCGCTCGCGCTGTGCCTGATCCTCGGCGTGCTCGAGGTCTCGCTCTCGTTCGACAACGCGGTCATCAACGCGACCGTGCTGCAGCGCATGAGCGACTTCTGGCAGCGCATGTTCCTGACGGTCGGCGTCATCATCGCCGTCTTCGGCATGCGGCTGATCTTCCCGCTGCTCATCGTCGGGATCACCGCTGACCTGGGCCCGATCGAAGCCCTCCGGCTCGCGATGGAGAAGGGCGACCCGGAGACCCCCGGCACCTACGGCTACCTGCTCAACCAGGCGCACCCGCAGATCGCGGCGTTCGGTGGCATGTTCCTGCTGATGCTGTTCCTCGACTTCGTCTTCGAGGACCGCGAGATCACGTGGCTCACGTGGTTGGAGAAGCCGCTGGCCAAGATCGGCAAGCTCGACCAGCTCGCGGTCGTCATCTCCGGCATCGCGCTGGTGCTGACGGCCGAGCTGCTGGCCGACGACGCCGCGACCGTGATGGTCGCGGGCGTGCTCGGCATGGTCACGTACATCGCGGTCAACGGGCTCGGGTCGCTGTTCGAGAACGCGGCCGGTGGCGAGGACGAGGAGTCGGAGGAGGGGGTGTCGGGCGCGGCCCGCAGCGGCCCCACCGAGGTGGCGAAGGCGACCGGCAAGGCGGCGTTCTTCCTGTTCCTCTACCTCGAGGTCCTCGACGCGTCGTTCTCGTTCGACGGCGTCGTGGGCGCGTTCGCGATCACCGCCGACCCCATCATCATCGCGCTGGGCCTCGGCTTCATCGGCGCCATGTTCGTCCGCTCGATCACCGTGTTCCTGGTCCGCAAGGGCACGCTGTCCGAGTACATCTACCTGGAGCACGGCGCGCACTGGGCGATCGGCGCGCTGGCCGTGATCCTGCTGGTCAGCATCGGTGTGCACGTCAACGAGGTCGTCACCGGCCTGGTCGGCGTCGCGTTCATCGGCGCCGCGTTCATCACGTCCATCATGCGCAACAAGCGGCACGCCGACGAGGAGCACGTGGTCCACGTCGGCGCCTGATGCCGGCGCTCGTCCGAGCGCCGCCACGCCGCACAGCAGCACCCGCACAGCACCACCTCCGACGACGAAGGAGCAGCACCCATGTCGATCAGCCTGCAGAAGGGCCAGACCGTCTCACTGGCCAAGTCCGACGGGGGCGGCCTCACGCGGGTCCGCATGGGCCTGGGCTGGGACGCGATGAAGGTCAAGGGCCTCTTCGGTCGGAGCAAGGAGAAGGCCGTCGACCTCGACGCCTCGTGCCTGCTGTTCGACGCGTCGGGCAAGCTCGTGGACCAGGTGTGGTTCAGCCAGCTGCGCAGCAAAGACGGCGCGCTGCAGCACCTGGGCGACAACCTGACGGGCCGCGGGGACGGCGACGACGAGTCGATCGTCGTGGACCTCGGCGCCGTGAACCCGGCGGTGACGCAGCTCGTGTTCGTCGTGAACAGCTACTCGGGCGAGTCGTTCAGCCAGATCGAGAACGCGTTCTGCCGCCTGATCGACTCGAGCAACGAGCAGGAGATCGCGCGCTACGACCTGTCGGGCTCCGGGCCCCACACCGCGCAGATCATGGCGAAGGTGTCCCGGTCCGGCAGCGGCTGGGCCATGACTGCCCTGGGCGTCAAGACCAACGGACGCACGATCAAGGACATGGTCCCGGCGGTCGCGCAGGTCCTCTGACCGACCCCACGCACCGGCGAGGCGCGGCTCCCGGACGGGAACCGCGCCTCGTGTGCGTGCTGGTGGAGCTGCTCGATCAGTTGCTGGTGCCGACGATGTCAACGACGAAGACGAGCGTGTCGCCGCCCTTGATGCCGGCCTGCGGGACGCCGCGGTCGCCGTAGCCCAGGTGTGACGGGATCGAGAGCAGGACGCGCGAGCCGACCTGCTGGCCGACGAGGCCCTCGTCCCAGCCGGCGATGACCGCGCCGACGCCGATGGGGAAGCTGATGGACGAACCACGGTCGTACGAGTTGTCGAAGACGCCGCCGTTCCACGACTGGCCCAGGTAGTGGACCTCGATGTCGTCGCCGGCCTCGACGAGCGCGCCGTCGCCGCGGGACAGGACCAGCACCTCGAGCTCGTCGGACGCGGAACCGTCGGGGAACGCGAGCGTGGGCTTGCTGCCGTAGGAACCCGAGACCTCGGGCAGTGCTGCGGACATGCGGATGACTCCTCGGATCGACTCTCGCACCGGGTGCGGTGCACGTCCCATCGTGCCGCACCGGTCCGACACGCGCGCACTCTTGCCACGACTGGCTAATGACATTAGCTTTGCCCTATGACCTCCCAGACGATCGAACGGCCCGAGGGCCGCGTGGCCTACTCCGTCGACGGACGCGCTGACGCGCCGCTCGTCGTCCTCGTCCCCGGCATGGGTGACCTCCGCGGCACGTGGCGGGACCTCGCCGCCGCCCTCACCGCCGCGGGGTACCGGGTGGCGGCCACCGACCTGCGCGGCCACGGCGACTCCGACACGACGTTCAGCGAGCACGGCGACGTGGCCACGGCCGGCGACGTCCTGGCGCTCGTCGAGCACCTGGGCGGCCCGGCCGTGCTCGTCGGGAACTCCATGGGTGCCGGCGCGGCAGCCTGGGCGGCGGCGGAACGCCCCGACCTCGTCGCGGGCCTTGTCCTGACGGGCCCCTTCCTGCGCGACCCGACGCTCAGCCGGGCCGGCCGCGCCATCATCCGCGCGTCGTACACGGCGCTGTTCGCCCGCCCCTGGGGGGCCCGCGTCTGGGCGCGATACTACGGCGGCGCGCTGAGCAAGGGCCGCCACGCGACGTGGCACGACGAGCACGTCGCAGCGATCCGTGCGGCGATGTCCAACCCAGCGCACCTGCGCCAGTTCCGGCTGCTGTGCCGCCAGCTCACGCACGCGCCGGTCGAGGCGCGGGTGGGCGAGGTGCAGGCTCCGGCCCTCGCCTTCGTCGGTCGCCTCGATCCCGACTTCAGCGACCCGGTCGCCGAGGGGGTGTGGATCGGCGAGGCCATCGGGGCACAGGTCGTCATGGTCGACGACGTCGCGCACTACCCGCAGCACCAGGCGCCCGACGTCGTCGCGCCGGCGACTCTGGCATTCCTGGAAGGCCTGCCGCGCGGCGAGTCCGGCGCGTGGGTGGCGGGCGCACGTGCCTAGGGCGGGGCTGTCGAGCGCGTCGGTCGTCGCGCTCGCGCTCGACGTCGTCGACGACGAAGGCTGGGAGGCCCTCACGCTCGCGGCAGTGGCCAGCAGGGCTGGCGTCGCCGTGCCCAGCCTCTACAAGCACGTCGCCGGGCTGCCCGCCCTGCGTCGCGAGGTCGCGGGCGTCTGCGTCGACGAGCTCACGGGGCGGCTCACCGCGGCACGCGGGACGCTCGTCGGCGCCCCGGCCGTGCTGGCCATGGCCCAGGCGACGCGCGACCTGGCCCGGGAGCACCCCGGTCGCTACCAGGCCGCGCAGGGCGACTGGCCCCTGGACCCCGCGGCCGACGACCTGCGCGCTCGCGCCGCCCGGGCCGTCGAGCAGATGTCCGCCGCCGTCGGGGAGCTCGACGTCCCCGCGGACCGACGCATCGACGCCGTCCGCGCCGTCCGCGCCGCCGTGCACGGCTTCGTGACCCTGGAGCTGGCGGGCGGCTTCGGCCTGCCGCAGGACGTCGACACGAGCTTCGACTACCTCATCACCCACCTCACGACCGGCCTGACCGCGCACCCTGCCGCCTGACTCGCCCACCTCCGCCCACGGGTACGCCAAAGGCCCCCGGGTCAGGACACCGAGGGCCTTCGGCGAGCACCGGACCGGCGTGGGGGCGCCGGACCGCTCTGGAGGAGCTAGTTGCGCGTGAACATCGCGAAGATCCGCAGGAACTCCAGGTACAGCCAGACGAGCGTCACGATGAGGCCGAACGCGGCGGACCAGGCGAACTTGGCCGGCGCACCGGCCTCAACACCGCGCTTGATCGAGTCGAAGTCCATGATCAGGCAGGCCGCGGCCAGGCCGACGGCGAACAGCCCGACGACGATGCCCCAGCCGCCGTTGCGCAGCGGGCCGAAGCCGTCGCTCGGCATGAAGAACCACAGCACAACGTTGACCAGCGAGAACGCCAGGTAGCCGACCATCGCGATCAGCAGCCACTTGGTGAACTTCGGCGTGACGCGGACCTTGCCGGACTTGAACAGCGCCAGCGCCGCGGCGAACGTCACCATCGTCGCGATGACGGCCTGCAGGACGATCGGCTGCGCCGTGCCGTCCGTGGTGCCCTCGACCGCGAAGTTCTGGAAGAGGTAGCTGATGCCGCCGACGAACACGCCCTCGGCGATCGTGTAGGCGATGATCAGCGCCGGGCTCGGCTCGCGGCGGAACGAGTTGACCAGGCCCAGCACCAGGCCGACGAGCGCGCCGACCAGGTAGAGCCACGGCACCTGCGGCGTCACGGCCCAGGTGGCCGCCGCCACCACGACGAGCAGCGCCAGCAGGCTGCCGGTCTTCACGATGACGTCGTCGTACGTCAGACGGCCCATCTGCCGCGGCGTCGCCGGCGCACCGGCGTACATCTTCTCGAGCGTGACCGCGTCGATCGTCGACTCCGGCGCGGCGGTGCGGGCGTTGCTGCCGCCCTTGCGCGCGTTGGGGTCCTGGAAGATCGGACTGTTGCTGAAGACGGGGTTGGCCACGGGACGCTCCTGGTGTCTCGGCCGGAAATCTGGCTGCTCTCACCGTACCCAACGCCACCGACACCCGGATGGTTCCCTCCTCCTTTCGGCCGATCCCCCGGGGAAAGATCAGGGGAAAACCTGAGGGACAGGCGTCATGGCTGGCGCATAGGGTCGAACCCGTGACAACACCGACGCGAGGACGAGAGCGATGATCGAGGCCCAGGGCCTGACGAAGAGATACGGCGAGAAGACGGCCGTGAACGGCATCACGTTCACGGTGCAGCCCGGCAAGGTCACCGGCTTCCTGGGCCCGAACGGCGCCGGCAAGTCGACGACGATGCGCATGATCATGGGCCTGGATCGGCCCACGGCCGGGTCGGTGACCGTCAACGGCGCCCCCTACGCGAGCTTCCGCTCGCCGCTGACGGAGGTCGGCGCGCTCCTGGAGGCCAAGGCCGTCCACACCGGCCGCAGCGCGCGCAACCACCTGCGCGCGCTCGCCGCCACGCACGGCATCGGCGACAAGCGGGTCGACGAGGTCATCGACATGACCGGCCTCACCGCGGTGGCCAAGCGCCGCGTCGGGGGCTTCTCTCTCGGCATGGGTCAGCGCCTGGGCATCGCGGTCGCCCTGCTGGGCGACCCCAGGACGCTCATCCTCGACGAGCCCGTCAACGGCCTCGACCCCGAGGGTGTCCTGTGGGTCCGTAACCTGGTCAAGTACCTGGCGAGCGAGGGGCGGACCGTCTTCCTGTCCTCGCACCTCATGAGCGAGATGGCGCTGACGGCCGACCACCTCATCGTCATCGGCCGCGGGCACATCATCGCGGACGGCCCGGTGCAGGAGATCATCGACCAGGGCACCAAGGCCACGGTGCGGGTTCGCAGCCCCCACGCCGACCAGCTCGCGACGGCCATCGCCGGACCCGACGTGACCGTCGGGACTCCCGAGCCCGGTGTCCTGCAGGTCTCCGGCGCGACCGCCGAGCAGATCGGTGACGCCGCCGCGGCGGCGCACCTGACCTTGCACGAGCTCACGCCGCTGAGCGGGTCGCTCGAGGAGGCATACATGAGCCTGACGGCCGACGAGGTCGAGTACCGCTCCGACGCACCGGGGCACCCCGACGGCACGCCACCCGACGCCGCGGCATTCGGCACCGCGACCGCCCCGAGCACCACCGAGGAGGCCGCCCGATGAGCGCCGTCGCCGCCCCAGCCCGCCCGTCCGCTCCCGCCACCGGCAGCCCGCACCTCTCGTTCGGGCACCTCCTGCGCTCGGAGTGGATCAAGTTCTGGTCCGTCCGCTCGTCCATCTGGACGCTCGGCGTGATGTTCGTCGTGATGATCGGCCTCGTGGCGCTCATCGCCGGGCTCACGGCCAACGACCTGTCCGGGACCGAGGACTCCGGACCTGTCGCGCTGCTCCCGTTCCTGCCCGCCACCCAGCTGGCTCAGCTGGCCGTCGTCGTGCTCGGCGTGCTGACCATCACCGGCGAGTACACGACCGGCATGATCCGCTCCAGCCTGACGGCCGCCCCTCGGCGCACGCCGGTCTACTGGTCGAAGATGGTCGTCCTGGGCGGCTCGATCCTCGTCATCTCCGCGGTCGCCGTCGCGATCTCAGCGTTCATCTCCAACGCGTTCCTCGACCCCAAGGGCTTCGGGCTCGACCTCGGTGACACCGAGACCGTCCGGGTCCTGGTGGGCAACGTCCTGTACATCACGACGATCGCGCTGTTCGCGTTCGCCCTGGGGGCTCTGCTGAAGCACTCGGCCGCGGCCATGGCGACGGTCCTCGGCCTGCTGCTCATCATCGAGAACGTGCTCAACGCGATCCCGTGGGAGCCGCTGCACTACGTCGCGCCGCTGCTGCCGGGATCGGCCGGTTCGCGCATCACGCAGTCGGACGCGGTCGTCCAGACGATCAACGACCAGTGGGACGTGGGCCCGAACCTGTCGGCATGGCAGGGCTACGGCGTGCTCGTCGCATGGGTCGTCGTCATCATCGCGATCGCCGCCTTCCGGCTCAAGCGGAAGGACGCCTGACCCGAACGACGACAGCGGCCGCATCGCCCCAGGCACGGGGCGGTGCGGCCGCTGTCGGTCTGCGGGGGTCCGCTCAGATGAGCTCGAGCGCCTCTTCGGGGCTGCACTCGGCGGCCTGCGCGCGCTTGTTCCAGCGCGACCACAGCACGCGCTCGCCCACGCTGCGCGCCATCATGTGGCCGAAGACGAGGAACGTCAGGACGCCGACCGCCAGGACGCCCAGTCCCACCCAGAAGGGCGAGGCGAGGCTGACGTGCTCGGCGAGCAGGCCGGCGACCACGGGGGCGGGGGCGGCGAAGCCCCAGCGGACCAGGTTGAACGCGCCGGTGGTGACGCGGCGGTCGGGCGAGCCGGTGGCGAGCGCCAGGTCGGTGAGGTTGGCGTTGCAGACGCCCATGCACACGCCGGAGATCACCAGGAAGACGATCGACTGGAAGGTCGAGTGCGAGGTCGCGAGCCCGACGAGCGTCAGGCACAGCACGACGATGGCGAAGCCGACCGTCTGCACGGCGCCGAACCGGTGGGCCAGGCGGTGGCCGATGTACAGGATGCCGAACGCCAGGCCGACACCCCAGCCGGTGAACACCAGGCCGAGCGGCACGACGTCGAGGCCGAGGAAGACCGGCGTGTAGCCGAGCACGATGAAGAAGACGAAGTTGTAGGTCGCCGTGATGACGCACAGGGCGATGAACGCGGGCTTCTTGAACGTCGAGAAGACCTGCCCCAGGCGCAGCGGCGCCGGCATGACCTCGGGGTCCTTGAGGCGCGTCACGGACACGACGAGCGCGACGATCATGAACACGCCGCACAGCAGGAAGGGCACGCGCCAGCTGATCTGACCGAGCAGGCCGCCGATCAGCGGGCCGATGGCGAAGCCGAGGCCCACGCAGGTCTCGAACAGCTCGACGGCCCAGGCCCGGTCGTTGGCCAGCGAGACGAGCAGCACCATCGCGGTCGCGAAGAACATCGCGTTGCCCAGGCCCCACAGGCCGCGCAGGGCGGCCAGGGACCCGATCGTCGTCGTGAAGGAGGCCGCGATGGCCGCGACGGCGACGACGGAGACGCCGGCCGCGAGGATCTTCTTGTAACCGAACTTCCCGGTCAGCATCACGGCCGGGATCATGCCGATCGCCATCACGGCGATGTACGCGGTGAAGAGGAGTTCGATCTGCCAGGTCGTCGCGCCCAGGTCGGCGCCGATCGCTGGCAGGATCGGGTCCACGATCGCGATGCCCGCGATCGCGAAGAAGGCGGTGACCGTCGTCGCGAAGATGGCAGTCTTGTTGGGTTCGTTGCGGGTCGCCACGAGTGTCCTGTCTGTCGAAGCCGTCCGAAGAGCAACTGTCTGTATGTGGCAGTTAACTACCTGTAGGATACACCTATGACTTCCAATGTCGACCCCGTCGCCTCCGTCGAGGAGCAGATCGCCCTGCTCCTGCGCCTCGCCGACCGCAACCGCCGCCGCAGCCGGCGCCTCGAGCACACCCTCGAGCGCTCCGCCCACCTGGCCCTGCGGCAGCTCGAGGCCGTCGGCCCGCTCGGCATCAACGAGATCGCCGACCACCTGCGCCTCGACGCCTCGACCGTCACCCGCCAGGTCCTGGCCATGGAGGCCGCGGGGTTCGTCGAGCGCAGCCGCGACGAGAACGACGGCCGCCGCGCCGTCATCACCATGACCGACGCCGGCCGCGAGGCCCTCGCCGCCACGCGCGCCGCGCGGCACAGCGTCTACTCCGACGTGCTGGGCACCTGGTCGACCGACGACCAGCAGCACCTCGCCGACCTGCTCGCGCGCCTCAACGACTCGCTCGACACGCACACGCGAGCCACCGACGCCGCCCTCGCCTGAGCGCTGCTCGCACCGGGAGCTCGTTCGGTGCCCCGCGCGCCGAAGGTCCGCCGGATGCGCTCGTCGGGCGGCGTCTCACACGGCGCTCCCCCGACACCTCCCGCACGGTCCAGCGGGCTAGGGTCCTTCTCGTGACCGAACCCGCACCCCGTCGCCGTCCGAGCCCTGTCGTCGCCCAGGTCCTGGGCACCGAGCGCCTGACGCCCGGGCTCGTCCGCATGGTCGTCGGCGGCCCGGGGATGGCCGCATTCGTCGCCCGCGACGACGCGGACTCCTACGTCAAGCTCATGTTCCTGCCCGCGGGCGACCGTCCGCTGCTGCCCGACGGCCGGCTCGACCTCGAGGCGGTCAGGGCGACCCTGCCCGAGGGCGAGGCGCCGCGCCTGCGCGCGTATACCGTGCGGGAGTACGGCGAGGGCACGATCACGCTGGACCTGGTCGTGCACGGCGACGAAGGACTGGCCGGCCCGTGGGCCGCGACGGCACGGCCCGGCGACGAGGTGCTGATCATGGGCCCCGGCGGTGCGTGGTCGCCGTCCGACGACGTCGAGCACCACCTGCTGCTCGGCGACGCGAGCGCCCTGCCCGCGATCGCGGTGGCGCTCGAGCGGCTGCGCGACGACGCGCGCGGCACGGCCGTGATCGAGGTGCACGACGCGCACGACCAGCTCGACCTGGCCGCACCCGCCGGCGTCGACGTCCGCTGGGTCCACACCGGCGAGGGCGTCCCCGGCGCCGCGCTCGTCGAGACCGCGCTCGCTCTCGAGCTCCCCGACGGCCGCATCGGCGCGTTCGTCCACGGCGAGGCCGGAGCCGTGCGCACGCTGCGCCGGTGGCTGCGCCTGGAGCGGGGCCTCACCCGCGAGGACCTGTCCGCGTCCGGCTACTGGCGCCTGGGCGTCGACGACGAGGGCTGGCGCGAGGGCAAGCGCGCGTGGAACGAGGCCGTGGAGGCCGACGAGCAGGCCGCTGTCGTCTGACCGTTCGCGTGGCCGGACCCGTGCGCCCCTGATGAGATGGCAGTCTCACGAGGACAGGAGCAGCGCATGAGGATCGGGATCGTCGTCGGATCGATCCGCGACGGGCGCCGCGGCGGCCAGGTGGGCCGCTGGGTGCTGGCGGCGGGGCAGGAGCGCGGGGACGCGGAGTACGTGCTCGTCGACCTGCGGACGTTCGACGTCCCGCTGCTGACCGAGCACACGCTCCCCGCGGCGGCCGGGAAGCAGTACGCGTCGGCCGCCGTCACCGCCTGGAGCGAGGCGATCGACGCGTGCGACGCCTACGTCTTCGTGACGCCGGAGTACAACCACGGCCTGCCCGGCGCGTTCAAGAACGCCGTCGACTCGCTGGGGCCGGAGTGGAACGGCAAGGCTGTCGCGTTCGTCTCGTACGGCTCGACGAGCGGGATCCGGGCGGTGGAGCAGTGGCGCCAGGTGATCGCCAACTTCTGGATGCACGACATCCGGGCGCAGGTCCCGCTCTCGAACTTCACCGAGTTCGACGCGGGCGGCGACTTCGCCCCCGACGCGCGCCGGCTCATCGACCTGGGTCTGATGCTCGACGAGCTCGTCGCGCACGCGTCACCCCGGCAGTGAGCTCCTGCGGTGTGCCCCCGGTGGGACTCGAACCCACACTGGGTCGGGTTTAAGCCGACTGCCTCTGCCGATTGGGCTACGGGGGCTGGTGCAGGCTCATCCTGCCAGGGCGTCAGCGCCCGGCGGCGATGTCCGCGGCGGCGCGCAGGTAGCGGTCCGTGACGACCGACTGCACCCAGCGCGCGACCGGCGGCGCGAGCCGCGCCGGAACCGTGGCCTGGGTGCTCACCGCGTGGAGCTCGAAGCGCACGCGGTCGCCGACGCGCGTGAGCATGAACTCCTCGACCCCGAGCTCCGGGTGGCCGGGCAGCGTGGCGTAGGTGAACCCGGCGGCCTCGTCGTCGTCAACCACCGCGATCACGCGGCTGGGCGCGAGCGCCCAGACCGGCCCGAGGTGCAGCCCGACGACAACCGTGCCGCCGACCCGCACCGGACCGTCGGCCAGGACCTTGAGCCCCGCGCCGCGCTGCACGTCCCAGCGGAACAGCCCGTCGCGCGCGCGCGCGAACGACCCCTCGAACTCGGCAGCCCGCCACAGCTCGTGCGCACCCGCGGGCGGGGACGCGAACGAGCCCGCCTGCTCGACCTCGGTCGAGAGACGGGCTCGTCGCAGCACGGCATCCGGCGTGGGCCGGAGCGTGAAGTGGCTCACTGGGCGGTGGCGGGCTTCTTCGCGTCGGACTCCGCCTTGGCGGGCGAGCCCGCCTCCTCCTTGGCCGGGGGCAGCGCCGGGTCGGCCTGCTTGGGCTTGGGCGGCACGGACGCGTCGCGGAACTCGGCGCGCGGGTCGTGCAGCGAACCCAGCGGGACCACCTCGCGACGCAGCAGGATCGAGCCCGTCCAGCCGGCCATGATGCGCAGCTTGCGGTTCACGGTCGGCATCGCGAACACGTGGTACGAGCGGTGCAGGACCCAGGCCGGGAAGCCGCGGACCTTGATCTTGCCGAACATCTGCGCGACGCCCTTGTACATGCCGAGCGAGGCGACGGCGCCGATGTTCTTGTGCTTGTACTCGGTGACCTCGGCCGAGCGCAGGACGCGCGCCAGGTTGTCGCCCAGGTGGTTGCCCTCACGCAGCGCGTGCTGGGCGTTCGGCGGGCAGAACTTGCCGGGGTTGTACAGGTCCGGGACGGCGGCGCAGTCACCGGCGGCGTAGGCGTCCGGGACGACGGTGCCCTCGGCGTCGATCACCTGGAGCGCGGCGTTGACCGTGACGCGGCCCAGCTGGTCCAGCGGCAGGTCCGAGTGCTGCAGCACCGGGTTGGCCTTGACGCCCGCGGTCCAGACGATGGTCTCGGCGTCGAACTCCGTCTTGTTCGACAGGACGACGTGGCCGTCGACGCAGCTCGACAGGAACGTGGACAGGTAGATCTCGATGTTGCGCTTGCGCAGCTGCTCGAGCGTGTAGCCGCCCAGCTCCTCGCTGACCTCGGGGAGGATGCGGGGGCTGCCCTCGACCAGCACGAACCGGAGCTCGTTCTGCTCGATCTGCTTGTAGTGGCGCACGGTGTAGCGCGCGATGTCCTCGAGCTCGGCGAGCGCCTCGATGCCGGCGAACCCGCCGCCCACGAAGACGAACGTCAGCATGCGCTTGCGCAGCTCCGGGTCCCACGTGGACGACGCGATGTCGATCCGGTTGAGGATGTGGTTGCGGACCGCGATGGCCTCTTCGACGTTCTTGAAGCCGATCGCCTGCTCCGCCAGGCCCGGGATGGGCAGCGTGCGCGCCACGGAACCGAGGCCGACGACGAGGTGGTCGTACGTGATCCAGTACGGCTCGCCCTCCTCGGGCGTGATCTCGACCGTGCGCTCGGCGTGCTTGATGTTGCTGACCTTGCCCTGCAGCACGTCGACGCCCTTGAGCGCGCGGCGGTGCGGGGCGACCACGTTGCGGGCGTCGATCGAGCCGGCCGCGGCCTCGGGCAGGAAGGGCGCGTACGTCATGTACGGGCGCGGGTCGACGACGACGATGGCCGCCTCGCGCTTGCCGAGACGCTTGCGCAGACGTCGGGCCGTGTACAGCCCGACCGTGCCGCCGCCGAGGACGACGACGCGCGGAACCTTGCGGGACTTGGCGGCCGGCGTGGAGGCGGCGTCAACCTGGGTCGAGGCAGTCGTAGGCATACCTCAACGGTAGTCCGCAGGCTCCGTTCACACCTCCCCGCACAACGGTGATACTGCGCACATCCCCCTATATCGGGATGTGAGTTCCGCGACTCCGGCCGTCCCGCAGGGGTCGGCGGCGCACCTCGCGCCCGCTCCCTCGCGCGCTCTCCACGTCACGACCTCGGTGCATCGCGGTGAACGCCACGCCGAGCGATCGGGCCCGCGCACACGGCGTGGCGTTCGCCGGACCGTCAGTCTGCAGGCGACTCTGCAGGTGAGGGTTCCGGCGATGCGGGCGCCGACACCGCCGGCGAGGAGGCTGCGGGCGACGCAGACGGCGCGGGGTCGCGAGCAGTCAGGTCGGAGGGCAGCAGGACCGCACCGGCCTGGGCGAACGGCCACGCCGGCTCGGCCACGGAGGCCGGGTCGTCGGCCGGCGCGTCGGGGTCGCCGGCCGCAGCGCCTCGCAACGGATAGGCGTTCCAGTGCGGCCGTCCGTCCGCCGAGACTGCGGGCGCCGCGTCGACCCAGTTCCCGTTCTCGTCGCTCCAGCCCGCGCCGTACCCGCCCTCGTCGACGAGGACCGGCTGCCCCCGGTCGTCGAAGACCTGCGCGCCCGGGACGGGCTGCCCGGAGGAGTCGTAGACGAACAGGTTCTCAGCGGCCCGCTCGTCGACCCAGACGCCGGTCGCCGGGTACACGGTGTACGAGGAGCCGCTCACCTGCGGGCCTCCGTACGTCGCGAGCAGGGGGATCGCGACGACGATCGCCACGATGCTCGCCGTCCACCTCGCCGCGCGGAGCATCGGGTGCGAGAGCCACATTCCGCGCCCCCACTGCGCGCTCACCACGACGAACGCCAGCAGCACGACCCATGCGAACAGCCCTCGCGGCGGGATCCCGAGGCCGAGCACCGCGCCGCAGATCGCGTAGCAGACCCACCCACGCGCGACCCACCACAGCGGCGCGAGGGACCGCGCGAACGCGGCGAGACCGGGCCACCACGGCTGCGCGCGCAGCGGCGCGAGGCTGTCGAGCAGCGACGTCCGGAACCGGGCGGCGACATCACCCACCGAGCCGCCGCGCTTGCGGAACGTGCCGGTCGCGAGACCCGCAGCCGTGCGCAGCTCGGCGGCATAGGCCTCGGGGGTGCCGAACAGCCCGACGAGGCCGGCGCCCGTCGTCGCGCGGTGGTCGTCGGCCAGGGCGTCGGCGAGGGCGACCTCGAGGTCGTCGGTCAGGTCGTCGACCTGCTCCGGGGTCAGGTCCGCGAGGGCCCGGCGGACGGCGGCCGCGTAGGCCTCGACGTCCGCGGCGGGGGCTTCGAGCATGCTCATCGTGCGTCCTCCGTCTCGAGCAGGCCCGTCATGGTGCCCGCGAAGCTCTGCCAGTCCTTGCGCTGCGCGTCGAGCATCGCCCGCCCCTGCGCGTTGATCCCGTAGTACTTGCGGTGCGGGCCCTCGTCGCTCGGCACGACGTACGACGTCAGCGCGCCCGACGAGTACAGGCGGCGCAGCGTGCCGTACACCGATGCGTCGCCCACCTCCTCGAGGCCCGCGGCGCGCAGTCGTCGCACGACGTCGTAGCCGTACCCGTCCTCCTGCGAGACGACCGCGAGGACCGCGACGTCGAGCACCCCTTTGAGCAGCTGCGTCGTGTCCAAGGCCGCCCCCTTCCGTGGCTGGTGGCGGGAGCCCCTCCGACTCCCGCGAGGCACACGGTACCGCGCACCGCGCAGTACCGTCCAGACCGACACACCGACACGCACCGGGGTTCCGACGGGCGAGAAACGCGATCGCTCTGCGATTGTTCGGCTCACGCGAACAATCGCAGAGCGATCGCGATGTCGAGGAGCCCGGTCAGCGCTCGGCGGCACTCCAGGCGATGCCGTCGAGGATGTCGTGCTCGCTCGTGACGACGCTGTCCAGCGTGCCGCCCGCGGCGACGACCTCGTCGCGCACGCGCGTCACCACCTCGCGCCAGACGAGCGCACCCGCGCCGATCACGTCGACGCGGCCGGGGTGCATGAAGCCCAGCTCGGCGCGCTGCTCACGCGTGCGGCCCAGCAGGTCGTCGCACGCGGCGAGCGTGTCGGCGACGGTCAGCACGGCGCCGTCGATGGCGTGCGGGTCGTAGGCGGGCAGTCCCAGGGCGTGCGCGGTGACGGTGGTGACGGAGCCCGCCAGCCCGACGAGCGTCACGGCCCGGCCGAACGGGACCACGGACCCGGCCTCGTCGAGCGCGGCGCGCACGTCCGCGACGGCGGCGGCGACCTGCTCGCGCGTCGGCGGGTCCCCCAGCAGGTGCCGCTCGGTCATCCGCACGCAGCCGACGTCCATCGAGAAGGCGGCGGTCGGTGACTCCGAACCCAGCACCACCTCGGTGGAGCCGCCGCCCAGGTCGACCACCAGGAACGGTCCCGGGTGAGCGCCGGCGAGCACGCCGGTGGCGCCGCGGAACGACAGTGCGGCCTCCTCGGTCCCCTCGACGACCTCGGGCTCCACACCCAGCGCGTCCTGCACGCCGCGGACGAAGTCGTCGCGGTTCTCAGCGTCGCGCGACGCCGACGTCGCGACGAACCGCACCACCTCGACGCCCAGGTCGTCGCAGATCGCGGCGTAGCGGCGCGACGCGTCCAGCGTGCGCTCGAGCGCCTCGGGCGCGATCCGACCCGTGCGGTCGACCCCCTGGCCGAGCCGCACCACCTCCATGCGGCGGTCCAGGTCGACGAGCGTGCCCGCCGCCAGGTCCACGTCGGCGACGAGGAGTCGGATGGAGTTGGTCCCGCAGTCGATGGCAGCCACACGAGTCACGCGCACATCCTCGCACCGGTCACCGACACAGTCCGCCCGGTCTCGGCGGCGGCCGCGGGGGCAGGGGTCAGCAGGTGCAGCGGTCCGGACGCCACTCGTCGCGGATCAGGCCCAGGACCTCGTCGCCGATCGGGTTCACGCCGGGGCCGGCGGCCAGCGCGTGCCCGACGACGACGTGCAGGCACTTGACCCGCGTCGGCATCCCGCCCGCCGAGATGCCCGCGATCTCCTCGACGTGCCCCAGCTCCTCGCGGTCCGCGAGGTAGGCCTCGTGCGCGCGCTGGTAGGCGGCCGCGAGCTCGTCGTCGTCGGCCAACCGAGCCGTGAGCTCCTTCATCAGACCCGAGGCCTCGAGCGTGCTCACCGCCGCGACCGCCGGCGGGCACGTCAGGTAGTAGGTGGTGGGGAACGGCGACCCGTCGTCCAGGCGCGGGGCGGTCCGCACGACGAGCGGGCGCCCGCACACGCACCGCGCCGCGATCCCGACGACCCCGCGCGGCACCCGACCGAGCTGCTCGGCCAGCACCTCGAGGTCGCGATCCGTCACGGCCGTGCCGGGCGTGGTGCTCACTGTGCTTCCGTTCGACGAGGGGCTCCGCGGTGATCGTCGTCCGACCCGCGCGGTCCCATTCTCGCCCACGCCGGCCCGCACGCTGTCTCGAGCTCGAGGGATACGCGCGAGATCGAGGGTTTCAGGGCTCGATCTCGGCGCCAGGACTCGAACTCGGTGACCGGGAGCTACTCCTTCGCCGGGTCAGACTCGGCGGGCTGCTTCGAGGTGTCCGTGGAGCCCTTCGTCGACTTGTCGGCGGACTTCGTCGCGTCCGACGGGGTCGTCGTGGTGCCGGAGCCGGCGTCGACCGGGAGGTTGCCGGCGATCTCGACGGAGTCCAGGACGGATGCGTACCAGGGCTTGGTGGCGCTGTCGTCGAGCACGGACTTGGGTCCGTCCTCGGCGACGGGCGCGTCCGGCGCGGTCTGCGGGTCGACGACGCGGTACGGGGTCTCCCCGGGCAGGACGAACGAGAGTCGCTCGCGGGCCTGCGCGACGACGTACGCGGGGTCGTCCCACCGCTTCACGTCGGCCGAGAGGTCGTCGTTGCGGGCCTTCGCGGCCTCGACCTGCGCACGGAGGTCGGCGAGCGCGGCCTGCTCACGGATGTAGGAGTTCAGCGTCGGGTAGACGAGCACGAAGGCCATGACGATGACGAGGCCGAACACGATGGCGCGCACCGAGAACATGCGCGGGACGCCGGGGCGCACGTGCTCGACCGCGGCGGTGCCGCGCGCGGGCGTCGCGGGGCCGCGTCCGCGCGGGCGCGTTCCGGGGCGCGACGACGAGGGACGCACCGCCGACGACGGCGGTGCACCCAACCGGCCCGAGGTCCCGCCCGATGCCGGGGCGCCCGCCGAGGGTGTCGCCGCAGGTCCGGGGCGTGCGGGCGACGGGCGCCGCACCGATCCGGTGCCCGCGGCGCGCGGGTCGGCGGGGCGGCGCGGGGTTGGCATGGGTCGATTGTGCCCCGCATCGCCCGCGTTCCTCCGGACCCGGGCAGACCTCGGGGTGTCACCCCATCACGCGCCACCCACACGGCGCCGGCTCGGCGCGGGCACGCCGAAGGCCGGCCACCCCGTGGGGCGACCGGCCTTCGGAGGGGACTCAGCCCTGGAAGCGCGGGAACGCGGACCGACCGGCGTAGCGGCCGGCGTCCTCCAGCTCCTCCTCGATGCGGAGCAGCTGGTTGTACTTGTTGATGCGCTCGCCACGGGCGGGGGCACCGGTCTTGATCTGGCCGGCGTTCGTCGCGACGGACAGGTCGGCGATGGTGGTGTCCTCGGTCTCGCCGGAGCGGTGCGAGGTCATCGTCGTGAAGCCGTTGCGCTGGGCCAGCTCGACGGCGTCGAGCGTCTCCGTCAGCGTGCCGATCTGGTTGAGCTTGACCAGCAGCGAGTTGGCGGCCTTGGTCTTGATGCCCTTGGCCAGGCGCTCCGGGTTGGTGACGAACAGGTCGTCGCCGACGATCTGCACGCGGTCGCCCACGTCGCGGACCAGGTGCGACCAGGAGTCCCACTCGTCCTCGGACAGCGGGTCCTCGATGGAGACCAGCGGGTAGTCGCGGACCAGCTGCTCGTAGTAGGCGACCATGAACTCGGGCGTCTGCGCGTTGCCCTCGAAGTGGTAGGCGCCGTCCTTGAAGAACTCCGTCGACGCGACGTCGAGGGCCAGGCCCACGTCCTCGCCCGGCTTGAAGCCAGCCTTCTCGATGGCCTCGAGGATGAGGTCGAGCGCGGCACGGTTGCTCTCGAGGTTGGGGGCGAAGCCACCCTCGTCACCGAGGCCCGTGGACAGGCCGCGGCTCTTCAGCACGGACTTGAGCGAGTGGTAGACCTCGGCGCCGGTGCGCAGGGCCTCGCGGAAGGTCGTGGCGCCGATGGGGGCGACCATGAACTCCTGGATGTCGACGTTGGAGTCGGCGTGCGACCCACCGTTGAGGATGTTCATCATCGGCACGGGCAGGACGTGCGCGTTGGGGCCGCCGATGTAGCGGAAGAGCGGCAGGTCGGCCGAGTCGGCCGCGGCCTTCGCGACGGCGAGCGAGACGCCGAGGATCGCGTTGGCGCCGAGCTTGCCCTTGTTGGGGGTGCCGTCCAGGTCGATGAGGGCCTGGTCGATGAGGCGCTGCTCCGTGGCCTCGAAGCCGAGCAGCTCGGGGCCGATCTCGTCGATGACCGCGTTCACGGCCTGCTCGACGCCCTTGCCCAGGTAACGGCCCTTGTCGCCGTCGCGACGCTCGACGGCCTCGAAGGCGCCGGTCGAGGCGCCCGAGGGGACACCCGCGCGGGCGATCGTGCCGTCGTCGAGTGCGACCTCGACCTCGACAGTGGGGTTGCCGCGCGAGTCAAGAATCTCGCGGGCGCCGACGGCCTCGATGCTGGCCATGGTGCTCCTTCGACGAGCGGGTGGGTTTACGACCTCACCCTAGTGCCGTCCGGCGGATGGCGGGCAGGGACCTCCGTCCGTGGACACCCGGCGACCACGGTTCAGCCGCCGACCGGGTCCAGGAGCGCCGCGACGATGCGTTCCGTCTGCTCCTTGGCGTCCCCGAAGAGCATCGCGGTGTTCTCCCGGAGGAACAGCGGGTTCTGGACGCCGGCGTACCCCGTCGCCATGGACCGCTTGAACACGACCACCTGGCGCGCCTTCCACACCTCGAGCACCGGCATCCCCGCTATGGGCGAGGTCGGGTCCTCGAGGGCGGCGGGGTTGACCGTGTCGTTGGCGCCGATGACGAGCACGACGTCCGTGTCCGGCAGGTCGTCGTTGATCTCGTCCATCTCGAGCACGATGTCGTACGGCACCTTGGCCTCGGCGAGCAGCACGTTCATGTGGCCGGGCAGCCGGCCGGCCACGGGGTGCACGCCGAAGCGGACCTGGACGCCGCGCGCCCGCAACCGCGAGACCAGCTCGGCGACCGGGTACTGCGCCTTGGCGACCGCCATGCCGTACCCGGGGGTGATGACGACCGAGCGCGCGTCGAGCAGCAGCTCCGCGACGTCGTCGGGGTCCAGCTCGCGGTGCTCGCCCTGCTCACCGACGACGGGCGCGACGGTCCCCTCCGCGGTGCCGTACCCGCCCAGGATCACGCTGACGAACGAGCGGTTCATGGCGCGGCACATGAGGTAGGACAGGATCGCGCCGGACGCGCCGACGAGCGCACCCGTGACGACCAGCAGGTCGTTGCCGAGCATGAAGCCGGCCGCGGCCGCCGCCCAGCCGGAGTACGAGTTCAGCATCGACACGACGACGGGCATGTCGCCCCCGCCGATCGACGCGACCAGGTGCCATCCCAGTCCCAGCGCGACGATCGTCATGAGGATCAGCGGGATCACCGACGCGGACGCCAGGAACCACCACATGAGCAGCGCGGAAGCGACCAGCGCGCCCAGGTTGATCAGATTGCGCCCGGGCAGCGCGAGCGGCGCCGACGACATCCGCGCCGACAGCTTGAGGTACGCGACCACCGACCCGGTGAGCGTCACGGCCCCGATCAGGACGCCCAGGAACACCTCGATCAGGTGGACGGCGTCGTTCGACTCGGTCAGGTAGGAGTTGTAGCCGACGAGCACGGCGGCGCCGCCGACGAACGAGTGCAGCATCGCGATGAGCTCGGGCATCTGCGTCATCTCGACGGTCCGCGCGCGGCGCACCCCCACCACGGCGCCGACGACGAGCACCGCGAGGACCAGCACCGCCGTGACGATGCGCGAGCGCTCCGAGCGGTCGATCGCGAGGACGACGGTGGCCGCGAGCGCGAGCCCCATCCCGATCATGCCCAGCGCGTTGCCCTGCCGGGCGGTCTCCTGCTTGGACAGCCCCGCCAGCGACAGCACGAACAGCACCGCCGCCAGGATGTAGACGGCCTGGGCCAGGCTCTCGAGAGTCATCAGGCGTCCTTCCGGAACATGCGGATCATCCGGTTGGCCACCAGGAACCCGCCGAAGACGTTGATGCTGGCCAGCGCCGCGGCGATGCACGCGAGGATCGTGACCAGCCAGTCGTCGGAGCCGATCTGCAGCAGGGCGCCGACCACGATGATCCCGGAGATGGCGTTGGTCTGGGCCATGAGCGGGGTGTGCAGCGAGTGCGTGACGTGGGAGATCACGTAGTAGCCGACGAACACCGCGAGCACGAACACCGTGAAGTGGCCCAGGAACGCAGCCGGCGCGAACGCGATGGCCAGCGTGACCAGCACCGCGCCGAGCGCGTACAGCATGGTCCTGCGCTGCGCAGCCCGGGCAGGGTCGAGCGGCGGTCGCGGCGGCTTCGGCGGTCTCGCGGCCTTCGCACCAGGCGACGGCGCCGCGGGGATCACCTCGGTGACGGCGTCGGCGAGGTCGCCGGGCGCGCCCGACGAGGCAGCGCCCGCCACAGCACCGCCCGAGGAGGCGCCCGCTCCGGCGGGAGCTGACGTCGCGGCCGCCGACACCGCGACGGGCGGCGGCGGCCACAGCGTCCTGCGGCCGTGGGTGACGGTCATCCCGCGCTGCACCTGGTCGTCGAGGTCCAGGACCAGGACGCCGTCCTTGCCGGGCGTGAGCAGCTGCATCAGGTGCACCACGTTGGTGCCGAACAGCTGCGAGGTGTGGCGCGGCAGGCGTCCGGGCAGATCGGTCCAGCCGACGACGGTCACGCCGTTGTCAGTCACGACCGTCTGCCCGGGCACGGTGGCCTCGCAGTTGCCGCCGCCCGACGCGGCCAGGTCGACGACCACCGAGCCGGGTCGCATCGCGGCGACCATCTCCCCCGTGATCGTGGTCGGCGCGCTCCCACGCACCAGCGCGGTCGTGATGACGACATCCGCGGACGCCGACTCGCGCGCGTAGACCGCGGCGGAGGCACGCTCCTGCGCCTCGCTCAGCGCGCTCGCGTACCCGTCGGAGCTGACCTGCTGCTGCGCGTCGTCGGCCTGCACGAACGTCGCGCCCATGGACTCGATCTGCTCGCCGACCTCGGGCCGCACGTCGAACGCGCGCACCTGCGCCCCCAACGACCCGGCCGCGCCGATCGCCGCGAGCCCCGCGACCCCGGCGCCGATGACGAACACCGTGGCCGGCGCCGTCTTGCCCGCCGCCGTCACCTGCCCGCCGAACATCCCGCCGTACGCGGCCGCGGCCTCGATGACGGCCCGGTAGCCGGCCACGTTGGACAGCGTCGAGAGCACGTCCAGGCTCTGCGCGCGGCTGATGCGCGGCACGGCGTCGAGGGCCATCGCGGTCCCGCCGCGCTCGCGCAGCGACTCGACCACCTCGGGGTGCGCGGCGGGTGCGAGCATCGCGACCAGCGTCGCGCCCTCGGCCAGCACGGAGACGTCGTCGGGCGCGTGCACGGCCGTCACGACGTCCGCGCCCCATGCCGCGGCGGCGTCGACGATCACGGCACCGGCCGCCGCGTACTCGTCGTCGGCGTACGTCGCGCCCTGCCCGGCACCCGCCTCGACGACCACGTCGTAGCCGAGCTTCACCAGCCGGGCGACCGTGGCCGGGGTGCCCGCGACCAGACGCTCACCCGGCTGCGTCTCGCGCGGGATGCCGATCGTCGTCATGCATTCCTCCTGGTGGGTGGATTGCCGGAACAGTACCGATCACCCCCGACACCGACCAGGACCATGGACTCATCGTGAGACGGTCTGCCGGTGCGGTCAGGCCTCGGTAGCCCGCAGGGACGCCTCCCACGCGGCGACGGTGGTGCGCAGCTCGGTCTCCGCGTCCAGGCCGGCGGCGCGCGCCTCCTGCACGAGCGCGAGCAGCCGCGCACCGAGGTCGTCGCCGGCGCCGGGCACACCCACCGTCAGCCCGGCGCGCTCCGCACGCCCCGCCACCTTCTGTGCCCGCGCCAACGCGCCGAGCGCCAGCGGGACGCCGTCGAACACGGACGCGCGCTGCTTCTCGTCCTCCTTGATGCGGTCCCACAACGCGTGCAGGTCCTCGGCGGACTCGTCGGCGAACACGTGCGGGTGCCGGCGCACCAGCTTGGCTACGAGGTCGCGCGCCACGTCGTCGACGTCGAACGGCGCGTCGGCGTCCTCCTGCGCGAGCCGCGCGTGGAACACCACCTGCAGCAGCACGTCCCCCAGCTCCTCGCGCAGGCCCGCGCGGTCGTCGGCCTCGATCGCCTCCGCGAGCTCGTAGGCCTCCTCGATCGCGTACGGCGCAAGCGTGCGGTGCGTCTGCTCGGCGTCCCACGGGCACCCGCCCGGCGAGCGCAGGCGGTCCATGACCGCGACGAGCTCGCGCAGCGGGTCGGGCGACGTCACGGGGTCGCGGACGGGGTGGGCTCGGGGGTGGGCGCCGGGGTCGCGTCCGACGACGCCGCGTGCAGCCACGGCCACGGCACGGGGTCGCTGACCTGCACGTCGGAGTCGTCGAGGTGGCCGAACCGCGGGTTGACGGTGACCTTCTGCTCCTCGAGCCGCTTCTGCACCTCGGCCAGGGCCGCGTCGCCCTTCGTCTGGAGGTTCTGGTAGGCCACCGAGTAGCGCGCGACGTCGAGCGACGCGTCGGAGAAGTGCGTGCCTGCCTTGCCGCCCGACGACTCGACGGACTGGTCGAGCAGCGCCTGCGCGTCCTCGTCGGACACCCCGACGCCCTGGTCGGCGGCGACCTGCACGACCACGGGCTCCTGGATGAGCACCGACAGCACGTTCGGGGTGGTCGCGCCCTGGAAGTAGGGCGTCAGCTCGGTCAGGACGTCACGGACCTCGGACGACGAGATCGTGCGGCCGTCCACGATCGCGGCGGCGCCCGGCTGCTGCGACGAGCACCCCGCGAGCGCGGCCAGGCCGCCTACGGCGAGCAGCACCGTGAGCCGTCGTGCCTTCGTCGTCATCGTCACCGGTGGACCTCCCGCGTCGTCGCTCGTCGATCGGCGCCATCGTAGGGCCTGCACCTGGGCTTTCGGCCGGGTTCGGGCCGAGCTCTCAGCGCGCGGACGTCCCAACGCCGGCCGCGGCGCTCACGTCGCCGCGGATCACGGCGTCGACGAGCGTGCGGCACCAGGCCAGCAGCGCGTTGCCGTGCAGCGGCTTGCCGCCGATCCGGGCCGTCGTCGGGAACGGCACCAGGACGGTGCGCACCGCCGGCTTGAGGATCGTGCCCGGATACAGCCGCTTGAGCCTCAGCTGCGCCGACTCGGGCAGGTCCACGGGCGCGAACCGCACGAACTTGCCCTGCGCGGTGATGTCGGACAGGCCGGAGCTGCGGACGTGCTGGCGGAACTGGGCGACATCGAACAGGTTGTCGACGGCGTCCGGGACGGCCCCGTACCGGTCCACGAGCTCCGCGCGGACCTCGGACAGCGCGGCCTCGTCGGCCGCCGCCGCGATCTTGCGGTAGGCCTCCAGCCGCAGCCGCTCGTGCGCGATGTAGTCGTGCGGGATGTGCGCGTCGACGGGGAGCTCGATCGTGACGTCGGGCAGCTCGTCGGGGACGTCGCCGCGGAAGTTCGCGACGGCCTCCCCCACCATCCGGATGTAGAGGTCGAAGCCGACGCCCTCGATGTGGCCGGACTGCTCGCCGCCCAGCAGGTTGCCCGCGCCGCGGATCTCGAGGTCCTTCATCGCCACGGCCATGCCGGCGCCCAAGTCGGTGTTGGCGGCGATGGTCTGCAGCCGGTCGTGCGCGGTCTCGGTGAGCGGGACCTCCGGCGGGTACAGGAAGTACGCGTACGCGCGCTCGCGCCCGCGGCCCACGCGCCCGCGCAGCTGGTGGAGCTGGGACAGGCCCAGGCGGTCGGCGCGCTCGAGGATGAGGGTGTTGGCGTTGGAGATGTCCAGGCCGGTCTCGACGATGGTGGTGCAGACCAGCACGTCGAACCTCTTCTCCCAGAAGTCGACGATGACCTGCTCGAGCTGGTGCTCGCCCATCTTGCCGTGGGCCACGGCGATGCGGGCCTCGGGGACCAGCTCGTTGAGCCTCGACGCTGTGCGCTCGATGGACTCCACGCGGTTGTGCACGTAGAAGACCTGACCCTCGCGCAGCAGCTCGCGCCGCAGGGCGGCGGCGATCTGCTTCTCCTCGTAGGCGCCGACGAAGGTGAGCACCGGGTGCCGCTCCTCCGGGGGCGTGGCCAGCGTCGACATCTCCCGGATGCCGGTGACCGCCATCTCCAGGGTGCGCGGGATCGGCGTCGCGCTCATGGCCAGCACGTCCACGTTGGTGCGCAGCGCCTTGAGAGTCTCCTTGTGCTCGACGCCGAACCGCTGCTCCTCGTCGATCACGACGAGCCCCAGGTCCTTGAACCGCACGTTGCCGGTGATCAGGCGGTGCGTGCCGATGACCACGTCGACGGTGCCGTCGGCCAGCCCGTCGACGATCTCCTTGGACTCCTTGGCGGTCTGGAAGCGCGACAGCGCGCGCACGTTGACCGGGAAGCCGGAGTAGCGCTCGGTGAACGTGTCGAGGTGCTGCTGCACCAGCAGCGTCGTCGGCACCAGGACGGCCACCTGCTTGCCGTCCTGCACGGCCTTGAACGCGGCGCGCACCGCGATCTCGGTCTTGCCGTAGCCGACGTCGCCGCAGACCAGCCGGTCCATGGGGATCGGCTTCTCCATGTCCGCCTTGACCTCGTCGATCGTCACGAGCTGGTCGGGCGTCTCGACGTACGCGAACGCGTCCTCCAGCTCGCGCTGCCAGGGCGTGTCGGGCGCGAACGCGTGCCCCTGCGTCGCCATCCGCGCGCTGTACAACCGGATGAGCTCGGCGGCGATCTCCTTGATGGCCTTCTTGGCGCGGCCCTTGGTCTTGGCCCAGTCGCCGCCGCCCATCTTGTTCAGGCTCGGCGCCTCGCCGCCCACGTACTTGGTGACCTGGTCCAGCTGGTCGGACGGGACGAACAGCCGGTCGCCGGGGTGGCCGCGCTTGCTGGAGGCGTACTCGATCACCAGGTACTCGCGCGTGGCCGCGTTGGCACCCGTGCCGATGGTGCGCTGCACCAGCTCGACGAAGCGCCCGACGCCGTGCTGCTCGTGCACGACGAAGTCGCCGGGGCGCAGGGCCAGCGGGTCGACGACGTTGCGCCGGCGGCTCGGCATCTTGCGCATGTCACGGGTGCTGCTGCCGGCGCGGCCGGTGAGGTCGGACTCGGAGAAGACGGCAAGCTTGCGGTCCTGGGCGACGAAGCCCGGGCCGACGGGAGCGGGCGTGACAAGCACGACGCCACCCTCGGGCTCCTCGGTGATCTGCGCGACCAGCCGGGCGGGCACGTCGGCGGCCTTGAGCTGCTCGACCATGCGCTGCGCGGGGCCGTGCGCCTCGGTGGTGAGGATGAGCCGCCAATTCTGTCGCTGCAGGTCACGGACGTCGGCGATCGCCTTGGCGACGTCCCCTCGGTAGCGTTCGACATCTCGCGCCTGCACGACGACGGTTGCCGCATCGTCGTCGTCCGGCTCTTCCACCGCCTCCGCGTCCAACGTGAAACCGGACAGCGTCCACCAGCCCAGCCCCCGCACCGCGGCCAGCGCCCGCACCTCCGCGAAGTCCGCGAAGCTCGCCGACGACAGGTCCAGCGGCGTGTGTGCGCCCGCGGCCGCGCTCGTCCACGCGGCCTCGAGGAACTCCTGCGTCGTCGCGACCAGGTCGTGCGCGCGGCGCCGCACGCGCTCGGGGTCCGCCAGCACCAGCAGGCTGTCGTCCGGCACCAGGTCCAGCACCGGCACCATGCGCTCGACGAGCGCCGGCGCCAGCGACTCCATCCCCTCAACCGCGATGCCCTGCGCGAGCTTGTCGAGCATGTCGATCGCGCCCGGCAGCTGCTCCGTGAGGGCCCTGGCCCGCTCCCGCACCTCGTCGGTCAGCAGGATCTCGCGGCACGGCGGCGCCCACACCCCGTGGTCGGCGATCTCCAGGCTGCGCTGGTCCGCGACCGAGAACCAGCGGATCTCCTCGACGTCCTCGCCCCACAGCTCGACGCGCAGCGGGTGGTCCTCCGTGGGCGGGAACACGTCCAGGATCCCGCCGCGCACCGCGAACTCGCCGCGCTTCTCCACCATGTCCACGCGCTGGTAGGCGGCGTCCACCAGGTCCTGCGTGACCTGGTCGAGGTCGACGCGGTCGCCCAGGTTGATCGACACGGGCTCCAGCTCGCCCAGCCCGTCGACCACGGGCTGCAGCAGCGCCCGCACGGGCAGCACCAGGACGCGGATCGCGCCGATCGGGCCGGCTTCGCCGGGGTGGGCGAGCCTTCGGAAGACGGCGATGCGCCGCGCGACGGTGTCGCTGCGCGGGCTCAGGCGCTCGTGCGGCAGCGTCTCCCAGCTGGGCAGCACCGCGACGTCGTCGGGGTTGAGGTAGCAGCGCAGCGCCGCCGCGAGCTCGTCGGCGTCGCGGCCCGTCGCCGTCACGACCGTCAGCGGTCGCTTGGCCGCCATCGCCGCCAGCAGCGGCGGCCGGATGCCCGCCGGGCCCACCACGTCCAGCTCACCGCGCGCGACGACGTGGTCCACCGCTTGCTCGGCGGCGGGGTCGGCGAGGAGCGCGGGCAGGAGGCCGGTGAGGTCCATGGGGTCCTTGCTTGAAGACGGCGCCGTGGCGTCACGACGGGCAGCACGAAGAGCCCGGATCGAGAGGATCCGGGGCCGTCAGCCAGTCTACGAGCCGGCACCGACACACGGCCCGGGCGCGTGCGTCAGGTGCCCGACGACGCCTCGTCGGGAAGCACGCCCACGTCCTCCAACGCATCCACCGGCACCCGCCGCGAGCGCGGCCGGTAGACCACCCGCGCATGGAAGACGAAGCGCGCGACGAACGCGACGAGCAACGTCACGGCAGTCGCCGGCACCGCAGCGATGTGGGCCGAGCTGACGAGCAGGACCAGGAGCGGCATCCGCACCGCGGTCTCGACGTTGTTGAACGCGAACGAGCCCGCGAACCGCCGTGCCGTGCTGCGCCCCTCGTGCCGCAGGTCGGCGAAGACGAACCGCTCCTGCAGCAAGAAGTTCATGACGATCGTGATCTCTGCAGCCACGATCGCCGCCGCGAGATACGGCAGACCGAACCCCGTGAGCAGGGCGACGAGCGCAATGTTCACGAGGGCCCCGAACCCGCCGATGATCGCGAAGCGCGACATCCGGCCGAACCGCAGCGCCGCGAGCTGGGCGAGGAACCGCATCCCCTGCGCGAACGACGCCTTCGACTCACCCGCGAACCGCTCGCCGAACACGAACGGGATCTCCGCGACCCGCAGGCGGTGGCGGGCCAGGATCTCCAGCAGGATCTTGAACCCACGCGGCTGCAGACGGCCCAGGTCCACGGCCTCGCGCCGCACCGCGAAGAATCCGGTCATCGGGTCGGAACAGTCCGCGAGCCGCACCGGGAACATGGCTCGCGTGACGCTCGTCGAGACCGACGAGACCATCCGTCGCGTCGCGTTCGCGAGCCCGCCGGCACTTCCGTCGGAGGTGTAGCGCGACGCGACCACCACGTCCGCGTCCTCGGCACGCGCGGTCGCCAGCAGCGCCGGAATGAGCGCCGGGGGGTGCTGCAGGTCGCCGTCCATGACGACGCACCAGGGCGCCGCCGAGTCCGCGAGCCCCGCCTGCACCGCACCGCTCAGGCCGCCGACCGGTTCGTCGCGGTGGATCAGCCGCACCGGGATCGTCGCCGTCGCCGCGACCTCGCGGATGACGTCGGGTGTGTCGTCGCGTGAGTCGTCGACGAACAGCACCTCCGCGTCGACACCGTCGAGCGCGTCCGCGACCTGCCGGACGAGCTCGGCGACGTTGGGAGCCTCGTTGAACGTCGGGACGACGACCGTGAGGTCGGGCGCGGTCACTGGACCTCTTCCCGCTCGCCGGTCCCCTCGAGCAGCGCGAGCGCGCGCCGCAGCGCCGTGCTGGACGTGTGCATCGTGTACGGGAAGTAGATGACCTCGACGCCGACCTCGGCGAACCTCCGCTCCAGGTCCTCGCCCTTGGGCGTGCCGCGCCAGTCGTCGCCCTTGAAGAAGCGGTGGAAGCGCAGCTCACCCCAGGTGTCGAGCTTGTCCGGGACCACCTCTGCGTGGACCTCGTCGACGAACCCGATGTTGCGGACGATCTCCAGGCGCTCGGCCAACGGGATCATCGGTGCCCTGCCCCGCGCCAGCTCGAGCATCTCGTCGCTCACGACGCCCGCGATCAGGTAGTCGCAGCGCTGCTTGGCATGCTTGAGGACGTTGAGGTGCCCGATGTGGAACAGGTCGTAGGCGCCAGGTGCGTACCCGATCGTCGTCACGTGCATCTCCCCTCGAGCTTCGCGGATGTGGCGGCGACCTCGCTGACGCCGATGTCAATGTAGGACAGACCGACCTAGATCGGACACGCCTCTATGGGGCGAATTGTCGTGAACGCTCCGTTTCACCCGCACGACAAGAGACTCGGCGCGGGACGGGCGGCCAGGATGGAGCTTCGCCGACCTGCACACGAGGGAACTGATGACCGACGCGCCCGAAGCCCACGTGACGGTCGCGTTCGGCTCGAGGATCGACACCGTGGGCTGGCGCGACCGCCACGCCCGAGGCGAGGTGCCCGACGCGTGGCCCTACGGCCTCGACAAGCTCGCACGGTTCTGTGACCGGCTCGACTCAGTCAGCCTGCCCGAACCCTCCCGCACGCAGCTCGCCGCGTCCCGGGTAGGCAGGTTCGCCCGCCGTCGTGCCGTCGCCTCCGCGGCCCGTCGCATCGGCGTCGCCTGGGACGAGCACGTCGCGCGCAGGATGCTGACCCTCGCGCCCCGCCCGGAGATGTACACGGGCGCCATCTGGTTCACCGACGCGTTCAGCCGTGACCGCCACGATCCCGTGGTGGCCAGCCAGACGCGCGTCCTGCGCGCCATGGACGGCGTGTACGTCAACAGCCGAGCCCAGGTCGCCGTCCTTGCCGACGCGCTGGGCCCGTCCGGCCCACCGGCCCACCACTTCCCGTTCGGCATCGACGCCGACTTCTTCACGCCCGCCGCCTACCCGGAACGGCCGCTCGTTGTCAGCTTCGGCGGCGACAGGGACCGCGATCCCGGCACCCTCTACGAGGCGTTGCGCATGGTCCACGAGGCTGTGCCAGCCGTGGAGATCATCGTCCAGTCACGGTCGGAGGCGCCCACCCCGCCGGGCGTCGTCAAGGTCCCCACCATGCCCCACAGCGAGCTCCGCGCGCTCTACCGACGCGCGTCCGTCGTCATGGTCGCTACCCGGCCCAACCTTCACATGTCCGGGCTCACCGTCTCGCTCGAGGCCATGGCGACCGCCCGTCCCGTGGTGCTCACCGCAACCCCGGGGGTCGACGACTACTTCGTCGACGGCGAGAACGCGATGCTCGCTCGCGTCGGAGACGCCGACGACGTCGCGCGCAGGGCGCTCGCGCTGCTCGCCGACCCCGACGCCGCGCAGGCCATGGGCGGGCGCGCCCGGCAGGAGGTCGAGCGACGATTCACCACGACGCATCTGGCCACGGCGATGGCTGCGTCGTTCGGCCTTCCGACGACGACCCCGGTCCCCGGCTGACGCGACGCGCGTCGCCCTCGACCCGCCCGACCTCGCCGACCAGGAAGCTCCGGACATGACGCAGACGGCCCACGACCCCGCCGAGCCCACGGCCGGCACCCGTGCACGGCTGTACCGGAGCGCGCGGACGGCCCACCTCGAGCGCGCCGCCGAGCTGCCGCCCGCGCTGCTGCTTTTCGAGAAGCGCCGGTACGACTTCGACCAGGCCCTGGCCGATCGCGTCGGCGCCGTCGAGGCCGGGACGTTCGAGTCGGCCCGGATCCTCGGCCGGTCGGGAGTCACCACCCTGGAGGTGAACGAGCCGTCCGCTGTCGAGGGGGCCCGCCGGACCGCGGCGGCGCTCGCCTGGTTGCGCCTTCGTGCGCTCGTCCGGCTGAGCCAGCGTCCCCGCGTCGTGGCCTACGCGATCGGCAACTCCAGCCCCTTCGTCCCGCCCGAGGGCGGGACCCTGCGGAGCCGCTGGTCCCTCCGGCTCGATTACGCCCTCGCGCGGTACGTCTGGTTCGAGTGCGACCGGATCGCCTTCGGTACCCCCGACGCTCGCGACGCGTACCGGGAGGCCTTCGGACGCCATCCCCGCCCGCTGCGGACGACGGTGATCCCGGCTCTGCCGATCGCCTGCCCGTGCGTCGACGACGGCGAGGGCAGGCCGCCGCGCGTCGTGTTCCTCGGTGCGTTCACGGCTCGCAAGGGTTTCCGGTCGCTCGTCGAGTCCTGGGGGCACGTGCTCGCCGCGCGGCCCGACGCCGAGCTGGTGCTAGTGGGCAAGGGCGACCTCGAACCCCTCGCGCACGAGCTCGCGAACGACCCCACGGTGCGCCTCGTCGTCGACCCACCACGGGAGGCCATCCACGACGAGCTGCGCCACGCCGCGGTGCTCACGCTCCCCTCACGTCGCGCGGGCCGGTGGCGCGAGCAGGTCGGGCTGCCGATCGTCGAGGGTCTCGCCCACGGCTGCACGGTCGTGACGACCGAGGAGACGGGCCTCGCTGCATGGCTCTCCGAGCACGGCCATCACGTCACGCCCGAGTCGGTTGCGCCCGCGGACCTCGCGGCATCGATCGTGGGAGCGCTGGACGCCCACCGCCCGCCCTCCGACGTGCGCTCACAGCTTCCCGCAGTCGATGGCCGGCTCGCTGCGGATGCGTGGATGTTCAGCGCCGCCCCGAGAGATCAGTGACCTTCCGTCAGGTTCTCCCGACCGCACCTCAGGCGCGCAGGCATCGCGAAGAAGAACCCGGGTCAGCACGCTCGGCGGTGCGGGTGCGACGTCGAGCCGACGCGTCCTGCGGCCCGCGCCGCTACCCGGCGACGCGGTTCTGGGGCCGCGCCGGGACGGGCGCGGCAGCTTCCCTCTCGCTCTTCGCCGGCTCCGTGGCGACGAGCGGCGGCCGCCACGCCCAGCGCCGTGGGAGCTCGTAGAACCACGACGCGCCGAGCGCACGCAGTCCTCCGTGCAGTGCAAGCGTCACGACGATCGCCGTGAGCGTCAGCGCGACCGAGACGGCGGCGGCCTCTGCAACCGGCTGAGCCGTCCATCCCGCCTTCCACAGGACCAGACCCAACGCCTGGATGACGAGCATGTGCGCGACGTACACCGGCAGGGTGCGGGTGCCGAGCCACGCCACGACCCGCATCCCGGGAACGGCGACCACGACCACCGAGGCTGTGACCCCGGCAGCGAGCGACAGCACGGACAGGCTCAGCCGGAGGCCTGGCGGCATCCGATCCGGGAACACCTGTCCGACCACGAAGACGCAGAGGGTGTACGTCGCGCACGTCGCGAGCGCCACGGGCCACGTCGCGCGCCGCGCGAGGCCGTCCACGAGGTCTCGGTAGTGCACCGCGAAGATGAAGAAGACATAGCTCATCAGCGACAGGCGCCAGGCGTACTGCTCGACGTGCACGATGTCGGAGCTCACGAGAAAGGCGACGACCAGCGCGGCCGCCACCTGCGCGATCGGCGGGACGCTCAGGCACGCTCGCGCGACGACGGAGTAGACCGCGAGCGCGTAGACGAACCATAGGACGCTGTCGGGTGCGATGAAGCTCAGCAGGTAGTCACCGAACGTCGCGCGCGGCTCGAGCTCAGGTGGCATCAGGCTTGAGACCACGAACTGGATGGTGTTCCACAGCGCATAGATGTACATGAACAGCGCGACGCGCTTGTGCAGCACGGCGGACCACCCGGATCGGAGCGTCTTGGCCGCGAAGAAGCCCGAGGCCAGGAAGAACAACGGCATCCGGAAGGTCGCGATCTGCTGATCTGCGTGCAGGACCAGTCCTGGCATCGGGCTGACTCGATCGAGGAACTGCACCGCGTGATGGAAGACGACCGCCACGATGGCGACCCCCTTGGCGAAGTCGACCCAGGCGAGACGAGCGCGCTCGATCGTCACGATCCCCGGATCCGCGTCCACGTGACCACCCCCCTCGTCAAGCCGTCGCCTGCGCACGGAACGCTAGTGCAGCCGGTGCCCGAATGGTCCGGTTCGGACCGATATTCACCCGCTGCGTGCTCGCCGATCAGGTCCGCCCGAAGGCGTGTCGCCACCGCGCGGGCAGCTCGAAGAGGAACCGCAGCCCGGCCCGCTCGGCGACCACCTGAGTCCCTATGCTGAGACCGACGACGATCGCGGTGACGACCATCGGGAACAGCAGGGCACCGGCGCGACTGGCGAGAACGGTCGCGACGAGCTCACGCCCGAAGGCGGCGGCGATCCCCGTCACCAACGCCAACCACAGAGGATGCTGGACGTACACGCCGAGCGTCTTGCGTCCCAGTGCCAGCCCGAGCCGGCGCACTGGCCGCCAGCGCACGGCGATCGCGACGGCGACGACGCAGACGACAGCGAATGCGACTCCACGCGGCACGAACAGCACCGCATCCTGGACTGCTGACGTCGTCAGCGCGCCGAGCGCAGCGATGCCCGCGGCGACGACCGCGGCAGCCGCGAGACGCCACCAGGTGGCGGCCCCCGCCAGAGCACGAAGGCGATCAGAGCCATAGACGCCGACCGCGAAGAAGACGAAGAGCCCGGGTGTCTTCAGTGCCAGCGCGTCGGCATCGTGAAGGTGCACGACGACCGCCAGCACGGTGAGAAGTGACACGACGAGCCACGGCGGGACGTGCCTGGCGAGCGCGAGCAGCGGGATGTAGAGCGCGAGCGCGTAGATGTACCAGAGCGTCGTGTCAGGCACGAGCAGCTGCTCGAAGAAGCCCAGACCATCGACGCGATGGTGCAGGCTGGGCGACGCGACGAAGAACGAGACCAGCGCGTAGACGGCCAGCCAGACGACGTAGAGGTAGTAGTTCGACACGGCGCGGAAACCCGTGGTCGACCGGTGCAGACCCTCTCGGATCTGGCGGGAGAGGACCAGACCAGAGATCGCCAGCAGGACCGGCATCCTGACGCTCCCCAGGGCCTGGTTGACGGAGCCCCAGAACCCCCAGGCGACAGGGTCGTCCGTCAGCGCGCCCCACGACGTCCGCCACAGAAGGACGTGGAACAGAACGACCGCGGCCACGCAGTAGCCGCGCGCCGCATCGACCCAGACGAGGCGCTCCCGTACCGGCTCGACGGCGACCGGTTCCCCGACCGCTTCGATCACGGAGGGCTCCGGGCTCACGAGGACGCCTGGGCCGGCTCGGGACGCGGGGCCCCCTGCTCGGGACGCCCCGGAAACCAACCGGGCGCCTCGTACAACCACGCGGCTCCCGCTCGCGGCGCCGCTCGGTTCAGCAGCAGCGCACCGATCACCGCGACGAGCATGAGCAGCGGCGGCGCGACTTGAGCCGTCACAGGAACCTGCGAGATCGCCGTCAGGGAGATCACCATGCACACGAGCAGGATGATCGGCGTGTGCGCCAGGTAGATGGGCAGCGTCCGCGAGCCGACGGCGCGGATCGCACGCCATCTCACGACCCTGCTCAACGCGACGCCCGCCACGAGGCCGAGCAGGCAGTTGATGAAGTACAGACCAGGTACCTCGCGGAGGTTCCAGTGCCACAGCGCGAATGACGCGACGAGCCACGCGGCGAACCCCGAGGCGAGCAGGCCGATCCGCCGAGTACTCCCGAGTCGGATGATGAGCGTCCTCGCGTGGAGCCCGACGAGGAAGAAGAAGTAGTAGCGCACGCTTCCGTTCCAGCCAGGGCTCGCGGTCACCCACCCGCTGAGCGCAACGGCAGAACCCACGCCTGCGACGGCCAGCTGCAGGCGCGGGTCGAGACGCGCCGTGAGCTTGGCCAGGCAGAAGAAGAGCGCGAGAGCCCAGATGAACCAGAGCTCGAGCCGCGGATAGGCGGGGGCGAGGACGATGGGCAGAAGCGTGCCCTTGAGCAGCGAGCCCTGATCGAGCATGACCCGTGTGCCGACCGTGAACGCGCAAGCGCCGATCGTCGACCACACGAGGAAGACCCAAGCGAACATCCGGACCTTGCCGCTCCACAACGTGCGCCAGGACACCAGGAGCCACTTGCCGGCGAACAGGCCCGACAAGGCGAAGAACAATGGCATGCGCAGGGACGAGACGACCAGGTTGAACGAGATCCAACCGCGGGTGTCGATCCCTGCCGCACCGAGCCAGTTGGCAGAGTGGAACAGCACGACCAGGCAGATCGCCAGGCCGCGTCCGGCGTCGACCCAGTCGAGTCGGGTACGTTGCAGCCCCGGCCGCTCGCCCGAATTATCCACCTTTGTCGACACCCGCCCATCGTAGGACGGGGTATCCGACGCACCGAGGGTCGGTGCGGGCGAAATCTGTGCGATCGCGAAGTCCGGCGACCACCAAGGAATATGGTGGCTGCCTACGCGAGTCGCGCCGGAGGAGACCGATGACGCCCACGGCCGAGCAGACGGCTCGCCCGGCCCCGTACGGGGCTGGCAGCCCGTCGTGGACTGCGGTCGTGGCCGGCGTCGCCGTGATGCTGGTCGGGGCCGACTACGCCGTGTACCGAACGCTGAGCGCCGGAACGGTGCTCGGCCTCGCACTGGCGCCTGTCTGGTTCCCCGCCGTCTCCCGGTACCGTGGGGCGTGGCCACTTCTGAGTGTCGGCGCCATGGCGGGCGTCGCTGGTGTCTGGCTCACCGAGACCGCGGCCACCGACCACCGCACCTCGACGGCCTCGACCATGACCACCACGTTCATCCTGCTCAACATCCTCGTGGGCGTCCCTGTCGTCCTCTGGGCTCGGACCGCGATGAGGACGTCGCTCGTCGCGGTGCTCTTCGGCGCGGGAATGGTCGCGGCCGTCCCCCTGGGGGGTCTGGGGTTCGACGCCCACGCCTGGCGCTTCCAGTACTCGGTACCTGTCAGCGTCCTCGCCCTGGCCGTCGTGTGGCACCTCGGGTGGCGCTGGACACAGGTCGTCGTCGCACTCACGCTCGCCGCAGGAAGCGCCCTCGCAGGTGGACGGTCGACCTTCGCCATGCTCCTCGTCGCGGCCACCGTGGTCGCTTGGCAGAGCCTCGGGCACGCCCGCACCAAGGCGGGGTCCCGTCTCAGGGTCGTCGCCCTGGGCACCGTGCTGATCTTCGCCATCTACCAGATCGGCCAAGGACTGATCCTCGACGGCTACCTCGGCGAGTCAGCGCAGGAGCGCACCGAGGTCCAGATCGCGACCACCGGCAACATCCTGCTGGGAGCACGCCCTGAGATGGGGGCGACGGTCGCCCTCATGAGGGACCACCCGCTGGGCTTCGGTTCCGGCACCATGAGCAGCCTGCAAGACATCATGGTCGCCAAGGAGGGCATGGCCTCGCTCGGGTACAACCCGGACAACGGCTACGTCAACAAGTACATGTTCGGCTCCGGGTACGAGCTGCACTCGCTGATCGGTGACACGTGGGCGTCGTTCGGCGTGCTCGGACTCGTGTTCACGGTCATGGCCGTCTGGCTCTCGTGCCGGTCGTGCGTCGGACTGGTCGCACGACGGGCCGCTCCTGCGCTGCTCGTCTACCTGGCGGTCCGGCTGTTGTGGAATGCGCTGTTCGGACCAGTCCTCGCTTCGTCCACGCTCCTCGTGGCTGCGGTGGCTCTGATGCTCACGCTCAAAGGCGCCGATGACGCCTTCGCCCTCGACCCGTCAGCTGGATCCCCGGATCAGGAGCCCAGCCGCGCGGCGTGAGGGACGGGCGTCACGGAGCGGCGATGGAATGCTCCGACCAGATGTCCACTGCCCGCGCAAATGCCACGACGTGCTGGTCGGCGATGGCCTCCCAGGAACGAGCCGAGAGGTCGGGCGACCCGTCGAGGCCTTCCACCGCCCCTAAGGCGCGGTTCAGTGCTCGTGCGTCGAACGTGCCCGCGAAGCGCTGGACCCACTGCTCACCCACCTCGTGCGCCAAGTCGTCCGTGACCGCGTTCGCGGGCACCAGGACCGGCCGCCCGAGGGAGAGCGCGAGCAGCGCCGCGCCGGAGTTGTGCATCTCGCGATACGGGAGTACGACGAGCGTCGCCTCGCCGATCTCACGCGCCATCGCGCCGTCGGGGACATGGCGCAGGTCGACGACGACGCGGGGGTCGGCGCCCGCGAGGCGGGCGATCGCCCGGCCGTACTCCGCGTCCACAGGACGCCCGCTCACGTGAAGCGACACGTCGGGGAGGTCGAGCTGTGCGAAAGCCGCGATCAGGTCGTCGACCCCCTTGTACGGTCGGACGAGCCCGACGTACGCCAGCCGGCCGGGTCGCCGTGCGGGACGGGGCGTGTCGGCGTACCAGTCCGCGTAGGTGCCGTGCGGGATCGTGACCACGAACCCGTGCGTCGGTACCGGTGTGTGGTCGTTGAGCCGGATCCACCCAGTCGTCGTCCGGTCGACGAGGCGCAGCGTTGCTCGCACGACGATGCCGTGCCGCTCGTGCGGCTCGGCGTTGTGCAGCGTCCGGACAACACGACGTCCGGTCCAACGCGCACGCAGCATGCCTGCGGAGAGGAGCAGGCACGCGCCCAGCGTCCGGATCGGGTCCGAGCGTCGCAGCATCGCGTCGGGCCAATGGACGTGGAAGACGTCCCACCGGCCCGTCAGCAGGGATCGCCACGAGAACAACAGCAAGGTCACCCGGTGCGCCAGCAGCCGGTTCAGGTCCACGACGTACGGGTTGGTGGTCTCACGGACGACGGCCATGGAGGTCAGGACAGTCAGCTCCGGCTTCACCTCAGCCACGAGCGGCCACAGGGGTCGGCGCGGGAACCGGCCTGGCGTACTCGGAGTACACGTACCCGAAGGCGCCGAGGATCATCCCGGCGCCACGAACGACCGTGCGGCTCCCCCTCGCCCTGCGGGCGAGGGAGCCCGACACGGCCCCCCAGGCAACGCCGGCTGCACCGCCACCCAACCGAACGAGGCCGTGCGCGACGAGCACGACCCGCAGCTTGAACCGGGCGGACCGCCCTCGCGCCACATGCAGCCGGGCCCTGCTCCCCGTGTTGCCCATGCGGAAGGCACGTCGGAGCACCCACGAACGGGTGGCGCGCGCTGCGGGAACGACGTCCTCGACCACCGCCTCGTCGCACCAGACGAGCCGGCCGCCACGCCTGCGCAGCTCGAGCGAGAAGACGGTGTCCGACCCGCCGGTCAACCCGAACTCGTCGTCGAACGTCAGGTCCCAGGACCGGATCAACGCCGCGTCGAGCAGCAGGTTGTTCGTCGCGACGACGTCGAGCTCGGTTCCGGTCGGATGGCGCAGGCGGTCGAAGAAACGCCCCGCCCGGATCCACTTCTCCGGCTCGGAGTCGAAGACCGAGACGACCGCACCGGCGACCGCCGCGCAGTTCTCACGGGCGTGGGTGGCAAGGAGCGACTCGAGCCAACCCTGCCGAGGCCGCTCGTCGTCGTCGATGAACACGACGACGTCCGCGTCTGCCGCCTCCGCAAGACCACGGTTGCGGGCCGCAGCGATTCCCGGTGCCGGTTCGTGCACGTAACGCACGGGGTGGTCGACCGACCACGACTCGACGGTGTCACGCGCTGACGGGATCGTGTCGTTGTCGACGACGAGCAGCTCGGCACCCGGAACTCCTCGGACGTGCTCAACCAGCCCCGGGAGCGCGTCGGCCAGGTCGAGGGGCCGACGAAAGGTGAGCGTGACCACTGTGATACGCACGTCTCTCCCTTCGTCGGCGCCTCGGCCGTGCCCGTCAGCCTGCGGGGACTGCCTTGAGGTCGTCGTATCGCACCGTCACGGGTCCGTTCGTCACCGTGCCGAACATGTACGTCTGGATGCCGATCCCACCGGCGGCCTGCAGTGCCGCCGTCGCGTCCGCGATGGTGTACGTCCACGCAGAGGGCTCAGCTGCGCCACTCTTCCAGACCTTCGCACTGACGGTCGTCGGCGATGTGCCTGTCACCTGGAGACGGAGGTTGAGCTGGTCGCCCGCGCCGTAGGCCACGCCAGTGACCGTGCCGCCGCGCAGAGCAGTAGCCGACCGCATGAGATGGAGCTGGACAGTCCCGTCCGCCTGCAGGCGGACCCGGGCAGCGTAGGACTCAGACCCGACCGTTCGACCTTGGAGCGTGATCCACGCGCCGCCCCCTGTGAGGGGCTTGTCCGGGCTCAGCGAGACGGACACGTCCGTGCTCGTCGAAGAGACGGTTGCGAGGGACGAGGTCAGGGTGCTCCCTGCGGAGACCATGTGCTGCCCCAGTCCACCGCCGACCGTGAACCGGCTGGCCGTCCCCGTCGACGTCCACGGGCCACCGACCTGAGCGTTGCCCCAGCCGCTCGCGACGGTCCGCCCGAACGTGTCCCACGCGAGGGCGTTGGCAGGCGGCTGGTCGGTGGCGGGGGCCGTGACCGAGATCGTCTTGTCCAGGTGCTTGGTGGCGCCGTCGTTGTCGGTGACCGTCAGACCGATCGTGTACGTGCCCGTCGCGGGGAAGGTGTAGGACGCGGTCTTGCCCGTGTCCGTGCCGCCGCCCTCGAACGTCCACGCGTACGCGGCGATCGTCCCGTCCGGGTCGGACGCGCCCGACGCGTCGACGTCCACCTTCAACCCTGTCGCCGTCGCGGTGAACGCCGCCACGGGCGACTGGTTCGCCGCGCTGACGGTCACGGTCTTGTCCAGGTGCTTGGTGGCGCCGTCGTCGTCGGTGACCGTCAGACCGATCACGTACGTGCCCGCCGCGGGGAACGTGTACGACGCGGTCTTGCCCGTGTCCGTGCCGCCGCCCTCGAACGTCCACGCGTATTCGGCGATCGTCCCGTCCGGATCGGACGATCCCGACGCGTCGACGTCGACCTTCAGGTTGGTCGAGGTCGTCGTGAACGCCGCCACAGGATCCTGGTTGGGAGCTGTCACCGAGACTGTCTTGTCGAGGTGCTTGGTGGCACCGTCGTCATCCGTCACCGTCAGGCCGATCGTGTAGGTGCCGGTCGCGGGGAACGTGTACGACGCCGTCGCACCCGTCGCCGCGCCGCCGCCCTCGAACGTCCACGCGTAGCTCGCGATCGACCCGTCCGGGTCGGACGAACCCGAGGCGTCCACGTTCACCTTGAGCCCGGTCGCCGACGTCGTGAACGCCGCCACCGGATCCTGGTTGGGGACCGTTCCCGTGCCCAGCTGGTAGTGCTGCTGCACCTGAGCGGCGGTCAGGGCCGTCGAGTAGACGGCGACTTCGTCGAGCGAGCCGGCGAACCACGGCTGCGGTCCCCAGGTCACGTCGCCGCCGACCCGCCAGTACCCGCTGTATGACTGCGCGGACGGTTGCGAGTTCGTCCCCCGCAGCGTGCCGTCGACGTAGAGCTTCATGCCTTCGCTGGACTGCGTCGCGACGAGGTGGTGCCATGCGCCGTCGTTGAAGCTCGCCGCCGTCGTGATGGTGTTGGTCTGGCCCGTCCAGACGCCGAATGTGAGCTGACCGCCGTTCTCCATGTACACGTGCCGGTCGTAGTTGTTCGACAGGCCACTCGTGGAGTCCCCGAAGCCGATGAGCTTGCCGCCGTTCGTCGTGGTCGTCTTGAACCACAGCTCTTCGGAGTACGTGGTCGGGTTGTTCACCTGCACGGTGCTGACGACCTGCCCGCTCGACCCGTCGAAGGTGGCTGCCGAGCTCGAGACACCGCTCAGGGCGCCACTCGTCCCCTTCGTCACGCCGTTGACGTACGTCCCCGTGCTGCCGAGCGGTCCGGAGTCGGCCGCCACAGACCCGCTGGACTCGCCCAGGCGCCAGTAGAGGTCGGGCGACAGGTTGAACACGGCAGCGCCGTATGTGTCGGCCGGGGCCGTCGGGATGGTGGACGGGTTGCCGGCCGCGACCCAGTGGGAGTTGACCTGGGTCGCCGTCAGCGGCCCGCCGTAGATGGCGACGTCGTCGATGCTCCCGTTGAAGAACGCGTTGCCGTCCCACGGGGAGTCCCCGCCGATCCGCCAGTAGCCCGAGTACGGCTGCGCCGAGGTGATGTCGCCGCGCTGGGCCACCCGCTTCCCGTCGATGAACAGCTTCATGCCGTCGCTGCCCAGCGAGGCGACGACCTGGTGCCACTGACCGTCGTTGTAGGCCTTGCTGGACGTGACGGTCTGCGACGATCCCGGGTAGACCCCGAAGTTCACGCGGCCGCTCGGGCTCATGTACACGTGGCGGTCATAGCTCGAGCTGGTGCCCGTGTTGGCGTTGCCGAACCCGACGATCTTGCCGCCGGAGGTGGTGGTGGTCTTGAACCATGCTTCGATGCCGAACGTCTGCGGGCCGTCGATGAGGTCGGAGGTGGCGGCGAAGCCCGAGGTGGAGCCGTTGAAGGACGCGGCGGTGTTGGAGTCGCCACCGATCGCACCAGCCTGGTTGAACGTCACTCCCGAGCCGGCCGTCGCGTCGCTCGAACCCGCCCAGTCGGCGACCGTGGGCCCGCTCGCCTCACCGAGGCGCCAGTAGTCGAGCGCCCCGTCGTCGAGCACCTTGCCCGCATAGGCGGAGAGAGTGTCGGTGCTGTTGACAGTGATGCTCACCCAGTCCGAGAGGGATTGGTTCCCGAAGGAGTCGACCGCGGCGACCCGATACCTCGTGGTCGAACCAGGTGCCAGTCCCGTGTCGGTGAACGACATGGACTTGGGCTTCCAGAACGGCGTCGTGAGCGTCGTCGTGTAGATGGGCGCGTTGTTCGTGCTCTGGCGGTAGAGCTTGTACGTGAGCGTCTGGTTGTCCCGGTCCCAGTTGCTGCCCCAGCTCAGTCGCACCTGCCCCGCTGTGTAGGACCGGGCGTCCAGCGGCCAGGTCGTGCTCTTGAGCACCGGCGTCAGCGAGTTGGGCGCGACGTCCGCCGTGGCGAACCGCACGAGTCCCTGCTGCTTGACGTTGTTGACGCGCGTGAACTCGCCGCCGTAGACGACATACTTTCCGCTGCCCGACACCGACCACGGGCCCTGGTTCTTTCCCGTGAAGCTGCCGGTGTTGATGTCCGGGTACCAGTACAGGATGTCCGGGCGCGCCTGACCCGCGTGGTCGGGGTACCCGTAGATGTCCGCGGTGTTCGTCCCCATCGCCGTCTTGGTCAGTGCCGTGGCGCGGTGGAAGGACCACGGGTCGGTCTGGGGGAACCCGCCGGAGTTGCCGCAGTAGTGCTTGTGGCTGGCGGAGTAGATGACGTCGCCGACCGGGTAGGAGGAGTAGGTGTCTCCGTGGCAGTCCTCGACCCAGACGAGGCTGCTCGACGCCCACGATGCCGCGAACGTGCCCTCGACGTTGCCGCCGGTTCCGAAGTGGTAGCCCGTGCCGTAGAAGTTGTCACCGTCCGCCTCGAGGCTGAGGATCGCCGAGTTCGCCCCACCGTTGCGGATCTGGGTGTTCACGGGGAGTGCGGTCAGCGCACCGGTCGCGAGGCTCAGGCGGGCCAGCCCGTACCCCGGGTTTCCCGAGCCGTTCATCGTCGTGAACGCCCCACCGAACACGACGGACTGGCCGTCGGGTGCGAACACCGAGGCCTGCACCGAACCACCTGCCGGCGTGGGCGCGAAGGGAAGCGTGGCGCCGGCGACGTCGACAGCGGCGATGTTGGTGCGGGCCGCCCCGTTGACGTTGGTGAACGTCCCTCCAAAGGCCACGGCGGTGGCGGAGGCCGTCACCGTGTTGACGGTCGCGTTGATGTTCGGCTTGAACGTCGAGACGAGTGCACCCGTGGACGTGTCGAACGCCGCCAGGCGCGTCCGCGTCTGCCCGTTGATCGTCGTGAACTGCCCGGCGGCGTACAGGCGCGTCTTGTCGGGTGAGAGCGCGAGCTCCTTGACCTGGGCGTTGAGCACCGGTGCCCAGGAGGTCATCACGCCGGTCGTCACGTCGTAGGACATGAGGTAGGTGCGCGGCACCTCGTTGACGCCCGGGTCGGAGCCGGCGGGCCGCGCGGACGTGAAGTCACCTGCGACGAACACCGTGTTGCCGACCACCTCCTGGTCCCACACGACACCGTTGATCTGCGCGGTGGGAAGACCATCCGCGCTGACGGTCTTGGTCACCGCCAGGTCTGCAGGAGCGGTGTCCGCGGAGGCAGGAGCCGCGACCAGACCGGCGGCGACCATCAGTCCAGCGCCGGCGACGAACGCCCAGACCCGCCCGGTGCGAAGGGTGCGCATCATGTGCTGCTCCTGCTCTCTGTGCCGCGGCGACGGGGGTTCGCGTCAGGGGAGGCGCGTGCGATGCCGCTGGTGCAAGCACAGACTTTAGGTGCATACCGGACACTCCGGACCGGGCGTCGCGGGTGAACTCGGTGCTCGAACGGGGCGAGAGGGGGGATATCACCCAATCGGTCGAGCATCGCCGCGGAACACGACGACCGGCACCTCGGCGGCGAGGTCGACCTCGACCTCGACGGGGTTGCGCTCGGCGACCGGGACGTTGAAGACGTAGACGCCTGTCACGCTCTTCCCCGCGGCGACCGACGCGGGCAGGGGGCTGCCGCCGGGCTTCGTGAGCTCGATGGCCGGGGCGCGATCCTCGCCCTGGTACAGCACGACGACCGCGCCCGTCAGGTCGACGTCGTCGTCCGTGGCATTCGTGACCTCGACCGTGACGCGCAACGCCGGGCCGCCCACCTCACCGGGCAGGTCCGCGACGCCGGTCACCGACTCGAGCTTCGCGAGCCGAGCCGTCACGCCCTTGGTCGGCTCGACCGTGGCCTTGAGCGCGACGGGGGGGTCCGTCGGACGAGCCCCCGGAGCAGCCGTCGCGCGAGGCGAGCTTCCCGAGGTGGCCTCGGCCGTCGACGTGCCTCGCGGTGACCCACTCGGCGTCGCCCCCGGCGACGCGGTCGAGGGCACGGTCGAAGGCGCGGTGCTCGTGGACGTCGCGGTCCCCGCCGCCGAGCCGATGCCCGTCGTGGGCGTCCGACTCGCGCTCGTCGTCGCGGCGGCACCGCCGCCTCCCGACGATCCTCGCGTCGCAAGGAAGACGATCGCACCGACGACGACGACTGCGGCAACCACGGCGACCACGATCCACCGGCGCGCCGGTGCGGCCTCGCCACTCGACGACATGCGCTCACCCCATTTCTCACCCCGACACCCGGGTCCTGGTGACGCTGCGCCAGCATACGGTTGCGTCCTACCTGTGGCACCGGCCGATGCCGGATGAAAACGCGACGACTGGCAGCCGAGGGGGCATGCGATGGGTGACGAGCAGCCGACGGGTTGCGTCGTCGTCGTCAGTTACGGCGATCCCGCGATGCTCCGCGACAACCCCGTGCTCGTCGTTCCGTCAGCCTGGCGGGTCGTGGTCGTCGACAACCGGTCGACCGACGACGCGAGACGAGCGCTGCGCGAGCTCGCGGCCCGCTACGGGTGGGACCTGATCGAGCCGACGAGCAACCTCGGTTTCGGGGCCGGCGTCAACGTCGGCGTCCAGCACGCCGTCGCAGCGGGTCACGACGTCGTCCTCGTCGTGAACCCGGACGCGCAGCTCGAGCTCGCCGCGGCCGACGCCCTTGCGGCCCACGTCCGGGCGAACCCGGAGAGCCTCGCGTCGCCGCGCGTCGTCCGCCCGGACGGCACGACCTGGTTCGCGGGCGCGACGATCGACCTGCGGACGGGACGCACGCAGGCGCGATCCAGCAACCCGACTGCAACGCCCTGGCTCTCTGGAGCCTGCCTGGCGACCACGTCCGCCGCGTGGGCACGCCACGGGGGTTTCACGGACGCCTACTTCCTGTACTGGGAGGACGTCGACCTGTCGATCCGGTGGCATCGCGAGGGGGGACGGCTCGACGTCCTGGAGGCCGTCGAGTGCCGCCACGCCGTCGGCGGGACGCAGGTCTCCGGCGCCTCGTCCCGCGCCAAGTCGCCTCAGTACTACTACTTCAACTGCCGCAACCGGCTGCTGTTCGCGCGCCTCAACCTTCCGCCCCGAGCCCGGTGGCGATGGATCTGGGGTGCTCTGCCGTACGCACGCACGGTCCTTCTCCGAGGCGGCCGACGACAGCTGCGGCACCCCGGCCCGACGCTCGGAGCCGTCGCCCGCGGAACGCTCGCAGGCATCTCGATCGCACTCCGTCCGAGTCCCCCGCATGATGCGGGAGGCCCTGCTGCATCCGGGTGAAATCGCCCACTAGATGCGGAGAAATCGTGCTGAACTCCCCCAAGACGGTTTCCAATGGGATCCTTGGTGCGGCACAGTCCCGATGCCGAGATCGCCTGCCGCCGCTACGGCCGCCACCAGCCCTCACCGACCACAGGAGCGAACCATGGAGCTGAAGGACTTCGTGGTCGCACTGCGCAAGCGGTGGTTCATCATCGTCGTTCTGGCGCTGGTCGGGGCCGGATGGGGGTACCACCAGGTCTCGCAGGTCACCCCCACGTACCGGTCGACGAGCAAGGTGTTCGTGTCGCTCACCCGTGGCGACACCGTGGCGGAGCTCGTCCAGGGCTCGACGTACACCCAGAACCTGGTTGCGTCGTTCGCGCAGCTCGCCACGATGCCAGTGGTGCTCGACCCCGTGATCGACGAGCTCGGCCTCGACACGAACGCGAAGTCCCTCGCGGGCGTCGTCCAGGCCGACGCGCTGCTCGACGTCGTCATCATCGAGATCAGTGCGTCGAGCACGGATCCGCAGCAGGCAGCCGATATCGCGAACGCCGTCGCCGCACAGCTCTCCAAGACCGTGCGGCAGGTGACGCCGACGACGACGAACGGCGGCCCGTCGGTGAACATGACGATCGTCTCCCAGGCGGCACCCGCCCGCTTCCCGTACTCCCCGAAGAAGAAGGTGGGGATCGCGAAGCCCGCCCTGATCGGCGTGGCACTCGGCGCAGCGATCGCGCTGCTCGCCTCACGGCTCGACACCCGGCTCCGCAGCGCCAAGGACTTCCCCGGCCAGCCGGAGCGTCCCGTCCTCGGCCAGATCGCGTACGACCGGCGACTGCGCAAGCTCGGCCCCCGCGCCATCCTGGCGAACCGTCATGGTGGGCTCGCCGAGGCGTACCGCCGCCTGCGAACCAACATCCAGTTCGTCAACGCGTCCGCGCCCGTCAGCACGGTGCTCGTCACGTCCTCCGTGCCGGGAGAAGGCAAGTCGACGACGGCGATCAGCCTCGCCCTGACGATGGCGGAGAAGCGCAAGCGGGTGCTTCTCGTGGATGCCGACCTGCGGCGACCGTCCGTCGCCCGGCTGTGCGGTCTGGAAGGAGCCGTCGGGCTCTCGACCATCCTCGTGGGCGAAGCCACGATCGAGGATGTCGCGCACCCCTGGGGCCTCGACAGCCTCGCGGTCGTCCCTGCGGGTGCCATCCCGCCCAACCCGAGCCAGCTCGTCGACTCGGAGGCGATGGAGAAGTTTCTCGTCACCGCCCGGTCGCAGTACGACTTCGTCATCATCGACACGCCTCCCGTGCTGTCCCTCACGGACGCGGCGGTACTGGCCAAGCGCACCGACGGGGCGATCGTCGTCGCCGGTTGCCGCAAGGTCCGGCGCGCCCAGCTCGTCGAGACGCTGAACGCCCTCGACGCCATCGGCGTCAACGTCATCGGCCTGGTCGCCAACGGCGTGCGTCAACGCGGCCACGACCGCCTCTACGGCTACGGTGAGCCGCGCCTGCGTGACCGGATCTTCCGGCGGCACCGGCGCGGCACACGAAGCGGCGAGACCAGCGTCGCCGTGCAGACCAGCCTCGCAGACGCGGGCGACACGCCCGACGGGATCGACGAGCTGGCGGTCGCGGCGACGACCGAATCTCGAGCGACGGACCTCCGACTTCCGGCCCCACGCGAGTCGGCGTCGGAGAAGACGTCGCCGGACGAGCAGGACGCGCTCGACGACGATCCCGAGTCGAAGGACGTCGACAAGTCGCCGGCGCACGCGGCCGCGGGTGATGGCGGCCGGACGGACTCCGGTGGCGAGGGCTGACAGCGACGCCGTCACGACGCCGCAGATCCCGGAGGACGTGCTCGAACCGTCCCTCGCGCCGGTGCCGCGAGCTCGCCCCATCGCGGTCGCGTTCGTGGCGCTCTTCGCGGGTGTCGTGGGCTATGTCGGTGCGTGGCGTGTGTCGCTGTGGTCCGACGAGGTAGCCACCATCTCCGCAGCAGGACGCTCCCCGCAGGAGCTCATTGAGCTGCTCAAGCACATCGATGCCGTCCACGGCCTGTACTACGCCGGCATGCACGTCTGGATCAGTGCCTTCGGTGCGAGCCCCGCGAGCGTACGCCTCGCCAGCGCGTTCGCGGTCGCGGCCGGGGCGGCCGGCATTGTCCTCCTCGGCACCCGTCTCGCGAACCCCCGAGTGGGTGTCGTGGCGGGCATCGCGTTCGCGCTGCTCCCACGCGTGACATGGGCAGCGATCGAGGCGCGTTCGTGGGCCGCGACGCTCGCCCTCGGCGTCTGGGCGACGGTGGCGCTGCACAGCGCGCTGAGGTCACGCCGAACGGGCGCCTGGATCCTGTACGGGGTCCTCGGCGCGCTCGCCGTCGCAACCAACGTCTACCTCGTCATGCTGTGGCTCGCCCACGGCGTCACCGTCCTGGCGACCGCGCGAGACCGCGTCCGCGCGTGGATCGCAACCGCCTGCGTGTCGGCGCTCGTGGTGGGCGGCGTCGTGCTCGCCGCGGCACGGCAGTCCGGCCAGCTCGGCTCGACCGACCTCACCCCGGCGCGTCTGGTCCGGATGATCGTCGTCAACCAGTGGTTCTTGGGCGGGACTCCGACGCCGACCACCGGCGGCTCCGACACCGGGACCGACCTGTGGAAGGTCACCTCCGTCCTGCTCGCACTCCTGGCTTGGTCGGTGATCGCGTTCGCGGTCGTCCGTACGCGCCGGGCCAACCCGACGTTGCTCGCGTGGACGCTCCCCTGGCTCCTCGCCCCCACCGTGCTGCTGGTCACCGCGGCGCTGGTGCGGCCGTCGCTCTACAACCCGCGCTACCTGACGTTCTGCGCCCCCGCCGTCGCTCTGCTGCTGGCAGTCGGCCTGTGCGAGCTCCGCCGACGGGTCGCGGTAGCCGTGTCCCTCGCGCTCGCCCTGCTCGCTGCACCGGTCTACGCGTCCCAGCGGACCGTCCTCGCGAAGAGTTCCGCGGATCTCTCGCTCGTCGCCGCCGAGCTGCGCACGAACGCCAGCCCCGGAGACGCCGTCTATTACGGCCCGCGCGATCCGGCGATCGACGGTCGCGTCAACCGCTCGATGCGGACGGTCGCGCTCGGCTACCCCGACGCGGTCCGCGGCCTCGAGGACATCGGCCTGGCTGTCACCCCCGCAGACGGAGCGACGCTGTTCGGAACATCGATCACGCTCGAGCCGGCGCTCGACCGGCTGCCTCCCCACGGAACGCTCTGGGTGGTGCGCCGGGAAGACCAGGCCGGTGCGTCGGCCGACGACCGCTCCCTCGGCATCGCTGGCCTGCACGTCGTCGGGACCTGGCGCGGCCCTCAGACCGAGATCGTGGAGCTCCGCCGGTGAGCGCGCGCACGCGAGGCCCGTGGGCGGCCGTCGGTGGCACCGCCGGGATCAAGGTCGTCGTGCTCGGTCTGTCCGGCCTGCTCGGCATCATCACCAGCCGCCTGATCATCACCCACTTCGGAGAAGGCGCCTACGCGCAGTACGGCCTGATCAGTGCGTTGCCGAACCTGCTGCCGTTCGCCGACCTCGGCATCGGTGCGGCCGTGGTCAACGCGATCGCGGGCGCGTCGGACCCCGCCACGGATACGGAGGCTCGCCGCACCCTGACGAGCGCCCTGCGCATCCTCGTCGTCTCGGGAGCCGTCATCGCCCTCACCAGCGTCGCACTGGGGCTCACCGGCGCGTGGCCACACATCCTGGGCGAGAGCTCGCTTCCCGGTGCCGGTTGGGTCGCGACGGCGTGCCTCGTCATCTTCGGGCTCGCGCTGCCGCTGACCGTCGGGCAAAGGAGCCTGGTCGGGCTCGGGCGCAACCCTGCGCAGATCGCGACCCAGGCGCTCGTCGCACCGTTCATCATGGCGGCCGTCACCATCACGATCCTTGCCGGTGCCGGCTCGGGAACCGCGCTGTCCATCTACTCGTACGTCGCGGCCGCCCTCGTCTCCGTGCTCTGCTTCGTCATCGCCAACCGCATCCTCAAGGGTGGGATCGTCGGGGCCGTCAAGGACGTCCCTCGCATCCGGGCAGTGCCCGGCGTGAACGTCATGCACGTCGCCGGGCCCATGCTGGTCCAGATGGTCGCGCTTCCGATCGCGATGCAGACCGACCGCCTGCTGCTGAGCCACGTCGGGACGACGGCGGAGCTGGCCCAGTACAACCTGTCGTCGCAGTTCTTCGGCATCGTCCTGCAGACGATCGCCGCCGCCGGGGTCGCACTGTGGCCGGTCTTCGCCCGGGACAGGTCCACGGCAAGGGTTCGCTCGCCGTTCCCGATGGCATGGGCGTTCGCCGGCGCCTCGGTCGCCGTCGCAGGGATGCTGTGTGCCGTCCTGCCGTGGCTCACGGAGTTCGTGTCCGGGGGCGAGATCTCGCTGGGCCCCGCCCTGGTCGTGTCGTTCGTCGCCTTCGTCGCCGTCCAGGGCGCCAAGTACCCGCTCGGCATGTACATGACCGACGCCCGGGGGCTGCGGTTCCAGGTACCACCGATCCTGCTGCTGGTCCCGCTCAACCTCGGGCTGAGCTGGTGGCTGATCGCACCGCTGGGCGCTGCGGGTCCCGTGATCGGCTCGACGGTCGCGGTTCTGCTCTGTCAGGTGCTCCCGAACATCTGGTACGTGCGCCGCGACCTGAGGCGCCGGCGGACGGCAGGAGCGGCACCGGACGAGGATGCTCCCTCAACCGATGCCGCTTCCCGAAGCTCCGAGGTCAGGCGCCCCGGCTGATCGCGACCGGCGTCCCGTCCAGCCATGTGTTGGTGGCCGCGGTGAGGATCGACGTCGTGGTCGGCGGCGAGAGGATGCCGCACTTCTTGACCCAGGTGTTGCCGCCGAACACGTTGTTCCTGATCGTCATCCGCTCGATCGGACCATAGGCCTTCTGCGCGATGTTGATCGAGCAGGCGCCGTTGTCGATGAAGTTGTCGGCCACCACGATGTCGCTCACGTGCCCACGGTCCTGGGTGATCATGATCGACGCGTTGTGCGTACCCTGCATCGAGTTCCGCAGGAACCGGATGTTCTTGCCGATCGAGATCTGCGCGTTGTCGTCGTGGGTCGGGTTGTTGCTGTAGTTCGGGTCCTCGACGTAGTAGAGGTTCGAGTGCAGCCACGAGTCCTGGACCGTCACGTTGTCACCGGTGATGACCATCTGGTCGATGACGTCGTGCATGTTGACGCGCGTGAGCGTGAAGTTCTTGCCGATGACGCCGCGGATCCGGTACGACGGCGTGGCCGCGTACATCTCCGTGTCCTCGACCGTCACGCTGTCCTCCTCGCTGCTGATCTGGATCAGCGCCCGGTCCCACGCGGGCATCGTCGAACCGCCGACGATCTTGCTGTTGGTGATGCGCACGTTCGGGGCGTGGATGCTCACGAGGCCGTGGATCTCGAGCCCGTCGATGTGCTCACCCGGCGTGTCGACGACCAGGTCACCCTCCCAGACCTTCAGCTTCGTGCCTGCCGGCACGCCTGTGTTGGTGGGTCCGGGCCGTCCGGCGAGCGGCTTGACTGCGGGCGGCACCCAGTTCTCCTTGGCGACGGGCGTGGTCGCGGTAGGCGTGGGGGTCGGGGTCGGCTTGGGGGTGGCCGTCGGTGTCGGCGTCGGCGTCGGCGTCGCCGTCGGCTTGGGCGTGGCGGTCGGGGTCGGTGTCGCCGTCGCCGTCGGCTTCGGGGTGGCCGTCGGTGTGGGCGTCGGCGTCGCCGTCGGCTTCGGGGGCACCGTCGCCTTCGGAGTCGGCGTCGCCGTCGGCTTGGGGGTCGCCGTCGGTGTCGGAGTCGCCGACGGGGTCGTCGCCGGCACCGTGTAGCTGACGAGCGTCAGCGTGAGGCGAACGCTCGCCGAGGAGTTGAAGACGGTGACGGAGCGCTCGCCCGCAGGACCCGAGAAGTCGACTGTCACTCGGCTCGACGCGGCGCTCTGGACGGGGACCACGAGCGCCGGCTTCTTCTTGCACGCGCTGGTGGCGGTGGTCCCCGCGCAGACCGAGATGTTGGTCGTCCGCCAGGCGTAGCGGGCCCAGACGTCGAAGGTCGCGGACGTCGCGTTCGTCGGCACGGTCCGCAGGGCTGCCGACACGGATGCGCCCGGCTTGACCTTCTTGTAGTCGATCACCCTGACGGACGACGACACCACGGTGTCCTTGGCCGTCGCCGACCCGATCCCGATGGCACCCAGCACTGCAGCCACGACCACGGAGGCGACGATTCCTGCGACAAGCGGCCGTCGTCGGTGCGCCCGGGGCGCAGTTCGGCGGTGTGCGGGCATGTGGCACCTCTTCTCGGTCGTAGAGCCGCGTCTGCCATCCAGGTCGACCGTACGGCCCGGCGCCATGAGCCGATCGGATGACGAAGGGTGAGATATTCACCCATTCGGACGGACTGTAGGGAACCGAACGGCGCGGGCGAAACCCGGCGCCGGCCTGCAGGCCGTCGAACCGTCCCGGTCAGGGCGAAGGGTGCGAACTCCGCAAGCCCCCAACCAGCGGTGACACCGCTCACCCGACACGAAAGATCCGAGTCGTGATCAGATTGTGATCTTGCTCACAATCGAGCAGACGCGACTATCCGCGCGCGAACGCGCCGATCTCGACGAACCACTTCCGTGCGGCCAGCACCAGGTACCCCGCGGTTGCGGCCGTGAGAAACCCGAAGATCGTGAGGAAGGTCGTCGGTGAGCCCCAGAACACGAAGGTCAGGCAGAGGATGCCGTAGTCGGTCGGCAGGACGAGCAGCGAGCGTAGACCACCGGCCGCACCCGGGACCGCGCTGGACGTCACCCCGTGGGCGCGCCGCAGCTGCTCGGTGAGGATCATCCCGAAGAAGAGGACAGAACCGACCACGGCATTCACCAGCGGGATCAGCAGCCACCGATCGTCGAGGTCGGTGAAGCGGTAGATGCCGACGCCCACAGCGAGCGGGAGAGTAGCGATCTTCGTGGCGTCGACCATGTGATCGAGCCACTCCCCCTGCGCGCTCCCGCTCCGCGTGGCACGCGCGACCTGACCGTCCGCCGAGTCGAGCGCATACCCCAGGACCAGGAGCGCGGCGACGGCGATGCCCTCCCACCAGGCGGGCGCGACGAAGGCGAGCATGCCGATCCCAGCGAAGGTCGCCAGGGCACTGAGGCCGGTGACCGCGTTCGGGGTGAGCCCGCGGCGCAATGCCCAGGCCGCGGCGAAACGGCCGAGGCGGCGGTTGACGAACCGGGAGTACGCAGGGGCTCCGCGCGCAGCGCCCTTCTGGGCGCCGGCAAGCTCCCGCACCACGTCCATGTAGCTCTCGCTCATCGCACGGCCACCCTCTCCGGCTCCGGCTCGGCCGCCCGCCGTGCCGCACGCCGTCGCGGCCCCGGCGTGCGGCGTGCGTGCAGGTCCCGTGCGAGCTGCTCGTAGCGGTCTGTCACGTCGTCCCAGTCGTAGGCGTCGGCGCGGTGCCACGCTGCGGCGCGCTGCTCGATCAGCCTCTGCGGTTCACGCTCGGCCGCTTCGATCAACGAGGCGACGTCGTCCGCGTCGCGGAAGTAGGACCCTGCGTCGCCCGCGACCTCGCGGTTGAACGAGATGTCGTACGCGATGGTCGCAGCACCGCCCCCGAGGGCGCGCAACAGGGAGGGGTTGGTCCCGCCCACCGAGTGCCCGTGCACGTAGGTCGCTGCTCCCCGATAGAGCTGGTCGAGCAGGTCCTGGTCCCAGAGTCCGCCCATGAGGCGCACCCGCGGATCCTGTTTGGCGACCGCCTGGACGCGCGCCACGTACGCCTCGGCGTAGGGCGCGGAGCCGACGACGACGAGCGGCAACCGCGCCTGGCTGCGGGTGTATCCGGCCACGATCTCTGCCACGTGGTTCTCGGGCTCGAAGCGGGCGACGACGAGGTGGAACCCGCGGTCGACGAGCCCGAGCTCGGCGAGCCGGTCGGTGCCCACCTCGTCCAGGCGCGGCGCGCCGTACGCGATGAGCGTCGAGGGCGCGTCGAACTCGGTCGAGTAGTACTGGGCGATGCCTTGCGCGTCGGCGATGAGCGCGTCCGAGACACGCACCGACCGTCGCTCAGCCCATCGGTAGTAGCGCACTCCGCTGCGGCCCCACTTGGCCCGCTTCCACTCCAGACCGTCGACATGGGTCGCGAACGGGATGCGGGCGGCCCGAAGCACCGGGAGCCACACGGCGTTCGCCGCATTGAAGACGATCGCGACGTCCGTCCGGTGCGTGGCGAGGTGCCCCACGGAGAGCCCCGTGTGGCTCAACGTCTCGAGCGAACGGCGCCGGGCGGCCGGCAGGGTCACGAGGGTCATGCCGGCGTACGTCCTGGGGCTCTCCTCGGAGTTACCTGAGCGGCAGTAGACCCGGACGTCATGACCCCGTGAAGCCAGTCGCGACCCGACCTCCTCCACGGCGGTCTCGAACCCGCCGTAGCGTGCCGGGACGCCACGGGTGCCGACCAGCGCGATCGAGAGTGCCCGCCCGCGCCCGTCGTCAGCACTCATGACAGCCCTCCCGCGCCGACACCCCGGCCGCTACTGTAGGCCGGACCATGGCCAACGTGACCTCGCCATTCGGAAAATCCACCCGACCCCGCGCGCTGGTCGCCCATCCGAGCGCCGAGCTGTACGGCTCCGACCGGCAGCTTCTCGAGACCGTCGGTGCGCTTGTCGCGGCGGGTTGGGACGTCGATGCCCTGCTGCCTTCGCAGGGCGAGCTCGCAGGGGAGCTGGCCACGCGCGGGGCGCGCGTCGCGGTCGTGATCTTCCCGGTGCTGCGCAAGTCGCTCCTCGCTCCACGGGCGTTACCCGGCCTGCTGTCGGACGCGGTCCGCTCCGTCCTCGGCGCCCGGCGCCTGCTCCGACGGACCCGACCCGACGTCGTTCTGGTCAACACGCTGACCATCCCGGAGTGGCTCGTGGCAGCTCGACTCGCCCACGTGCCGGCGCTGTGCCACGTGCACGAGGCAGAGGAGGACCAGCCCGCGGCTGTCCGCTTCGCCCTCGCCGCACCGCTTCTTTTTGCGGACGAGGTCGTTGCGAACTCGTCCGCCGCAGCCGCCGTGCTCGAAGGCTCCGTTCGTGGCCTCGGTCGTCGGACCCGGGTGGTCCACAACGGGGTCCGTGGCCCGGCGATCGCACCGACGGCTCCACGGGAGCGGCACCCGGGCGACCCGGTGCACCTCGCGCTCGTCGGTCGCCTCTCGCCGCGCAAGGGGATCGACGTCGCCGTCGACGCCGTCCGTCTGCTGGTCGAGCGCGGCCACGACGTCACGCTGAGGATCTGCGGCACGCCGTTCGCCGGATACGAGTGGTACGAGGAGAACCTCCGCGAGCAGGTGGTCCGCTCGGGCCTCGAGGGCCGCGTCGACCTCGCCGGGTACGTCAGCCCGACGTGGCCCGTGCTCGAAGCGGCGGACATCGTTCTCGTCCCGTCGAGGGTCGAGCCGTTCGGGAACACTGCCGTCGAGGCCCTGCTCGCCGAGCGCCCGCTCGTCGCTTCGCGCACCCAAGGCCTGCGCGAGGTGGTGCAGGACGGTACGACCGGCCTACTCGTCGACCCCGACTCGCCGGAAGCACTCGCCGACGGGATCGCGCGACTCGCGTGCGACGACGCACTCGCGCGCCGACTGGCTTCGGCAGGACGTGCCGACGCCGAACGTCGATTCTCCGTCGAGGCGTACTCTCGCGCGCTGCTCGACGCGATCTCTCGCACGGCTGCTCGCTGACGATTCACGGCCATCGTCCTCCAGCACGTCGCCGCGCGCAGCCCGAGACGCCGCTCAGTACGCACCCGACCCCGACAGCACCGCACGACCGGTCTTCCACAGGATCATGAGGTCCATGGCGACGGACCAGTTGTCGGCGTAGCGCAGGTCGAGGCGAACGGCGTCGTCCCACTCGAGGTCCGACCGCCCGCTGACCTGCCACAGTCCCGTCAGCCCGGGCTTGACGCACAGCCTGCGCACGACCTCGTCCTCGTAGGCCTCGACCTCCGCCTCCAGCGGCGGCCGCGGCCCGACGAGCGACATGTCCCCGCGCACGACGTTCCACAGCTGGGGCAGCTCGTCGAGCGAGTACTTGCGCAGCACGCGGCCCACCCGGGTGACGCGCGGGTCCACGCGGAGCTTGAACAGCAGCCCGGCGCCCTCGTTCGCAGCGAGCAGCGCGTCGCGGCGCTCGTCCGCGTCGACGTACATCGTGCGCAGCTTCCAGATGGTGAAGTGCTTGCCGTCGACGCCGACGCGTGTCTGCCGGAAGAAAGCCGGTCCCGGTGAGGTGACACGGACAGCGACCGCGGCGACGACGATGACAGGGAGCAGGAGCAGACCGGTCATCACCGCCAGCGTGACATCGATGATCGACTTGGCGACGAGTCGCCGACGCGGGGTGTCGACCTCGACCTCGAGCAGGGACAAGCCTGCCGTCGGGCGCACCGTGAGCCGGGGGCCCGCGACCTCGACGATGTCGGGAGCGACGACCATGTGCGCACCCGCGCGGCCGAGCGCCCAGGACAGCCGACGCAGCGCCTCGCCGCTCAGGGACGAGCCCGTGACGATGACGACCTCGGCGGCCCGATCGGCGGCGACCTGGACGATGTCGGCGATGGCTCCGACGACCGGGACACCCGCCAGCTCGTCCATCCCGTCGGCCGACTGCAGGCACAGGCCGTCGACGCGGTAGCCGTGGTGCGGCGCCGCCGTGAGGTCCGCGACGACGCGCCTCACGGATCCTGGGTCGCCCACCACGAGCGTGCTGCGCATGGCCGCGCCGGACCGGCGGGCCTCGTGGAGACGACGACGACGGATGTAGCGGACCAGCGAGGTCGCGACAGCAGCGAGCGGCACGCCGATAAACACGGCGCCGCGCGGCACGGAGACCTTGAACACGAACGCGTAGCCGACCAGGGCCACGGCCACGAGGCTCGCGCCCCGCACGATCGCCTGGAACTCGCCGGGCCCGTCACCGAGCCGGTCCTGCCGATAGCCACCCATGAGCGCGACCATCGTCGCGAACAGGACGGCACCGATCACGCCTGCGATCGCGGAAGCGGTGACCGGACGGTGCAAGGCGGCGACGCCGTACCCGACGACCGCGCTCAGCAGCAGGTCGGTCACGAGCGTGGTTGCGGCGTACCGGTGCCCGACGGCCCGCCAGGCGCTCGCGCGCCGGGTCCCGGACTCGTTGAAGATGGTCGAACGGGGCTCGAACGGCTGAGTCGACGCCCACGACCGGCGTGGCTCGCGCGCCGCGCGGCGACGCTCGATCCCGTCGTCACCCGACCACGACATGCCGCGATCAGCGGTCAGTGTCATCGTGAACCCCCAGTGCGCATCCGACGAGGTTGTCGTCGGGTCACGTTGGAGGCTATAGGTCCCGGTCTGTACTGATCAGTACTTTCTGTCCGATTTCACCCGCTTAGGACGGACTTCACCCTACGATCGGGTGAACCCGTCACGACTTCGTGTGGAACCTCAGCTGCGCAGCCTCGAGCCCCTGCAGCACGACGGCCTCGACGGCGTCAGCCGCGTTGTCCACCAGGAACGGCAGCACCTTGCGCTCGGCGGTGGAGAAGTCGCGCAGCACGAAGTCGGCGGCGTCCATGCGCCCGGGCGGCCGGCCGACGCCAACCCGCACGCGGATGTAGTCCTTGGTCCCGAGCGCCTTGGTCGTGTCGCGCAGGCCGTTGTGGCCGCCCTCTCCCCCGCCGCGCTTGAGGCGCACGTCGTCGAAGGGGATGTCGAGCTCGTCGTGCACCATGATCACGCGCTCCGGGGGCACGGAGTAGTACGACGCGAGCGCGGCGACCGGACCGCCGGACACGTTCATGTACGTGGTGGGCTTCGCCAGGATCACGCGCGGGCCGGGGGCGCCGCCGGGCAGCACGCCCAGGCGGACGTCGGCCGTCACGGCCTGGGGCCGGCGCCCCAGCAGGCCGCCCGACGAACCGAACGACGCCGAGCAGCGCGAGGCGAGCTCGTCGAGCACCATGTGCCCGACGTTGTGCCGGTTGCCGGCGTACTGCGGCCCGGGGTTGCCGAGCCCGACGACGAGCCAGGGTCCGTCACTCACGCGCGCTTCTCCTTCAGACAGACCGACGCCCGGCACCGAGGGAACGGTACCGGGCGTCGGGTGGAACGGGGAGGCTCAGGCCTCGTCGCCCTCGGCGGCCTCGGCCGAAGCGGCGGACTGCTCGGCGGCCAGCTCGTCCGCGGCGGCGTCGGCGGCGACGTCGTCGGCGGAGACCTGCGGGACCGTGACCGTCACGACGACGGTCTCGGCGTCGGTGACGAGCGTGGCGCCCTTGGGCAGCTCGACGTCACCGGCGGTGACCGACGCGCCGGCGTCGAGGCCCTCGATGGAGACCTCGACGTTCTGCGGCAGGTGGGTGGCCTCGGCCTCGAGCGCGAGCTGCTGGGTCTCGACCAGGTGGATGGTGCCGGGCGCGGACTCGCCGACCACGTGCACGGGAACCTCGACGTTGACCTTCTCGCCCTTCTTCACGATGAGCAGGTCGACGTGCTCGATGACGTTCTTGACGACGTCGCGCTGGATGTCCTTGACAATCGCAAGCTGGCTCTTGCCGTCGAGCTCGATCGAGAACAGGGCGTTGGCCTGCTTGACGGCGAGCATCGTGTCGTGGCCCGGCAGGGCGACGTGCAGCGGGTCCGAGCCGTGCCCGTACAGGACGGCGGGGATCTGGTGCGCGCGGCGCAGGCGGCGGGCGGCGCCCTTGCCGAACTCCGTGCGGGCGGTGGCGACGAGCTTGATCTCGGACACGATGACTCCCAGAAGCAGAGGAACGATGGAATGGCGCCGACGACGGCGCAGGTGATTCAGGTGTGGTGGCCTCGACGTGGGGCGCAGGACGGAGACGCCGCACGGAGGCGGGCCCTGTCGATCACGGACGGGGATCGGCCGATGGAGCATGGCCGTCCTTCGTCCCTCGCCGAGGCAACCCGAGCATCCTACCCGTAACTCGGCGAGCGCCCGTCACCACGGGTGCGGCCCAGTGCCCCGCCCGACCGAGAAACGGCGCCTCGACCAGGTAGAACGACATGGCAGCGACCGCGGTGGTGACGATCACCACGACGAGCCCGGCGATCACGTACGACGACGTGGTGGCACCGGTGCCCCCCATGACCGGTTCCAACCATCTGATGACCGGGACGTGCCAGAGGTACAGACCGAAGCTGACGAGCCCGAGGAACCTGACCTGACGCTGCTCCAGCGCGGCTCGCAGGATGCTCCCCCGCATGCACACGCCCACGATCACCATCGTGAAGAACAGCGAGAGCAACGGCCGCATCGTGAGGAGAGGGAGCGGCGCGGCCGGGCCACGGGCGGACCAGAAGTTGGCGAGCCCGATGACGTGGTGGATGACCACCACCACGGACAGCACCCCCACCATGCCGCCGATGACCAGCGCTCGGAGCACCCACGGGCTCACGGGCCGCTCGCGCCGCTCCCAACGGCTCCACACCAGCGCGCCCACCATCCCGAACGCGAACTGGTCCAGCACACCCGGGAACTGCATCACCAGCAGGAAGTCACGGGAGACCCCCGACGAGCCGAGGACCACCGCAGCGCGGAACGCAACGGCGACGGCGATCGCGGCCGGCAGACCCCATCGCCAGCGTCCACCGACGAACGCTCGCGCGAGCAGTGGTAGCGCGAGGTAGAACGCGACCTCGCAGTAGAGCGACCAGTAGACCGAGTTCACCGACGTCGCGCCGACGTACCCCGCGGTGAACGTCGCATCAGCGGCGATGGTGAGCCAGCCCTTCGCTGACGCGAGCCAACCGGGGGCGACGAGCACGACGAGCACCGCCAGGTTGAACCAGTACCCCGGCAGGATGCGCCGAGCGCGGCGGACATAGAAGGGCCGCGTCGCGACGGTGGTGCCGTCGACGTGGGCACGCGCGAACGGGAGGAAGAGGATGAACCCCGAGATCGCGAAGAACAGGTCGACACCTACCCATCCGACCGATCCCACCGCCGCGAGCGGCGTGTGTGCGGATCGTACGAGGAACTGCAGGTGGTAGCCGATGACAGCCATGGCGGCGAGCGCCCGCAACCCGTCGAGCCCTCGCACGTGCCGCACCAGCCCTGCGGGAGCGGACGCCAGCTCTTGCGTGGCTCTCTCGGCGACGACGAACGGCGAGGCCGTGGGCGCGTCCGTCATGCACTCACCCCTTCCGCTCGACCTGTACCTGGTCAGGCTAGGGGAACGGACAAATCCGACCGACGGCCGGCTGGGGTGAAGTTCGTCGTCAGGCGTTGCCGTCGAACAGTGACGTGACGGAACCGTCGTCGAACACCTCACGCACGGCCCGCGCCACCAGAGGCGCGATCGAGAGCACCGTGAGGCCCTCGAACCGCTTGTCGTCCTCGATCGGCAGCGTGTCGGTGATGACCACCTCGCGCACGCCGCAGGACTGCAGGCGCGCGACGGCCGGGTCGGACAGGATGCCGTGGGTCGCGGCGACGATGACGTCCTTGGCGCCGGCCTCCTTCAGCACGCGGACGGCCTCGGAGATGGTGCCGGCGGTGTCGATGAGGTCGTCGACGAGAACGCAGGTGCGGCCCTCGACGTCACCGACGACGCGGTTGGCGACGGCCTTGTTGGCCGTGCGGACGTCGCGCGTCTTGTGCACGAAGGCCAGCGGGCCACCGCCCAGCTTGGCGGCCCACTGCTCGGCGACGCGGATGCGGCCGGCGTCCGGGGAGACGACAGTGACGTTCTGCACGTCGACCCGGGTGCGGACGTAGTCCACCAGGATCGGCATGGCCCACAGGTGGTCGACGGGGCCGTCGAAGAAGCCCTGGATCTGCGCGGTGTGCAGGTCGACGCTCATGATGCGGTCGGCGCCGGCGGTGCGGAACAGGTCGGCCAGCAGGCGCGCACTGATGGGCTCGCGGCCGCGGCTCTTCTTGTCCTGGCGGGCGTAGCCGTAGAACGGCGCGACGACGGTGATCGTCTTGGCCGAGGCGCGCTTGAGCGCGTCGACCATGAGCAGCTGCTCCATGATCCAGTGGTTGATCACCGGGGACGCGTGCGACTGCAGGACGAACGCGTCGGCTCCACGCACCGACTCGCTGAACCGCGTGTAGATCTCGCCGTTGGCGAAGTCGTAGGCGGTCGTCGGCAGGATGTCGATGCCGAGGTGCTGGGCGACCTCCGTGGCCAGGTCCGGGTGCGCACGCCCCGAGACCAGGACCAGCCGCTTCTCGCCGTCGTGGGAGACGATCCCGGTCATCGCACATCCTTGGTGGTCGAGCCGGAGGCCGGCGTTGTCGGGAACTCGGGGGGCCGCGTGACGGGGATGCCGTGCGCAGCGGTCGCGGCGCGCTCGCGCTCGGCGCGTGCCTGGGGGGAGAGCAGCTCGGGCTCGCCGGCGGCCTTGGCCGCGGCGGTGCCGGGACGCGAGCGCGCGACCCAGCCCTCAATGTTGCGCTGGCTGCCGGCGCTGACGCCGAGCGCGCCCGACGGCACGTCGCGGCGCACCACCGTGCCGGCGCCCGTGTACGCGCCGTCGCCCACGCTGACCGGCGCGACGAACATGTTGTCCGCGCCCGTGCGCACGTGCGAGCCGATCGTCGTGCGGTGCTTGTTCACGCCGTCGTAGTTGACGGTCACCGACGCGGCACCGATGTTGCTGTGCTCGCCGATGGTCGCGTCGCCCACGTAGGACAGGTGCGGGACCTTGGAACCCGTCCCGATGACCGCGTTCTTGGTCTCGACGAACGTGCCGATCTTGCCCTTCTCGCCCAGGTCGGTGCCCGGGCGCAGGTAGGCGAACGGTCCGACGGAGGCGCCCGCGCGGATCACCGCGAGCGAGCCCTGCGTGCGGGTGACGGTGGCGCCCGTGCCGATCTCGACGTCGGTGAGCGTGGTGTCGGGGCCGACGGTCGCGCCCTCGCCGACGACGGTCGCGCCGTGCAGCTGCGTGCCCGGCAGGATCGTGACATCGCGCTCGAGCTCGACGTCCACGTCGATCCACGTGGTCGCCGGGTCGATCACCGTGACGCCCTCGCGCATCCAGTCCTCGACGATCCGGCGGTTGTACTCGCGGGCCAGGGCGGCCAGCTGCACGCGGTCGTTGACGCCCTCGACGACGAACGGGTCGTCCGTCCGCAGCGCGCGCACGTGCCCGCCGTCCTCGCGGGCCAGGGCCAGCACGTCCGTCAGGTAGACCTCGCCCTGCGCGTTGTCGCGGCCCAGCCGGCCGAGCGCCCCACGCAGCACACCCGCGTCGAACACGTAGATCGAGGAGTTGATCTCCCGGATCTCGCGCTGCGCGTCGGTCGCGTCCTTGTGCTCGACGATCCCCAGCACGTCGCCCGTGCCGGGCTCGCGCAGGATGCGGCCGTAACCCGTCGCGTCGTCGACCTCGGTGGTCAGCACCGTGACGGCGTTCGCGTCCTCGTGGTGCGCGGCCAGCAGCTCGCCCAGCGTCCCGGCGTCCAGCAGGGGCACGTCGCCGGCGACGACGACGATCGCGCCGGTCACCAGCGCCGCGGCGGCCGACCCGGGGGCTCCCCCGTGGGCCGAGTCCGCCTGGGCGGCCCCGTCGAGCCGCGTCATGGCCACCTGGACCGCGCGCCCCGTGCCCGGGATGTCGTCCTGGTCGGCCAGCAGCGCCGCGCTGTCGATCTCGGCGATGTGCGCGGCGACGCGCTCGCGCTCGTGCCGGACCACGACGACGACGCGCTCCGGGTCGAGGCCGCGGGCCGTGGCGAGCGCGTGCCCGACCATCGACCGGCCGGCCAGGGTGTGCAGGACCTTGGGTGTTGCCGAGCGCATCCGCGTTCCCTCGCCTGCGGCGAGGACGATGACGGCGGCTGGGCGGGGATACGTCACCTTCGGGGTGCTCCTCGCGGGTCTGCCCGACGAGCGGGCTGGGATTCCGTGCGCGCCGACCACTCTACCGTCGGGCGGCGCACCGGCCGGACGAGACGATCGTCACGCGAACGGGTCCGCGGTCAGCGTGTACTTCGTCTGCAGGTACTCGTGGATGCCCTCGGCGCCACCCTCGCGGCCCAGGCCGGACATGTTCCAGCCGCCGAACGGCGCGGCCGCGTTGGACACGACGCCCACGTTGAGTCCCATCATCCCGGTGGCCAGCCGCTCGATCATGCGCTGCCCGCGCGCCAGGTCCCGCGTGTAGACGTAGGACACCAGCCCGTACTCGGTGTCGTTCGCGATGCGGACCGCGTCGTCCTCGTCGTCGAACGGGACGATCGCGACGACCGGACCGAAGATCTCCTCGCGCAGGATGTCGCTGCCAGCGGGGACGTCGGACAGGACGGTCGCCTGGTAGTAGGTGCCGGGACCGTCGATCGCCGCGCCGCCGGTCAGCAGAGAAGCGCCACGCGCGACGGCGTCGTCGACGAGAGCCGCGGCCTTGTCCACCGCGCGGTCGTCGATGAGGGGACCGATCGTCACGCCGTCCTCGGTGCCGCGGCCCGTGCGGAACTCCTCGACGCGGGCGGTGACGCGCTGCGCGAAGGCGTCGGCGACCGAGCGGTGCACGACGAACCGGTTGGCCGCCGTGCACGCCTCGCCGATGTTGCGGAACTTGGCGGCGATCGCGCCGTCGACGGCCTTGTCCAGGTCGGCGTCCTCGAAGACGACGAAGGGCGCGTTGCCGCCCAGCTCCATCGACGTGCGCAGGACGCCGTCGGCGGCCTGGGCCAGCAGGGTCTTCCCCACGGGCGTCGAGCCCGTGAACGACAGCTTGCGCAGCCGCGGGTCGCGGATGATCGCCTCGGAGACCGGCCCGGTGTTCGTCGTCGTGATCACGTTGACGACACCGTCGGGGACACCCGCGTCCGCCAGGAGCTGGGCGAACAACAGCGTGGTCAGCGGCGTGAGAGTCGCGGGCTTGATGACGACCGTGCAGCCGGCCGCGAGCGCGGGCGCGATCTTGCGCGTGGCCATGGCGAGCGGGAAGTTCCACGGGGTGATGAGGAAGCACGGCCCCACGGGGTGCTGGGTGACGATCATCCGGCCGGTGCCCTCGGGGTTGGCGCCGTAGCGGCCCTGGATGCGCGCGGCCTCCTCGCCGAACCAGCGCAGGAACTCGCCCCCATAGGTGACCTCGCCCCGCGACTCGGCCAGCGGCTTGCCCATCTCCAGCGTCATGAGCAGCGCGACGTCGTCGGCCCGCTCCTGCAGCAGGTCGAACGCGCGGCGCAGGATCTCGGCGCGCTCGCGGGCGGGCGTCGCAGCCCAGGCGGGGAACGCGTCGTCGGCGGCGGTCAGAGCGGCCAGGCCGTCGTCGACCGTCGCCGACGCGATCGTCTTGATCACCGCGTTCGTCGACGGGTCGCGCACCTCGAGCGTCGCGCCGTCGGACGCCGGTCGCCATGTGCCGCCGACGAACAAGCCGTCGGGCACCCGGTCGAGCAGGTCGGTCTCGTGCTGGTCGGTCATGGCAGCTCCTTCGTCGTGCACGCTCCTCACGCTGCCATGCCGCCAGGCCGTGCGCCGCTCGGGCCGTCTCCGGGCCGACCTCGCCACCCCCGCGCCGATTCGCTACGTGCGGGTAGCGAATCGGCGCGGAAGCAGCGCGACCGTCAGGCTTCCTCGAGCGCCTCGCGCAGGTGCGCCAGGCGGGTGCGCAGCGCGGGCGGGACGCGGTCACCGAACGTCGCGAAGAACTCGGCAGTCAGGTCGGCCTCGAGCAGCCACGAGTCCGGGTCCACCTCGAACAGCGCGGCGAGCGTGGCAGGGTCCAGGTCGAGGCCGTCGACGTCGAGCGCGCCCGGCGACGGCAGCAGCCCGACGGGGCTCGGGACCGCGCCGACGTCGGTCCGCACACCCCGCGCGCGGTCGATCTGCGCCACCATCCACGCCAGCACGCGGGCGTTCTCCCCGAAGCCGGGCCACATGAACCGGCCGTCGTCGTCCTTGCGGAACCAGTTGACGCCGAAGACGAGCGGTCGACGGGCGGGGTCCAGCGCGGCGCCGACGCGCAGCCAGTGCGCCCAGTGGTCGGCCATGTCGTAGCCGCAGAACGGCATCATCGCGAAGGGGTCGCGGCGCAGCTCGCCGACCACGCCCTCAGCGGCAGCGGTCCGCTCCGAGGAGATGGTCGCCCCCAGGAACACGCCGTGCTCCCAGCTCTCGGCCTGCGCGACGAGGGGCACGTTGGTGGCCCGACGACCACCGAACACGATCGCGTCGAGCGGCACGCCCTCGGGGTCGTCCCAGCCGTCGGTGATCGTCGGGCACTGGGCCGCGGCGACCGTGAAGCGGCTGTTGGGGTGGGCGGCGGGGCGACCGGCGGCGCCGTCGGCCGGCGTCCAGGGGGCGCCGGTCCAGTCCGTCAGGTGCGCCGGGGCCTCGTCGGTCAGGCCCTCCCACCACACGTCCCCCTCGGGGGTCAGCGCGACATTGGTGAAGATGGTGTCGCGGGCCAGCGTCTCGATGGCGGCCGGGTTGGTGGACTCGCCGGTGCCGGGGGCGACGCCGAAGAAGCCGGCCTCCGGGTTGATCGCGCGCAGCGACCCGTCCGGTCCAGGTCGCAGCCAGGCGATGTCGTCGCCGATCGTCTCCACGGACCAGCCCGGCAGCGTGGGGCGCAGCATCGCGAGGTTCGTCTTGCCGCACGCCGACGGGAACGCGGCGGCCACGTGGTAGCGCCGGCCCTGCGGCGACGTCAGCCGGATCAGCAGCATGTGCTCGGCCAGCCAGCCCTCGTCGCGGCCCATCACCGACGCGATGCGCAGCGCGAAGCACTTCTTGCCCAGCAGCGCGTTGCCGCCGTAGCCGGAGCCGAACGACCAGATCTCGCGGGTCTCCGGGAAGTGGGCGATGTACTTCGTGTCGTTGCAGGGCCACGCGACGTCGTCGGCGCCTCCGACGAGTGGTGCGCCGACCGAGTGGACGGCGGGGACGAAGGCCGCGCCCGCCTCGACGAGGTCGCGGACGGCCGCCGACACGCGCGTCATGACGCCCATGCTCACGACGACGTACGGCGAGTCGGTGACCTGCACCCCGAGCTGCGAGATCGGCCCGCCGACGGGCCCCATCGAGAACGGGACCACGTACATCGTGCGCCCCCGCATGGACCCGGCGAAGACGCCGTCGAGCTCGGTGCGCATGGCGGCCGGCTCGCGCCAGTTGTTGGTGGGGCCCGCGTCGGCCCGGTCGCACGAGCAGATGAACGTGCGCGACTCGACGCGCGCGACGTCGGCCGGGTCGGAACGGGCCAGGTACGAGCCGGGGCGCAGGTCGGGGTCGAGCGGCAGCAGCGTGCCCGTGGCGACCATGCCCGCGACGAGCCCGTCGCGCTCGGAGCCGTCGCACCACACGACCTCGTCGGGCTGCGTGAGCCCAGCGACCGCGGCGACCCACGCGTGCACGTCGCCGACGGCGGCACGCTCGGTGACGTCCGCGACGGTGGGGCGGGTGCGCTCCGCGCTCTCGGTGCGTTCGGCCAGGATGGTCATGGGTTCGATCTCCTTGTCGCGATCACGGGCGGATCGCTTCCGTGTTGACAGGATTTCCCATTCGCGACACGGAACCGTCGAGAGCAGGCTGTCAATTTTCGGCTTCCTTGACGTAGGGTCACGAACATGCCCGGACAGCCCGACGAGACGGCAGCGCCCGACGCCCTGACGCTCGGCCGCCGCATCCGACACCTGCGCACGTCGCACGGCCTGACGCTCGAGGCCTTGGGCAAGCGCGTCGGCGTGACACCGAGCCTGCTCTCGCTCGTCGAGAACGGCCGCCGCGAACCGCGGCTGGCGCTGCTGCGCTCGATCGCCGACGCGCTCGACGTCACCGTCCCGGACCTGCTCGACGCCGAGCCGCCGTCCCGCCGCGCGGCGCTCGAGATCGCCCTCGACCGCGCCCAGCGCGCGTCGGGCTTCGAGCGGCTCGCCCTCCCCCACGTCCGCCCCGGCCGGTCGCTGCCGCTGCCCGTCCTCGAGCAGCTCGTCGGCCTGCACGACGAGCTGGCGCGCCGTGACCTGGAGGCCGTCGCGACCCCGGAGGAGGCGCGCCGCGCCAACACGCAGATCCGCCTCGAGCGCCAGGCCCGCGACAACTACCTGCCGGACATCGAGACGCTCGCCGAGCAGATGGTCCGCAAGGCGGGCTACACCGTCGGCGCCCTCACGCACCGCACGGTGACGCGGATGGCCGAGCAGCTCGGCTTCACGATCATCCACGTCGACGACCTGCCGTCGTCCACCCGCACGGTCACCGACCTCGCCAACGGCCGCATCTACCTGCCGCCCGCCTCGACACCCGGCGGCCACGGCCTGCGCTCGCTCGCGCTGCAGGCCATCGCGCACCGCGTGCTGAACCACGAGCGGCCGGGGTCGTACGACGAGTTCCTGCGCCAGCGCATGGAGATCACGTACTTCGCGTCGTGCGCGCTGATGCCGCAGAGCGCGACCGTCGAGCACCTGCAGCAGCACAAGAAGGAGAAGGACCTCGCGATCGAGGACCTGCGCGACGCGTTCGGCGTGACGCACGAGGCCGCGGCGCAGCGGTTCACGTCCCTGGCCACGCACCACCTCGGCATCCCTGTGCACTTCATCCGCATCAACGGGGACGGCGCGATCTACCGCGCCTACGCGAACGACGGCCTGCCGCTGCCGACCGACGTGACGGGCGCGATCGAGGGCCAGCTGGTCTGCCGGCGCTGGGGCGTGCGCCGCGCGCTGGGCCGCCGCGACCGGTCCGTCGAGTCCTACCAGTACACCGACACACCCGCGGGCACGTTCTGGTGCTCGACCCAGACGGGGTCGACGAGCAGCGGGCAGACGGCGCTGACGGTCGGCGTGCCGTTCTCGTCGGCGTCCTGGTTCCGGGGTCGCGACACCACCGTGCGCCACCGCTCCACCTGCCCCGACGAGGCCTGCTGCCGCCGGCCCGCGGCGGACGCGACCGCCCGCTGGGCGCAGGCGTCCTGGCCCAGCGCGCGCATCCACCAGCAGGTGTTCACCGCCCTGCCGACGGGCGCGTTCCCCGGCGTCGACGCCCGCGAGGTCTACGGCTTCCTGGACCGGCACGCCCCGCGTCCGCAGTGAGCGACCGGCGTCACAGCACGGTCAGTCCCACCAGAACACCCATCCGTCACTCGTCGCGCGCACCTCGTCGGGAGGCGCGGGCGCATCGTCGACCCCGAGCTCGACGAGCCGGGCGAGTGCGTGCTCGGCAGCGTCGGGCGCGAGCGCATCGAGCACGGCGTCCCCCTGGACGACGACGCGGTCGACCGTCACGCGCTCGTCCGGCCGGGCCGGTCCGATCGCGTGGCCGCCGAGCGTCACGCACCTGTTCGCCGCGGCGGCCGCGAGCGCGCGCCGCAGCGTGGGGCCGCCCCCGACGTGCGCATCGAGCAGCCCGTCGGGGAGCGCCGTCGCCAGTCGCGTCGCGGCGGGGCCGCCGAGTCCCTCGAAGAGCAGTGCGTCGGGAAGCAGGGTCGTGGCGACCGGGAGCAGGTCGTCGAGCACCGCCACCGTGCTCCCGGTCGGGCCGAAGTCGCCCTCGGTGCGGAGCGCGGACCGCGCCTCCTCGAGCGCTCCTGACCACATCGAGCGCAGGCCCGCGGGCGTCGTGGCCCGGTGCGCCCGCGTCGTCGCCTCGTCGAACTGGGGCACCGCGAGCGCCGGGAGCAGCGTGGCGTGCAGCGTGCGGAGCGCCTCGTCGGTCACGTCCGTCGGGTCGTCGCCGAGCGTGAGCCACACCTGGCCCCCCACCCGCTCGTGCAGCTGCGCACCGGGCACCTCGCCGAGTGCCGCCGCGAGCGCCTCGATCCCGCCGACCGCGGCCAGGTGCGGGGGCGAGAGCAGCGTCCCCCAGCCATACCCCCACAGCCGGCCGGGCTCGGACGCTGCGGGCACGCCCGCGTGCCGCTCCCACGCGCTCTGCTCGTAGGTGGCCCACCCGTCCGCGAGGTTCGCGAACCCCGAGTCGGCCCCGATCGCGTCGGCCGCGGCCAGGACCCAGGGCCCGAGCCCCGCCGCGAACCACGGCCCGTCCGTCCCGGTGTACAGGGCCCACTGCCGTGCCGAGACGGCGACGAGCATGCGGCCGACGTCGCGCCCCTCGACCTGCGCCGGGTACGCCGCGTGCACCTCGGCGACCCGGTGGTACGGATGCGTCGGGTGGGCCGCGAGCTGCGTCGCGACCGCGGTGAGCGTGACCGACGAAGGCGTCCCCGCCCGTGCGACGAAATCCCAGTCGAGGCCCGGACGCATGACGTCGAAGTCCGGGCCCCACGGGTCGTCCTCGGCCACCACCGCCGTCGTCGTCCACGTCACCGGGACGCCGATCCACGACGTGACGAGCTCGACGCCTGCGCGGAGCGCCGCGACGACACCGTCACGCTCCACCCGCACCGGTGCGCTGACCCCGCCGTACCAGGCGGGCAGGGCAGAGCCCATGTCGGGGTAGAGCCACGGCGGGCGCTCGGTCGACGTCACGTGCGAGGTACCTCCGGCGGTCCGACGCGGCCGGCGCGCTCGCCGACCGGACGAGTGCCCATCCTTCCTGCGTAGCACGCGCGGCACGCCCAGGCCGTCGGGTGATACTCGGACGCGCACACCTTCCGACGACGACGGAGCACGATGAACCAGCCGCAGGGCGCCCACCTGGTGGGCAGCATCAACCTCGACGACGCCGAGACGACGATGCGGACGGTGGCCGGGCTGCTCGGCACGCACCTGCGGCGCATCCCGGACGGCGAGGTGGGCGACCGGTTCCACTGGATCGTGTTCCAGGCGGACCGGTTCGGCGCGACGCCCGGCCTGGAGCGCGTGGGCGACGAGCCCGTGCTCATGCGGAACCTGGACCTGCGGCCCATCCAGGTCGCGGACGGCGTGGACCCGGCGTCGCTCGTCGTCCCGCCGCTGGGCTACGCGAGCGCGGCGATCGCGTCCTGGGCGGTGTTCCGGCGCCTGCGGGACGAGGGGGTCATCGCGCCCGGCACCCGGTTCCAGGTGTGCCTGCCGACGGCGACGGCGGTGGTCGGGACGTTCGTCGTGCCCGACGACCGCGAGCGCCTGGAGCCCGTGTACCGCGACGCACTGCACCGCGAGCTGGACCAGATCCTGGCGGCCGTGCCGCACGACGACCTCGCGATCCAGTGGGACGTCGCGCTCGAGTTCAGCTACATCGAGGACCCCGCTGGCCGGTTCCAGCCGTGGTTCGAGGACGTGTGGCCGGCCGTGACATCGCGCGTCGTCGAGCACACGGCCTGGGTGCCCGACGACGTCGAGGTGGGCTACCACCTCTGCTACGGCGACGTCGGCGAGAAGCACTTCATCGAGCCCACGGACACCGCGAACCTCGTGCGCTTCGCGCAGACGCTGCTCGACGAGGTCCCGCGCCCCGTCGCGTGGGTGCACCTGCCCGTGCCCATCGAGCGCGACGACGACGCCTACTACGCGCCGCTGTCGTCCCTGCGCCTGCCGGAGACCACCGAGCTGTACCTGGGCCTGGTCCACCGCGAGGACGGCGTCGAGGGCGCCCGACGACGGATCGACGTGGCGCTGCGGCACGCACCGCGCTTCGGCGTCGCCACGGAGTGCGGCTTCGGCCGCGCCCCCAGCGACCAGACCGGACCCCTCCTCAGCACGCACGCGCAGGTCGCCGACGCTCGCTAAGGATGGACAAGCCTCGCCCTTATCCATCCTTAAGGCTATAAGGAGCGATAGGCTGGCCCCATGTCGATCCCTGCGGCACTCCCCCCAGACGGCAGAAGTTGGCCGTCGCTCGCGTGGGAGGAGCACGCCTGGGCGTCGTCGCTGCCAGCCGACCTCCTCACCCGCGCACAGCGCGCGGAGCTCTCCGCGCCGTATCGGTCGGCGATCGTCCCCACCATCGCGACGCGCGACCTCCCGCTGCCACGCTCGACGGCGGCCGCCGCCGAGGAAGCCACCGCCGCGATCCGCGAGTTCGACGCCCGCGTCGGCACCCACGTCGCCCCGTTCGCCGCGATCCTGCTGCGATCCGAGTCGGCATCGTCGTCCCAGATCGAGAACCTCACGTCCGGCGCCAAGCAGATCGCGCTCGCGGAGCTCGGGGAGGACGCGCGCCGCAACGCGCAGCAGATCGTCGGGAACGTCCACGCCATGCAGGCCGCGACCTCACTGGCGGACCGGCTCGACGCCGCGTCGGTCCTGGAGATGCACCGAGCACTGATGGAACCGACCGAGCCAGCGATCGCGGGCCGCTGGCGCACCGAGCCCGTCTGGATCGGCGGCAGCGCCCACAGCCCGCACCGCGCGCAGTTCGTCCCGCCGCACCACTCGCGCGTGCTGGACGCGATCGACGACCTCGTCGCGTTCATGGCCCGTGGCGACCTGTCCGCGCTGCAGCACGCCGCGGTCGCCCACGCCCAGTTCGAGACCATCCACCCGTTCCCCGACGGCAACGGGCGCACCGGGCGGGCACTCGTCCACGCGCTGCTGCGCCACCGCGGCGTCACACGGTCGGTCGCTGTGCCGGTCTCGGCGGGGCTGCTCGTCGACACGCGTGCCTACTTCGACGCGCTGACTGCCTACCGATCGGGAGACCCCGCGCCCATCGTCGACTCGCTCGCGCAGGCATCGCTCGACGCCGTGGTCAACGGGGGTCAGCTGGTCGCCGATCTGGAGGCGGTCCGCGCGCGGTGGACGGCGAGCATCACCGCGCGCTCCGACTCCGCCGTGTGGCCACTCGTCGACCTGGTCCTGCGGCAACCGGTGATCGGCACCGCCCTCGTGCAGACCGAGCTCGGCATCTCGCACACCAACGCGATGCGGGCGATCTCCCGTCTCGTCGACGCGAGCGCCCTGGTGGAGGTGGGGGGTCGGCGCAGGTCGATCCTGTGGCAGGCCGACGACGTCCTCGCGGCGCTCGACGCGTTCGCGGCACGGGCCGGGCGGCGGGGTGTCCGGTGACGGACGGCGTCACCGGTGGACACCAGCGAGGATGCGTCGCTCACCCGTAGTGGTAGCGGCAGCTCGCGATCTCGACGTCGGAGCCGTGGACCCGGTAGACGAGGCGGTGCTCGTCGGTGATGCGCCGCGACCACCACCCCGTCAGGTTCTGGTGCCGCAGCGCCTCGGGTTTGCCGATCCCCTCGTGCGGGGCGCCGAGGTCCGATCCTCGGGCGATGTCACGCAGCAGCTCGTTGATGCGCCGCAGGGTCCGGCGGTCCTGGGTCTGCCAGTAGACGTAGTCGGACCAGGCGTCCTGGTCCCAGACGAACCTCACTCGTCGACGGGAGCGTGCTCGATGCCGTGGGACGCCTCGAGGTTCGCGACGGAGCGGAGCAGGCGAGCCGCGTTGGCGGGCGAGGCGAGCAGGTAGGCCGTCTCGCGCAGCGACTCGTAGTCGTCGCGAGAGATCATCACGACGTCCGGCTTGCCGGCGCGCGTGATGATGACCTCCTCGCGGTCGTCGGTGACGGCGTCGAGGGTCGAGGCGTAGTGGGCGCGGGACTCCGTGTACGAGAGCACCTTGGTCATGGCGTACAGAATAACGTACGTGCCTTGCTTCGGCCTGTCGGGTGGAAGATGGTCGGAGAAGCGCTGCACCGACGCGCGCGAGGGAGTCGACGAATGGAACGGATCGCGGTCCGCACGCGCGTGACGCGCATCAGCCTGGACGGCGGGGCGCGCACGGCGCAGGACGTCGTGACCGCCGAGGAGCCGCTCGAGATCCGCGTGGGCGGCCGCTCGCTCGCCGTCACCATGCGGACGCCGGGCCACGACGTGGAGCTGGCCGCCGGGTTCCTGGTCTCGGAGGGCGTCGTCGCGCACGTGCAGGACTTCGCCGCGGCGCGGTACTGCGCGGGCCGGGACGACGACGGTCGCAACACCTACAACGTGCTCGACGTGACGCTCGGCGCCGGGGTGCCCGCGCCCGATCCCAGCCTCGAGCGCAGCTTCTACACGACCTCGTCGTGCGGGCTGTGCGGCAAGGCGAGCGTGGACGCCGTCCGCACGCAGTCGCACTTCTCGGTCACCGACGACGACGTTGCGGTGACCGACGCCTTCCTGGCCTCCCTCCCCGACCGGCTCCGCGACGGGCAGGCGGTCTTCGAGCGAACCGGCGGCCTGCACGCGGCTGCGCTGTTCGACGCGGACGGTCGGCTGCTGGTGCTGCGCGAGGACGTCGGGCGGCACAACGCGGTCGACAAGGTGGTGGGCTGGGCACTGACCCAGGGGCTGCTGCCACTGCGCGGCGTCGTGCTCATGGTGTCCGGGCGGGCGTCGTTCGAGCTGACCCAGAAGGCGCTCATGGCCGGCATCCCCGTGCTCGCCGCCGTGTCCGCGCCGTCGTCGCTGGCCGTCGAGCTGGCGCGCGAGGCGGGCATCACGCTCGTCGGCTTCCTGCGTGGGACGTCGATGGTCGTGTACGCACGGCCGGACCGCGTGGTGGTCTCGTCGGGCGCGACGTCGTCGGGCGCCGTAGCCACGGACGGCGTGACGGCATGACGCACCGCCCCGTCACCGAACCGATGCCCGACGAGCTGAGCGTCCACGCGCCCAAGGACTGGGCCGCGGGCGTGCCCGGCGTCGCGAGCGCGATGCGGTACGCGCTCGCGGAGCTGGGCCCGGCGCGCGCGCTCAAGGTGCTGGCCAAGGTGAACCAGACCGACGGGTTCGACTGCATGAGCTGCGCGTGGCCGGACCCCGCGCACCGCGCGACGGTCGAGTTCTGCGAGAACGGCGCGCGAGCGGTGAGCTGGGAGGCGACGCCTGCGACGGTCGCGACGACGTTCTGGGCGGAGCACTCGGTCGACGACCTCGCCGGGCGCACGGAGTACTGGCTGGGTCAGCAGGGCCGGCTCGTCGAGCCCGTGCACAAGCCCGCGGGCAGCGACCACTACGTGCCGATCAGCTGGGAGGACGCGTTCGCGCTGGTCGCGGACCGGTTGAACGCGCTGGACTCGCCCGACGAGGCCGCGTTCTACACCAGCGGCCGCACGGCCAACGAGACCGCGTTCGTCTACCAGCTCTTCGTGCGCGCATTCGGCACCAACAACCTGCCCGACTGCTCCAACATGTGCCACGAGTCCACCGGCACGGCGATGCTGGAGACGGTCGGCATCGGGAAGTCGACCATCACGTACGACGACTTCGGCCAGGCGGACCTGGTCGTCATCATGGGCCAGAACCCGGGCACCAACCACCCGCGCATGCTCACCGCGCTGGAGGGCGCCAAGCGCAACGGCGCGACGATCGTCGCGATCAACCCGCTGCCCGAGGCGGGGCTGCGCCGGTACAAGAACCCGCAGCGGGTGCGCGGCATCGTCGGGCACGGCACCGACCTGGCCGACCAGTTCCTGCAGATCCGCAGCGGCGGGGACATGGCCCTGCTGCAGTGGGTGTCGCGGCGCGTGCTGGAGGCGGAGGACCGCGCTCCCGGGACCGTGCTGGACCACGAGTTCCTGGCGGCGCACACGATGGGGCTGGAGGCGCTCCGCGAGCACCTGGCCGCGCTCGACGTCGACGAGGTCCTTGCCGCCACGGGCCTGACGCTCGCCGAGATGGACGAGCTCGCCGACCGATACATCGCCGCCGAGCGCGTCATCATCACGTGGGCGATGGGCATCACGCAGCACCGCAAGGGCGTCGACACCATCAAGGAGATCATCAACCTCCTGCTGCTGCGCGGGAACATCGGCCGGCCGGGCGCGGGCGCCTCCCCGATCCGCGGCCACTCCAACGTGCAGGGCGACCGCACCATGGGCATCTGGGAGCGGATGCCGGACCGCTTCCTGGACGCCCTGGCCTCCGAGTTCTCGTTCTCGCCTCCGCGCGAGCACGGGCTGGACGCCGTGCAGTCGGTGCAGGCGATGCAGCGCGGCGAGATCAAGGTCTGGTTCGCGCTGGGCGGCAACTTCGTCGGCGCCATCTCCGACACGGCGGCCGCGGAGGCCGCGATGCGCGGGACGGACCTGACCGTCCAGGTCTCCACCAAGCTCAACCGCTCCCACGCCGTCACCGGCGCGGAGGCCCTGATCCTGCCGACCCTCGGCCGCACCGACATGGACCTGCAGGAGACCGGCGCGCAGTTCGTGTCGGTCGAGGACACCGTCTGCGCGGTGCACGCGACGCACGGCCCGCTGCCGCCCGTCGCGGACACGCTGCTCTCGGAGATCTCGATCGTCACGCGCCTGGCGCGCGCGGTGCTGGGAGACGACGGCCGATCGACTGGGCCCGCTTCGAGCGGGACTACAACACGATCCGCGACTCGATCTCGCGGGTGGTCCCCGGCTTCGAGGACTTCAACGAGCGGATCCGCCATCTCGGCGGGTTCGTCCTGCCCAACGGCCCGCGCGACTCGCGCACCTTCCCGACGGCGACGGGCCGCGCGATGCTCACGGTCAACGAGCTCGTGCCTGTGACCTGCCCGCCCGGCCGGCTGATCCTGCAGACCGTGCGCGCGCACGACCAGTTCAACACCACGATGTACAGCCTCGACGACCGCTACCGCGGCATCCGCAAGGGGCGCGACGTCGTCATGGTCAACCCCGACGACCTCGTCGACCTGGGCCTGCGCGACGGCGACCGCGTCGACGTGATCAGCGAGTGGCCCGACGAGCCCGACCGGGTGCTGTCCGACCAGCGGGTCGTCGCCTACCCGACCTCCCGGGGCTGCTGCGCCGCCTACTTCCCCGAGGCGAACGTGCTCGTCCCGCTGGCCAGCACCGCGCTGGGCAGCAACACCCCGGTCTCGAAGGCGGTCGTGGTCCGCCTGGTCCGAACGGGGCCTGCTGCTCCCTGAGCGCTCCGTCGCCTGTCTGCCTGTGGGTAACCGACCAGCGCGATCTCGTGGGCAGGCATCATGGCTGGCTGACGACAGGAGCCCGCACGCCGATGCCCACCACGCACTGGTACGTCGACGAGACGAAGGCCACCGACTACGTCGTCGTGACCGTGGTTGCACCGACAGACGTCGTCTCGCCGGCACGACGCGCACTGCGCGAGCTCGTCCGCCCAGGCCAACGCAGCCTCCACTTCACGAAGGAGAGCGACGCGACTCGACGAGCCGCGCTCCGCGTCATCGTCGGACTGCCTCTCGACGTCATCGTCTACCGCGTAACCGGGAGGCGCGGGTTGGCGGCGCGTGAGGTCGCACTCCGAGCCCTTGCCCGCGATGCGCTGGTGGCACACCCGCAGCGCATCGTGCTGGAGCGGGACGACTCGGTCGTCGTCGCCGACCGCCGCTGGCTGCGTGACGAGCTCGGGCCAAGGAACTATCGCGACATCGGATTCGATCACCTGGCCAAGCACGAAGAGCCGATGCTGTGGATCGCCGACGCTCTCGCCTGGTGCGTCCAGCGTGGTCGCCCGTGGTCGGACTACCTCGACGCGCTCTCGACGGTCACGACCATCGTCGACCGTCCATAGTCAGCGCAAAGCCCGGCTCACCAACCGTCCGGATGGCTGCCGGGCCCACTTCGCGGAACTCGTGTCCCGCGCACGTCAAGGCTACGCGCGCAGGCCCACGGAAGTCCACCGGCGACGCCCGTCCGCGCAGGAGCCGGCGTGAGTCAGTCGATTCCCAGCCGGATCAGACGGTTGCGACCGACGGGTTCATCGCCGAACTGATCGATTCCTGGTTCCGGGTCGCGCCGCGGGGCGACCAGCGGTCGTAGAGCGTCGTGATCAGCGCAACGACGTACGCGATCAGGATCGCGTCGGCGAGCGACGCCCCCGTCGCGCCGACGCCCCAGACCAGCGCGACGAGCGCGCTCATCGCGACCATGCTGATCGCGGTGTTGAGCGCGAGCTGCCCACCGAGCCAGTCGGGCCCTCGTCGACCGGACCGCACGCGCCACGCCTGGACCGCCGCGTGCACCAGCACGGTGCCGGCGACGACGAGCCACGCCGCCCACCACCGCGCCTCGACCCGCGGGTAGGACAGCACCAGGACCGTGGTCACCAGGCCTGCCAGCACCACCTTCTCGGCCAGCGCCCAGGTCGGCGTGGCCTCGCGCGTCGTCGTCGGCACATCTTCGCGGGCCGCGACCACGTCCGCGTCCAGCGTGAACGGCCAGTCCGGCCGCGGCAGCCGCGGCCACGCCCAGCGGGCCAGGAGCACCAGTGCGACGACGAGCACGACGAGCGCCAGGACGACCCACGGCCGGTTGCCGAACCCGGCAGCCCAGCCGTCGTCGGGATCCACGCCCAGGACGCGCGCCTTGAACTCGTCGGTGAAGTCCAGCTGCGCCACGTGGATCCACCACTCCTGCGGCAGCTTGATCGCCACCCACACCACGGCCGTCAGCCACAGCACCACCGACCGCGACAGCCGCCGCGCGTCCCACCGCGTCCGTACCGCCTCGATCGCGATCACCACGTACTCGAAGGTGTTGGGGAACGCCATGAGCAGCCAGCGCGCACCGGTCACCTCGAATGCAAGCACCCCGACGAGCCGGTAGTACCAGAGCGCCGCGACCACCCCGACCGAGAACCGGTCCCGCCAGTTCCGCAGCACCGCGAGGTACGTGATGGTCAGGTAGTAGACGTCGAGCGCCTTGTCGTACGACTGGTAGTTGGACAGGTCCAGGTCCGTGAACGCCTGGAAGATCGACTTGTCGACGCCGTCGATCACGAGGGAGGCGATGATCGCCGGCAGCGGGAAGCGGCCGATCAGTAGCGGGACCACCAGCCGCGCGCCGATGACCAGCACGAACACCAGCCACTCGACCGCGGAAGCATGCGCCACGGCGCGATCGTAGTGACCGGACGCGCGCCGTCGTCGGATGGTCCAGTCGGTCCCGCCTGAATCAACCGGTCGCGACCTACACGGTCAGGACCGAACCGACTGATCCGCGGCACGGCCATGTGGCCGGGCTCGGGTGGGTGGCTGTGGTGCGGTGGCAGCGGTCTGGGTCTGTCTGGCCTGGCTGGCTGGCTGGCTCCGCCCCCAGGATTCGAACCTGGACTGCACGGCTCCAAAGGCCGGCGTGCTGCCGTTACACCAGGGCGGAACGACGGGCGCGTGCGCCGCGTCGGCGGTCCAGTCTGCCAGCCCGCGGCGGGTGGAGCGGGCACAATGGCCCCGTGGCCCCCGAGACGAAGCGCGTCCCTCGTTCGCGCATGACCGGCACGCAGCGGCGCGCGCAGCTGCTGGACGTCTCGCGGCGCCTCTTCGCGGAGAAGGGGTTCGACGGGACGAGCGTCGAGGAGATCGCCGCGCGCGCCGAGGTGTCGAAGCCGGTCGTGTACGAGCACTTCGGTGGCAAGGAGGGGATCTACGCGGTGGTCATCGACCGCGAGATCCAGGCGCTGACCGGTGCGCTGTCGGGTGCGCTCGAGGGCGGCGGCCACCCCAAGGTGCTCGTCGAGCGGACCGCGCTGGCCCTGCTCACCTACATCGAGACGTCGGAGGACGGGTTCCGGATCCTGGTGCGGGACTCGCCGGTCGCGCAGGCCACGGGCACGTTCTCGTCGCTGATCGGGGACGTGGCCACCCAGGTCGAGCACCTCCTGGCCGACCAGTTCCGCAAGCAGGGCCAGGACCCCAAGACCGCGCCGATCTACGCGCAGATGCTCGTCGGCATGGTCGCGCTGACCGGGCAGTGGTGGCTCGACGCTCGTCGGCCCGGCAAGTCCGAGGTCGCTGCCCATCTGGTGAACCTGGCGTGGAACGGGCTGTCCGGGCTGGAGCGGCGTCCGCAGCTCACCAAGGCCACGCCCTGACGTCCCGGGTCAGTGTCTCGACGTCGAGTAATCTCGGCGCATGGCTGCCGACGACGTCCGCGACGAGGTCGATCGGATCGTCGCTGCCTGGCGCCGGGAGCGGCCCGACCTGGACGTCAGCCCGCTCGAGGTCCTGTCCCGACTGAGCCGCCTGGCCCGGCACCTGGACCTGGCCCGACGCAGCGCGTTCGCGCGGCACGACCTGGAGACGTGGGAGTTCGACGTCCTGTCGGCGCTGCGGCGTGCCGGCGAGCCGTACCGCCTGTCCCCCGGAGTCCTGCTCACGCAGACACTCGTCACCAGCGGGACCATGACGAACCGGATCGACCGGCTCGCGGAGCACGGGCTCGTCGAGCGGATGCCGTCGCCCGACGACCGCCGCGGTGTGCTCGTGCAGCTCACACCCGCGGGCCTGGCACGCGTCGACGCTGCGTTCGCGGACCTGCTCGACGTGGAGCGTGGGCTGCTCGGCGCGCTGCCCGACGCGTCCCGCGACCAGCTCGCCGGCCTGCTGCGCGAGCTCATCACCCCGTTCGACGCGAGCTGACCTACCCTCGTGCGGTGATCGTCTTCGCCGCCGTCGTGCTGCTCATCGGTGCCGTGTTCAACGTCGTGGCGTGGCCGCGGTTCTTCCAGCGGGTGGCCCGTGACCCGCGGGCGCGCGACGACGCCGGCCGCGCCACCACGTTCTTTCGCGTGCACCTGATTCTCATGGTGATCGCGCTGGCTATCGCCGCGGCGTCGATCGTCGCCGCGGTGGGGCTGCTGACCCGCTGAGGCGTCAGCCGGCGATCTCCGCGGCCTCCAGCCAGGCGGCCTCGAGCTCGTCCTTCTCGTCCGCGAGCGCGCGGAGCTCCGCATCCAGCTCGGCGACGGCGACGTGGTCCGTGGCCTGCGCGGCCATCTTGTCGTGCAGGCGCGCCTCGAGCTCGGCGATCTTCGACAGGCGGCGCTCGATCCGCCCGATCTCCTTGCGCGCCGCACGCTGGTCGGCGGCGGACACCTCGACGGTCGGGGTCGCCCCGGCGGCGGCCGGCGCGGTCGTGGCCGCAGGTCGCGAGGCCCCCGCGAGCGCCGCGTGCCGCAGCTCCAGGTACTGCTCGACCCCACCGGGCAGGTCGCGCAGCGCACCGTCGCCGAGCAGCGCCATCTGCCGGTCGCAGACGCGTTCCAGAAGGTAGCGGTCGTGGCTGACGACGATGAGAGTGCCCGGCCAGGAGTCGAGCAGGTCCTCGAGCGCGGCCAGCGTGTCGGTGTCGAGGTCGTTGGTGGGCTCGTCGAGCAGCAGCACGTTGGGCTCGCCGACGAGCAGGCGCAGCAGTTGCAGCCGTCGACGCTCGCCACCGGACAGGTCGCGCACCGGCGTGCGGGCACGGTCGCGCGGGAAGCCGAGCCGCTCGACGAGCTGCGCCGCCGTGAGCTCCTTGCCCCCGACGACCACCGACCGCTTCTCCGACTCCACCACCTGCACCACGGTGAGCGCGCCCAGCTCGTCGAGGTCCTCGACGTCCTGGCGCAGCTCGGCGACCTGCACGGTCTTGCCGCGCTTCACGCGCCCGGTCGTCGGCTCCAGCCGGCCGGACAGCAGCCGCAGCAGGCTCGTCTTGCCGGCGCCGTTCACGCCGACGAGCCCGAACCTGTCGCCGGGCCCGATCCGCCACGTGACGTCGTCGAGCAGCGTCCGCTCCCCGAACCGGAGCGTGACGTCCTCGATGTCCAGCACGTCCTTGCCCAGGCGGGCGGTCGCCATCCGCGACAGCTCCATGCGGTCGCGCGGCGGCGGCTCGTTCTCGATCAGCGCGTTGGCGGCGTCGATGCGGAACTTCGGCTTGGACGTCCGCGCGGGCGCGCCGCGGCGCAGCCACGCGAGCTCCTTGCGCAGCAGGTTCTGCCGCTTCTCCTCGGTGCTCGCGGCCGTGCGCGCACGCTCGGCGCGCGCCAGGACGTAGGCCGCATAGCCGCCCTCGTACTGGTCGACGACGCCGTCGTGGACCTCCCACGTGCGCGTGCACACAGCGTCCAGGAACCAGCGGTCGTGCGTCACGACGACGAGCGCGCCGCTGCCGCGGGCGAAGCGCTGACTCAGGTGCTCGGCGAGCCAGGCGACCCCCTCCACGTCGAGGTGGTTGGTGGGTTCGTCGAGCACCAGCACCTCGTCGTCGCGGACCAGCAGCGCGGCGAGCGCGACGCGGCGGCGCTGCCCGCCGGAGAGCGTGGAGACGTCGGCGGTCATGTCGACGTCCGGGAGGAGCCCGTCGTGAACGGCGCGGATGCCCGGGTCCGCCGCCCACTCGTACTGCTCGGCGGTGCCGTGGATGTGCGCCAGGACCGTGCCCGAGCCCAGCTCGTCGCGCTGGTCGAGGACGGCGACGCGCGTGCCGCCCGAGCGGGTCACGCGGCCGTCGTCGGGCGACTGCTGACCGGACAGGACGCGCAGGAGCGTCGACTTTCCCGCGCCGTTGGGGCCGACGACGCCGATGAGCTGGCCGTCGTCGAGGCCGAGGCTGACGCCGTCGAGCAGGGTGCGCGTGCCGAGCGTGAGGGTGACGCGGTCCGCGCCGAGCAAGTGAGCCATCGCGGTGCCAGGCTACCGCCCGACGGTGCGTCAGTCCGACGACAGGACGCGAGCGCCCGCCACGGGGGCCGACGCCGTCAGGACGCGGTCGGCCACGCCCGATGCGGTGAACGCCGCCGCCAGCGCCAGGGCGTGCTGGCGGCTGCGGGCGAGCGCGGCGACGGTGGGCCCCGAGCCGGAGACGATGACGCCCAGCGCGCCCGAGTCCTCGGCGACGGCGAGCGGCTCGGCCAGGTGCGGGTCGAGCTCGAGCGAGGCGAGCTGCAGGTCGTTGTGCAGCGCCGCACCCAGCGCCCGGGCGTCGCCGGCCCGCAACGCCTGCATGAGGGGCACGTCGAGCTCGGGATCGGGCGCGCCGGGCTCGCCGCCGTGCAGCTCGTCGAACGCCTGGTAGCACGCGCTGGTGGACAGGCCGCGGTCCTGGACCGCGAACGCCCAGTAGAACTCGCCGCGCGTCAGGGCCGGCGTGAGCAGGTGTCCGCGGCCCTGGCCGACGGCGGTGTGGCCCATGAGGATGAACGAGACGTCGGCGCCCACCTCGGCGGCGATCTCGAGGAGCTCCGGACGCGACAGCCCGGTGTGCCACAGCGCGTCGCAGGCGACCAGCGCGGCGGCCGCGTCGGCCGACCCGCCCGCCATCCCGCCCGCCACCGGGACGCCCTTGTCGAGGTGCAGGTGCACGCCCTCGTCGACCCCCGTGCGCCGCGCCAGGGCCTCGACCGCCTGCAGGGCCAGGTTCGACGAGTCCGTCGGGACCAGGTCCGCCTGCGCGCCCGAGACCGTCAACGTGCGCTCGTCGGACGGCGTCGCGACGACCTCCTCGAAGACGGAGACCGCCTGGAACACCGTGGTCAGCGGGTGGTAGCCGTCGGCCTCACGCGCGCCGACGCGCAGCGACAGGTTGATCTTCCCCGGCGCTCGCACCCGCACCTCGTGCTCGGGCAGCGGCTCCACGGGGGTCAACGTCACGCGTCCACCCTGCCAGAGGCCTCGGCCAGGTGCGCCGCGATCGCCGCGAATCCGACGATGTCCACACGCTCTCCACGAGCGGCCGGGTCCACCCCCGCCGCCTCGATGGCCGTGACCGCTGCGTCCGCGGACCCTGCCAGCGGGGCGAGCGCCGAGCGGAGCATCTTGCGGCGCTGCGCGAACGCCGCGTCGACGACCGCGAACACCTCCTCGCGGGACGCGGTGGTCACCGGCGGCTCGCGGCGGTCCAGACGTACCAGCGCAGAGTCGACGTTGGGCACGGGCCAGAACACCGACCGGCCGATCGTGGACGTGCGCCGCGTCGCCGCGTACCAGGCCGCCTTCGCGGACGGGATGCCGTACGTGCGGCTGCCGGGGGGCGCGGCGAGGCGGTCGGCGACCTCGGCCTGCACCATCACGAGGCCCCGCTGGATCGAGTCGAACCGCTCCAGGAACGTCAGCAGCACGGGGACCGAGACGTTGTAGGGCAGGTTCGCGACGAAGGCGACGGGCTGCTCGCCGGGCAGCTCGGTCACGCTCAGCGCGTCGGCGGTCACGAGGGTGAAGCGGTCGCGCCCGTCGGCGTCGCGCATCACCACGCCCCCACCCCGAGCGTCCGAGCCTTCGGCCGCTATAACGGCCACTTGCTCGGACGTCGTGGGGTGAAGGGTCAGGCCGGGGACGTGGCGGGCGATCGTCGTCGGGAGCAGGCCTGCCAGGACGGGGTCGATCTCCACCGCGATCACGTCCGCACCGGCCTCGAGCAGGCCCAGCGTCAGCGAACCCAGGCCAGGACCGACCTCGACGACCCGGTCGCCGGGCTCCACGTCGCCCTGCCGGACGATCTTGCGCACGGTCCCGGCGTCGAGCACGAAGTTCTGCCCGAGCGTCTTGGTGGGGCGGATGCCGGCGGCGGCGGCGAGCTCGCGGATCTCCGCGGGACCCAGCAGGGCGGTCGTCGACATGGGCCGAGCCTATGCGAGACACGACGACGCCCGCCGCGAGGGGGTGCGGCGGGCGTCGTCGGGCTTGCGGATCAGGTCAGCGGAAGAGGTTCTTCCCGCAGACGGGCCACTGGCCCGCACCCGAGCGGTTGTAGAGCATCTTCGCGCGCGCGGTCTGCTCGGACGACGACGCGTTGGACGGGAGCCCGGCGCCGCCGACGGCGTGCCACGTGCCCACCGAGAACTGGTACAGGCCGTGGTACAGGCCGTTCGACGAGACGATGTGGGGGTTGCCGCCCGACTCGCACTTGGCCAGCGCGGCCCAGTTCAGCGAGTCCGCCTTGCCGCCGGCCTTGATCTTGCTGCCGGTGGACGACGACTTCGACGAGGACGACGACTTCGAGGACGACGTGCTCGTCGTCTCCTTCTTCACGACCGGACGCTCCTTGGTGCCCACCGTCGTGACCTGGTCGACCGCCTTCTTGGTGACCTTGTCGGACAGCTTCACCGTGTCGGTGACCTTGCCGTCCACCGTGGTGACGCGCTTGACGATCGTGCGCTCACCCTTCTTGCCCTCGGTGGTGACGGTGCTGGTGCCGACGTAGCTGTCGTCGGACTTCACGGTCTTCTTGTCGTAGCCGACCTTCTTGTGGCTCGTCTTCTCCTCGACCGCGACACGGTTGACGACCACCTGGACGCGCCCCTCGTCACTCTGCCCCACGGAGACGCGGTCCAGCGGCGCGAGCGTGATGTCGAGATCACCCAGCACGTCGCCGAGGGACGCGTCCGCGTCCGGCGCGTTCTTGGTCTCGCCGTCGGCGACCACGTCGACCGACCCGTGCAGGGCCAGGTCCAGCGGCAGCTCCGCGCGACCGGCCGAGCTGCGCGACGCCACGAGCGTGACGTTCTTGTCGCGAGCGGCGAGCGTGTCGAGGGCCTCGTCGGCCGTCAGCGCGGTGGTCCAGACGTCGTGGTGGACGCCGTCGGATGCGACCGTGATCTGGTGGGCGTGGCGGACCACGACGTCCTGGCCCTCGCGCAGGCCACCGGTGGCGGAGACGTCGTCGCGGGCACCGACCTTGACGCCCTGGTCGGCCAGGAGCTGGTCCACCGAGCCGGTGAACGTGCTGACGTCGCGGACCTGGCCGTCGACGTCGAGCGTCACGGTCTTGTGGACCCCCGCGTACGCGGCGGTGCCGCCGGCGAGGACGAGGACTGCGGCGCCCGCCACGATGGGCAGCGCACGACGACCGGATCGACGGTCCTCCTGCGGGGCGTCGGTGGATCGCTTGCGCGACGAAGGACCAAGGATGCGGGTCGTGAACTGCACGGGGCTCCAGCCGTCGAGGTGCCCGGGCACGGGGGCGGAGCGCGCACCGGTCCCGGCACACCCGGCGGTGGTCGCTGCCCGCGACCGCTGGTCACCTGGAGGGAGGTGGCCCCGTCGGTTCCCGGATCCCCGATCCGGCCGTCTCGGCGCCCGGGACTGCTCCCGGCGCCGGTCGCTCGTTAGCTCAACCAGGGAAGGTCGGGCCGAAGCGACACGCGACCGTAACCGAATCGTGACCGGTTTGCCAACCCCTGCGAGGGTGAGCCTGGTAGGCGGATCAGTACCAGCCCGACGACTGGGAGTGCGCCCAGGCGCCACACGGGGTCTTGTAGCGCGACTTGATGTAGCCCAGACCCCACGTGATCTGCGTGACCGGGTTGGTGCGCCAGTCCGCTCCGACGCTCGCCATCTTGGAGCCGGGCAGCGCCTGGGGGATGCCGTACGCGCCCGACGGGTTCGCGGCGCTCACCCGCCAGCCGCTCTCACGGTTCCACAGCGAGACGAGGCACGCGAACTGGTCGTCGCCCCAGCCGCGGTCGGCCGCGAGGCCCTTCGCGATGGCCTTCGCCGACCCGGGCGCGACCGTGATGCTGCTCGGGTCGGGCATCTCCATGGTCCCGATGTGCACCACCTGCGTGACCGGCTCGGTGGTGACGACCGACGACAGGACCGTGCGGTCGGTCACGACACCGCCCACCGAGTCGAGCTGGTACGTCGTGGTCCGGACGCCGGCCTTGCCCTTCGTGACGACGACCTTCTGCCCCTTGGTCAGGCCCGGGTCGTCGACCTCGTCCGTGTCGAACTTGACCGCCTCGGTCTTCGTCTGGGCGTCGGTCTGCGCCCTCGTGACGAGCACGACGAGGCCGTCGACCGCCGTCGCGTCGAGCGGCACCGAGACCTGGTCGCCCTCGTTGAGCACGAGCCCGACGTCCTTGAGCGCGTCGCGCACGTCGCCCGCGCTGCTCACGCCGTCGATCATCTGGCCGTCGACGACCAGGTGGATCGTCTTCTGCGTCGACACCCGCAACGCGTCCCGACCGAGCGGTGCGCTGCGCGACGCCGACAGGCGCACGTCCCCGTCGCGCAGGCCCATGCCGTCGATGGCCTCGCCCACGGTCAGCGCGGTCGTCCAGACCTTGTCCGGCTTGCCGTCGACGACGACGTCGAGGTCGCGACCGTGCCGCACGACGATCTGCTCGCCCTGCGTGACCGGGTCGTTCAGCGTCGGCGCGACGAGGTCACCGTCCCCGACCTTGATCTTCGCGCCCGCGAGGACCGCGCCGACCGTCCGGCCGAAGCCCTCGACCTGCACGGTCCTGCCGTCGACGTCGACCGTCACCTGCTTGTGCATGACGGCGAACGCGCTGGTCGCAGCCGCGACGACAGCCAGGACGGCGGCCTGCGAGACGATCTTGACCGCGCGCCGCGGGGACCGGCCCGCGGGCACGTCGGAGCGCTCCTGCGCGCTCGCGTCGTCCCGCACGTGGGTCCTTCCGCCGTCGTCGGCCCGGTTCGGGCTCGTCAGACCGTAACCGATCCGTGACCGACGCCGAAACCCGGGATCGGACAGGTCGGGCGTCCAGTTCGTCGGCCCGGCGTGTCGCACGGCGTGTCGCCGGCTGGTCGGCGCGGACTCACCACCCGCCGTAGACCGACTCCGCGGTGCGCGACAGGTCGGCGCAGACATCGACGAGCGGTCGGCCGGTCACCTCGGCGATCGCGCGGACCGTGCCGGGCAGGAGGTACGGCGCGTTGGGTCGGCCGCGGTACGGGTGCACCGTCAGGTACGGCGCGTCGGTCTCGACCATCACCAGCTCCGGCGGCAGCTCGCGCAGCGCCTCGCGCAGGCCCTCGTTGGCGGGGAAGCTCACCGGACCCGCGAACGAGCAGAACCAGCCGTTCTCGCGCGCCACCTGCGCCAGCGAGGTGTCGCCCGAGAAGCAGTGGAAGACCGTCCGCTCCGGGGCACCGTCGTTCAGCAGGATCTGCACCACCTCCGCGTGCGCGTCGCGGTCGTGGATCTGCAGCGCCAGCCCCAGCTCCTTGGCCAGTGCGATGTGCGCACGGAACGAGTCCCGCTGCACTCCCCGGCCCCGCGGGCCTGCCCGGAAGTGGTCCAGGCCCGTCTCGCCGATGGCGCGGATGCGGGGGTTGGCGCGCGCGATCAGCATGACCGTGTCGATCGCGTCGTCGAGCGACACCGCGTGCCGGGGCTGCGGGTCGGGGTCGAGCCCGTCGGGCGCGACCTCGTGGACCCCCGCGTGCAGCACCGCCTCGTTGGGGTGGATCGCGACCGCCCCCAGCAGCTGCGGGTGCTCGCGGACAGCACGATCGGTCCAGCGCGCCGCGTCGAGGTCGCAGCCCACCTGCACCATCCGCGTGACCCCGACGCTCGCCGCGCGCGCGAGGTGCTCGTCGACCCCGACCCGCCGTCCGGCGCCGGCCGGCGGGTCGGCGGGCCAACCGTCCGCGAGCCACTCCGCCACCGACTCCAGGTGCGTGTGGTTGTCGACCACCGGGAGGGGGAGCGGGTCCGGTGCCGGCGGCCACCCGCGCTCGCGCGTGCGTGCCACGTCAGGCCCTTCCGACCGGCACGACCGCGGCGACGGTCGTCGGGGCCTTCGTCGTGCTCACGCCTTGGTCGCGCGCTCGATCTCCTGCTCGACGACGTCGTCGTCGAGCTTGGTGAACACGGGCGTCGGCTTGCCGACGGCCGTGCCCGCGACGACGGGGACGGACTCGAAGCGCGCGGTCTGCGAGTAGTCGCCCGTGATGATCGGGTACGAGCGCGACGCGTCGTCCAGGTCCGTGACCTCCTCGATGCGCGGCTGCGGCGCGAAGGTCCCGGTGCCACCGAACGTCTCGTGCACCTTCTGCGCCGCGAACGGCAGGAACGGTGCCAGCAGCGTGTTCGCGTCGCAGACCGCCTGCGCGGCCGTGTTCAGCACCGTGCCCAGCCGCTCGCGGTCGCCCGTCAGCTTCCACGGCTCGGTCTCGGAGATGTAGCGGTTGGCCTCCTGGACCACGCGCATCGCCTCGCCGATCGCGGCCCGGTTGCGGTGCTCGCCCAGCAGCGAGCCGACGGTCCCGAAGGCCTCGCCGCTCGTCGCCAGCAGCGCGCTGTCGACCGGCTGCCGCTCGCCCGCCGCCGGGATCTCGCCGAAGTTCTTGGCGATCATGCTGGCCGTGCGGTTGACCAGGTTGCCCCAGCCCGCGACGAGCTCGTCGTTGGTGCGGCGCTTGAACTCGGCCCACGTGAAGTCGACGTCCTGCGTCTCCGGGCCGGCCACCGACAGGTAGTACCGCAGCGCGTCCGGCTGGTAACGGCTCAGCATGTCGCGGACGTAGATGACGACACCGCGCGACGAGCTGAACTGCTGACCGCCGACGTTCAGGTACTCGCTGGAGACCACCTCGGTGGGCAGCTGCAGCGTGCCGTACGGGCCGGGCGTGCCGCCCTTGTCGCCGCGACCGTCGTAGCCCATGAGCTCTGCCGGCCAGATCTGGGAGTGGAACGTGATGTTGTCCTTGCCCATGAAGTAGTAGCTCAGGGCCTGCGGGTCGTTCCAGAACGGACGCCACGCGTCGTCGTCGCCCGTGCGGCGCGCCCACTCGATGCTCGCCGACAGGTAGCCGATCACCGCGTCGAACCACACGTACAGGCGCTTGTTGGGGTTGTCCTCCCAGCCCTCGAGCGGGACGGGGATGCCCCAGTCGATGTCCCGCGTCATGGCGCGGGGGCGCATGTCGTCGATGAGGTTGAGGGAGAACTTCAGCACGTTGGGGCGCCAGCCCTGACGCGTCGACAGCCAGGCCTCGAGCGCGCTCGCGAACGCCGGCAGGTCCAGGAAGAAGTGCGTCGACTCGACGAACTTCGGCTTCTCGCCGTTGATCCGGCTGTGCGGGTTGATCAGGTCGATCGCGTCGAGCTGGTTGCCGCAGTTGTCGCACTGGTCGCCGCGAGCGCCGTCGTAGCCGCAGATGGGGCACGTGCCCTCGATGTAGCGGTCCGGCAGCGTGCGGCCCGTGCTGGGGCTGATCGCGCCCATGGTCGACTGCTCGACCATGTACCCGTTCTTGTGCACCGTGCGGAACATCTCCTGCACGGTGGCGTAGTGGTTGCGCGTGGTGGTGCGGGTGAACAGGTCGTAGGACAGGCCCAGCTGGGTCAGGTCCTCCACGATGACGCGGTTGTAGCGGTCCGCGAGCTCCTGCGGGCTCACACCCTCCTGCTCCGCCTGGACCAGGATCGGCGTGCCGTGCTCGTCGGTGCCCGAGACCATGAGCACGTCGTGCCCCGCCATGCGCATGTACCGGGAGAAGACGTCCGACGGGACGCCGAAGCCGGCGACGTGACCGATGTGGCGGGGGCCGTTCGCGTAGGGCCACGCGACGGCAGACAGGATGCGGGACATGAGCCCGATCCTAGGTGCCCGCACCACCGCCCTGCCGCGCCGCCCGGCTCAGCCCACGTCACCGGTTGCTCGGGAACGGAGGGGCGCCCGCGATTCGGCTGACCTCTGAATACCGCACGACCTGTGAACGACGGGTGCTCGAGGGACGCGCGCCAGCCCCGCTGCCGCACTTCTGTCACAAGTCGTGCGGGATTGCCCTGCTCACACCCGCCTGGGCGCAGGCACACGCCACGGCGGCGACCAGCTCGTCGGTGCGGTACAAGACATCCTCGGCGGCGAACCGGAGGACCAGGTAGCCCTCGGCCACCAGTGCACGATCCCTGCGGCGGTCCTCCCGGAACTGTGCTCTCGACCGGTGGAACTCGAACCCGTCCAGCTCGACCACGACACGGCCACCGACGACGAGGTCGACGTAGCCGACACCCGTGATGAACCGACCTGCGTCGACCTCGAAGCCCGCGGCCACGAGCGCCACGCGCGCCACGGTCTCGAGCGGCGACTGGCTGCGACCGTCGGCGCGGGAAAGGACGATGCGGGCGAGGGCCGGCGCATTGCTCGGCAGCGCTGCGGTGATGCGTGCGGCGGTGGTCCGGCGCTTGTTGAGGCCGCTGTCGATCGACACCAGCGCGGCCACGGGGTCGCAGCAGACCAGCATCCGGGCGAGTGCGTCGTCCACGGACGCCACCGCGACCCCGACCGCACGCCCACCGCGAACCCGACGCTCCTTGTGCACCACGGCTGGCATCGCCGTCCGCACCCCCGATGCCCGGCGTCCACGATCGAACGGAACCGAGACGTGCGGGATCCTCGACGGTCGCAGCACCGCGAGGCCGCTCAGCTCGACCGCCGACGTGCAACCGACCATCCCACCGTGAACCGCTGCGGCCACGACGGAGTCGACGGTGCCGGGCAGGGCATAGACGCCGCGTGTGGGACGCGTGATCGACCCACGCCTGAGCGCAGCCTGCACGGCAGCGGCGCTGCCGATGTCTTGCTGCCGCGCGGCGCCACCGAGCTCTTCGATGCGGTGCGAGATGCGGTCGAACACGGCCCCATCACCCCACGGCTGGGACACCGAACGGAGTGCTCGAGCCGATCCTGTGGATCGCGGTGCCACGCACAGGACGCGACGCAGCTTCGGCGGCGCACGAATGCCGCACGTGCTGTGACGGAAGTGGCGAGGGTGACAGCTTGGGGCGCCCGTCATCGCCCACCTGCCTCAGGACGTGCGGGATTCGTCGACCACCCTGCCTGGATCGCCGTCTCCGAGCGGCGAGGACATGGACAGCTCAGGAGATGTCGACGCGGGCGATGCGGTCGTCGCCGGCGCGCGGGGTGCCGCGGCCGTCCGTGTTGTTGGTCAGGACCCACAGCGATCCGTCGGGCGCCGGGGCCACGGCTCGCAGGCGGCCCAGCTCCCCGACCAGCAGCGCCTGCGGCTCACCGACACCGTCGGGATTGAGCGGGACGCGCCACAGCCGCTCGCCGCGCAGCGCCGCGAGGTAGACGGCGTCATCGGTCACCGCGAGCCCGCTGGGCGATGCGTCGGACGTCGCCCATTGCCGCAGCGGGTCGACGAAGCCGTCGGTGCCGGCCTGCCCCTCCACGTCGGGCCAGCCGTAGTTGGAGCCGGGCTCGATCAGGTTGAGCTCGTCCCACGTGTTCTGTCCGAACTCGGCCGCGAACATCCGCCCGTCCGGCGCCCAGCCGATCCCCTGGACGTTGCGGTGGCCGAGCGTCCAGACCGCCGTGCCGAACGGGTTGCCCGGCGCGGGATCGCCGTCGAAGGTCAGGCGCAGGATCTTGCCGTTGAGGGAGTCCTCGTCCTGGGCGTCGGCCCCGTGGCCCGCGTCGCCGGTGGTGACGTAGAGGAACCCGTCCGGACCGACGGCCACCTGGCCGCCATCGTGGTTGCCGGCCTTGCGGATGCCGGTCAGGATCGGCCGCACCGTGCCGAGCGACGTGCCGGAGAGCGTCGCGCGCAGCACGCGGTTGTCGTCCGCCGTGGTCGCGTAGAGCGCGATGTCCGCCTCGTCGCCCGTCGCGTCCAGGACCGCGACCCCCAGCAGACCGCCCTCGCCGCCCGGCTCCACCAGGTCGACGAGCTGGTCGGCGCCCGGTCCGTCGACCTTCCGGATCTTGCCGTCGGCGTTCACCAGAACCAGCCGCTTCTGGTCGCGGAGCGTGACGACCGCGTCGCCCGACGGAAGGAAAGCGATGCCCCACGGCGCGTCGAGCCCGGTCACGACGTCGGTGAGGGAGCGGGTCGCCACACCGGTCGAGGAAGCAGTGGCACCCGGGCTCGCGGGCCGGGTGCCCGTCGCCATCGCAGACGACGAGGTCGTCGGGCTGCTCGTGCCGTCGGACGTCGCCGTGCAACCCGCGAGCAGCCCGAGCGCGAGCACACACCCCGCGGAGGCGACCTTCCGCACGACGGCTCTGGGTACGACGACCATGCTCCAGCCCACCACCGCCGCGCCCCGCCCGCCACCGCGCGGCCCGGGCCGTCCGTCGCGCCGGGACGGCCGCCTGGTGCGAGGCTGGGCGCATGACCGATCGCCGCGCCCTGATCGTCGTCGACGTCCAGCCCACGTTCTGCGAGGGCGGTGCGCTGCCCGTCGAGGGCGGCAACGACGTCGCCCGGGCGATCGCCGAGCACGCCGCCGCGCACCGCGCGGAGTACGACCTGGTGGTGACGACGCAGGACTGGCACGTCGACCCGGGCGCCCACTTCAGCGACACCCCGGACTTCGTGGACACCTGGCCGCCGCACGGCGTCGCCGGCACCGAGGAGGCCGAGCTGCACCCGGCCCTCGCGGCGCTGGCGCCTGACGCCAGCGTCAAGAAGGGCGCCTACGAGGCGGCGTACTCGGGCTTCGAGGGGGTCGACGCCGACGGGCGCCCGCTCGCCGCGATCCTGCAGGAGTCCGGCATCGGCGCGGTCGACGTCGTCGGGATCGCCGAGTCGCACTGCGTGCGTGCGACCGCGCTCGACGCCCACGCCCTGGGCCTGCGGACACGCGTGCTGACCGACCTCACGGTCCCCGTCACGCCCGAGCTGGGCGCCGCCGCCCGCGACGAGATGTCCGCGGCCGGCATCGTGCTGACCCGCTCGAACCCGACCGCGTAGGACTCAGGCCGTGATCGGGCCGGCGGCGAGGCGCTCCAGCTCGGCGTAGGCGCCGTCGGCGGCCATGAGCTCGGTGTACGACCCGATCTCCACGAGCCGGCCGGCGCGCATCACCGCGATGCGGTCGGCGCCGCGGATGGTGGACAGGCGGTGCGCGACGACGAAGGTCGTGCGGCCCTGCATCAGCCGTCCAAGCGCCTCCTGGACCAGGCGCTCGGAGGCGTTGTCGAGCGCGGACGTCGCCTCGTCGAGCACCAGCACCCGCGGGTCGCGCACCAGCGCGCGGGCGATCGCGAGGCGCTGGCGCTGGCCCCCGGAGAGCCGGGCGCCCCGCTCCCCGATCACCGCGTCGAGCCCGCCCATCTGCGTCACGAAGTCCATCGCGTTGGCGTCCCGGAGCGCGTCCAGCACGTCGGCGTCGGACAGGTCCGGGTTCCCGTAGGTGACGTTGTCGCGGATGGACCCCTCGAACAGCAGCGACTCCTGCGGCACGACCGCGAGGAACCGGCGGTAGGTCCGCAGGTCGAGCTCGGCCATGTCCTTCCCGTCGAGCAGCAGGCGACCGCCGGTGGGCGCGAGGTACCCGATCACCATGTTGAGCACGGTGGACTTCCCGGAGCCGGACGGTCCGACGAGGGCCACGGTCTCCCCCGGCCGCACGTGCAGGTCGAGGCCGTCGATCGCGATCTCGTCGGGCGCGTCGGCGTACGCGTACCGGACCCCCTCGAACGACACCTCGCCGTGCACGGCCGAGACCGTCGCCTTGCCCGCGTTGCGCTCCACGTCGCCCTCGCTGAGCACCTCGCTCATCGACTTCACGGACTCCAGGCCCTTGGTGATGATGGGCGTCAGGCTCATGATCGCGGTGACGGCGCCGGTCAGTGCGACGAAGTACGACGACAGCATGGTCACGTCACCGGCCGTCAGCCCGAACTTCCCCGACCACGCGACCCACGCGGCGCCGATGAGGCACCCCACCGACAGCAGCTGCATGAGGATCCAGGACAGCGACCCGAACCAGCCGTTGGTCTTGTCGAGCCGGATCCCGGCGTCGCGCACGCCGACAAGTGTCGCGCCCATCCGCTCGAGCTCGCTGCGCTCGAGCGCGTGCGCGCGCGTGATGGGAATGAGGTGGGTCATCTCCGAGACGCGGGCGGACATGTTCTCCACCTCCGCGCGGAAGGCGGCGTTGCGCACGGACATGCGCCGGCGCATGGAGACGACGAGCGCCGCGGCGGCCGGGACCGCGACGGCGTACACCGGGAGGAACTCCGGGACCTTGAAGGCGGTGATGACGATGGCGCCGACGAGCGTCGTGATGGCGGCCATGCCCGAGTCGAAGGCCTGCCGCGAGCTCTCGACGACGTTCTCGACGTCGCGCACGATCTTGGCCTGCAGCACGCCCGCACTCACCCGGCGGTGGTAGCCGATGGACAGCTCCTGCAGGCGCCGGGACAGCGTCATGCGCAGGTTGGTCTCGACCGTGCGGACGGACACGGACAGCATCCGGATGTAGAGCTGGTGCAGCGGGAGGTTCTGCGCGATGAGCACGGCCATGATCACGGCGTTGACCCACAGCTCGTGCAGCGGCTTGTGCTGCACGACGATGTCGATCACGTTGGCCGTCAGCAGCGGGATGATCCAGATCGGGGAGTGCTTGACCGCGAACGCGACGGTCGCCACCGACAGCTTGCCGCCCTGGCCCCGGAACATGCGTGCCAGCGTGCGCACGGGGTGCGCGCGGTCGTAGATCTCCTCGGGACGGTGCGTCACGGCACCATCGTAACGATTCGATGTCCGACGTCGTCAGTCCCTCGCGCCGACGACCGCGGACGAGTCAGCGGGACCGGGCGGCGAGGGCGGCGGCGTACAGGTCGCGCTTGGGGACGCCGGCGGTGGTCGCGACGTCGGCGACGGCCTCCTTGAGCCGCTCGCCCGCGTCGGCGCGGGCCAGGACCTCCGCGACGAGGTCGGCGGTCGAGGCCGTCGGCGCCCGGTCCGCGCCGGCGACGACGACGACGATCTCCCCGCGCACCTCGCCGCCGCGCGCCCAGGCCACCAGCTCGCCGAGGCCACCGCGGAGCACCTCCTCGTACGTCTTGGTCAGCTCGCGGCACACGGCCGCCGGCCGCTCGTCGCCGAACGCCGCGGCCATGGCCTCGAGCAGGTCGCCGAGACGGTGCGGCGCCTCGAAGAACACCATCGTGCGGCGCTCGTCGGTCAGCTCCGCGAGCGCGCGCGCCCGCTCGCCCGCCTTGCGCGGGGGGAACCCCTCGAAGCAGAAGCGGTCCGTCGGAAGGCCGGACAGCGCGAGCGCGGTCAGCACGGCGCTCGGCCCGGGTGCCGCGGTCACGACGACGCCCGCGCCGACGGCCGCCGCGACCAGCCGGAACCCGGGGTCGGACACGGCCGGCATGCCCGCGTCCGTCACGACGACGACGGTTCCGCCGCCCCGGACCACCTCGAGCAGCTCGTCGGCCCGTGCCGTCTCGTTGTGCTCGTAGTAGCTGACCACCCGGCCTCCGACGGTCACGCCCAGCCGCGCCGCGAGCGCACGCAGGCGCCGCGTGTCCTCGGCCGCGACGACGTCCGCCGTCTCGAGCAGCCGCCGCAGGTGCGCCGACGCGTCCTCCGCGTTGCCGATGGGGGTCGCCGCGAGCACGAGCCGTCCGGTCTGGTCCACGCCCCCAGCCTGCCACCTGGCGGCCACCGCCCGGGTCCGGCCGGGATCAGCCCGGGACAGGCCGGCGGTCGCCACCGAATCGGCACACCGGATTCTGGGCCACGAGCCAGGGCCGACCCCTACGATGACCGTCGTGCCGCCTGCCACCGACGACGACGTCCCCGCCACGCCCTACCCGCCCCGCGGGGACGCGGCCGTCGACATCCCCGCACCCGAGCCCGCGACGACGGACGACCCGAAGATCGAGGGACCGGTCGACGACCCCGGGGCAGCCGACGCACCGGACGAGGCACCCCGCGCGGGAGCCGCGGCCGACGACGGGCCGGCCGACGACGAGCCGACCGACCCGCTCCCGACGCGCGACCGGCTGCTGCAGCGCCTGCTCGGCGAGGCGACGCTCACGATCGACGCGACGCGCCGCTCACGCGTGCTGGGCTGGGCGCTGCCGCTGGCGGTGATGCTCTTCGGCGGCATCCTGCGCTTCCTCCACCTCGGCACGCCGCACCAGCTGGTGTTCGACGAGACGTACTACGTCAAGGACGCGTACTCGCTGCTGCAGAACGGCTACGAGGCGAACTGGGACGACAACTCGAACCCCGCGTTCGAGAGCGGCGACGGGTCCGGGCTGCGCACGGACGCCGAGTACGTGGTGCACCCACTGGTCGGCAAGTGGCTGATCGCGCTGGGCATGCACCTGGGCGGCGGCATGGACAGCTCGGTGGCGTGGCGGCTGTCGGCGGCGGTGTTCGGCACGCTGGCCGTGCTGATGACGGCGCGCATCGGCCGCCGGCTGTTCGCGTCGACGGCCTGGGGCACCGTCGCGGGCCTGTTCGTCGCGGTCGACGGGCAGGCCATCGTGATGTCGCGCGTGAGCCTGCTCGACGGGTTCCTCATGTTCTTCTGCCTGGCGGCGTTCGGCTGCCTGCTGCTGGACCGCGACCAGGCCCGTCGACGCCTCGCGGACCGCATCTCGCCGTGGATCGACGAGGGCCGCGACCTGGCCGGCGGCCCCGGGCTGGGCATGCGCTGGTGGCGGCTGGCCGCCGCCGTGATGCTGGGCCTGGCCTGCGGCACCAAGTGGTCGGGCCTGTACTTCGTCGCCGTGTTCGGCCTGATGACGGTCGCGTGGGACATGGCGGCGCGCAAGATCGTCGGCGTGCGCGGTTGGGTGAGCGCCGCGGTCGTCAAGGACGGGCTCGTCGCGTTCGTCGTCATGGTGGGCGGCACGTTCGTCGTCTACCTCGCGACGTGGACGACGTGGTTCACGCACTCCGGCGGCTGGAACCGCCAGTGGGCGGCCCAGAACCCGGGCCAGGGCGTGCAGTGGCTGCCCGAGTCGCTGCGGTCGCTGTGGAAGTACCACCAGGACATGTGGGCGTTCCACACAGGCCTGGACACGCCGCACTCGTACGCGGCGCACCCGCTGGGCTGGATCGTGCAGTGGCGGCCGACGTCCATGTACTACCCGACCGAGATCTCCGGTCTGACCGGCCAGCAGGCGCAGGACGCGTGCGGCTCGACCGCGTGCTCGCAGCCGATCGTCGCGCTGGGCAACCCGCTGCTGTGGTGGGCCGCCGCCGCGGCCATCCTCGTGGCCGTCGTCTGGCTGCTGCGCTACCGCGACTGGCGCGCGTTCGCGGTGCTGTCCGGGATCCTGGCGGGCTGGGTGCCGTGGTTCCAGTACCCGCACCGCACGATCTTCACGTTCTACTCCGTGGCGTTCGTGCCGTGGATCGCACTGACGCTGGCGTACGTGCTCTCGCTCATCGTCGGGCCGCCGGACACCGACCCGCGCGGACGACGACGCGCGATCATCGCCGTCACCGCCGTCGTGACGCTCATCGTCGCCGCGGGCCTGTGGTTCTACCCCGTCTGGGCCGGCTGGATCATCCCGTACGACCAGTGGCACGCCCGCATGTGGCTGCAGTCCTGGGTCTGACGACCCCGACGGCTACGCGTGCTCCCAGTCCACCTGGGGGCTCGCGTGGTAGGCGAGGCCGAGGCGCTCCCACATGGGCGACTGCGACGCGACGCGGGCCCGGAAGTCGTCCCAGTCACGCAGCTCGGCGGCCGTCCAGGCCACCTCGGCGACCGCCGCGAGGCGCGGCAGCAGCATCGACAGCAGCTCGGGCAGGTCGCGCAGGGTCTCGGTCCAGACGGCCGCCTCGACGCCGATGACGGACTCGGGCGGCAGCCCCTCGATGACGGTGGTCGGCTCCCAGTCGTAGGAGTCGCGCAGCTCGATGTGCCCAGCCCACTCCAGGCCCAGCTTGGTGTCGCGGTCGTACTTCATGTCGAGGTACGCCTTGGAGCCGGGCGACATGAGGAACTTGGCGCCGGCCTTCGCGGCGGCGACGAACGGCGCCGGGTCGGGCCGCGGGTCCCAGAACTGCACGATCGTGCCGGGCGCGAGCGGCGTGTGGGCGATCTCCTGCCAGCCCACGACCTGGCGCCCCGTGGCGCGGACGGCCGCGGACGCGGTGGCGACCAGCGCCGCGTACTCGTCCGGGTCCATGGTCAGGACCTCGTCGCCGCCGATGTGGATGTAGGCGTCCGGGGAGACGGCCGCGACGTCGGCGAACACGTCCTGCAGGAACGGCGTGGTGGCCGGCAGGTCGGCGTGCAGGCGGCTGAAGCCGACCTCGATGCCCGTGTACTCGTCGGTCGGCTCGCCCGACGGCGTCAGCTCGCCGTACGCGTGCAGCGCCGCGTTGACGTGCCCGGGCACGTCGATCTCCGGGACCACGCGCACGCCGCGCGCGGCGGCGTAGTGCACGAGCGTCGTGAAGTCCGACGACGAGTAGAACCCGCCCGGGTCGCCGTCGACGGCGCTCGCCGCCGACAGGCGCGTGAGGTTGGGCCGCGACGGGATCTGCAGCCGCCAGCCCTGGTCGTCGGTCAGGTGCAGGTGCAGGACGTTGAGCTTGTAGTGGGCCATCAGCCCGATGACGACCTTGAGGTCGTCGACCCGGAAGAAGTGCCGCGCGACGTCGATCGACAGGCCCCGCCACGCGTACCGCGGCGCGTCCTCGACGCGGACCGCGGGCGCGCTCGTGACGCGCTGACGGTCGGTGGTCAGCAGCTGGCGCAGCGTGATGATCCCGTGGACCAGGCCGGCGATCGAGCGGGCCTCGAGGTCCACGCGGTCCGCCCGCACGACGAGGCGGTAGGCCTCGTCGCCACCGTCGAGCTGGTCGTCGATGCGCAGCATGACGACCCCGCGCTCGCCGGCGTCGCGGTAGCGCACCTGCACCGCCTGGTCACCGACGCGTCCCAGCAGGTCAGCGGCCAGGACGGCCACCTGGATGAGCTCGGGTCGGGGCTCGACGACGACGGTCGTCGCCTGGTCGAGCACGAACGGGGCGGCATCCAGCACCTCGACCGAGCGAGGGCGAGGGACCAGGGCGATCTGCGGCACGACGGGGTCCTTTGTGAGGGTTCCGAACGAATCGTGGACGAGGTTACTCGACGCGCGCGGACAACCGACGCGCCACGACCGCGCAGGTCGCGAGCTGGATCTGGTGGAAGGCGATCACCGGCAGCGCGACGCTCGCCGCGACCGCGGGTGTGAACAGCACGGCCGCCATGGGCAGGCCCGTGGCCAGGCTCTTCTTGGACCCGACCATGAGCAGCGCGATGCGGTCCGGCATGGCCAGACCCAGCCGTCGGCCGCCCCTCCACGTCAGGGTCAGCATGACCGCGAGCAGCACCGCGCACACGACCAGCAGCGCCACCAGCGCGCCGGCGGTCACGTGGTCCCAGGCCCCCGACGTCTGCGCCTCGCTGACCGCCGTGTACGCGACCAGCAGGATCGTCGCACGGTCGGTGAACCGCGTCAGCGCCGCGTGCCGCCGCACCCACGGCCCCACCCACCGCTGCACCGTCTGCCCCACCACGAACGGGAGCAGCAGCTGGAGCAGGATCCCGTCGAGCGACCCGCCCGCGCCGCCGCTGCCGCCCAGCACCAGCGCCACCAGCAACGGCGTCAGCACCACCCCGGCGACGTTCGAGATGGTCGCGCCCGTGATCGCGCCGGCCACGTTGCCGCGCGCGATCGACGTGAACACCACCGACGACTGCACGGTCGACGGCAGCAGCGACAGGTACAGCACGCCCTGGCGGAGCTCCGGCGCGAGCAGCGCGTCGGGCAGCAGCTGGGTGGCCAGTCCCAGCAGCGGGAAGACGACGTACGTCGAGGCCAACATCGAGCCCTGCAGACGCCAGCTGCGCAGCCCGTCGACGACCTCCGACGTGCGCATCTTCGCGCCGTAGAAGAAGAACAGGACGACGATCGCGGCCGTCCGCACGTCGTCGAGCACGTCGGCCGTCGTCCCCGACGCGGGAAGCACGAGGCCCAGGACCAGGACGGACAGGATGCCGACCACGAGCGGGTCGACCCACCCCCGGACCGCGGCCATCATCCCCCGACGGAACGGATCGGGTCTGGCCGGCACGGGGCCATCCTCCCATCCACCGTTCAGCGCGCGGAGCGGACGAATCACCCCTAGTGTCCGTCTGCAGCCACACGACCCCTCACCCCAAGGAGCCCCTCCCGTGACCGCAGACGGCATCATCAGCGCCATCATCATCGGCGCCGTCATCGGCGTCCTCGCCCGCATCATCCTGCCCGGCCGACAGAGGATCTCCGTCCTCGTCACGATCATCGTCGGCATCGTCGCCGCCTTGCTGGGCACCTGGCTCGCCGACATCCTCGGCGTCAAGACGACCGACGGCATCGACTGGATCGAGATCCTCATCCAGGTCGTCCTCGCCTGCGTCGGCGTCGCGCTCGTGGCGGGCCGCGGCCGCCGCTGACCGCCAGCACGGACGGCCGCGCCGCGGCTCCTGCACCTCGCGCCCGGGAGCCGCGGCGCAGCTGCGTGGACAGCCGAGGACGGCGGCAGGACGCGGTTGGTAGCCTCGGCCGCGCACCGGACAAGACGGACCCCAGGGGGCGACGTGGCACGGCTGGACCAGGTCAGGCAGCGGATCGAGCTGACGGACGACGAGCTCGAGACGATCCGACTCCTGCACAACGGCGAGCCCGTGAACGCCGCCACCCTCGAGGTCTTGCGCGCGGCGGGTGTGGTCGACGACGACGGCACGATCGACGCGCTGCTCCTGGACCTGGTCCAGACGGTGTCCGACCCCATGATCGAGTGCGCGATCGAGACGGCGGGGCCCCAGGGCCCCGCCCACGCCCTGCTCGCTGTCCGCGAGGAGACCGTCTGGTACACCGACCCGTGGCCGCAGGAGGGCCCGGGGGACCCGGTCGCCTACCACCGCGACGAGCTCCCGCAGCTGCTCTGGATCCTGGCGCGACTCGTCGGCCTGCGCCGTCACGACGTTCCACGTGCGGCGAGGCCGTTCACCGTCCCACTGAGCGCGATCGATGCGGTCGTGCAGACGATGGGCCTCACCGACGACAGCTGGGAGCCGGCCAAGGTCGTCGCGACGACGCAGATCGCCAGCCTGTTCTCGACCGTGCCGGAGCCCGACCGGGTCATGCTCATGGCCACGCTGTCGCACCTGGTCGCCACCACGCGCGTGACTCTCGTGTGGGGCCCCGACGTGACGACCGACGCGCGCGCACTCGCGCTGTGGAACTGCGGTGACGGCGGCTACTGGGTCCGCACGGCGCCGCCGGAACCCCTGCGCGGTGAGGACATCACACCCGACGCGACCGCGACGTTCCGGCCCGTCTCGGCCGGTCAGGTCTGGCGCGAGCTGGCGGACCTGCTGCCCTCGTCGGCGGAGCTCACCGCGTTGGTCGAGCGAGTGGCAGCCCACCCATGACGGTCAAGGTCGACAAGGACGTCCTGGCCGCGACCGTTGTCGCCCTGGACAACCTCGAGGCGCAGCTTCCCAGCCTGTTCTCCCGCGCGGCGAACCTCGACGCGCGGATCGACATGGCCGGGCTCAACGGTGCCGAGGCGTGGGCCGCCGAGACGTCGAAGGACCTGCGGGGCCGGATCGGCGTGCTCGAGCAGCTGGCACAGGCGCAGCCCACGTTCGGCGGCGTCCGGATGAACGCCGCGCAGGCGATCGAGATCGCCGGTCAGAAGATGCACGTGGAGGACGCGCTCCTCGCCCTGCGGGCCACGGGCACGGCAGCGGACGCCTGGGACAACGAGGACCCGGCGAACCTCAGCGAGTGGTTCGACCAGCTCGAGGCCGAGGCTCTCGACAAGCTCGCGCAGATGAACGACTCCGAGCAGGCGCAAGCGCTGGTCGACGGCTACCACGACATCCAGAACCTCATCAGCGCCAGCAACGCCGCCGTCGTGACGACCACCCAGATCCTGCTCAAGGGCGGTCCCGCGCTCGTGCGCTGGCTCGGCGAGCACCATGTGACGGCCGCCCTCGAACGCCTTGCACAGAGCAACCCCAAGCTGGCGAACTGGTTGTCGGGCGCGCTGCAGATGGCCGACACCCAGATCCTGCGCGCCAAGACGACGTTCACCTACCCGGGCGCCTTCGTGCCCAACCTGACGCAGAAGATGCTGCTCAAGGCCGCGCCCGTCGCGGAGAACTTCGACGAGTGGGTCGCGCGCATGGCGGCGCGCACCAAGCCGTTCGAGGTCATGGTGAACGGCGTGCCCGTCGAGCAGCCGACGTTGCTGGCCAAGCTCCTGCAGGGGCAGTCGGGCACCAAGGTGACGGCCTGGGTGTCGGACGTGCTCAAGACGACCAACCTCGGTCAGCTCACGACGACCGCCGCCCGGTGGGGGAACAACGTCTTCGGGCGAGCGTGGACCAACCCGACGACCGGCGCGACGTTCGGCCGCGGCGCGGGCAACCTGCTCACGATGGCCAACGAGTCCGGGCTGCGCACGATGGCGTCGAGCGCGGGAGCGTTGCGGATCCTCGGGGTCGCGGGAAGTGCGTTCGCGACGGCCGACGGCGTCGTGGGCCTGGTCAACAACTTCGACGAGAACAACAAGCTCTGGTCAGAGGGTGGGACGAAGGGCAAGGCGCACGTCGTCGGCGAGTACGCCGAGACCGCCTTCAACGCCTCCATGACCGCCGCACTCATCGCGCCCAACCCCGTGACGATCGGACTCGTGGCGGTGACCGGCGTGGTGTGGGCAGGTGCGGAGGTCGTCGAGCACTGGGACGACATCACGCACGCCGCCGACGAGGCCGTGGACTGGGCGGGAGATCGCGTCGACGACGCCAAGGACTGGGCGGAGGACCGCCTGGACGACATCAAGGACTCCAAGGTCAACCCCATGAACTGGTTCTAGGGAGGGCGACGATGACCTCGGCAGACCTGTACGAGAAGGCACGACTCCTGGACGCGCTCGCGGCCGACGTCGAGGACTGCGTCGACCCCGCCAAGACCGTCGCGAGCTCGCCCGACTGGGACTGCGCGAACGCCGACGACGTCCGCGCGGCGCTGAGCCACTGGCGCGGCAAGGCGCACGGCGCGGCGCGCAACCTGCGCGACGAGGCGGCGCGGGTGCGCAGCCAGGCCCACAAGGCGGCCGACCGCGAGGAGGAGCAGCGGGAACAGGACGCGCGAGACAGGCGAGCGCAGTGAGCGCGGTGAGCGCAGCCACCCACGCAGGACGACCGTGCGTCCCGTTCGTCCCCGTTAGTATCCCCCGGTGATCCGCTACCAGGAACGTTCCCCGTCCCGCCGGTCGTGGCTGGTGCTGCTGACGATCTGCGTCGTCGCCTGGGTCGGGCTCGCACTGAAGAGCTGGGTCCTGGCGACCATCCTCGTCGGGATGCTGGGGGGCATCGCCGCGATCACCATGTGGAGCACCGGGTTCTACGGCAACATCCGTCTGACGGACTCCGACCTGCGCGTCGGTCGGGCCAGGATCAAGCTCGCCGACCTCTATCCCTGGGGCGTCTCGCAGCCCGGCGAGAAGATCGAGGGCCGCATCATCGGCGGCGCCTACGGCTCGACGCTCGGCTCGCACGTCATCGGGCTGAGCCCGCGCCAGGGCGCCCCGATGCTCGTCCAGACCAAGGACCCGGACGCCCTGCGGGCGGCGCTGGAGAAGGCGCTGGCCCCGTACCGCGACGCGTCGTGACGCCGGACGCACAGGCCCTGTGGCGCCCGCTCGGGTCCGCGGGAGGCACACCGGTCGTCGACACCATGAGCCGGCAGGACTACGTGCACCTGCCGAAGCAGACGCCGCGGGCCCAGCGCTGCGATCTCGACGTGCAGGGCCTGCGCGTCAACCTGAGCTGGCGCGAGCGGGTGCTGGTGGCCGCCCTCGTCGACGACGACGGCACCGAGCACGACGTCGCCCGGTGCCGCGACGTGGACCAGGCCGGGCGCTGGTCCGTCGTCTGGCACTACGCCCTGCTCCCCCTGCAGGTGCTCGACGACCCGATCGACGTCGCACGCGAGCCGAGCGGCCGCGACCGGTGGGCCTGGGCGGTCGGCGGACCCGATGGCCGCGCCTGGCAGTGGCGCCCCGCAGGCCGGATCCTGGCCGACCGGATGGAGCTGACCCGCTCGGGAGAGAGCAGGCCGGCGGTCACCCACCAGCTCCGCCCCGTTCCGGCCCACCCCCGCTCGCCCGCCGGACCGCCCACGGTCTCCTGGGACGAGCGCGCGAGCCTCGCCGAGATCCTGCTGCCCGTGATGTGGGTCCTCCAGCACGCCTACGAGGACCTGCTGCCCAAGCAGCAGCGCGTCCTGCGCGCCGACTTCCTCTGATACCCCGGATCGGACTCGTCACCGTTGCGGCCGTGCCCTGGCCGTGCCGCCCAGAGACAGACCGGCGGCGCGCTGCGAGAATCGGGCTCATGGTCGACTTCGAGGTCACGGTCGCGGCCGGCACCCTGCGCAGCACGTCGGCCGAGGCGGTGAACTTCGCACACCGCTGGACCGACGCGGGCGTGACTGTCGAGGCACCTTTCACGGGAGGTCACCTGTGGGTTCTCGCCCCCGCCGGCTGCCTGCTCAACGACGTCTACCGCGAGGCGCGGGGACGTGACGTGGTGGTCGACGGCGTGCGCGTGAGAGCCGCCGGCGGGCTCGACGAGACCACGTGGGCGCCCACCGGGATCCGCTACTCGATCGAGGTCGACAGCCCCGCCGCCGACGAGACCGTCGCGGAGCTGCTGCGGCTGGTCGAATCCGTCGCCGAGATCCCCCAGGCGATGCGTCACGGTACGACGGTCCAACGGGAGTAGTCCCTGTACCTGAACCGGCAGCCCAGGACGCGCGCGGGCTCTGGTGTGGCGCGGTGCTCACCCACGTCCACGCACTCCGCGCACCGGTGCTCGAGGCTGTCCTGCCGGGAGCGACCGGCGTGGTCGGGCCGACCTCCGACGAAGGCTGGACGGTTTCGTCTTCGTGGTGCTCGCCGTGTTCAACGCACGGGCTGCTCGCCGGATGTTCCGCACGGGGCGCTTCTTCTGATTGGCACCGCCCGGTCCGACAACGCAACAGGCCGGACCCTGCGGGTCCGGCCTGTCGATCGGTGGAGCTAGGGGGATTCGAACCCCCGACCTTCTCATTGCGAACGAGACGCGCTACCAACTGCGCCATAGCCCCTCAAGCGGGGATCAGATTAGCACCCCGCGGCGGTGGAACCGAAACCGCCTACTCCCCCGACGCCCGGCGCTTGGCCAGGACGGCGTCGAGGTCGATGGAGCCGGTGGTCTCGACAGGCGCCTCGAGCGGCGCGGGCACGACGACGTCGGCCGGGCGGGCCGTCGTCGAGGCCTCGACCTCGCCCAGCGGGGCGGGCTCGCGGCGGGGCGCCGGAGCCTTCATCGTGTACGTCGGGCGGGGCACGGGGACGGGCGACCACGCCTCGGCGTCGGGCGCGGCGACGGCCTCGAACATCTGCGTGTCGGTGTTGGACGGACGCACCGCGCGGCCGAGGGCCGCGGAGCGGGGTTCGCGCTGGGCCGAGCGCGGCTCGCGGGCCTCGGCGACGGCGGACGTGCCGACGACGGGGGTCGCGGGACGGTGCGCGGCGCGACGCTGCTCGGCCTGGCGCTCCTGGGTGCGGCGCTGCTCGTAGGCGGCGTCAGCGGCGCGACCGGCCAGGACCGCTCGTCGGCCCAGCACGACGACCGTGCCCAGCAGGACGGAGGGCACGGCGCCGACCAGCCAGGACGCGGCGGGGGCGACGCCCACGACGACCCAGCCGACGACGGTGGCGAGGGTGAGCAGACCCGCGAGCATGCCGCGTCGACGCGCGGCGGCACCACGGCGCGCGGCGGCGGCCGCGTGGGCGGCGTGCGCCTGCGCGGAGCGGCGGGACGCCTCGGTGGCGATGCGGTCCTGGGTCGCGGTGGGTCGGTCCACGGTCGTGCCTCCTTCGTCGGGCACCGGTCGTCGCACCGGGACCCCTGCGCCCGGGGTCAGCAACCCCGAGGTACTGCGCGCCGCCGGGCGGGGCGCCTGCGCGGCGGTGCGGGCCGACCGGCCGTGCCGATCGCTCACCGCGACCACGCGGAGCGCCTCCGAGTACCGGTCGTCGGTCCGGGACTCGAGCAGCTGTTGGCGGTGTCGCAGCTTGTGCGGCACCAGGTACGCCACCCACAGGACCACCAGCGCGAGCGCGACGGGTCCTGCGAGATCTGTCACGGACCGACGGTAGGACGCGCGGGGCCCCGCCGGGCGGAGCCTGGCGGCGTGTCGCCCGACGAGCAGGTCAGACGCCGCTGCGCGAGGCCTTCCACCGGGCCAGCAGCCCGTCCGGGACCTCTTCGGTGGTGATGGCGAACGTCCGGTGGTCGCACCACTCGTCGCCGATGTGCAGGAAGCGCTCGCGCAGCCCCTCGTCGCGCAGCCCGAGCTTGCGGACGACCCGCAGCGACGGCGTGTTCTCGGGGCGGATGTTGATCTCGATGCGGTGCAGGCCCAGCTCGGTGAAGCAGTGGTCGGTCGCCAGGGCGACGGCCGTCGGGATGATCCCCCTGCCGGCCACGTGCTGCGAGACCCAGTACCCGACGCTCGCCGAGCGCAGCGAGCCGTACGTGATGGAGGAGACGGTGAGCTGCCCGACGAGGTTGCCGCGGTATTCCACCGCGAACGGGAGCGACGTCCCCGCGCGCGCCTGGCCGGCAAGGATGCGCACGAACGACGAGAACGACGGGCGCGGCCCCTCCTGCGGGACCGGGCTCGTGGCGTCCCACGGCTCGAGCCACGCGGCGTTGGTGGCGCGCAGCAGCATCCACGCGTTCTGGTCGCGCCGGTGGAGGGGACGCAGGCGGACGTCGCCGTCGACGAGCGTCGCGGGCCAACCGGGCGCCATCAGCCCTCCAGCACCAGGCAGTGGACGGTCTGGCCGGCGCGCACGGCCAGGTCCTGCTCGCCGACGACGGCCAGCGCGTTGGCCTGCGCGAGCGCGCTGATGCCCGGCGCGGCGGGGTCGCCGACGGGCGTCACGCGGTAACCCTCGTCGGGCGTCCCGAGGACGAGCGCGGGCACGAACTGCCGCAGCCCGGGGGGCGAGGACCAGCCCGCCGTCGCCTGCGCCGCGACCGACGGACGGAACACGTCCGCGTGGCCGGCCATGGACCGCAGCGCCGGACGGACGAACACCTCGAACGACACCTGCGCCGCCACGGGGTGGCCCTGCAGCGCGAAGATCGGCACCTCGCGGTCGCGGCCCAGGTCGGAGCCGACGGTGCCGAACCCGTGCCGTGTGCCCGGCGTCATGGCGACCTGGTCGAGGCGCACCGTGCCGAGCGGGGCCAGGACGTCCTTCACCGTGTCGTGCACCAGCTCGGACAGTCCGCCGCAGATGACGACGAGGTCGGCGCGCACCAGCTGGTCCTCGAGCGCCTCGCGCAGCAGGACGCGGTCGTCGCCCTGGATCGCCACCCGCACGGCCTGGGCGCCGGCGTCGCGGACGGCGGCCTCGAGCGCGTGCCCGTCCGCCTCGAACACCGCACCCTCGTCGGCCCCGCGGGCACCGGGCTCGACGAGCTCGTCACCGACGGAGATCAGCACGACGCGCGGCGTCGGGTGCACGTGCAGCCGGCCGAAGCCGAGCGACGCCGCGATCGCGAGCTGGCGGGCGCCCAGGCGGGTGCCCGACGCGAGCACGACGTCACCGGCGGCGACGTCGGAACCCGCCGCGCGGACGTGCTGACCGGCAACCGCCGCCCGCTGCAGCGTGACGCGGGCCGTGCCGCGGTCCGTCTCCTCCACGGGCACGACGGCGTCCGCACCCAGCGGGACGGGCGCTCCTGACGCGACCCGGACCGACTGTCCCGGGACCAGCCGCAGCGGGCCGCCCTGGCCGGGGCGGACGTCGTGCGCGACGGGCAGGGTCGTCTCGGCCGTCGTCGCCTGGTACGCCGTCTCGTGGGCCGCGACCGCGTAGCCGTCCCGCGTCGCGACCGCCACCCGCGGCAGGTCGTGCGGCGCCACCAGGTCGTGGGCGAGGATGCAGCCCGACGCGTCCCTCAGCGCGACGTCGATGGGCGCCACCGGGCCGACGGCGGCCAGCACGGTCGCCAGGTGGTCCTGCACCGATCTCATGCGCGCATTGTGCCCCGCCCGGCCCCCCGGCACGGAACCGGCCGCGCCGGGACGGGCGCCCATGCCCGACCTGCGCGGACCGTCGGGTCCGAAACCTCCCGGTCCGTCCGGTCAGCGGGGATCGGTCAGGCGATGCCGTCCGGGCCGACGGTCGCACCGTCGGGCACCTGTGCCGCCTCGCCGGGGTCGTCGAGCACGGCATCGCCCGTGACCTCGACGTCGGCGCCGAACGTCCAGTCGCCCCGCACGCGCAGCGACGACGCGCCGACGAGCGACGGCGTGGCGGGCACACGCTCGTCGAACGCGGCGATCGTCTTGTAGTGCTCGTCATCCAGGTCGACGAAGGGCGCGTCCACCTGCGCGGTCAGCCGGCCGTCGTCGTCGAGCCGGTACACGTCCGAGCGCAGCACCAGCAGGTCGTTGGTCGTCTTGACCGGCAGGAACCGCGACCGGTCGATCTCCAGGACCGCGGCCCCCTCGAACACCTCGATCGCGGCACCCATCGCCGACTCGATCTGGATCACCTTGGTCGACGACCTGTCGCTCGGGTCGACCGTCTTGTCGTTGCGGATGAGCGGCAGCTCCAGGACGCCGTCGGTGCGCGCGAGCTCGTCGGCCACCGCCCGCAGGTCGAGCCACAGGTTGTTGGTGTTGAAGTACAGGTGCCGGCTGATGTCGGAGGCCGCGTCGGCGTCCTGCGGCAGCGTCTGCGCCGTCTCGCGGAGCACGATCCGGCCGTCCGAGCGGCGCACCACCAGGTGGCCGCCCTTGCGGTCCGACGGGGTCCGGCGCGCGACCTCGGCCCCGAACGGGGCGCCGGAGGCGGCGAACCAGCCGGCGATCCGCGCGTCGGGCGCGGCACCGAGGTTGTCGGAGTTGGAGACCGTCGCGTACCGGAAGCCGGCGTCGAGCAGCGCCTGCAGCACACCCGACGCGTGCAGCGCCGTGTAGAGGTCGCCGTGACCGGGCGGGCACCACTCGAGGTCGGGGTCGGCCGGCCACTCGACCGGCGTCAGGTCGTCGGCCCGCAGCTTGGGCTCGCGGTTCTGCACGAAGTCGAGCGGCAGCCCCTCGACCGCCAGGTCCGGGTAGGCCTCGAGCGCGGACAGCGTGTCGTCGCGCGTGCGGAAGCTGTTCATGAGGACGAGCGGGAGCCGGGCGCCCGTCGCTCCGCGGGCCGCGAGCACCTGCTGGGCGATGACGTCCAGGAACGTCTTGTCGTCGCGCACCCGCAGCAGCGACTTGGCGCGGTCCATGCCCATGGACGTGCCCAGGCCGCCGTTGAGCTTGATCACCGCGGTCGCGGCGAGCGCATCGCGGGCGTCGTCGTCGGGCACGTCCACGTCGTCCAGGTGGGTCACGTCCGTCAGCGGCGAGACGTCACCCTCCGGGATGACCCCCGTCTCTCCGGACTCCAGGAGCCCGTAGAAGCGGGAGAACACGTCGACGGCGGTGGGGTGGACACCCCCGTCGATCATCTTGCGTCGGGCCTGTGCGAGTCCGTCGGCGCTCATGAGCCGATGCTAGGTGCGGGCCGCGGCCCGCGGGCTGTGGTGTGGGTCACGCGACGAGGCGGCGGCGCATCTGCGCAGGTCAGGACGTCGCCCGACGAGCGGAAGGCGGCAAATGGTCACGAACCGTTCACGATGGGCCACCGTCGCCCCGCCCGCGGTCCGAACTTTGCGACACTGGACCCATGAGCAGCGCCGCCCAGCCGTATCCGCACGCCTCCGAGGGCGACGAGGTCGAGGACGTCAAGGACCGGCTGCGCAAGGCCATCCGCGCGGCCCGCAGCACGCGCTCGCACCGGCTGCGCGACGAGGCCGCGGAGCACCTGGCCGACGTCGTGACCTCCATCCCGGCCGTCGCCGAGGCCCGCTGCGTGTCCGTCTACGCGGCCCGGCCCGCCGAGCCCGGCACCACGGTCCTGCTCGACCGGCTCGCGGAGCGCGGCGTCCGCCTGCTCCTGCCCGTGCTGGGCTCCGGCCTGCAGCGCGACTGGGCCGAGTACGGCGGGGCCGACGACCTGCGCGAACGCGCCCCGGGCCGGCCGCCCGAGCCCGGCGGGCCCACCCTGGGCGCCGAGGCGCTGGCGGAGGCCGACGTGATCGTCGCACCGGCCCTCGCCGTCGACACCGCGGGCGCCCGGCTCGGCCAGGGCGGCGGCTGGTACGACCGCGCGCTCGAGCACGCCCGGCCCGGCGCACCCGTCGTCGCCGTCGTGTTCCCCGAGGAGCTCTACGACGCGACCGTCCACCCGCTGCCGCGCGAGCCGCACGACCGGACCGTGGACATCGTCGCGACGCCCGAGGGCTGGCAGCCGATCGCGGGCTGACCTTCGTCAGCCCGTCGGGCGCCGTCAGGGCGTCAGCGTCAGCCGGTCGTGCGCGTCGGCAGCGACGCCCGCCGCGCTGAACGGCCAGGGGAACGTGGTCCCGTGCGCCCACGCGGAGAACTGGTCCGTGTAGTGCTTGCTGCCCGGGTGGCCCGACGAGCCCGTGAGGTTGACCCACGTCGACGAGTCCAGGTCCCCCAGGTCCACGACCATCCGCATGGACGGTGCGGACGTCACGTCGTAGCTGTCTTCGCTCGCGTCCCACGCGGTGGCGTCGACGTGCGACGACCCGCCGCCCACCGCGATCGGTGCGGGGTTGACCAGCTCACGCACCAGGGCAGGCACCGAGTCACCGCCGAGCACGGCGTGCTCGGGCGCGGCGTCGTGCAGCTTGCCCCACGACCAGTCCTGCGGGTTGCGCCCCAGGGTCGCAGTGAGCTGGCGGCGCGCGGAGATCATGGCGCGCGTGAGGATCTCGTCGCGCCCCTCCACCAGGCCCGGTGTGGTGCGGTCGTCCCACCACGGCGAGCTCGGCTCGTCGAGCATGGTGCGGACGACCTCGAGCCAGCGGGAGTCTCCGGTGGGCGACTCGCTGTCCGGCAGGTCGTCGTCGAACGTCGTGCGCAGGATGTTCCGCCAGACCGCGGCGAAGTACGCAGCGGCCGGGGAATCGGCGTCCGAGCTGCGGTCCCACGTGCGCAGCAGCCGCTGGCCGTCGGCGTCGAACGCGTCGGGGATGTTCTGCTTGAGCAGCTCCGGGACGAGGACGTCCGCGTACGGGTTGTGCTTGTCGTTCTGGAGCGCACCCATGTCGGCGACGTCGAGCTTGCCGCCGTCCTTCGTCCTGGCGGCCAGCAGGTCGGCGATTCGCTGGCTGCGGTAGCCGTAGTCCCAGTCCGACGTCAGGAAAGGGCCGGTCCCGCGCGGCGTGACCTGCTGGTTCGCGGCGACGATGATGCCGTCGTCGGGGTCGAGCGCGTGCGGCATGTCGCTCGGGTCGACGTACCCCTGCCAGTCGTACGAGCTGTCCCAGCCCGGCCGCGGCCACGTCCCGTCCGATGGCACCGCGCCCTGGATCTTGGCCCGCACCGGGATGCGACCGGGGGCCTGGTAGCCGATGTGCCCGTCCGTCGTCGCGAACACGATGTTCTGCGACGGCACCTCCAGGAGGCGCCCCACACGGGCGATGTCCGACGCGCTGTGCGCCACGTCGATCGCGAGCAGGGCGTCCGCCGTGTGGCCCGGCGCCAGCGCGGTCCAGGCGAGCGACACGGCGTAGGCGTGGGAGTAGGTCCCGTCGGGCCCGGGGGCGTCACCGAGCGCGGAGACGTCGTCCATGACATCCGAGATGATCGGGCCGTGCCGGGTCGCACGCACGGTGATGGTGACGTCGGCGCCGCCGTTGACCTTGATCGTCTCGGACCTGACCGTCATCGGTTCCGTGCCGTCGTCGCGCTGGACCACGTCACCGTTGGTCCGCTCCATGAAGAAGTCCGTGACGTCGGCGCCCAGGTTGGTCAGGCCCCACGCGAGCTCGTCGTTGTGCCCGATGACGACGCCGGGCATGGCCGCGAAGGAGAACCCGCTCACGTCGTAGGGGCACGCCTCGCTCACCTGTGCGCACCGCAGGCCGATCTGCTGCCAGATGCCGGGCGCCGAGATGGACAGGTGCGGGTCGTTCGCGAGCAGCGGCTTGCCGGACGTCGTGTGCGCACCGGCGACCACCCACGAGTTGGACCCGACGCCCTCCCCGTCGCCGACCAGGTGCGGGACCGCGTCGAGCGCCTTGTTGGCCGAGTCGATGGCACGCTGCAGGTCCGCGTCCTTCAGGTCGAGCGGCAGCTCGGCGGCGGTCGCCGTCGCGCTCGGGCTCGCCTCGGCCTTGCTCAGGATGGGGGCGTTCAGGTCCTGCGGGTAGGGCGGGAACAGCTCGTCGACCTTGTCCACGTCGCCCACCGACGTGAACGTCCGGGCGCGCGAGAGCTCGTCGTCGTAGTTGCCGCGCAGGTCCCAGGCCATCGCCTTGAGCCACGCGAGCGAGTCCACCGGGTCCCACGGCTCGGGCGCGTCGACGTCCACCTGCAGGCCCAGGACCGTGTACTCGACGGCGATCTGCGAGGGCGCCTTGCCCGCCAGGTACGCGTTGACGCCGTCGGCGTACGCCTGCAGCGCCGCCTTCGTCTCGGGCGCGATGATCGACCACTCCTGCTGCGCGACCCGCCGCCAGCCGAACGTGCGGATCACCTTGTCCGCCTCGAGCGCGTCCTCGTTCTTGCCCACCAGCTCCGAGAGCCGCCCCGCCGTCACGTGCCGGCGGTAGTCCATCTCGAAGAAGCGGTCCTGCGCGGCGACGTAGCCCTGCGCGCGGAACAGGTCCGCGCTGGTCGTCGCGGTGATCGTCGGGACCCCGCGGGCGTCGCGCGTCACGACGACGGGCGCGCTCAACCCGTCCAGGTGCAGCGTGCCGCTCGTCTGCGGCAGCGGGCGGCGCACGACGACGACCGCCGCGACCACCGACGCGACCAGAGCGACGACGAGGACGATGGCGACGGACAGGAGCGTGAGGCGGACTGCGCGGCGAGACACCCTGCGAGGGTAGTTCGTCGGCGCCTGCCCGCGGGCGATCCGTGCAGGTGGTGGGCGCCGGAACAACCACCGACGCTGTGCCGTTACGCTTGGCACTCGGAACTCGCGAGTGCCAGTCGGTTCCACCGGCAGCACCCGTTCCACCGTCAGTGCCCGCGGCCCCGGCCGCGTCCCCCGTCCTGGAGATCGCCCGTGCCTACCTATTCCTACGCGTGCACCGCCTGCGGCCACGCGTTCGACATCCAGCAGTCGTTCAGCGACGACTCCCTGACGGTCTGCCCCGAGTGCGAGGGCCGGCTGCGCAAGGTGTTCTCGTCCGTGGGCGTCGTGTTCAAGGGCTCGGGCTTCTACCGCAACGACGCGCGCGCCGGATCCGGGTCGGGGAAGTCGTCGTCGATCCCCGCCGAGTCGAGCTCGTCGGCTTCGTCGAGCTCGTCGGACACGTCGACGACGTCCGGGTCGACCTCGTCCACCTCCGCGACGCCCGCCCCCGCCCCCGCGGCGAGCAGCACCCCCGCCGCAGCCCCGGCCGCCTCCGCCTGACGGCCCGCGGGCTGTCGGGCGGCGGGCTCTCAGCGCGACGCGACCACAGCCACACCCCGGGCGCACGCTCGTCCACAGATCCGCCCACCCGGCCGCTGCGGCCTCGCCACGGCGCCTAGCGTCGCCGTCATGAGCACCTTCGCGGGCGGCGCACCGCCGCCCCTCGAACGCCGGCGCGCACCCCTGGGGATCACCGTGCGCGCCGTCCTGTGGCGCACGAGGTTCCTGGTCGCCGCGCTGTTCGTCGGCGTCGCCGCGTCCGTGGCGGCCGACGCCGCGCGCCCCGCACCCCCGCCGACCGTGCCGGTGGCGGTCGCCGCTCACGTGCTGGCAGCGGGTTCCGTGCTGCGGGCCGACGACGTCGCCGTCGTCCGGATGCCCGTCGCTCTCGTCCCCGACGGCGCCCCCACCAGCGCCGCCGCGGTGGTCGGAGGGTCCATCGCCGTCCCGGTGGCAGCCGGCTTGCCGCTGGCCACCGGGGTCCTGATACCCGACGACCTCGCCGGGCCGGACGGGACCGTGGTCGCCGCGGTCAGGCTCGCCGATCCGGCCGTGGCCTCGCTGCTCGGCACCGGCATGCGGGTCGACGTGCTGGCCGCGACGGCCGAGGGTGGTCGGGGCAAGGTCGTCGCCGAACGTGCCCTGGTGCTGCCCGCGCCCGCCGCGCGCGGTAGGGATGGCGCGACCACGGTGGGCGGGATCACCGGCGTCACCGGGTCTGCCTCCGACGACGACAGGCCCGTCCTGCTCGCCGTCCGGCCCGGCGAGGTCGCGGACCTCGCCGCTGCGTCTGCTGGGGCGCTGCTCTCGGCCGTCGTCGTGCCATGAGGGAGGCGAGTCAGGTGAGCCGAGCGGGGGTGGAGGTGCTCTGCGCCCTCGTGCCGCCGGAAGGGCCGTGCCATGATCGGGACGCATCAGCAGAGCCACCGAGGAGGCGCACGTGACGAAGTCGATCGATACCACCGCCGTCGGCGCGCGACTCAGCGGCGTGAGCAAGGTGCTACAGGGCTTCAAGGACTTCATCGCGCGGGGAAACGTCGTCGACCTCGCCGTCGGCGTGGTGATCGGTGCCGCGTTCGGCAAGGTCGTCACCGCGTTCGTCGAGGCGGTGCTCAACCCACTGATCGGCTGGATCTTCGGGCAACCCAACCTCAACAACATCTGGAACATCGGGCCCTACACGTGGGACGACGACGCCAAGGGCGTTCAGGCCATCCAGGTCGGCGTCGTCCTCACGCAGCTCCTGAACTTCGTCCTGACTGCGGCCGCCATCTACTTCTTCATCGTGCTCCCGCTCAACGCGCTCGCGGCGCGCCGCAAGCAGGGTGAGGAGCCCGAGCCCGCGGCTCCCGCCGAGGACATCCTGCTGCTGCAGGAGATCCGCGACCTGCTGGCCGCACGTCCCAACGCGGCGGTCGCCAACGACACCGGCGGCCCGACTGCCCCGCCGACCATCCCGCCGACCACACCGCCGGTGCCGCCGAGCTGAGTGGCCGATCGCCGTCCGCGCCGTCGTACGCAGCGCGGATCCCTGACTGATCCCGTGACGACCCGTGCGCTACCAGTGCGGGGGCTTGTCGCGGCGGAGTCGTTCGTCGTTGCCGTCGGTCGACTCGCCCCACCCGAGGTCGCTGTCGTCCGCGCTCCGGATCGGCAGCGCCGGTTCGTGTGCGTCCTCGACCTGGCCGCGCCGCACGGTCGGCTCCTCAGGCGTCGGCGCGGCCGCGTGCGTCGAGCGCAGGATCGCGTCGTCGGTGCCCACCGTGCCCGCGGGCCTGACGGCGCGCCGACTCGCACGTCGTGGGCTGGTCATCCTCCGATGATCCCACCGCTCTCGTCGAGCACCGAACCCGCGCAGGCGTCGCGGCCGGGATCAGGCGTCGGTGGCCACGCCCCGAGACACCGCACCGCGGATCGCCGTGTCGACGCGGTAGGACCGACGGGTGATCCCCAGCTCGTCGCGCAGCGCAGCCGCGAGCTGGTCGCGCGAGCGCTCCTGCCCGTCGGACCGCAGCCACGTGACCAGCTCGTCCAGCTGGTCGTCCGAGTAGGCGCCGATCGGCAGGCCGCGCCGGACGTCGGGCCGCTCCCGGGTCGGGACCGCGAGGGCGAGCTGCAACGGGCGTGACGTCACGGCCGGCTCGGGCGCGTGGGACGTGCTCGCTGTCGACTCCGCCGTCTCCACCTGCTCAGCGCCGTCGGTCGCCGGCCCGGCGGTGTCGACCGGCTGGGCGGCGGTGAGGTCGGCGCCGCCCGCGTCGTCGGCGGGCTGGGCATCGGCAGGCTCAGTTCCCGCAGGCTCGGCTTCAGCGGCCACGGCGCCGGCGGACCCGACGTCGCCCGCGTGCGCGGCGGGCTGGTCGTCCAGGTCGGCGTCGACGACGATCGCCGGGAGGCTCTGCGTGACGGGCCGGCGGACGTCGCCCGCGTCGGTCGGGACCAGCGCGTGGACGGCTCGGCGGATCCGGTCCACCTCGGCCTGCGGGTCGAGGAACGCGGCGGCGGACCACACCCGCAGCACCGACCAGCCCAGGTCGACGAGCCGGTCGGGGACCAGCCGCTCGCGGACACGGATGCTGGGCTCGGCGACGTAGGCCTCGTCGTCGGTCAGGACGGCCAGGAGCATGCGGTCCGGCAGGTCGGGGTGGCCGACGACCATCGGGATGCGGGCCCCACCGGGGATGCCGTAGTCGACCTCGACGGTGAGACCGTGGTGCCACAGGCGCTCGGCCAGGTCCAGCAGCAGGCGGTCGGGCTCGGGTCGGGCGTCGTCGGTCCGGACGTCGTCGGTCCCGGCGTCGTCAGTCAGCGCGCCGTCCCCCGGCTCGACCGCATCCACCGCGTCGACGCCGCGAGCACCGGCAGCGGGCTCGTCGCCGGACTCGTCCGCGGGTGCGTCTTCACGGGCGTCGGCCGACTCGCCGTCCGGCACGACGATCCCGGCGTCCGAGTCCCCGGGCCGCGGCGCGAACAGGTGCTCGGGCTCGTCGGGCTCCCACGACGCCCCCAGCTCGGTCCCGCCCGCGGCACGCGAACCGGCGAACGCGAGCAGGTCGCGCAGCAGGCGAGGTCCGGGGCCGCGCAGGCGGGCGGCGTCGAGGTCGTCGGCCGCGAACGACGAGACGACCGTGAGCCGGCGCGCGGTGGACCCGAGCGCGTCGAGCAGCAGGGCGTCGCCGCCGGGGCTGCTGATCGCGCCGAACGTGTGCAGCACGCGCCGGTGCGGCGTGCGACCGAGCCCGAGGCTGAGGACGACGGCGTCGCGACGCAGGCCACCGCCGTTGCTCAGGTCGGTCACGACGAACGGGTCGGCACGGCCGGCGTCGAAGAACGCGGCCAGCGCGGGGTTGGTGCGCACCTCGGCCAGGACGGCCTCGCGGACCGCCTCGGCGTGCTGGGGCGTCACGGTCACGACGGCCAGCGACTCGTCCGCGCGCATCACCGCGTGATCGAGCACCCGCTCGACGACGCGCTCCACCTCGGCGTTCGTCGTCGCGACCATGCCCGAGTCCGGGTCCGGCATTCCGGTGCCGTCGACGAGCTCGAAGCCGACCAGCGGCGCCTGCTCCGGCAGCGGCAGCGCGGCGAGGACGCCGTCGTAGCCGTGCCGGGCCAGGAACGCGGTCAGGTACGGGTCGCGGCGGGACGCGCGTGCGTGCAGGGCGACGCTCGGCAGCACGCCGGCGAGCTCGCGGACGGCGGACCCGGACGCGCAGCGGGCGTCGCCGACGACCACGATCTGCCGGCCACGCGCCACGGCGGCGAGCGCGACCTCGACGGGCAGGTGCGCGGCGGAGTCGATGACCACGAGGTCGACGGTCCGCGACGGCGGCAGCACCTGCGGGACCAGCATCGGGCTTGCGGCGATCACCGGGCGCAGGCGTCGGGCGACGTCGGGGTGGCGGCCGAACGTGTCGCGCAGCGAGGTGAGGCGCTCCTCGACGAGCTCCGCGAACAGGTCCTCGGCCTGCGCACGGTGCTGGCGCAGCACGGTGCTCACGTGCGCGACGGCACCGGCCAGCACCGGGCCGGACAGCCGGTCGATGTGCTCGCGGTCGAGGCGCGCGTACTGGGCGGCGAGCGCGCCGAGCGTGGACCCGTCGTAGCCGGCGAGCGTGGGCTCGGCCGTGAGGATCTGCTCGATGACGGTGCTCCACCACGCCAGGTCCAGCTCGGCGGAGGCGAGCGCGGGGTCGACCCGGCGCTGGGCCAGGTCGTCGACGAGGGCCTCCAGGCCGGCCTCGCGCAGCGTGTGCAGCAGCCCGGTCCGGTCCGGCAGCGTCTCGAGCGCGTCGGTCGTCGTGCGCAGACGCGTCAGCCGTTCGACGAGCGCGTCGATCGTCAGCCCGCGCAGCCCGGCGCCGTCGGGCGTCCCCGCGAGCACCTGCTCGAGCGCGTCGAGGTCCGCCAGCAACGGGCCCAGCTCGTCCTCGATCTGCTCGAGGCCGTCGGGCAGGCGCGGCCACCCGCCGCCCGGGCAGTGGTCGTGCCAGATCTGGCGCTGGCGTGCGACCTCGACGAGCGCCGCGTGCAGGTCGGGTACCGGACGTCCGGGCCGCACCATGTCCTTGGCCTGCTTGGCCAGCCGACGACGCACGCGCCCGCTCATCTCGACGCCGTGCTCGTCGCGCCACTGCGCGGTGGCGGTCGCGGCGACGAGGTCGTCGGCGGTGCGCTCGAAGACGACGGGCAGGAACTCGTCGAGGGCGCCCCGAACGCCGTCGAGCATCGCGAGCTGTTCGGTCCAGGCCGCGAGCGTCGCCGCGCGGTTGAGCCCGGTCTCGGTGGCGACCTGCTCGGTGCGGGCCGACAGGGTCGGCAGCGCCTCGTCGAGCAGCCGCTCGATGCGCCGCACCGTGTCGTCCGCGTCCGCACGTGTGCGCAGGTCTGCGCCGTACCAGGGCGTGTCGCCGGGCCGCACGGAGAACGCACCGAGCTCGCCCGCGCGCGTCAGCAGCGCGGCCAGCTCGTCGCGCCGGGTGCCGTCGATCGCGCGGGTCGCGGCGGCGCCCAGGCGGACCGTGGTCCGCGGGGTCGGACGCGTGGAGGTCAGTCGCGCCAGCTGCTGCAGCGCGTCGTAGGCGGACACGCCCCAGGGCTCACGGGCCGCGTGCAGCGCGACGACGTAGCTGCGCAGCTGCTCGCGGTGCGCCACGAGCTCCGCGCGCAGGGCGTGCGTTCCGTGTGCGTCGACCGTCGGCGCCTCGAACGTCATCGCCCCGAGCAGGCGACGCGCGGCGGCCGTCCGCCAGCCCGCCTCCGGCGCGACGTCGAGCAGCAGCGCGTCGAGGCCCAGGCGCCCGAGCCGCTCCCCGAGCGCCACCGCGGCACGGCGGTGCCCGGGCACGTACAGGACGGTCCGGCCCGACGCGGCGGCGTCCGCGACCAGTGCTGCCAGCGTGCCGGTGACGTCGGACCCCGTCGGCGCGTCGACGAACAGGTGCGTGCCGGTGGCGACGACGTCCAGCACGTGCTGCTGCGTCGGGTCCAGGTCGCCGACCCCGCGCTCGAGCGCCGGGTCGCGGTCCCCGCGTTCCGGCGCCGGCAGCTCCCGGGCGGCCAGCTCGTCGGCGCCCACGCCCGCGAGCGCGGCGACCACCTCGTGCCGGTCCAGCGTCCCGGCGAGCTGGTCGAGGTCGTCGACCAGCACCTGCCCGGGGTGGACGAACGCGCCGACGACCACGCGCTCCGCGAGCGTGAAGTCCTCCAGGACGGCCTCGCCCAGCGACGCGAGCCGCTGCAGGGCCGCACGCGGGTCGAAGCCGGACGGCGTGAACGCACCGCGCGCCACGGCCGCCGGGTCCAGCAGTGCTCCGCGCGAGCGCAGCGCACGCGCCAGGACCGGGTTCACCTCGAGCGACGGCTCGAGCGCGAGCTCGTAGTCGGCCTCGCCCGTCCCGCGTGCGTGCAACGTGACGGGTCGCAGCAGGACGGGCGCGCGGACCGTGCGGGGCTCGGGCGGTGCGACCTCGTCGTCGCGGGTGCGCTGCCTCGTGACCGAGGCGAGCGCAGCGACGTCGTCCTGGGCGACCTGGCCGGCGCCACGCTCGGTCCACGTCGCGACGCCGATCGCGAGCGACGTCGGGGCGATGCCGTACTGCTGGGCGTACGCGGCCGACCGCGCGCCGACCGCACGGGCGCGTCGTCGGGCGGTCGAGAGCGCCGTGCCCTCGCGCACGAGGTTGGACAGGCGGGTCTCCCGGCCTGCGAACAGCTGGGCCATGCCGGACGGGTGCGCGGCCGAGAGGTCGAGCGCGGCCTCGCCCAGCAGCTCGACGTCCGCGAGCGTGGACCCGCCGGCCGCCTCGACGAGCGCCGCCCGCCAGGTGGCGACGGCACCTTCCATCAGCTCGGCGGGCGACGGGGGTTCGACGAGGACGACGGGCGCGCTGTCACCTGCAGGCGCCGCCAGGGCGCCCGAGGGCGCGGCGCGAGGGTCGTCGGAGTCTGCTCCGGGAACCTGCACCTGGCCTGGTGTGGCTCCCGTGCCGGGCACGCGTGCGGGAACGGTCACCCATCGACGGTAACCGCGGCCCCGACGAACACGCGGAAGCCGCGCCGACGGCCTCCACCCGGGTCACCCGCGAGCATCTGCACCTCACCGCCGGACGTCGTCGGGGGAACGACGAAGGGCGGGACCCGGAGGTCCCGCCCTTCGTGAAGCAACGACGGTGCGCACCGCGCAGGGGGCAGGCGATGCGCACCGTCAGGTAAGAGTGTGCGGCACGAAACCCCTGTTGGTCAAACGTCCAGAGCAAACTTCTCTGCCTTCACCCGTCTCCTGCCACGTTCTCGCAGGACGAGTCGGACAACTGTCCGATTCGGACCCGCTCGCCGTCCTGCGGGCACCTGTTCGTCGCCCGTCCGACGACTGCCGTCCGTCGGCGCGCGGGACGGTCCAGTCGGTCGCAGAAGGCGGCCACGGCGCGAGCGTGCTCGCACGACGGTCAGGAGCAGCAGTGAGCGCCACCAGCGCGAGCACCGACGTCCCACGGCGGCTGGGCACGCGCAGGTCGTGGAGCGACCGCGCGTTCCGCGGCACGCTGGTCGCCGGCGGTGCCGCGGTCCTGGCGATCATGGGCCTGGTCGGGGTGTTCCTGCTCATCCGCGCCTGGAGCGCGCTGCACCGCGCCGGCTGGTCGTTCTTCACGACCGCCGCGTGGGAGCCCGACTCGGGCAACTTCGGCATCGCCGCGATCCTGGTGGGCACCATCCTCATCGCCACGGTGGCGGTGAGCGTCGCCGTGCCGCTGGCTCTCGGCGTCGCGCTCTACATCAGCGAGTACGCACCCGTCCGGCTGCGCCAGCCGCTCGTGAGCGTCGTCGACCTCATGGCCGCCATCCCCTCGGTCGTGTTCGGCCTGTGGGGCTTCTTCTTCCTGCAGGGCCACGTGACAGGGCTCGCGCGCTGGCTCTCGACGACCTTCGGCTGGTTCCCGCCGTTCTCCGTGCCCGGCTCGGACCCGCACGACCCGCTCGCGACCGCCACCGTCTACACGTCGTCGACCTTCATCGCCGGACTGGTGGTGGCGATGATGATCGCGCCCGTCGTCGCGTCCATCATGCGCGAGGTCTTCATGCAGGCCCCGGTCGGCGAGCGGGAGGGTGCGCTCGCGCTGGGGTCCACGCGCTGGGGCGTGATCCGCCGGGTGGTCCTGCCGTACGGCAAGGGCGGCATCATCGGCGGGACGATGCTCGGCCTGGGCCGTGCGCTGGGCGAGACGATCGCCGTCTACATGATCATCTCGCCGGTGTTCGCCGTGCAGTGGCACGTGCTCGCCAACGGCGGCAGCTCCGTGTCCTCGCTCATCGCGCTGCGGTACGGCGAGTCCACGCCGTTCGGCACCTCCGCGCTGATGGCCGCCGGGCTCGCGCTGTTCCTCATGACGCTCGTCGTCAACTTCGCCGCGTCGTCCGTCGTGGCCCGGTCGCGGTCGGGGGCGAGCAGCTGATGGCCGTCGTCGAGGTGACTCCTCCGATCGTGGGCACGACGACGCCCGCGGGCCACCCGAACGTCCCCGGCGGCCCCGTGGGCCCCGTGCCCGACGCGCCGGCCGTACCTGCCGCGCAGCCCGCCCCGCGGCGCGAGGTGCGCCGCCAGCTCAGCGGTGTGCGCGTCTCGGACCTGCTCAACGTCTGCGGGGCGGGAGTCGCGGCGTTCGCGCTCGCCACGCTCGTGTGCACCGTGCTGGCCCCGGTCACGAGCCCGCTGGGCTTCACCGCGATCACGGTAGGCCTGTTCCTCGCGCTGTACGCGTTGCTCGTGTCGCTCACGGAGAGCGGCGTCTCGGTCCGCGACAAGCTTGTGACCGTCGTCGTGCACGGCGCCGCCTTCACGCTGCTGGCCGGCCTCGTGTTCGTCGTCGTCTTCACGTTCTCCCGCGGTGCGGCCGCACTGCCGCACGTCAACTTCTTCACGCAGGACATGGCGCTCGCCGGCCCGCTCGATCCCCTGAGCGACGGCGGCATCCGGCACGCGATCGTCGGGACGCTGATCCAGATCTCGATCGCGCTGGTCATCACCATCCCGCTGGGCCTGCTCACCGCGGTGTTCCTCTCGGAGATCCCGGGCCGGTTCGCGCGGCTGGTCCGCACGGTCGTCGAAGCCATGACGGCGCTGCCGTCCATCGTCGCGGGACTGTTCGTCTACGCGACGCTCATCCTGGCCCTCGGCATCCCCAAGTCGGGCGTCGCGGCCGCCACGGCCATCAGCATCATGATGCTGCCGATCATGGTGCGGTCCGCCGACGTGGTGCTGCGCCTGGTGCCCGGGACGCTCAAGGAGGCGTCCTACGCGCTCGGCGCCAGCCAGTTCCGCACGGTCTGGCAGGTGGTCCTGCCGACGTCGCGCTCCGGCCTGACGACGGCCGTCATCCTGGCCACCGCGCGCGGCATCGGCGAGACGTCACCCGTGCTGCTGACCTCGGGCTTCACCGCCGCGATGAACAGCGACCCGACGAGCGGCCCGATGGTCAGCCTGCCGCTCGCGATCTTCCAGTTCGTGAAGTCCCCGGAGCCGACGATGGTCGCGCGCGGGTTCGGCGCCGCCGCGGTCCTGATGCTGCTGGTGCTGACCCTGTTCGTGCTGGCCCGGGTCGTCGGCGGCTCGTCGCCGCTGAAGAAGGACGCCCGCCGGCGCGCCCGGGAGCAGGCGCGCACCGAGCGACGGCGACGAGCCGCGGCGCGCGGCCCCCGCGGCCGCCGCCCCACCCCCACCCGCACCCCCCACCCGACCCACCGGCCCGACCAGGAGCAGTCATGAGACGCGTCCTCGCCCCGCTGATCGCCGCCGTGATCACCCCGCTGATCGCCGCGGGCGCGCTGCTCGCGACGGGTTCCGCCGCGAGCGCGGACTCCTACGTGCCGGTCAGCGGCGCCGGCTCGTCGTGGAGCTCGAACGCCGTGGACCAGTGGCGGCGCAACGTCGAGCAGTACGGCATGCGGATCAACTACGCCAACACCGGGTCGTCGGACGGCCGCAACCAGTTCAAGGCCGGGACGGTGGACTTCGCGATCACCGAGATCCCGTACGGCCTCAAGGACGGCGGCGTCGTGGACACCCCGCCCAGCCGCGGGTACGTCTACATGCCGATCGTCGCGGGTGGTACGGCCTTCATGTACAACCTGACCGTCGGCGGCCGGAAGGTCACCAACCTGCGGCTGTCAGGCGACGTCATCACGGGCATCTTCACCGGCACGATCACGAGCTGGGACGACCCCGCGATCGCCGCCGACAACCCGTCGCTCACGCTCCCCCAGCGCAAGATCGTGCCGGTGGTCCGCTCGGACGGGTCCGGGTCGACCGCGCAGCTCACCACGTGGATGGCGCAGCGCCACCAGAAGGCGTGGGACGCGTACTGCCAGGCCGCGGGCCGCTCGACCCCGTGCGGCGTGACGTCCAACTACCCGACGATCCCGGGCAAGGGCTTCGTCGCGCAGCCCAACTCCCAGGGCGTGTCCGGGTACGTCGCCCAGCGCGGGAACGAGGGCACCATCACGTACGTCGAGTACTCCTACGCGCTCAAGACCGGCTACCCCGTGGCCAAGGTCCTCAACGACGCCGGCTACTACGTGGAGCCGACCGCCTCCAACGTGGCCGTCGGGCTGCTCGGCGCCACCATCAACACGGACAAGGGCTCGGCGCAGTACCTCACGCAGAACCTCACGGGCGTGTACGGCAACACGGACAAGCGCGCCTACCCGCTGTCCTCCTACAGCTACATCGTGGTGCCGACCAGCACGCAGAACGGGTTCACGGACGCCAAGGGGCACACGCTCGGGGCCTTCGCCAACTACTTCCTGTGCGAGGGGCAGCAGCAGGCCGAGGTGCTCGGCTACTCCCCGCTGCCCATCAACCTGGTGCAGGCGGGCCTGGACCAGGTGAGCAAGATCCCGGGGGCGCAGGACCAGGACGTCGACATCAAGAAGTGCAACAACCCCACCTTCTCCGCCGACGGCAGCAACACGCTGGCCAAGAACGCCCCGCAGCCGTCCGAGTGCGACCACAAGGGCGACACGCAGTGCGACAGGCCGACGGGTGGCGCCGCGGGGTCGCCGGCCAACGGCGGTGGGAACGGACCGGGCACCACGACGTCCGGGGGCACCCCGACGAAGAGCGGCAGCAAGCCGGGATCCACGAGCGCGCCCACCACCGGCACGACGACGAAGGGCGGCGGGAAACCCGGGAGCAGCGCGCCCGGCGCGGACGGCTCGACCGGCACGACGGCCGACGACGGCGGCAGCACGGACCCCACGGGCACGGGGACCGGCGTCGGCACCGGGACGACCGTCGGCACGGTCGCCGCACCGAGCACGGGCGGCGGCCCGGTGGTGTGCGACGACGAGACGGGGACCTGCTCGAACGTCGTCGCGATGCCCGTCGAGACCGAGGAGACCGGCGGGAGCGGGATCGGTCCCTGGGCCGTCGTCGCCGCCTGCCTCCTCGCGGTCGCGCTGGTGGTCGCGCCGCCGCTCGTCGCGCGGGCGGCCGGCGGGAGCGCGCGTGCCGGGCAGGCGGGCCGCACGCGCCGGGCCGGCCGCGCCGGCCCGTCGGCAGCTCGACGGGCGCAGCGGTGAACGCCGCACGCCTGCGCCGCACGGGCGCGTGGCTGACGGTCGTCGGGCTCGCGGCGACCTCGCTGGGGGCGACGCTGCTGGTCGCCACGGGAGCGGCGTCCGAGGCGGCCGAGCGTGCGTCGTCGGCCGTCGTGCAGAGCGTCGCGGGCGACTCCCCTTCGACGCAGGCCTGGTCGGACCCGTCGCTCGTCGGCGACCGCGACCCGCACGACCCGGACTACGCGGCCTTCTCGCGCCTCGAGGTCACGGTCAGCCAGACGCGCAACCTGTCCCACCAGAGCGTCACGGTGGACTGGAAGGGCGGGCGGCCCACGTCGGCCGGCCAGTTCTCGTACGACTACCTGCAGATCATGCAGTGCTGGGGCGACGACGCGTCCGGCCCGACGCCCGATCAGTGCCAGTGGGGTGCACCCAACCCGGGCCTGAACAACCTGGTGGGCGAGCGCACCGCGCAGCGCGGCCTCAAGCGCGGCGAGGACCCGCAGCAGGCGTACGACGCCGCGCACCTCGTGCCCCCGCCGCTGACGAACCCGAACCTCAAGGCGTACACGGTCCCGTTCACGCCGGTCGGCGGGAGCCCCGTGACCGACGTGGCCGACTACTTCACGTCCGCCTCGACCAACGAGATCACCGCGGCCCGCACCGGCACGGACGGCACGGGTACCGCGAACATGGAGATCCAGACCTCCCTCGAGGCGCCGCACCTGGGCTGCGGCGAGGCGCTCGCGTCGGGCGCGCCGCGCTCGTGCTGGCTCGTCGTCGTGCCGCGCGGTGAGACCAACGCCAACGGGACGCTCGCCGAGCAGTCCCCCGGCGGCTCGATCGTCGGGTCGCCGCTGTCGGCGACGGCGTGGTCGCACCGCATGGTGTTCCCGCTGCAGTTCGCGGCCATCGGCTCGTCGTGCGCGCTCGGCAACGCCGAGCAGCGGCTGGTGGGCAACGAGCTGTTCTCCGACGCGATGACCTCCTGGCAGTCCGCGCTGTGCGGCACGGGGACGACGTACGGGTACTCGCAGATCGGCGACGACGAGGCCCGGTCGCAGCTCACGAGCACGGTGAGCGGCGCGTCGCGGTTGGCGGTGGTCAACGCCCCGCTGGACCCGGCCCCCGACGAGCCGGTCCGGTACGCACCCGTGGTGCAGACCGCCCTGGTCATCGCCTACACGATCGATCGGCAGTACAAGCTGGGCAGCTCGCTGAGCGAGCGCGACGGCACGGCGCTGGACGACCTGGTGCTGAACCCGCGTCTCGTGGCCAAGCTGCTCACGCAGTCCTACCGCGCGGACGTCCCGGGCGGCGGCTCCGGAAAGCCGCTCACCGACAATCCGCGCAGCATCGTCAACGACCCGGAATTCATCGCACTGAATCCCGAGCTCGAACAATTCGTGCACACCGCCGGGCCGGACGGCCTGATGGTCGGGCTGGGCACCTCCGACGCCTACGCACAATTGTGGCACTGGGTCATTGCGGACCCGTTCGCGCGCGCATTCCTGCAGGGCGAGCCCGACGAGTACGGCATGACGGTCAACCCCGTCTACGCCGACCTCGACCTGACGCACGACCCGAACCTCGACAGCTTCCCCAAGGCCGACCTGAGCACCTACCGGCAGGACGACAGCGTGCCCGCCCCCGGGTACGGCACGCTCGACCTGCGCCCCTACACGAACGACATGGCCGACGCCGCCAGCCGCACGCAGAAGGCCAACGCGGGCGCCAAGATCGTCTGGGACGTGAACAAGCTGCCCCCGGGCTTCACGTCGTCGGGCGCACAGCTGCCCGGCAGCCGCTTCTCGATGGCACTGACCGACCTGGCGTCCGCGCAGCGCTACGGCCTGCGCACCGCACGCCTGGTGAACGCCGCGGGCCAGGCCCTGGCGGCCGACGACGACACGATGCAGGCGGCCGTCGACGCGATGGTCAGGGTCGACGGCGTCCGCGTCACCGACGCCGACACGCGCGTGCGCGGGGCCTACCCGCTCACGCTCGTCGACTACGCGGCCGTCCCGGTCTGCTCCGCCAGTGCTGACCAGCGCAGCGACTACGCGACGTTCCTTCGGTACGCGGGCTCGACGGGTCAGGTGCCCGGTGAGAGCAAGGGGGCGCTCCCGCGCGGCTACCTGCCGCTCGGCGCCTCGCAGCGGGACGACCTGACGGCCGTGGCGGACCTGCTCGACGACCCGGCGGCGGTCGCGAAGCTGTGCCCGCCCGCGGCGACCGCGAGACCCACCGCGACCCCGTCGCCGACGCCGACCGCGACGGCCGCCGCGACGCCCGACCCGACACCGACATCGACCCCGACCGCGCCCGCGGCGGCGCCCGGCTCGCAGGACCCCGGCTCCGACCCGGCGCCCGTCCCCGTACCCACGACGCCCTCCGGGCCAACCTCGGCCTCGACCCCCGCACCCGACCCCGACACCGGCGAGAGCACGGCGGGCGACCCCATCCGCACCGGCGGCACCGACGTGGGCACCGCGCGGCTGGGCCTGGTGGGCTCGACCGGGCTGGGTGCCGCGTGCGCGGTGGCCGGGCCCGTCCTGATGCGCCGGGCGCGCGTCCAGGCATTGCGTGAGGGCGAATTCGAAACTGATTTCTCGTGACCGGCGGCCGGTGTTGTTCCGGTAGTCGTCGACTGTTTTCCCAGCCGTCCTAGATTCGGCCCTGCCGCGGGTCCCGCGCGCAATCTTTTCCTGCCTCGAGAGGAACAGTCAGATGAAGGTCACAGCCTTCGCGAAGGCCGGCCTGTGCGCCGGTCTCGCCGCGCTCGCGCTCGGCAGCATCGTCGCGCCCGCCAGCGCGGACCCGGCCACGGGGTCCTTCGGGACGCTCGCCGGCCTCGGCTCGGACACCACGCAGAGCGTCGTCGGCGGTCTCGCCACGGCCATCGGCGGCGGCGTCATCGCGTCCTACGACGCGACCGGCAGCGCCTCGGTGACGACGCGCACGGGCGGCACGGCCGTCCCCCGCGCCAACAACTCGGGCGGCGGCCGCGACCTGCTGCGCGTCGCCATCGGCCAGACGGAGACGGCCAACATCCCCGTCTTCAACAGCGCCGCGGTGCCTGTCACGACCTCCGCGATCGCCGGTCAGGTCCAGTTCGCCCGCAGCTCGGGCGGTCCCGGCGCGGCTGACGTGGCCCAGGACGGCGTGCTCACCTACGTGCCGTTCGCGCTCGACGCCGTGTCGTACGCCACCGCACCCAACAGCGTGATCCCGGCCAACCTGAGCAAGGCGCAGATCACCTCGATCTTCAAGGGCGAGCTGACCAAGGTCGTCGTCAACGGCGACAGCACGACGCTGCAGGGTCCGTCCTACGTGGCCGCGACCGGCGACGTCGTCACGGACATCACGACGTTCATCCCGGCAGCCGGCTCCGGCACGCGCAGCTTCTGGCTGGGCAAGGTCGGCGTCACCGAGTCGGACATCTCCGCCGGCACCTACGCCAACCTCAAGGACAAGGACTTCACCGGCACCGCCGTCCAGGAGCACCAGGGTGGCGCGCTCGTCAGCGGTACGGCCGCGCAGGACGCCGGCGCGATCGCGCCGTTCTCCATCGCGCAGTGGGTGGCCCAGGCCAACGGCGAGACGACGGACCTGCGTGACTCCGTCCGCATCAACGCGGTCGACGGCAACGTCGCCACCACCGGCTCGGGCACCTCGTACGCCCTGAACCCCGGGTTCAACGCGTACACGCGCCCGGTCTACAACATCGTCCCCTCGGTCCTGGCCGACGACCCGACCTCGGAGATCGCCAAGACGTTCGTCGGGACGGGTTCGCGGGTCTGCCAGCAGAGCGCGACCATCACGGCGTTCGGCTTCGGCCTGCTGGGCGACGGCTGCGGCGACGACTCGCTGCGCGCCTACAAGGCATCGGCCTCGGAGACCGGCCTGACGCTCGGCGCCAGCTCGGTCGCCGCCGGCAAGTCCGTCACGGCCACCGTGACCACGTCGTCCTACGGCCAGGGCGGCGGCACGGTCCGCATCTACACGGGCTCCACGCTCCTCGCGTCGGGCGCCGTGGCCGCCGGCAGCAGCACGGGCACGGTCCAGGTCCCGACGAAGACCGCGGGCTCGCTGCCGCTGTCGGCCGTCTTCCTGCCGAACCTGGCCGGTGTGGGCGCGTCGACCTCGCCGGTCGTGGACCTCACGGTCACGGCGCCGGTCACCCCGACCCCGACGCCCACCGCCACGACCAAGCCCGTCGTCGCGGTCGCGTCGACCACCAAGGCCACGGTCAGCGCGAAGCCCGTCGTCGGCAGGTCCTTCACGGTCACGGCCACCGTGTCCGCGAGCAAGACGCACGCCGGCTCGGTCGCGTTCTACGACGGCAGCAAGAAGCTCGGCACGATCAAGGTCGCGTCCGCCAAGGCGAAGCTGACCTGGAAGGCCACCAAGACCTTGTACGCGGTCAAGGCCGTCTTCACGTCCTCGAGCCCGTCGACGGTGAAGAGCAGCACCAGCTCGGTCGTGACGGTGAGGGTCGCCAAGGCGACCCCCAGCGTCTCGGTCGTCGCACCGAAGTCCGTGGCCAAGGGCAAGTACGCGACGCTGAAGGTCAAGGTCTCCGCGACCGGCGTCACGGCGACCGGCAAGGTCACCGTCAAGGACGGCAAGAAGTCGGTGAAGACGGTCACGCTCAGGAACGGCAAGGCCACGGTGAAACTGCCCAAGCTCAAGGCCGGCAAGCACAAGCTCGTCGTGACCTACTCGGGCTCCTCCACGGTCGCGGGCAAGTCGTCCGCCGCCAAGACCGTCACGCAGAAGCGCTGACATGACGACCACGATGCCCAGCCTGGACGCCGCGATCCGGCCCGTCCCCGCCAGCGAGCGCTCTCGCCTGGTGGGCACCAGCCTGCTGATCGTCGCGGCTCTGGCGCTGGGCGTCGTGGCGTATGCGCTGGTCCTCTCCCCGCTGCGCTACGAGCGGGACCAGCACGTGGCCGGCTGGGCATTCCGCGCCCAGCTGGCCGCGGGCACCGCACCCGTCGGCCAGGTCACCCCGGCCGACCACCTGATCGAACCGGGCGCGCCGGTCGCGACCGTCTCCATCCCGCGGCTCGACCTGGACGACGTGGTCCTCGAGGGGACGACGTCGACGATCCTGCAGTCCGGGCCCGGCCACCGGCGCGACACCGTGCTGCCCGGCCAGGCCGGCGCCGTGGTGCTGATGGGACGGCACGGAGCGTACGGCGGGGTGTTCGGCAGGATCGGCGAGCTCCGAGTGGGCGACGTCATCACCACGGTCACCGGCCAGGGCACCGCGACCTACGCCGTCGCGGGCCTGCGGCGCGCGGGCGACCCGCTGCCCGACGTGCTGCCCGCGGGCGCCGGGCGTCTGACGCTCGTCGGCGCGACCGGCCCGCGCTGGGCCCCCACGGGCGTGCTGCGGGTCGACGCGACACTCGTCGGCGAGGCCTTCCCCACCCCGCGCGCCGTCCTGTCGCGGACCGTCCTGGGCGACGACGAGGCCGCCTTCGCCGGCGACGCCGGCGCGTGGCCCCTGCTCGTTCTCGCGCTCGCCGCCCTGACCGCGAGCGCCGTGCTCGTCACGTTCCTGTCCCGCTGGTGGGGGCGGTGGCAGGCGTGGGTCGTCGGCGTCCCGCTCGTCCTCGTCTGCGCCACCCTCGTCGCCCAGCAGGTCTTCGTCGTCCTGCCCAACCTGGTGTGAAGGCCAACCGATGCCCGCTGTTCACCCTGACGCCACGTCCGTGCGTCATCGTGCGTCCATGACCGTGGACTCGTTCGTCGCCGTCGCCCCCGAGGCGCCCGCGCTGCCCGACGACGCGACGCAGCTGCTGCCCCCCGTCCCGACGGGCGTCCCCACGCCGACCGGCCTCGGGACCCGCGTGGCGCTCGACGCGCGATCGATCTCGGCGTGGTTCGGGACGCACAAGGTGCTCGAGCGCGTGTCGCTCGCCATGCCCGCGGGGCACGTCACCGCGCTGATCGGCCCGTCGGGGTGCGGCAAGTCGACGTTCCTGCGGATCCTCAACCGGATGCACGAGCTGGTGCCGTCCGCGTCGCTCGCCGGTGAGGTGCTCCTCGACGGGCAGGACATCTACGACCCCGCGCGCCGCGTCACCGACGCCCGACGCAGCATCGGCATGGTCTTCCAGAAGCCCAACCCCTTCCCCGCCATGTCGATCCAGGACAACGTCACCGCGGGGCTCGCGCTCACCGGCGTCCGGGTCTCCGCGGCCGACCGGGCCGCGCTCGTCGAGGAGTCGTTGACCCGCGCCGGCCTGTGGTCGGAGGTCAAGGACCGGCTCCGCTCCCCCGGTGGTGGCCTGTCCGGCGGGCAGCAGCAGCGCCTGTGCATCGCGCGCTCGCTCGCCGTGCGCCCCCAGGTGCTGCTCATGGACGAGCCGTGCTCGGCCCTGGACCCGACCTCCACCCGCCGGGTCGAGGAGACGATCGGTGCGTTGCGCGGCGAGGTGACGATCGTGATCGTCACGCACAACATGCAGCAGGCCGCCCGCGTCTCCGACCAGTGCGCGTTCTTCCTCGCCGAGCAGGGCACACCCGGCGGCATCGTCGAGCACGGCCCCACGGCGCAGATGTTCGGCTCCCCCGCCGACCCGCGCACCGAGGACTACGTCAACGGCCGGTTCGGCTGAGCATCAGCCCTTCGCGTCGGCGTACGAGCGGACGACGGCGAGGCTGAGGGGAAAGTCCACAGGGTAGTCGCGGAACAGCAGCCGGCCGGCGGCGACGGCCGCCTCGCGCACCTCGACCGCGACCGCGTCCGCGAGCTGCTCGGGCGCGTGGACCACCAGCTCGTCGTGCAGGAAGTAGACCAGGTGCGGACGGCGAGCGAAGGGAGCCGGCGCCCGGCTCGGCTCCCCCGCCTCACCGAGCGCCCACAACCTGCGGCGCACCTCGGCGATCCAGCACAGCGCCCACTCGGCCGCGGTGCCCTGAACGACGAAGTTGCGGGTGAACCGGCCCCACGCGCGGGACTGGGCGCGGGCCCTGGCCTCCTGGCCGGCCGGGTCGGCGGACCCTGCGGCCGCGGGACCGGCATCGTCGTCGCCCGGCGCTCCCCCGAGCGCTGCGGCCTGCACCTGCGCCCAGCCCACGCCCGGCCGGGGGGAGGTGCGGCCCAGCAGGGTGGTGACGGCCTCGCCGCGCTCCCCCGCACGAGCAGCGGCCTCGACGTGGCCGAGCGCGGCGGGGAACGCGCGCGTCAACCGCGGCAGGACCGCGGCCGACGAGCCCGTCGTCCCGCCGTACAGCGCGCCGAGCATCCCGACCTTCGCCTGGTCCCGGGACGCGACGACGCCCGCGTCGACCATCCCCTGGTACAGATCCCGGCCGTGGCCCGCCTCGGCCATCCGGTCGTCGCGCGCCAGCCCGGCCAGCACGCGCGGCTCGAGCTGCGCCGCGTCGGCCACCACCAGGCGCCACCCGTCGTCGGCACGGACGGCCCGGCGCACCTGCTTCGGGAGCTGCTGGGCGCCGCCGCCGCTGGAGCCCCACCGGCCGGTGACGACGCCGGCCACCACGTAGTCGGGACGGAAGCGTCCGTCCGGCACCCACCGGTCCAGCCACGCCCAGCCGTTGGCGGTGTGCAGGCGGGACAGCTTCTTGTAGGCGAGCAGGGGCTCGACCACCGGGTGGTCCACGCCTGCGAGCTCCCACTTGCTGGTGGAGGTGACGGGCAGGCCGTTGCGGCGCAGCTCGCGCAGCACGTCGGGCATCGAGTCGGGGTTGAGGCGCGGCGCGCCGAGCTCGGCACGGATCCGGGCGGCGAGCTCCTCCATCCGCGGCGGGCGCGCGTCACCCTGCCGCGGTCCGAGCGCGTCGGTCAGGAGCCGGTCGTGCACCTCCCGGTCCCACGGCAGGCCGGCGTGCCGCATCTCCGCGGCCGCGAGCGCGCCCGCCGACTCCGCGGCGACCAGCAGCCGCAGCCGCGCGTGGGCGGGGCCGACGTCGGGACCGGCGCCCCGGCCGGCGGCAGCCGCGCGCACGTCCGGTCCCGGTCCCGCGAGCGCGGCGTCCTGGTCCGCGACCTCCGCGAGCAGCGCGGCCTCGTCGGGCCGCTCACGCGGCGCGCGCACCTCGAACAGCGCGACCGGCGCGTCGGGCCCGGCGAGCGCGTCGCCCTGCTCGGCCGGGGCGTCGAACGGCCCGGACGCTCGCCGGGCCAGCACGGAGCCGGCCGACGTGAGCGAGTCGCGCAGCACGCGGTGCGCGAGCCGCAGGTCCAGGCAGCGCTCCACCCGGACGCCGTCGGCCAGCAGGCGCGAGTACCAGTGCGCGGTGTCGTCCCACACCCACCGCACGGACCGGTCCTCCCCGACCACACCGTGCGGCGCGACGTCCTGCCCGACGCGCCGGACGCCGACGAGGGGCGTCGCGTCGTCCGCGTCACCGCCCGCCGACGACGCTCCGGGCACGACGACGATCAGCACGCCCCCACCTTCCCCCATCCCACCCACAGCGGAACGTCAGAGGCGACTCCGTGGAGGCATGGCTAGGCTCGTGGAGCGATCCAGCTCGGCGTCCGTGCGCCGCGGCACGAAGGGGACCCGCATGGGTAAGGCCCACGGATGGCGCCGAGCACTCATCGTCGCCGTCGCCTACACGCTGACCTATCCGCTCATCCTCACACTGCTCCACACGCTCGACTCCGACCTTCTCCCATGGCTCATCTGGGTGGCGGCGATGGCACTGCTGGTCGCTGCAGGGAACTGGGCCGAACGTCGTCTGTGGCCGCCGACGCCCATCGACCATCTGCCCGACGCCGACGACAACGCCCTGGGACGCGTCACGCTCGTCGGTCTTGGGCCCGCGCCCGCGCGGGTCGCCCGAGCACTGCGCGCCCGCGGAGTCACCCGCGAGCTCGCCGAGCAGGTGACCGACGGGTCGCGGGCGCTGCCCGTACGCATCGCCACCGCACTGACCGACACCGAGGCGTCGGAGTGGCGCGCCGATCTCGAGCGGGCGCGCGCCGTCGTGACCGTCGAGCTCTGACACCTCGACGCCCGTCCGTGCGCGTCGCTCGACCCTCAGCCAACCCCGCTCCCCGCGATCCTCCAGCGGCCTTCCTCACCCCGCTCGAGGCCGTTGGCCTACGGTTGCCGCAGCCCGCGCGGCCCCCCAGAGCCAGGAAGGCCCCCCCCCCCGTGACCACACCACTCGAACCGCGTCACGCCGACGAGGTGCCTGGTTGGGCGCTCGCCAGCGCGCTCGCGGCGCCCGTCGCGATGATCGGAGGCTGGACGGTCGCCGCCTCCCGGCAACCGTCCTTCGACGCCGTCCGCGAGACCATCAGCGACCTGGCCGCGACGTCCGCGCACCAACCCGGGATCATGACCGCCGGCCTCGCCGTGACCGGGGCCGCGCACCTGGTCACGGCGGCGGGCCTACGACCCGTGCCGACCAGCGGGCGGCTGCTCCACGGGCTCGGCGGCGCCGCGACGCTGGCGGTGGCCCTCCTGCCCGTCGACGCGCACCCGCGGGCGCACGGGATCGCGGCCGCCGTGGGCTTCGGCGCGCTCGCGCTGTGGCCGGCGGCGTCGGCGCGGCGCGGGCAGCGCGGGATCCTGCACCCGGCGGTCGGTGCGGCGGCGTCGGCGGCGCTCGTCGGCCTGCTGGCGGTCTTTGTCGTCGAGCTGCAGACGGAGGGAACCGCCGTGGGGCTCACCGAGCGGGTCGTCGCGGGTGCGCAGGCGCTCTGGCCCCTCGCCGTCGTCGTCGCGCTACGCGGGGCCGGTCGACGGTCCACGCGCCGGAACCGACAGCCGACCGACCTCAGCCGGCCGTGACGCGCGGCTGCGACGCGCGCGCGACCGTGGTTCCCGTCGCGAGCACCAGGAACAGCAGGGTCGAGACCCCCGCCAGCGCCCCGGCCGCATCGGAGCCCAGTGCCCCCCACACGGCGGCGCTCGCCAGCAGGGAGACCACGGCGGCCAGCAGGCCGCGCCGGCTCGTCGGCCGGTCGAGCGTCAGGAACTGCACCACCGCACCCACCAGGGCGACGGCCCATGCGAGCAGCGCGAGCAACGAGCTCGACGTGGCCGCGCCGGCGGACGTCGCCGTCAGCAGACCGGCAGTGAGCATGGCGGCCGTCGCGGCCGTGAGCGCCGGCACCCGACCGGCACGCATGACGTCATTCATGTGGAGCCCCCTCCTGCAGCGACGCCCGCGTCGCCTCCCCGGAGACCTTTCGTACCAGCAACGAGAGGCGGTACGTCACCCTTGCGGGTGAATCGTGACCATTCCGCGACCTGAGACCGCCCGTCCGGCGGTCGGCACGGCGCCCCCGCCCGACCGCCTACGCTGGGACCGCGGGCGCGCAGCCCGGCCGACGACCGACCGAGGGACCCAGCCATGACGGGCGCACCACCGCCAGCGGGCGGTGCGCGCGCACCGGTCGGCGCCGCGCTCGTGTACGCGGCCGCGGTCACGGCCTACTTCGTCGGCGTCACGCACCGCAGCGCGCTGGGCGTTGCCGGCGTCGAGGCGATCGACCGGTTCTCGCTGTCCGCGACGGGCCTGGCCGCGTTCTCCGTGGTGCAGCTGACCGTCTACGCGGGCCTGCAGATCCCCGCCGGGCGACTCCTCGACCGGTTCGGGGCGCGGGCGCTGATCACGGTGGGCTCGTTCGTGATGGCTGTCGGGCAGATGGTGCTCGCGGTCGCGCACGACGTCCCGACGGCGCTCGTCGCGCGCGTGCTGCTGGGCGCGGGCGACGCCGCGATCTTCATCAGCGCGATCCGCCTGGTCGCCCAGTGGTTCCCGCCGCGTCGCGTGCCGGTGCTGGTGCAGGTCACGGGCCTGATCGGGCAGAGCGGCCAGCTCGCGTCGGCCATCCCCGTCGCGCTCGTCCTGCACAGGTACGGGTGGACCGCGGCCTTCGGGTCGCTGGCCGTGGTCGGGTTGGCCGCGACGGTCTTCGCGTTCGCATGCGTCCGCCCCGGACCGCTCGGCGGACGCACCGAGGAGGCGCCCGCACGGTTCCGACAGGCGGTGCGCGCGTCCGCCGAGCCAGCAGGGACCCGGCTGGGCTGGTGGTCGCACTTCGTCACGCCGTTCAGCGCCAACGTCATCGGGCTGCTGTGGGGCGTGCCGTTCTTCGTCACGGCCCAGCACCGCAGCAAGGCCGAGGCGAGCACGCTGCTGCTGGCGCTGACCCTCACCGCGATGGTCACCGGGCCGCTCGTCGGGCGTTTCACCGCGCGCCACCCGCTGCGCAGGTCCTGGTCGGTGCTGGCCAGCTGCGTGGCGACGCTCGTCGCGTGGATCGCACTGCTGGTGCCCTCGACGCCGCGACCCATATGGCAGCTGCTCGTGTTCGTCGTGGTGGTGGGGGCGGGCGGGCCCGTCTCCCTGGTCGGGATGGACTTCGCGCGGTCGTGGTCGCCGCCGCACCTGCAGGGCACGGCGACGGGCTTCGTGAACACGGGAGGGTTCACGTCGACCATCGGCGCGGTCCTGGCCATCGGGCTGGTCCTGCAGCTCGCGTCCCCCGCCGGAGCGACGTCCTACTCCCTGGACGCCTACCGGCTCGCGTTCTCGGTGCTGCTGGTGCCGTGGGTGCTCGGCGTCGCCGGCGTGCTGCGCAACCGCCGCCGCACCCGGGCGGACCTCCTCACCGTCGGCGTGACCGTCCCGCCGCTGCGTGACGTGTGGCGGCGCCGGTCGTCGTGAGCCGGTTCGTCGGGACGCGGCCTTTGCGTCCCGCGACGCAGGTCGTGGGACCTTCCGGCAGCGCGCACACGGATTCGAGGCATAGCGTGTGCCCATGAGCAAAACCCTCGCGGGTCGTCGCGTGCTGACCATCGTGTCCAACTACGGCGTGGAGCACGACGAGCTCGTCGTCCCCCTCGCGCACCTGCGGAGCTCGGGGGCCGCGGTGACGCTGGCCGCCGTCAAGAAGAAGAAGGTCCAGACGCTCGTCGGTGACAAGGAGCTGGGCGACCGGTTCAAGCCCGACGTCACGCTCGACGACGTCGACCCGGCGAAGTACGACCTGCTGCTCATCCCGGGCGGCACGCTCAACGCCGACGCGCTGCGGCTGTCGGAGCGGGCGATGAAGATCGTGCGGTCGTTCACGTCGTCGGGCCGACCGGTGGCGGCCATCTGCCACGGCCCGTGGGCACTGGTCACCGCCGACGCCGTCAACGGCAAGACGCTGACGTCCTACGCCTCCCTGCAGACCGACATCCTCAACGCCGGTGCCGCAGGCTGGAAGGACGAGCCGGTGGTGGTCGACGACGCCGGCGGGTACACCCTCATCACGTCGCGCGACCCCGACGACCTCGACGAGTTCCTGGGCGCGATCGACACCGTCCTGGGCTGACCGCCGGACGTCCCGGCGACACGATCGGAGCCACCATGGGCCGCCTGCACATCGACCTGTTCACCACCCTCGACCTCGTCGCCCAGGCGCCGGGCGGGCCCGACGAGGACACGTCGGGCGGCTTCCCGTTCGGCGGCTGGCAGGCGCCGTTCGCCGACGAGGCCATCGGCGCGCAGGTGGGTGCGGGCATCGCGGCGATGGACGCGCTGCTGCTGGGACGCCGCACGTACGACATCTTCGCGGCCTACTGGCCCCAGCACGAGACCGGGCAGGACGGGGAGATCGGCGCGAAGTTCGCCGACATCCCCAAGTACGTCGCGAGCCGCGGCACGCCCGAGCTCGGTTGGCGCGGATCGTCCCAGCTGGGGCCCGACCTGCTCTCCGAGGTGCGGGCCGTGCGCGAGCGGCACGAGAACGTGCACGTCATCGGCAGCGTGGACCTGGTCCAGACGCTGCTCGCGGCCGACCTGTTCGACGTGCTCACGTTGTGGGTGCACCCGATCGTGCTGGGGCAGGGAAAGAAGGTGTTCCCCGACGGCGCCGTTCCCGCCGCGCTGCGGCTGCTCGAGCCGGCCCTGACCGGCGACGCCGGCGTCGTCCAGCTCCGCCTGGGTCCCACCGGCTCGGCGCCCGTCACGGGCGACATGACCCGCCCGGACCGCGGGGTCGAGTAGCTACCCGACCAGCGACTGCGTGCCCAGCACGATCGCGAGCTGCAGACGCTCGGCGTCCTGCGTACCCGGCTCGGCCGTGTAGGCCATGATCCGCAGGTTGCTGCCGGCCACCACCAGGGTGTCGCACTCGAGCGCGACGCGGCCGACCGTCGGGTGGTCGACGACCTTGTGCCGCGACCCCTCGGTCGCCGGCGGCGCCGGGGGCGCCTCCCACAGCTCGGCGAACCGCGGGCTCGCGGCACGCAGCCGGGCGACGAGGCGTCGCACGCCCGCGTCGGCCGGGTAGCGCGCGGCGGTCGTGCGCAGATCCGCGACGAGGCCGACGACCTGCGCGTTGTGCTCGTCGGCGGTCAGCACCGCACGCGACCCGCCGCCGACGACGTTGCGCCACACGCCGTTGCGGTCGTCGGCGCTCAGCTCGGTGGTCGCGCCCATGAGCGCGTCGTAGGGCGCGTTGGCGACGACGAGGTTCCAGGCCGCGTCGTAGACGACGAGCGGCACGCCCGCGAGCCGGTCGAGCAGGCGCATGACGCCCGGCGTGATCCGCGTCGGGACCACGCCCGGCCCCGGCGCGGACAGTCCCGCCAGCTCGTGCAGCAGGTCCCGCTCGGGGTCCGAGAGGCGCAGCCCGCGGGCCAGGGCCTCGACGACCTGCGCAGACGGGGTCGTCGCGCGGCCCTGCTCGAGGCGCGTGAGGTAGTCCATCGAGATGCCCGCGAGACCGGCGAGCTCCTCGCGGCGCAACCCGGGTGCCCGGCGGCGCCCGCCGGCGGGCAGGCCCACGGCCTCGGGCGCGACGCGTTCGCGCCATCCGCGCACGGCCGCGCCGAACTCTGAGCTCATGCGCCCAGTCTGCTCGTCGGCCGGCGGCTTGTCCTGGTCCTGGCAGTCCTACGACGACGGGACGACTGCCTGCGCCGCCCGGTCAGGCGCACGATCGAGGCATGACCACCACATTGATCACCGGGGCCAACAAGGGCCTCGGCAAGGAAACCGCCCGCCTCCTGCTCGACGCGGGGCACACCGTCTGGCTCGCCGCCCGCGACGAGTCCCGCGGCCGCGCGGCCGCGGACGAGGTCGGCGCACGCTTCGTCCAGCTCGACGTCACGGACGACGCGTCCGTCGCGGCGGCGTTCGCGACGATCGCGGAGGCCGGCACCGGCCTCGACGTCGTCGTCAACAACGCCGGGATCGCCAAGCGCGACGGCGGCGGCAGCCAGCAGGAGGCGCTCGACGGGCCGAGCGTCCTGGGCGTCTTCGACACCAACGCGGTGGGGATCGTCCGCGTGACGGAGGCGGCGCTGCCGCTGCTGGAGCAGTCGTCGAACCCCGTCGTCGTCAACGTCTCGAGCGCACTGGGATCGTTCTGGGCGACTCACGAGCCGTCGCGGCCCGCGTCGCGGTTCGTCTCGATCGTCTACGGGTCGAGCAAGGCGGCCGTCTCGATGCTGACCGTGCAGTACGCGCGCGCCTACCCGGGCATCAAGGTGAACGCCGTGGAGCCCGGCATCACGGCGACCGAACTCGGCGGCGGCGACCCCGGCAGCCACCCTGGGCGCCCGGCCGCCGAGAGCGCGCGCGTCGTCGCGGCTCTGGCGACCATCGGGCCCGACGGGCCCACGGGGACGTTCCAGGAGGACGAGGGCGAGCTGGGCTGGTAGCCCTACATCTCCGCCAGCGTCACGATCCGGACCAGCTCCACCGGGTCGTCCTGGCCGGCCCATGTCCCGGTGAGCGATCCCGCCGGCGTGCTCGTCGCGCCCGCGGGGCTCGTGGGAAAGAGCTGGCGGGCGATCGACAGGTTCAGCTCGCCCACGGTAACCAGCGTCCGGCCGTCGTCGTCCCGCACCTGCGACGGAACGCCCGCGACCTGCGGCACCCGACCGTCGCGCGCACCTCCCCCGCGGACCAGAGCCGTCGGCTCGCGCCGCACGCGCTCACCGCCGGACTCGACCAAAAGCTCGGCCTGCTCGCCGGCGTTGCAGATCGTGGCGACCACCGTCGCGAGGTAGACGGGGTCGCCGACGCCGTCGTAGACCCACCGCTCGCCGAGCACCGAGTGCTCCATGGTCGTGACGAACCACGGCTCGCCGCCTTCGAGCGGGGCCGCGCGGTACGTCAACGGCACCTGCAGCACGGGCCCGTCGCCGGCGCGCACCAGCAGCGTCTCGACGCCGACCTCGCCGTCGGGGTCGTCGAACCGGAACGCGCCCACCTGCGTGAACGTCGCCGACGGGTCGCCGGCGAACCACGCCTGCCGTGGAACCCAGTCGGTGACGAGCTCGAGCTTGGTGGGTCGAAGAGCGGCCGAGTGCAGGATCGCCATGGGACGAGCCTAGGGGCCGCGGCGCACCTCGACGTGCGCCGTCTCAGTGCGTGTGGGCGATCCCCAGCTCGTGCATCCGCTCGTGCTCCTCACGCTCCGCCATCCGGCGCGCGATGCGCTCCTGCACCTCGGGGCGGCGCAGCGGCGGCATCGTCGTCGGCGGGTTGCGGCGGTCGGGGAGGTCGTCGAGCACGCTCGCCGTGGCGGCCGCGACCGCGGCGACCGCGGCCTCGAACGCGTCACGCGTCGCGTCGCTCAGCTTCTGGACGCCGGTCACCTTGCGCACGTACTGGCGCGCGGCGGCCTCGACCTCCTGGTCGGTGGCCGGTGGTTCGAGCCCGCGCAGGGTCGTGATGTTGCGGCACATGCCTCGACGGTAGGACGACGACGCCATCACGTCGAGGCCTTCACCTCAGCCGGTCAGCGGCAACCGCCGGACGCTCTCGAACCGCCGCGTCGTCCCGTCGACGGGATCGGTGAATGCCACCTCGCCGGCCAGGAGCTGCAGAGGGTGGCGGAAGTCGTCGACCTCCACGTCGCGGACCAGCGGGTACAGCGGGTCGTCGACGATGGGGATGCCGAGGCCGTTGAGGTGAACGCGCAGCTGGTGCGTGCGGCCGGTGGACGGCGTCAGGCGGTAGATGCCGCGCGCCTCCGGCCCCTCCCCCACCACGGACTCGAGGGCGATGCGCGTCACCGCGTTGACCGGCGCGTCCGGGACCACCTGCGCCTGCCACGACCCGCGCTCCTTGCGGATGTGGTTGCGCACGACGAGCGGCAGGTCCAGGTCGTCGCGCAGAGGCGCCAGCGCCCGGTAGGTCTTGTCGACCGCGCGTCGCTCGAACAGGCTCTGGTACGGCCCGCGCCAGCGCTGCTCGGTGGCGAGCATGAGCAGCCCGGACGTCACGCGGTCGAGCCGGTGCAGCGGCGACAGCTCCGGCAGGTCCAGCTCGGCCCGCATGCGCACGACGACGCTCTGCATGACGTGCCGCCCGCGCGGGATCGACGAGAGGAACGGCGGCTTGTCGACGACGACGAGCCGCTCGTCCCGGTGCACGACGTGGATCGGGGCCGTGACCTCAGGCTCGTCGCGCAGGTCGCGGTGGAACCAGACGAACGTGTGCGGTCGGTACGGGTCGTCGTCGCGCACCGCGCGGCCGGTCTCGTCGACAAAGCGTCCGTCCTCGAGCATGCCGGCGACGTCCACGAACTCGGGCAGCCGGTCGCGCAGCCACTCGCCCATGGTCGCCGGATCGTCGGCGCGTGGCCGGGGACCGACGCGGTCAGGTGTCCGCACCCACGCGGCGCTCAGCCCGTGACGCGGCGGCAACGGCGAACGGGGAGGCACCCGGCGATCGTACGGGCGGACCTCTCGGGTGACGTCGGTGCAGCGGCGGCCGCCCAGTGGCTCAGCGGGTTCAGAGCGCCGGTTCGGCGTCCGTCCCGACCGTCGCTCCGTCGGCCTCCAGGGCGTCGGTCAGCAGGGCGACGAGCGCCTCGAGCTGGACGTCCACCGACGCGGCATCGTCGACCTCCAGGCCGTCGAGGGCGCGAGCGGCGAGCGCCGACTTGCTGTCGATGAGCTCCGCGATCTTGGCGTCGATGGTCTGCGCGGCGATGACGCGCCAGGCCGTGACGGGCTCGGACTGGCCGATGCGGTGGATGCGGTCGATGGCCTGGGTCTGCTCGGCGTCGGTCCAGGACAGCTCGGCGAGGACCAGGTTGGACGCGACCTGCAGGTTGATGCCGACCCCCGCGGCGGTCAGCGAGCAGACGGCGATCTGCACCTCGGGGTCCTCGGTGAACGCCGTGACGTTCTTCTCGCGCACGCGGCTGGTCTGCTCGCCGCGGATCGAGGCGTACTTGATGCCACGGTCCGCGAACATCTGCTCGGCCTGGTCCATGACGTCGATGTGCCGCGCGAAGAACACGACCTTGCCGACGTTGCGCGCCAGCTGGGCGGCGTAGTCGGCGGCCAGCCCGGCCTTGGCCTGGCCGATCCGCCGGACCATCGTGAAGACGTTCTCGCCGCCGGCCTTCGAGCTCGAGTCCTTGAGCTCGCCCGCGGCGACCCGACGGGCCAGGTCGAGGTCGATGCCGGGGCCGACGCCCTCGGCGGCGCGCGCCTCGAGCGCCGCGCGGTACCGGCTGACGAGGCGGGCAGCCAGCGCGGCCTCGGCGGCGCGGATGGACCGGCCGACGGCGCCGTCGAGCTCGACGGGCAGGTCGGCGACCCGGCGCGCGGGGATGTCGGCGGCCACGTCGACCTTGCGACGCCGCACGATGCCCTGGTCGATCACGCTCTGCCGGGCGGCGGCGTAGAAGCCGGGCTCGGCCGGCGTCAGACCGGTCTCCTCGAGGCTCGTCATGAGGCCGCCCAGCGGGACCGTGTCGTCGATCCAGCCGAGGTACTGCCAGATGGCCCGGAAGTCCTCGATGTCGTTGATCAGCGGCGTGCCGGTCAGGGCCATGAGCAGCGGCTTCGCGGTGCGCTGCCGGATCTGCTCGGACAGTGCGAGCACGTGCTGCGAGCGCTGCGACGACTTGTTCTTGATGAAGTGCGCCTCGTCGACCACCATCCCGCGGAACCCGAGCGTGCCGAGCCAGCCGACGTGCCGGTCGAGGATCTCGTAGTTGACGATCACGACGTCGGCGAACGCGTTGACGTCGTCCCCGTCGCCGTGGATGACCGTCGCGTTCCGCAACGGCGCCCACATGCTCACCTCGCGCGCCCAGTTCGCCTTGACGACGTTCGGGACGACGACGAGCAGCGGGAAAGCGTCCGCGGCCTGCGCCGCCAGCAGCGCCTGGGCCGTCTTGCCCAGGCCGGGCTCGTCGGCCAGCAGGAACGTGCGGTGACCACGCGCGGCGGCCGCGACCACCTGGGCCTGGTGCAGCATGAGCTGACGGCCGAAGGGGGCGGACACGCCGCTGCCGTCGGGCAGCTCCATGCACGCCGGACGACCGTCCGCCGCGTACTCGAAGGACCGGAACAGGGGCTCGAGCAGCTCCCACCCGGCCAGCCGCTTGGGCCGGCTCGCGAGCCGCTCGGCGGCGGCCTCGTAGTCGGGTGCCAGGAACGGGTTGGACCGCTGGCGGGCGAGCACGGACACGGGCACCACCTGGGGCGTGGTCGCGACCGCCGTCGGCGCCGGGGGCGCGGGCTCCGGCTCGTCGGGCACCTCCATGCCCCCCGCGCGCATCAGGCTCGCCTTGTACTGGCGCGCCGCGTCGGACACGCGCGCGTCCTCGCGCAGCAGCTCGAGCAGAGACGTGTCCCGGGCGGCCGTCTTGGCGAGCAGGGTCGCGACACCGTCGAGCCGCTTCATCTCCTGTTCCCGCTTGCCCGCCGACAACGTCGTGTCGGCCTGCAGCCGGGCGCGCTCCTCACGCACCAGCAGCGCCACCACCTGGAACTTGGTGCGCAGTTCGGGCCGGGTGGGCGGACGGCGGACGATGCGGTCCACCTCGCTGGCGATCTCCGCGAGCACGGGCACGATGCCCTGCTCGACGGGACGCGCCGAACGGCGCTGGTTCCCGGACGTGCTGCGCCCGTTCCCGGACGAGCCGCGCCCGCGACCGCGCTGCCCTGCTCCTGCCACATCTCCTCCTTCAGCCGCCGTCCGCCCGTGCGGACGACGCAACCGCGCCGGGCGTCAGACGACGCGCGCTCACGCTCTCGCGCCGACGACGCCGATCAGGCGCCGCGCGACGCGACGTGGGTCCGCGTCCGCCGTCGGGTCCGCCGACGACTCGTCGGGAGCGACGCCTCGTCGAAACGCAGACGAGACGACGCGCAGACCACGGCAGGACACGCGACGGCGAGTGCGTGATCATCCATCCCGGCATACCTGCGGCATCGCGCCGGGCTGGGCAACGGCGTCCTCACGTGCTTCCCACTACCCAGGACTGTACCGGGCGGTACGCCGCGGCGACGGGTGAACCGCGCGACCGGCCCCGGCTCGCGGTGTGACGTTCCCGGCACGCCGCCCTGCACGGGGTCGAGTCGGTTGGTCGTCGCAGTGAGGTGCCTCAGATCCGGTAGTCGGGTTCGCGCGTGGGTCGTCGGTTTGCGTTGAGGTAGTCGGTTGCAACCGACTACCTCGTTGGTCGATCGACTACCGGAGCCAGGAACCCGACGACCGGCGCAGCACGGGGTCGATCCGGGGCAGACTCCACCCGTGGACGACGACCCGATCGGTCGGCTGCTGGCCGACCCGCCCGACCTGCCCGTGCGGCACGGCCTGGGTGAGATCGCCGACGCGGTGCGGTCGCGCGGTGTCGTCGTCGTGCAGGCGCCGCCGGGCACGGGCAAGACCACGCTGGTCCCACCGGCTGTCGCGGCGTGCGTGACCGGCCGCGTCATCGTCACGCAGCCGCGCCGGATCGCGGCCCGCGCCGCCGCGCGACGGCTGGCCCACCTGCTGGGCCAGCCCGTCGGGCAGACGGTCGGGTTCTCCGTCCGGGGCGAGCACGCGACGAGCGCGGCGACGCGCATCGAGGTCGTGACCACGGGTGTGCTGGTCCGGCGCCTGCAGCGCGACCCGGAGCTGCCGGGCGTCGGGGCGGTCGTGCTCGACGAGGTCCACGAGCGGCACCTCGACGACGACCTGGCGCTCGCGCTGCTCGCCGACGTGCGCGCCAACCTGCGCGACGACCTGGTGGTGGTGGCCATGTCCGCGACGGTCGAGGCCGAGCGGACGGCGGCGCTACTGGGCGACGCACCCGTGGTCACCGTTCCTGCTGCACTGTTCCCGGTCGACGTGGTCCTGGCGCCGCCCCCGGCGCGCGTGGCGCGGACCGACGAGCGCGGGGTGACGCATGCGTTCCTCGACCATGTCGCGTCGACCGTCGTACGCGCCCTGCGCGAGCGCGACGGCGACGTCCTCGTCTTCCTTCCCGGCGCGGGGGAGGTGGACGGCGTCGCGCGACGGCTCGCGGGTCTGGACGTCGACGTCCGTCCGCTGCACGGCCGCCTGGCCGCGAGCGCGCAGGACCTCGCGCTGACGCCGGGCCCTCGCCGCCGCGTCGTCGTCTCCACGGCGGTCGCGGAGTCGTCACTGACCGTCCCGGGCGTGCGAGTGGTGGTGGACGCGGGCTTCTCGCGCGAGCCCCGCACGGACCACCGACGTGGCTTGGCGGGACTGGTGACTGTGTCGGTGAGCCGCGCCGCGGCCGACCAGCGCGCCGGACGCGCCGGACGCGAGGGACCGGGTGCGGTGTACCGGTGCTGGTCGGAGGCCGACGACGCGCGCCTGGTGCCGCATCCCGCGCCGGAGATCCTCACCGCCGACCTCACGGCGTTCGCGCTCGAGCTCGCCTGCTGGGGATCGCCGGGCGGCGCCGGCCTCGCGCTGCTCGACCCACCGCCCGCGGCGGCGATGGCGGCGGCGCAGACGATCCTGGCCGACCTCGGAGCGGTCGATGCGTCAGGGGCGGTGACTCCCCGCGGCCGGACCGTCGCGGCCGTGCCCGCTGACCCCCGCCTGGCGCGAGCGCTGGTGGACGGCGCCCCTCTCGTCGGCGCGCAGCGGGCTGCGGAGATCGTCGCTCTCCTGTCCGACGACGCCCGCGCCCCGGGCGGCGACCTGGTCGCAGCCCTGCGCGCCACACGTCGCGGAAGCCCGCAGACGACGACGTGGCGCTCCCAGACCGCCCGCCTCCGCGCGCTGATCCCGGCCGCGGCGGGCGACCACCCCGGCAACCTGACCGACGACCTCGCCGTGGGCCTCGTCGTCGCGCTCGCCCATCCCGACCGCATTGCACGCCTGCGCCCCGGCGGCTCGACCTACCTGATGACGTCCGGCACCGGCGCCGTCCTCCCCGCCGGCTCGGCGCTAGCCGGCCTGCCGTGGCTCGCAGTCGCCGACGCCGACCGTCGCCCGGGCCACCGGGACGCCACCATCCGCTCCGTGGCACCGATCGACCTGGACGTCGCGAGCGAGGCGGCTCCTGCTCTGCTGCGCACCGACGACACCGTCGAGTGGACCGGAGGCACCGTCGTCGCGCGGCGCGTCCGGCGCCTGGGCGCCATCGAACTCTCGTCTGCGCCGCTGCCCAACCCACCGCGCGCCCTCGTCGAGCAGGCAATGCGGACGGCGCTGGAGCGCGAGGGTCTGCGCCTGCTGAGCTGGACCGAGGCCGCGACCGCCCTGCGCCGACGACTCGACTTCCTGTACCGCGCCCTCGGCGACCCGTGGCCGGACGTCTCCGACGAGGCGCTCCTCGCCGACCTGGACGCGTGGCTGGACCTGTCGGGAAAGCGGGACCTCGGCCGCGTCGACGTCCTGCAGTCGCTGCGCTCGCTCCTGCCGTGGCCGGAGGCCGCGCGTCTCGACGACCTCGCACCGGAGCGCCTGCCGGTGCCGAGCGGCTCGAACATCCGCGTCGACTACAGCGGCGAGCAGCCGGTCCTCGCCGTCCGCCTGCAGGAGACGTTCGGCTGGCAGGCGACGCCCCGCCTCGCGGATGGCCGCGTCCCCGTCCTGCTCCACCTGCTCTCCCCCGCCGGCCGACCCGCCGCCGTCACCGCCGACCTGGAGTCGTTCTGGCGCACCGGCTACCCCCAGGTCCGCGCTGAGCTCCGCGGCCGCTACCCCAAGCACTCCTGGCCGGAAGACCCCACGGCCGCCACCCCGGCCCGCGGCCTCCGACTCAAGCCATGATCAACGGGGCACGGCTTCCGAACATGCCGACCGGCGATCTGCAATTTGCTCGAAGCGGCGCGTTGCCACGTTTTGATAACAGCCACGCTCGCCACCGTCACCGTCGAGAGCAGAAGCTCTTATGGGTTCGACCCTAGGACTACAGAAATCGCATCGGTGCGTTAATGTACGGAACGACCGACGTCGACCACCGCAACCATCGAGAATTACCAATCACGACGGGAGCGCGCGGCGCTCCTGCACCACGATGTGCAATTCTTCGAGCGCGGCATTTACCCGCTCGCACTTCCCGGCTTCAAACTTGAGGAAATTCATATTGTACGTCTTTGCCGGAACCCTCTCGACCGCCGGGTGCCATCGATCCTCCACGATTGCATAATGCGGGTGCTGCGACGGTGCCGCGATGCTCGTCGTCTCGAGCAACAGCTGAACGTCGGATCCGAGTCCATCGAGCAGCCAACGAATAGAAGCGTATTGGTAAGCATCAGGGCATCTAGGACTGAGTAAAACGAAGGGTGGTCGCGGCGTGCTGTTAAATATTGCTCTCGCGTTAGAATGATGCAGCTTGGATCTGCGATACAGCCATGGACCTTCGAAATGAGACGACGATCCGATCGCAAGTCGTTCACTACGTGATCCTCGTAATATCGACAGACGTTGTATCCTTCCGTCGCGGCCCCCTGACAACACAACGCCTCGTACAGGTCGTCATGATTTGTAGTGATCACAACCTTGGGGTCGAGGTCTCGAATCAACTCGTGTATGCCTGAAGCCTCATAACGCGGCTTTTCGAAACACTCCCGAATGTACTTTGAGAAATCCCCCGGAGCGAGCCCATCGACGATGATCTGAGCGGCGTCTAGGTATCGTCGGATCGTGATCTGCTCGCGTGCAGCGACTCTGTCCTCGTCTCGCGGTAGGCGTCCGGCCGCACCTTCCAGGAAATCATTCCAGTCTGGCGGATGCGGTCGTCACCGTCTCCGCTCCGTCCAATCCTTCGGGCACGACCGAACCGCGGGCAGGCGACCCGGACAACGAGTCGACCGGCATCTCCGGTTTGAGCGTCGGCGACAATCACCGCATCGAGAACCGCTTCGACCGGGTCGACGAGGACGGCTCCGTTTACGTGCGTGACGACAGCGGCCACGAGACCTACATGGAGCCCAGCACCGTGTGGCCCCGCGTCGAGCTGATGAAGAAGTTCGGCTGGGCCCTGGGTGACGTCCTGGACGGCGAGCACGACGTCTTCACGGTGGCCGGCTCGTTCATCGCCGAGCGCTTCTCGTGGGACTACACCAACGGAGGGCTGTCCCACCTGACCGCGGCCCAGGAGCTGGCGGCCGGCGACGCGCTGCGCGACACGAAGGCCGCAGCGAAGGACATGACGAGCGTTGGCGTCCCCTACGGAGAGACGGTCCGCGAGAGCGACGTGCAGGCCGGAGCGGATGCTGTCTGGGCCGTGCGCGGGCGCGACGACGTGGGCCCGACCGACACCAACCGCGCCGTGCTGATGGTGCAGTACAGCCTCGACTCGAACATCGAGGAGTACAACGCCGGGGACCGCTGTTCCAGATGGTCACGGTCGAGCGCACCGCTGACGGCTGGAAGGTCACCTCGAGAGACAACCGCTCGGACGGCACGGGCAGCGACTGACCCCGGCGGAGCTTGGCACGGGTGTCGGTTGGCCTGCCGTGAGTCTGCGCGATGGAGTTAAGCCCCGCCCCGAGAAGAGCCTCCCGCCCGGGTCGCACATCACCTCGTCGCCCATCCGCCCGGGTGAATGTCCGGTCACAGCGGCGTGTCCTACGAATGCCCCGGGCGGGCAGAAGACGCACATCCGTACGATGCGACACCATGGAGCGAATCTTGAGCGTCGCCGCGTGCGCCGCAATGCTGGTCCTCACCGCGACCGCCTGCGCATCTTCATCGGGAGACGCGGCTTCGAGCGCGTCCTCTGCCACTGTGTCCGCCACCAGCTCTGAGTCGCCCTCGAACGACATCTCGATCTCTCCAGACGATCTGGAGTCCGCTGTCGCGGAACAGAATGCAGCGCCGAAGTGCGAAGACGTGTGGGTTGACGGTTCTCAGATCGACGCTGATTACACGATGTGCGCGAGCGACGACGGCAACTATGAGTTGCTCTCCGCTTTCGATTGCGAAGACGACACCAAGCTCGCATCCCACGATGCCAACCAGACGTGGGCAGTCATCCCGGGGCCGGTGCACGCCGCCGACGGTGAGATCGCCGCCGACAAGGCCTACGGGAAAGCCTTCGACGCCTGCAAGCCCAGTTGATGTGGCGCGTGGCTCAGACGCCGCGCGCGACCTGCCGGACTGCTCTCACTGGTGCTGACTCAGTCCAGACCGAGGTGGACCAAGACGGCCTCGTCTACGGCGCCCATGTGCTCGGCGGGGACCATGCCGATCTGGTCGCGCAACCGGCCGACATCGACGGCGCGTAGTTGTTCGGCTTGGGCCTTCGAGTCGTGCGGCAGTCCGGTGATCGTCGCGGGGAGCACGGCCTGGAACGGCCAGACGTGCTCGGTGTTCTTGGTCAGCGGGACGACGGTCACGACGCCGTAGCCGCGCTTGATCGCGGCACGAATGACGCCCGCGACGCCGACGATCACTGCTGGGCGGACCTTGCCGGCCTCAGCTCCGACGTGCGGCGTCAGATCCACCCAGTAGACGGCGCCCTTCACCCGAGCGCTTCCGCGGGACCGTGCTGTTCGTGCTCCCGCTCGTTCTCAGCCTGGAGCTGCGCCTGTAGCCGCTCAAGCACCTCTTGGTCCAGTGGCGCATCGAAGAAGGACACGCCCATCTCGGTGAAGACCTTCGGGACGGCGAAGCGCACGTGGTCGATCGCCAGCGGAGGCACCATCCATCTCTTGCCGGACCAGGACTCCTGCAACAGGTTGGTCAGCGCCTCTTCCCGGCGAGTCGGGCGCTCCTTCTCGAACAACGACAACGACCGCGCCGGCGCCACCGAGTCCCAGTCCTGTCCTTCCTCCGACTCGCGCCACTCCTCTGCGGCCTGCTCATAGGCGGCGATCAGATCCTGCTCGCGCAACGCAGCGATGGCGGCACGGAGTGCGGAGGATCGGTTCTGGCCGGGGTGCTCGTCGACGTACTTGTCGAGGAGCCTCACGTCGTCATCGGAGAGGCTGACGCTGAGCTTCATGCGACCCACGATACAACGGGGTGCCACCACCTTTGCCACCCGGTTCGGTGACCCCGCGCGAGCCTGCGACCCGAGGCCGTAGGAGCCGTTCTACGGGCCTGGGCCACGTGCCCCTCAAACCCCGGCTCAGGCGCCGTTAGGCCGCAGGCACCGCCAGGACACGCCGATCCGAGCCGATTCCGGCGGGCGGTCTACGGGCCATCGGCGCGCGTGACGTCAGCGCTCTGCTCGGCGGCTCGATGGGCGCCGCGAGGTGTGGCGTCTGCGATCCGCGCGCGAGCCTTTCGGTGAGCGTCTGTCGCCGGGAGACCGCCTTGCCCAGGGCTTGCCGGAGCTCTTCGGTGTTGCTCGTCTTCCGAGTCTCGGTGGCCCTGCTCAGCCCTCGCCGACGCCGGCTTCGTGTTCGAGTGGCACGAGGACCAGCACCCGATGAACCGTCGCGCCAACCGCCTCGGCGTGGAGATCCCCGGCTCGCTCGCCGCCCCTTCGTAGCGCGCCCCGCCTGTCGGTCAGTGCTTGGCGGACTTAGCCTTCGCCTTGGCGGCCTTGAGCGCCTTGGCCTTCGCGGCCTTGGTCGCACTCGCCTTCGCAGCCTTGGTCGCCGACGCCTTCGCAGCGGTGGTCGCCTTGGTCTTGGCGCTCGACTTCGCCTTGGCCGCGGCCGCGTCGTAGGAGTCGTCCCAGGCTGCCTTCTCGGCCTTGGTCGCCGCCTTGTCGTTGGCATCAGCCTGGGTGTAGCCGGTCGCCGTGGCCGAGCGGGTCAGCTTCACCGTGGCGGTCGCGGAGCGCGTCGCGGACTTCGTCGAGCTCGCCTTGGCGGTGGCGCTCGCCTTGTACTTGTGGCCGTGCGACTTGTACGTCGCGGTGGCCTTCGCGGTGGCGGTGCGCTTGACCTTGACGGTCGCAGAGCGGTCCAGCGTCCAAGTCTCGCTGGCCGACTTCGTCGCGCTGTACATGTGCACGCCGGCGCGCGTCGGGGTCCCGTTCCAGTTGAAGACGAAGCTGCGGGTGTCGTCACTCCCGTCGATCCAGGTGCACGTCCGGTAGCACGAGTAGTACCCGTCGACCTGGACCTCGAACTTGAGCGTGAGCTGACCGTAGGGCAGGTTCTCCAGAGTGAACTGGCTCAGCTCGGCGTAGGTCTGGCCGTCGTCGAGCACACCCGAGGTCGTCTCGGGGTACTGCACGTCGATGTGTTTGCCGGTCGCGTCGTAGGTGTCGGCGTACACGCGCACGGCGGGGTCGTAGGAGCCCTCAGAGTCCGGGATGCCGAACGGCATGAAGACGGTGATGTCGGCGCAGCGGTTGCCGGGCAGGTCGTTGCCGTTCGCGTCCGAGCACTCGGTCGCCGGCGTGAGCTTCATCGACCACGTCTCGTTGAGCTTGTACTCGACCGGCGGTGAGGCGTGCGCGCCGGTGGCGCCAGCGAGCACAGCGAACGACGCGACGACGATCGCGGCGAGGGTCTTCTTGAGCACGACGGACTCCCGGGAAAGGTGGCGGATTGCCGCCAGCGTAGTGGCCCGGGGCATCCGACCGGGAGGACAAGGGGCCTATCCGCGGGTGAGGTTTTCGTCGCCTGGAATGAGCGCTCCACGACCTTCACCCGGCACCTCGGCGTGGCGTGCTTCGCGTCTCGGTAGCGTGCCTCGAACGACCGGCGTCACGCCGCAACCGGGTGCGCATCCCGACGACATGAGGAGGCGAAGCCATGGCGCCAGAGCCACGCAAGTCCCGCCTCGGTTGTCTCGGATGGTTCACCATCTTGTTCTTCGGGCTCATCGCGTTCCTGGGCGCTATGCAGTGGATCGAGAACCGCTGGGATGACCACCAGGCTGGCGTGGCAGCGCGCGCGACCGCGAAAGCATCCGCGTCGAACGAGGCGCTCGCCGAACCGCTACGCGCGACCATCTCTGCGCACGGACTCAAGCCCACCCCGAAGGGCGACTTCTACTACGGCGGGTTCATCGCTGACGTGGGCAACACGGATTACCCCGAGGACTGCTACCCCGGGGGGGACTGCATGACGGTCTCGATCATGTCGGTCCGCGACTGCGGATACCTCGACGGGACCGTGACGATCGGACGAAGCGGCATGGGCCACCCCGAGACGGTGCCGGTGCAGTGGGAGGACGTGAAGGCGGGGGACGTCAAGACCTTCCAGCGGGCAACCTACGACCAGGTCTTCGTGCCCGAGCTCACGTGCACTCCCAAGCCTGCCCCGCCCGAGTAGCGAGCCCGGTTCAGCGGTCGAACGCCCGCGCCTGCACGTTTCGGCGCGCCGCTTCGCGCACTGCGCCCCGCAGGACATGGGGCTCACCGGCGTGCGGCATGTGCAACTAGCCCGTCGGCGTCGGAGAGGGCCGCTACTGTCCGAGCATGGAGATGATGGACACGTCGGCAGGCCGCCTTCACGAGATTCTCGTCGATCTGCGGAAGTGGGCCAACGCTCCGCTGCGGCAAGCCTGGGTCCGCGTGCTCGACGTCGATGACGAAGATCGAGCGGGGCTGTTCTCGGCGATCTCGATGGTCGTTGAGTTGCCAGCGACGGTCCAGGCTCAAGTCCTCTTGCTGCCCGACGTCAACCACGACCTGCTGCTGCGTTGGGTGCCCGCTGTCGACAGCGCGTTCGGCTTGGCGCACACCCTTGAGGGCTCGACGGGTCAGCTCACGGGGCAGTACGACGACACAACTCTGTACGCGCTGGAGTCCACAACCGACGCTCTGTCGCGTCACGGCAACGCACTGCACATGGAGCCTGACCTCGTCACGGACGCCGACGCGAAGGTCGCCGAGCTACTCACCGCCCTCGAAAATCTGGAGGGCTCCGAGGAGACCAAGGCGATGCTCGTGCGCCACGCTCTCCGTCTTCAAGCGGCTCTCCGCATGTACCGGGTCAGTGGACCCGACGGCGTCAAGGAGGCGCTCGTTGATGCCACCGCCGCGCTCATCGCTGCGAGAACCGCGGAGGACGATTCCCGGCCCGCGATCCGCAAGTTCGCCGACGTCGTGTCCTTCGTCGCCGACTCACTCCAGATCGCCGCGACGGGCGCGCCGCTCATCGCTCTCGGCGTCAACGAGATCATCCGCCAGATCTCATCGCACTGAGCCGGGGCCGGGTTTCGCGCGGCGGGCCAACGCACCGAACGGCGACCCGAGCCGCGCCGCGCACTGCGTCCCGAAGGACACGACGCACGCCGTCGCGCCCGCCTCGACGACCTTCGGCCCGGCTCGCAGCTAGGCGCCCGCGCTTCGTCAAGCGAGCCCGAGCGCATCCCAGGAAGTGGGCGTACTTGGTGCGCGATACGTCCATCGTTGCGGCGGCCGCTGCGCTGCGGCGCTACTCGAACTTCCACGTGTAGAAATTCACCAGGAGGGTGTAAAGGAGCTGGGTGACGCACTGCGCCGACATATGGGCCGGGTGATCGTTCCGCTCCCGGGTTCCCGGCCACGAACCAGGCCGCTAGGGTGCGGAGCATGTGGGGCATCCGGATCGAGACGGTAGGCGGATGCCCTTGGCTCTGGCCGGTGAAGCCGAAGCCCCCTCAGTGGTGGCAGCACACCCCGGTGCTGAACCGGTGCTGGCAGCCGAACTCGTGGGCTGGAATCCCCGTACTAGGGAAGGCCGGGTCGTTCAGGGAGTGGCTCCTGCTGATCCCCGTCTCGCTGTAGGCGATCGTCGGCATGGCTGACGCCGCGAGCAACGGCGAGTTCATCAACTTTGTCAACCGCATCGTGCAGGGGGTGAACAGTGCGTAGCCGCCCCCGACCAGCACCCCGCCGCCAGCTTCACCCCTCCAGATCTTCGGAGCACACCATGCGTAACCTCGTCCGCCCAACCCCCACCTCGTCCTGGCCCGCACCGAGACCGGGCTCGGCTTCACCCCGACCGGCGGTGTAGCCCTGACCCCGCTGCGAACAAGCCCCAGCGGCAGCCCGGTCATCACTGGCACCACGTTCGACCCTGTGCCCGACGGCATGCTCGTCAGCGCCTGGCAGCGCCTGAGCCGGCTCAACCACGATCGCTCGGTCCTGACGGTCTACGCCGACGACACGACCGAGGGAGTGAGCACGGCGGCCGGGCTGGTTCGACATGGACGACCCGGCACTGTTCCACCCGGTGGCTCGCGAGGGGTGGTGCCTCGTGTGACCCGTCGCGACTCTCGGGGCGTCCTGCATAGCGCGGGGCGCCCCGTTTTCGCGTCTGGGGTCCGTCGACCCCTGGGGTCAGCCTGGGGTCGAACTGGGGTCGAGCCACTTGACAGGTTCACAACAATCCTGGTCACAGCGACGCAGCCTCGACCCCTGTCGGACCCCAGATCGGATCCAGAAACCCACTGCCTGGGGCTCGGAAACCTGCCCTGACCTGCGTCTTCGTTCTCGTGCGCCTGGGCAGATTCGAACTGCCGACACCCGCTTTAGGAGAGCGGTGCTCTATCCCCTGAGCTACAGGCGCGCGGCCCGGGAGCCGGGCCGTGCGTCGCCGATCGCGATCGGCGCGGGGCCAGCCTACCGGCCGCGGGGGCGTCGGCCGAAGCACGCTCCACCCCGCTTCGATCCGCGCATCGTGCGAAGATCGGACGCATGACGACGCAGGACCAGACCGAGGCGACCACCCCGCAGAACGCGAACGGCACGCGCCTGTGGGTCGAGCGGACCGGCGGGCGCCGGTACGTCGGCCACAACTCGCGCGGCGCGCGCGTGGAGATCGGGGACATCTCCTATGACGAGGCGTTCACCCCAGGTGAGCTGCTGAAGATCGCGCTCGCCGGGTGCAGCGGGCTGTCCGCGGACAACGCGGTGGCGCGGCGCCTGGGCGACGACGTCGCGGTGACGATCGACGTCGAGGGCCTGGCCGACGACGACGAGGACCGCTACCCGCAGCTCGTCGAGCGATTCAGCGTCGACCTGTCGGGCCTGGAGCCCGACCAGCGCGAGCGGCTGCTGACGGTCATGCACCGCGCGATCGACCAGCACTGCACGGTCGGGCGGACGCTCAAGGCCGGCGCCGAGGTCGAGCTCACGGTGGTGGGGGAGCGCTGATGGCCCTCGTCGACGAGGCTCTCGCCAAGGCGGTCGCGATCCCGTCGTCGACCATCCACGCCCACGTGGAGAAGATCCGGGCTCGCAACCCCGAGGCCTCCCCGCAGCGGATCATCCAGCTCCTGGAGAAGGAGTACCTGATGGTCGTCGCGGGGGCCGGTGGGGCCGTCGGCGCCGCCGCTGCCGCGCCCGCCGTCGGGACCGGGGTCGCGCTCGCGCTGACCGCGAGCGACGTCGCGACGTTCTTCGGGGCGTCGGCCGCGTACGTGCTGGCGGTCGCGTCGGTGCACGGGATCGACGTCGACGACAGCGAGCGCCGCACAGCGTTGCTGGTGACCAGCCTGCTCGGCGAGTCCGGGGCCAAGGAGGTCGCCAACGTGACCGGCCAGGGCTCGGTGGGCGTCGCCCGCCTGCTGCTGACCCGCATGCCGATCGCCACCGTGAAGAAGGTCAACACGACGCTGACCCGGCGCATGGTGCGCAAGCAGGTCGCGCGCCAGGGCGGGCTCTTCTTCGGTCGCCTCATCCCCTACGGCGTCGGCGTGGTAGTCGGCGTCACCGGGGCGCGCGCGCTGGGCCGCACGGTAATCCAGGGCGCCCGCAAGGCGTTCGGTCCCGCGCCGACGACGTTCGGCCACGTGATCGAGCTGGAACCTGTGGCGCCGCGTCAGGTTGAGGGCTCCGAGCCAACGGCCCTGCCGCCCGCGCCCGAGGCGAAGGACGACAAGAAGAAGTGGCGCCTTCGCCGTTGACCCAGCCGGAGGTGTGGGACCGGGCCGCGTTCGACGAGATGCGGACCCGGCTGCACGCCCGGTTCGACCACACTGTCGCACCGGACGCTTTCACGGTCGAAGCCGTCCGCCGTCCGACGAAGAGCGGCCTGACCCGCGTCGTCCTGCTGAACCAAGGTGGCCACGGCAGCACGTGGGAGATCGACACTCGGACGTGGGCGGGCAGCCGCATCCAGCACCGCACGCTCGCCACGCTCGAGGCCGACCTGACGTCAGCGCTCGCCGGCTGATCAACGGCAATGGGCGCGCTCGCTACCTCCACGCCAGCTCGCTAGGTCGAGGTAGCGCAATCAGGTGGGAGTAGGGAAGTCAGCGGGAAGTAGCGAGCCGGTGCAGCCGCGAGTCGCGGAATATTGCCGGCCGGCCACGGACGGCCCCGCACCTCACCAGCGCGTGGCGACGTGCTCCGCGATCTGGTCGTCGTAGATGCGCTCCAGGCCGGCGAGGGTCTCCCCCGACAGCGGCGCCAGGTCCGCGGCGGCCGCGTTGGCGCGCGCCTGCTCCGCGTTGCGGGCGCCCGGGATCACCACGGACACGCCGGGCTGGTCCACGATCCAGCGCAGGGCGAGCTGCGCGGTCGAGGCGCCGGAGGGCGTGAACGCGGCGACGTCCTGCGCGGCGGCGACGCCCACCTCGTACGGCACACCGGCGAACGTCTCGCCCACGTCGAACGCCTCGCCGTGGCGGTTGAAGTTGCGGTGGTCGGAGTCGGCGAAGGTCGTGGACTCGTCGTATTTGCCGGACAGCAGGCCGGACGCGAGCGGGACGCGCGCGACGATCCCGACGCCTGCCTCGAGCGCCGCGGGCAGCACATCCAACAGCGGCTTGCGGCGGAAGATGTTCAGGATGATCTGCACCGTCGCGACGTTCGGGCGCGCGATGGCCGTCAGCGCCTCGTCGACCGTCTCCACCGAGACGCCGTAGGCAGCGATGCGCCCCTCGGACACCAGGGTGTCGAGGTCGTCGTACGTGGACTGCCGCTCGTAGACCGACGTCGGCGGGCAGTGCAGCTGCACCAGATCGAGGGTGTCGACGCCCAGGTTCTCCCGCGAGCGGTCGTTCCAGGCCCGGAAGTTGTCCAACGTGTACTGCTGGGCGGTGTGCGGGTCGGCTCGCCGGCCCATCTTGGTCGCGACCGTCAGGCCGGCCGACGGACGGGACCGCAGGAACTCGCCGACGAGCTTCTCGGAGCGGCCGTCGCCGTAGACGTCGGCGGTGTCCAGGAACGTGACGCCCGCGTCCACGGCCCCGCCGAGCACGGACAGGGCCGCGTCCGACGACACGTCGCCCCAGTCCCCGCCGAGCTGCCAGCAGCCCAGCCCCACGACCCCGACCGATCGTCCCGTCCGTCCCAGCACACGCGTCTCCATGGCCCTGACGCTACCGTGAACGGATGACTCCCCAGCACCCGGCAGGAGCGCGCCCGTGAGCACCACCCGCGTGCTGGCGGTGAACGCTGACGAGGCGTGGGACCTGGTGACCGACTCGCGCAACCACGCGCGCTGGATCCCGCTGACGCGCGTCGAGGCCAGCGGGCCGGCGCGGGTGGGCGACCGCGTCCGCGCGGTGTCGGGACCCGGCGCGACGAGGGGATGGCCGGGGCTCGTCGACGCGATGATCGTCACGCGCGCCGACCCCCCTGGGCCGACGAGGGTCGCGCTCTTCGTCAAGCAGGGCCCGGTGCTGCTGGGCGAGGCTCGCATCACGGTCATGGCGGCCGGGCCGCACTCGTCGCGCGTGACGTGGGACGAGGACGTGTACCTGGCGCACGTGCCGCCGCGGGTCGGGCGCACGCTCGTCGGCCCGATCCTGCGCGCGATGGTGAGCCGGGTGCTCACGCTCGTCGCCCGCGAGGCCGCGCAACGAAACGACGCCTGAGGCCCTCTACGCGCAACGGATCGCGCCCCCACACGCAACGCGGGTTGGCGGATCGTCGCCACCGCGACTCGTACGCTCGAACCGGACGTGTGCGCGACGGCGGGCACCCGGCCCCTGACCGCCCTCGAAGCCGCCCAAGGAGCCCCCATGACGCACCGCGCGCCCGGCCGTACCGACCGCCACTACCTGATGTGCGAGCCCGTCCACTACACGGTGTCGTACGAGATCAACCCGTGGATGGACAAGACCCGGTACACCGACGCGGACCTCGCGGTGCGGCAGTGGCGCACGCTGCGCGACACCTACCTGGACCTGGGTCACCGCGTCGAGACGATCGACCCGATCGATGGCCTGCCGGACATGGTCTACGCGGCCAACGGCGCGACGGTCGTCGACGGTGTCGTCTACTCCGCCAAGTTCCGCTACCCGGAGCGCCAGCCCGAGGGCCCCGCGTACCAGAAGTGGTTCGCCGACCGCGGCTACGTCACGCACACCGCAGCGCAGACCAACGAGGGCGAGGGCGACATCCTGGTGGTCGGCGACCTGATCCTGGCTGGCACGGGCTTCCGCACCGAGCGCTCCGCGCACGCCGAGGCCCAGGAGCTGTTCGGCCGACCCGTCATCTCCCTCGAGCTCGTCGACCCGCACTACTACCACCTCGACACCGCGCTCGCCGTGGTCTCCAGCGACCCCAGCGACCCGCAGGTCGCGTACTACCCGCCCGCGTTCTCGGCCGGCAGCCGTTCCGTGCTCGAGCAGCTGTTCCCCGACGCGATCCAGGCGACCGAGCGCGACGCCGTCGCCCTGGGGCTCAACGCGGTGTCCGACGGCGAGCACGTCATCGTCGCCCCGGGCGCGGTCGACCTGGCCGACGCCCTGCGCGACCGCGGCTACACGCCCATCCCCGTCGACACGAGCGAGCTGCTCAAGGGCGGCGGCGGCGCCAAGTGCTGCACGCTCGAGATCCGGGCCTGATCCGATGACCGCCGCCGTCGAGCACGCGCCGGCGCACCACTCCGCCCTCGCGCCCAACTACCACCCGCTGCCGGTCACCCTCGCGTCCGGCGAGGGCTCGTGGGTGACGGACGTCGACGGCCGCCGCTACCTGGACCTGCTGGCGGGCTACTCCGCGCTGAACTTCGGCCACCGGAACCCGGCGCTGATCGCCGCGGCGCACGCCCAGCTCGACCGGCTCACGCTCACGTCGCGGGCGTTCGACCACGACCTGCTCGAGCCGTTCGCCCGGGCGCTGTCCGAGCTGGTCGGGCCGCTGCTCGCCGGCACGCCCCTCGTCCTGCCCATGAACACGGGCGCCGAGGCCGTCGAGACGGCCATCAAGGCCGCACGCAAGTGGGGCTACGAGGTCAAGGGCGTGCCCGACGGCCGCGCGACGATCATCGTCGCCGCCGGGAACTTCCACGGCCGCACGACGACCATCGTCTCGTTCTCCGACGACCCCGACGCCCGCCGCCACTTCGGCCCGTACACACCCGGGTTCGTCACCGTCCCCTACGGCGACGCGGCAGCGCTGGCGGCCGCGATCGACGAGACGACCGTCGCCGTGCTGCTCGAGCCCGTGCAGGGTGAGCAGGGCGTCGTCGTCCCGCCCGACGACTACCTGCCTGCGGTGCGTGCCGCGTGCACGGCGGCCGACGTGCTGCTGATCGCCGACGAGATCCAGTCGGGGCTCGGCCGTACGGGCACGACGCTCGCCTGCGAGACGTGGGGTGTGCAGCCCGATCTGGTGACGCTCGGCAAGGCGCTGGGCGGCGGCATCGTGCCGGTGTCGGCGGTCGTCGGGCGCGACGACGTCCTGGGCGTGCTGACCGCAGGGACGCACGGGTCCACGTTCGGCGGCAACCCGATGGCGTGCGCGGTCGGGCTCGCCGTCGTCGACCTGCTGAGCACCGGCGAACCGCAGGCCGCGGCCCGCGCCCGGGGCGAGCAGCTCGGCGCCGGGCTCGACGCGCTCGTCGCCGACGGTGCGCTCGCGCGGGTGCGTCGGCTGGGCCTGTGGGCCGGGCTCGACGTCGCACCCGGTGCCGGCCCGACGAGCGGTCGTGACCTGTGCGAACGCCTGCTCGCCCGCGGCGTCCTGGCCAAGGACACCCACGGCCGCACCGTCCGCCTGGCCCCGCCGCTGACGATCACCGCCACGGACCTGGACGCCGCCCTGGACGCCCTCAGCGACGCCCTGCGCTGACCGCGCGTCATCACGTGCCGCGCACTCGGCGGCGCACGGGTGGTTGACGCGCACCGCTGTCGCTCCGTCGGCGGGGCGCGCGCTCCGTCAGGTGAACAGGACCGCGCCGAACAGCCAGCTGCCGTTGGCGGCGCCGCCGACCGACATGTGCTTCACATCCTTGCGCAGCATCTGAGCCTTGTGCGGCGCCGACTTCGACCACGCACTGACCATCGTCGTGGCACTGTCGTTGCTCACGCACGCGACGATGTTCTCGTGGCCGGAGTGCCAGATGCCGCCCGTCGTGGCCATCGTCTTGGCGTGCTTCACCAGGGTCGACGACCGCGAGATGCTGAGCTTCTTGAGCCCGTGCTTGGCCCGATAGGCGTTGATGGCCTTGCCGATCGCCGACACCTGCTGCTCCCCGGCCCCCGGGCCGCCCGACCCGCGGCACACCAGGCCACCCGAGGGGACCTTGGCCGGGGCCTTGATCGAAGCCCGGCTCGTCGATGCGCTCTTCTTCGCGGCAGCCTTCTTCGCCGCAGCCTTCTTCGCGGCAGCCTTCTTCGCGGCAGCATTCGCCGCCGCGGACTTCTTGGCGGCAGCCTTCTTCGCGGCCGCGGTCTTCGCAGCGGCTGGAGCCGCCTTCGTCACCGATGACGAGACACCGGAGCCCGCGGTCGCCGGCTTCGGAACCGGGGCCTTCGAAGCGACCGGCTTCGGCGTCGGCTTCGGGGTCGCCTTGGGGGCCGGCTTCGGGGTCGGCGTGGGTGTCGGGGTCGGCGACGTGGTCGGGGTGGCGCTCGGGGTCGACGTCGCCGACGGGGTCGCGGCCGCCTCGTCGGGCGCTGACCCGTCACTCCACGCGGCGCTGGTTCCCACCCCGACGACCACAAGGGTCGCCAGAGCCACGGCGGCGACCGACCTCGAACGCGAGTCCCACCTGCGCATGCTGCTCCCCTCGGCGATCCGGGGCCCATCGGCGGGGGCCCGGAAACCAGGTGATCGGCAGCACTCCGGTCGATCTTGAGTCCGACTGAGCACAAAGCGCGTGAGTGTCACACATGTGGACGAATGCGCAGGGCAACGACACGCCGGCCGTCGAGCGCGCCGGTCGGTGCGGCTCGGCCCGGTCCGTCAAGATGGAGTCGTGCCCGACATCGACGACCTCGACCTCGCCATCCTGCGCGCCCTGGCGCTCGACGCCCGCGCGACCTTCGCCGAGGTGGGACAGCAGGTGTCGCTCTCCGCCCCCGCGGTCAAGCGTCGCGTGGATCGCCTGCGCGAGCACGGCGTCATCCGCGGGTTCACGGTCCGGCTCGACCCGGCCGCGATGGGCTGGCACACGGAGGCGTTCGTCGAGCTGTTCTGCCACGGCTCGACCAGCCCCGCCACCATGCGCGCGGCGGTCGAGCACTACCCCGAGGTGGTCGCCGCCAGCACCGTCACGGGTGACGTCGACCTGGTCGTCCAGGTCCGTGCCCGCGACATGCGGCACCTGGAGCGCGTCGTCGAGCGGCTCGCGGCGGAGCCGTTCGTCGCCCGCACGCGCTCGACCGTCGTGCTGTCGGCGCTGGTCCGCCGCCCCGAGGTGCCCCAGCACCCCTGACGGCCGCGGCAGCCGCCGATGCTCACGCGCTCTGCGCGCCCTCGCGCACCGGCTCGCAGCGGTTCGTGACGACCATGACCGGGCACTGCGCGTGGTGCAGGACGGCCTGGCTGGTCGACCCGAGCAGCAGGCCCGCGAACCCGCCGCGCCCGCGCGACCCCACGACGATCAGGTCCGTGGCGACCGAGAACTCGGTGAGCAGCTCCGCACCCGTCCCGTCGAGCGCGTGCCGCTTCACGGTGACGTCCGGATGGTCGACCAGCGCCCGGTCGACGGCGACGTTGAGGCCTTCCTGCAGGTCCGCGAGCACCTGCTCGTGGTCGACGCTCGACGGCAGCCACGCGAGCACGCCCGTCATGGACCCGATCGGCACGCCCGCCACGGCGGTGAGGTCCGCGCCCCAGGCCGATGCCTCCGTGATCGCGTAGTCGAGCGCACGCGCGGCCGCGTCGGAGCCGTCCATGCCGGCGACGATGCGGCGCACGGGCCGCGCGGGGGGCAGCTCGGCATCGTCGGGCACGGGGTTGCCGTCGGCGTCACGCAGCGGAACGACGACCGTCGGGCAGTGCGCGTGCGCGGGCAGGGCCGACGAGACGGTCCCGAGCAGCCGGTCGGCGAACCCGCCCCGCCCTCGCGTCCCGACGACGACCATGCGGGCTTCGTGCGACAGGTCCACGAGCACCCCGGCCGCGTCGCCCGCGTGCACCTTGGTCGTCACCGCGAACCCACGGCCCTCGACGCGTTCGGCCGCCTCCGCGAGCACCGCCTGCGCGCCCTCCTGGATGACCGTGTCGTCGAGCGCCGCGTAGCCGCCGTCGAGCGACGCCGCCGTGGACGACGGCAGCGAGTACGCGCACACCAGGTGCAGTCCCCAGCCGCGGCGGCCCGCCTCCCCCGCCGCCCACTCCAGGGCGAAGAGGCTCGGCAACGAGCCGTCCACCCCCACCAGGATCACGTCGTCCCGTGACATGTCCGCTCCTTCGTCGTCACCCGTCGGAGCCAGTCTCTCGCAGAAGTCAGGCCGCGACGTAGGCCGCCCACAACGGATCCGCGCGCACCGCACCGGACCCGAACGCGATCGACCACCGCGGCGCCCTCGGGGTGAAGGGCAGCTCCCAACCGAGCTCGTGCAGCAGCCGGTCGGCCTTGCGGTGGTTGCACCGCACGCACGCCGCGACGACGTTGGTCCACTCGTGCCGCCCGCCCTTGGAACGCGGATGCACGTGGTCGACCGTGTCGGCCCCGCCGCCGCAGTAGGCGCAGCGGTGCGAGTCGCGCTGGAGCACGGTGCGCCGCGTGGGCGGGACCGGCCGACGCATCGGGACGTGCACGTAGCGCGTCAGCGAGATGACCACGGGCAGCGGCATCTCGACGTGGGCCGAGTGCAGCATGCGGCCGTCGGTCTCCAGGACCGTGGCCTTGCCGCACATCATCAGCAGGACGGCGCGGTGCACGCTCACGATGCACAAGGGCTCCAGGCTCGCGTTGAGCAGGAGCGTGCGCGCCTGGGCGGCGGGCGACGCGGGTGACGCCGCAGCGGGCGTCGTGGCGGACGTCATGGCGGACTCGGTGACGGCGCTGGTCAGCACGGCAGACTCCCAACCGGGGGTCGGACCGGCTGGCTGCCGGCCCGGCGGAGCGAAGAGCACGTGGAACGCGACCAGAGTAACCACAGGATCAACAGGAATTGGACAGGCGGTCCGATCGACCGGGGTGAAGCGCCCGACGGTCCCTCCGTCGAGCCCCCGACCCCCGGGAAGACGACGAGGCCCCGACGACCATGTCGTCGGGGCCTCGTCAGGCTGGTGCGGGCGTCAGCCGACGCGCAGGAACGTCGGCGAGCTCTGCCAGATGCTGCGGAACTGGATCGTCTTACCCGGGCGGGGCGCGTCGATCTGCTGGTTGCCACCGGCGTAGATGGCGATGTGACCGGGGGTCCAGATCAGGTCGCCGGGCTTGGCCTCGGAGCGCGAGATCACGTGGCCCACCGAGCGGATGCCGCCCGACGTGCGGGGCAGCGAGATGCCGAGCTGCTTGTAGACGTAGTCGACGAAGCCCGAGCAGTCGAAGCCGCTGGGGGTCGAGCCACCCGAGACGTACGGGACGCCGACGTAACGCGCGGCGATCTCCAGGACGGCGTTGCCCGAGACCGACTGCGGGACCGCGTGGTTCGGGGTGTCCTTGGTGCCCGAGTCGTCCGAGCTGTTGTCGTCGCCGTTGTCACCGTCGTCGTCCGAGGTGTCGGCGGCGACGCGGTCGGCGCTGCGCGAGATCGTCGTGGTCTCGCGGACGACGACCTTCTTGACGACCGGCTTCGGCTTGACCGCCTTGAGGACGGGGGCGTCGATGGTCCACTCGGCGTCCGCCGGGGAGCTCACGACGGGGGCGGCAGCCAGCGCGGCCTTGGCGGAGGCCGTCAGCGCGTCGGTGTCGACGGCGGCCAGGGCGCCGGTCACGTTGTCGTCGGTGTGGGTGGCAGCCATGGCCGGCGCGCCCATCATCGAGACGACCAGGCCGGACGACGCAGCCACGACGGCGGTGCGGCGACCAACGGTGCCGAGCTGGTCCGAGGCGACGCTCGCCAGCTCGGTCAGCGGCGTCGACGGACGCCGCGCGGCCCGGTGTCGGGCGCGGGTGGTGCTTTCGGTCACGCGCGTGCCTCTCCTGACGCCTACGAGGTGAGCTGTCGGGTTCGGGTGGGAGAACACCCGGCCTCGACGCCCGACCAGATGGTCGTTCGTCGGGGCTTCACCCCAAGGACACCAAGCTTTCAGGTGACCACGAATTGGGTCCCCCGCCCCTGCCGGCGGTTCGTACGGACCTCGTGGCGGCGGCAGGGTTCGGCGTTCCGCTCGAGGGCTTCGAGGAGGAGGGGTTCCTTGAAGCAGGATGAACGTACCTGACCCTCGTGGCGATTGTCACGTTCCGATCACAGAAAATCTGCGGGAATCTGAACATCCGACCAAGAGCGGCGCGTCACTCGCGCGTCGCCGCAGGTCACAGCCCTGGGTGCGATCCCATGTCGCCCTGCGGAACGTACATCCGATCGGGCGACACCGCCCCGTGCCCACGATCTGGGCACGCCACCGGACGGACCGGGCACGCACGAACGGCCCCCGCACCGCGGGGGCCGTTCGTGCATCGGTAAATCAGCAGAGCGCGGATCAGCGGGTCGTGACGAAGATGTGTCGCGCGACGTCGTCGGGAAGGTCCAGCACCGTGGCCGCACCGGGCGCTCCCACCGTCACCACACCCGCGCCCCGCTCCACGGCGATCTCCTTGCCGGGGACGACCCCGGCCTCCTGCAGCCGCGCCAGCAGCTCGACGTCGACCTGCAGCGGCTCGGCGATGCGCGCGACGGTCGCCCGACCGTCCGCGATCTCGGCGCGCTCGATCGCACCCAGCAGCGAGCCGACTCCGTCGAGGAACCCGACCCGCGTGACCTCCTCGCCGATCTCGGCCAGGCCGGGGATCGGGTTGCCGTACGGGTCGAAGTGCGGGTGGTCGAGCAGCGCGGCGAGCCGCTTCTCCACGCGCTCGCTCATGACGTGCTCCCAGCGGCACGCCTCCTCGTGGACGTACGGCCACTCCAGGCCGACGACGTCCGTGAGGAGCCGCTCCGCGAGACGGTGCTTGCGCATCACGCGCACGGCCTTGTGCTGGCCCAGGTCGGTGAGCTCGAGGTGCCGGTCGCCGGTCACGACGACGAGCCCGTCACGCTCCATCCGGGCCACGGTCTGCGAGACGGTCGGGCCGGAGTGGCCGAGCCGCTCGGCGATGCGGGCACGCAGCGGGGTGATGCCTTCTTCGGTGAGCTCGTAGATCGTCTTCAGGTACATCTCGGTCGTGTCGATCAGGTCGCTCACCGCTGGCCTCCGCGTCGTCTCGCCCATGCGGGTCCGTGCCTGTCACAGACGTCCGCGCGCCGGTGGTCCCGGCGCGCGCGCATGTCGTGCCCCAGGGTAGTTGGTTCAGCCGACGAACGAGGTCCGACTCCGCGGAGCGCCCGCCCCTGCATGGCAGGAGCGGGCGCCCGGGCGGCCTCGGACCGAGGTCAGGCTCCGCGGCGGCGCTGGCGGTTGACGAGCAGCACGACGAGCACGCCTCCGACCACCAGGACGGCCGCGCCGATCAGGATCGGGGCGACGTTCGAACCCGTGTGGGACAGCTGGTCGGGCGGCAGCGGGTTGTCGACGAGCACCTCGGTGTCCGGCGTGGAGGGCGACGGGGACGGGTTGTCGACCAGCACCTCGGTGTCGGGCGTCGTCGGCGAGGAGCCGGGCGTGGACGGCGACTCACCGGGCGTCGAGGGGGTCGGCGACGGCGTGCTCTGCGGCGGGTTGGTGGCGCAGTTCGGGCTCGACGGCGGGTACGCGACGTTCACCGTCATCTCGGGGTTGACCTGGAAGAGCACCTTGACCGACGGGCGCACCCAGTCCCACTCGTCACCCTGGACCCACACGCCGTTCTCGAGGCGCCAGCCCGGCCAGTCCACCGCGTTTCCGGCGGAGTCCTGCACCGCGCCGGGCCACAGGATCGTGCCTTCGAGCGGCAGGTCCGCCTGCACGTAGTTGGCCCCGCCCGGGTTGATCCACGTGATCTTGACCGTGGTGTTGGGCGACCCCACCGCGGTCACCTTGTACTGGAGCTTGGGGACGTCGTTGTCGCAGATGGGCGTGAGGATGTCGACCTTGAGCTCGCACGGCAGCGGTGCGCCGTACTCGTCCTCACCCACGAGGCACCCGTACACGGTCGGGCTCGGGCTCGGCGACGCGGATGCGGCTGCGAGACGGGACGGCGATGCGGCGGTGGCGGCCGCGGGCACCATGAGCACCAGGAGGCACGCAGCCAGCGCGGCCAGCGCGGCGCGCAGATGACGAGACATGTCGGTTCCCCCTGAGGGTGTCGGATTGCGGTGGTTCGTCCTCATCCTCACCCCGCGAGCCTCGCCACCCTAGCGGCAGATCGGGTGATTTCGGACAAGAAGGTCCCATTCGGGTGAATTCACCCGGCAGGGCACTCCGCCCGCACGAATCCGCCGCTGTGGATCGTCGGCGTCGTCCACACCTCGACGGCGCCGTGACGCACCGGGACGGTCGCCTCGTAGGTCGTCGTGCCGCCCGGTGCCAGCACGGACGTCGCGACGACGGCCCGCCGCCCGTCCTCGTCGGCCTGCGCACCCGCCACCAGGGTGCCGTCCTGGCGCAGCGCGTCCAGGATCGCCCCCACGGGCGCGTACACGAGCACGCCGGTGGCGACCGACCCGGGGGTGATCGCGTCGCCGCGCGCCCCGACGACGTACTCGGGCAGGTCCGTCACCTTCTTCGGCGGGTCGTACGTGAGCCTCACCCGCACGGTCGCGGTCGGGGCCGCACCGGTGCACACCAGGTTCTGGACCGTGACGTCGGTGTGCAGGTAGTAGTCGAGCTTGCCCTCGGTCGCGTCGTTGAAGAACACGCCGACGGCGTCGGGGTGGTCGCCGGACAGGAACGCGCCGCCCAGCTGGGCACCGGCGATCACGTCCTGCTCGTCGGCGTGCGCGGACCAGACCCGGAACCGGCCCTGCGAGGTCGCGCCCGAGACGGCGTCGAGCAGCGCCTGCGACGAGCCGGCACCGTCGGTCAGGGCGCCGAAGACCGCTCCCGCGGCCGAGGAGAACACCGCGTCGGCCTCCGCCCCTGTCGCCGAGGTGCGGTAGGTGTCGCGCAGGAGATAGGTGAGCAGCGTGTCGGCACGCAGCGTGGCTCCTGCCGACGTCTTCACCGGGCCGGTCGCCTCGAGGACGTCCTTGACCGCGACGGGGTCGGTCGCGATGACGCCGTCGACCTGGCCGCCGACGTCCTTGGTCCACCGGGCCGTGATGAGCTCCGCCGTCCGCGGGAAGTCGGGCGTCGACGCCGCGTTCTGGATCCACCGGCCGAGCGCCGTGCCGTGCAGCGCGGTCTCGGCGTCGGTCAGCGGGACCACGGGCTCGTCGAGCCGGCCCAGCTGCGCCGTCGTGACCTGCTTCCCGAGCTTCAGGTGCCCGTCGTCGGCCGTGACCTGCAGGATGCTCCCGACGATGCCACCGGCGCTGCGCAGCTCCGCGGAGTTCAGGGCCAGCACCAGGTAGGTGCGCTTGCCGTCCGCTCCGAGCATGGGCGGCACGAGGGCGGCCGCCCGGCTCACGCCCGTCAGGGTGCCGGAGATCCGGTCGAGGCCGTCCGACGTCGTCCGGACGGGGTCGACGAGCGGGCCGGCGAGCGTCACGGTGTCGATGCCCGCGACCTCGCGGTCCGCCCGCGCGGCGACGGCCGCCGCCGCCGTGAGCTTGGGGGCGGCGGCCGCGAGGGCCTGGACGTCGATCGAGCCGTCGTCGCGCCGCAGGTCGCCGGAGCCCAGCAGGTTGCCGATCTCGACGACCGCGGGCATCGCGTCGTGCGTGACGTCGTCGAGCGACGTCGACACGGTGCGCACCGCGTGGAGCTGCCGCCCCACCCACGGCACGTGCTCGGCGACGCGCCACACGGGGTCCGACGCGGCACGCCGCGCCCGCTCCGTCGCGTCCTGCGCCTGCGGGACGGCGGCGGTCAGGGCGGCGACGTCGGCGTCGTCGAGCGCAACACCGCCGACGACCCCGTCGACCGTGGTCACCACGTCCCGCGCGTCCATCAGCGCGCCGGCGGCCTGCACGGCGCGGAACGCGACCCACGCGGCGGCGAGCGCCACGAGCACCGCGACGAGCGCGACCCGGCGCCCGAGCCGGCGCGGCCGGCGCCCGGTCGTCGGCGCGTCCGGCGGCTGCGCGTCCGTCGCCCCCGCGCCCGTCGGGCCGCCCACCTGCGTGCTCACCGGTCGATCGTCACATACCGGACACCGCGTACAGCCGGCCGAGCCGAGGATTCACCCGACCGCCGCGTCAGGCCGCGCTCTGCTCGTCGGCCAGCTCGCGGGCACCCACCTGCGCGACCGCCGCCTCGTCGCGCCTCGCACGGACGGGCAGGTAGGCGACGTCGAGGTGCGGGCTGCGCAGGTGATAGCGGACGCGCAGGTTCCAGGCGCGCCGCGCCCACAGGGCGGCCCCGGCGGAGACGAGCAGCGCGGTGATCGAGCCGATGCCGATGGCCCAGCGCGGGCCGAACTGCTGGCCGATCCAGCCGACGATGGGTGAGCCGATGGGCGTCGCCCCGAGGAAGACCACCATGTACAGCGACATGACGCGGCCTCGCATGGCCGGCTCGACGCTCATCTGGATGGTCGCGTTCGCCGCAGTCATCATGGTGAGCGACGCGAGGCCGACGGGGATGCTCGCGATCGCGTATGACGGATAGGTCGGCATGAGTGCCATGACGCCGGTCGCGACGCCGAAGCCGAAGGCGGCCCCGATCACGAGGCGCACGCGCGGCCGGTCACGGCGCGCGGCGAGCAGGGCACCGGTGAGCGAGCCGATCGCGAGCACCGACCCGAGGATCCCGTACTGCCCGGCCCCCTTGCCGAACTCGGTGCGCGCCATCATGGCGCTGGTGAGCTGGAAGTTGAGGCCGAAGGTCGAGACCACCCCGATGACGACCATGATGACGATGATGTCGCTGCGGCCCCGGACGTAGGCGATGCCCTCGCGGATCTGGCCCTTGCTGCGCGGCGCGTTCGGCATCCTGTGCAGCTCCGAGACGCGCATCTGCGTGAGGGAGAAGATGGTCGCCGCGAACGTGGCCGCGTTGATGACGAACACCCAGCCCGTGCCGACGCCGGCGATCGCCAGGCCGGCGATGCCGGGGCCGATGAGCCGGGCGGCGTTGAAGCTCGCGCTGTTCAGGCCGACGGCGTTGGACAGCTTGCCGGCCGGCACCAGCTCGGCGACGAACGTCTGGCGCACGGGGCCGTCGATGGCCGAGACGCAGCCGAGCAACCCGGCGAAGACGTAGACCTGCCACAGCTGCGGGTCGCCCAGCAGCACCAGGAGGCCGAGCCCGAGCGCGAGCACGCCCTGCGCGGCCTGGGTGATCATCAGCAGCTTGCGGCGGTCGACACGGTCGGCGAGGAGGCCGGCGTACGCGGACAGCAGCAGCACGGGCGCGAACTGCAGCGCCGTGGTGATGCCGACCGCGACGCCGGACTCGTCGGACAGCTGCGTCAGGACCAGCCAGTCCTGCGCGACGCGCTGCATCCACGTGCCGACGTTCGCGACGAGGGCACCCGCGAACCACAGCCGGTAGTTGCGGAACTTGAGGGAGTCGAACGTGCTCACGAGGCCGCGATCCTGCGCAGCAGCGCGGCCGCGTCGGCCAGCGTGGCGCGTTCGTCGGGCGTCATCAGCTCCAGGACGCCGTCGAGCCAGACCGCCCGGCGGCGGCGGGTCTCGACGACCTCGTGCCGGCCGGCGTCGGTGAGGCTCACCATGACCAGCCGCCCGTCAGTGGGGTGCGGCTCCTTGCTGACCAGGCCGTCATCAGCCAGGCAGTTGACGGTTCGAGTCATGGACGGCGGCTGGATGCGCTCGGCCTCGGCCAGCTGGCCGGGCGTCATGGGGCCGTTCTTGTTGAGCCAGGCCAGGACGGTGAACTGCGGGTCGGTCAGCCCAGCCTCGCCACGCTGGGCGCGGATCCTGCGGGACGCCTGCCCGACGGCGACGCGCAGCTCGGACGCGAGCTCGGGGGCGGGATCGTTGGGCATGACAGTTACCTTAACTCATTACCTTGGGTAAGGAGAAACGGCCTCAGCGAACGACGAGGCCCCGGCGACCGTGCTGGTCGCCGGGGCCTCGTCCGTCAGATCAGGACAGCGTGAGCTTGTGCGAGCTCGCCGACCCCTTCGTCACGACCTTGGCCGTCGAACCCGACGGCGTGTACGTGACCGACACCTTGTAGGTGCCCTTCTTCGCCTGCTTCGGCAGCGTCACGACGACCTTGCCCTTGGCCGACGACGACACCGTCTTGGTGACGGTCTTCGAGCCGACCTTCACGGTCACCTTGCCGGTGGGCTTGGAGACGCCCGTCGCCTTCACGATGACCGTCACCTTGACCGTCGAGGTCCGCTTCGCCGACGACTTCGACAGCTTCGCCGACACCGACGGCTTGACCTTCGCGACCGTCTTCGTGGAGGCCGACGTCGCCGACGCCGAGAGGTGACCCGCCACCTTCGCGGTCACGCGGACCGACAGCTTCGCGCCCACGTCCTTCGTCGAGACCGTGTAGGACGACGACGTCGCACCCGCGATCGCCTTGCCGCCGCGCAGCCACTGGTAGCTCGCCGAGACGCCCGGCAGCGACCACGAACCTGCCGACGTCTTGAGCGTGTGGCCGACGGCCACGGTGCCCGAGATCTTCGGTGCCGACTTCACCGACGCCGACGGCCCGGCGGCGACGGTGGCCGTCTGCGCCGAGGTCACTGCGACGAGGCCGAGCGTGGGGCTGGACGGGTGCGCCGTCACGCGGACGGAGACCTTCTTGCCGAGGTCTGCCGCGACCTGCGTGTACGACGACGACGTCGCCCCGCTGATCGCCACGCCGTTGCGCAGCCACTGGTACGACGAGGTGCTCGTCGCCGACCAGCTCACGGCACCGGCGGTGAGCTTGGAGCCCACCTTCGCGGTCCCGCTCACCGTGGCGGCGTTCTTGGCGGTCGGGCCGGAGACGAAGCTCTTCAGGCCGGTCGTGCCCGCCTTGACGCGGACGGACCCGGAATGCAGCGTGGCCATCGCGAAGCCCTGACCGGCGTGGTACGCGAACTCGGTGAAGTCGTCGTTGGTCGGGATAGCCACGTCGTAACTCGCACCGGGCAACGCGCCGGACGCCGAGTAGGTGACGAGGTCGTCGAACGCAAGCTCCCCCGCGCCCGCGGGCCGGCCGAGCTCAGGGTCCAGCAGGTAGACGACGGGGTCCGCCGGCTCCCAGGAGTACTCCTCGCCCTCCGCCGGAGGGACGATGCCACCGGAGATTGAGGTGGACCCGACTGCCTTCACCGTGATCGGCGCAGCACCGGCGTGGACCAGCGTCGCCGCAGACGGGAGAGCGACCTCGGTCGCCCCAGCCTTGTAGTACCCCGTGGCGATCGCGCCGGGGTTGAAGCCGTTGTTCATGACGAACACCTGGTAGCCCACGTCTGGCGTGATGCCTGTGATCGCGAACGAACCGTCAGGCTGGACCGGCGAGACGCCCTTCGGGGCGAAGCCGTGCTCATCGGGCAGGAACGCCACGACCATCGTGCCCGAGATGTCGACGCCCGCAGGCGCCGTGACCGTGCCGACGATGGCGGGGTCGACGGCCGAGGCCGGCGCGACGGCCCCGAGCAGGGCGGTCGCGGACAGCGCCAGGGTCGCCGTCGTGGCGACCAGCGCCCGGCGACGTGTGCGGGTGACGTTCATCATGCTCCTCCGGTGGGGACCGCAGGGCATCCGACCCCGCACGCGCGAGGATCCTCCGAGCCGACGCACGCCAGATGACACGTCACCCGTTCGGCCGAACCCATCCGTCCGACCTGGCACGGTTCGCCGGGTCAACATTCACCCGCGGCCGTCCGGACGTCTCACGCTCTGGACACCCTCGGACAGGCGTTCGCCAGCGCACCTCGCCAGCCACCGCGGGTGGAACGGCGCGAGCGCGGGTCGCCCACCACCCGCGGTCGGGACCGCGCACCCGCGGTCGCGCGGGTTACGGGCGGCCCAGGGCTCGGTACGTCCAGCCCGCCGCGCGCCACCGGACCGGGTCCAGGACGTTGCGGCCGTCGAGGATGCGCTTGTGCGCGACGACGCCGGCGAGCGCGTCGGGGTCGAGCGCGCGGTACTCGTCCCACTCGGTGGCGAGCAGGACGACGTCGGCGTCGCGGGCGGCCTCGAGCGGGGACGCGGCGAAACGCAGGTCGGGCCACTTGGCGGCGGCGTTCGCGACGGCTTCGGGGTCGGTCACCGTGACGTGGGCGCCCTGGAGCTGCATCTGCGCGGCCACGGACAGGGCCGGCGAGTCGCGCACGTCGTCGGAGTTGGGCTTGAACGCCGCGCCCAGCACGGCCACGCGGCGCCCGACGATCGAGCCGTCGCACACCTCGCGCGCCAGGTCGACGACGCGGACCCGGCGGCGCATGTTGACGGAGTCGACCTCCTTGAGGAAGCCGAGCGCATCACTCACGCCCAGCTCGCCGGCGCGCGCCATGAAGGCGCGGATGTCCTTGGGCAGGCAGCCACCGCCGAAGCCGAGTCCGGCGTTGAGGAAGCGGCGGCCGATGCGCGCGTCGTAGCCGATCGCGTCGGCCAGCCTGGTGACGTCGGCGCCGGTCGCCTCGCACAGCTCGGCCATCGCGTTGATGAAGGAGATCTTGGTGGCGAGGAACGAGTTGGCGGCCACCTTGACGAGCTGGGCGGTCGCGTAGTCCGTCACGACGAGCGGGATGCCCTCGGACAGCGGCTCGGCGTAGACCTCGTCGAGCAGGGCCCGGGCGCGCGCGCCGTCGACCGTGGGCTCGCCGTCGGCCGACTCCAGCCCGTAGACCAGCCGGTCCGGGTGCAGCGTGTCCTGCACCGCGAAGCCCTCGCGCAGGAACTCGGGGTTCCACACCAGGCTCGCCCCCGTGCCGGCGAGGCGCTCGGCCAGGTCCTCGGCCGTACCGACGGGCACGGTCGACTTGCCGGCCACCACGTCGCCGGGGCGCAGGTGCGGCAGCAGCGCGGTGAAGGCGGCCTCGACGTACGCGAGGTCGGCGCGGAACTCGCCGCGCTTCTGCGGCGTCCCGACGCACAGGAAGTGGACGGTCGCGCCCGCGGCGTCGGCCATGTCGGTGCTGAAGCTCAGCCGCCCCGTCGCGGAGGCCGACGACAGCAGCTCCGGCAGCCCCGGCTCGAAGAACGGCGCCTTCGCCGAGCGCAGTGCCTCGACCTTCGCCTCGTCGACGTCGATACCGACGACCTCGTGCCCCAGCGACGCCATGGCGGCCGCGTGCACCGCTCCCAGGTAGCCACAGCCGATGACGCTGATCCGCACGGTTCCTCCAGTCGGTCGGGACGACGAGCCTATCGGGGGACGACGCAGGGCCGGACCCTCCCGAGCGGGTGGATCCGGCCCTGCGCAGTCGGGTACGTCAGGTGAGCCAGGTGTTGAGCGGCCCGCGGATGAAGTACAGGACGAACATGACGGCGATGAGCCACATGAGGGGGTGCAGCTTGCGCGCCTTGCCCACGACCACCTGCAGGATCACGTAGAAGATCACGCCCGCGCCGATGCCCGCGGTGATCGAGTACGTGAACGGCATGAGCACGATCGTGAAGAACGCCGGCACGGCGATCTCGTAGCTCTTCCAGTCGATGCCGGAGACCTGCGTGACCATGAGGTAACCGACGACGACGAGCGCCGGGGCGGCCGCCTCCGACGGGATGATCGCGACGAGCGGCGCCAGGAACGTCGCGAGCAGGAAGGCGATGCCCGTCACGACGGACGCCAGGCCGGTGCGCGCCCCCTCACCGACGCCCGCAGCCGACTCGATGTAGCTCGTGTTGCTGGAGATGCCCGCGGCACCACCGGCCGCGGCGGCCACCGAGTCGACGATCAGGATCTGCTGCGTGCGGGGCGGGTTGCCCTTCTCGTCGAGCAGGCCGGCCTCGGAGCCGACGGCGACCATCGTGCCCATCGTGTCGAAGAAGTCCGCCAGCAGCAGCGAGAAGACGAGCAGGACGACGGCGACGATCCCGAGCGTCCGGAACGAGCCCAGCAGGGAGAAGTGGCCGAGCACGCTGAAGTCGGGGGTGTCGACGATCTTGCTGGGCCAGTCGGGCACGTTGAGCCGGAAGCCGCCAGCGTTCGGCGAGCCGTCCGCGTTGAACGAGCCGCCGACCTTCGCGATCTGCTCGACGATGATCCCCACGATGGTCGTCGCGACGATCGAGATGAGGATGGCGCCGCGGACCTTCTTGGCCATGAGGATGACCATCAGGACCAGGCCGACGACGAACACGAGCAGCGGCCAGGTCGAGATGGACCCGTCGGGGCCGAGCTGGACGGGCGGGCTGTCCGCGCCGGTGCTGCGGATGAAGCCGGAGTCGACCAGGCCGATGAAGGCGATGAAGAGGCCGATGCCGACCGAGATCGCCGTCTTCAGCCACACCGGGACCGCGTTGAACACGGCCTGCCGGAACCCGGTGAGCACCAGGATCAGGATGATGACGCCCTCCATGACCACGATGCCCATGGCGTCGGCCCACGTCATGTCCGGAAGCGCGGCGATCGAGAACGCGACGACGGCGTTGATGCCGAGGCCGGCCGCGAGCGCGAGCGGGAAGTTCGCGACCATGCCCATGAGGATGGTCAGGACGCCTGCGACCAGGGCGGTCGTTGCGGCGATCGTCGGCTGCGGCGCCAGGATGTCGCCTGTGCCGTCCTTGCCGCTCAGGATGATCGGGTTGAGCACGATGATGTAGCTCATCGTGAAGAACGTGACGAGCCCGCCGCGGATCTCCGTACCGACCGTCGAGCCGCGCTCGGTGATCTTGAAGAAGCGGTCCAGGCCGTTGGTGGGGCGCGATTCGCGCGCGGGTTCGGGGGGCACCTTCGAGGTCGAAGCCATGGGCGAAGTGTGGCAGGCGGGTGATCGGACTGTGTAGCCCGGTCCGGGTGTCGATCACCACACGATCGGCCTGCCACGTCGCGGACGGGTGACACCTGCCCCCGTGCGGTCCCCCGATCGGGTCGCCCGCCCGCGGCCGACCTACGGCTTCGGCACAATGACCCCCATGGCCACCCCCGCTCCCCTGCGCGTGCTCGTCGTGTGCACGGGCAACATCTGCCGCTCGCCGGCGGTGGAGCGCCTGCTGGCGGCGGGACTGGGGGCCACGTACCGCGGGCAGTCCGTCGGGGGTCTCGCGCCCGCGATCGAGGTGGCGTCGGCCGGGGCGGGTGCGGTCGCCGGAGCGCCGATGACCGAGGAGATGGCGCGACTGGTCGCCGACGCCGGCGCCGACCCGAGCGGCTTCACGGCCCGCCAGCTGACGCCGCAGCTGATCGCCGACGCCGACCTGGTGCTGGCCGCGACCCGGCGGCACCGCACAGCTGTCGTCGAGCTGGTCCCCGCGGCCGTGCGCCGCACGTTCACGCTCCGCGAGCTGGCGCGCCTGGCCGGGACCGTCGAGCCGTCCGACCTGCCCGGCGCCGGCGCCACCACGGCCGACCGGCTCGCGGCGCTCGTCGCGCTCGCTCCGGCGCGGCGCGGCACCGTGCGCCCGGCCAAGCCGGAGGACGACGACGTCGTCGACCCGTACCGCCAGAGCGCGGGCGTCTACGCGCGTGCCTTCGCGCAGCTGCGCCCGGCCGTGCAGCAGATCGTCGACCTGGTGCGGCCCTGAACTACGCTGCTCGCGTGCCCCTGTTCCGCGTCACCAAGCCCGCGCCCGAGCCCGTCCAGGTGGACTTCGTGCGCGTGATGGTCGTCGGCACGCTCGTGTGGGCGGTAGCCGCGCTGGTCGCGGTCGTGCTGGGCGCGACGGGTGCGACGGGCTGGCTGCCGACCGCGGTGTGCGCGACGGGCGCCGCGCTCGGCCTCGTCGGCATCAACTGGGCCCAGCGCCACCGTCCGCGCGCGGAGCCGGTCCCGACGGACGCTGCTCCGACGGCCTGAGGACGTCCGCCAGCACCACCTCCGCAGCCCGCGACGGGTCGAGGAGAACGGCCTCGATCGCGTGCCGCGCCGGCCAGCGGTCGGCGACCTGCGCGAGCGCCGCCGCCAGCCCTGCCAGGTGCACCGCGTGCGGCACCCCGTCGGCGACCCACCAGTCCACCTCGACACCGTCGACCGTGAGCTCGTCGTGCTCGATCCAGGTCTCCGGCAGGCCGGGGTAGAGCCCGACGGCCGCGGCGGGCACCGGTACCGGACGCCCGTCGTCGTCCACGCGTCCTGCGGCCAGCTCGTCGGCGCGCGGCAGGTCGAGCAGGTGCGCGGTGCGGTCCGGGTCCGACGACGGCACCATCGCGGCCAGGTCGGTGCGCTGCCACCACATCGGCGCGGGCGCGACGGCTGCCTCGGCGGCGACGACAACCTCGAGCCGATCGTGCGCGGCCAGGGCCGGGAGCCGCTCGGGCGGCTCGTCGGGTGCCAGGAGCCGCCAGACGTCGACGGCCGTCGACGGCTCGACGACGGTGCCGACCGGCCAGGCGTCCAGCAGCCGCGACCACGCCGGGCCGTCGAGGTCGCCGGGGCCGTCCACGCCGCCGAGCGCGCGTTTCACGGCGGCGTCCAGCCCGACGACGACGTCCGGGGCGCCGCGCAGCAGCCGGTCCGGGCCTTCGACGGCGAACGGCTCGGCAAGGCCGAGCTCGGCCCGCTCCCGCAGCCACCAGGCCGTGTACGACGGCCCGACGGCGGCGCCCGCGCGCACGGGGTCGAGCAGGGCGCGGCGCAGGTCGGTCCGATCCGCGATGCGCGCCAGGACATCGGGCCAGCGCCCGTCGGCCACGGCGTCCAGGTCGGCGACGGCCGCGACCTGGCCGACGAACGCGTCGTCGCCCAGCACGTCGGCGAGGTGCTCGAGGTAGTCGGGCCAGCCGTCCAGCGACTGCGCGGCGAGCGTCGCGGGGTCGTCCCCGTCGTCGAGCAGCCCGCCACCTGCCAGCACGTCGTCGACGCGCACCACCACCAGGTCGCGCCGCACCCCGAGCGCGACCAGCACGTCCGCGCCCCAGCGGTCGATCTCCGCGAGCGCGACCGGCGCGACGACGCGGTCGTCGAGCAGGCCCGCGGCGGCGGATCCGGGCAGGACCAGACCGTCGGCCGGGGTCGGTTCCCCGTCCGCGGCCGACAGCTCGACGAGCCCGGTCCAGGCGCGGACGTCGTCGGGCAGTGCGTCTGCGCCCGCCGCCAACGCCGCGGTGACGAGCGTCAGGACGATCGGTGCCGCTTCCTCCGGCTCGTCGAGCGCCGCCCGCCGCACCTCCTGCCGCCGCAGCAGCGCGACCGCGTCCGCGGGCTCGGCGCCGAGCCGGACCAGCAGCGGGTGCGCATCGTCCGGCGCGACGAGCCGCACGCCCCACGCCGACAGCGTGCGGAGAACGTCGTCCGGCAGCGCGACCTCGTCGAGCACCGCGACCCCGCGGGCACCTCGGACCACGCGCCCGTCGGCGAGCGGCACGGGCAGCGCACCGAGCGCCTCGCGCGCGCCCGCGTCCTGCGTGAGCTGGTCCAGCGCGTCGTACAGCTCGCTCCAGCGGCCGGGCTCCGCGGCCGGGAGGTCGTCGACGAGGTCGGCGAGGCGTCGCACGTCGACGCCCAACGCTCGCGCCTGCGTCTCACGGCCGGGCGGGAGCACGACGAGCGAGGCGACGCGGCGGCCGAGCGCGGCCAGCGCGGCGGGCGGGAACGACCCGGCGACGGCGATGGCGACGCCCGCCGGGACCAGGTGGTCGTCCCCGTCTGCGGGGACCAGCAGCGGCCGGTGCGCCAGCGCGTCGATGATCCTCGGCCGCAGGGCCGCATCGATCGGTCCGGCGCCCCACCCGGTTGGCACCAGCGCGAGGGCGTCGCCGCCGGCGCGGGCCACGGTCTGCGCCAGGTCGGCGTAGACCCGGGCGGCGTGATCCAGCACGGCGTCGGTGAGGGGACCGGAGGCCACGTGCCGGCGGGTCGCGTCGAGCGGCAAGGTCGCGACGAGCATCGCGGGCAGGTCGAGCGGATCGTCGGTGGGCGTCGGGGCGTGGACCGCACGCGCCGACGACGGCAGCGGGCGCAACCCCGCGTCGCCTCGCGGCACCGCCCACGTCACGCGCCAGGCACGGGCGGACCGCTCCTCCACGGGCCGGCCGGCGAGCAGGGCCAGCGGCAGCTCGCCCTCGTCGGACGCCACCGTCCAGCGCGAGCCCACGTCCGCGATCCGGCGGGGCGCCGCGTCGTCGTCCTCGACCAGGACCTCCACGAGCGCGGGCAGCGCCAGCAGCAGCGCGTCGTCGATCCCGGCCAGCAGCGCGCGGACCTCGTCGGCCGCGACCTCGTCGCGCAACGTCGCGACCACGGCCGTGTCGTACCCGACGGGCGGGCGACCCTCCGCCGGGAACGGCAGCCGCAGCGCGGGCAGGGACCCGTCGCGACGCCGCACCTCGTCGTCCAGCGCCGGTGTCCCCGCCTGCGCGAGCAGTTCGGCGGTGTCGCGCACGCTGAACCGGACCCCGCCGGTCGTGGACAGGACGCTCACCTCGTCGGCCACGGCCCGCACGGCCGCGAACCCGACCCCGAACCGGCCGACCACGCCGCCGGCGTCGGACCGTTTGGCCGACGCCCGCATCGACGCGAGCGCCACGACGCCCGGCTCGTCGAGCGGCGCGCCGGTGTTGGCGGCCACGAGCGTGGTGCCGTCGGGCGTCGCAGCCAGCCGCAGCAGCAGCCGGCCCGGGACGCCTGCACGCACGGCGGCGTCCGCCGCGTTCTGCGCCAGCTCCACCAGCACGCGGTCGCGGTAGTACCCGCGGGCGTGGTCCTCCTCGACGTTCGCGTCCTCACGCAACCGCGCAGGAGACGCCTGCCAGGCCCCGACGGCAGCAGCGCGCAGCGCGGCCGTGCCGAAGGGGTCGGTGGTCACTCGGCCGAAGACTCCGACGTCGACTCGAGGGCAACGGGCTCCGAGGCGGGCCCGCCCAGATCAGGCAGCACGTCGATGCGCAGCTCGTCGATCAGCGGCGCGGGCTCGGGCCACTCGGTCGGCACGGGCTCGTTGCCCGTCTCGGAGTGGGCGCCGCAGCCGTGGTCGAGGCTGACCACCTTGCCGTCGTCGGGCGACCACTCGTTGGCGCAGACGCCGAAGACCGTGCCCAGCGCGCCCTGCAACGGGACCAGGAAGCCGCACGTGGTGCACGCGCCGGCGGATGCGACGGCACCGGCGCTCGTCGGGCCGCGCGACCCGCGGTACCAGCGGTCCGCGGCCTCGTCGCGCCCCTGCGGCGAGAGCACGCGCACGCGGGCCAGGGCCAGCTCGTCGATCGCGACCTCGTCGAGCTCGGGGTCGCCGGACGGCGTCCAGCCGGGCTCGAGGCGCGGGTCGTCGGCGCGGAACGGCAGCACGTCGCCGGGGCCCACGTCGCCGGGGCGCAGCCGCTCCGACCACGGCACCCACTCGGTGCCCAGGATCGCGTCGGACCCGGGCAGCAGCTCGGCCTCGCAGACCGTCGCGATGCGACCGCGCGGCACGCGCGAGACCGTGACGGTCCACTCCCAGCCGCGGTAACCCCGCGCGGCGGACGCGAACCGGTGCGAGACCAGGCGCTCACCCTCGACGACGACGCCCAGGTGCTCACCCACGTCGGAGGCGTTGCCGGCCAGCTCGACTGCCACCTCGCGCGCTAGGTCCACGGCGGAGCCGAGCACGGCGTCCTTCGTCGCGGTCGCCACGTCAGGCCTCGAGGTCGCCGGCGACAGCGCGCAGCAGGGTCGCGTACTGGGTGGCGCGGGCCTTCTCGGGGTAGCGGCCGCGGCGCAGGTCGTTGCCCACGCGGTCCAGCACCTTGATGAGGTCCTCGATGATCACGGCCATGTCGTCGGCCGGCTTGCGCGCGGCCTTCGCGACCGAGGGCAGCGGGTCGAGGAGCTTGACGGACAGCGCCTGCGGGCCGCGGCGGCCGTCGGCGACCCCGTAGTCGACCTTGCTGCCGACGGCGGGCGTCACGCCCTGCGGGAGTGCGGAGGCGTGCAGGAAGACCTCGCCGCCGTCGTCGCCGGCGATGAACCCGAACCCGCGCTCGGCGTCGAACCACTTGACCTTGCCGGTGGGCACGGCACACCTCGTTCTATAGGAAGACCACGTCAACCCCCTAGGCTACCGGGCCCGCGCCACCCTCGGCGCCTCGCACGTATTGTGGTGCGGATGTCCACCTTCACCGGCTTCCTGCGCACACGCGCCGACGACGACCTCGTCGCGCTGCTGCGCGGGCGCCCGGACCTGGCCGCACCGTCCCCGACGACCATGTCCTCGCTGGCCGTGCGGGCCACGAGCCGCGGCAGCCTGGAGCGGGCGCTGGCGTCCGTGGACGCGGGCGTGCTGCAGGTGGTCGAGGCCGTGGTCGCGCTGGGCGGTGCGACGCGCGATCGTCTGCGGACCGCGATCGCCGACGACGAGACCGGGTTCGCGCTCGTCGACGCGTCGGCCGATCGGGCCGTCGCTCTCGCCCTGCTCTTCGACTCGGCCGACTCCCCGGACCCCCTGCGCGCCGCCCCCGGCGTCGCGGAGCTGCTGGGCCCCTACCCCGCGGGGCTGGCGCCTGCGTCGTCGCACGACCCGGACGTGGCCGTCGTCGACGAGCTGCCGGCCGCTCCCGCAGGCGTGCAGCCCGTGCTCGACGCGCTGACGTGGGGGCCGCCCGTCGGCCTGGCCCCGTCGCACTCGACCGCCACCGCGGCGGCGGTCGAGTGGATGCTGCGCCGCGGCCTGCTGGTGCGCGGCGAGGGGCGGCACGTGATCCTGCCGCGCACGGTCGCGCTGGCGCTGCGTGGCGGGCGCACCCACCGGTCGGCCGCCCTGCCACCCGCACCGACCTTCCCGACACGCGCCGCCGCGACGGTCGCCGCGGAGTCCGCCGACGCCGGCGAGCGGCTGGTCCGCCTGGTCACGCGCCTGGCCCGGACCTGGGAGCGCAGCCCTGCGGGCGTGCTGCGCTCGGGCGGGCTGGGCGTGCGCGAGCTGCGGCGGCTCACCGCCGAGCTGGAGGTCGACGAGCGGACCGCCGCGCTGGTCGTCGAGCTCGCCGCGTCCGCCGGGCTGGTGGCCGACGACGGCGAGGAGGCGCCCTCGTTCGTCCCCACGGTCTCGTTCGACGAGTGGAGCGGCCAGCCCCTCGAGCAGCGCTGGCTGACGCTCGCCCGCACCTGGACGGCGACGACGCGCACACCCTGGCTGGTCGGCGGCCGGGACGACTCGGGGACCGTGCGCTCCGCCCTGGGCCCCGACGTCGCGCGGTCCTGGGCGCCGCGCCTGCGCCGCTCCGTCCTGAGCACGCTGGCTGACCTGCCCGGGCTGGCGGCGCCCGATGAGTCCACGGTCATGGAGCTGCTCGCGTGGCGGACCCCTCGGGCGGTGCCACCCGCGTCGGCGGTGTCCGCGGTCCTGGCCGAGGCCGCCGCGGTGGGTGCCCTGGGTGCGGGCGCGCTGTCCGCCGCCGGGCGCGCGCTGCTGGAGGCGCCCGACGACGGCCCCGACCCCGCGGCCGCCGCCCTCGCCGCCGACGTGCCCGCCGCCGTCGACGAGATGCTGCTGCAGGGCGACCTGACGGGCATCGTCCCGGGCCGGCCGAGCGACGAGCTCGAGGACCTGCTCGACCGGGCGGCCCGCGTCGAGTCGCGCGGCGGCGCGGTGACGGTCCGGTTCACGGCCGAGTCGGTGCGGGCCGCGTTCGACGCCGGCGCGACGGCCGACGGCCTGCTCGCCGACCTGACCCGGTTCTCGCTCACGCCCGTCCCCCAGGCGCTCGAGTACCTGGTGCGCGACGCCGCCCGCCGCCACGGCCAGCTCCGCGCCGGTGCCGCGTCGAGCTACCTGCGCAGCGACGACCCCGCGCTGCTGGCCGGGCTCGTCGACGACCCGCGCCTGGCCGGGCTGGGTCTGTTCGCGCTGGCCCCCACCGTGCTGGTGGCGCAGGCCCCGACGCGCGAGCTCGTCGACACCCTGCGCGCGCACGGGCTCGCGCCCGCCGCCGAGACCCCGGACGGGCACGTCCTGCACCTGGCGCGCGAGGTGCGCCGCGCGGGCCGCCGCGGGCGGGGCAGCGCCGGACGCCGGGAGGTCGCGACGCCCACGACCGACGCGGACGTCGCCGCCGTCATCCGCCGGTTGCGGGCGCCGGAGCCCGCGCCCGGGTCGGCGGGCTCTTCGTCGGGCGGACGCGAACGCGCGAACCGCGAGCCGGACGGCCCGCTGGACCCGACACCCGACGACCTGTCCGAGCACGGAACAGACGACCCGGGCGACGCGTTGCTGGTCCTGCGAGAGGCGGTCGCCGACAAGGCGAACGTGTGGGTCGACCTGGTCGGCCCCACGGGCCGTCCCGAACGTCGGCTGCTGCGCCCGCTGCGCGTCGACGGCGGGCGGTTGCGTGCCGCCGACGTCCAGCGCGAGTCCGAGCTGACCGTCGCGGTGCACCGCATCGCATCCGTACGCCGGGTCCGCCCGGTGACCGACGAGGAGAGTGCGTGACCAACGGTCCCCTGATCGTCCAGAGCGACAAGACCCTGCTGCTGGAGGTCGACCACGACCAGGCCGAGGCCTGCCGTCGGGCGATCGCCCCGTTCGCCGAGCTCGAGCGCGCGCCCGAGCACGTGCACACCTACCGGCTGACGCCGCTCGGGCTGTGGAACGCGCGCGCCGCCGGGCACGACGCCGAGCAGGTCGTCGACGTGCTGCTCGAGTACAGCCGCTACCCGGTCCCGCACGCGCTGCTCGTCGACGTCGCGGACACCATGTCCCGCTACGGGCGCCTGCAGCTGATCAAGGACCCCGTGCACGGCCTGGTGCTGCACTCGCTCGACCCCGCGGTGCTCGCCGAGGTGACGCGATCCAAGCGGACCGCGGGGCTGCTGGGTGAGCGGCTCGACGACACCGACGTGATCGTCCACCCGTCCGAGCGAGGGCACCTCAAGCAGGTGCTGCTCAAGCTCGGCTGGCCGGCCGAGGACCTGGCCGGGTACGTGGACGGCGAGGCGCACGCGATTGCGCTCGACCAGGACGGCTGGTCGATGCGGCCTTACCAGCAGCAGGCGGTCGACGGGTTCTGGCACGGCGGCTCGGGCGTCGTCGTGCTGCCCTGTGGGGCGGGCAAGACGATCGTCGGCGCCGGTGCCATGGCGAAGTCGTCGACCACCACGTTGATCCTGGTGACCAACACCGTGTCCGCGCGGCAGTGGCGCGACGAGCTGGTCAAGCGCACGTCGCTGACCGAGGACGAGATCGGCGAGTACTCCGGTGCCCGCAAGGAGATCCGCCCGGTCACCATCGCCACCTACCAGGTGCTGACCACGCGCCGGAAGGGCGTCTACTCGCACCTGGAGCTGCTGGACGCGCGCGACTGGGGCCTGGTCGTCTACGACGAGGTCCACCTCCTGCCGGCGCCCATCTTCCGGATGACGGCGGACCTGCAGGCTCGTCGGCGCCTGGGCCTGACCGCGACCCTGGTCCGCGAGGACGGTCGCGAGGACGAGGTGTTCTCCCTCATCGGGCCCAAGCGGTTCGACGCCCCGTGGAAGGACATCGAGGCGCAGGGCTACATCGCGCCCGCCGACTGCGTCGAGGTGCGCCTGACGCTCCCCGACCGCGACCGCATGCTCTACGCGACGGCCGAGCCGGAGGACAAGTACCGCCTGGCGGCGACCGCACCGGGCAAGAACCGGGTGGTCGAGCAGCTGGTCGCGCAGCACCCCGACGACCAGGTGCTGGTGATCGGGCAGTACCTGGACCAGCTCCACGAGCTCGCCGACCACCTGCAGGCCGACCTCATCACCGGCGAGACGACCGTGCACGAGCGGCAGCGACTCTTCGACGCGTTCCGGGCCGGTGAGATCCACAAGCTGGTGGTCTCGAAGGTCGCGAACTTCTCGATCGACCTGCCCGAGGCGTCGGTCGCGATCCAGGTGTCGGGCTCGTTCGGCTCCCGCCAGGAGGAGGCGCAGCGCCTGGGCCGGATCATGCGCCCCAAGGGCGACGGCCGCACCGCGCACTTCTACACGGTCGTCGCCCGCGACACGGTCGACCAGGAGTTCGCGGCCCACCGCCAGCGCTTCCTGGCGGAGCAGGGGTACGCCTACTCCATCGTCGACGCGGAGGACTTGGCCGGAGCGTAGCGAAAGGTGGGGCCGCGAAGCGGACCCGCCTTTCGCGACGCGCAGGCCAAGTCCGACCACAAGAACAGCGGATCTCCGCCAGCCGACGACGCAACGCGCCCACAGCTCACCCATCCAGCATGGCTGCACCGATGGTTGCAGCAGACGCGCCCTCCACGGGCACATCGTCCGCAACCATCGATGCATTCATGAACACCGTACGGCTCCGTGTCGCTCACCTCGCCACTCCAGGTTCCGCGCCAGCATGCTCTTGTCATGCTACGGTCCTGACATGAGCACGCTGCAGGTCAAGAACCTGCCCGACGACGTTCACGCCGCGCTCGCGAAGCGCGCGCGCGACGAGTCGACGACCATGTCCGAGCTGGTCACGCGCCTGCTGCGCCGAGAGCTGTCGCGCCCGACGTTCGACGAGTGGGACCGCCGACACCCAGCGGCAGGCACAACGCGGCCCCTCGACGTGGCGCATGCGCTCGATGAGGTCCGCGTGGAGTACGCGCCCGACGACGCTCCAGCGCGCGCCGCGACCGCGGCGAGCCCATCGGGCGGCGCGGGTCGCTCCGGCTCGTGACCCTGGTCCTCGACGCCAGCACGGCGGTCCATGCGCTGCTGGCGACTCCGTTGCGAGCGCCGACGCGCGCGCACCTGCGCGGGCACGACCTGGTGGCGCCGAGCCTGATCGACACCGAGGTGCTGTCCGCGCTGGCGCGGCTGGAGCGTGCGGGACAGATCACGGCCGACGAGGCCGGTGCGGCGGTCGCCGCGTGGCGGGACCTGCCGTGCGAGCGCGTGCCGTCGTCGGCGCTCATCGAGCAGGTGTGGTCGTTGCGGCACGCGATCCGGGTGGCCGACGCGCACTACGTCGCCGTCGCGCAGGCGTACGGCGTCCCGCTGCTCACCGCCGACGCGCGGCTCGCCCGCGCCAGGATCGGCGGCGTATCGGTCCTTCTCGTCAGCTAGGACCCGTCGCGACCCGGAAGACCGGGGTCCGTGGGACGCCCAAGACGCACCACCGCTCCCGGTCGTCGGTTGCCATGCCCCGGTAGTCGACCGGTGGAGCGGCCGGCCAGCCGCGAATCGCCGGAGCGGTCAGGCGTCGACGCGCTCGTCGGCGCGCTGCTCGGACGACGCGCGCTGCGTCGCGACCGTGCGGACGTGGTCGACGAAGCCGGCGGCGATGGTCGTGCGGATGCCGATCAGCTCGGTCTCGTGCTCGGCGTAGGACGCCAGCTCGGCGTCGACGTCCTCGACGCCGTCGTGCTCCATCCAGGTCCGCAGGGTGGCCGACGACGCCTCGGGGTGGAACTGCACGCCCCACGCGGAGCCGATGCGGAACGCCTGGTACGGGTACTGGTTGGACGACGCGAGCCACACGGCGCCGGCGGGCAGGTCGACGACCGCGTCGGCGTGCGACGTGGGCTGCAGCGTGACCCGGCGGTCGGACAGGCCGGCGACGAGCGGGCCGAAGACCGCGTCGGACACGGCCTCGCGGCGCCAGAAGATCGGCACGACGCCGGACTCGGGGCCGGGAGGCGCGGCCACCTGGACGCGTCCGCCGCGGGCGGCGGCGAGAAGCTGAGCGCCCAGGCAGATGCCGAGCGTGGGGATGCCGACGCGGGAGGCGTCGGCGAGCAGCGTGCGCAGCGCGGGGAGCCAGGGCGCGAGCTCGTCGTCGTACGCGTTCATGTGGCCACCCAGCACGACGAGGCCGTCGCCGAGCTCGTCGACGGCGGGCAGCGGCTCGCCGAGGTCGGGGCGGACCACCCGAAGTGTGGCGTCGGCGAAGTCGTCGGCCAGCAGGTCGAGCGGCACGTCGGACGCGTTCTGCACCAGGGTCAGCACGAGAGTCACGGCAGGACGGTACAACCGCTCCCGCCGAGGCCCGAAATCTCCACGATCCTCGCGCTCGCGGACGCCCGTGACACGCGCTCGGCTCACGTTCAGCGAACTCCCAGGGTTCGGCGCGATGATCGGCGGATGAGTGCGCACGAGCCCGAGGCGACGCTGCTGGTCGTCGACGACGAGCCCAACATCCGCGAGCTGCTGGCCACGTCCCTGCGGTTCGCGGGCTTCGAGGTCCACGCGGCGGCCGACGGTGGTCAGGCGCTGCGGCTGGCGCGCGACGTCGAGCCCGACCTGCTGGTGCTCGACGTCATGCTCCCCGACATGGACGGGTTCACCGTCACGCGGCGCCTGCGCGAGAAGGGGCAGCACACGCCCGTGCTGTTCCTCACCGCGCGCGACGACACCGCGGACAAGGTGCAGGGCCTGACGGTCGGCGGCGACGACTACGTGACCAAGCCGTTCAGCCTCGAGGAGGTCGTCGCGCGCATCCGCGCGATCCTGCGGCGCACGGGCGCCGAGCGCGACGACGACGCGCCCGTCCTGCGGTACGCGGACCTCGAGCTCGACGACGACTCGCACGAGGTCCGCCGTGCCGGGCACGACATCGACCTGTCCCCCACCGAGTTCAAGCTGCTGCGCTACCTGATGCTCAACCCGGGCCGGGTGCTGTCCAAGGCGCAGATCCTCGACCACGTGTGGCAGTACGACTGGGGCGGCGACGCCAACATCGTCGAGTCCTACATCTCCTACCTGCGTCGCAAGGTCGACCAGCTCGACGACGCGGACGGCAATCGCCTGCCCCCGCTCATCCACACCAAGCGCGGGGTCGGGTACCTGCTGCGCGCGACGCCGTGACGGGCCGACTCGCGCTGCGTGCCCGATGGGCCAGGGTCCCGCTCGTCGGACGGCTCGTCGCGATCACCACGTTGCTGCTCGCCGTCGGCCTGACCGTCGCCGGAGTCGTCACCACGACGCTGCTCGAGCGCAGCCTGGTCGCCCAGATCGACCACAAGCTGGAGACGGAGGGCGCGGCCGCGGCCCAGTCCTTGACCAGGTCGGAGTTCTCGGGGTGGGGCGGCGACGGCTCGCAGATCCCCACCGACTACTTCATCCAGCTGACGGCCGCGAACGGCGTCTCGCACGACTACGTGCGTCGCACGGTGCAGCAGGACAACGGCACACCCGAGCTGCCGAAGCTGTCCGCGCAGCAGGTCATCGACCGCACCGGTCAGCCGTTCACGGTCCCGTCCTCCAAGTCCGGCGCCCCGTGGCGCGTCGTGACCGGCCCGGTCACCGTCGACGGGCAGTACGTCGGCTCCGTGGCCATCGCCCTGCCGTTGAGCGGCGTCCGGGACACCGTCCACGACCTCGTGCTGGTCCTGGTGCTCAGCGGGCTCGTCATCGTCCTGGCGGGCGTGCTCGCGGGACGGTGGGCGGTCCGGCGGTCGCTGCGCCCGCTGCGGGAGATCGAGACGACGGCCGCCGCGATCGCCGCCGGCGACATGTCCCAGCGCGTGCCGACGGCGCCGCCGTCCACCGAGGTGGGGCGCCTCGGCGACGCCCTGAACGGGATGCTCACCCAGATCGAGAAGGCGTTCGACGCGCAGGCCGCCTCCGAGGCGCGGATGCGCAGGTTCGTCTCCGACGCGTCCCACGAGCTGCGCACGCCGCTCGCGGCGATCCGCGGGTACGGCGAGCTGTACCGGATGGGCGCGGTCAAGGAGACCGAGCAGCTCGACGACACGATGCGGCGCATCGAGGACTCCGCGACCCGCATGGGCGCACTGGTCGAGGACCTGCTGTCGCTGGCCCGGATCGACGAGGGTCGGCCGATGCAGGCCGGGCCCGTCGACCTCACGGTGCTGGCCGCCGACGCCGTCAACGACCTGCACGCCCTGGACCCGAGCCGCAGCCCGCGCCTCGTGCCGATCGCCCCGGGCGCACCGACCGGACCGTGCGTCGTGACGGGCGACGAGGCGCGGCTGCGGCAGGTCGTCGTGAACCTCGTCGGGAACGCCGCCCGCCACACCCCACCGGGCACGGCCGTCGAGATCGCGGTCGGGATCGTGGGCTCGTCGGGCGTGCTCGAGGTGCGCGACCACGGCCCGGGCATCGATCCCGAGCACGCGGCGCGGGTGTTCGAGCGGTTCTACCGCGTCGACGCGTCGCGCGGGCGCACGTCGGGCGGGTCCGGGCTGGGGCTCGCGATCGTCGCGGCGATCGTCGAGGCGCACCGCGGGTCCGTCGAGCTGACGCAGACGCCCGGCGGCGGCACGACCGTGCGCGTCACGGTCCCGGTCGACGGAACGTCCGTCCCGCCGACGTCGGCGTCCCCTGCGGCGACCGCGAAGGAGCCCGTGCCCGAGCCGGCGGCCGAGCAGGCACCGGCAGCGGTGCCGCCGTCGACGCCGGCACAGGCACCAGCACCAGCGGCGGGGTCGACGCCCCGACCGCCGTCGGCGCCGCTGTTCGCTCGCCCGACCGGACCGCCCGCGACGGACGCCGTCCGGGGCTACGATGGCGCGTCCGAGTCACCGTCGTGAGGTTCATCCATGGGCGTCCATGACGCACCACAGTGGTTGCTGTCCGCGTTCTACCGCAGTGCTCGACGCGCGGGTGCCAGCGCGCCCGACGACGAGGTGCGCGAGGTCGGCCAGGCGCTGGTGGACCAGTGGTCGGGGCCGGGGCGCGAGTTCCACAACCTCAAGCACCTGGTCGACGTGCTGGTCCGCGTCGACGAGCTCGCCGAGGAGACCCACGAGACCGACCTGGTCCGCCTGGCGGCCTGGTACCACGGCGTCGTGTTCGACTCCGCGGACGGCAAGGCGTACGCCAACAAGGGTGGCGAGGACGAGGCCGCGAGCGCGGTGCTGGCCCGGGAGCAGCTGACTGCGCTCGGGGTGCCGGACGCCGCGGCCGAGCGGGTGCACGACCTCGTCGTCGCGCTGGTCCGGCACTCGCCCGACCCCACCGACTTCGACTGCGCGGTCTTGTGCGACGCGGACCTCGCGATGCTCGCCGCCGAGCCGCAGCGCTACAAGGCGTACCTGCACGATGTGCGCGCCGAGTACGCGCACCTGCCGGTCGAGGACTACGTCCGGGCCCGCATCCGGATCCTCAAGAAGCTCCTGGCCCGGCCGGCGCTGTTCTCGTCGCCGCTGGGCGCCGCGTGGGAGGAGCCCGCGCGCCAGAACGTGTCCGCCGAGCTGCAGCGGTTGGAGAAGGAGCAGGCGAAGCTGCTGGCTGAAGCGGCGGCCTCCGACGAGGCTTCGGCCGACGAGCGCGCGTCCGACGATGCTGCGCCGACCGAGGACGCCCCCGCAGGTCCGGTCGTCGACGGTCAGACCTCACAGCCGGACACCGCAGCGAGCTGAGCCGCCGTCGCAGGTCGGTCGCCGAGCCGACCGCAGCCACGCGTCCGCGCACGGTCGTCCACAGATTCGTTCCGCCGCCACCGCCGCGCGTCCGACGGCTCGTACGGTCGACCCGGTCGGCGCCACGCGGGCGCCGCGACGCGGGAGGCGGACATGAGCAGGTACGAGGTCGACAGCGCGGCGGTCACAGCGGCGGCGGGAGCGGTCCAGACGCGCGCCGCGAGCATCCGGTCCGAGGTGGCGGCGATGCAGCGCCAGCTCACGGCGCTGCAGGACTCGTGGCGAGGGTCGGCAGCCACACAGTTCGCGGCCGTGCTGCACGAGTGGACCACCGCGTCGACGCGTCTGGACCACGCCCTGGGCCAGATCAGCCACGCGATGAGCACCGCCGGCCACACCTACGCCGAGGCCGAGACCCAGGCGGCCCGCCTCTTCACACCCTCGTGACGGCTCAACTCATCGTGAACTCGCCGACGACCGTGACACCGTCGGACTCGTACACCGGGATGCTGACGGGTGGCTGACCCTCGCGGGCCTTCTGGCGTGCAACCGCGTCGGCGGGGGACGTGGGTTCACCTCCCCCGCCGTTCTCGGCCCAGCGAAGGTCGCGGTTCCAGGCGTAGCCGGCTCGTCCGTTCGTGGCCATCACCGAGACGAGGTCGGGCATCCCGGCGTCGTTGGCGACGCCGTACGTGTACCCGTCGGCGTTGGTCGCCCACGCGGTGGCGTGAGCCTCGACGTACTGGGTCACCGCGCGCCAGCGCATCCCGGCGCTGGCGTCGATGGTGATCGTCGTGTCGTCGGGTCCGAGCGGCAGCTGGTAACCCGTCCACGCGCTCGTCGTACCGACGTCGGCCGCCGAGCACTCGCTCCAGGCGCCGTCGGGGAACCGGACCGTCCCGGCGTCGAGGCAGGTGATCTGCACGTCGACGGCGTTCGCGCCGTCGACGTGCGGCCCCAGGTCGAGCGTCGCCGGTCCCGTCCGGGTCACGGTCACGGGTGCCGCCTTCTGCGTGACGGCCGTCCCTCCGGGCAGCAGGCCAGTACCGCCGACGGCGGCGGCACCTCCGGCGATCGACAGGCCGGCGACCACGGCCAGCACGGTCGTCGCCCGACGTCGCCACCACGGCCGCCTCGGCGCACGGAGCGACTCGGCCACCAACGAACGGCGTAGCGCCGCCGCGAACTCAGGATCGATCGTGGCCGTCATGCGAAGCCCCCTCCCTCGGCCGTGTCTCGCACGAGTCCGGCACGCACCTTCGCGCGGGCCCGCAGCAGCCGCGACTTCGCCGCCGCGAGGCTCAGCCCCAGGACGGCCGCTGCCTCGACGACGGCGTAGCCCTCGATGTCGACGAGCACCAGGATCTCCAGGTCGGAGGCACGCAGCGCCGTCAACGCGTCGTGCATCGCGGGGGACAGGTCGCTCTCGACGGGCACGGCCGCGTCGACCGGCCTCGGGAGCGCGTCGATCAGGCGACGGTAGCGCTGCGTCCCGCGCCGCACGTTGCGGGCGACGTTCGTCGCGGTGACCAGCGTCCACGGCAGCACGGACCCGCCGACGACTCGCACGTCCGCCCGGCGCCGCCAGAGCTCGAAGAAGGCGGCGGCCGTCACGTCCTCGGCGTCGTGCACGGTCGCCACGAGCCGGGAGGCGTGCCGGAAGACCCGGTCCGCGTGCAGGTCGTAGACCAGCGCGAACGCGGACCCGTCTCCTGCCACGGCGGCAGGCCAGGCGACAGCCTCGTCGACGCCGATCTCGGTCCTCACACCTGACAGTGTCCGGCAGCGCCGGATTCGATTCACCGACGCGGCCACCAAGCCGTCAGCGTGTCTGTGCGGCGCCTAAGGTGGCCGGGTGAGTGTGCTGGTGGATACGCCGATGTGGCCCAACCACGGGCGACTGTGGGCGCACCTGGTCAGCGACTCCTCGCTCGACGAGCTGCACGCGTTCGCGGAGCGAGCAGGCATCCCGCGGCGCGGGTTCGACCTCGACCACTACGACGTGCCCGACGAGCGCATCGACGAGCTCGTCCGGCTCGGCGCGGAACGGGTCAGCGCGGGCGACCTGATCCGGCGCCTGCGCGCGTCGGGCCTGCGGGTCCCGGCCCGGGATCGCCCGGCGCACACCCGTCACTGAAGGCCGGCAGCCAGCGCGGCGACCCAGCCGCCGTGCGCGGTGAGGTCGATCCCGCCCGCACCGGCGTCGGCCGCGCAGCCGAACCCGACCACCCAGGTCCCGTCCTCGAGCTCGACGCGCCCCAGCGCCATGGGGGCCGGCAGCGCTGCGAGGAATCTGCCCAGCGCGCCCGACGAGACCCGCCACACCTCGCCGACGATCGGCGCTCCGTCGCCGGTCCGGACCAGGCCGGGCTTGCGGGGTGTCGTGTCGAGCGCGACCAACCGGTACGCGGCGCTGGTGCGGACGGAGTCGACGAAGCGGGCGCCCAGCGCCTCCAGCTCCGGGTTCAGCGGCTGCCCGCGCAGGTGGGCGCCGACGACGAGCAGGTCGACGCCGCCGTCGACGATGGATGCATCGCCGGACCCGAGCAGACGCGCCGCGAGATCGATCGCGCGCTGGTCCTCGAACGCGCGCGCCAGCACGGTGACCCCGAACGGTCCACCGTCCACCTCACCCGCCGGGATCGCGACCGCCGCGAGGTCGAGCATGTTGACGAAGTTCGTGTAGGTCCCGAGCCGCCGGTTGATGGCCACCGGATCGGCCTGGACCGCGGCGATGGTCGGGTGCTCGGTGGTGGTGGGCAGCAGCAGCAGGTCGGCACCGTCGAGGATCTCGAGCGTCTCTGCCGTCGCCGCCGCCAGGGTCGCGCGGTCGGCCACGTAGTCCGCGGCGCTGACGTCGCGTCCGGCGGCGATGATCGCGGCGACGGTCGGGTCGGCGTCGGGCGGCGACGAGGCCAGGAACTCGCCCACCGCCTCGTACCGCTCGGCGACGATCGCACCCTCGTACAGCAGCCGAGCGGCGGTCAGCATCGGCGAGACGTCCACCTCGACGGTCCGGGCGCCGGTGGCCCGCACCGCCTCGACGGCGGCGGCGAAGGCGTCACGCCACGACGGCGACAGCGGAGCGAGGTCCTCGTCGCGAGGGATCGCGACGACCGGCGCGGCCCGCAGCGCGAGCGGCACGTCGGCGGGCCACGCGCGCCCGGACGGATCGGTCTCCGAGGGCCCGACCATGAGCCGCGTCGCGAGCGCGCCCAGCGCCAGGTCGCGCGTGAACGTCGTGACGACGTCGTAGGAGCGGCAGGCGGGCACGACGCCCGACGTCGGCACCAGTCCGACGGTCGTCTTGATCCCGACGAGCCCGTTGAAGGCCGCTGGCACGCGGCCCGACCCAGCCGTGTCCGTCCCAATGCCGATGTCCGCGATGCCGAGCGCGACCGCGACGGCCGAGCCGGAGCTGGAGCCGCCGGAGACGCGGTCGGGCAGCGTCGCGTGCCGCACCGCGCCGTACGGGGACCGGGTCCCGACGAGGCCCGTGGCGAACTGGTCCAGGTTCGTCTTCCCGATCACCACGGCACCGGCGGCGACGAGCCGCGCGACGGCCGGTGCCGACACAGCGGCGGGGCCCGGACGGCCCAGCGGCGACGTCGCGTACGAGGGGCAACCGGCGGTCGTCGGCAGACCGACGACGTCGACGTTGTCCTTGACCGCGACGACCGTGCCCGCGAGCGGCAGGTCGTCGCCGGCGGCGAGACGCGCGTCGACGTCGCACGCCGCCGCGAGCGCGACGTCCCGCGGCACCAGCGCGATCCACACCTCGGCCCGATCCACCTCGGCGATGCGCGCGTACGCCGCCTCGACCCGCGCGACCGCACTGCGCGCACCCGCAGCCCCATCCGGGCCCGACGCGGCCGTCTCCGCCCCCATCGTCTCCAACCCCAGCGCCTCGTCCACCGCTGATCGCCTCACGCACCCACCTCCAGGATCGCCAGCGCGGCGCCGGGCTTGACGAGCTCGCCGGGCGCGACGAGCACCCGCAGCACCCGGCCGTCGGACGGCGCCGTGACGCCGAGCTCCAGCTTCATCGCCTCCAGCGCCACCAGCAGGTCGCCCTCGCGCACCTGCTCGCCGGCCCGCGCCTCGACCCGCCACACGCTGCCGACCATCGGCGCCTCGACGAGCACGTGCCCGTCCAGCAGCTCGATCTGGCCCGGCCCCGCGCCCGCGTCGACCGCCGGCGCCGCCTCGTCGGGCGCGTCGAACTCCCCCGCCGCCGCCCAGGCGTCCCGCTCCGCCGCGAACGCCGCCGCCTGCCGCGACTGGAAGGCCGCGATGTCGTCGGCGTGCGAAGCCAGCAGCTCCAGGTGCTCGGCGTAGGAGAAGGTCCCGTGCTCGACCTCGACGTCCAACCGCCCGGCGGCGAAGGCCGCACGCTGCTCCAGCAGCTCCGCGGCGGACACGGGATGCCACACCACCCGGTCGAAGAACCGCAGCAACCACGGCTTGCCGGGCTCGAACACGCCGCGCTGGCGGTGCCCGGACCAGATCGGCACGGTCCGCCCGACCAGCTGGTACCCGCCCGGCGAGTCCATCCCGTAGACGCACAGGTACTGTCCGCCCAGCCCGACGGTGTCGGCGGCGGTCCAGGTGCGAGCCGGGTTGTACTTGGTGGTCATCAGGCGGTCGCGCGGGTCCAGCGGCACGGCCAGCGGCGCGCCCAGGTAGACGTCGCCCAGGCCCAGGACCAGGTACTCGGCGCGCAGCATGGTGGCCAGGACGTCGTCGGTCGAGCCCAGCCCGTTGACGCGCCGGATGAACTCGATGTTCGACGGCAGCCACGGCGCCTCCGGCCGCACGCCCGCCTGGTAGCGGGCCACCGCCTCGGCGATGACCGGGTCGTCGTACGAGAACGGCAGGTGGATGCGACGGCTCGGCACGGTGAGGTCGGCGGTCGCCGGGAGGGCGGCCTCGAGCCCGACGAGGACGTCGACGAGCCCCCGCACCGACAGCACGCCCGGGTCGACGTGCACGTGCAGCGACCGGACACCGGGCGTGATGTCGACGACGCCCGGGACCCCGGCCGACCGCAGCGCCTCACCCAGCGCGTGCACGCGCATCCGCAGCCCGAGATCCAGCACCATGGGCCCGTACTCGACCAGCACGTTGTCGTCGCCGCCACGCAGGTAGACGACCTCGGGCACGCCCAGCGGGTCGTCGGGGTCGCCGGGCACGCGCGCCAGCACGCCGTCGTCGCCGTCGGTCCCGGTGGGGACGTCGGCGCCCAGGTAGGCGGCTGCGCGCAGCGCGTTCGACGAGCGCAGCTCGGCGGCCGTCTCGTCGGGCACCGGCAGCAGCCGCACGGTGTCACCGGGCCGGATCTGGCCCATCTTCCAGCGGTGCCCGACGACGACGGTCACGGGGCAGGCGAACCCGCCGAGCGACGGCCCGTCCGGGCCCAGCAGGATCGGGGTGTCGCCGGAGACGTTGAGCGCGCCCACGGAGTACGGGTTGTCGTGCAGGTTGGACGGGTGCAGGCCCGCCTCGCCGCCGTCGGGTCGCGCCCACTGGGGCTTGGGCCCGGACAGCCGGATGCCGGTGCGGTTGGCGTGGGTCTGCACGTGCCAGGTGGCGGAGTACAGCATCGCCATGTCGTCGTGCGTGAAGTACGACGGGGCCGGCTGCGGCCCCTCCTGGACGGCGATCTCCCAGTCGTGCACGAGCTGCGGTCGGACGTCGAGCGGCACCGCGGCGACGGCCGGCGCGGAGTCCGGCACGGCCGCGGGGACAAGCGTGTCGCCGACGACGAGCGCGCGGCCGGTGTAGCCACCGAAGCCGCCGAGCGAGAAGGTCGACGCCGAGCCCAGGTACGTGGGCACGTCGAGGCCGCCCCGGATCAGCACGTACGTCCGCAGCCCGGCACCGGCGGGCGCGCCGACGTCCAGCACCGACCCGGCCGGCACGTCGACCGGCTCCCACTGCGGCACGGGCTCGCCGTCCACGGTCACGGGCGCGTCGGCGCCGGTCACGCAGACGACGGCCGCGTGGCTGAACCGCAGCCGCGGCCCGGCCAGCGTGCATTCCAGGCCGGGCACGCCCTCGGGGTTGCCGAGCGCGAGGTTGCCGAGCCGGAACGACAGGTCGTCCATCGGGCCCGACGGGGAGATGCCGACGTCCCAGTGCCCGAGGCGCCCGGGCCAGTCCTGGATCGTGGTCATGACGCCTCCACGCAGCACCTCGACGTACGGCTCGTCGTCCCGGACGTGCGCGAGCGTGCCCGTCGTGTGCGTCGCGTCCAGCACGGTCTCCAGCTCGACGATCGTCCGCAGCAGCGGCAGGTTCGTCTGCAACCCGCTCATCCGGGTCTCGCCGAGCGCGGTCGACAACGCCGCGAACGCCTCGGTCCGTGTGGGCGCGTGCGTGATGACCTTGGCCAGCATCGGGTCGTAGTGGCTGCTGACCTCCTGGCCCGTCTCGGCCCAGGCATCGACGCGGGCGCCGGACGGGTAGACGACCTCGGTGAGCAGACCAGCGCTGGGCTGGTAGTCCTTGCGCGGGTCCTCGGCGTAGACACGCGCCTCGACGGCGTGGCCGGACACGACGGGCCCGGTGTCCGGCACGGCGTCCAGGAAGTCCGACGACCCCTGCGCGAGGCGGATCATCCACTCCACCAGGTCGACGCCGGTGACGGCCTCGGTCACCGGGTGCTCGACCTGAAGCCGCGTGTTCACCTCGAGGAACGAGATCTCGTCGCGCTCCACGTCGTACACGTACTCGACCGTCCCGGCGGACCGGTACGCCACCGAGGCCGTCAGGTCCCGCGCGGAGGCGTGCAGCCGCGCGCGGATGTCGTCGGACAGCCCGGGCGCGGGCGCCTCCTCGACCACCTTCTGGTTGCGTCGCTGCAGCGAGCAGTCGCGGTCGGCCAGGCTCACGACGCGCCCGGCACCGTCGCCGAACACCTGCACCTCCAGGTGCCGGGCCCGGGCGACGAACCGCTCCAGGAACACTCCGGCGCTGCCGAAGCTGGCGGCGGCGAGCCGCTGCACGCGGTCGAAGGCGGCCACCAGCTCGTCGTCGTCGGCGCACGCCTGCATCCCGATGCCGCCACCGCCGCCGACGGCCTTGACCATGACCGGGTAGCCGACGGCGGCGGCCGCCGCGAGCGCCTCGTCGACCGACCCCAGCAGTCCGGACCCGGCGACCAGGGGAACACCCGCGGCCCGCGCGGCCTCGCGGGCCTGGTGCTTGTCGCCGAACACGGACAGGTGCGCGGGCGTCGGCCCGACGAACGCGATCCCGGCGGCCTCGACCTCGGCGGCGAACGTCGCGTTCTCCGACAGGAACCCGTACCCGGGGTGGATGGCGCCGGCGCCCGTCTCCGCGGCCGCCGCGAGGACCAGCTCGGGACGCAGGTAGCTCTCGGCGGCGGGTGCGGGGCCCAGGCGGACGGCGACGTCGGCGAGGCGGACGTGCGGGGCGGCGGCGTCCGCGTCCGAGTAGACGGCGACGGTCCGCAGGCCGAGGGCGGTGGCGCTGCGCAGGATGCGGACGGCGATCTCGCCACGGTTGGCCACGAGCAGGGTGTCGAACACGATCACTCCCGGACGGTTGCTGGGTCCCGGGCGTATACACCCCGGTATCCAGCACGTTAGGAGGGTCGTGTTTCCCGTCCGCCGTCCGGGCGTAAACGGTGCGTTACGGGCGCGAGAGGAGGCGGGCCTCAGCCCGCGAGCGCCATCCGCGTCATGGCCTGCGTCGCCCGCTCCATGACCACCTCGAGCGACTCGCCGACGTGCTTGTGCAGCGCGGTCAGCGCCTCCGGCAGCTCGCGGGCGATCACCAGGCGCAGGATCTCCATGTGCTCGTCGATGGTGGCCGTCACGCGCCCCTCCTCGACGAAGTCGTGCATCCGCACGGCCCGGATCTTCTGGTTCACGGTCACCAGGGCGTCGGTGAGCTGGGCGTTGCCCGACGAGCGCGACAGGACCTGGTGAAAGCCCTCGTCCTTCACGACGAACGACGGGTCCGGCTCGGGCGGCGTGTCCCGCATCTCCTGCCAGCGCTCGAGCTCGGCGGCCAGCGCGGCCTCGTCGTGCCGCACCTGCGGGTTCTCGATGGCGCGGCCGATGCCCCGCAGCTCGAGCGTGATGCGCAGCTCGTAGAGGTTGCGCAGGTCCTCCAGGCTCGGCACGACGACGGCATACCCGAAGTCGGTGCGCTCCACCAGTCCGTCGGACAGGAGCCGGGACAGCGCCTCGCGCACGGGGGTCCGCGACACCTCGTAGGCCTTGCCGAGCTTGGGCTCCGTGAGGCGCTCGCGCGGGGAGATCCGACCGTTGAGGATCTCGTCCCGCAGCCGGTGGTAGACCATCTCACGCAGCGACGAGCTGTCGGCGGGGGTGAGCCCCTCGGTCAGGCCCGTGCTCATGGTCACGAAGCGTAGTCCTCTCGTCGGTCCGAGCCGTTCAACGAACCGGCCTACAGTGCCATCGCCGCGCGGACGTCCTCCTCGGACGCCGCACCCCCGTCGCCCTGCGACGTGACGCGCCCCGACTCGAGCACGTAGTACCGCTCGGCGGCGCCCAGGGCGAAGCCGACGTGCTGCTCGACGAGCAGCACCGACAGCCCCTTGGAGGCGGCGAGCGTGACGATCGCGTCCTCGATCTCGGCGACGACCGACGGCTGGATCCCCTCGGTGGGCTCGTCGAGCACCATGACGCGCGGCCCTGTGATGAGCGCGCGGGCGATCGCGAGCTGCTGGCGCTGGCCGCCCGAGAGCAGCCCGGCGCGCCGGCCGAGCAGCCCCCGCAGGGCGGGGAACAGGTCCAGCGCCTCGTCCATCCGCCCGGCGCCGGCGGGACCGGCGCCGTCGACGACGAGCTGCAGGTTCTCGCGCGCGGTGAGCTGCCCGAACGACTGCTGACCCTGTGGCACGTAGGCGAGCCCGCGCCGCACCCGCTGGTGAGGGCGCATGCGGGTCACGTCGGCTCCGTCCAGCGTCACCTTCCCGCTGCGCACCGGCAGCAGACCGACGGCGGCGCGCAGCAGCGTCGTCTTGCCGGCGCCGTTGTGCCCCATCACCGCGGTGACGGACCCGGCACCCACCTCGACGTCGACCCCGTGCACCACGGACGTGCGCCCGTAGCCGACGTGCACCCCGGTGAGAGTCAGCATCATGCCTCCTTCGACGAACCCGACGAGCCGGCACGCGCCGAACCCGACCCCAGGTACACCTCGACCACCCGTGGGTCCGCCTGGACCTCCGCGACGGTCCCCTCGGACAGCACGCGCCCCTGGTGGAGCACGGTGACCGACGAGGCGAACGAGCGCAGGAACTCCATGTCGTGCTCGACGACGACGACCGTGCGCTGCTCGCCGATGCGCTGCAGCAGCTGCCCGGTCTCCTCGCGCTCGGCCTGGCTCATCCCGGCGACAGGCTCGTCGAGCAGCAGCAGGTGGGCGTCCTGCACCAGCAGCATCCCGATCTCGAGCCACTGCTTCTGCCCGTGCGCCAGGATCCCGGCGGGAGTGGCGGCCAGGTGGGTCAGGCCGACCGTCTCCATCGCCGCGGCCACGTCGTCGGGCACGCCCGACCGCCGCCGCAGCAGCGTCCGCATCCCCCGCCCCGCGCCGGCGGCGATGTCGAGGTTCTGCAGGACCGTGAGCTCGTCGAACACGCTCGCGGTCTGGAACGTTCGGCCGACGCCGGCGCGCGCGATGCGGTGCGACGGCTTGCCGAGCAGGTCGACGCCGCCGAACCGCACCGAGCCGGTGGCGGCAGCGAGCCCCGTGATCGCGTCGACGATCGTCGTCTTGCCCGCGCCGTTGGGCCCGATGAGGAAGCGCAGGTCGCCCTGCGTGACCGTCAGGTCGACCCCGTCGACGGCGACGAACCCGTCGAACGAGACGCGCAGGTCGCGGATCTCCAGGTAGTCGTGGCGGAACCGGGACTCCGGCGCGGCGAGCACGGTCTCGAGCGCGTCGGGGTCGAGCTGGCCCTCGCCGAGGATCGCGGCTGGCGACCCCGGCGTCTTCTCGGCGTTCATGCGGACCTCCCGGAGGTGCTGGGCTCGGGCTCGGCGACGACTGCGGCCGGGTCGTCGGCCTCGTCGTCGGGCGGTGCCTCGACCGCCCGACGCTTGCGCCACACCTGACCCAGCGACGCGAGACCGCCGGGCAGGAACGCGACGACGACGATGAACAGGCCGCCCTGGAAGTAGGTCCAGAACGAGGGGAACGACTCGGACAGGGACGACTCGGCCCAGGAGACGGCGATCGCCCCCAGCACCGGCCCGAGCAGCGTGGCCCGGCCACCGATCGCGACGCCCACCAGGAAGACGATGGACGGCACGACGCCCACGTCGGCAGGCGAGATGATGCCGACGATCGGCACGAACAGCGCGCCGCCGATCGACGCGAAGCACGCGGCAACCGCGAACGCCGCCGCCTTGACCAGCGCGGGGTTGTAGCCCAGGAATCGCACGCGGTTCTCCTGGTCACGGACGGCCACCAGCAGCTCGCCGTAGCGGGAGCGGTACAGCAGCCGGACCAGCAGCACCATCACCAGCAGGGTCCCGGCGGCGATGAAGTAGAGCATCTGCTTGTTGGCGGGGTCGGACAGCGCGAACCCGAAGAAGCCCTGGAAGCCGTTGAGGCCGTTGGTGCCGCCGGTGACCTTCTGCTGCCCGATGAGCAGGATCGCGAACGCGGCCGCGAGCGCCTGGGACAGGATGGCGAAGTACGCGCCGCGCACGCGCCGAGTAAACACCGCCAGCCCCAGCAGCGCGGCGATCAGCGTCGGCAGCACGACGATCGCGACGATCGTGAACACCGGGCTGCGGAACGGCTCCCACCAGCCGGGGACGGTGCCGTCGCCGTACAGGGACATGAAGTCCGGAACGCCGCCCGGACCGGCGTCGGCGAGCTTGAGGTGCATCGCCATCATGTAGCCGCCGAGACCGAAGAACACGCCCTGGCCGAGCGTCAGCATGCCGCCGCGGCCCCACGCCAGCCCGATGCCGACGGCGACCATGGCCAGGCACAGGAACTTGGCCAGCAGGTTGAGCCGGAACACGGACAGCGTCCCCGGCGCGACGACGAACAGCACGACCGCCGCGATCGCGACCCCGACCCACAGACGCGCCGTGGGGTTGCGCCACAGCCCGCTCATGCGAGGCTCCGCGTGCGCACGGAGACGATGCCCTGCGGCCGGACCTGCAGGAACGCGACGATGACGACGAAGACGAGCACCTTGGCGATGCTCGCCGTGGACGAGTACTCGATCGTCGCCTGCAGCAGCCCGAGCGCGAAGGCCGCGATGACCGCGCCCTTGAGCTGGCCGATGCCGCCGACGACGACCACGAGGAACGCGTCGACGATGTAGTTGGTGCCGAGCGTCGGGCCGATGGACCCGAGCAGCGTCAACGCGACGCCCGCGATGCCGGCGACGCCGGAGCCGATGAAGAACGTGAGCCGGTCGGTGGCCCGCGTCGAGATGCCCGATGTCTCGGCCAGGTCGCGGTTCTGGACCGTGGCCCGGATGCGGCGGCCGAGCGGCGTGAGCTTGAGGACCAGGGACAGCGCGACCACGCAGGCGATCGACAGGCCGAGGATGAAGACGCGGGTCTTGGGGACGTCGACCCCGAGGATCGGCACCGCACCCGACAGCCAGGCGGGAGCGCGGACGTCGACGTTGGGGGCGCCGAAGATGTCGCGGGCCAGCTGCTGGAGCACGAGCGCGACGCCGAACGTCACGAGCAGTGTGTCCAGCGGCCGGGTGTACATCCGCGAGATCAGCGTGACCTCGAGCAGCAGGCCCAGCAGGCCGCCGACGAGGAACCCGATCAGCAGGGAGACGAGCAGCGAGAGCCCCGCGTCGGAGACGACCTTCTGCACGGCGAAGGCGGTGTACGCACCGGCCATCATGAACTCGCCGTGCGCCATGTTGATGACGCCCATCTGGCCGAACGTGAGCGCCAGGCCGAGCGCCGCGAGCAGCAGCACCGACCCGAGGCTCAGCCCGGCGAACGTCTGGGAGATCACGGCATCCACGCGCCGTCCCCTTTCGTGACCGGCGGTGGCCCGACGAGTGCTCGTCGGGCCACCGCACCGCGGATCAGGACAGGCCGGCGGCCCAGTCGTAGCCCTTGAGGAACGGGTCCGGCTCGATGGGCCCGTCGGACTTCCACTCCGTGTAGATCAGGCCGTCCTTCGCGATCTTGCCGATCAGCGCAGTCTTGGCGATGTGGTGGTTCTCGCCGTTGACGGTGACCTTCCCCTCCGGCGCGTCGAACGAGACACCACCGGCAGCCGCCTGGATGTCCGGCACCGCGAACGACTTGGCCTTCTCGACCATGCCCTTCCAGAGGTAGAGCGACGTGTACGCCGCCTCCATCGGGTCGGACGTGACGCGGTCGTCGCCGTACTTGGCCTTGAAGTCCGCGACGAACTTCTTGTTCTCGGGGCTGTCGACCGTCTCGTAGTAGTTCCATGCGGTGAGCTGGCCCTCGACGTTGTCGACGCCGATGCCGCCCACCTCCTCCTCGGCGATGGACACCGAGACGACGGGCAATGAGTCCGCCTTGAGCCCGGCGTTCTTGTACTCCTTGAAGAACGCCACGTTGGAGTCGCCGTTGAGGGTGTTGAACACCGCGTCGGCGCCCGAGCCCTTGAGTTTGTTCACGATCGTCGAGAAGTCCGTGTGGCCGAGCGGCGCGTACTCCTCGCCCACGATCTCGATGCCGTTGGCCTTGGCGTAGGCGTCGATCTCCTTGTTGGCGGTCCGCGGGAAGACGTAGTCGGAGCCGACGAGGAAGACCTTCTTCTTACCCTGCTCCTTGAGGTAGTCCATCGCGGGGATGATCTGCTGGTTCGTGGTCGCACCGGTGTAGAAGATGTTCTTCGACGCCTCGAGGCCCTCGTACTGCACGGGGTAGAACAGCAGCGCGTCGTTGCTCTCGAAGACGGGGAGCATGGCCTTGCGCGACGACGACGTCCAGCCGCCGAAGACTGCCGCGACACAGTCGGAGGTGATGAGCTTCTCGGCCTTCTCAGCGAAGACCGTGGGCTCGGACGCCCCGTCCTCCGCGACGACCTTGAGCTGCTTGCCCATCACGCCGCCGGCCGCGTTGATCTCGTCGGCCGCCATGTCCAGGGAGTCGCGGACCGTCTGCTCGGAGATGGCCATGGTGCCGGACAGCGAGTTGAGGAAGCCGATCTTGATGCTGTCGCCCGACGTGTCGACGCACGACGAGCCGGTGGCGGCGGCGGAACCGCTGGATCCGGCCGAGGCGTCGGTCTTGGCGCCGCAGCCGGCGAGCCCGACGGTGGTGGCGAGCGCGGCAGTCAGTGCGAGTGCGCGCGTGGAGGTTCTGGTCAACGGGGTGCCTTTCGCTGGGGAGGAGCGGAGCAGATCCGGACTTCGTGGCTCAGGCAGCACGCGCACCGCGCTGTGTCCCGCGCTGTATACATCCCTGTGCCCATGCCTGAGAACGCTAGGGACCGGGTGTTTCGGACAAAGGAGCGGTCCGGTAAACGCCGCGTTTCGACCCGATCCCGATTCGGCGACGGCCACGAGAGCCCGGACTACCCTTCGAGGCATGCCCCTGCGCGCGCTGGACCAGTCCTCCAAGCTGAAGAACGTCCTCTACGAGATCCGCGGCAAGGCGTTGGAGGAGGTCGCGCGCCTGGAGGCTGACGGCTACGAGGTGCTCAAGCTCAACACCGGCAACCCGGCGGCGTTCGGGTTCCAGGCGCCGCACCAGATCGTCCGCGACGTCGTCGCCGCGATCCCCCAGGCGCACGGCTACACCGACAGCCGGGGCATCCTGTCGGCTCGTCGGGCCATCGTCACGCGCTACGAGACCGAGCCCGGCTTCCCGGAGATCGACGTCGACGACGTCTACCTGGGCAACGGGGTCTCCGAGCTCATCACCATGGTCATGCAGGCGCTGCTCGACGAGGGCGACGAGGTGCTCATCCCCTCGCCCGACTACCCGCTGTGGACGGCGATGACGTCGCTGTCCGACGGCAGGCCGGTGCACTACCGGTGCGACGAGAGCAACGGCTGGGCCCCCGACCTGGACCACATCCGCGAGCTCATCACGCCGCGCACCAAGGCCCTCGTCGTCATCAACCCCAACAACCCCACCGGCGCGGTCTACTCGCGAGAGGTCCTGGAGGGCATCGCCGCCATCGCGCGCGAGCACAGCCTGCTCCTGCTGTCCGACGAGATCTACGACCGGATCCTGTTCGACGGCGCCGTCCACACGCCCATGGCGACGGTCGCGCCCGACCTGCTCTGCCTCACGTTCAACGGCCTGTCCAAGACCTACCGCGTGGCCGGCTACCGCTCGGGCTGGCTCGTCATCACCGGCCCCCGCGACCACGCCACCGGCTTCCTCGAGGGCATCACGCTGCTGGCCTCGACGCGGTTGTGCCCGAACGTCCCCGCCCAGCACGCCGTGCAGGCCGCGCTCGGCGGCGTGCAGTCGATCGACGGACTCATCGCCCCCGGCGGACGCCTGCACGAGCAGCGAGAGATCGCCTGGAAGGGCCTGACGACCATCCCGGGCGTGACGTGCGTGCGCCCCGACGGCGCCCTGTACCTGTTCCCGCGCCTGGACCCTGAGGTGCACGAGATCCACGACGACGCCCGCCTGGTCTACGACCTGCTGGTGAGCGAGCACATCCTGCTGGTGCAGGGCACGGGCTTCAACTGGCCCGACCCGGACCACCTGCGCATCGTCACGCTGCCCGAGGCCCGCGTGCTGGCCGAGGCGGTCGAGCGGCTGGGCAACTTCCTGTCGTCGTACCGCCAGTAGGCGCTGCCGGCCGGTGCGGCCTCGTCAGGCTGCGGACTGGGCGTGGTCACGGGGCATCGCCAGCGCGGCGACGATCATGAGGACCGCGACGACGAGCACCGCGACGAGTGCGTCGCGGACGGCGACCTGCAGCGCGGCCGGGTGCGTGTCGCCGTCCACCCCGCGCAGCGCGGCGTTGACGATCGCGCCCATGACCGCCACGCCCACCGCGGAGCCCATCGACCGGGCGAACATGTTGGCGCCGGTGACGACGCCGCGCTCGCCCCACTCGACGCTGGACTGCGCGGCGATGAGGGTGGGCGACGCCGTCAGGCCCATCCCCAGCCCGACCACGAGGCACGCGCCGCCGACCGCCCACAGCGACGGGTGCTTCGCAGCCACGAGGAGCGCGACGCAGCCGACGACGACGATCGCCGTGCCGAGCAGCGCGGTGAAGCGGAACCCGCGACGCAGGTAGAGCCTGCCCGACTGCGAGGCGGCGATCGGCCAGCCGATCGTCAGCAGGGCCAGGGTTAGGCCGGACTGGAGCGGGGTCACACCCAGGATCGCCTCGAGGAACGACGGGATGTAGGAGGTCAGGCCGATGAGCACGACGCCCACGCCGACCGAGATCGCGGCCGTCGTCGCCAGCAGCCGGCGGGACAGCAGGCGCAGCGGCAGTACGGGCTCGTCGGCCCGCTGCTCGACCACCAGGAACACGCCCAGCAGCACGAGGCCGACGCCCAGGACGGCGACGCTCGGCACCGAGACCCACGCCCACTCGTTGCCGCCCTCGAGGATGCCGAGGATCAGCAGGCTCACGGACGCGGTGAGCAGCGCGCCGCCCGCCCAGTCGATCCGGTGCTGGCGCCGCTCGATGTCCTCGTGCAGGCGGCGCCACAGCAGCCATGCCGCCAGCAGGCACAGCGGGATGTTGACGAAGAAGATCCACCGCCACGAGAACAGGCTGAAGACGCCGCCGAGCGTCGGGCCGACGACCGACGAGATCCCCCACACGCTCGCGATGTAGCCCTGCACCTTGGCGCGCTCGGCGACGGTGTAGATGTCACCGGCGATCGTGACGGCCATCGGCTGCACCGCCCCGGCGCCCAGGCCCTGCACGGCGCGGAACGCGATGAGGGCGGGCATCGACCATGCGAAGCCGCACAGCAGCGACCCCAGCCCGAACAGTGCGATCCCGATCAGGACCACCGGCTTGCGGCCCCACGTGTCGGCGAGCTTGGAGTAGATCGGCACCGACACGGCCTGCGTCAGCAGGTACAGCGAGAAGAGCCAGGGGAACGACGAGAACCCGCCCAGCTCGCGCACGATCGTCGGGACCGCGGTGGCGAGGATCGTCGAGTCGATCGCGACGAGGCCCGTCGTCACCATGAGGGCGACGAGCACAGGCCCACGCTCGGACCGGAAGCCCACGTCGGCCCGGTCGACCTGGGCGCTCAGCGCAGGATCCAGAGCAGCACGTTCACGTCACCACTGAACGCCCACCCGCTCGTCGCGGCAACCGCGTCTCACCATCACCGGGTCGAACCTGGTGCATAGTGGGAGCAACCGCACCACCAGGAGGTCGCGATGCCCGAGCCCGACGCCGCAGAGCCGACGTCGCCGACCTCCCCGGACCCGGCAGCGCAGTACCGCGTCCTGCCCGCACCGATCCGGGTCGCCGACACCGTCGCGCTCGTCGACACGACCGTCGCCCGCGACCCCGAGGGCGGCCGCGACACCGACACGGACTTCCTCCTGCGCCACGCCTCCTGAGATCGCCGGGACACCGCGCACGATCGCCCAGGACGCCTCGGACAGCCGGACGGGCCGGCCACCCGAAGGTGGCCGGCCCGTCCGTGGAACTGCGTGCGGCCGTCAGGCCGCGAGCGGGTGGCTCAGAAGCCGCCGCCGAAGTCCTCGCCACCGCCGGGAGCGGCCGGCGCGGCCTTCTCCGGCTTGTCGGCCACGACGGCCTCGGTGGTGAGGAACAGCGCCGCGATGGACGCGGCGTTCTGCAGGGCGGAGCGCGTGACCTTCACCGGGTCGTTGACGCCCGCGGCGAGCAGGTCCTCGTAGGTGTTGGTCGCGGCGTTGAGGCCGTGACCGACGGGGAGGTTGCGCACCTTCTCCGCGACGACGCCACCCTCGAGGCCGGCGTTGATCGCGATCTGCTTGAGCGGGGCCTCGATCGCGAGCTTCACGATCGCAGCACCGGTCGCCTCGTCGCCCTCGAGCTTGAGGCCCTCGAACGCCGTCTTGCCGGCCTGGATGAGCGCCACGCCACCACCGGCGACGATGCCCTCCTCGACGGCCGCCTTCGCGTTGCGCACGGCGTCCTCGATGCGGTGCTTGCGCTCCTTGAGCTCGACCTCGGTGGCCGCGCCCGCCTTGATGACGGCCACGCCGCCGGCGAGCTTGGCGAGGCGCTCCTGCAGCTTCTCGCGGTCGTAGTCCGAGTCCGAGTTATCGATCTCGGCACGGATCTGCGAGACGCGGCCGGCGATCTGCGCGGCGTCGCCCGAGCCCTCGACGATGGTCGTCTCGTCCTTGGTCACGACGACCTTGCGGGCCGTGCCCAGGACCTCGAGGCCCACGGTGTCGAGCTTGAGGCCGACCGTCTCCGAGACGACCTGACCACCGGTGAGGATGGCGATGTCCTGCAGCATGGCCTTGCGGCGGTCGCCGAAGCCGGGCGCCTTGACGGCGGCCGACTTGAACAGGCCACGGATCTTGTTGACGACGAGCGTGGCCAGGGCCTCGCCCTCGACGTCCTCGGCGACGATGAACAGCGGCTTGCCGGCCTGGATGACCTTCTCCAGCAGCGGCAGCAGGTCCTTGACGTTCGAGATCTTGCCCTCGACGAGCAGGACGTACGCGTCCTCCAGGACGGCCTCCTGACGCTCGGGGTCGGTCACGAAGTACGCCGACAGGAAGCCCTTGTCGAAGCGCATGCCCTCGGTGAGCTCGAGCTCGAGGCCGAGCGCGTTGCTCTCCTCGACGGTGATGACGCCCTCCTTGCCGACCTTGTCGAGCGCCTCGGCGATGAGCTCGCCGATGGAGGTGTCGCCGGCGGAGATCGCGGCGGTCGCGGCGATCTGCTCCTTGGTCTCGACGTCACGCGCCTGCGAGAGCAGGGCGCCGGTGACGGCCTCGACGGCGGCCTCGATGCCCTTCTTCAGGGCGATCGGGTTGGCGCCGGCAGCGACGTTGCGCAGACCCTCGCGCACGAGCGCCTGGGCCAGGACCGTGGCGGTGGTGGTTCCGTCACCCGCGACGTCGTCGGTCTTCTTGGCGACCTCCTTGACGAGCTCCGCACCGATCTTCTCGAAGGGGTCCTCGAGGTCGATCTCCTTGGCGATGGAGACACCGTCGTTGGTGATCGTGGGGGCGCCCCACTTCTTGTCCAGGACGACGTTGCGGCCCTTGGGGCCCAGGGTGACCTTGACGGTGTCGGCGAGGGTGTTGAGACCCCGCTCGATGCCGCGACGGGCCTCCTCGTTGAAGGCAATGATCTTGGCCATGGGGCTGTGATCCTTCACTTGTTCGTGGGTGGGCCGACGATGCCCGCGACGGACGGACCGGGGCGCACGGTCATGTCCCGTGCTCCCGCAGCCCTCATCGGACGGCCGGGTGATTCTGTCACTCTCAACCCGAGAGTGCTAAGTCAATGGTTAGCACTCGACCCACGAGAGTGCAAGACGCGTTCGCTCCGCGCGGAGGATCGGACCGCGCGGCGATGCCGGCGTCGGGCCGGCGTCAGGCCGGGCGGACCTGCTCCGCCTGCGGGCCCTTGGCGCCCTGCCCCACCTCGAACTCGACGGCCTGCCCCTCCTCGAGGGTGCGGTAGCCGTCCACCTGGATGGAGCTGAAGTGGACGAACAGGTCAGCGCCGCCGTTGTCCGGGGTGATGAAGCCGTACCCCTTCTCGGCGTTGAACCACTTCACGGTGCCCTGTGCCATCGGGTCTCCTCGACGAGTGCTGCGCAGGGGCTCCCCGGCACCCTGGTGCGGCGAGCCTAGTGCGCGGTGCGTCCGCCTGACCAGGGTCGATGCAGATCCTGCGACTGCCGGGCGGTCAGCCCTGCGGAGCCGTCCGCAGGACGACGCTGATGCCGGCGCCTGCGTCGGTCGCCGACTGCTGGACGTCGTCGATCCCGAGCGACGACGCGACCTTGTCCGCGGTGGGCTTGAGGTCGTCGCTCGCGTAGTAGACGACCGACGCGTCCGGCTTGGTCCCCGAGAAGTTCTCGGCCTTGGCCGCGGTGAACCCGTCGCCCTTCAAGGCCGTCACCGTCTTGGCGGCCAGGCCGTTGATGCCCGCAGCGTTCAGCACGACGACCGGCGTGTCGAGCTGGACCTCGGCGGTCGCCGTGTCGTCCGTGGGCTCGTCGCTCGGCTCGGTCGCATCGTCCGTCGCGTCGTCCGTCGCCTTGTCCGTCACCTTGACGGACGAGCCGGCCGACGGGGTCGTCGCCTTCGGCGTCGCGGACGTCGTGGTCCCGGTCGTGGTCGTGTCGTCGTCCGTCCCGTTGTCCCGCGACGCGTACGTCACGAGCGCGTAGGCGACGAGGGGGACGATGACGATGACCGCGACGAACGGCCACCACCTGCTCCACGCCGAGCGGGGTGCACGATGGACACCTCGGGGGACATCCGGCCCCGTGGGTGCGTCGAACTCGTCGTCGGCGTAGGGGTAGTCGGCCTTGCTCACGGCCGCAAGGTTACTTGCTGCACCCGTGAGCTCGTGTCAGCGCAGGCCGCAGCGCCCGCGTGGCGTGTCCGCGTGGCACGTCCGCAGGGGCTCGCTTCAGCCCTGCGAGCCCAGGCGACGCGCGGTGCGGGCCCGCTGGCGCGACGAGCGCATCCGGCGCAGGCGCTTGACGAGCATCGGGTCGTGCGCGAGCGCTGCCGGGTCGTCGATCAGCGCGTTGAGCACCTGGTAGTACCGCGTGGCCGACATGTCGAACAGCTCACGGACCGCCTGCTCCTTGGCGCCGGCATACTTCCACCACTGCCGCTCGAACGCGAGGATCTGCTCGTCACGCTCGGTCAGCCCGGGTTCCGTGAGGGTAGGCAGCGACTCGAGCCGCATCGTCGCGCCGTCCATCGAACCTCCCGTGATCGTCCTGCCGTCCGTGCTCGCGCCATCGTACGACCCGAACGACATCCATGTCATTCGCCGGACGGGCGATCCTCGCGACCTGGTGGGCGCCGCCCTCGCACGCACCCTCTCGTCAGCCGGGCGAGACGGTCGCCACGGAGGTCGATAGCGTTCCCGGGTGACGTCCACACCGTCGAGCCCAGGTGCCACCCGACCTCTCGAGGAGGTCATGGCCGCCGACTGGGCCCGAGCTCTCGCGCCCGTCGAACCGCAGATCCACGCCGCGGGAGCATTCCTGCGCGCCGAGGTCGCATCCGGTCGTACGTACCTCCCGGCGGCCGACGCGATCCTGCGCGCCTTCGCCCGGCCGATGGCCGACGTGCGCGTGCTCGTCGTCGGCCAGGACCCGTACCCCACCCCCGGCCACCCGATGGGGCTGTCGTTCTCCGTCCAGCCCGACGTCCGTCCCGTTCCCCGCTCGCTCGCGAACATCTACCGCGAGCTCGGCACGGACGTCGGAGCCCCGATGCCGACGTCGGGCGACCTGTCCCCCTGGGCCGACCGCGGCGTCATGCTGCTCAACAGGGTGCTCACCGTGCGCCCCGGCGAGCCGGCGTCCCACCGTGGACGCGGCTGGGAGGCCGTGACCGACCGGGCGATCGCTGCGCTCGTCGAACGTGGTGGTCCGCTGGTCGCGCTGCTCTGGGGGCGCGACGCCCAGAGCCTGACGCCCGCACTCGGGTCGGTGCCGATCGTCGCGAGCGCGCACCCGAGCCCGCTGTCGGCGTCGCGCGGGTTCTTCGGGTCGCGGCCGTTCTCCCGGGTCAACGAGCTCCTGGTGCAGCAGGGCGCCGACCCGATCGACTGGACGCTCCCGTAGCCCACGCCCGCGTCGGCCACACCGAACGTCGAGAATGCGCACCGGACGGAACGGCGGGCAGGGTCAGGCAGGCGGCGTCGGGCAGGCGGCGTCGGGCAGCGGCGTCGGGCAGCGGCGTCGGGCAGGCGGCGTCGGGCAGCGGCGTCGGGCAGGCGGCGTCGGGCGGCGGCGTCGGGCGAGCGGGCTCAGAAGGGGGGCGAGTCGTCCTCGGGTGCGGGCGGCGGCGGTCGGTGGACCAACCCGGAGGGCGCCATCTCGAACACCATCGGCGAGCGCGAGTACGTGATCCCCGCCGGGCTGGTCCAGACGCAGTTGCCCGTCACCGGATCGCGCGTCGCGTGCCAACGCTTCCGGGTCTTCTGCTGATGGTGGTGCTTGCACAAGGCCTGAAGGTTGTCCACGGTGGTCTGGGTGTCGGCGGGGCGGGTGTCGTCGAAGGGGGCGACGTGGTCGAGCTCGCACCGGGCCGACGGCTGCTGGCAGCCAGGGAACGTGCACGTCACGTCCCGCGCCAGGACGGTTCCCGTGAGGTCCGCACCCGGGCGGTACCTGACCCGTCCCCGTTCGACGAATGCGCCGTCGGCCGGGTCGGTGAGGATCCGGGTCCACGTCGCGTCCTGGGCGAGCTCCCGCGCGACGTAGGCCGGGATGGGGCCGTAGCCGGCCAGGTCGCCGGGTAGGTCGTCGAGACCCAGCAGCGTGTTGGCTCCGACGGTCACCTGCAACGAGGTCCGCTTGCCGTGCCGCGTCGGAACCAGCGTGCCGTCCGGCGTCGTGCCGGAGTCGAGGATGCCCTTGAAGACGTCCGCGAAGGCGTCCGCGCGGCGCTGGTCGATCGTGCGGTCGTCGGTCGCGGACTTCGCGCCCGCGGCGAGGGCGTCGATCGCCGTCATGGCCGCGACGGCGTCGGCCGCCGGCAGGAAGGCCGAGAGGCTGGCCATGTTGTCGTTGATCCAACGCAGCCGGACGTCGCGATCCTTGCGGGCCCGCTGCGCGCGCTCCTTGCCGTTCGCCGGGTCGTTGATCAGCACCAGCTTGCGGACGTACCGGGCGAGCTGCGGGGCCGTCATCCCGGCACCGGCTGCGGCCGCATCGGCCACCACGGACTCCCGGCAGGTGCGGTCGTGCAGCACCAACGTCTCGTCGAGGATCACGTCCACCTTGCGGGCGTCCAAGGTCCCTGCCAGGAGCGCGTCCTCGAGCACGGGCGACGTCGCCAGACCCGCCGCACGACCGACGACGACCCCTGCCGCGCGGCCCGTGGTGACCAGCGCGCACGCGATCTCGTCGACGACCGCCTCACCCACGCCCGTGTCCCGGTTGAGCATCTCGCCGACGGCCCGCGCCTGGTACGCCGCCGCCATCGCCATGACCTGCGCCCAGCCGGCCGCCACCTCGACGAGGTCGAACGCACCGAGGTCCGCGACCTCGAGCTCCGCCAACCGGCCGGCAATCTCTGCGATCGAGGCACCACCGGGGGACGTCGGCACGGGGAAGGTCGGCAGCTCGCGCCCGTCGTACTCGGGCACCAACGCCGCGAGGGGCGCACCGGGCCGGGTGACGGTCACGTAGCCGCCAGGCTTCACGCTCAACGCGCCGGTCACGCTCACCACCCCCTCTCGATCATCGCGGTCGTCGTCGTCGGGAAAGGACCCAACCACTCGAACAACTGTACGACCGACCACCGACACGACGACCGCGAGCCGACCCGGAGTGCACAATGACGAGGTGAGTTCGACGCCCGAGTCCCCCCGCTGGTCCCGCTACGTCGCCATCGGCGACTCGTTCACGGAAGGCCTCTGGGACTCACCCGACGGCCCGGACGCCCCGACCCGCGGCTGGGCCGACGTGCTCGCTGCACGCCTCTCCGAGCGCCGCGTCGCCGCCGGCCAGAGCCCGCTCAGCTACGCCAACACGGCGATCCGTGGCCGGCTCCTGAAGTCGATCGTCGTCGACCAGGTCCCGGCCGCGATCGAGATGACGCCCGACCTCGTCAGCTTGGTCGGCGGCGGGAACGACATCCTGCGCCCGGCCGCCGACATCGACCGCCTGGCCCGCAATCTCGAGCACGCCGTCGTCCGGCTGCGCGAAGCCGGTATCGACGTGCTGCTGGGCACCGGGGTCGACGCGGCAGGAAGCCCCCTGGTCCGCGCGACGCGCTCACGCGTCGGCATCTACAACGCGCACATCTGGTCGATGGCCCGTCGGCACGGTGCCTACGTCGTCGACCTGTGGGGCATGCGTTCGCTGCTGGACTGGCGGATGTGGGCCGAGGACCGCATCCATCTCACCACCGAGGGCCACGCGCGCGTCGCGCAGGCCGCGCTCGTCGGCCTGGGCCTGACGCCCGACGACGAGGCCTGGGACGACCCGCTGACGCCCCTGCCCCCGACGCCCCGCACGCAGAAGATGCGCGAGGACGCCGCCTGGGTCCGCGAGCACGTCTACCCGTGGGCGACCCGCCGCCTGCGCGGCCGGTCGTCCGGCGACCTTCGCGTCCCGAAGCGCCCGGACCTCACGCCGGTGGAGTGACCCGTCAGTAGTGGTACGCGCAGACCGTGAAGGAGTACGCACTAGACCCCTTGATCGCCGAGGCCGTCTGGCTCGACGCCGTATAGGAGCTCACCGCCCCCGACAGTGCGGGGCTGAAGGCGAGGGGCACGCCGTCCGCACGGATCTGGCTGACGCCACCGACCAGTCTCGCGATCGCCGGCTGCATGTCGACCGACGCCGCCCAGTTGAAGTAGAAGGGCTGGGAGCCGTTGCCCGTCACCGTCGTGACGATGCACGCCTGCGAATCGGTCCAGGTACCGTGCTCGGATGCCGTCGTGAACGCGGCCGTGGCCTTGGATGCAGCGATCGGCTGCAGCGACGAGTTGCACACCGACACGGTTCGCGGCTGAGTCGCCGATGCTCCCATGTTGTCCGTGTAGCCGCCGGAGATCTGGATCTTGCCTGCCGAGGGCGTGTTGTCCGCCCAGCTGTAGCCGTCACCCTGCTGGCTGTAACCCGTGGTCACGCCGTTCCACGGCGGCTGCGACGTGTCGATGACGATGGCCCACGCCACTGGCGTAGCCGAGGCCGTCGTGACCTGGGCACTGAAGCACACGCTGATCGACGACGTGTAGTTGTTCTGCGTCCAGGCGATGTTGCTGACCGACGTGGAGCTGTTCCCGGGTACGACCGGGTTGCCGGTCGTCGAGGTCCACGAGGTGGAGCTCGCCATGGCCACCACGACCGCGGGGTCGGTCCAGGCCGCGGAGGTCGGGGCCGTGGCACGCGTCGCGACGACGCCGGCGACGACGAGCAGCAGGGCGACGAGCCCCGACAGCCGGCGCAGCCGGCGCTCCCTCCCGGGAGGCCGGCCGGCGGTCGTCACGGAATTCACGAGACCTGCGCCGTGCCCGTAAAGGTGACGATGAGCGACCCGGCCTTGTTGGCGTAGCTCGACGGCCAGGCAGCGGGGACCGTCACCTTGAGCACGGTGGTCTGCGCCGTGGTGCTGCCCGCGGCGAACGTCAGGGTCTTGGCGCAGTTGGTCGCCGTCGTCGCGGTCGCGTCGAACGTCACGATGAGCGGCGTGCTGCCGGCGAAGAGGTCCCCGCTCGCCGTGCACGCCGTGGTGACCGTGATGGCCGACGATCCCGTGTTCTTGAGGTACAACGTCACGGACTTCGTGACCTGCGACGTGTTGTCGGGGTTGGGGACCAGGCCGGAGAACGTCGCCGCCGGGATCGAGATCGCGAGGTCCGCGGTCACTGTCGTCGAGGTGCTCGACGTGTTCGCGTCCGACCACGACGTGCCGTTCAGCGAGCCCTGCAGCCCGACGGAGGCGCTCCCGGCACTGGCGACGAAGTAGGCGGGATCCGTCCATGCGGCCGACGTGGCTGCCGCGCCGATCCCGAGAAGTGCCAGACCTGCCAGAACCAGCTTGAGCACACCGGAACGGCGACCGCGGAGCCACGACGTCGTGGCGGCGGGACGCGCGGCGCGGGCAGCGGTCGTCGTGGGGGACTCGTCGGGGGTCATGCGCGGATCTCCAGGCTGCTCGTGGCGTCACGTTCGCGGCGGCGCGCCGCGAGGACCATCAGGAGCCCGAGCAGACCCAAGGCGACCGCGGAGGTCACGAGGGGCAGCACGGCGCTCCCGGTGTGTGCGAGGGCACCTGAGGGGCGTTCCACGAACACGATGCGACCGGCGAGCGAATGACGTTCGTCGGGTCGGATGGCACCGGCGGTCACGCCGACGGTGAGGGTGTAGTCGCCGGCGGCGATCTCGTCGCCGGCTCGGACGTGCAAGAGGTCGACGCACGAGCCGGCCGAGCCGCACAGGCTCGCCCGCCACGTCACGCTGGTCGAAGCGGTGGTCACTGCCGCCCGCTCGACCGTGGCGTCCCGGGCGAGGTGGTAGGGCAACGACCTCGCCCGTGCATCACCGGGCATCAGGCCGGCGAAGGAGTACGACAGAGGCATCTCGCCGGGTGCTGCCGTGGCGCCCGTCGGCCACGCGAGCGCGCCGAGCACGGCAAGCACGACCGCGAGGGTCAGGCTCGCCGTGACGGCGGTGCGCAGCCGGTGCGTCATGTGCCGACGTGTTCCTTCTCGGGCTCAACGACCTCTTCGGTGAGCTCGTCCCCACGGGACGAGGGCAGCAGGGTCAGCCCGACGAGGCACAGGAGCGTGATCCCGAGCGGCACGACGACGGAACGCTGCGTCAGCTTGGTGACGAAGGTGCCACCGCCCGCGATCTGGACCTTGGGGGTCCAGACCTCCGCACCGACCTCGTACGGCGCGGCGTCCTCACCGTCGTTCGCGTCACCCTTGAGCCGGATCTCCCAGCGCTCGTCGCCGACCTTCTCGATCCCGACGATGCGATGGGAGACCAGGTTCTGCGTCAACGGGTTGTAGATCGACGCGACGTCGCCGACCTCGAGCTCACCGGTCGGGGTCTTCACGTCGACCAGCAGGTCGCCGGTCATGATCCCGGGCTCCATGGAGCCCGAGATCACGACCAGCGGCTTGATGTATTCGAGCTGCGAGGCCCCCCAAACGAGCACGCTCAGGACGCCGACGACCGCAAGCAGGGTCAGGACGGCGTTACCCACGAATCTCAGCGCACGCATCGGGGATCCTCAGTCAGGGCATTCTCGGGTGTCAGTTGGCGACGCTGGTGCCCGTGAACACGATCGCGAGGCTCTCCGACTTGCCCTGGTTGGCGGACGACCAGTCCGACGGAGTCGTGACCGTGACCGTGATGTCCGCGTTGGTGCCGGCGTGCAGGTCGTTCGGCGTGCCCGTGATGGCCACCGTGGGTGCCGCGGCGAAGTCGTTCGCGGGGCTGGCGGACCGCCACTCGTAGTTCTTGGCGATCGTCTGGTCGACCGTGCCGGCGTTCTTGATGTTCAGCGTGAACGTGCGCGTGGAACCCGGCACGAGGTTCTTGAGCTTCTCGTCGGGGATGACGATCGCGGCGGTCGTACCGTCCGCGTCGGCGTCCTCGTAGGAAGGGGTGGACGCGAAGTTCAGGCCCTGAAGCTCGAACGTCGCACCCGTGGCGGTGGCGGTGAACCACGCGTTGTCGGTCCAGGCTGCGGACGTCGCGGCGGCCGCGATGCCCAGCAGCGCGCCGCCGGCGAGCGAGAACTTGAGGATGGCGCCGCGCTTGCGCTTCTTGCGCTCGTCGGCCGACTGCGTAGCGGGGGTCGAGGTTGCCATGGGGAACTCCTGGAGAGGCGATGAACCGACGGGACGTTGGAGTCCCCGACGCCTTGCCGAGAACCCGTTCGAGCTCGTGAGCAGCGTTGCTACGAGGTGCGAACGTAAGAGTTATCGGCTACTGGACGACCGTCCGACTGGGTGCTGGCACCTACACCGCCGGAATCGCCGGTTTCTTTCACCCGCCCGGTATACGCACGGAACGGACAAGCAGGTCAGAGCCTATGCGCACCCTGTGGGCGACGTCCCTCCGCCGAACGGGTGAAGCATTCACTCAGTCAGTGCGGACAAGGGGATCCGGGCGTCGAGAACGGCGCCGATCTCGTCTCCAGGAGCGATCTGGACCGTCCCGCCGACGAGCTCGAGACGCTCGCGCAGACGCGCCGTCCCGGAGGCCGACCCTGCCGACGCGGGGTCGTACAGCTCGCCGTCGTTCTCGACACGCACCATGAGGGCAGATCCCGCCACCTGGAGGTGGACCTGGACGATCGTCGCCGGACCGTGCTTGAGCGCGTTGGTGATGCCCTCCTCGACGACGCGCACGGCGAGCAGGCGCTCGCTGACCAGGACACGGCTCCCGACGGGGTCGTCGACCTCGCGCACCTCGTCGCCGACGACCAGCCGCGTCGCGATCGTGGACGGGAGCCGGCCCAGCAGCGCACGGACCGCCGGGACGAGGCCCAGCTCGAGCCGCTCCGGGTAGAGCAGGCGGCTCATCTGACGCACGTCGATCTCACGGGCCACCTGCAGCTCGTCGCGCACCCAGCGCAGCGCCTCGGCGTCCCGTTCGCACAGGTCGCCGGAGTGCTCGAGCACGCTCTGCAGGCGCGCGTCGACAACGACGAGCTTGTTCTGCAGCGTCCCGTGCAGTCCTTCGGCGACCTCACGGCGGACGCGGATCTCCTCCTGCTCCAGCGAGGAGACAGCCATCTCGGCGTGGACGGTCCGGCGCTCGGACTCGCGGATCGCGGCTCGCGCTCGTCGCCGCGAGATGAGCGACCACACACCGATGCCGGAGGAGACGAGCGCGACGACGAGTCCACCGAAGAGCTCGGCACCCTGGGTGCTCGGGGAGGGATCGCGGTAGACGTCGAACGCGATCTGCGCACCCCAGCGCGCGACCGCGCACGCGAGCGACGCCGCGACCGCGCCGGCGACGAGCCGTGCGAGCGAGTGCACCCGGTAGACCCGCAGCACCCACATGACCCCGACGAGCACGCAGACCCCGACGGCGTTGGCGGCAAGCCTGCGCCAGACGGACACGTCCGCGAACGCCGGGATCGCCTGGCCGTACACGTATGCGGCCTGCAGCGCGGCACCGAACGCGTACCCGAACGCCACGATGGCTGTCCCGCGCAGCAGCACCACGCGGTCGCCGCGGACGTCGCGGGCCCGTCGCGCCTGCGCCAACGCCGTGTCGTTCACCGCCCGCTCCCCTCGCCACGCACCGGTGCGTCTCACCCGCCGCGTCCCGCTGCGTCGTCCAGCCGCAGACCATACTGGTGCCGATGAGCATCCCAGGCACCCGGCACCTTCGTGTCGCCGTCGTCGAGGACCAGCCGCTCTTCCGCTCCATGCTGGAGCGAACCCTGGGCGGCACCGCCGGCATGCAGGTGGTCGCGGCCGTCGGCACGACGAGCGAGGCGCTGCGGCAGTTCCGGGCCGGCTTCGCGGACGTCGTCGTCCTGGACATCGACCTGCCGGACGGCAACGGCATCGCGCTCGGCGTCTCGTTGCGCCGACGCCAGCCCTCGCTGGGCATCCTGCTGCTGTCCGCGCACGATGCGATGGACCTGCTCCTCGACCTCCCGCAGGACGTGGCCGCAGGGTGGGGGTACCTGTCCAAGACGTCGACGACGACGGAGGAGGTGCTCGTCGGCGCCGTGCGCGCGGCTGCCGTCGGCGAGACCGTCCTGGACCCGGCACTGCTGGCGCGGATGACGCCGCGCGCGGGCTCGGACGTCGCCCGGCTCACTGACCGTCAGTACGAGGTGCTGAGGCTGCTGGCCGCAGGCCTGTCGAACGCCGGCATCGGCGAGCGTCTGGGCATCACCGAGAAGTCTGTACAGAACCACGTCAACGCGATGTACGCGACGCTCGGCATCGACGCCGACCCTCAGCGCAACCCCCGCGTCAGCGCGACGCTGCGCCTGCTCGAGGAGACCGGCCCCGCGCACTGAGCGCCGAACCGTCTCGTCCTGTTCGCCCGGTTCTCACCCGATCGTCACCTTCACCCGGTCAACTGCTCCGGGCGACGAGCGTCGCCTTGCACCCCCGGAATGCCAGCACCCCCGGAAAGGGAACACGATGAGGACACGAGCAGTCCGCCCCCTCGCCGCGACGGTCGTCGCCGGCGCGCTCGTCCTGGGCGCCACCACCAGCTGGGCCGTCACCACCCAGCTCACGGGTCACGGCGACGCCCGCCGCCTGGACGGCGACCAGACCGCGGCCGTGAAGTCGCAGATCAAGGGCGGCCACGCCAAGAACGTCATCCTGCTCATCGGCGACGGCATGGGCGACTCCGAGATCACGGTCGCCCGCAACTACGCCAAGGGCGCCGCGGGCCGGTTCGCCGGGATCGACGCGCTGCCGCTGACCGGCCAGTACACGACGTACGCGCTGGACAAGAAGGACGGCCTGCCCGACTACGTGACCGACTCGGCCGCCTCCGGGTCGGGCTGGTCGACAGGCACCAAGACGTACAACGGCGCCATCTCCGTCGACATCAACAACGTGCCCCAGCGCTCCCTGCTCGAGATCGCTCGCGCCAACGGCCTGCGCACCGGCGACGTCAGCACCGCCGAGCTCCAGGACGCCACCCCCGCCGTCCAGGTCGCGCACGTCCCCGACCGCGGCTGCTACGCCCCGTCGTCGACCCTGGCCAAGTGCCCGGGCAGCGCGCTGCAGAACGGCGGCCTCGGTTCCATCACCGAGCAGCTCCTGGACGCCCGCGCCGACGTCACCCTGGGCGGCGGTGCGACGTCGTTCAACGAGCAGGCCGCGGCCGGCCAGTGGTCCGGCAAGACCCTCCTGCAGCAGGCCAGCGCGCGCGGCTACCAGGTCGTCACCGACGCCGCGGGCCTCGACGGCGTGACGTCCGCCGACCAGAACAAGCCCGTCCTCGGCCTGTTCGCCCCCGGCAACATGCCGGTCCGCTGGGTCGGCCCCCTCGCCACGCACACCGGCGGCACCGAGGCCCCCGCGACCTGCACGGCCAACCCGAAGTACGTCGCGACGACGCCCACGCTCAAGGCCATGACCACCAAGGCGATCAGCCTGCTGAACCGTTCGGGCAGCAGCAAGGGCTTCTTCCTGCAGGTCGAGGGCGCGAGCATCGACAAGCAGGACCACGCCGCCGACCCCTGCGGCCAGATCGGTGAGACGGTCGACCTCGACGAGGCCGTCCAGGTGGCGCTGAACTTCGCGAAGCAGGACGGCAACACCCTCGTCGTCCTGACCGCCGACCACGGCCACTCCAGCCAGATCGTCTACCCCAACACGACGACGCCCGGCCTGACCCGCACCCTGCTCACGGCCGACAACAAGCCGATGACCGTCGCCTACGGCACCGCCGACACGGGCGGCTCGCAGGACCACACCGGCACCCAGGTGCGCATCGCCGCCTATGGTCCGCGCGCCGCGAACGTCGTCGGCCTCACCGACCAGACGGACCTGTTCTTCACCATCCGTGACGCCCTCAAGCTGAACCCCGACGCCCCCACCCCCGGCGCCCCGGTCATCGAGAACGTGTCCGTCATGGACGGCGCGATCCTCAAGGGCAAGCAGACGGTCCGCGTCACGCTCGACACGACCCCGAAGTACACGTACATCGAGCTCAACCGGGCCGGCACGTGGCTGACGGACAACACCAAGGCCCCCGGCAGCACCAACGCCGGCAAGAAGCCCACCCTCGTCATCGACACCCGGGACTACCCGAACGGGAAGTACCAGATCAAGATCGACGCGGTCGGCATCGACGGCCGCACCACCGAGAAGGTCGTCGGCTTCACGATCGCCAACAAGTAGCGCACCCGCGAAGGCCCCGACCACCCCGAGGGGTGTAGGTCGGGGCCTTCGTGGTGCGTACCCTGGGGCGGTGGAGGCCTGGTTCGAGGCGGCGACGGCCGGGAGCGACAGCGGTGCGGTCGCGCGTGCGGTCACCTGGGAGTCCACGCCCCTCGGCCCTCCCGCCACCTGGCCGCCCTCGCTGCGCACGGCTGTGAATCTCTGCTTCAGCACCCGGTTCCCCGTGATGATCGCGTGGGGCGACGAGCTCACCATGATCTACAACGACGGCTACCTGCCGATGCTGGGCACCGAGAAGCACCCCGCCGCCATGGGAGCGCCCGCCAAGGAGGTGTGGGGCGAGATCTGGGACGACATCGAGCCCAGCTTCCGCCAGGTGCTCACGACGGGCGTCGCCACGTGGGTCGTCGACCAGCCGCTGCTGATGGACCGCTCGGGCTTCACCGAGGAGACGGCCTTCAGCTACTCCTACAGTCCCCTGCTCGACGACCTCGGCCACGTGCGCGGCGTCCTGGACATCGCCACCGAGACCACGGACCGCGTCGTGGCGGCGCGGCGGCTGTCCACCCTGACCACGATGGCGACGGCGCTGGCGGCGACCCTCGGCGGTCCCGACGACCAGGTGCACGCAGCCCTGCGGGCCCTGGGTGCGAGCCCCGACGTCGCGTACGCGGCGGTCCACCTGCGCGAGGACGACGACCTCCGGCTGGTCGGGAGCACCGGCACGCCTCGACGCGAGATCCCCGGACCGCAGCTGGCGGCCGTCGCGGACGGCCGGGGTGCCTTGACCGTGGGTACGACGGTCGCCACCGCGCTCACGGATGCCCGCGATGCCGAGGCCTCGGGCGTGATCGTGCTCGAGGCGGCGCCCGGGCGCCCGTTCGACGACGCCAACCGTGAGTTCCTGCACCTCGTCGCGGCCGCGGTCGGCAGCGCGCTGACCGCGACCATCCGTCGGATGCGCGAGCTCGACGAGGTCTCGACCGTGAGCCGCGCACTGCAGGAGGCCATGCTCCCCTCGCCACGCGACCTCACCGGCGCCGTGGTGCGGTACCGGCCCGCCGACGGTCGACTCACGGTGGGCGGCGACTGGTTCGACGTCGTCGAGCTGCCCGGGGGCAGGCGCGGCCTCGTGGTCGGCGACTGCGTCGGGCACGGGCTCGCCGCCGCAGCGGTCATGGGCCAGCTGCGCAGCGCGGCACGCGCCCTGCTCCTCGAGCACGGCGGACCCGCGGCCACGCTCTCCGGGCTGGACCGCTACGCCCGCACGCTGGCCGGAGCGGAGTTCACCACCGTCTTCGTCGGCGTCCTCGACGAGGCCGCCGGCACCTTCACGCACGCCGCCGCGGGACATCTTCCCCCCGTCCTGGTCACCGCCACCGGGGCCGAGTGGGTGCTGGGCGGACGCGGCACCCCGCTCGGGCTGGACGGTGGCGAGCGCGTCGACGCCACGGCCGCGGTCACGACGGGTGACCTGCTCCTGCTCTACACCGACGGCCTGGTCGAACGTCGTGGCACCGGCCTGCGAACCGACCTCGCCCGACTGCGCGAGCACGCCCCCGTTCTCCGGGATACCGGTCTCGACGACGCGGTCGACGGGCTGCTCGATCACTTGCTCACGGGCGACGTGCGCGACGACGTCGTCGTGCTGCTGTGCCGCGTGGGCTGATCGGCTCGCGTAGGCGAGACGTATCGGAGCCCCCTGTCGGATTCGAACCGACGACCCCCTGTTTACAAGACAGGTGCTCTGGCCGACTGAGCTAAGGAGGCGGGCGGGGCAAGCGTACCGAGGCCCGGCCCCGCGACGAAGCGGGGCCGGGCCTCGGAGAGCGTCAGCCCTTGGCGGCGGCCTCGACGGCCGTCTTGAGCGCGCCGGGCGTGCTCCAGTTCTCGAACTTGGTGTCGTTGATCAGCACGTACGGCGTGCCGAACTTGTCGATCTTGTCGGTCAGGCCCGTGTTCGCGGCGATCCACGGCGCGAAGGTGCGCCACGTGCCCTTCTTCTCCGCGTCGGAACCCTCGACCTTGTACGTGCCGTCGACGGTGTCGGTGAACGTGTCGGACACTGACGACGGGACGCCGGCCTCGGTGGCGATCTCGGCGATCTTCTCGTCGGTCAGCCCGTCCGTGTTCTCGGCCGGCTGCTGCTCGTAGAGCTTGGTGATGAACGGGGAGAAGTGCTCCGGGTCCTTGTCGGCGACGATCGACGCCGCGTTGGCCGCGCGGTTGGAGTAGTGCGTGCCGTTCGATGCACTGTCGAGGAACGAGACCGGGAAGTACTTGACGGTGATCCCGTCCTCCTTCGCCAGCGCGTCGAGGTCGGCGCCGTTGATGGAGTCGAACTGCGCGCAGATGGGGCACTGCAGGTCGAAGTAGATGCTCAGCGTCGCCGAGCCGCCGGCTGCGGCCTTGCCGACGCCGTCCTTCGACACGGGGATGAAGTTGCCGTCGGCGGTGGACGGTGCGGTCACGTCGGCCGTCGCGGGCGCGACGACGTCGGACCCGCCGCCGCCGTAGGCGACGTTGGCGTACTGCTCCGCCTTGTCGGAGTTCTGCTTCATGATGAAGGCGACGACGAGGCCGAGGGCGACCAGAGCGACGGCGCCGACGACGATGACGGCGATCCGGGTGCGCTTGGCCTTGCGCTCCTGCGCGATGCGCAGCTGGCGGGCCTTCTCGCGCGCCTCGTCGCGGCGCTGGTTCTTGCTGGGCTTGGGGTCGTTGGTGGGCATGATGCTCCTGGGTCTGGAAGTGCAGGTCTGAGAGGGCAGGGCGGACGAGCGGGCGGGTGTCAGACCGCGAGCGGCGGTCCGCGGCGCGCGATGCTCGCCACCAGCTCCCGCCGCAGCGGCGGGTGGACGACGGCCGCCGGCGCGGCGGGCCGCCACGCCGGGAAGGTCAGGGTGGCGACGACGAGCGCGACGAGCGGCCGCAGCAGGTGCTGGACCGCGCGGGCGGCGCGTCCGACGAGCGCCAGCAGGCTCAGGCCCGCGAGCGCGACCGCGGCGGACGCGACGACGAGCGGGACGGCGACGCTGAGGAGCATGACCGCGCCGGCGCCGGTGGGCGCGAGGCCCAGCGAGCCGTCGGGGCAGTCGGCGACGCGGCGCAGGATCGCGAGCCGCATCCCGAGCATGCCGGTGGCCCCGTCGGCCGCGACGCAGCTGTGCAGCACGATCCGGCTGGACACCACGCTGACGGCCCCGAGCAGCAGCGCGGTGAGCCCGACGAGGCCGGCCAGCACGGGGCGCGCGGGGGCCAGACGTGGCCCTCGTCGCGCGCGCATGGGGGACAGCGTAGGGGTACGACTTGAGGGGCGGGACCCGTGGGCGTCAGGGATAGGTGGGTGCGTCGAGCGGCCACCACGTGATGTCGGCGCCGTTGACGGCCAGCGAGACGAAGATCGCGGACCCGATCAGGCACACCAGCACGAGCACCGCCGCCCCCAGCCGGCCGGGGGCCACGACGTGCAGGACCCGCCTCGCGCCGGTCCGCGTCATGTGCGACAGCGGCCCGAACCACACGATGAGCACCGCGAGCAGCACCAGGGACCCGCACAGGATCGACGCCTCGAGCCCGGTCACGACGTCGCCCGACGTCAGGTCGCCGAGCACCCACGTGCCCTGGTCGAACAGCCACCACACGACCCCGACCACGATGACGAGGACGCTGCCCGCCACCAGCAGCGCCGGGACCAGCCCCAACGCCGCCCGCAGCAGGTGCCAGGGGCTCGCGGCCGCCGCGCGTGCGGCGTCGGAGCGCCGCACCCCCGCCCGTTCGCGGCGCGTGTGCATCGCCTCGACCGTCGAGCCGATGGCCCGTTCGACGAGCAGCAGCGCGCCGACGACGAGCAGGACGACGAGCGGGAAGAGCATCGCGGCCGTCCCGACCAGCAGGCCCAGCGCGAGGACAGAGCCCCAGCGCCGCCGGGCCGGGGGCCGCACGTAGCCGGAGCCCTCCGGGCCACGGCCCTCGCTCGCGTCGAGGTCGTCCTCGATCCAGTCGACGCTGTCGGGATCCTCCTCGCCGTCCTCGTCGAAGTCGTCGACCTCGTCAGGCTTGGTGAGATCCACCGGCATCGCGACCGTCCGGCCGTCGTGCGCGTCGGCGGTGTCCGGGGCGACGAGCACCGTCGTCTCACCGGCCGGCAGCGCGACCTCCGCCGTCGGCGGGTCCTCGGCGGCGATCACCGTCGTGGCGCCGGCCAGCGGCACGGCGGCGGCGATCCCCGCGTCCATCACGACGGTGCCGTCCTCGTCGGGCGGCAGGTCACCCTCGGCCGCGACGGCGGTGAGCGCGGCGATCACGTCGTCGGGCGACGTCCGTTCGTCGGCGTCCGGCGCGAGGGCACCGTGCAGCGTCGCGGCGGTCAGGACGCCGAGCCCGTCGACGTCCACCTCCCCGGCGCTCGAGCGCGCCAGGACCCCCTCGAGCCGACCCGACCCGAACGGGGGCCGACCCGTCGCCGCGAACGCGAGCACCGCGGCCCACCCCCACAGGTCGCTGCCCGCGGACGGTTCGCCGCCGTCCAGCAGCTCGGGCGCGAGGTACCCCGGCGAGCCGACCACGAGCCCGGTCGACGTGATCTCGGGGTCGTCGGCCGCCTGCGCGATGCCGAAGTCGATGAGCACCGGGCCGTCGTCGGTCACCAGGACGTTCGACGGCTTGAGGTCGCGGTGCACCACGCCCGCCCCGTGCACGGCCGTGAGCGCGTCGAGCAGCCCGGTCGCGAGCGTCAGGAGGTCGTCGGCGTCCAGCGGCCCGCGCTCGCGCACGTGGTCGGCCAGGTTCTCGCCGTCCACCAGCTCGGTGACGATGAACGCCTCGGTCGAGTCGGCCTCCGCGTCCAGGACCGCGGCCACCGCCGGGTGCCGCAACCGCTGCAGGGCGGCGACCTCGCGCCGCAGCCGCTCGCGCGCCGTCGCGTCGGCCCCCACGTGCGGGTGGAGCAGCTTGAGCGCGACGGCCGTGCCGCCGCCGTCGACCGCCCGGTACACCGTCCCCATGCCGCCCGAGCCCAGCGGAGCCACGACGGTGTACCCGCCGATCTCCGACCCCGGCGTCAGCCCGATCCGCTCCATGGCCCCTGACCGTAGCGGGACCGGGCGCGAATCCCCGGGAGCCCGGGCAGGGCCGGCGTCGGGAGACTAAGGTCGACGCAGATCCCAAGGAGTTGATGCTGTGCCCTCGGCTGCGCCCACAGGCCGTTATGACTTCGTCGTCGTCGCCAACCGACTGCCCGTCGACGCGTCGGTGGACGACGACGGGAACGTCAGCTGGACCCGCTCGCCGGGAGGTCTCGTCACCGCGATGGCCCCTGTGATGGCCGCCGCCGACGGCGCCTGGGTGGGCTGGGGCGGCGCGCCCGACCAGGAGGTCGAGCCGTTCGAGGTGGACGGCACCGAGCTGGTGCCCGTCATGCTGACTGCCGAGGACCTGGAGAAGTTCTACGAGGGCTTCTCCAACGACACCCTGTGGCCGCTCTACCACGACGTCATCTCCCCGCCGACCTTCCACCGCACCTGGTGGGAGGCGTACCAGCGGGTCAATCGCCGCTTCGCGCAGGCCGCCGCCGACCAGGCCGCCGAGGGTGCGACCGTCTGGGTGCACGACTACCAGCTGCAGCTGGTCCCCAAGATGCTGCGCGAGCTGCGGCCCGACGTCCGCATCGGCTACTTCCACCACATCCCGTGGCCGCCGCTCGAGCTGTTCCTGCAGCTCCCCTGGCGCAAGCAGGTGGTCGAGGGGCTGCTGGGTGCGGACCTCGTCGGCTTCCAGCGCGCGGGCGACGCGTCGAACTTCGTCCGCGCCGTGCGCCGCCTGACCGAGCTGACCACGCGCGGCCAGGTCATCACGTTGTCCAAGAACGGCCGCACCGAGCGCCACGTGCGCGCGGCCGCGTTCCCGATCTCGATCGACTCCGGCACGTTCGACGAGCTGGCGCGGACGCCGGAGGTGCAGAAGCGCGCCAAGGAGATCCGCCACGAGCTCGGCGACCCCGACGTCCTGCTGCTGGGCGTGGACCGCCTCGACTACACCAAGGGCATCCGGCACCGCATCAAGGCGTACGGCGAGCTGCTGCACGACGGCCGCCTGTCCACCATCTCGACGACGCTCGTGCAGGTGGCGAGTCCCAGCCGCGAGAACGTCGATGCCTACGCGCAGCTGCGCGACGACGTCGAGCAGCTGGTGGGGCGGATCAACGGCGACTACGGCCAGGTCGGCCACGCGCCCGTGCAGTACCTGCACCAGTCGTTCCCGATGGAGGAGATGGCGGCCCTGTACCTCGCGGCCGACGTCATGCTCGTGACGGCCCTGCGCGACGGCATGAACCTGGTGGCCAAGGAGTACGTCGCCGCCCGGTCCGACGACCAGGGCGCGCTCGTCCTGTCGGAGTTCACGGGCGCGGCCGACGAGCTGACCGGCGCGGTGCTCGTCAACCCGCACGACATCGACGGCATGAAGGACGCCATCACCTACGCCGTGCACATGGACCCGCGCGAGTCCCGCAAGCGCATGCGCCGCCTGCGCCGGCGGGTGCTGGGGCACGACGTGAACGCGTGGTCGCAGGAGTTCCTGGCCGTGCTGACCGCCGTACCGAGGAGGGACACGCATGTCTGAGCTCACGACGGCGCTCCGTGAGACCGGTCGCCCCCTGCTCGTCGCGCTCGACTTCGACGGGACGCTCGCCCCGCTGCAGGACGACCCCTCGCTGTCCCGGATCGTCCCCGCCGGCGTGCCCGTGCTCGCGTCGATCGCCGATCGCCCCGACGTGTCCCTCGCGCTGGTCTCCGGCCGCGCCCTGCAGAGCCTGCACGCCCTGGCCGAGGTCCCCGAGGGGACCTTCCTGATCGGCAGCCACGGTGCCGAGCGCGCCCGCGTCACGCGGTTCGGCCTGGACCGCGACGTCGCCCAGCTGGCCGACGACGAGGCCGACCGTCTCGCCGCGCTGGGAGCCCGGGCCGCGTCGATCGTCCGCGGCCGCGACGGGGCATGGGTGGAGACCAAGCCGACGGCCGTCGTCGTGCACACGCGTCTGGCGGCCGACGAGGACGCACGCGCCTGCGAGCAGGCGGCGCTGGAGCTCGGCGCCGAGCTGGGCTCCGGGGTGCTGCACGGCAAGGACGTCGTCGAGATCTCCGTGCTGCACGCGAGCAAGGGCGAGGCGCTGGCCGCGCTGCGCGACGAGCTGGGGGCGACCTCCGTCGTCTACGCGGGCGACGACACCACCGACGAGCACGCGTTCGCGGTGCTCGGCGAACGCGACGTCGCGATCAAGGTGGGTGCCGGCGACACCGCAGCCGGGTACCGCGTCGACGGTCCCGACGAGCTCGTGGAGGCCTTGATCACGCTCTTGTGATCCTCCGCCCCAAAGACATGAGAGAGCGTTCTCCCGGAATTCACCGGAATGTGCCATAGTGCGCTACCTGCTGAACCTCGGAGACCCCTGTGAACGCCTCTCGCACGCGCCACCTGCGGCGCCCCGTCGCGGCCCTCGCGACCGTCCTCGCCCTCGTCGCGGCCGCCCCCGCCGCGCACGCCGCCGACGAGCCGACCCCGTCCGTCTCGCCGTCCGTGAACGCGTCGGCCACCGCTGACCCGTCGGTCACCGCAACCCCGTCGGCCACCGCCACCCCGTCGGCCACGGCTGCCGCGACCCCCGCCCCGGACCGCCCGGCCGCGAGGTCCGCCGGCATCGCGCCCGCGGGCGAGGCGCCCGCCGGCGACGACCCGTCGCAGGAGGCCCTGCAGCCCACCAGCAAGAGCACCCTCGCGGTCCCGGTCTCGGCCGTCGCCGGTGACCACGTGGACGCGACACTGACCGTGACGTCCGACCCCGGCACGGACCTGAGCGGCACGGCCCAGCTGCTCGTGGCGGGCAAGGCCGTCGGCAAGGCCGTCGACGTCACCGGAACGGGCGACGCCACCGTGACGCTGCCCGTCCCCACGAGCGTGACCGGCACGGTCGGCGCGTACCAGCTCACCGCGACGTTCACCGGCACCCCGGACTCGATCGACTCGGCGGCCGACGCGCAGCCGCTGACCGTCCTGCCGGCGACCCTGCCGTGGTCGCTGGTCGACGAGAACGGCAAGGCCGTCACGAACCCGATCTCCTCGCCGGAGGTCTACGGCCACGCCACCGGCCAGCTGCCGGGTTCGACCGTCCACGCCGAGGTGTTCCAGGACGGGAAGCGGGTCAACGACGACGAGCTGGGTGAGCTCGAGAGCGCGGACGTCGCGGCCGACGGCACGGTCGACGTCCCGATCGTCACCCCGGTCCTTCTCACGATGGGCGAGGACGACATCTCGAAGGACCAGACCTTCTCGGTGGTGCTCGTCGCCGAGCTCAAGGTCGGCGACACGACCACGACCCTGCGGAGCGCGTCGAAGGACCTGACGGTGGGCGGGCTGAAGGCGCCGATCGACCTGGCCGTCGACCCGGGCCCGTACCGTGCGGGCGAGGGTGTCGAGAACCTCGTGCGCGTCTCCATCTCGTGGATCGGCTTCACGCTCGTCGCCGAGCCCCAGGACATCGCCGACATGATCGACGCCGGAGAGCTGAAGATCTACGTCGACGGCAAGGCGCTCAAGGCCAAGGACGTCGACATCGAGACGGCCGACGACGAGACCGCCGTCGTCACGTTCGCGGCGCCGACCACGGCGGGCGACCACACCGTCCAGGCCGTCCTCGAGGAGACCGAGCCCGACTTCCGCAGCGCGTCCGAGGTCGGCCACTTCGTCGTCGCGCCCAGCACGTTCGACGCGGCGCTGCTCGACGAGGACGGCAACGAGGTCACGGAGATCCACCGCGGGCAGGAGCTCGAGGCCGTCGCCGCCGGGCTGCTGCCGGGCACGAAGGTCTCGTTCGTCCTGCACTCGTCGCCCACGACGCTCGGCACCGCCACGGCCGACGAGGACGGCATCGCCGCGGTGGCCGTGACGATCCCGTCGGACGTGACGGCCGGCGACCACACCCTGGTCGTGACGGCCACCGACGTGCTGGGCGACGAGCACGTCGAGAAGGTCGCGCTCGTGGCCGTCGTCCCCGTGGACGACCCGACCGGCGAGCTCGCGGAGACGGGCTCGAACGTCGCCCCGCTCGTGATCGGCGGCGCGCTGCTGCTGATCGTCGGCGCCGGCCTGGTGCTGGTGCGGCGCCGCCGGGCCTGACGTACCACCGGGGCCCGACCCCGGATCACCCCCTCCTCCGCCCCGTGCGGCCTGCCGGCCTCGCGGGGCGGAGGTAGTTTCGAACGCATGCGCACCTCGATGACCGAGGTCGACCTGCAGGACGGTGGCGCGGCGACCGATCTGGCGCCGGACCGGCCCTCCGTGCTGCGCCGGTATCGGTGGTGGGCACTGGGTCTGGTGGTGGCGATCGTCGCGACGGCCGTCGTCGTCCAGCAGCGCGGTGACGCGCGCGCGGCGGACCGCCTGGCCGCCCTGGCGCAGGTTCCCGGCGTGCTGGCGCCGCTCGATGCGCACGTCGCGGCCCGGTGGACGCTGCCTGCCGACCAGGCGTCGGTGGTCTACGGCCGCCCGGTGGCGGGCGTCCTGCTGGGTGGCAGCTCCGGCGCCGACGGCTTCCACCTGCAGGGCGTCGACTCGGCAAGCGGGCGCCTGCTGTGGCGCACACCCGTGGACGTCCCGAACGACGAGACGTTGTGGTCGTGGTGCCGGCCGGTGACGTCGTCGTCGGGCACCCCGCTGGCCGTGTGCACCGCCGGCCCGGACGCCCCGGCCGCCCTGATCGCGCTCTCGTCGCGCACCGTCTGGACCGTCGACCCCACCACCGGGACGGTGCTGACCTCCCGCCGCGTACGCGGCAACTCGACGATCCTGGTGACGGACGACCAGCTGCTGGTGACCTCGGGCACGGTCGACGGCGACTGGGACGTCACGTCCGTCGACCCGAGCGACGGCGGCGCACGGTGGTCGTACCGACTGCCGCGGGGCCAGCGAGGGACGGGCCAGGTGCAGCCGCAGCTCCTCGACGCCGGGTCGGGGCGCGTGCTGGCGTCGATGGCCGGCCAGGCGTCGGTGCTGGACCGCAGCGGCCGCGCGCTGACCACCCTGTCGACCGACCCGGGCACGTGGTGGGTCGCGCTGCGCTCCGGTGCGCAGATCGGGCGCGGCTCGTCGGCCGGGACGGGCCCACGGTCCGTGCTGCTGCTGCCCGACCTGACCACGGTCCCGGTGTCCGAGCAGCCCCTGGCCGTGACGATCGACGACGGCAGCGCGCCGGACGTCCTGCTGACCCGGTCGGAGGACGGATCGGCAATGGTGGCGCGGTCCGTCACGACGGGCGACGCGCTGTGGCGCGCGGCGCTGGAGGTGCAGTCGACGATCGTGGTCCAGGGCAGCGTCTACGTCGGGACGAGCACGGGGATCGTCGCGCTGGACGCCGGCACGGGGGCGGTGCGCTGGACGCGGGACCTGGACCGGCCGGCGGAGACGCTGAGCACCGACGGCGACGACCTCGTGACCGTCGTTCCACCGACCTCCCTCGCGGCGTACTCGCGCGTCGACGGCACGCCCTCGTGGCACGTCGACCTGAGCGCGGCGGACCTCCCGACGCAGGTCGCGTCCGTCGCGCTCTCCACCGGCGTCCCACACCCGCTCGTCTGGGGCACCGACGGGTCGGTGGTCGTGGTGGGCCGCGCGACGGCGGGCACGGGCTAGATTCACCGCGTGGCCGTCGTGGACGTCGAGCTGATCGAGGGTGACCCTGCGCCGCCGCCGCGAGCGCGGGAGCGGCACCCGTGGCGGATCGCTGCGGCCGTCGCCGTCGTGCTGCTGCTCGCGTTCGCGGGGCAGGCGTGGCTCGACGCCCGCCACCGGGCGCACCTCGCACAGTTCGACGCGGTGTCCGGGGTGCTGCTGCCGCCGTCGGCGACGGCACGCGCGCGATGGACGGTCGATCCGCGCGACGACGGCCTCGACCGGGCTGCGAACGTGCACGGCCACCTGGTCTCGGGATTCGTCGACGCCGGTGGGTTCACCGTCCGCGAGCTCGACCGGGCGACCGGTGCCGCGCGGTGGACGACGACCGTCGACGTCCCGGCCGGTACCGCGGGCGACGTGACGTGTGCCCCGGTCGGCGAGGACGACCTGGTCGTCTGCGCCCTCGGCGCCACGACGCCGTCATGGACCCCTTCGGAGCCTGTGCGGACGCGGCTGCTGGTCCTCGACGCCGCCACCGGCACGCGGGTGGACGACCGCAGCGCGAGCATCCGGACCTGGGTCGCCGCCGGCGGCCACGTCGTCACGGCGACATCGAGCACGCAGGCGGGCACAGTGACGTGGACGCTGGAGTCCCGCGGCACGGACGGGACCACGCAGTGGCGCACCACGCTGGACCCCGTCACGGTGCAGCCTGCGCCACGCCAGTCCGAGGACTCCTACACCCCGGGCCTCCCGCTGTGGCTGTCAGCCGCGCGCGACCGGGTGGCGTTCACCGACCAGGGCACGGTCTGGGTGCTCGACGCGGGCACCGTCACCGACCGCCGCACCGTCAAGGCCGGGGCGAACGTGGCGGTCGTCGAGCCGGGCGTTCTGGAGATCGCCGAACCCGTCAACGACACGAACGCCGACTCGTGGGGCGTCGATGCCACGCTCGTGCCCCTGGACGGCGACCCGGTGAAGTTCTCGGGGTGGCCGGTGACCGGCTTCGTCGACGACGGCAGCGCCCCCGACACCCTCGTCGTGCAGGAACCGCGCGACGGGCTCGTCGGCCTGGACGCGCGCACGGGTGAGCGCCGCTGGGCCGTCCCGGTGACCGACGTCTACTCCGGCCTGGTCCTGGGCGGCACGCTGTACGTCAACCCCTCGACCCACACCGGTAGGGGCGCCAGCGGCCCTTCGGTCGACGCGATCGACCTCCGCACGGGTACAACCCTGTGGAGCCAGGACGCGGTCGCCACCGGCAACCTCGCCACCGACGGCCGCGCCGTCTACCTGATCGAGAACACCAGGATGGAGGCGTTCGCGATCGACGACGGCACCCGCCTGCCGGCCGTGTCGCTGGTCGCGCCGCCCCTGGACGCCGGCTCGGACGCGAACGAGTGGTACACGGCGTCGGACGGCGTGCTGATGCGCGTCGCGTACGACGAGGAAGGGAACGAGTTGTCCAGGATCATCCTCGGTTGAGGCCGCCGACCGCTACATTGCGTCGACATGGGGGGACTCCGGGACGTCGAGCTGCTCGAGGACGAGGTGGCGGCAACGGCCCTGCCGCGGGTGCGTCGGCGCTGGTGGTGGGTTGCGGGCGCGATCGTCGTGGTCGGTGCGCTGGTGCTAGCCGGTCAGGTGGTCCTGGACCGGCGGCACCGCGAGCACGAGGCACGGTTCGACGACGTGCCGGGCGTGCTGCTCCCGGTCCCGCGCCGGCCGCAGGTGGTCTGGGCGGTTGACGACGACACCCGACGCAGCCTCGCGAACTCCGTCGAGGTGGGCGGCGTGCTCGTCGGCGGCACCCTCGGCGAGGCCGGGTACTCGATCTCGGGCACCGACCGTGCGACCGGCAAGGCGCGGTGGACGGTCACAGGTCCGCTCGGCGACCCGAGCGAGGCGGCGACCTGGGTGACCGACGACTACACCCCGACGGCCCAGTGCGTGCCGATGGGCACGCTCGTCGCGTGCGGGGTCGACGAGGTCGGACCCCGCTACATCGCGAACGACCCTCGCTCGACGCGCATCCTGGTGCTCGACCCCGTCGACGGCACCGTGCTCTCGGACATGGTGTCAACGATCCGGACCTGGACCGCCGACGACGGGAAGGTCGTGACCGCGACCTCGACGACGGTGGGGCAGAACGTCACGTGGACGCTGACGGCCCACGACCCGCAGGGCAGGCAGACGTGGGCGCGCGCGCTGCCGCCCGTCTACTTCTTCCAGAACCCCGACGGCAGTCCCGCCTACAGCTCCCGCCTGAGCGCCGACGACGGTCTCGTCGCGCTCGCCGCCGAGGGTCACCTCTGGCTGCTCGACCGCGGCGGTGCCGTGACCCGGTCGCTGCGAACCCAGGACCGACGCTTCTACGGGCTGGACCGCGGCGTCGTGGTCAGCTTCCCCTACGCGAACGAGGACGGATCCCCGTCGTCCGAGCCCGCCGGGTTCGTCACCCGGGACGGCCGCTGGAACCCCCTGGCCGGCATCCCCCTGCAGATCGGCGTGGACGACGGAAGCGCGGACGCCGTGGTGCTCTCCGCCCAGCGCACCGACGAGCCCACCAGCCAGGGGCCCCTCGAAGCCCACGACGCGACCACAGGCGACCTGCTCTGGTCGCACCCCGCCGCCGCCGTGGACAGCGCGCTGCTCCTGGACGAGACCGTCTACGCGCTGGTCCTGACGCGTCCCGACGGCGACACGCAGGCGGTCGTCGCGCTGGACGCACGCACGGGGCGGGAGCGATGGACCAGCGAAGCCGTGCGCGGCATCAGCCTCGTCGGGAACCTTGAGCTGGCCACCGACGGCCGCGCGATCTACCTGCTCGGGCCGGCCGTGGCCGGCGCTCTCTCGCTCGACGACGGTCGCCCCGCTCCCTCCGTCGACCTGGCGCCACTGGGCCCGGTGAACCACGTGTTCGCCGGGGACGGCCTGCTCCGCGTCGTGCTGGACGTCGGCAGCAAGCCCGACTCGGGAGACGGTGTGCTCGGCTGACCGCGTCGCCCGGCGTACGCCCGGCGCCGGGCGTACGGTCGGAGCATGTCCGCAGCGTTGCGGTCGGTCGACCTCGTCGAGTCCGACGAGTTCGTCGGTGCGCCCGGCCCCGTCGCTGCGGTGCCGTCCCCTCCCTGGTTGCGCCGGCACGTGCGCGCGGCGGTCGCCGTCGGTGCGGCGGTGGTCGTGGTCGTCGTCGGGCTGCAGGGCGTGAGCGACGCCCGCGAGCGCGCGCAGGTGGCCGCGCTCGCGTCGGTGCCGGGGATCGTCCGTCCGCTGTCGTCGGACCTGCGGGTGGCGTGGCGCCTGCCCGCCGAGCAGGCGAGCGCGGTGTGGAGCGCACCGGCGCAGGGCGTGGTGGTCGCGGGCTCGTCGCGGCAGGAGGGGTTCCGGCTGATCGGTCGCGACGAGGCCACGGGCGCGGTGCTGTGGACCACGCCCGTGGTCCCGACCCCCGGGCCGGGCGCCTGGACGTGGTGCCTGCCCGTCGCGCGCGCCGGCGGGGACGTGACCGTCTGCACCGCCGGTTCCAACTCGGGGCTGTGGGAGGTGACGGGCCCGGACCGGCACCTGTGGGTGCTCGAACCGCACACGGGCGAGGTCCTGGCCGAGCGCACGCTGCCCATGACGGCCCAGCTCGCGGTACACGGCGGCGACCTGCTGGTCGCGCAGCCCGCCGACGACGACCGGTGGCGGCTCGACGCGACGGATCCCGTCACCGGCGCGTCACGGTGGACGTTCACCACCGACCCCGTGACGAGCACGTCGACGTTGATGCTCGACACGCCGCAGCTCGTCGACGTCGACGACGGCGTCCTGCTCGTCGTGCCCGGGCACATGTGGTCGGTCGGCGCGGACGGGCGTCTGCGCACCGAGGTGAGCAACGACGGGGCGTGGTGGACGGGCCTGCGCGGCGGGGCTCTGCTCGGCTTCCGGCAGGACGGCACCGGGACCGGCGGCTACCGATCGACGGTCGTGCTGGCCGACGGCACGCAGCTGCCCGGCGCGGACCGCGACCTGGACGTCTCGCCCGACGACGGGTCGGCGGCCGACGTCGTCGTGACGGCCGGTGCCGCGGCAGGGGCCGGACAGGTCGTCGCGCGCTCCGCCGACGACGGTCACGTGCTCTGGACCGCCGCCGGCAGCCCGAACGCGGCGATGATGCTGCGTGGCCGGCTGTACCTGGGCTCACCCGAGGCGATCGAGGCCCGCGACCCACGCACGGGCCGCCTCATCTGGCACCGGACGCTCGACCACCGCGCCCAGCAGCTCGCCACCGACGGCCGGTCGCTCCTCGTGACCAGCGGCTCGTCGACGGTCGACGCCTACGCGATCGACGACGGCACACCGCGGTGGTCGGCGTCGGTCGCCGACGTGCCGGGCATCGGCGCGTCGGTCGTCTCGCTCGGCTTCTACGGCCGCACCGGCCACCTGCTCGCCTCGCTGGAGGACGGGTCGGTCGTCGCCCTGCGCTGACATGTCGGTAGATTGCGCGCGTGGCGCTGAGCGAGGTCGAGCTGGTCGAGGGGGACGCCGAGCCGTCCGCCGGGGCCCCTCATGCCCAACCGCGCCGACGCGGGCGCTGGCTCGTCGCGGCCGGTGCCGTTGTGGTCGTCGGCGGCCTGCTGGCCGGTGGCCAGGCCGTGCTCGACGCCCGCGAGCGCGCGCACCAGGCTCGCTTCGACGACGTGCCCGGCGTTCTCGCGCCCGTCTCCGCCACCCCGCGCGTGCTGTGGTCGCAGGACGTCGACGACAGCGGGAGTGCCCCGCTGGACGGCGCGATCGTCGCAGGGAGCCGACTGGTCGTGGCGAAGACCGAGGGGGACACCTACACGATCCGGGGCGTCGACCGCACGTCGGGCCACGACGCATGGACCGTCTCCGGGACGGTCGACCTGCCCCCGGACAACGACGACTCGTACGTCGAGTGCCAGCCGGTCGGGGGCGGCCCGCGCGTCGCCTGCGTGGTCGAGCCGGACCATCGCAGCGACCAGATGCCCCGTCCCGCGCTCGTCGTCGTCGATGCGACGAACGGCGCCGTGACCGCACGGCGCCCGGTCTCCGAGGAGCTGTGGGCCGCAGGGAACGGTGAGATCGTCACCGCCACGTCGACGACTGTCGGGAACGAGGTCACCTGGACTGTGGAGGCCCGCGACACCAGCGGTGAACCCGTCTGGCACCGCACGCTCGCCGCCGTTGCGGTGCCCGCCCCGACGAACGACCCGGACAACTCCCACTTCGACGAGACCGCCCTGCATGCGTCGGGTGGCATGGTGGTCCTCGCCGCGGCGCGCCATCTGTGGTGGCTCGACGGCGGTGCGACCGTCGCCGAGGACGTACTGGCGCGGGACACGACCACGGAGCTGCTCGATGGCGTGCTGCTCCGCACCCCGTGGGAGATCGCAGTGCTGCCGGACGGGTCGATCACCCAGGGCCCGAGGTCCACCGTGACGCTGCAGCCCCCGGGGCACACGCAGACGCGCGTCGACGGCGACCTGGTGCGACCGTCGGTCGACGACGGGTCCGCCGACGCCGTGCTGACGCGGGACGGCACCGGACTGATGACCGCGCACGACGCGACGAGCGGGCGCGTGCGCTGGACGCTGCCCCAGGGGTGGATCACTCCCATGATCCTCGGGGGCGTCGTGTACGCCCTGGTCGGCGACGACGGCCTCTCGCTCGTCGCCCTGGACGCTCGCACGGGAGAGCGCCGCTGGACCCAGGACCTGACCCGGTCGGGCTGGAACCAGCTCCAGACGCTCGCCACCGACGGCAGGTACGTGTACGCAGCCGGACCCGACTCGATGGTCCCGTTCGCGATCGACGACGGTACGCAGCAACCCGTCCGCGACCTGCCGGCGACATCGGGCAGGTTCCCGATCGCCGACGCGAGCAGCGGCATGCTCACGGTCAGGACGGCAGACGCGGACGGGAACGTGAACCGGATCACCGCGGTGGGCTGACCCGGCGCTACGTTGGGCGCCATGGGGGACCTGCTGGAGGTCGAGCTGGACGAGGACGACGTACCTGCGCAGCCGCGGCCGGGATCGCGGCGGCGGCGCTGGTGGATCTTGGCCTGTGCGATCGTCGTCGTCGGTGCGCTCATGGGCGTCCAGACGACGATGGATGCCCGGCGCCACGCGCACGAGGCCCGGTTCGACGACGTCCGCGGCGTGCTGCTGCCCGTCCCCGACACGCTGCGGGTGGCCTGGACACGGCCCGATGCGCAGACCTTCGCGTACTCGTCCGCCGAGGTGGACGGGTGGATCGTGCACGCCGCCGTCGACGACGGCCACCGGAGCTTCACGATCAGCGTCCTCGACCGGTCGTCGGGGGATGTGGTCTGGAGCGTGCACGCGGCGCTCGACCCGAGCGTGGTCGACGCGATCGCTACGGGTGCGGCGCGGGCCGCGCGCGCCGCGGGAGGCGGGGTGGACGAGTCCGACGAGACGGATGACGGCACTGCCGACCTGGGAACGGACGCCGGCGGCGCGGCGGCCGTGTGCGCGCCGATGGGGACCCGCTACGCGTCGTGCGCAGTCGGCTGGTTGACGCCGTGGGGTGAGGCCGCCGAGCCCGAGGCGACGCAGCTCGTCGTCGTCGACGTCCCTGCACGGACCTTCACCTCCAGCCGCGCGGCCCCGCTGCAGGTCGGCAACGTCGTCGGGGACACGATGGTCGTCGCGACCTCCGCGGCCCGCGACGGCGAGGTCGTGTGGTCCCTCGACGCCCGTGCCCCGGACGGAGGGACGCGATGGGCGTTGACACTCGACCCGGTCCGGGTCGTCCCGACCGAGGCCGGCTATCAGGCGCAGACGAGCCTGACGGTGCTCGACGGCAATCTCATGCTCGTCGACCAGGGGCACGCGTGGGTGGTCGCCGACGGCGCGGTGGTGCGTGAGGCCGACGTCGGCACCGACCACTACGTCATGCCCGCCCACGGCGGAGCGCTGCAGGCGATCCCTCAGGCAGCTGGCTCGGACGACCTCCAGTACGGCCGCATCCTCCTGACGGACGGCCAGTGGCTCACGGCCCACGGGTACGCGGTCACCGCGACGGTCGACGACGGCAGCGCCCCGGACCTGCTGCTGGTCGACGACGACGAGCGCGAGCGGCTCGTCGCGCGCAGCGCCCGCACGGGCTGGGAGCTGTGGTCGGTGCCCGCAGGCAGCGTGGGACCGGCGACGATCCTGGGGGGCGTGATCTACCTGTCGGTCGGCAACACCTCGGACGCGACGGCACCGTCGATGACGCTCGAGGCGATCGACGCACGCACGGGCGACGTGCGCTGGGCGCAGCCGCTGATGGACAGCCCGGCGCAGGTGCCCCAGCCCGCCGAGGCCCTCACCGACGGGCGCGCCGTCTACGCGCGATGGGGCTCGCGGCTCAAGGCCTTCGCGCTCGACGACGGCGCCCCGCTGGCCGGTCGTGACCTGCCACCGGGCACAGGGCGCAGCGACACGTTCGTCGCGTCGTCGCTCGGCTTGCTCACCTCGATCGACTACAGCACCGACGCGAGCAGCGCCGGCTTGGACGTGCTGGGCTGAGCCGACGAGATGACCGGGGCATCGATACCGCCTTGTGACCTGGTGTGGCCGAGGTCATAGCAGGCGTGTGCGAGACTGGGTCCAGACCGAGGGGGGCCGCACGGCCCGCCTCGTTCTGTGTCAGTGAAGACACTTGACACCTTTCACAACGGATCGTCCGGCACGTACCTGCCGGTGAAGGGAATGGTTCAACCATGGCTTCGGTCACGTTCGACCACGCAACCCGGGTCTACCCGGGCACGGAGCGCCCCGCGGTGGACGCGCTCAACCTGCACATCGAGGACGGCGAGTTCCTCGTCCTCGTCGGCCCCTCGGGCTGCGGCAAGTCGACCTCCCTGCGCATGCTCGCGGGTCTCGAGGACGTCAACGCCGGCAGCATCCGCATCGGTGACCGCGACGTCACCGACGTGCAGCCCAAGGACCGCGACATCGCGATGGTCTTCCAGAACTACGCGCTGTACCCGCACATGTCGGTCGCCGACAACATGGGCTTCGCCCTGAAGATCGCGGGCACGCCCAAGGCGGAGATCCGTCAGCGTGTCGAGGAGGCTGCGCAGATCCTCGACCTGTCCCAGTACCTCGACCGCAAGCCGAAGGCCCTCTCGGGTGGTCAGCGTCAGCGTGTCGCCATGGGTCGCGCCATCGTGCGTCAGCCCCAGGTGTTCCTCATGGACGAGCCGCTGTCGAACCTCGACGCCAAGCTCCGTGTCCAGACGCGTACGCAGATCGCGTCGCTGCAGCGCCGCCTGGGCGTCACCACGGTCTACGTCACGCACGACCAGACCGAGGCCCTGACGATGGGTGACCGCATCGCGGTCCTCAAGGACGGCCTCCTGCAGCAGGTCGGCACGCCGCGCGAGATGTACGACACCCCGCAGAACGTGTTCGTCGCCGGCTTCATCGGCTCGCCGGCCATGAACATCGCGACGTTCCCGGTCATGGACGGCCACGCCAACCTGGGCCGCACGCGCATCCCCGTCGAGCGCTCGATCATCGACGCGTTCACCGAGGAGGACCGCAACCACGTCACGATGGGCTTCCGCCCCGAGGCGGTCGAGGTCGTCCCCGCGAATACGCCCGACGCGATCCCGGTCATCGTGAACATCGTCGAGGAGCTCGGCTCCGACGCGTTCGTCTACGGCTCGCTGACGAACGAGTTCGGCGGCGCCGCCAACGTCCACTCGGGCGCCGGCGACGCGCAGCTCATCGTCCGCGTCGACCCCCGCAAGGTCCCGGGCAAGGGCGAGACCATCGGCATCAAGATCCGCGCCGGTGAGCAGCACCTGTTCCACGCCGGCTCGGGCGAGCGCTTCTGACGCAGCGCACCACCTGATCCACCCGCGAACGGCGGGCCCGCACCGCGGGCCCGCCGTTCCGCTGTCACCAGGAACTGTCAGGATGGGGTCATGAGCCCCACCCCGCAGCGGCTGCAGATTACCGCGGCCTCGCCGGACCCCGCCCTGCTCGACCTGCCGTGGCACGTCCCGCTCGAGGAGTGGCCCGCGGAGACGCTGGCAGCGCTGCCGCGAGGCATCTCGCGCCACATCGTGCGGTTCGCCCGGCTGTCGGGGCGCGTCATCGCCATCAAGGAGATCGGCGAGACCGTCGCGTACCGCGAGTACGAGCTGCTGCGCCAGCTCAGCCGCATCGACGTCCCGTCGGTCGAGCCGGTCGGAGTCATCACGGGGCGCCGCGCACCGGACGGCGAGCCGCTCGAGGCCGTGCTCATCACCGAGCACCTGCAGTTCTCGCTCCCGTACCGCGCGCTGTTCAGCCAGTCGCTGCGGCCCGACACCGCCACGCGGCTCATCGACGCCCTGGCCGTGCTGCTGGTGCGGCTGCACCTGACCGGCTTCTACTGGGGCGACGTGTCGCTGTCCAACACCCTGTTCCGCCGGGACGCGGAGACGTTCGAGGCGTACCTGGTGGACGCCGAGACGGGCGACCTGCACGACAAGCTGTCCGAGGGCCAGCGCGCGTACGACCTGGAGGTCGCGCGCGTGAACATCATCGGCGAGCTCATGGACCTGCAGGCCGGCGAGTTCCTGGAGGACGACGTCGACGCCGTGGCCATCGGCAACGCCCTCGCCGAGCGCTACACCGACCTGTGGCGCGCACTGACCGAGGTCGAGACGTTCGGCTACGGCGAGCGCTGGCGCGTCCAGGCACGCATCGACCGCCTCAACGACCTGGGCTTCGACGTCGGCGAGCTGGACATCACCACCGACGTCGACGGCACGACCGTCCACATCCAGCCCAAGGTCGTCGACGCCGGCCACCACTCCCGCCGCCTCATGCGCCTGACCGGACTGGACGTCGGCGAGAACCAGGCCCGCCGCCTGCTCAACGACCTCGACGAGTTCCGCGCCGCCACCGACCGCCAGGCCGAGGACGAGTCCTTCGTCGCGCACGACTGGCTCACGGGCGTCTTCGAGCCCGCCGTCCGACGCGTCCCGCGCGAGCTGCGCGGCAAGCTCGAGCCCGCGCAGGTGTTCCACGAGCTCCTGGACCACCGCTGGTACCTCTCGCAGCAGCAGCAGCGCGACGTCCCCATGAAGGAGGCCGCCAAGAGCTACGTGAAGAACATCCTGCCCAACCGCCCCGACGAGCAGTCGATCCTGGGCGTCCAGGCGGGCGACATCCGCGAGACGTCGCAGTTCCCGCAGGTCCCGGACATCGAGCTGGGCTGAGTCACCGCGTCACGTCGGCCAGTCCTCGCGACGTCCAGGGTCGGCCGCTGACCGCAGGTGCGCCGTCGTGCCGTACTTCTCGGCCGCACGGACCACCCGCTCGGCCTGCCGCCGGGGCAGTGGCCTGGAAATGGTGTTCGCGTGGCGGTGCTGGTACGCGTCGATCGCGGCGTCGTCGGGGTCAGGCTCGCTGGCGGCTGACCTCGTACAGCGCGATGCCGGCGGCGACGCCGGCGTTGAGGGACTCGACGGCCGACGCGATCGGGATCGACGCGATGGCGTCGCACTGCTCGCGGACCAGGCGGGAGATGCCCTTGCCCTCGGAGCCGACGACGAGCACGAGCGGGTCGGTCGCGTACGGCAGGTCGGCGATCGCGACGTCGCCGTCACCGGCGAGGCCGACGACGAACGCACCGGCCTGCTTGTAGGCCTGCAGCGTGCGGGTCAGGTTGGTGACGCGGGCGACGGGCACGCGGGCCGCGGCCCCGGCGGACACCTTCCACGCCGACGCGGTCACGCCGGCGGCGCGACGCTCGGGCACCAGCACGCCGTGCGCGCCGAACGCGCCGGCGGAGCGGAGCACGGCGCCCAGGTTGCGGGGGTCGGTGACGCCGTCGAGCGCGACGATCAGCGGCGCCTGGCCGACGGTCTCGGCGATGTCGAGGAGGTCCTCGTCGTCGGCGTACGCGTACGGCGGGACCTGGATGGCGACGCCCTGGTGGACGGAGCCGTCGGTGAGGCGGTCGAGCTCGGTCTTGGAGACCTCGAGCATCGGGTAGTTCTCGTTGCCGGCCACCGAGATGATCTCGCGCGTGCGGTCGTCGGCCTCGAGGCGCGACGCGATGTAGACCGTCGAGACGGGGATGCCGGCGCGCAGGGCCTCGACCACGGAGTTGCGGCCGGACACGATCTCGTGGGTCGACGACGTGCGCCCGCCGCGGCCGCCGGCCGCGCTGCGGGAGGCGGACCCGGCCAGGCGGCCGGAGGTCGCCCGCTTCTCGGCACCCGGCTTCTTGTAGGCCTTGTGGTAGGTGCGGTCCTCCGCCTTGGGCGTCGGGCCCTTGCCCTCGAGCGACTTGCGCCCGTGCCCGCCGGTACCGACCTGGGCGCCCTTCTTGGAGCCCGCCTTGCGGGTGGCGCCTCGGCGCTGGGAGTTGCCGGCCATGAGATGTCTTCTTTCGTCTACGGATGAGTGCGGGAAGGACCCGCTGATCAGGCGTCGGGGCGCGCGGCGAGTGACCAGCGGGCGCCGGTCGGGGAGTCCTCGACCACCACGCCGGCCGCGGCGAGGCGGTCGCGGATGGCGTCGGACGTGGCGAAGTCGCGTGCGGCCCGGGCGGCGGCACGGGCCTCCAGCTCGGCGGCCACGACGGACTCGAGGGCGGCCGCGTAGCGCTCGTCGGCCCCGCGCGAGCGCCACTGGGCGCCACCCGGGTCCAGGCCCAGCACGTCGAGCATGGCCCGCAGCACCACCATCGCGGTGCGCGCACCGTCCAGGTCGGCGGCGGCCAGCGCGGTGTTGCCGGCGCGCAGGTGCTCGTGCACCACCGCGAGCGCGGCGGGCACGTTGAGGTCGTCGTCCATCGCCGCGACGAAGTCCGCGGGCAGCTCGACCTTCGCCACCTCGTCGTCGTCCGCGACCCCGACCTTCTCCGCGGCACGCTCGACGAAGCCCGCGAGCCGGTCCCACGTCGCCTCGGCCTCGACGAGCGTCGCGTCCGACCACTCGAGCATGGAGCGGTACTGCACGGCCGTCATGGCGTACCGCAGCACGGCCGGCCGGGTCGTGGCGAGCACGGCCGTCACCAGCAGCCCGTTGCCCAGCGACTTGCTCATCTTGGCGCCGCCCTGCGTCACCCAGCCGTTGTGCAGCCAGTACCGCGCGAACGGGTAGCCGGCCGCGCGCGACTGGGCCTGCTCGTTCTCGTGGTGCGGGAACCGCAGGTCCAGGCCGCCGCCGTGGATGTCGAACGCCTCGCCCAGGTAGCGCAACGACATGGCGGAGCACTCGAGGTGCCAGCCGGGGCGGCCGCGGCCGTACGGCGTGTCCCACGACGCCGTCTCCGGCTCGCCCGGCTTGTGGGCCTTCCAGAGCGCGAAGTCGCGAGGGTCGCGCTTGTCCGAGCCCTCGGGTGCCGCGTCGGGCGCGGGGACCATGTCCTCGACGCGCTGGTTGGTCAGCGAGCCGTACTCGGGGAACGAGGCGACGTCGAAGTACACGTCGCCGGTGTCCGCCGCGTACGCGTGCCCGCGCTCGATGAGGCGCGCCATGAGCTCGACCATGCCGGGGATGTGCCCGGTCGCACGCGGCTCGTAGGAGGGGGGCAGGACGCCGAGCGCGTCGTACGCTGCGGTGAACGCCCGCTCGTTGGTCGCGGCCCACGCCCACCACGGCTCACCGGCGTCGGCGGCCTTGGCCAGGATCTTGTCGTCGATGTCCGTGACGTTGCGCACCAGCGTCACGCGGTGGCCCGTGCGCCGCAGCCAGCGGACCAGCACGTCGAACGCGACGCCCGAGCGCAGGTGCCCGATGTGCGGGGGCGCCTGGACGGTCGCACCGCACAGGTAGATGCCGACCTCGCCCGCGGTGAGCGGGACGAAGTCGCTCACCTGGCGGGTGGCGGTGTCGAACAGGCGGAGGGTCACCGGGCAAGGTTACCGGGCGCCCGGCCTGCGGCTCAGCCGAACGTGCCGCCCTCGCCCCGGTAGGTGGGCACGCTCGCCTCAACCGCCTCGCCCCGCACCAGGTGCACGGTCGCGAACCGCTCCATCACCTCGCCGGACTTGGCGTGCCGGAACCACACGCGGTCGCCGACGCGCAGGTCGGAGCGGGCGGGCACGCGCAGCGGCGTCTGCACCTCACCGGCGCCCTCGCGGTCGGTCAGCGACAGGCCGCCGGGGAACACCGGCCGCGGCTGGCGCGACTTCGTCGGCGGGCCCGACGCGATGTAGCCGCCGCCGAACGCGGTGGCGTAGCCGGGCGCGGGGATCCGGACGACGTCGAGCCCGAAGAACGCGGCGGGCCGGGGCTCGAACGAGCGGTAGTCGTCGAACAGCGTCGGGACGAACAGGCCGGAGCCCGCGGTGACCTCGGTGACCGACGGCGCCGCGGCGCTGGTCTGCACCGAGCCCGACCCGCCCGAGTTCACGAGCTCCAGGCGATGCCCGACGGCCGCCTCGACAGCCTCGACCACGGCCGTGCGCCGCGTCGCGAGGTCCCGGATCGACAGCTTCTTCACCGCCCGCACCGCGGGCGAGGAGTCAGGGAGGCCGGCCACCTGCGCCTCGTAGAACATGACGCCGCGCACGTCGATGCCGTCGCGCTGCGCGATGTACGCCGCCAGCTCGCCGGCCTGCTCGGCGGTGTGGACGGGCGAGCGCCGCACACCCAGGTGCGCGCGGATCGGGCCGAACCGCACCTGCAGCGACGCGTCGACGTCGAGGCAGACGCGGATCGTCGTGCCGTGCGCCGCGGCGGCCTTTGCCGCGAGGTCGACCTGGGCGACGTCGTCGACCATGAGCGTGATCGCTGCCGCGGCAGCGGGGTTCGCGGCCAGGTCGTCCAGGGCCCCGACGTCGACGGTCGGGTAGCCCAGCAGCACGTCGTCGACCCCCTGCGAGACGAGCCACAGCCCCTCGCGCAGGGAGTAGCCCATGACGCCCGCGAAGCCCGGGCGCGCGAGGACGCGGTGCAGCACCTCACGCACGCGCACGGACTTGCTGGCGACACGGATGGGGGTGCCGGCCGCGCGGCGCACGAGGTCGTCGGCGTTGGCCTCCAGGGCGTCGAGGTCGACGACCGCGAGAGGAGCGGGCAGGTGGCCCGTGGCTGCGTCGAGGCGTGCGCCGAGCGTCATGCGGAGACCTCCTGAGGGGTCGTCGATTCCGGGCGGGCCGCGGGCGTGGCGAACCGGCCCGCCAGCACGGCCACCACGAGGACGAGCGCGACGGGGATGAGGAAGCCGATCCGGAACGACGTCGCGCTCCCGATCGCCCCCACCATCACGGCGCCCAGCAGCGTGCCCAGGTAGTTGAAGACGTTGAGCCGCGCGATGACCGCGTCGGCGTGGTCGGGCGAGAGCGCGCCCGCCGCGGAGAAGCAGAGCGGCACGATCAGGCCGAGACCGGCGCCGGCCACCGAGAAGCCGACGGTCGCGGCGACGACGCCGTGGGCGAGCACGACGAGCAGCAGGCCGGCGGCGCCGATCAGCGACGCGACCCGCACCACCCGCACCCGTCCCCAGCGCCGCACCAGCGAGTCCCCGACCAGCCGGGAGACCAGCGTCGCGGCGAGATAGGGCGCGATGACGAGCGGCGCGACCCAGTCGGCCGCGTCGAGCGCGTCGAGCAGGTAGATGGTGCCCCACGTCTGCGTCGCGTTGTCGACGGCGAAGTACGCGACGACGGCGACGGCGAGCACCAGCATGGGGCGCCACGGCACGTGGTTGCGCGGGTGGTCCCCGGTCGGCTCCAGCGGCGCGTCCTGCGTCCGCAGGCCACAGCGGGCGACGAGGACGGCCGACACCCAGGTGACGGGCGTGGCGAGCAGGAACACGACGTGCACGGGCTCGAGCCTCAGGTCGAGGGCGATCCCGGCAGAGACGACGAAGGATGCGACCACGGCGCCGACGGACCAGGCCGCGTAGAAGCCCGCGGTGAGCGGCCGGCCGTAGGCGCGCTGCACGGCGACCGCCTGCATGTTCTGGGACGCGTCCACCATGCCGAGCGCCAGGCCGTAGATCGCGAAGGCCCCGATGACCAGCCCGAACGTCGGCGCGCTGGCCGCGAGCGGGACGGCGACGCCGATGAGGGTCAGCCCGGTGACCAGCGCGACCCAGCTCCCACCGCGCCGGCTGATCGCGTCCGCGACGAACGTGCCCGCCGCCGCCGCGAGGAGCACGCCCGCGACCGCGACCGTGATGAGGTCGTCGTCGACGCCGTACCTGGTCTTGAACGAGTCCAGGCTCAGCAGCAGCAGGAGCAGCACGAAGCCCTGCGCGGTGAACGCCAGGCTCGTCGCCAGGCGCGCGCGCCGGGACGACTCCGCCGGTGCGCCCGTCACGCAGCGCCTGCCGGGTCGGCGGCGGGGGCGGCCAGAGCAGGGTCCGTCGCGGGCTCGGTCGCGGCCGCACCGTCGCGCGGGACGGTGAGGGTCGCGAGGTACCCGCCCAGCCCGTGCAGGCCGCGGAGCGCCTTCTCGGCGTCACCGTCCACCAGCCAGGCGAGCGAGTAGCCGTCGACGACCGCGACGACGATGCGTGCGATCTCCTCGGCGTCCATGGACCAGCTCACGTCGGCGGCGTGCCCGATGGCCTCGAGCACCTGCGTCGCGGCCGCCCACTGGCCCTCGTACTGCTCCATCGCGACCTTGTTGAGCTCCGCGCTGCGCAGCGAGGCCGTGGTGAGCTCGTAGCTGAGCAGCTGGGACCCGCGCGTGCCGGAGATCGACGCCCAGACGGCCTCGATCGCGTACTCGATGGCGGTCGCCGGCGGCAGCCCCTGCGGCAGGTCCTCCAGGCCGCGGACGGTGTTCCGCTCCGTGATGGCGTGCGCCATCGCGCGCAGCAGCTCGTCCTTGTCCTGGAAGCAGTAGTGGACGACGCCAAGCGACACGCCGGCCTCGGCCGCCACGGCTCGGACGGTCGCGGCCTCGATCCCGTCGCGGCTCGCGACGGTCAACGCCGCCTCGACGAGCTGTTCCCTGCGTTCCGCCACAGGCATGCGGTTCATCTCGGTCCCCTCCCTGCGCGCGCCCGACCCGTGGTCGTGCGCACTCCCCCGCCCTCACTGCGCCCAGTGAAGCACGTCACCACTTGACTTGGACAGATGTTCAAGTCACTCTCTGCTGTTATGGGGACCAGACGAGGCGCGACCTGGCAGAACTGGGCGCGCACCGCCGTCGCCACTCCTCACCGTAGCGAGACCCCTCGTGACCTGCAGGAATTGTCTCGCACCGTGCAGGGTGCGGCGCGCGACGCGCTGCGCGTCCGCGCGGTCGGTGGCGGACACTCGTTCACTCCCGCCGCGGTCACCGAGGGCGTTCACCTGCACCTCGACCATCTCGCGGGTCTCGAGAGCCTCGAGCGCCGGCCCGACGGGACCGCGTACGCGACCGTCGGCGCGGGCACCCGGCTCCACACGCTGAACTCTCTGCTGGCCGCGCACGGCCTGGCCATGCGCAACCTGGGCGACATCGACCAGCAGACCGTGGCGGGCGCGATCTCGACCGGGACGCACGGCACAGGCGCCCGCCTGGGCGGCCTCGCGACGCAGGTCGTCGGCGTGCGGTTGGTCACGGCGACCGGCGACGTCGTCGACGTCTCGCGCGACGAGCAGCCCGAGCTCTTCGCGATGGCGCGCCTGGGGCTCGGCAGCGTCGGCGTCCTGGCGGCGGTCACGCTCGAGGTGGTCCCGGCGTTCCGGCTGGAGGCCCGCGAGGAGCCGTGGTCGCTCGACGCCGTGCTGGAGGGGCTCGACGACCTGGTCGACGGCAACGACCACTTCGAGTTCTACTGGTTCCCGCACACCCGCCGGACGCTGACCAAGCGCAACAACCGGGTGGCCGCCGACGTCGTCGAGCCACTGAACCCCGTGCGCGCCTGGATCGACGACGAGCTGCTGTCGAACGGCCTGTTCGGCCTGACGAACCGCCTCGCAACGCTGGTCCCGGCCACGACGCCGCGGATCAACGCGATCGCGGCGCGCGCGCTCAGCGCCCGCCGCTACGTCGCCCCGTCGCACGAGGTGTTCGTCTCCCCGCGGCGGATCGTGTTCCGCGAGATGGAGTACGCGATCCCCCGTCGCGAGCTCCCGGCCGTGCTGGGCGAGATCGAGGCGTGGCTGCGCTCGTCGGGCGAGCGCGTCCCCTTCCCGCTGGAGATCCGCTTCGCCGCGGCCGACGACCTGTGGCTGTCCACCGCGCACGGCCGCGAGACCGCGTACGTGGCCGCGCACCAGTACGTGAAGATGCCGTTCCGCCGGTACTTCGACGCGGTCGAGGCGATCATGCGCCAGGTCGACGGTCGCCCGCACTGGGGCAAGATGCACTGGCTCGACTCCGAGCGGTTCGCCGAGCTCTACCCCCGGTTCGCAGACGCCCAGCGCGTCCGCGCGACGGCCGATCCCGACGGGCTGTTCGGCAACCCGTACACCGACCACGTCTTCGGGGCTCGTCACCCGCAGGTGTGAACCACGGCTTTCCCGGACTTCGGACCCTGGCGCCTCACAGTCGGGCGGTGCAATCTGTCCCCGTGACCCAGAACCGTGTCGTCGTCGCTGCCGCATTCGGGGGACCTGAGGTCCTGCAGGTCGTCGACGGGCCGCGCGTCGAGCCGGGACCCGGCAACGTCGTCGTGCAGGTCCGCGCGGCCGGCGTGAACCCGATCGACTGGAAGACCTACGCCGACTCCCCGGGTGCGGACGCCTCGCGCCTGCCCCTGCGGCTCGGGCTGGAGGTCGCGGGGGTCGTCTCCGCCATCGGACCCGGCGTGCGCTGGCTCGCCGAGGGCGACGAGGTGATCGCCTGGCGCGTCCGCGGCGGCTACGCCGACCAGCTCGAGGTCTCCGAGCAGGTCACCGTCCGGCGTCCGGCGGACCTGAGCTGGGCTGCGGCGGGTGGCCTGATGCTCGCGGGAACGACGGCCGTGCACGCCCTGACCGCCGCGTCGGTGCACCGCGGCGACGTGGTGCTGGTGCACGGCGGCTCTGGCGGGGTGGGGCGCATGGTCGTCCAGCTCGCCGAGCTGCGCGGCGCGGCGGTCGTCGCGACGGCGTCCCCACACGCGCACGACGACCTGCGCAGCCTCGGCGCCATCCCCGTCGAGTACGGCGCGGGCCTGATCGAGCGCATCCGCGCCGTGGCGCCGGGACCGGTCACCGCCGCGATCGACACCGTCGGCACCGACGAGGCCCTCGACACGTCCGTCGCGCTGGTCGCCGACCGCGGCCGCATCGCGACGATCGCCGGGTTCGCGCGCGCGTCGTCGCTCGGCATCCTGGCGCTCGGCGGCGGCCCCGGCGCCGACCCCGGCACGGACATCCGTGAGGCGGCCCGCGGCCAGCTCGCCGAGCTGGCCTCCGACGGCGTCCTCGACGTGCGCGTCGCACGGACGTACGCGCTCGACGACGTGGCGGACGCCCACCGCGAGGGCCGCGGCGGCCACGCGGGCGGCAAGCTCGTCCTGCTGCCCTGAGCCGTCGCGAGAGCACTTCAGCGCACGACGTCGGCCGCGACCTCCCGGAGCTCGTCGAGCACCCGCCGCACGACGAGCCGCTCGGCCCGGTCCGGGCGCAGCAGCGCGTCGATGCGCCGCCCGGCCCGCACGCCCGTGAGCGGCACCAGCCGCACGTGGGGCGCGCCGCCGAACGTGTAGCGCGGCAGCAGCGAGACGCCGTGCCCCGCCGCGACGAACGCCGCCGCGACGTGGAAGTCGTTGATGCGGTGGGCCACGCGCGGCTCGGCGCCGGACGCCTCACCGATCACGGCCAGGACGGACCAGACCGGGAAGCCCTCCCGCACCGCGATCCAGCGCTGCCCGGCCAGCTCGGCCGCGTCGACGCCGGGCCGGTCCGCGAACGGGTGGTCGGGCGCCACGGCCAGGTCCAGGGGTTCGCGCAGCAGCGGGACCGCCCGGACGCCGGCCCAGGCGCGGGAGCCGTCCGGACGGTGCGCGACGACGATGTCGTAGCGGTCGGTCAGGCCCACGAACTCGTCCTGGGCCACGTCCTCGTCGGTGCAGTCGGCGTCGACGCCGTCGAACGCCGCGACTCGGCTCAGGAGCGCGGGCAGCAGCAGCTGGGCGCCGCTCGCGAAGGCGCTCACGCGCACGGTGCCGACGGGGCTGCCGGCGAAGTCGTCGACCGCGGCCCGGGCCCGCTCGAGCGCGACGGCCACGTCGAGCGCCGCATCGGCCAGCGCCTCGCCCGCCGGTGTGAGGCGCAGCCCGCGCCCCACCCGCTCGGTCAGGGGCAGCCCGACCTCCCGCTGCAGCCCGGCCACTTGCTGCGAGACCGCCGACGGCGTGAGGTGCAGCGCCGCCGCCGCACCCGTGACGCCGCCCTGCGACCGGACCGCACGGAGCGCCTCGAGGCCGCGCACATCCATGCAGCGATGCTACAAGGACGCGTCAGTTCTTTTCGATGGTGCTGGAGTGTTGGTCGGGCTCATGCTCGACCCGTGAGCACCCGTGACCGCCTCCTCGCCGCCCTCGTCGCCGTGTGCTGGGGCCTCAACTTCCCCGCGATCCACCTGTCGCTGCAGCAGTTCCCGCCGTTCTTCCTCGTGGCCCTGCGGTTCGCGCTCATCGCCGTGCCGACCATGCTGCTGGTCCCGCGCCCCGCGGTGCGCGTGCGGTGGCTGCTGCTGTACGGGCTGGGGTTCGGGATCCTGCAGTTCGTGTTCCTCTACTGGGCGATGTCCGCGGGCATGCCCACCGGCCTCGCGTCGCTGGTGCTGCAGTCGTCGGCGCCGTTCACCGTGGTGCTGGCCGCGCTGCTGCTGCGCGAGCGGGTCTCGGGGCGCCAGGCGCTCGGGATCCTGGTCGCCGCCGCGGGCCTGGCGGGCATCGCGCTGCACCGCGCCGACGTCGCCGGCGGCACCACCCTCGTGCCCGTGCTGCTCACGCTGTGCGGCGGGCTGGGCTGGGCGCTGGGCAACCTCGGCAGCCGCCTGGCCGTGCGCACCGCGCCCGACGAGTCCTTCCGGCTGCTGCTGTGGATGTCCGTCGTGCCGCCCGTGCCGCTGCTCGCGCTGTCGCTCGCCGTCGAGGGGACCGCGCGGATCGGCGACTCGTTCACCGGGCTCGGTTCCCCGACCGGCCTGGCGGCGCTGGGCGGGCTCGCGTTCACCGTGCTGATCGGGACGCTGCTCGGATCGGGTCTGTGGACCTCGCTCATGTCGCGGTACCCGGCCGGCGTCGTCGCACCGTTCTCGATGCTCGTTCCCGTCGTCGGGATCGGCTCGGCGTGGCTGATCCTCGGCGAGCGCACGGCTCCCGTCGAGCTGGCGTGCGGTGCGCTGGTGGTCGGCGGGGTGCTGCTGGGGAGCGTGCGGGTGGGCGCCGGACGCGGCCGTCAGGACCGCGCGACGACGAGCGCCGTGGCGATCGCCGCGACGCCCTCCCCTCGCCCCGTCAGCCCCAGTCCGTCCGTCGTCGTGGCGGACAGCGCGACGGGCGCACCCACAGCCTCCGACAGCACGGCCTGGGCCTCGTCGCGCCGCTGACCCAGCCGGGGGCGGTTGCCGATCACCTGGACCACGACGTTGCCGACGTCGAACCCCGCGTCCCGCACCCGGCGGGCCGCCTCGGCCAGGAGCACCGCTCCGGCGGCACCGGCCCACTGCGGCTCGGCCGTGCCGAAGTTCGAGCCCAGGTCCCCCAGGCCCGCCGCGGAGAGCAGCGCGTCGGCGGCGGCGTGCGCGGCGACGTCCGCGTCGGAGTGACCCGCCAGCGGTCGCTCGCCCGGCCATGCGAGGCCGGCCAGGTGCAGGACCGCGTCCGGCGCCGGGTCTGGATCGTAGGCGTGCACGTCGACACCGATGCCCGTGCGCGGAAGGTTCGTGGGCATGTGTCAGCGCTCCGTCGGGAAGGAAGGGTCGACCGTCAGCTCCGCGATCGCCAGATCGCGTCGCGTCGTGATCTTCGCGGCGTCGTCGTCCCCGGGCACCACCCAGACCGGCAGACCGAGGCGTTCGACCAGGCCGGCGTCGTCCGAGGCCGCGAGCGACTCGTCGGCCGCGTCGTCGGCCGCCGCCGCGTGCGCGCGCGCCAGCAGCGCACGCGTGAAGCCCTGCGGGGTCTGCACCGCGCGCAGCGTGGCGCGGTCCACCGTGCCGAGGACCGGCCACCCCTCGGCCGGCCCGCCGTCGTCGGTCGGTCCCACGCGCTTGATCGTGTCCGTGACGGCGAGCCCGGGGACCACCGCCTCGTGCCCCGCCGCGACGGCTGCGACCACACGCTCGATCAGCGCGGGCGGCGCGAACGGGCGCGCGGCGTCGTGCACCAGCACCACGTCGACGTCGTCGGGCACCGCCGCCAACGCCGCGGCCACCGACGCCTGCCGCGACGGACCGCCGGCCACCACCGTGACGCGCACGGGGAGACCGTCCAGCAGACGCACGAATCCCTCGACGTGACCCGCGGGGGCGGACACGACGAGGGACTCGATGGGCCGGTCGTCGAACCGGGATGCGCACAGCCGCCGGGCGGCGTGCAGGACGATCGGGTCGCCTGCCACCGGCACGAGGGCCTTCGGCAGGGCGTGCCCCAGCCTGGCGCCGCTGCCTGCGGCCGTCAGGATCGCGGCGGTCCGCAGCTCAGGAGCCGTCCGCACCTCAGGAGGCGAGGACCTCGTCGAGGATGGCCTCGGCCTTCTCCTCCTCGGTGTGCTCGGCCAGCGCGAGCTCCGAGACGAGGATCTGACGAGCCTTGGCCAGCATGCGCTTCTCGCCGGCCGACAGACCGCGGTCCGCGTCACGACGCGACAGGTCACGCACGACCTCGGCCACCTTGATGACGTCGCCGGAGGCGAGCTTCTCGAGGTTCGCCTTGTACCGACGCGACCAGTTGGTGGGCTCCTCCGTGTACGGGGCCCGCAGGACCTCGAACACACGGTCCAGACCCTCCTGACCCACGACGTCACGCACGCCGACGAGGTCGACGTTCTCCGCCGGGACCTCGATGGTGAGATCCCCCTGGGCCACCTTGAGCTTGAGGTAGATCTTGTCCTCTCCGCGGATGGTCCTGGTCTTGATCTCTTCGATCAACGCTGCACCGTGGTGCGGGTAGACAACGGTCTCCCCAACAGTGAAAGTCATCTGCAGGTGTCCCCTTTCGCGGGGTCCTACCTTATCACGGCACAATTCGCCCGATTCCGACGGCGCGTGTCGCGCGCACACCGTCTGCGCTGGTCAGGGAGCGGTCGGTCCACCCCTCCGGCGGGACGGCCCGGGTGGCCGCCGCCACACGCCTCGGAGGCGGCCCGACGACGCCTCGCCCGCTAGTCTTTCCAGTGCAGCGTCATGCGCTGCGCCGATCCACCCCGACGCCCCTGGAGTCCCCGTGACCTCGCTCCGCCCCCGCACCCTCCGGCTCTGGTCCGCCACCGGCCTGTGCGTCGCAGGCCTGATGCTGGCCGGCTGCTCGGCCACCAACCCGATGACCACGGAGAAGGAGTACAGCGCGTCGGACGGCGTGCGTGCGACCCTCGGTGACGTCCGGGCCTCCAACCTCATGGTGCTGTCGTCGGCCAAGGGTGCGCCCGGCGCCGTGCAGGGTGCGCTGACGAACGACGGCGCGACGACCCGCACCGTGACGCTCACGGCGGGCGACGACACGGCGACCGTGAACGTCGAGCCCGGCCAGACCGTGCTGCTGACCGAGGACACCACCGGCGGGGCACCCGGCGACGGGCGCGAGAACTTCACGATCCCGGCCGTCAGCGTCGCCCCCGGCGCGCTGCTGCCGATCACGATCGCCACGGACACCGCGGGCAGCCAGGACCTGGCCGTGCCGGTCCTCGACGGCTCGCAGCCCGAGTACGCGACGCTGATCCCCACACCGACCCCGTCGGCCTGACGCACACGCGCAAGAGCCCCGGACCGCCGAAGCGGTCCGGGGCTCTTCTGCGTCGAGGTCCCGATCAGCCGAAGCGACCCGAGATGTAGTCCTCGGTGGCCTGCTCGTGCGGGGCGGAGAAGATCGTCGCGGTGTCGTCGACCTCCACCAGACGACCTGCCTGACCGACGCCGGCCAGGTTGAAGAACGCCGTGCGGTCGGAGACGCGGGCGGCCTGCTGCATGTTGTGGGTCACGATCACGATCGTGTACTGCGACTTGAGCTCGGCGATCAGGTCCTCGATGGCGAGGGTCGAGATCGGGTCGAGGGCCGAGCAGGGCTCGTCCATGAGCAGCACCTGCGGCTTGACGGCGATCGCACGGGCGATGCACAGACGCTGCTGCTGGCCGCCGGACAGGCCCGAGCCCGGGCGGTCGAGGCGGTCCTTGACCTCGTTCCAGAGGTTCGCGCCCTGGAGCGACTGCTCGACGAGGTCCTGCGCGTCGCCCTTGGAGATGCGCTTGTTGTTGAGCCGCACGCCCGCGAGCACGTTCTCCGCGATCGACATCGTCGGGAACGGGTTGGGGCGCTGGAAGACCATGCCGACCTGGCGGCGCACCGCCACCGGGTCGACGTCCGCGGCGTACAGGTCCACGCCGTCCATCGCGACGGTGCCCTCGACGTAGGCACCGGGGATCACCTCGTGCATCCGGTTGAGCGTGCGCAGGAAGGTCGACTTCCCGCAGCCGGACGGGCCGATGAAGGCGGTCACGGACCGAGGCTCGACGGCGATCTGCACGTCCGCCACGGCCTTGAAGTCGCCGTAGAAGATGTTCAGGTCCTTGACATCGATGCGCTGAGACATGGGGTGCGGGCCTTTCAGGGATACCAGGAGGTGGGGGGTCAGCGGGACTTCGGCGCGAAGAGCCGCGTGATGAGCCGCCCCACGAGGTTGAGCAGCATGACGATGATGATCAGGACGAGCGCGGCCGACCACGCACGGTCGAAGTTGATGGTCGGCACGCAGTTCGTCGCCGTCGGCGAGCAGGGCACCAGACCCTGCTGGAACTGCCGGTAGATGTAGACGGGCAGCGTCATCATGCGGCCGTCGACCATGTTGTAGTTGATGGAGTCGGCCACGCCGACCGTCACCAGGAGCGGTGCCGTCTCGCCGATGATGCGAGCCACGGCGATCGTGATGCCGGTGACGATGCCCGCCACGGCGGTGCGCAGGACCACGCGGACGGTCACGAGCCACTTGGGCACCGCGAGCGCCAGGGCCGCCTCGCGCAGCTCGTTGGGGACCAGGCGCAGCATCTCCTCCGACGAGCGGACGACCACCGGGATCATGAGGACCGAGAGCGCCACCGATCCGGCGATGCCCATCCGGACGCCCGGCCCGAAGAACAGCGCGAACAGCGCGTAGGCGAACAGACCGGCGACGATCGACGGGATGCCCGTCATGACGTCGACGAAGAACGTCACGGCGCGGGCCAGCCGGCCACGACCGTACTCGACCAGGTACACGGCCACCATCAGGCCGATCGGCACCGAGATGACGGTAGCCCACAACGTGATCAGGAGCGTGCCGATGATCGCGTGGTAGATGCCGCCGGCGTCCATGCCACCGAACACGCCGCGCATGGAGTGCAGCAGGAAGTACGAGTTCAGGTGACCGATGCCCTTGGACACCACGGTCCAGAGCACGGAGACCAGGGGGATCATCGCGATCGCGAACGCCGCGTAGATCAGCACCTTCATGGTGCGGTCCGTGCGACGCCGGCGCGGGTCGGTGTTCGTCAGGATCTCGCGCAGCCCGGAGGGGGCGCCGGAGCTCGGGGTGGCCGTGGTGGTGGTCATGTCAGTTGGCTCCCGAGAAGTCCTTGCGGCGCGCGACGATCGCGCGGGCGGCCATGTTCACCGCGAGGGTGATGACGAACAGCGCCAGGCCGGTCGCGATGAGCGTCGAGACGCCGATCGGGTTGGCCTCCGGGAACTGCGACGCGATGTTGGCCGCGATGGTGTTGTGCTTGCCTGCTACCAGCAGCAGGAAGGAGTACGTCGCGCCGGGCGACAGGATCATGACGACGGCCATCGTCTCGCCGAGCGCGCGGCCCAGGCCGAGCATCGCGGCCGAGATGACCCCCGAGCGGGCGAACGGCAGGACGGCCATCCGGATCATCTCCCAGCGCGTCGCGCCGAGCGCCAGGGCGGCCTCCTCGTGCAGGCGCGGAGCCTGCAGGAAGACCTCGCGGGAGACCGCCGTGATGATCGGCAGGATCATGACGGCCAGCACGATCGCGACCGACAGGACGACGCGACCCGTCGGCGACGCCTCACCGCCGAAGAACGGGATCCACGACAGGTGCGTGTTGAGCCAGAGCCACAGCGGCTTGACCACGTTGACCAGCACCGTCGCGCCCCACAGGCCGTAGACGACCGACGGGATCGCGGCGAGCAGGTCGACGACGTAGCCGAGCGCGCTCGCGATCCGGCGCGGGGCGTAGTGCGACGTGAACAGGGCGATGCCCATCGCGACGGGGGTCGCGAACAGCAGCGCGAGCGCCGCAGCCAGGACCGTGCCGAAGACGAGCGGGCCGATGTAGGCGAGCAGCGAGCTGCCGTGGAGCGCGCTGACCTGGGCGGCCAGCTCGTCGGTCGGCATCGAGATGGCCGGCCACGCCTTGACGATCAGGAACACGGCCACGGCGGCCAGCACGACGAGGATGAAGGCGCCCGCGCCGGTCGCCGCCCACCGGAACAGGCGGTTGGCGCCTCGGTCGGCCGGCGCCTTGTAGGCACGCTTCTTCTTCGCGCGCGGCGGCGCACTCTCCGGCCCCGGGCCCGGTCGTTCCGACCGGGGTGCCGCAGGGGTCTGTGTGCTGGTCACGTCTCTCCAGGTAAGTCAGCTGTGGTGCTGTGCCGACGGTCGGCCCGCGTCCCCCCGGGGCGGGCCGACCGTCGGCGGTCAGCGTCGTGCACCCGGCCAGGCCGGGCCGAGCTCAGGAAGCGAGCTTGATGGTGTCGATCGACGCCTTGACGTCGGCCGCGAGCTTGTCCGAGATCGGGGCCGAACCCGCCGCACCGGCAGCGGCCTGCTGGCCCTCGCTGCTGGAGATGTACGTCAGGAACGCCTTCACGTTGTCCACGTCGGCCTGCTTGTCGTACGCGCCGCAGGCGATCGCGTAGGAGACCAGGACCAGCGGGTAGGCCCCCGCCGCCGTCGTGGTGCGGTCCAGCTTGATCGCGATGTCGTGCTCGGTGCGCGTGTCGTCACGCGGCGACGCGTCCAGCGCGGCGGCGGCGCCCTCGGCCGACGGGGCCGTGAAGGTGTCGCCGACCTTGATCGACGCCTGGCCCAGCGTGCCGGCCTGCGACTCGTCGGCGTAGCCGATCGTGCCGTCGCCGCCCTGCACGGCCTGGATCAGGCCCTGCGTCTGCGCGCCAGACTCGCCGCCCTTGATGGGCCACACCTTGTCGGCGTCGTAGCTCCACGCGCCCTCGCCGGCCTGGTTCAGGTAGTCGGTGAAGTTCTTCGTGGTGCCCGACTCGTCGGAGCGGTGGATGGGCGTGATCTTCGTCGACGGGAGGTCGGCGTCCGGGTTGTCGGCCTTGATGGCCGCGTCGTCCCAGGTGGTGATCTTGCCGTCGAAGATCTGCGCGATCGTCTTGGCCGACAGGTTCAGCTTGTCGACGCCCTTGAGGTTGAAGACGACGGCGATCGGGCTGACGTAGACCGGCAGGTCGATCGCGTCGGTGCCGAAGCAGCGGTCCTTCGCCTTGTCCGTCTCGTCGGGGTTCACGAGCGGCGAGTCGGAACCCGCCCACTGCACGGCGCCGCTGAGGAACGCAGTCACGCCACCGCCCGAGCCGATCGGGTCGTAGTTGACCGTGACGCCCGAGTTCGTCTGCTGGAAGCCGGCGCGCCACGCGTCCATGGCCGAGGTCTGGGTGCTGGCGCCCGAGCCGTTGAGCTGGCCGCTGAGGTTGGAGCTTCCGCCGTCGGCCGATGCGCCGCCGCTGGGCGAACCCGCGTCCGCGACCGGGTCGTCCGATCCGCACGCCGTCAGCGAGACGGCGATCACACCGGCAAGGGCGACCGCACCGACGCGGCTGGGAAGGGAGAGCTTCACTGTGGAGTCCGTCCTGTTCGTCTGTCGTGCGCCCGGGTGTCGAGCGCAGCGATGCCGACGTTAGGAAGCGGATGTGACCTGCCGGTCGGAGCCAGTTGAACCCCAGGTGAACGCTGGCCGACAGTTGTTCGCGCGTCCAGCAACGCACGACGTCCGAGCAAGTGGCCGCTGTAGCAGCCACTTGCTCGGACGCTGGGGGTGAGTCGGGGTCAGCCCTCTGTGCCTCTGGTCGGGCTGAACCTCCGCTCCGCGGTTGGCGGGTGCTTCGCCCCCACCATCCGCTGCGCTCCGGTTCAGCCCTCCGGCGTCAGCTTGTAGCCCAACCCGCGGACCGTCACGAGGAGCGTCGGGTTGGCCGGGTCCGGCTCGACCTTGGCGCGGACGCGCTTGACGTGGACGTCGAGCGTCTTGGTGTCGCCGACGTAGTCCGAGCCCCAGATGCGGTCGATCAGCTGGCCGCGCGTCAGGACACGCCCGGCGTTGCGCAGCAGCAGCTCCAGCAGCTCGAACTCCTTGAGGGGGAACGCGACCAGCTCGTCGTGCACGCGCACGGTGTGCCGCTCGACGTCCATGCGGATGGGACCGGCGACGAGCAGGTCGTCGTCGTCCTCGTCGTCCGACGCCTCCGCACCGGGCGACGGGACCGCGACGATCGAGCGACGCCGCAGCACCGCGCGCACGCGGGCCAGCAGCTCGCGCGACGAGTACGGCTTGGTGACGTAGTCGTCGGCGCCCAGCTCCAGGCCGACGACCTTGTCGATCTCGTCATCCTTGGCCGTGAGCATGATGACCGGCACGTCGCTGGTCAGCCGGATCTGCCGGCACACCTCCGTGCCCGGCATCCCGGGAAGCATGAGGTCGAGCAGGACCAGGTCCACGCCGCCCTCGTTGAAGCGGTCGAGGCCGTCGGTGCCGGTCGCGGCGGAGACCACGTCGTAGCCCTCGCGCTGCAGCTGGTAGGTCAGGGGGTCGCGGTAGGACTCCTCGTCCTCGACCACGAGGATGCGCGTCATGACGCGTTCCGGTGCACGTGTGCTCCTTCTTCGGACGATGCGGGGGCGGCCGCGCAGGGGAGGCGCAGCGTGAACGTGGAACCACGGCCGGGCCGCGACCAGACGGTCACGTCCCCCCCGTGGTCGGCGGCGACGTGCTTGACGATGGACAGACCCAGACCGGTGCCACCGGTCTCGCGCGAGCGCGCAGGGTCCACGCGGTAGAAGCGTTCGAAGACGCGTTCCTGGTCGGCGGCGGAGATGCCGATGCCCTCGTCGACGACGGCGATCTCGACGATGTCGTCGGCCATCCGCACCCCGACGCCCACGCGCGACGCCTCACCCGAGTACGCGACCGCGTTGTCGACGAGGTTGCGCACGGCCGTCACGAGCAGGTCGTGCTGCCCCGAGACCTGGACACCGCTCTGGCCGCCGACCTCCAGGCGGACCCGCTTGGCGTCGGCCGTGGTCCTCGCGCGGTCCACGGCCTCCTTGACCACGTCGTCGAGCTCGACCGTCGACACCTCGGTCAACGCGCCGGCGACCTGCAGCCGGGACAGCTCGATGATCTCGTGGACCAGGGCGGACAGGCGGACGGCCTCGGTCTGGATGCGGCCCGCGAACCGGCGCACCGCCTCGGGGTCGTCGGCCGCGTCCTGCACGGTCTCGGCCAGCAGGGTGAGGGCGCCCACGGGCGTCTTCAGCTCGTGGGAGATGTTCACGACGAAGTCGCGGCGGATGGCCTCGAGTCGCTTGGCCTGGGTCTGGTCCTCCGCCAGCACGACGACGTGCCGCGGCGTCACCTGCGCGACGCGGACCTGCAGCAGGAGCGTGCCCTTGCCGAGCGGGCCGCGCGCGACCTCCAGCTCCTCGTCGCGGATCACTCCGTCGCGGCGGACGCTCTCGATGAGCTCACGGATCGCGGGTGGCACCACGAGGCCGTCTCGCACCAGGCCGAGCGAGTACGCGGGCGCGCTCGCACGGACCACCGTGTCCTCGGGGTCGAGCACGATCGCCGCCGAGCGCAGCACCGCAAGCATCCGCACCAGGCCCTCGTCGAGCTCCGGGGCGGGGGTCTGCGGCATCCTGTGCATGGAGCGCTGGCTGATCCAGTAGGCGATCACGGCGAACGCGCCGACCAGGATGCCCAGGCATCCGGCGACGATCAGCTCCCACCCGTCGGCACTCACGCGACCAACCCTAGGGCGACGCACGGCCCCGATCGGACCTTTCCGGGTCGCCGTCGGCCACCCGCCGCCGAGCATTCATCTGTCGTTCACGGACATGCACGAGGCCCCGGCCTGCGTCAGGGCAGGTCCGGGGCCTCGTCGGCCGAACGATCAGGCGAGCAGCTTCGCCTTGGCGGCGGCGAACTCGTCGGCGCTCAGCACGCCCGCCGCCTGGAGCTGGGCGAGCTGGTTGAGCTTGCTGATGATGTCGTCGCCACCAGCGGCGGGAGCAGCGATGGCCGGTGCCGATGCCGCGGCAGCCTGCTGGGCGGCAGCCTGGCGGGCCGCCTCCTCGATCTGGCGCTGCTGCTCGGCGGCCTCGTACTGCTGCTGCTCGTAGCTGGCCTGAGCGCTGGCCTGCGCGCGACCAGCCTGGCGGCGCGCGACGTTGCCGGTGACGGCCGTGGCGGTGCCGGCGATGACGGCGGTGCGGGCGGCGGTCCCGATCAGGCCGGGACGGCCCATCCGACGGAAGGGGGGCATGCGAACTCCTTGGGGTTGAGAAGAAAGGTGGGAGCGGGCGTCAGGCCGACGCGTCCTCGAGCTCGGCGATGGCCGCGACGACCTCGGCCGGGATGCGCTCCGCGGCGAGCAGCACGCCGCCCGTCTCGCGGATCGCCTGCGCGATGCCGTTGGACCAGACGTGCTCGAAGACGAGCACGAGCGCCGACGTGCCGGCGGGAACGGCCTCGGCGATGTCGGCGATGTCCTCGTCGCCCGCCAGACCGCCGCCCTCGAGCTCGACGTCCGTGATCGCGAGCTCGTCGCCCAGGTCCTCGAGCTCGATGATCTCGAGGTCGCCCTCCAGCGGGCGGCGGACGACGACGAGGTCGATGATCCGCACCTGCTCCGAGACCACCAGCGCAGCGAGCTGCGCCTTGACCTCGTCGGGGATGCGGTCGTCCGGGAAGCCGAGCGCGATGAGCTCGACCGGACCGAAGGTGGAAGCCATCAGTTCTTCTCTCCTGTGTTCGGGTGCTGCTGATCAGATGGAAAGCGTCAGGCGGCGGCCCGCTCGGCCTCCTCGCCGTGCACCACCAGCGCCCACAGGACCACGATGTCCAGGCCGATGACGACGAGCGACCACCACGGGGTGACGGGCAGCGAGACGAACTGGGTCACGAGGTTCACGACCACCAGGAGGATCGCGACGAACCGCGCCCAGCCGGCACCACCGAAGAGCGCGAACCCGGTGAGCAGGATCAGCACGCCGACGACCAGGTGCACCCAGCCCCACGTGGAGACGTCGACGATCGCCAGACCCGAGTTGGTCCACGCGACGACGTCCTTGGTGTTGAACACCGCCACGAGCCCGGTGGTGATGTTGAACAGCCCGAGGGCGATGAGGGTGAACGCCGCGAACCACACCCAGCCGACCCACGCCGTGACCTTGCCTGCCATGTGTGCCCCTCCACGTCGTGCGCGTGCGTCCTGGCCGTCAGTCTTGCACCCTAGTCATGCGTCTGTGCAGGCGACGAGGCTTCGCCCTGCGTGAACGGTCCGAACATCCAACTGCCGCCGCGCGTTCACCTGGCGGCGCACGGTTGTTCACCTGCCGGTGCGAACCTGGCCGTCGCCACCCGGCAGCAAGCACCGAGAGGGATCACATGCGGGACATCTTCGAGGCCGAGCTCACCCAGCTCGGCGAGGACCTCGTGGCCATGAGCCACCTGGTCGAGCACGCCGTGACGAACGCCGGCGTCGCCCTGCTCACGGGGGACCTCGGTCTCGCGGAGTCGGTGATCGCCGACGACATCGCCATCGACGCCCTGGAGCGTGAGGTCGACGAGCGCTGCGTCGGGCTGCTGGCGCAGCAGGCGCCGGTCGCCACCGACCTGCGCGTCGTGGTCACCGCGCTGCGTATGAGCGCCTCGCTCGAGCGCATGGGCGACCTGGCCCGGCACGTCGCCCAGGTGGCCCGCGGCCGCTACCCGCGCCAGGCCGTCCCGCAGAGCCTCGCGGGCACGTTCGCCGAGATGCACGACGCCGCCGTCCGCGTCGCCCGACGCACGGCGACGCTGCTGGAGAGCCGCGACCTGGCGCTGGCCGAGAGCATCGAGACGGACGACGACCTGCTCGACGAGCTGCACGAGGACGTCTTCACCGCGATGCTGGGCGGCTCCTGGTCCGCCAGCACGCAGGAGACGATCGACACCACGCTGCTCAGCCGCTTCTACGAGCGGTTCGGGGACCACGGCGTCTCCGTCGCCCGTCGCGTCGTCTACCTCGTCACCGGCGTCTCCGCCGACGACCTGGACCGCTCCGCGATCTGACCTGGTCGCCCACCGGACCAGCCGTAGACGCACGTCGTCTGCGGCTGGTTCGCTGTGCGGCGTGACCACCACGACACCGACGCACCCCGCGCCCCGATCTCTCGGGACGGCCGCGGTCGCCACGACCATCGCGATCCTCGCCCTGTGGTGCATCCGATACTTCGCCGGTGCCTACCCGTGCGCCGTGGAGGAGCTCGTGGGCGCATCGGTCAGGGACGGGGCGCTCGACGCGGTCTCCGCGCTGCGGCCTGACACGTGCCCGCCCGAGTACACCCAGCCGAGCATCGTCTGGCCCGCCCTCACCGTGCTGGCGGGCGCCGCCGTCGTCGTCAGGCTCGGGATGCGACGGTCGAGTCGCAGGATCCGTGCGCTCGGGGTCTCGGTGCTGGTCGTCCTCGCGGTGGCCTGCGTGCTCGTCGCCGCGTGGACGCCGTACCGACCCTGACGACGGCGGCACGAAGCCCCGGTCACCTGTGCGGTGACCGGGGCTTCGCGATGTCTCAGCGACCCTGGTTGGCGACGGCCTTGATGGCCTCCGCGGCAGCCTCCGGGTCGAGGTACGTGCCACCCGGGTTGGTGGGCTTCAGCGTCTCCTCGTCGAGCGTGTAGAGCAGCGGGATGCCGGTGGGGATGTTGATCCCGGCGATCGTCGCGCTGTCCACGTCGTCGAGGTGCTTGACCAGCGCGCGGATCGAGTTGCCGTGCGCCGCGACGAGCACCGTCTTGCCGGAGCGCAGGTCCGGGACGATGTCCGACTCCCAGTACGGCAGCGCCCGCTCGAGGACCTGCTCGAGGGCCTCGGCGCGCGGGATCGGCTCGCCCGCGTAGCGCGGGTCGGCGTCCTGCGAGAACTCCGAGCCGAGCTCGATGTCCGGCGGCGGGAAGTCGTAGGAGCGGCGCCAGAGCATGAACTGCTCCTCGCCGTACTCGTCGAGCGTCTGCTTCTTGTCCTTGCCCTGCAGCGCGCCGTAGTGGCGCTCGTTCAGGCGCCACGAGCGGCGGACGGGGATCCAGTGCCGGTCGGCGGCGTCGAGCGCCAGGTTGGCGGTGGTGATCGCCCGGCGGAGCAGCGACGTGTGCACGACGTCCGGCAGCACGCCGGCGTCGGTCAGCAGCGTCCCGCCGCGCTTGGCCTCCTCGACGCCCTTCTCGGACAGGGCCACATCCACCCAGCCGGTGAACAGGTTCTTGGCATTCCACTCGCTCTCGCCGTGGCGGAGCAGCACGAGGGTGTAGGTCATGGGTCCATCCTGCCGCAGCGCCCGGTGCCGGGCGACGGGACGTCAGTCCCTGGGACGGAGCCTCTCGCCCGCCACGGCGTAGACCTTGAGCAGCTGGTCGGCGGCCGCGTCCCAGCCGAACCGCTCGGCCGCCGGACGTGCCGCGACGCCCATCGCGGCGAGCCGGTCGCGGTCGGCGAGCAAGTCGGCGATCTCGTCGGCCCAGCGCGCCGGGTCGTGGCCGCGGACCAGCCGGCCGGAGACGTCGTGGTCGACGATCGAGCGCAACCCGCCGACGGCCGCGGCGAGGACGGGGACGCCCGCGGCCTGCGCCTCCGCGGCGACCAGCCCGAACGACTCGGAGCGCGACGGCATCGCCACGAGGTCGGCGGCGTGGTACCAGTCCGCGAGCGAGTCGCGGTCGGCCGGCGGGCGCAGGAGCACGTCGTCCTCGACGCCGGTCACGTGCGTGAGCGCACGCAGCTCGCGCACCGACGTCGAGCGACCCGACGGGCCACCGAGCACGACGAGGAGCGGGACGGGCCTGCCCGTCGCCTTGAGGACGCCGAGCGCGCGGACCAGCACGTCGGGGGCCTTGAGCGCCTGGATGCGGCCCGCGAACAGGACCACGTCACGGTCGGCGGGCAGGCCGAGGTCTCGTCGGGCGGCCGCACGCTGCTCCGGCGGCACCGGCGCGAACCGCCGCAGGTCCACACCCGGCTCGACCACGTGCACGCGCTCCGGGTCGGCGCCGTAGAGCTCGACGAGCTCGCGCGCCTCGGCCGGCGTGGACGCGACCAGCGCGTCGGCCTCCGCGACGACGTGCTCCTCCCCCAGCTCACGCGCCGCGGGCTCGGCCTCGTCCCCGGGGGCGAGCGCCGCGTTCTTCACGCGCGCCAGCGTGTGCGCGGTGTGGACCAGCGGCACCTCCCAGCGGTCGGCCGCGATGCGCCCCACCTGCCCGGACAGCCAGTAGTGCGAGTGCACCACGTCGTACCAGCCCGGCCGCCGCGCCGACTCTGTCCGGAGCACGCCCGCCGCCATCCCGCACAGCACGCCCGGCAGGTCGTTCTTGTCGAGCCGCTCGAACGGGCCGGCCGGCACGTGGTGAACCAGCACGGGCGGCACCACGCCCGGCGCGACGTCCTGCGCCAGCAGCACCTCGCGCGAGGCCGCCCGGTCCAGCTCGCGGCCGTCCGCGTCCGTCCCCGGCAGCACCACGGTCTCCGGCAGGTCCGACGACGTCGCGCGCGTGAACACCTCGACCCGCGCACCCCGTGCCGCGAGCGCCTTCGACAGCTCGAGCACGTAGACGTTCATGCCGCCCGCGTCCCCCGTGCCCGGCTGCTCCAGCGGCGAGGTGTGCACGCTGAGCATGGCGACACGCGGGGCGTGGGTCACGTGGGCTCCTTGCGGCGGGCGGGTGGTCTGGTGCCCATTCTCCCGCACGATCCCGCGCTCGGGCGACCGCTCGGCGCCCTCACGGGGCGCGTCCTGCGTCAGACGACCCGCGCGATGCACGCCGCGGCCGGCAGGGGGAGCCGGTCGACGACGGACCCGTCGGCCGCCAGCACCGTCACCGCGCCGCCGATCTGCTCGGCGACGACGGTGCGGCCACCGACCACCAGGTGGTGGCGCGGCCACGACCCGGGCAGGTCGTCCTCGGCGATGGGGGCGACCATGCCGTCGTCGGCCACCCGGAACCGCGCGATCACGTCCGCACCGCGAGCGCCGACGAGCAGCCGGTCACCGTCCAGCGTGACGTGCGACGGCAGGCCGGCCGGGAGCGGCGCGGTCTGGAGCGCCACCCCTTCCGCGTTCTTCCAGCTCAGGACGTGCAGCGTCGCGTCGAGCTCGCCGACGACGTACGCAAACCCGCCGCCGAACGCGACGTGCCGTGGACCGGTGCCCGGCGGGAACGACGCAGCGATGCCGTCCTCGGCGAGGCCGTCGGGGGTGCGGCGGTAGCGGCGGATCTGGTCCGTGCCGAGGTCGACGACCAGGACGTGCTCGCCGGCCGGGTCGAGCGCGACGAAGTGCGCGTGCGGACCCTCCTGGCGGTCCTCCCGCGGGCCGGACCCGGTGTGCGCGAAGACGCGTGAGCTGCCGGTCAAGGCGCCGTCCTCGGCGAGCGGGAACGCCGCGAGCGTGCCGCTGGAGTAGTTGGCGACCAGCAGGGTCCGGGCGTCCGCGTCGAGCAGCACGTGGCACGGGTCGTCGCCGCCGCTGGGGGTCTGCGCCTGCTGGGTCAGCGTGCCGTCGTCGGCGACCGCGAACGCCGTGACCGTGCCGGCCGTGTGCTCGTTGACCGCGTAGAGCACACGGCCGTTCGGGTGCGCGGCGACGAACGAGGGGGACGGGGTGGTCGCGACCTGGACCGCGTCGTGCAGCGTGCCGTCGTCATCGAGGCGAACGCGCCAGATGCCTTCGCCGAGCCCGACGGGGGTGCCGGAGCCGGCGGCCGGGTAGGTGCCGATCCACAGATGAGTCACCGGCCCAGCCTAGGGTGCCCGTTCGCGTCGGACGCGAGAAGGCGGAGGACCCGCGCGAGGCCGGTGCGGCACTCGTCTCTGTACCGGTCGTACAGGTCAGGTCGGCGGTCCGCCGCCCAGCGGACCACGTCGAGCAGCTGCAAGATCGTCATGGCGGCGAGCGTGGCCACGTCGTCGGGGCCGTCCAACCCTGCCGCGCGCGCGAGCTCGTCGAACTCCGCCCACGTGATGGTTCGGTGGCAGACCGCCCAGACGAAGACCCGCTGCACGTCGGTCCACGGCGTCGGGCCCGTCGTGACGTTCCCCCAGTCGATCAGGACAGGTACGTCCGTCCCCCGCGCGACGAGGTTGCGGGGCGCGAGGTCGCCGTGGGCGAGACCGAACGTGAACGGACGCTCGCGCAGCGCCCGGATCGCACGAGCCAGCACCGGCTGGTCGGCAGCGTCGTAGGCTCCGTCGACCAGGAGCCGGTCGGCCGCGCCCAAGCAGGCGAGGTTGTAGTCCAGGTGTGCGCGCCACGCCTCAGCCAGGTCCCGACCGAACCGTGTGAAAAGGTCCGTCGGCGCGCCGTCCAGCTCGATCCGCGCCAGGTCGCGCGCGTAGGCACCGAGCCACCGCCACGGGTCCGCCACCTGGCCCACCTCCGCGACGTATCGCGCGACGAGGAACGGGACGCCGGCCTCGACGCCCGTCGCGACGACGTCCGCCACCGGTATCCCGGCGCGCTGCGCTGCGCCGATCGCCCAGGCCTCCCGCGGGTAGGCGTCGTCATGACCGCGCTCGACGGGGAGCCGGACCACCCAGTCGAACCCGTCGCCCTGCACGCGATGGACGCGGTTCACGACGCCGCTCAGCGGGGTGCTCGACGATGCCGCAGCGCCCAGCCGGCGCACCACGTCGTCGACGATGCGCGCGTCCTCGACTGTCACGGGGATGCGACCTCCGGCGCGAGCCAGCCCGACGGGTCGTCGATGACGCCGGCCAGGACCGTGAGCGCTGCGCCGTCGAGCGCCGGGACGGAGGCAGCACGGGCGACGTCGACGGTCGGCGGAGCCCAGGGGGCCGCGAGGACGTGTGCTCCGAGCGCGGCGAGGACGGGTTCGCGCAGGTGGCTGGCCAGGCGGGCATACGAGCCACCGAGCACCACGTCGGAGATGTCCAGCAGGTTGACGACATTCGCCAGTGCGTGGCCGAGCAGCTCACCCGCCGCTGCGATCGCGCGCAGCGCCGCCTCGTCGCCGTCGTCGGCCGCCGCCGCCAGCGCGTCGATGCCCGCGACCGGTTCCATGCCCGCCGCGCGGAGCATCGCGTCCTGGCCGGCGACGGCCTCGAGCGGACGGCCGTCGGCGACCAGCGTGTGGCCCAGCTCTCCGGCCCAACCGTGCCGACCGGCCAGGATGCGGCCGTCGAGCACCATGGCCGCACCGATGCCGACCTCGCCGGAGACGTAGACAAACGTCGGGTCCTCACGGCGGGCGGCGGCCTCGGCGCGGGCGGCCAGGTCGGCCTCGTTGGCGAGCGCGGGCGGGTGGGCCGCTAGCACGTCCGACGACGCGGCGAGCAGCGTCACCACGTCGACGTCGCGCCAGCCGAGGTTGGGGGCCAGGCGCAGCGGGCCGACGCCGCGGTCGACGAGGCCGGGCAGCGCGAGTGCGGTGCCGGCCAGGCGGGTGCCGGAGGTGGCCGCGGCCGCCTCGTCGACCAGGCCCGCGAGCCGCGCCAGCACGGTGGCCGGGTCGCTCGACCGGTAGTCGCCGTGCACCAGGCGTTCGTGGAGCACGGCACCGGACAGGTCCAGCACGCGCACGCCGAGGTAGTCGACGTTCACCTCCGCCCCCAGGGCGGCGACCGTACCGACCGGGGCAGCGAGCGGGACGGCCGGGCGACCGGCGCGCAGGGCGGGGGCGGGAGCCAGCTCGGCGAGCAGGCCGCCCGCGACGAGGCGGTCGACGAGCGCCGAGACCGTCGCCTTCGTCAGCCCGGTGGCGGCGGCGACGTCGGCGCGGGACGGTGAGGCGTCGGACTCCAGCACCGTGCGCAGCACCAGACCCAGGTTGTGCTCACGCAGGCTGCCCTGCCGTGCCGCCGTGGGTCTCATGGGGCTTGACCCTAGCCGGTTCCGGCCTTAAGTTCATTCATACAACTAATCCCGTCTCAACGCTGAGAGGTTCGTGATGGTGCGCAAGCCCACCCCCGCAGACAAGTTCTCCTTCGGACTCTGGACCGTGGGCTGGAACGCCCAGGACCAGTTCGGCTCGGCCTCGCGGCCGTGGCTCGACCCGGTCGAGTCCGTGCACAAGCTCGCCGAGCTCGGCGCCGCGCACGTGACGTTCCACGACGACGACGTCGTCCCGTTCGGCTCGTCGGACACCGAGCGCGACAAGATCCTCGATCGCTTCCGCGGGGCGCTCGAGGAAACCGGCATCACGGTCGAGATGGTCACGACCAACACGTTCAGCCACCCGATCTTCAAGGACGGCGCATTCACGTCGAACGACCGCCGCGTGCGCCGCTACGGCCTGCGCAAGGTGGTCCGCAACGTCGACCTCGCCGCCTCGCTGGGCGCCGACACGTTCGTCATGTGGGGCGGCCGTGAGGGCGCCGAGTACGACTCGGCCAAGGACCTCAACGCCGCGCACGACCGCTACGCCGAGGGCATCGACACCGTCGCCGCCTACATCAAGGAGAAGGGCTACGGGCTGCGCATCGCCATCGAGCCCAAGCCCAACGAGCCCCGCGGCGACATCCTGCTCCCGACGATCGGGCACGCGCTGGCGCTCATCGCCAAGCTGGAGCACGGCGACATCGTCGGCCTGAACCCCGAGGTGGGTCACGAGCAGATGGCCGGCCTCAACTACACGCAGGGCATCGCGCAGGCGCTGTGGGCGGGCAAGCTCTTCCACATCGACCTCAACGGGCAGAAGTCCATCAAGTACGACCAGGACCTGGTGTTCGGCCACGGCGACCTGTTCTCCGCGTTCGCCACCGTGGACCTCATCGAGAACGGCTTCCCGGGCGGCGGCCCCCGCTACGAGGGCCCGCGCCACTTCGACTACAAGCCGTCGCGCACCGAGGACTTCGGCGGCGTGTGGGACTCGGCCGCGGCCAACATGTCCACGTACATCCTGCTGGCCGAGCGCGCCAAGGCGTTCCGTGAGGACCCCGAGGTCAAGGAGGCGCTCGAGCAGTCCGGCGTGCTCGAGCTCTCGCAGCCGACGCTGGCCGAGGGCGAGACGCTCTCCGACCTGCTCGCCGACACCTCGGCGTTCGAGGAGCTCGACGTCGATGCCGTCGCCGAGCGTGGCTTCGGTTTCGTCCGCCTCAACCAGCTGGCCCTCGAGCACGCGCTCGGCGCCCGCTGACCCATCCCACCGACAAGGTCCGGGCGCCCGCTGCGGGGCGCCCGGGCCTTGTCTGATGCGAAGGAGCATCGACATGACGCTTGTTGCCGGGATCGACTCCTCCACGCAGTCGTGCAAGGTGGTGGTCCGCGACGCGGAGACCGGGGCGCTCGTGCGCCAGGGCCGTGCGTCGCACCCCGACGGGACCGAGGTGGACCCGCGGCACTGGTGGGACGCGCTGCAGACCGCGCTCGACGAGGCCGGCGGGATCGACGACGTCGAGGCCGTCTCGGTCGGCGGCCAGCAGCACGGGATGGTCGCTCTCGACTCGTCCGGTGAGGTGGTCCGCGACGCGCTGCTGTGGAACGACACGCGCTCGGCACAGGCGGCGCTGGACCTGATCGACGAGGCCGGCGGCCCGCAGGCGTGGGCCGACGCGGTCGGCTCGGTGCCCGTCGCGTCGCTGACCGTGACCAAGCTGCGCTGGCTGCGCGACGCCGAGCCTGAGAACGCCGCGCGAGTCGCCGCAGTCGCGCTCCCGCACGACTGGCTGACCTGGCGGCTGTCGGGCTCGACGTCGCTCGACGACCTGGTGACCGACCGCTCGGACGCGTCGGGCACCGGGTACTGGTCGCCGACGACCGGCGAGTACCGCACGGACCTGCTCGAGCTGGCCCTGGGGCACGGAGCACACCTGCCCCGCGTGCTGGGTCCCACGGAGTCGGCGCTGCGCACACCCGGCGGCGTGTTGCTGGGCCCTGGTGCCGGCGACAACGCCGCGGCAGCGCTCGCCCTGGGCCTGCGCCCCGGCGACGTCGCCGTCTCGATCGGCACGTCGGGCGTCGTCAGCGCGATCAGCGGGACGCCGACGAACGACGGGTCCGGCCTGGTGACCGGCTTCGCCGACGCGACGGGCGCCTTCCTGCCGCTGGCCTGCACGCTCAACGCGTCGCGCGTCCTGGACGCCGCGTGCCGGATGCTGGGCGTCGACCATGCGGGCCTGTCCCGGCTCGCGCTGTCCGCCCCCGCCGGCGCCGACGGACTGGTGCTCGTCCCCTACCTCGAGGGCGAGCGCACCCCCAACAAGCCCGACGCGACGGGCGCACTGCACGGCATGCGCCTGGCCAACACGACGCCCGCCCACGTCGCGCGCGCAGCGGTCGAGGGGATGCTCTGCGGACTGGCCGACGGGATCGACGCGCTGCGGGCCCAGGGCGTCGCGGTCGAGCGGCTGTTCCTCATCGGCGGCGGCGCGCAGTCGCAGGCCGTGCGGGAGATCGCGCCGTCCGTGCTCGGGGCCGACGTCCTGGTGCCGACGCCGGGTGAGTACGTGGCCGACGGGGCCGCACGCCAGGCCGCCTGGGTGCTGTCAGGCGCCGACGAGGCACCCGCGTGGAGCGCCACCGCCGACGCGCAGCGCTTCACCGCGCCGGCCGCGGAGCACGTGCGGGCGCAGTACGCCGCCGTGCGCGAGCTCACCGGCACGCGCGCCTGACGCGCACGCACGAGGGGGCCCCGGCGGATGCCGGGGCCCCCTCGTGCGTGCGCGAGATCAGTTCGCGGCCTCAAAGGCGGCGCGGACCTCGGCCGAGATGCGGCCGCGCTCGGAGACGGCCAGCCCCTGGGACTTGGCCCACTCGCGGACGGCGTGCGCGTCCGAGGCGGTGCGGCGTCCGCCGGAGCGGGCGGGACGGGCGGTGGTGGAACGCGCACCGACCTTGCGGGCGTGACCGACCCAGGTGGCCAGGGCGTCACGCAGCTCGGCGGCGCGGGCGGTCGTGAGGTCGATCTCGTAGGTGACGCCGTCCAGACCGAAGGTCACCGTCTCGTCGGCGTCGGTGCCGTCGACGTCGTCCACGAGCAGGACCTGAACCTTCTGTGCCATGTGAGCTCCGATTCACGAATACGGTCGATGCGCCCGACGGGATATGCCGGGGCACCGCTACTATCGCACCGGAATCGGACAATCGTCAAACGTTCGGCGTATTCTTTTCCGCATCGGCACGCTCGGCGTCCCGTTCCGCGGCATCCATTCTCGCCAACGCCTGCCGCTCCGTCCGGTCAGCGTTGATGACGGCGCGCATCCCGAACCAGAACAGGACACCGACGCCGATCGACGGAATCAGCGCGGCGAGAGCCGGTCCCCACTCACCCATGGCGCTCAGACCTGCGGCTTCACGAGCGGGAAAAGGATGGTGTCGCGAATTCCGCGACCGGTGAGCGCGATGAGCAGGCGGTCGATGCCCATGCCCATTCCGCCCGACGGTGGCATCGCGAACTCCATGGCGGTCAGGAAGTCCTCGTCGATCCGCATGGCCTCGTCGTCGCCGCGGGCGGCGAGCGCGGCCTGGGCCTCGAAGCGCTCCCGCTGGATGACGGGGTCGACGAGCTCGGAGTACGCGGTGGCGAGCTCCATGCCGCGCACGTACAGGTCCCACTTCTCGACGAGGCCACGCTTGGTGCGGTGGTCGCGCGTCAGGGGCGACGTCTCCACCGGGAAGTCCCGGACGAACGTCGGCGCCACGAGCGTGGAACCGACGTGGTGCTCCCAGAGCTCCTCGACCATCTTGCCGTGGTTGCGCTGCGCGGGCGCGAGCTCGATCTCAGCCTTCTCCAACAACCGCAACAATGTCTCGTCGTCGGTGTCGTGCGTGATCTCGTTGCCCAGCGCATCACTCAACGAGTCGTACATCGTCAGGTGCGTCCATTCGCCACCGACGTCGTACTCGCTGCCGTCGGCAAGCGTCAGGACGGTGGACCCAAATGCTTCGGCAGCGGCGGTCTGCACCAGGTCCTGCGTCATCGCGGCCATGGTGTCGTAATCGCCGTAGGCCTCGTACGCCTCGAGCATCGCGAACTCCGGCGAGTGCGTCGCGTCGACGCCCTCGTTCCGGAAGTTGCGGTTGATCTCGAAGACGCGCTCCACACCACCCACGGCCGCACGCTTCAGGAACAGCTCCGGCGCGATACGCAGGAACAACGGGATGTCGAATGCATTCATGTGCGTCTCGAACTGACGCGCCGCGGCGCCCTCCGGCCGCACCTGGAGCATCGGGGTCTCGACCTCGATGTACTGACGGCGGTAGAGGTTCTCGCGCACCGAGCGCAGGACGGCGGCCCGCTGGCGCACCATGTCGCGCGAGCGCTGGCTGACCACCAGGTCGACGTAGCGCTGGCGGACCCGCGCCTCCTCGGACAGCTCCGTGCCCTCGTACAGGTTGGGCAGCGGGCGGATCGCCTTGGCGGCCAGGCGCCACTCGTCGGCGAACACCGACAGCTCACCGCGACGCGACGCGATGACCCTGCCGTGCACGAACAGGTGGTCGCCCAGGTCGATGTCGGTCTTGAACGCCGCCAGGCTCTCCTCGCCCACGGCGGCCAGGCTGAGCATGGCCTGCAGGCGGTTGCCCTCACCGTCCTGCAGCGTCGCGAAGCACAGCTTGCCGGTGTTGCGCAGGAAGACGACGCGACCGGCCACGCCCACCTCGTCGTCCGTCTCGGTCCCCGGCTCCAGGTCCGGGTAGTCGGCACGGACCTGAGCGATGGTGTGCGTGCGCGGCACGGAGACCGGGTAGGCCTCGGTGCCCTCCGCCAGCAGCCGGGTGCGCTTGTCCCGCCGGATGCGGATCTGCTCCGGGGTGTCGTCCTCGGCCGGGATCTGGGGTGCTTCGCTCACCCCGTGATCCTACCGACGCCTTCTGGGCGTCCCGGCCCCCGGCGGTGTCTGACCCGTCACGGGGTGGGCGCCAGGTCCAGGGCCAGGTCCAGGATGGGCGAGCTGTGGGTCAGGCCGCCGACGGACAGGTAGTCGACGCCCGTCGTCGCGACCTCCCGCGCCCGGTCCAGGGTCAGGTTGCCGGTGGCCTCGAGCTCGACGGTGTCGTCGACGGCCCGCACCGCGGCGACCACGTCGCCGAGCAGCGGGGTCGGCATGTTGTCGAGCAGCAGGAAGCGCGCGCCGGCAGCGACGGCCTCGAGCGCCTGCTCGGCCGTGTCGGCCTCCACCTGGATCGCGACGTCGGGGAACCGCTCCTGCACGGCCCGCACGGCCGCGGTCACCGAGCCTGCCGCCGCGACGTGGTTGTCCTTGACCATCGCGACGTCGTACAGGCCCATGCGCTTGTTGGTGCCGCCGCCGCAGCGCACGGCGTACTTCTCGAGCGCGCGCAGGCCGGGCGTGGTCTTGCGGGTGTCGAGGACGAGCGCGCCCGTGCCGGCCAGCGCATCGGCCCAGCGGCGCGTGTGCGTGGCGACGCCCGACGCGCGCGACGCGAGGTTGAGCAGCGTGCGCTCGGCGACCAGCAGCACCTGCACCGGCCCGCGCAGGTGCGCGAGCACGTCGCCGCGCGTCACGGCGGTGCCGTCGGGGACGACGACGTCGACGACGGCCCGGGCCAGGCCGAGCCGCTCCGCGACGGCATCCAGCACCACGGGCACGACAATGAGCCCCGCGACGACGCCGTCGGCCCGTGCGACGAGATCCGCCACGCCCTGCTCGTCGGGCGAGATGGTGGCCTGGGACGTCACGTCACGGCCGGGGGCCGCACCCAGGTCCTCGTCGAGCGCAGCCGTCACCACCCGATCGATCGCCGCGGGGTCGGGACCAGGATCGCCGGGCAGCACGGCAGACGCATCGAGCACCCGCCCACGCTACCCGCCACGCCGCACGACCCCGCACCGACCGCCCCCTGCACCGCGTTCCGCCGCCCATGGATGCAGGGATGGTTGCATCGGGCGCGACCGCCAGGGGCGTGCGTGCTGCAACCATCCCTGCATCCACGTGCCGCGCGGGCGCCGTGAGCTACGCGGGCGCAGTCAGGCGAGCGGGGCGCGGGTGGCCGAGAGGGTGCCCGTCGGGGTGAGGGACAGGTTCAGGCGTTCGCGCCAGGCCTCGACCGGCTCGGGGAAGTCCGTGCGGGAGTGCCCGCCGCGGCTCTCCTCGCGCAACAGTGCCGCGTAGGACAGGACGGTCGCGACCTGGTGGATGTTGGTGGTCTCCCACTCGGCGACCTGGGGCGCGGCCAGCCGACGACCGTCGTCGTGCCGGTCCTGCGCGTCGGTGGGGACGCGCCCGAGCGCGCCGAGCGCCGTGCGCAGACCGTCGCCGGAGCGCACCACGCCCGGACCGTCGGAGGCGATGCGCTGCACGCGCGCGCGGGCGGCGGCAGCCACGAGCGCCTCGTCGCCGGTCCGCGGCGACGGCTCGACCTGCGGCAGCGAGCCGTCGGCGACACGTCGGGCGATGTCCCGCGCGGCCCGCGTGGCGAAGACCAGGCCCTCGAGAAGTGAGTTGGACGCGAGCCGGTTGGCGCCGTGCACGCCCGTGCACGCGACCTCACCGACGGCGTACAGGCCGCGCACGGACGTCCGCCCGACGAGGTCCGCGACGACCCCGCCCGAGTGGTAGTGCTGCGCGGGGGCGACGGGGACGAGCTCGGTGGCCATGTCGATGCCGTGCTCGAGAAGCCGCTCGTTGATCGTCGGGAACCGCTTGCGCAGGAACTCCCCACCCAGGTGGCGGGTGTCGAGCCAGACGTGGTCCGAGCCGGTCTCCGCCATGCGGCGGACGATGGCGTGCGCGACGACGTCGCGCGGGGCGAGCTCGGCCATGGGGTGCACGTCGGGCATGAACCGCACGCCGTCGGTGTCGAGGAGCAGCGCACCCTCGCCGCGCACGGCCTCGGACACGAGCGTGAGCTGTCCCTTCACCCCGGAGCCGAGCCACAGCACGGTGGGGTGGAACTGCACGAACTCGATGTCGCCCAGCACGGCGCCCGCGCGCAGGGCGGCCGCGATGCCGTCGCCCGTGGCCTGGACGGGGTTGGTCGAGGAGCGGAACACCTGCCCGATGCCGCCGGTGGCGAGCACGACCGCGCGGCCCAGCGCAGCCCCGACGCCGTCGCGCTGCCCCTCACCGATGACGTGGAGCGTCACGCCGCACGCGGCGCCGGGCGTCCCGTCCGGACCCGGCGGGCCCGTCAGCACGTCGAGCACCAGCGCGTGCTCGATGACCTCGATGCCCGGGTCGTCGCGCACGGCCTCGATCTGCGCGACGAGCGCGCGGGAGATCTCCGCACCCGTGGCGTCACCGCCGGCGTGGGCGATGCGATCGGCGTGGTGGCCGCCCTCGCGGGTCAGGGAGATGCTGCCGTCGGGCGTCGTGTCGAAGACCGCGCCGCGCGCGACGAGCTCGCGCACGCGCGCCGGGCCCTCGGTGACCAGCACCTCGACCGCGCGCGGGTCGCACACGCCCGCGCCGGCCACGAGCGTGTCGGCCAGGTGCGCGGCGGGCGAGTCCGACGGGTCGAGCGCCGCGGCGATGCCGCCCTGCGCCCACACCGTCGAGCCGGACGCGAGCGTGTCCTTGGTGACGAGCAGGACGCGCGGCACGCGCGTGCGCAGCTCGAGCGCGGCGGTCAGGCCGGCGATCCCGGAGCCGACGACGACCGCGTCGGCCTGGACGGTCCAGCCGGGCTGCGGCGCCGCGAGGCGCCGGGCGAGCCGGGGTGCCACAGGTGGTGCGGCGCTCACCGAGCGGTGCCGGAAGGCGTGCCGGAGGCGGTGCCCGAGTGCTGGCCGGGAGTGAGCTCACGCGGGTGCTCGACGAGCTCACGCCCGCGGGCGAAAGGGACGCCGCTGCCCACCAGACCGGACTGCTCGGTCCACTCGGGCGGCACCTGGCCGGGGTCCTCGGACATGTCGACGATCCGGTTCTCGGAGTCGACCAGCACCACGTGCGGGGAGTACGTGCGCGCCTCGGCGTCGGACATCAGCCCGTAGGCGATGAGGATGACGACATCGCCCGGGTGCACCAGGTGCGCGGCGGCGCCGTTGATGCAGATCTGCCCGGAGCCGGCCTCGCCCGCGATCGCGTACGTGATCAGGCGGGAGCCGTTGGTGACGTCGACGATGTCGACCTGCTGCCCGGGCAGCAGGTCCGCCGCGGCGAGCAGGTCGGCGTCCACGGTGACCGAGCCGACGTAGTGCAGGTCCGCCTGGGTCACCGTCGCGCGGTGGATCTTGCCGGTCATCATCGTGCGCTGGAGGGTGGTCATGAGCGGGCCTCCCCGTCGTCGGCGCCCAGCACGAGCGCGGTGTTGTCGATCAAGCGGGTGGCGCCGACGCGGGCGGCGAGGAGCAGGAGCGCGGGGCCCGTGGTCGCGTCGGTGAAGGTGTCGGGGTCGACGAGGGCCACGTAGCCGATCTCGTCGACGGGTGCCAGCGCCGCGCGGGTGGCGTTGAGCACGGCGTGGCGGCCTTCGTCGGACGCCGCCACGCCGGCCCGCAGCGCGGCGGACAGCGCCAGCGCCTGTGCGCGCTGCTCGGCCGACAGGTAGGCGTTGCGGCTGGACAGCGCGAGGCCGTCGTCGTCGCGCACCAGCGTGCCGCCGACCACCTGCACGCCCACCTCGAGGTCGCGGACCATGCGCCGCACCGCCGCGAGCTGCTGGGCGTCCTTCTCGCCGAAGATCGCCACGTCCGGCTGCGTCAGGTGCAGCAGCTTGAGCACGACGGTGAGCACGCCGTCCAGGTGCCCGGGACGCTCCGCGCCCTCGAGCACGTCGCCGATCGCACCCGCGGTGACGCGCACGATCGGGTCGCCGCCCGGGTACATGACGTCGACGTCGGGCGTGAAGACGACGTCGTCGGCGCCCAGCAGACCTGGACCGGTGAGCAGCTCCAGGTCGCGGTCCAGGTCCCGCGGGTAGCGGGCCAGGTCCTCGGTGGGCGCGAACTGCAGCGGGTTGACGAAGATGGTGACGACCACCTGGTCCGCGAGCGTGCGGGCCTGCTCGACGAGCGAGAGGTGGCCGGCGTGCAGCGCGCCCATGGTCATGACGACGGCGCGGCGGTGGGGGTTGCCGCGCACGGGCGCCAGGTCCTGCGCCGCGAGCGCGGCGGCGAGCTCGTCGCGCGTGCGGGCGAGCGTAGGCGTCCCGGTCACTCGTCGTCCTCCGGTCGGTCGGTGGTCTCGTCCTGGTCCAACGATCCCAGACCCGGATCGATGCCCGTCGGGCTCTGCGCGGCGGCTGTGTCCTGCGTCGCATCGTGGAGCGCATCGAGGACGTCCGACGCGGCGGCCGGGGAGATCAGGCCCGCGGCCAGGGCTCGTCCGGCGGCGGACCGCGCCAGAGCACGGTACCCGGCCACGACGTCGACCGCCCCGCTGGCGGCCGCGAGCGCGCCCAGGGCGACCTCGTGCTCGCGCACCGTCCCGGCGTCGCCGCGGCGCACGGGACCGGTCAGCGCGCTGATGGCCCCGACGCCCCGCTCGGCGGCCGGGCCGGACTCGGCGCGCAGCGCACCGTCGAGCGCGGCCTCGAGCAGGGGCGCGAGCATGCGGCCGGGGTCGTCGACGCCCGCGGCGGCCAGCGCCTGCGCGGCCTGCGCGACGAGGACGACGAGGTGGTTCGAGCCGTGCGCCAGCGCCGCGTGGTAGAGCCCGCGGGCGTCCTCGTCGAGCACCACGGGTTCCGCGCCGATCTCGACGACGAGCGCCTGGCCGATGGGCAGCACGGGCGCGGGGGCGGTGACGGCGAACGACGCCCCGACCAGCCGCGTCAGGTCCAGCGAGGTGCCCGTGAACGTCATCGCGGGGTGCAGCGCCAGCGGGATGACGCCGGCGGCGCGCGCCGGGTCCAGGACACCCACGCCGAACCGGCCGGACGTGTGCGCGACGATCTGCCCCGCCTGCCACGCGCCCGTCTCCGCCAGGCCGGCGACCAGCGGCCCGAGCGCGTCGTCGGGCACCGCCAGCAGCACCAGCTCCGAGCGCCGCACCACCTCGGGGACGTCCAGGACGGGTACGCCGGGCAGCAGCTGCTCGGCCCGCTCGCGCGACTCGGCGGACACCGCGCTGACGGCGACGACGGGGTGGCCGGCCGCGCGCAGCGCGGACCCCAGCACCGCTCCCACGCGACCCGCGCCGACGACCCCGACGCCGAGCCGCCCAGGACGGCGGGACGGCTCGCTCATGCGGCCGGTCCGGGATGCACGTCGGGCGCCGTCATCCACTGCTCCGGGGCCGCGACCGCGCGCGCGGTGCGGGCCCGCGCGGCCTGCTCGTCGAGCAGCGCGGCGGCGACGTGCCCGTCGAGGTGCGAGACCGAGGCGCTGACCGGCCCGGGTGTGGAGTGGACGACGAACGACGCGAGGCCCAGCCGGCGCTGCACCGGCCCCTGCGCGAGGCCCAACGACTGCGTGCGCTCGTGCGGGACGAGGTCGAGCTGCCGCGTGAACCGGCCCGAGCGGGCCAGCAGCGCGCGCTCGGTGACCAGCACGCCGTGCCGGCGCCAGCCCAGCGGGTCGACCCAGCGGGCGCGGCGCGGGGCGGGGGTGAAGCCGCCGTCGTCGTCGCGGCCGTGCAGGGCGGCGTCGAGGGTGGCCTGCGGGTCGGGCACGCCCAGGTCGGGGAGCACGAGCCACACGGCGGTCATGGCCTCGGCGAGAGTCGCGACCGGGTGCAGGACCGTCTCGCTGGCCTGGTCCTTGCTCTGGCCGTACCCCGCCACGTTGATCTCGATGCGCCACCAGTCCGGCCCGCGCCACCACAGGCCCTGGCTCAGCCGGATCGCCTGCACCCGCCCGGGCGGGACGGTCTGCGCGCGCGACTCGGTCAGGCCGTGCCGCAGCCGGATGCCGTCGGGCGAGATCGCGGCACGGAACCCGGCGCCCTGGTTGATGCGCGTCCACATGAACCCGGCCGAGCCCAGCAGCGCGGGGAACAGCACGAACGCGGCGCCCACGTCGCGCGCCAGGATCATCGCGACCACCGTCGCGACGACCACCACGACCAGCGCCACCGCACCCCCCGAGCGCAGGCTCGCCCACAGCAGGCGCGGCATCGGCAGCTCGTAGACCGGGCGTTCCGGAGCCTCGCTGAAGACCGTGCGGATCGGGTCGGCCGGCGCGCGACGCTTGGTGAGCGACGGCCTCGTCGGCGGGACGTCCTGCGCGGCGTCGACGGCGGACTTGATCGGTGCGTCGGCCTCGGCGACGCCGGGCTCATCTCCTGTCGTCGGCCGCTGCAGCCCGGCCGCGAGCGCGAGCAGCTCGGTGCGCAGCGCGTCGGCGTCCGCCTCCTTGAGGAACGCGAGCGACACCGCGGACCCGTGCCCGCCCGCGACCTCGAGCTTGAGCTCGGACAGCCCGACGAGGCGCGCGAGCAGCGGCTGCACCACGTCGACGGCCTGCAGCCGGTCGAGGCGCGCCTGTCGCTGCTGGCGGAACACGATGCCCGTCTGCAGGTGCACGGCGTCGTCGGTGACGTTGAACCTCGTGGCCCGCCACGCCAGCGCCGAGTACACCGACACGATCAGCGCGACGACGACCAGGCCCACCAGGATCCACGCCCACACGTGCACGTCGTGCACCTTCGACAGCTCGCGCAGGTTCTCGCCGAGCTGGTACCAGGACACGGCCAGGACCGCGACGACGATCTTCCAGCCCTTGATCGCCGGGGTCGTCGGGTGCATGCGACGCCAGTGACCGTCCTCGGCCGGTGTCGGCACCCGCCCCGAACGCCCGAGGCCGACGTCCGGCAGACGCCCGTCGCTCACAACCCCGCCAGCCGCGCCTCGCCGCGCGACGCCAGACGCTCCCGCAACCGCGCCGCCTCCTGCGGCGGCAGCCCGTGGATCGTCGCCGAGGTCGCCGACGCCGCGGTGTGCAGCTGCACCGACGCGATCCCGAACTTGCGCGACAGGGGCCCGGCCGTGACGTCGATGTACTGCATGCGGCCGTACGGCACGACGACCATCTGCCTGAACATGATGCCGCGCCGGATCAGCAGGTCGTCGGCGCGCTCCGCGTAACCCATCGCGCGCACCTGCCGCCGCGTCACCACCGCGATGCTCACGCCGACGACGAGCACGACGACCACCGGCAGCCACAGCCACGGCCCGCCCACAGCGATCGCGATCACGACGATCACGATCAGCAGCGGGAGCAGCACGAACGCCGCCGACGTCAGTCGCGCGGCCGCCAACCGCGGCGACACCGCCGTCCACGTCACGTCGGCCGGGGCGAACGGCTCGCTCGGAGAGGTCATGGGGCCATCCTCGCACCGCGACCAGCTCCGCTGGACGAGCCCGTCGAGCGGTCGACGTGGCTGCGTCTCCGGCATCCTCGACGTGATACCTGATCTGATATGTTTTTGCGATGTCCGGTGCCCCACTCATCCACGACGTGCGACGTGCTGCCGGCCTCACCCAGCGAGAGCTGGCCGAGCTGGCGGGTACGTCGCAGCCCGCTGTCGCACGGTACGAGGCGGGCGTCTCGTCCCCGACCGTCGCGACTCTCGAGCGGCTCGTCGCGGCAGCCGGCGCGCGGCTCCAGCTGGACGCGATCCCGTCCCGCCACACGCTGAATTCCCGCACTCCTCGCATGACGCAGCTGCGTGCGCGGCGCGCGGAGGTCCTCGCGGCAGCACGCCGACACGGCGCACGGAACGTTCGCGTGTTCGGCTCGGTCGTTCGCGGCGAGGACGGTCCCGACTCCGACATCGATCTGCTGGTCGACATGGACGTCCAGCGCGTCGGTCTGTTGCCCGCCGACGACCTTCGGCTCGAGCTCGAGGAGATCCTCGACCAACGCGTCGACGTCGCTGTGGAGTCGATCCTCGCTCCCCACGTCGCGCCATCCGCACTCGCCGAGGCGGTCGCGCTGTGAGCCGAGGTCGGACGCAGGAGCAGTGGCTCACCGACATCGTCGTCGCCGTCGCCGCGATCCGCCGCGCCGAGGCACTCCAGGAGCACCTGGACGCCCTGGTGCCCGACGACACCGCGGACCTCCAGTCCGTCGTCGCCGACACCCTGACCTTGCGGATCATGGCGATCGGCGAGGCCGTCAAGCACCTGGACGCAAACCTGACCGCGCAACGACCCGAGGTCTCGTGGCAGTCGATCGTGCGCATGCGCGACCTGCTCTCGCACCACTACCACCGCCGTGACCTGGCGGTCGTCCGCGCAACCGTCGACGACCACCTGGGCCCGCTGGGTGCCGCCGTGGAGGCCCTGCTCGCCGCCATCGACGTGCCGCGGGAGTCCTCCGACGACTGACGCCCTCGGTCGTCAGGAGTGCGTCGGCGTGGACGGGCGCTTCTCCGCGTCGGGCTCGGCCGGGGGGATGCGGCAGAACGCCTCGACGACCAGGCCGACGACGAGCATCGCGACCGCACCCAGCGCGGCGAGGGCGGCGGCCCAGGCGCGCTGGCCGGTGTTCGCGACGTCGCCGAGCTGCGTCAGGCGCACCGTGAGCTGACCGCCGTACCAGCCGACCAGCAGCGCGCCGGTGTAGCACGCGGCCTTGGCCAGCACGGCTGTGCGGGCCGCGCGGATCGGGTCCAGGCTGGGGCGCTTGCCTCGCAGGTACTGGCGCACGTGCCAGCCCATGACGAAGACGACCGCGGCGATGACCAGCTCCACGCCGCCCACGAGCCACGACACCTCGGGCAGCGTGGCCCCGCGGTCGTACATGGCGTGCATGAGCAGCCACGTGACGACCCCGACGACGAGGGCGACCGCGACGAGCGTCTGCCAGCGGGTGCGGCTGATCACGCCGGCGCCACCGGGTTGCCGTCGTGCGATGCGTGCTGGGCGGCGGGCGCGGGCTGGTGCGCGTCCGGTTCCGGTGCCGCGGCCGGGACCGGAGCGGTCAGCCAGTCGAGCGCCAGCCAGCGCACACCGTCGCGGTCGGGTGCGGTCGCGGCCAGCGCTGCGACCGGGCCGCCGCCCAGGCCGGGCAGCGTCGCGTCGGGCGCCACCTGCGCCCAGGGCTGCAGCACGAACGCCCGCTCGTGCGCACGCGGGTGCGGGACCTCCAGGTCGTCGGACACCGCCGTGAGCGTTCCGTACACGATGATGTCGACATCGAGGGTGCGCGGGCCCCAGTGCTCGATGCGCTCGCGGCCGTGCAGCTGCTCGACGGACTGCGTCGCACGCAGCAGGTCGCGCGCGGACAAGGTGGTGCGGGCCAGGACCACCGCGTTGAGGAAGTCGGGCTGCTCCGGTCCGCCGACGGGTGCCGTCCGGGCCAGCGGCGAGACGTCGACGACCTGCACGCCGGGCACGTCGCCCAGGTCGCTGACCGCGCGGCGCAGCGTGTCCTGCGGCGCGCCCAGGTTGGAGCCGAGCGCGAGCACCACGTCGACGGGCGCGTCCGGGGTGCGGTCGAACTGGTCGGTGATCACCTCGCCGGTGGCGGGGCTCGGGACCTGCTCCTGCTCCGGGCTCGGGGCGCCGATCGCGTCCGGGCCTTCGTCCGGCACGACCGAGGGGACCACGTCCGGCACCGTCGCGTGCACGCCGTCCGGCAGTGCACCCTCGGGCGCGGGCGCGACCAGGAGGCCGGCGCCCACGGCCGCGACGGGCGCGGTGCCGGGAGCGATCGCGGGAGCCTCCAGCGGCGCAGGGACCGGGGGCAGGGCGGGAGCGGCGGGCGAGCCCGGCGCGGGCGTCACGGGGAACGCGGCCGTGGGCGTCGGTCCGGAGCGGGTAGCGGCGGGTGTGGGGTGCCGGTCCGACGCGGCCACGTACGGCTCGGCGGCGGGCAGCTTGGTGCGGTCGCGGCGGATCGCGACGACGACGTCGCCGAACGGCACCTCGATGGGCGCCTGCGGCTTGTGCACGGCCACGTCGACGGCCTGAACGATGGGGTGCGCCAGCACGGTCGCGGCGATGCGCTCGGCGACCGTCTCGATGAGGTCGACCGGTTCGCCCTCCAGGACGGCCGCGATCTCGATCGCGAGCTCGCCGTAGTGCAGCGTGTGCGTGAGGTCGTCGCGCGCGGCGGCACGGCGGGTGTCCAGGTGCACGACGACGTCCGCGACGAACGTCTGCCCCTCGCGGCGCTCGTGCTCGAACACGCCGTGGTAGCCGGTCGCGGTGATGCCGCTCAGGCGGATCTGGTCCAGGCGGCGACGCTGGTCGTCGACCACGGCCCCTTCGTCGAACTGGCTCACCGGCCCGTCCCTCCCGTTCGTGCGTCCTCGTCGACCGCAAGCTCGTCGTCCGATCCTTGCGCAGCCTGCCACGCACCGGCGACACGCACAGCATCCACCGACGCCGGCACGTCGTGGACGCGCACGCACCAGGCGCCGTTCGCCGCGGCGAGCGCACTGATCGCGGCCGTCGCGTGGTCACGCGCCAGCGGCGGCGCCGGGGTGCCGTCCGAGCCCGCGAGCAGGTGGCCGAGGAAGCGCTTGCGGCTCGCGCCGACCAGCACGGGGTAGCCGTCGGCGACGAGCTCGGGCAGTCGGGCCAGCAGCGGCCAGTTGGCGGCGCCCGGCTTCGCGAAGCCCAGGCCCGGGTCCAGGACCAGCTGGCCGTCGTGCACCCCGGCGGCCCGCAGCGCGGCGCGCCGGTCCGCCAGCTCGCGGCGCACGTCGGCGACCACGTCGTCGTACTGCGCGTGGTCGTCCATGACGTCCGCGTGGCCGCGCCAGTGCATGACGACGTAGGCGACGCCCGTGCGCGCGACGACCTCCGCCATGTCGTCGTCGGCCAGCCCGCCCGACACGTCGTTCACCAGGACCGCGCCCCGCTCGACGGCCGCGGCGGCCACCTGGGCGCGCGTCGTGTCGACGCTCACCGCGGCGCCGCGCTGCGCGAGCGCCTCGATCACCGGCAGCACGCGCTCGAGCTCCTCCTCGACCGGCACGCGTCGCGCGCCCGGCCGGGTGGACTCCCCGCCCACGTCCAGGACGTCCGCACCCTGCTCGAGCATCGTCAGCCCGTGCGCGACCGCCGCATTCGGCGTGTACCAGCGACCACCGTCCGAGAACGAGTCCGGCGTCACGTTGACGACGCCCATCACCAGCGTGCGGTCCGCCGCGCGCAGGCGGTCCGGCAGCGGAGCCGGTCCTCGGGGTGTCACGGGAGCGATCGTAGGCGTCGGCGACGACGGACGGGAGACCGCGTCAGCGGCCCAGCACCAGGCTCATCGCCTCGGCGCGGGTGGCCACGTCGCGCATCTGCCCGCGCACGGCCGACGTCACCGTCCGCGAGCCGGGCTTGCGCACGCCGCGCATCGACATGCACAGGTGCTCGCACTCGACGACGACGAGCACGCCGCGGGGCTGCAGCCCCTCGACGAGCGCGTCGGCGATCTGCGACGTCAGCCGCTCCTGCACCTGCGGGCGACGCGCGTACACGTCGACGAGCCGCGCCAGCTTGGACAGGCCCGTGATGCGGCCGTCGGCGCCGGGGATGTAGCCGACGTGCGCGACGCCGTGGAACGGCACCAGGTGGTGCTCGCACGTCGAGTACACCTCGATGTCCTTGACCAGCACCATCTCCTCGTGACCGAGGTCGAACGTGGTGGTCAGGACGTCGGCCGGCTCCTGGAAGAGCCCGGCGAAGATCTCCCGGTAGGAGCGTGCGACGCGGGCCGGCGTCTCCTTGAGCCCCTCCCGGTCGGGGTCCTCGCCCACCGCGAGCAGCAGCTCGCGGATGGCGCGCTCGACGCGGTCCTGGTCGTACTCCCCGACCGCCCCGTCCGGGAACCCGATGGGGTCGACCATCACGCCTCCGGCATCTCGTTCGGCGGCACCTCGACCGCCTCGGCGGCGGGGTGCTCGGCGTGCGCGGCGGCGGCCTCGTCCTCCGGGATGATCGTCTTGCCGTTGGTCAGGGACTTCTCCCCCTTGCCGAGCACCGGCGGACGGTCGGAGACCGCGCGCTGGTCGCTGGACAGCCACACCTGGCGCGCGTCGCGCTTGACCACCGGCTTGAAGATCTCGGCCAGCTCCTCCGCGTTGAGCGTCTCCTTCTCGAGAAGCTCGGTGACGAGGTGGTCGAGCACGTCGCGGTACTGGACCAGGACCTCCCACGCCTCGTCGTGCGCGCGCTCGACGAGCGCGCGCACCTCGAGGTCGATGGAGCCGGCGATGTCCTCGGAGTAGTCGCGCTGGTGGCCGACGTCGCGGCCCAGGAACATCTCCGACGACTCCTGGCCGAACTTGATCGCACCCAGGCGCGAGCTCATGCCGAACTGCGTCACCATGCGGCGCGCCGTGGCGGTCGCCTTCTCGATGTCGTTGCTGGCACCCGTGGTCGGGTCGTGGAAGACGAGCTCCTCCGCGACGCGGCCACCCATGGCGTAGGCGAGCTGGTCGAGCAGCTCGTTGCGCGTCGTCGAGTACTTGTCCTCGAGCGGCATGACCATCGTGTAGCCGAGCGCGCGGCCGCGGGGCAGGATCGTCACCTTGGTCACCGGGTCGGTGTACCGCATGGCCGCCGCCACCAGGGCGTGGCCGCCCTCGTGGTACGCGGTGATCTTCTGCTCCTTGATGTTCATCGCGCGCGTCCGCTTCTGCGGGCCGGCGATGACGCGGTCGATCGCCTCGTCGAGGGCCTTGTCGTCGATGACCTGCGCGTTGTTGCGCGCGGTGAGAAGCGCGGCCTCGTTCAGCACGTTGGCCAGGTCGGCACCCGTGAAGCCGGGGGTGCGGCGCGCGACGGCCGTCAGGTCGACGTGCGGCGCCATCGGCTTGCCCTGCGAGTGCACCGTCAGGATCCGCTCGCGGCCCTTGAGGTCCGGCGGCTCCACGGCGACCTGGCGGTCGAAGCGGCCCGGACGCAGCAGGGCCGGGTCCAGGATGTCCGGGCGGTTGGTCGCGGCGATGAGGATGACGTTCGTCTTGACGTCGAAGCCGTCCATCTCGACCAGCATCTGGTTGAGGGTCTGCTCGCGCTCGTCGTGCCCGCCGCCCAGGCCGGCCCCACGATGGCGACCCACCGCGTCGATCTCGTCGACGAAGATGATGGCCGGGCTGTTCTCCTTGGCCTGCTGAAACAGGTCGCGCACGCGGCTGGCGCCGACGCCGACGAACATCTCGACGAAGTCCGAGCCGGAGATCGAGTAGAACGGCACGCCCGCCTCACCCGCGACGGCGCGGGCCAGCAGCGTCTTGCCGGTTCCCGGCGGGCCGTACAGCAGGACGCCCTTGGGGATCTTGGCACCGACCGCCAGGAACTTGGCGGGCTCGGCGAGGAACTCCTTGATCTCCTGGAGCTCGTCGAGCGCCTCGTCGACCCCCGCCACGTCCGCGAACGTGACCTGCGGCGACTCCTTGTTGGCCAGCTTGGCGCGCGACTTGCCGAAGCTCATGACGCGCGAGCCGCCGCCCTGCATGTTGGACATGAGGAACCAGAAGACGGCCAGGATGATGACGAACGGGATGACGATGCTCAGCAGCCCGGACCACCACGACGGCTGCGGGTTGATGGAGTTGTAGCCCTTGGGCGGGTCGGCGTCGGCGACGGCCGTGACGACCTTCTCCCCCTCGGGCGCGGTGTACCCGAAGTACACGCGCTTGCCGAGGTTGTCGTCACCCTGCTTGTAGTCGTCCTTGAGCGTCAGGTCGACCCGCTGCGTGCCGTCGGTGATCTTGGCCTGCTCCACCGCCCCCTGCGTGGCCAGCAGCTTGAGGCCGTCGGAGGTGTCGATCGCGGAGATCTTGGGTGAGGCCAACGTGCTCATGCCGATCCAGATGAGGATCACGGCGATGAGGACCCACAGGAAGGGGCCACGGGCGAGGCGCTTGAAGTTCATCGGCGGTCGGGACGAGCCCTTCCTCCTGTGTTCGCGGGGACGGTCTGCTCGAAAGTACACGCAGAATCTGTCAGGACCCGTCCCTGTTCGCCCAGGGCACAGGTCACGCCCCGTACACGTGCGGCGCGAGCGTCCCGACGAAGGGCAGGTTGCGGTACTTCTCGGCGTAGTCCAGGCCGTAGCCGACGACGAACTCCGGGGGGATGTCGAACCCGACGTAGCGCACGTCGACCTCGACCTTGGCGGCCTCGGGCTTGCGCAGCATGGTCGCGATCTCGACGCTGGCCGGGCCGCGGCTGCGCAGGTTGGACAGCAGCCAGGACAGGGTGAGGCCCGAGTCGATGATGTCCTCGACGACCAGCACGTGGCGTCCCGTCAGGTCCGCGTCCAGGTCCTTGAGGATCCGCACGACGCCCGACGACTTGGTGCCCGACCCGTACGACGAGACGGCCATCCAGTCCATCTGCACCGACGAGTGCAGGCGCCGCGCCAGGTCCGCCATCACCATGACCGCGCCCTTGAGGACGCCGACGAGCAGCAGGTCCTTGCCGGCGTAGTCGGCGTCGATCTGCGCCGCGATCTCGTCGAGCCGCGTGTGCAGCTGCTCCTCGGTGAGCAGCACCCGCTCGAGGTCGTCGCCCATGTCCGCAGGATCCACCGTTACTCCTCGTCGTCGTTCCGGGCGAACCCGCTCTGTACCTTGCTCGCCTGCCCCGGCACGTCGGCGGGCTGGACGGGAGCGACCGGCCCCGGAGGGCCGATGACAAGCCTGCCACACGCACGCGTGGCCGCCAGCCCGCCCGGCAGGTCCACCGGCCCCTGCCCGCGCCAGTCGACGACGAGCGCGTCGAGCGCCAGCACGTGCACGCGCAGCAGCGCCCCCGCAGGACTGCCGGCGGCGACGGCGGCGGCCCGCACGGCCCGCCGCCGCACGGCGACCGGCGCCTGCGCCAGCACGCCGACGTCCAGCACCGCCGGCGGAGCGACCCGAGCGGCGGCGACGAGCTCGGCCGCCTGGGCGTCCAGGGTGTCCGCGTCCTCGGCCAGCTGGGCCGCAGTGCGGGCGAGGGCTGCCGGGACGCCCGGACCCAGCACGCGTCCCAGCAGCGGCATCACCTCCGCGCGCAACCGGCTGCGCAGCGGGTCGCCCGGGGCGCCGGCGTTCGTCGGGTCGTGCCACGGGTCCAGGCCCTGCGCCTCGCAGGCGGCGGCCGTCTGTGCGCGGGTCAGGCCCAGCAAGGGCCGACGAAGGATGCCGCGGACCGCGGGCATCCCCGCGAGCGAACGCGCTCCCGAGCCGCGGGCCAGGCCCAGCAGCACCGTCTCGGCCTGGTCGTCGAGGGTGTGCCCGACGAGCACGGCGGCCGCACCCTCGTCGGCCGCCGCCTTCTCCAGCGCGGCGTAGCGCGCACCGCGGGCCGCGGCCTCCGGGCCGCCTGCGGTCCCGACGTCCACGCGCACCACGAGCACGGGCGCCAGCCCCAGCGCGCGGCAGGCCTCGGCCGCCCGCTCGGCGACGGCGGCAGAGCCCGGTTGCAGCCCGTGGTCGACGACGACCGCACCGGCCCGCAGCCGCGCACCGGCGACGAAGGCCGTCGCGGCCGCCAGGGCCAGGGAGTCCGTGCCGCCCGAGCAGGCGACCAGCACCAGCGAGCCCGGCGCCAGGTCCACGACCGACGAACGCACGGCGCTCCTGGCCGCCGCGACGGCGGGGTGGGGTCCGGCCATCGCGTCAACCGTGCACGCGGGCGACCCAGGTGGCCGGGTCGGCGATCTCCGTGGCGCGGGGCAGGTTCTCGGGGGACGCGAACACGGCGTTGAACCCGTCGCGTCCCACGCGCTCCTGGACGGCGCGCACGAACGCGGCGCCGTCGCGGTACTGGGCCAGCTTGGTGTCCAGGCCCAGCAGCCGGCGCAGCACCCGCTGCCCACCGCCGGCGGAGGCGCCTTCGTCGCGCTTGGCCTCGAACTTCTTGCGGATGGTCGCGACGGTGGGCACCACCGCCGGCCCGACCTCGTCCATCGCGACGTCGGCGTGGCCCTCCAGCAGCGCCATCACGGCACCGACCTCCTCGAACACCACGCGCTGCTCGTCGGACAGCACGTCCAGCACGGACCCGCCGCGCAGCACGTTCGCGACCGACGCGACCAGCTCGCTGCGCCGGTCCTCGTCGAAGTCGTGCAGCAGCGACGCGGACCTGGTGCGCAGGTGGTCGGCGAGCCAGGGCGCGGCGGCGAACTGCAGCGCGTGCGTCTGCTCGTGCAGCGCGACCCACAGGCGGAAGTCGGCGGGGTCCACGCGCAGCGTGCGCTCCAGGTGCAGGACGTTGGGCGCGACGAGCAGCAGGCGGCCCCGGCCGTCGGGCCCGGCCGTGAACGGGTCGAACTGGCCCAGCACCTTGCCCGCCAGCAGCGCGAGCACGCCGCCCACCTGCGTCGCCGCGGCCAGGCGGGAGGCCGCGGTGTTGCGCTTGTCGCCGATGATCGCGGACAGCGGCTCGGCCATCGTCGCGAACATCTGCGTGTTGGCACGCGCCCAACCGGGCCGGTCCACGACCAGCACGCGCGAGACGTCGGCCGGCGCCCGACCGTCCGCCGGCACCAGACCCGTGCTGGCCGACGCGTGCTCGGCGGCCGGCGCCGCGACGCCGCGCAGCCCGGCGACGAGCTCCTCCAGCTCGGCGCGGTCCGCGCGCGGGCCCGGGGGCGCCAACCGCCCGGCGACCTTCGCGGCGGCGTCCCAGTCGACCGGCGGCTGCTCCATCGGGCCAAACTAACCCGAGCCCGCACGCACGCGACCGGATTGCGCCCAGCGCGCAACCGGGAACTCGGCGGGACTCGGCGGCGCCCGGCGAGCACGCTCAGCGGCAGCCGCACCTCGACAGCGTCGTCGCGAACGCGTCGATCGCCTGCCGCGGCGCCCACTGCCCGCCGTCGGGCGTCCCGTCCGCGATCACGGAGAACACGAGCTGGCGCCCCTCGCTGTCCAGGATGGTGCCGGACAGCGCGGTGACGTGCTTGAGGCTGCCGGTCTTGGCGCGCAGGTAGCCGCGGGCGGGGGACAGCGTGAAGCGGTCGGTGAGCGTGCCGGTCAGGCCCGCGATGGGCATCCCGATGGCGACCGAGCGCAGCTCGGGGTGGGCGGGGTCCGTGGACAGCTTCACCAGGTCGGCGAGCACGCGCGCCGGGAGCTTGGAGTCGTAGCCGAGGCCCGACGCGTCCGCGAGGTGCGCACCCTTGGTGTCGACGCCCGCCAGCTGCACCGCACGCAGCACGGCCTGCGTCCCGCCGCCGAAGCTGGCCGGCAGCTCGGCCTGGATCGCGACGAGCCGCGAGACGACCTCGGTGATCGTGTTGTCGGAGGTGTCGAGGAAGAAGTGGACGATCTGCTCGAGCGGCGCGGAGCGCACCACCGCGAGCTGCTGCGCGCCGCTGGGGGCGGTGATGCGCGTCGGAGTGCCCTGCACCGTGATGCCCGCCGCCTCGAGCCGCTGCGCGAACGTCCGTGCGGCCGCGGCCGACGGGTCGGGGTAGCGCGGCGGGTAGTCCTCGATGCCCTGGAACGGGCGGGTCGCGGCGATGTTCACGGCGAGCGCGGTCACGGGCGCGACGTACCCGGCGGCGATGTCGTTGTCGTCCCAGCCAGGGCTCAGCGTCGGGCCGGTGAACAGCGAGTCGTCGAACCCCAGACTCACGCTCGTCGTGCCCGCGAGCTTGAGCTTCTTGGCCGTCGCCCGGGCCAGGTCGCCGATCCCGGCGTGGCCCAGGACGGCGTCGTCGTCGCCCCTGTCCGACCCGAGCATCATGTCGCCGCCGCCCACCAGCACGATCTGGTCCGCCGACCCCCGCACCACGCGCGTCGGCAGCGTCGTGTCGCCGGGCAGCGCACTGAGGGCGCCGACGGCCGTCACGAGCTTGGCGTTGGAGGCGGGCGTGCGTCCGTCGTCGGGCAGGTGCGACCCCAGGACGTCGCCCGTGAGCTGGTCGGAGACGACGATGCCGACGTGCTTGGCCGACCCGAGGCGCTCGTCGGACGCCAGCGCGTTCACCAAGGGCTGGATCTTGGCGGCCGTCGGGACCGGCGCCTGCGGGTCGAGGTCCGCCAGGGCCGGGTCGGGATCGGGAGCCTCGACCGCCCCGGGCGCCGTCGGGAACGGCGGCGGGGGCGACTGGACCGGCTCGAGCGTCAGCGGCCCGGGCACCACGTCGTGCGCGTCCGCGGTCAGGTACGCACCCCCGCACAGCAGCAGGATCAGCGTCGTCGCGCCGACGACGCGTGCGCCTGTGGCCATGATCACCTGATCTTCTGCGGAACTTCGGGGCAAGTCCCCCGGCGGTGCGTCAGACTACTGTGCGAGACAAAGGCGCCCCCGACACCCAGGCGCGCCGTCACCACGAGAGTGTCGCGTCGAGCAGTCCCGGGACCCGGGCGCCGTCCAACGCGGTGGAGGAGAGCTGTGGAGTTCGACGTCACGATCGAGATCCCCAAGGGGCAGCGCAACAAGTACGAGGTTGACCACGCGACCGGCCGCATCCGGCTGGACCGCATGCTGTTCACCTCGACCCGGTACCCGGACGACTACGGGTTCATCGAGGGCACCCTCGGCGAGGACGGCGACCCGCTGGACGCGCTGGTGCTGCTCGAGGAGCCCACGTTCCCCGGCTGCCTGATCCGGTGCCGCGCTCTCGGCATGTTCCGCATGCGCGACGAGGCGGGCGGCGACGACAAGGTGCTCTGCGTCCCGACGGGCGACCAGCGCGCCGCGTGGCGTCAGGACATCGACGACGTCTCCGACTTCCACCGCCTCGAGATCCAGCACTTCTTCGAGGTCTACAAGGACCTGGAGCCCGGCAAGTCGGTCGAGGGTGCGCACTGGACCGGTCGCGCCGAGGCCGAGGCCGAGATCGAGCGGTCGCGCCAGCGCGCGATCGACGCGGGCTACAACCACTGACGCAACCGAACGCCCTCGCCCGGACCAGGTCCCGGCGGGGGCGTTCGTGCGTCCATGGCTGCAGCGATGGTTGCGGCGCACGTGCCCGCGCAGGTCACGTCCGGTGCGACCACGGCTGCACCCATCGGCCGCGACGCACGCCGACCGGCGTTACGGGCGGCCGGCGTACGGCATCGTGTTGGCCCAGCGCATCGACGTGATGCGCAGCGGCTTGCCCGGTGACGGCGCCTCCATGATCTGACCGTTCCCGGCCCACATGGCCACGTGATAGACCGCATTCGGGTTGCTCGGGTCCGTGGACCAGAACACCAGGTCACCGACGCGCAGGTTGTCGTAGCTGATCTTCAGGACCTGCTTGTACTGGTCGCGCGAGGTGCGGTTGAGGTAGACGCCCGCGGCCTTCCACGCCGACATCGTCAGGCCGGAGCAGTCGTACCCGTCCGGTCCCGCGCCACCCCAGATGTACGGCAGCCCGATCTTGGTCTTGGCCCAGGCGAGCGCCGCCCGCCCCTCGGACGCCGAGCCCTGCGACGAGCCGGTGCCGAGGCCGTAGGGGGTCGTCGGCTTGGGCGTCGACGTGGGCTTGGGCGTCGGCTTCGGCTTCGGGGTCGACGTGGGCTTGGGTGCCGTCGTCGGCTTGGGGTTGCTCGTGGGCTTCGGGGAGGACGACGGCTTCTGGGCGGTCGTCGGCTCGGGCGCCTTGGTCGGCTTCGGGGCCGTCGTGGGCTCCGGGTCGGACGTCGGGCTCGGGTCCGAGGACGGCTGCGTGGGCTCGTCGTCCGGGCCCTGGTCGTCGGCGGGGTCGTCCGCCGGGTCGTCGGCGGGCGCCGGGTCGGAGGAGTCGTCCTGCGTCTGCTGCTCGCGCTGCTTGCGGGCGTCGTCGTTCTCGCGCTCGCGGCGGTCGTCGTCGAGCTTGTCCTGACGTGCCCGCTCGACGTCCACGCTGGTCTTGCGCGCGTCGGCGAGGTTCTGGAGCAGCTCGTCGCGCTCGACCGCGGCCGAGGCGACGGCCTGGTCGGCGTCGTCCTGGGTCTTCTGGGCCGCCTTGAGCGACTTCTTGGCGGTCGTGGCCGCATCCGCCGCCGTCGCCGCCGTGTCCTTCGCGTGCTGCTGCAGCGTGTCCGCGACGAGCAGCGCCGCACGGTACTCCTGCACGGTGTCGTCGGCCTTGCCGGTCACACGGTCGAGCGCGCTGGTGCGCTCGGCGACCTCCTCGAACCCGTCGGCGGAGAGGAGCGACTCGATCGCGTCCGCGGAACCACCGGAGCGGGCCATCTCCCGGGCCAGCGCGACGAGGCGACGGCGCGCCTGCTCGGCCTCGTCGGCCGCCTTCACCGCGGCGTCAGCGGCCGCGTCGGCATCGTCCTGCGCGTCCTGCGCGTCGACGAGCGCCTGCGTGTACGCCTCGCCGGCCTGCTGCACCTTGAGGTCGGCCTGGTCGCCCGCGACGCTGAGCTGCGCCAGTCGGACCTCCATCGAGGCCACGGAGTCGGAAGCGGCGTCGACGGCGGTGCGCGCGTCTTGGACGTCCTGGTCGGAGGGCGACGAGGGGTCGGCCTGCGCGAGCGGCGCACCGCCGACGAGCAGCGCGCCGAGCACGACGGCCGTCACCAGGCCACCCGCGAGGGTGCGGCGGTCGCGTCGCATCACCGTGTGCTCCTTCGTCGTCGTCCGGCACCCGGACCGCGCCGGTTCCGGCGCCTGCCCGTCAGACGCCCCGCGCCGCCTCATGGCCGCGGCGTCGTCTGCCGATGGATCGTCCTCGGGGGACGCTACCCAACCGAGTCCCATAAGTGAACACCAGTCACACGAGTCACACCCGTCACACGAGTCACAGGCAGGACATACCGGACATCGCGTCCCCGAATCACCCGTTCGCCACACCGCGCCCAGGGCACGCACCCAGCGCACGCACCGCGCGCGGCTCGGGGCGGACGGTCGCAGCGCGAGCGTCAGCGGGGGCGGCTCGGAGCGCCGACGCGCCGGAACGTGACGAGCGCCGGGTCGATCGCGGCCGTCAGGGCCAGGGTCGAGAACGTGCGGCACGCGTACTCGCAACGCACACGTCGGTCCTGGTCGCCGATGCCCTGCGCTACGGGCACGCCGTCAAGCTGCACCTGCCACTGCCAGCGGTAGGCGTCGGTGAGGCGCAGCACGGTGGTCAGGTCGCCGACCCGCGCGACGATGGTGTCGACGGCTTCGCGCGCCTCGTCGAACGTGTCGACACCGTGCGGCATGCGCGCGACCCCGCGCCCGTTGGGGCTGACCAGCCGCCACCAGACGAGGTCGTCGTCGGAGAACTGGTACAGCTGGAACGTCGCCGGCACAACGCGGACCCCTCCGTCACGGCCGCCGATCCCCGCAGCCCAGGGGAACCAGTGCACCCTGCCCCTCCGGTCGGCAGGCATCGCCGGGGCGACGACTGGACGAACGCCGGGTGACGATCGGCCGACGACCCTGGCACAGCGCGTCGCGCGGCCCCGCAGGCGAGGCGCGGCAAGCAGGAACGAGACGGATTGCGTCCACATCATGAGACATCAGTTCCACCATCAGGGATGGACGTCCTATGGTCGCGACATGACCTGCCGAATGTGCCGCTGACCAGCGCACGTTCGGCTGTGCCCGCGGGCAGGTCGTCGACGTCGATGCCGACGGTCTGACGACGACGCCCCCGCCACGAGCCCAGGCTCGAACCGTGCGCCCCACTCATCCCTCCGCGGGACGAGCAGCCGTGCGCGCACAGCTCCCCCGCGACCCCACCCCACGCGAGGAGCAAGCCATGAGCAACGACAGCTGGAACTTCGAGACCCGCCAGATCCACGCCGGCCAGGAGCCGGACCCGGCGACGGGTGCCCGCGCCCTGCCGATCTACCAGACGACGTCGTTCGTCTTCCCCGACGCCGAGACCGCGGCCAAGCGGTTCGCGCTGCAGGAGCTCGGCCCCATCTACACGCGCATCACCAACCCGACGCAGGAGGTGGTGGAGAACCGGATCGCGAGCCTCGAGGGCGGCGTCGGTGCGTTGCTGCTCTCATCGGGCCAAGCGGCGGAGACGTTCGCCATCCTCAACATCGCCGAGGCCGGCGACCACGTCGTCGCGAGCCCGTCGCTGTACGGCGGCACGTACAACCTGCTGCACTACACGCTGCCCAAGCTGGGCATCGAGACCACGTTCGTCACCGACCCGCACGACCCGCAGGCGTGGCGCGACGCGGTCCGCCCCAACACCAAGCTGTTCTTCGGCGAGACCATCCCCAACCCGAAGGCAGACGTGCTGGACATCGAGGCCGTGGCGACCGTGGCGCACGAGGTCGGTGTGCCGCTGGTCGTCGACAACACGGTGGCGACGCCGTACCTCATCAACCCGCTGAAGTGGGGCGCGGACATCGTCGTCCACTCCGCGACCAAGTACCTGGGCGGGCACGGCTCGGCGATCGGCGGCGTCATCGTCGACGGCGGCTCCTTCGACTTCGCACAGCACCCCGACCGGTTCCCCAACTACAACACCCCGGACCCGTCGTACAACGGTCTGGTGTATGCGCGTGACCTGGGCGTGGGCGGCATCTTCGGCGTCAACCTCGCCTTCATCCTCAAGGCGCGCGTGCAGCTGCTGCGCGACCTCGGCTCGGCGATCAGCCCGTTCAACGCGTTCCTCATCGCCCAGGGCATCGAGACGCTGTCGCTGCGCGTGGAGCGGCACGTCGAGAACGCGCAGAAGGTCGCCCAGTGGCTGGAGGCGCGCGACGACGTGAACTTCGTGCACTACGCCGGCCTCGAGTCGTCGCCGTGGCACGCCGCCCAGCTCAAGTACGCACCGCGCGGCGGCGGAGCGATCATCGCGTTCGAGGTCGACGGTGGGTCGGCGGCCGGTCAGGCCTTCGTCTCGGCGCTCGAGCTGCACTCGAACGTCGCGAACATCGGCGACGTCCGCTCGCTCGTCATCCACCCGGCGTCGACGACGCACAGCCAGCTCACGCCCGACGAGCAGGCGCAGTCCGGCATCACGCCCGGCCTGGTCCGCCTCTCGGTGGGCATCGAGCACATCGACGACATCCTGGCCGACCTGGACGCGGGCTTCCGCGCCGCCAAGTCCGCCTGACACCCGCAGCACACCCAGCGTCCGAGCAAGTGGTCGCTGTAGCAGCCACTTGCTCGGACGCTCGGGGAGGTTGTGGCGGGTCCGGAAGGTGGGCGGCGCGGACCCGTCGTCGCCCGACGCACGTAGATTGGTGAACCATGTCCGACGAGCAGCTGTTCGCGCCCTCCCGCGCCCGCGCCTTTACGCGCGCCAGCCGGGTGCCGGTGCCGGCTCGCCCGCCCGTCCCCGCGTCCTCCGCGTGGCGCTCCGGCGACCCCGTGGGCCGGCGGCACTTCGCGGACCTCGGACCGTTCGCGCTCGAGTCCGGCGGCCGGCTGCCGGCCGTGCGGCTCGCGTACGAGACGTGGGGCACGCTCAACGAGGACGGCACCAACGCGGTCCTCGTCCTGCACGCGCTGACCGGTGACTCGCACGTGACCGGCGACGTCGAGGACGGGCACCCCACCGCCGGCTGGTGGTCGACGATGGTCGGGCCCGGCGCCCCCATCGACACCGACGAGTGGTTCGTCGTCGCCCCCAACGTGCTCGGCGGCTGCCAGGGGTCGACGGGACCCGCGTCGCCCGCGCCCGACGGTCGCCCCTGGGGCAGCCGCTTCCCGCTGGTCACCACGCGTGACCAGGTGGCGGCCGAGGTCCGGCTCGCCGACCTGCTCGGCATCGACACGTGGGCCCTGGTCATCGGCGCCTCCATGGGCGGGCTGCGCGTGCTCGAGTGGGCCGCGTCCGAGCCGCAGCGGGTCGAGGCCTTCGCGGCCATCGCGACCGCCGCGCAGACGTCGGGCGACCAGATCGCGTCCTTCCACACCCAGCTCGCGGCCATCGCCGGGGACCCGGGCTTCCGCGGCGGCGACTACTACGACGCCGCCGACGGCGAGGGACCGCACGTCGGCCTGGGCCTGGCCCGGCAGATCGCGCACCAGACCTACCGCAGCGCGTTCGAGCTAGACGAGCGGTTCGGCCGCATCCCGCAGGGCGGCGAGGACCCGCTCGAGGGCGGCCGTTTTGCGGTGCAGTCCTACCTGGACCACCACGGCGACAAGCTCACGCGCCGGTTCGACGCCAACACCTACGTCGCTCTGACGCGGTCGATGATCACGCACGACCTGGGCCGCGACCGCGGCGGGGTGGCGGCCGCGCTCGCGTCCATCACGGCGCGCGGGCTCGTCATCGCCGTCGACTCCGACCGCCTCTTCCCGCCCGCGCAGTCCGAGCGGATCGCCGCGGGCGTCCCCGGCGCCGGACCTGTCCGCACGGTGCACTCCGACTACGGTCACGACGGCTTCCTCATCGAGGAGGACCAGGTGGGCCGGTACGTGCAGGAGTTCCTGGGCGAGCACGTCCGCCAGTCCTGACACGGCGCGCGTCGCGCGCCACCGCCCGCCCACCCGGCAGGATGGCGCCATGAGCATCACCCTCGCGGAGGCATCGACCGCCCTGCACGCCCAGTGGGACCGCCTGCGCCGGTGGGTCGCGGAGGTCGTCGACGACGACGTCGCCGCGGAGCCGTCCGTTCTCGACGGGTGGACCGTCGCCGAGCTCGTCGCGCACATCGGCCGGGCCATGGATGCGCTCGCGTTCTGCACCCCCAGCCCCGCGGGCACGGTCCCGCTCAGCCTGGCCGAGTACCTCGGCACCTACGTCGCGCGGGCCACGGACATCGCCGAGACCACGCGCCAGCTCGCCGCCGAGATCTCGGGCGACCCGCTGCGCTGGGTCGACTCACGCGCAGCAGCCGCCTTCGCGCAGCTCGACGAGCTCGGCCCGCGCGACCTCGTGGTCGAGGCCCGGCGAGGCCCCGTGCTGCTGTCCACGATGACAGCCTCGCGCGTGATCGAGCTCGTCGTGCACGCCGACGACCTGGCCCGGTCCGTGCGGCGGGCGCCCGGTGCCGGGTCGGGTCCGGACCCGCTCGATCCCGGCGCGCTCCGCCTGGTCGCCGACACGCTGCTGGCGATCGTCGTCGCACGCGGCGGCTGGGACCTGGAGGTCGCCGACGAGCGACGCTGGGTGCGCCTGGCCGCAGGACGCACCGCGTACGACGTCGACGAGCTGGCCGACGCCCTGCACGCGCGGTACACGTCCGAGGGCGTGCCCGACCTGGGCCGCATGCTGCCGGTTCTGTAGTTCAGGCCGGCCCTGTAGCTCAGGCCGCTGGGACGCTGACCAGCAGCTGCCGCCCGACCAGACCGACCGTCCGCGCCAGTGCGTCGCGCGCGACCCTGGCCACAGGGCTGCGACGCACCGCCCAGAGCAGCAGCGCCGACGCCCACGCGGCGTCGCGTGCCTTGTCGATCGAGAAGTTCGACACCAGGTCCGCGACCGGAGACAGCGGTCGGCCCGCGGCCACCACGTGCTGGTCGAGGAAAGACTGCCGGATGGGCCGCACCACCTCGGCCAGGACGCCGTTCACGCGCTCGAAGTCGGCGTGGACGCTCCCGTCGTCGGGACTCACCCCGCGCGCCTCGCACGTCGCGACCACCGCGAGCGCCAGGTCGTGGTTGATGTGCGCGTTCATGCCCGCGAGTGCGAACTGCACCGGGAGGATGCCGGCCAGGGCGCGGCGCTCGACCAGCGGCGCCCACGCCTTGTTCACCGGGCGCTGCGCGTCGATGTCGCGTGGGACCGCCAGGAACAGGTCGGCGAAGCGGACGTCGAGGTCCTCGGTGAACGCGGGGTCGTGGAACGTCGCGTCGGTGACACGCACCGCGACGAGCGCCGTGACCGTGCGGTAGACGTCGAGGAACACGCGCAGCCCGTCCGTCGGCGGCCAGCCGTCGCGCAGCCCGTCCATGGTCGCGACGACCTCCCCGATCACCGCCGAACCGGGGACGAGCTGCCCGCCCGCGCCCGACGCGCCGCCACCCGACCCGTCGTCGGCCGCTCCGCCGCCACCGTGCGTCATGCCACCACCCTGGCGCGCCGGGCCTCGCACCACCAGACCCGCGTCCGCCCGGTTACGTTGGACCCATGATCGCCGCCTACGCCGCCCGGTTCGCCGACGATGCCGTCTCAGGCCTGGAGGTCGGCGAGCGGCCGGCACCCGAGTCGCGCGAGAACTGGTCGGTCGTCGACGTCCGCGCCGCCGCCCTCAACCACCACGACCTGTGGTCGCTGCGCGGCGTGGGCCTGCGGGCCGAGCAGCTGCCGATGATCCTGGGCACCGACGCGGCGGGCGTCACGGCGGACGGCCGCGAGGTCGTGGTGCACGGCGTGATCGGGGGCGTGTCGGGGCACGGCGTGGGGCCCGACGAGCCGCGCTCGCTGCTGTCGGAGCGCTACGACGGGACACTCGCCGAGCAGGTCGCGGTGCCCACGTGGAACCTCGTCGACAAGCCGGCCGAGCTGTCGTTCGAGGAGGCCGCGTGCCTGCCGACGGCGTGGCTGACCGCGTACCGGATGCTGTTCACGACCGGCGCCGCGACGCCTGGGCAGCGGGTGCTGGTGCAGGGCGCGGGCGGCGGGCTGGCGACGGCCGCGATCACGCTCGGCGCGGCGGCGGGACTGGAGGTCGTGGTGACCAGCCGCTCGGCCGATCGTCGGGAGCGGGCTCTGGGCCTGGGCGCCGCGCAGGCCGTCGAGCCCGGCGCGCGCATCGGGCGCGTCGACCTGGTGCTGGAGAGCGTCGGGCAGGCGACGTGGGCACACTCGATCCGCTCGCTGCGGCCGGGCGGCACCGTCGTGGTCGCGGGCGCGACCAGCGGCGACGCGCCGCCCGCCGAGCTCACCCGCATCTTCTTCTCCGAGCTGACCGTGCGCGGCACGACGATGGGTTCGCGCGACGACCTGCGCCACCTGCTCGCGTTCCTGGCCCGCACCGGCGTCCGGCCCCTGATCGACTCGACCTTCGCCCTCACCGACACCCGCTCCGCGCTGAGCCGTCTGGCCGACGGCGAGCAGTTCGGCAAGATCGTCGTCGTCCCCTAGGAGGCGTGGTGCTCGAGTGGGTCCCGGACGTGCTGGGTGACGGGTACGAGGTCACCACGCTCACCCTCGCGCCCGACGACGAGGGGCCGGTCGTCGTCTCCGTGGTGCGCTACGCCCCGCCGACGCCCGAGCCCCTGCGCCCGGCGCGGGCCGTGCTCTACCTGCACGGCTGGTCCGACTACTTCTTCCAGACCGGGCTCGCCGAGTTCTGGCACGCGCGCGGCGTCGCCTTCTACGCGCTGGACCTGCGCAAGTACGGCCGCAGCCTGCGCCCGCACCAGACGCCCGGGTACGTCGACGACCTGTCCGCGTACCGCGAGGACCTCGCGGCCGCGCTGTCCGTGGTGCGCGCGGAGATCGGGCTGCACGGGCGCGTGATGGTGATGGGGCACTCGACGGGGGGCCTGGTCGCCGCGCTGTGGGCGCACCACTACCCCGGCACGATCGACGGCCTGATCCTCAACAGCCCGTGGCTCGAGCTGCAGGGGTCGTCCGTGATCCGGCACCTGTCCGGGCCGGCCGTCGGGCAGCTCGCGCGGTTCCAGCCCAAGGCGCCGCTGCCCAACGTCGACCCCGGGTTCTACTCGCGCACGCTCGCGGTGTCGTCCGGCGGGGAGTGGACGTTCGACGAGCGCTGGCGGCCGACTCCCTCGTTCCCTGTCCGCGCGGGGTGGCTGCGGGCCGTCATGACCGGGCACGCGCAGGTGGCGCGCGGGCTGGCGATCTCGGTGCCGGTCGTGGTGCTCGCCTCGGCACGCTCGCTCATCAGCCCGCGCTGGCACGACGACATGCGGCGTTCCGACGTCGTGCTGGAGGTCGACCAGATCGCGCGCCGAGCGGTCCAGCTGGGGCCGCAGGTCACCGTGGTGCGCATCGACGGCGGTGTGCACGACCTGGCGCTGTCGGCGCAGCCGGCCCGGGACCGCTTCTACGCCGAGGTGGACCGCTGGACAGCGGCCTACGGCTGGGGCTGACGGCACCCACCCTCCGCGGCTGCGACAGGATCGAGGGCGACATCGCTGTCAGGGTTGTCTTCGTCGTATCTTCGATATATCGTTAACGCGTCCGGTCGAGTCCTGCCCCCTCGGGCACGCACCTCCCGGACCGGTCGCCGGCACCTTCGCCGCGGCCCACGAACCCACATCGAGGAGAACCCCCATGAAGCACGACCACATCACCTACTCCGGATTCCGTCCCTTCGGCCCCGGCTCACGTCGCCGCGACGACCGCCGCCCGCAGGCCTCCGACCCAGTCAGCGACCGCACGTGGGAGCGCCGGATGCGGCGCCCCGAGGACCTCGGCCCGCGCGGCCCCTTCGGCCCCCGCGGCGAGGGCGTCCCCGGCGGCCGGCCGTTCGGTCACTCGTTCGAGGGCGCCGCGTTCGACGGCCCGTCCTTCCGTGGCCCCTCGTTCGAGGGCGCGCCCTTCGACGAGCGCGGCGACGGCCGCCGCCACCGTGGCCCCGGCCGCGGGCCCGGCCGACGAGCCGGTCGCGGCGACATCCGCGCCGCCGTCCTTCTGCTGCTCTCCGAGCAGCCCATGCACGGCTACCAGCTCATCCAGGAGATCGCGGAGCGGTCGGGCGGCCGGTGGCGGCCGTCGCCGGGCGCCATCTACCCCGCGCTGGCCCTGCTCGAGGACGAGGGCCTGGTGCGCATCACCGCGGAGGGCGGGCGCAAGCTGGCCTCGCTCACCGAGGCCGGCACCACGTACGTCACGGAGAACGCCGAGCACCTCGGCACCCCGTTCGACGACGCCGCCACCCGTCCCCAGCACCCGGGCCGCGCGCTGCGCGGCGCGATGGAGGCGCTCGGCGCGGCGGCCGGCCAGGTCGCCCGCACGGGCACCGAGGAGCAGACCACCGCGGCGCTGGCGGTCCTGGAGGCCGCCCGCCGCGACCTGTACCTGATCCTCGCCGGCGCTGCGCCGACGGGCACCGAGCCGACGGACACCAAGACCACGGACACCGAATCGTCCGGTCCCGAGTCCTGACGACCGGGTCGTCGGTCTCCCTTCGCCGGTAGTCGATCTCCTGCGAGGTAGTCGGGTGCAACCGACTACCTCGCGGGGAACCCGACTACCGGCGAAGCCGTATCCGGGCGCGGGTGCGCGGGGCCGCGTCAGGGGGTGTCGAGCAACTGGTGCAGGCGGGTCAGGAAGGTGGGTTGGCCGCTGACCAGCAGCGTCGCGGCCTCGTCGAGGGGGAGCCAGGCGGCGCGGTCCAGCTCCGGGACCTCCATCGTCCGACCCGATCGCGGCGGCCACTCGATCACCGCCAGGTTGCTGGTGATCGTCGTGACGTCCAGGTCGCCCTCGCGCGCCCAGCAGCGCACCACCTTGCCGGACTTCTGCCGTACCTCACCGAGATCGAGGTCCGGCCCGTCCGACGACGGCGCCGCCACCCCGATCTCCTCGGCGAACTCCCGCAGGGCAGCAGCGTGCGGGTCCTCGTCGGGCTCCGGCTCACCCTTGGGGATCGTCCACGCGCCCGCGTCCTTGCGCGCCCAGAACGGCCCGCCCATGTGCCCGACGAGGACCTCGAGCCGGTCGCGGCGCCGGAACAGGAGCAGCCCCGCGCTGGTGCGGGCAGCGGCCATCGTCAGGCGATCGTCGCGGCGTCGATGACGAACCGGTAGCGCACGTCGGAGTGCACGACGCGCTCGTAGGCGTCGCCCACCTCGTCGGCCTTGATGGTCTCGATGACCGCGCCGATGCCGTGCTCCGCGCAGAAGTCGAGCATCTCCTGCGTCTCGGCGATGCCGCCGATGTTGGAGCCGGCGAGCGAGCGCCGCGCACCTGTCAGGGAGAACACGCGGAAGGTCTGCGGGTTCTCGGGCAGGCCGACGAAGACCATCGCGCCGTCGAGCCGCAGCATCCCCAGGTAGGCGTCGAGGTCGAGGTCCGCCGAGACGGTCGTCAGGATGAGGTCGAACGAGCGGCGCAGGTCGCGAAACGTGGCCTTGTCGCTCGTCGCGAAGTAGTGGTCCGCACCCAGCCGCAGCCCGTCCTCCTGCTTGGACAGCGACTGCGACAGGACCGTGACCTCGGCGCCCATGGCGTGCGCGATCTGCACGGCCATGTGCCCCAGCCCGCCCATGCCGACGACCGCGACGCGCGAGCCGGGCCCGACGCCGTGGTGGCGCAGCGGCGAGTAGGTGGTGATGCCGGCGCAGAGGAGCGGCGCGGCGACGTCGAGTTCCAGGCCCTCGGGGATGCGCAGCACGTAGTTCTCGTCGACGACGATCTGCGTGCTGTAGCCGCCGTACGTGCGCTCGCCGTCGTAGAACTTGCCGTTGTACGTGGCGACCATGCCCCGCAGGCAGAACTGCTCCTCGCCGTCCAGGCAGTTCTCGCACTCGCGGCAGGAGTCGACGAAGCAGCCGACACCCACGCGGTCGCCGACCGCGTACTTCGTGACGTCGGAACCGATCTCGCTCACGACGCCCGCGATCTCGTGGCCCGGGACCATCGGGAACAGGCCGGCGCCCCACTCGGCGCGCGCCTGGTGGATGTCGGAGTGGCAGATGCCGGAGTACGCGATCTCGATGCGGACGTCGTGCTCGCCGACGTCCCGGCGTTCGATGGTGGTGCGCTCGAACGCGGCACCGGCGGACGGGACGGACAGAGCGGGGACTGCGACGGGCACGGACGGACCTCCAGGGTGTCGGGGAGGCGACCGTCAGCTCGGGTTGAACCCGGTCGCCTCTCCCAGTGTCGGCCCACCGTCGCCCAGGCGCCACGCGCGCCAGCCGTCGATCTCGCCGTCGGTGCCGATCGCGGCCGCCGCGGCGTGCCCCGGGTCGGCGAACACGCGGCCGGCCTCGAGCTGGATGAGGCCGTCGCGGCGCAGCATCGCGAGCACGCGCTGGTTGCGTCGCTCCCGGTGCCAGACGAGCGTCGTCATGGCCCGCCGCTGCTTGGCGAGCGTGGCCAGGCGGGGGTTGGGGACGTCGACGAGACCGGCCTCCGCGATGGGCGGCAGGCTCGCGCGCTGCGCGGGCGTGGTCGGGACGGCCGGCACCAGGTCGTGCTCGGTCGGTGTCACGGGCTCGGGCTCCGGCTGGCGGGCCGAGGGGTCGGTGTCGGGCCGCGGCACGATCGGCCCGGGGACCACCGGCAGCGCCGCGGGCGGCTGCGCGCCGCCGCGCGGGTGCGAGCGGCGCTCGGGCACGTACGGCTGGTTCGGCTGCGCGACCGGCGGGGCCGCCGGGAACGCACCCGGTCCCGCGCCCGTCGTCGGCCGGGCCTGCGTCGGCTGAGCGGGCGACGGCTGTGCGGGCGGCTGAGCGACTGGCGAGGACACGAGGCCGGTCGCGGGCTGCTGCGGCGGCTCGACGGTCCGGTTGGGACGCGTGTCGGTGGTCCGCGGCGTGAGCGGGCTGGGCGCCGCGGGTCGCGGCATCGGCGGCGGCGACGGGACGGACCGCAGCTCGCCCGAGGACGGGTGGTCGGTCCACGGCTTGGTGTTCACGGGCGGCTTGTTCACGGGCGGCTTGCTCACCGGCGGCAGGCTCGGGGCGCCCCGGCGTCCGTCGTCGTACGCCATCGCGTCCGCGAACGTCGACTCGCTGGCCCGCACGAGCCGCAGCGCGGTCGGCTCGACCGCGCGCCGGCTGGCCTCGTGCTTGGCCAGCGGGCTGACGTCGAGCAGGCGACGGTCGTCGGCCCCGCGGACCACGCCGATCTGCAGGATGTCGACGTGCCGGCCGGGCCCACGCAGGAAGCCGAGCGTGTCACCGGCCTCCGCGGCGACCTCCGAGCACAGCAGCAGGAGTCGGACGCCCTCGCGTCGGCTGGTCTGCGCACCGAACGCGACCTGCTCGCGGAACGCCGCGAACTCGACGCCGAACCGGCTCGGGTCGGCGTGGTAGGCGCGGCTGAGGTCCGTCATCGTCATGCGCGCGGCCGCGCCCGCGTGCCGCAGGGCGGTCACGACGGCGTCGTCGTCGACGACCTGCACGATCTCGACGACCACCGGGCGGCCCGTCGCGTCGAGCGCGAGCAGGGCGGGCAGGTGGGCATGGTCGGGGGCACCCGTGCGGGACCGGACGGGGAACAGAGGTTCGCCGGCGATGGCCGTCAGGTGGTGCGCGACGAGCGCCTCGCACTCCTGCGCGAACGAACCGGCCAGCGGCTGCATCGGCTGGACGAGGCGCGGACGCCCCTCGTCGAGCTCGAAGATCGGCATGGCTCCCGGCCCTTCTGCGCGCGCTCGTGACTGCTGGTCTTCCCGACCGGAGGGCGGCACCGCCAGCCCCTCGTGCACCGGGGCGGCACGCACCGCTTCACGCTCCGGCGCCCACACTCTGGCACAGCGGGCAGGGCCACGTCAGCCCGCCGGACGGGTGCGTCTGCGCCCGGTTGATCACAATCTGGTCAAGCGTCCGAGAGACCCGCCTCGACGCGCGCAACCTTGGCGTCCAGCTGGCCCGTCCAGCCCGGCCGGATGTCCGCCTTGAGCACCAGGCTCACGCGGTTGCCGTGCCTGCCGACGGCCTCCGTCGCGCGCTTGACCACGTCCATCACCTCGTCCCACTCACCCTCGATCGTGGTGAACATGGCGTCGGTGCGGTGCGGCAGCCCGGACTCGCGGACCACGCGCACGGCGTCGACGACGGCCTCGGACACGGACTCGCCCGCACCGAGCGGGGCGACGGAGAAGGCGACGAGCATGGAGCCACCATGTCGCGTCGCGGTCGCCGATGTCCACCCGGGTGTCAACCACGGCGCACCGTGGCGCGTGTACCTGACATGGCGAAGATCCTGCGGTTGCTCGCGCCCGGCATCGTCCTGCTCGGCGGCTGCGCGTCGGGCGTGACGTTCCCCGACCCGCCGCAGGCACCGCCGACGACGACGAGCGCGACGAGCTGGTCGACGGCCTCCTACCGCTACACGATCACGTCGAGCTGTGGCGAACGGGCCATGCTCGGGACGTACCACCTCACGGTCGAAGACGGTCGGATCACGCAGATCGAGCCGGCCGACCCGAACGTGCAGCTCATCGACTGGTACGAGGGCGACCTCCCCACGATCGCCGACCTCCTGAGTCGAGCCCAGGCCGGCGGCGACGGCGCACCCAGCGAGCTGGTCGTCGACCCCAGCACGGGGGTGCCGACGCGCGTGGCGTTCGACGGAGACCCGAACGCCATCGACGACGAGGAGTGCTACACGATCACCGACTACCGCCCGGGTGTCGGACCCGGGGAGTAGAACGGGGGCCATGAACCCACGCTGGAAGGACGTCCGCGCCGAGGTACCCGAGCTCGCCGACGCCGTCGCGGCGCTGTTCGCGTCCGGGACCAACAAGACGATGGCGACGCTGCGGGCCGACGGGTCGCCGCGCATCAGCGGGACCGAGCTGGAGGTCGGCGACGACGTGACGCTCGGCATGATGCCGGGCTCGCGCAAGCTGGCCGACGTGGTGCGCGACCCGCGCGTCGCGTTCCACTCACCCACCCTCGAACCGCCCAAGGACTGGACGACGTGGGCCGGCGAGGCCAAGCTCGCGGGGCGTCTGGTCCCGGGCGAGCAGCCGGAAGGCGGCCTGCCGGGATCCTATTTCGCCCTCGAGGTCAGCGAGATGGTGCGCACCACCGTGGCGAAGACACCCGACGGTGACCGGCTCGTGGTCGAGTCGTGGCACCCGGGCCGCGGCTACGAACGGGTCGAGCGGGAGTGACGTCAGGCGCGGGTGCGCGACGCGACGCGGTCGGCCAGCAGCTCGGCCAGGTGGACGCCCGCGACGCCCGCGAGCTGCTCGCCCTGCGTGCGGCAGGAGAACCCGTCCGCGAGGTAGACGTCGCCGGGCTCGGCCGCGCGCAGCGCCGGCAGCAGGGAGTTCTCCGCCACCGCGACCGACACGTCGTAGTGGCCCTTCTCCATGCCGAAGTTCCCGGCCAGGCCGCAGCAGCCGGCCATCGCGGAGAACTGCGCGCCCGCGTCGGTGAGCAGGCGCCGGTCCGCCGTCCACGTCATGACCGAGTAGTGGTGGCAGTGCGGTTGCACGACCGCCGTGACGTCGGACAGGTCCGGGACCTGCCAGCGATCGCCGGGGCCGATCGGGGTCGGGGCCGTGAGGAGCTCGGCGAGCGTGCGGGTCTCGCGTGCGACGGCGACCGCGCGCGGGTCGTCGGGCAGCAGGTCCAGCAGGTCGGAGCGCAGCACCGCCGTGCAGGACGGCTCCAGGCCGACGATGGGGATGCCGTTGACCGCGAACGGGCCCAGCACCTCGAGCAGGTGGGTGAGCTGCTTCTTCGCACCGTCGAGCTGGCCGGTGCTGATCCAGGTCAGTCCGCAGCAGGCCTGGTGGTCGGGCACCAGCACCTCGTAGCCGGCGTCGCGCAGCACGGTCACCGCGGCCTGGGCCACGGACGGTGAGAGCGCGTCGGAGAACGAGTCCGTCCACAGCAGCACGGGCGGTCGCCGGTCGTCGCCCGACGAGGACGGCACGCCACCCCCGACGGTCACCTGCTGCGCACCGGTCCCGCGCACCCATGCTCGGAACGGCTCCGGCGCGAACGTGACCATCGTGCGGCGCGTGTCCATCCCGCCGCCGGCGAGCACGGCCTTGGCGATCGGCCGGACGCGCAGCACGGCGTTGGCGAGCGTGGCCAGCGTCTTCGACGACGTGACGAGCCGTGCCCAGCGCGGCAGCCAGCCCAGCGCGTAGTGCGACATCGGACGCAGGCGGCGCCGGTAGGTCTGGTGCAGCACCTCGGACTTGTACTGCGCCATGTCGACGCCCGCGGGACAGTCCGACGAGCACGCCTTGCAGGACAGGCACAGGTCGAGCGACTCGCGGACCTCGGGCGCCGACCAGCCGCCCGTGACCAGCGTGCCGTTCGCCATCTCCTGCAGCACGCGCGCGCGGCCACGGGTGGAGTCCTTCTCGTCCTTCGTCGCGAGGTACGACGGGCACATGAACGACCCGGCCGCCGTGTTGTCGGCGCGGCACTTGCCGACGCCCACGCAGCGGTGGACGGCCGTGGTCAGGTCCCCGGCGTCGTGCGCGAACGAGAAGCCCGTGGTGGCGAGCAGGGGTCGGGCGTGGGGCCGACGAAGGTCGGCGTCGACCGCCGCCGGCCGCACCAGCACGCCTGGGTTGAGCAGGTCGCGCGGGTCGAACAGGCCCTTGAACTGGCCGAACAGCTCGATCGCGCGCTCGGAGTACATGACGGGCAGCAGCTCGGAGCGGGCGCGGCCGTCACCGTGCTCGCCGGACAGCGATCCGCCGTGCGTGGCCACCAGGTGCGCGGCGTCGGTCATGAACGCGCGCAGCGGGTCGCCCGAACGCTCCATCGGGATGTCGAGCCGCAGGTGCACGCAGCCGTCGCCGAAGTGCCCGTAGGCCAACCCGTCGACGCCGTGCGCCGCCATCAGCGCCTCGAGCTCGCGCAGGTACGCGCCCAGACGCTCCGGGGGAACGGCAGAGTCCTCGAACCCGGGCCACGCCTGCTCGCCCGACGGCGTGCGGCCGCCCAGCCCGGCGCCGTCCTCCCGGATCCGCCACATGGCGGTCGCCTCCGGTCCGGGCGGGAAGACCGCGACGGCCGTCGTGCCGGCGTCGGCCGCGAGCGCGCGGGCCGCGTCCATCGCCGCGTCGAGGGTCTCGCCACCCATCTCGACCATGAGCCAGCCGGCGCCTGGCGGGAGGTCGGGGACGGCGGACGCCCCGCGGACGCGACGGACCACGTCGACCAGGCGCGAGTCCATGCCCTCGATGGCCAGCGGTGCGTGCGCGAGCAGGGCGGGCACCGCATCGGCGGCCGTGGGCATGTCCGGGTAGCCGAGCACGACGAGCACGGGCGCGGCGGCGATCGGCACCAGCCGAACCGTCGCACCCAGCAGCGTGCCGACCGTGCCCTCGGTGCCGACCAACGCCTTGGCCAGATCGGTCCCCTTCTCCGGCAGCAGGTGCTCCAGGGAGTAGCCCGACACCTGCCGGCCGAACCGGCCGAGCTCGGTGCGGATGATGTCGAGGTTGCCGCGGACCAGGTCGGCGAGACCGAGGACGGGGTCCAGCGTGCCTGCGCCGGCGGCGATCCGTCGGCCCGTCCCGTCGACGAGGTCGAGCGCTAGCACGTTGTCCGCGGTGCGCCCGTAGGCGACGGCGCGCGGCCCGCACGCGTTGTTGCCGATCATGCCGCCGAGCGTCGCCCGTGCCTGCGTGGACGGGTCGGGGCCGAAGCGCAGCCCGTGCGGGGCGGCCGCCTTCTGCAGCGACGCCATCACGACGCCCGGCTCGATGCGGGCCGTCCGCGCCTCCGGGTCGATCTCGAGGATCCGGTTCACGTGCCGCGAGAAGTCGAGCACGACCCCGGGTCCCACGGCGTTTCCCGCCACGGACGTGCCGCCGCCGCGCGACGTGATCGGCGCACCGGCGTCGCGCGCCACGGTCAGTGCGGCCTCCACGTCGTCGGTGTCCTGCGGGAACACGACGACCTGCGGGACCACGCGGTAGTTGGACGCATCGGTGGAGTACTCGGCACGTCGGCGCGTGGAGTCGTCGACCGCACCGCGCACGGACGAGCGCAGCGCGGCCACGACGTCGGTGTGAGTTCGCAGGTCCTCGGTCACGGCAGCCACGGGTGCATCTTCGCACCGCCCGCCCGGGGTGCTTGCGCGCCGTCCGCGAGGTGACTGTCGGTGGGTGCATCCGCGCGGGGCGCCCGGGCGGAAGACATCCGGACGCGCGCCCGTCCGGGGTCCGCGCCGACCGATGGAGGTCAACCGTGATCCGCAGTCGCCTGCTCGCCCGAGCCCTTGCCGTCACCGCCGCCGCGACGCTGGCCGTCGCCCTGGCCGGCCCTGCCCAGGCCGCCGCGCCGACGGCATCGCCCGCAGCGGCACCCGCCGCCGCGCCGCAGCCCGTCGCGTCGGTGGACCTCAGCCGGTACGTCGGGAGCTGGTACCAGGTAGCGGCCGTGCCCGCGATCTACGAGGTCCAGTGCGCCAAGAACGTGACGGCCACGTACGCGGCCAACCCGGACGGCACGGTCGCGGTGACGAACCGGTGCGCGACGTGGTTCGGCGGCACCAGCACCGTCAAGGGCAACGCACGCGTGGGGAACGCACCGGCGAACAGCTCGCTCACCGTGTCGTTCGTCAAGCTCGGCGGGAGCTGGCTCTACTTCGGCGGGCCCAACTACCAGGTGCTGGGGCTGGGGACGTCGTACGACTGGGCCGTCGTCGGCGACCCGAGCCGCGTCAGCGGGTTCGTGCTGAGCCGCACGCCTGCGCTGACGGCCGCTCAGCTGGCCGACGTCCGCGCCACGCTGGCCGCCAACGGCTACGACGCGTGCGACCTGAAGCTGACCAAGCAGGACGGCGGGAGCTCGAGCCGCGCCGCGCTCTGCTGACCGCACGCCGACGAACGCTCGAGATCGACTTCCGCCCCGGCTCGCGGGACGAGTCCGCGGCGGAGGTCGATCTCGACGCGTCGGGGCCGCTCAGGAGCCGGCGATGTTGACCAACCAGCTCACGCCGAACCGGTCGACGAGCATGCCGAACGAGTCGCCCCACGGCGCCTGACCCAGCGGCATCGTGATCTGCGCGCCGTCGGACAGCTTCTCCCAGTAGCCCGTCAGCTCGTCGGAGTCGTCGGCCGGACCGCTCAGCGACACCGAGATCGCACTGCCGGGCGCGTAGTCCATCGAGTTGGGCGTGTCCGCCGCCATCAGCACCAGACCGCCCGGTGTCGAGAGCTGCCCGTGCATGATCTTGTCCGCCTCGGCCGGGTCCTCGCTGGCGTGGAACTCACCGAACGTGCTGGTGGTGAGCTCGCCGCCGAACACGCCCTGGTAGAACTCGAGCGCCTCGCGGGCGTTGTCGCGAAACCCCAGGTAGGGGTTGAGCGTGGTCATCACGACACCTCGAGCGTGATGTCCGTCCCGGTCAGCGCCTTGCTGACGGGGCACGTCTCCTTGGCCTTCTGTGCGGCGGCGCGGAAACCGTCGTCGTCGAGCCCGTCCACCTGACCGCTGACCTTGAGCGCGATCCCGGAGATGCGGAAGCCGCCGGCGGGGTCGGGTCGAAGCGTGACGTCGGCTGAGACGTCGAGAGAGACGGGTGTGCCGCCCGCCTCCGCGACGAGCGCGGACAGCTGCATGGCGTAGCACGACGAGTGGGCGGCCGCGATCAGCTCCTCCGGGCTGGTCACACCGCCGGCCTCGTCGGCCGCACGCTTGGGGAACGAGACGTCGAACGACGACGCACCCGAGCTGGTCAGCTCGAGGTGGCCGCCGCCCTCCTCGAGGGTGCCCTTCCAGGCGGTGCTGGCGGAACGCGTAGGCATGTCGACTCCTGGCTGCAGGGGGTGGGATGGTCGGTCGACCACCCGGTCCACGCTAGGAGGCGTTGCCCGGATCCGCGCGTCAGCCGGTGTACTCCCAGTGCCAGGGCTCGAACTTCGTGGACGTCGCCCAGGACGGGTGGTGCCAGTCGTAGGTCGCCGCGTGCGCGACCATCCACGCGTAGGCGGCCGTCCCCGACGTCTGGATGCCGCCGCCGAAGTCGACCGCGATGCCGGTGCCGTGGTTGGACGTGCCGGGCGTCGCGCACAGCGAGCCCTTGGTGGCCCGGCAGGAGATCTGCCCTGCGAGCGAGCGGTACGAGTCGGTGATGGTCAGGTCGCGGCCGAACGCCTTGCGGTACGCCGTGTTCAGCTTCTCGAGGTCCTGGGCGGCGTCGCAGCGCAGCCGCGCGCTGGAGTCGAACGACAGCGCGCACAGCGCGCTCGCGGGGATCTGGCCGTTGGGGTAGCCGAGCAGGGACTTCTTCCAGGCCGCCATCTGCGCGGCCTTCTCGTCCGCGGCCTTCTTCGCGGCCGCCTTTTTCTCAGCGGCCTCCTTCTTCTTCGCGGCGTCCGCCTCGACGTCCGACGAGAGGTCGACGACCTGCTGCAGCGCCGTGCGCAGCGCGAGGGTCTGCGAGTCCTCCGCGCCGGTGATGGCGGGGACGACGAGGTCGTCGGCCGACGCGGCGCCGTCGTCGGCCGTCGGCGCGGTGTCGTCGGAGCTCGCGGTGTCGCTCGTCGCCGGCGCGGGCATGTCGGGGGACTCCGCCAGTGACGTCAGCGGACCGTCGGCGGCGACGTCCTGGGAGCCGGTGGACGCGTCGGACGTTCCGGTTCCGGCTTCGTCGGCTGACGCGGTCGCGTCGTCGGAGGCCGCGTCGGACGAGGTGGCGTCTGTGGCGTCCGACGTCGTCGTCTCCGACGTCGCCACGCCCGACTTCGCGGTGTCGGACTTCGCGGTGTCGGTCTTCGCGGCGTCGTCGGACGTCGTGCCGTTCGCGCCGGCGGTGGCTGACGACGACGGCGTGGCGCCGGTGGAGGCTGCGGCCCCCTCCTTCGTGGCGGTCGACGAGACGTCGTCGCTGTCGCCCCCGGCGGTCGTCGCCGGTGCGGCCGCACCGACCTTCGACATGAGCGTCTTGAGCTTGGCGGCGGCCTTGTCGAGCTTCTTGAGGCTCGCGCTGTCGACCTTGGTGGACTTGCCCTCGGTACCCACCGTGTCGGCGACGACGATCGCGTCGGCGGCGACGTCGACCATCGCAGCGCGCGCGCGCTGCGCCCGGCTGGACTGGGTGGCGGCCGCGCGGTCGGCCGCGCTGGTTCCCGCGGTGGCGTCCTCGTCGGCCGAGGCCACCAGCTGGTGCAGAGGGCCGTTGTCGCGGGCGGCGGCAGCCGTGACGGTCAGCGATCCTGCGAGGACGGCGACGAGCGCGCCCTTGGTCAGGCGGGTCGCCGACCGCGGCGCGGCGCGGTGGGCAGCACGGTGGGCAGCGCGGGTTCCGTTGCTCATGCGTGACACCGTACGTGACTTGTACATGTGTCCGAATCGGACAAAGTGCCTGATCAGGAGGCCAAACGGACGTGATCGCCGTCACGTTCGCGTAACGCATTTGTGAATGTTCGGCGCCGCTACGCTTCTCACCGTGCACGACAGCCTCGACAACGCCGAGAACCCCGACAACTCGGGCGGGCTCGACGACCTCTACGACATCGGCCGCCTCGCCCGGCGGCTCGGCGTCGAGACGGCGACGGTCCGCGTGTGGCTCTCCCGCAAGGTGTCCTGGCTCCCCCGGCCCGACGGACGGCTCAACGGCGGCGCCGTCTGGCGGGCCACGACGCTCGAGGGCATCGAGCAGCGCCGCGTCAAGGGCCGCCCGGGCCCCAAGCCCGCGGCACAGAAGTACGCACACCTCGACGCCCCGATGCCCACCGCCCGCTGACCCGCACGCGCCAGACTCCGGAATCCGCGCCGCCCTCCGCGGTCGGCCCACGGACGCCGGGGCTCGGGTCGCGGGTTCCTCGTCGGGTCGCGGGTTGCAACCCGCGACCCGACGAGCAATTCGCGAGTTGACCAGCAGCCCGTACGGCGACCGACGGGCGGCACCGCCTCAACCCGGCAAGCGCGGCGACCGATCGTCTCGACATGCCGTTCGTCACCGACCACCCGTGGGTGCTCGTCGCCGCGCTCGCGGCGCTCTGCGCGATCCTCGCCGCCCTCCGCACCGGCCGTGCCCGGCCACGACCGGGCCAGGTCTGGTTCGCGCAGGTGCCGTTCGACGACGGGTCGGGCAGCAAGGACCGGCCTGTGCTGATCCTCGAGGTGCACGGACGGTCCTGCACGGCAGCCGCCTTCACGTCGCAGTCGTCGGCCGAGCGGCACCACGCCGTCCGTGTGCCGCACGGCGTCCCCGGCCTCGACCGCGCGAGCTGGGTGAAGCCCACCCCCACCACCCTCCCGGTCCGGTCCCTGCGCCGGTGCGCCGGCGACGCAGGCCCTGGCCTGGTCACCTGGTACGCGCAGCACCGTCGGGGCTGACGGCCATCGGTGGCGACCGGGTCCGCCGCGCGGTGATCGAGAGCGGGGCTAGCGTCGGGTACGTGGCAGGGGACCTGGACGACGATGTCGCGCGCGTGATGCGTGCGGTGCCGCGCGTCGACTTCCTCACCGCCGAGCAGCGGCAGTTCGCCGACCGTGACCGGGCGCTGCCGCTCTGGCACGGCCAGACCGGGTCGCAGCCCAGCACGGTCGCCGCGATGCTGCGGCTCCTGGCCGTCCCACCGGGAGCGCACGTGCTCGACGTCGGCGCCGGGTCGGGCTGGACGACGGCGTTGCTGGCCCATCTCGTCGGCTCGTCGGGCGAGGTGCTGGGACTGGAGCTCGACGCCGAGCTCGCGGCATGGGGCGCGGCGAACGTCGCGCGCCACGACGTGCCGTGGGCGCGGATCGAGGCCGCGGACCCGCGGCACCTGGGCCGCGAGCGCCCCGGTGGCTGGGACCGGATCCTGGTGTCCGCGTCGCCCCGTCGGCTGCCGCGAGCGCTCGTGCGTCAGCTCGCACCGGACGCACGGATGGTCATCCCGGTCCGGACGACGATGACGCTGGTGGTCAGCACCGCCGGCCGGATCGGCACCAGCGCGCACGGCGCGTACACGTTCGTACCGCTGCGCGCCGGTCGACGAGGCTGACCTCGCGCGCGTCTGCCGAACGGGGGATCCGGCACACGCAGGTCAAGCGGCGGTCACGACGGGCCGATGCATCGCCATGGACATCCCCTCGCCGCACGCCCCGGGCGACGAGCAGCGAGCAGGCACCACCGCACCGCTCAACGACGCGGAGCGGGTGTGGGCCGCCCAGCACCGCGGCCTCGTCGCCGAGCTGTGCGACGGCGACGTCGACGCCTGGACGGTCGGAGAGCTGTTCGACCGCGTGCACGGGACGTGGCTGGCGTCCGACGAGCGGCCCGACCCGCGCCCCCTCGTGCAGGCGTTCGGGCTCGCGCTCGGCGATCTCGTCGTCCGTGAGGTCCCCGCGCTGGCCTGGGTGTCCTACCGGGACGACGACGACACGGAGCTGGCTCTCGCCTCGGACGACCACCCCCTGGTCGTCTTCCCGCTGTCGTCGGTCGACGAGCACTGGGGCGAGGTCGGCGCGGGCTGGTTCACCGGCCACGTGCACCAGGTGGTGGACCAGACCGTGCGGCAGCTGAACGTCACGTCGGCTCAGTCCTAGCCTGCAGGCACGCCTGACACGGGTGCTCTCACCCATGCCGAGGCGACCCGCGCGGGAGGATGCTGGCCTGCATGACGTCCGTCGACGACGGCACGGTCCTCGGGCGCGCGACGCTCGTCCTCGAGCTGGTGGAGTCAGCCGGGTGCATCACCCAGGCCGACCTGGCCCGCCGCTCCCTGCTGCCCAAGGCCACGGTGCGCCGCATCGCCGGGGACCTCACGCGCCGCGGGCTGCTGACCCGGTGCCTGGACGGCTACGAGCTCGGTCCGCGCCTGGCCAGCCTCGGTGCCACCGCCCTGGCCCACCACCCGTTGCGCTCCGTGTCGACGCCCCACCTGCAGGACCTGCTGGAGCGCACGAGGCAGGTGACGTTCGCGATGGTCGTCGAGCCCGACCTGGCGATGATCACCCTCCACCTCGCCTTCGGGCACGAGCGGGCGGCGTCCGGGACGGAGACGCTCGCCCGGTGGCCGGGCGTCGAGCATGCGGAGCCCGCGCTTCTCTTCAAGGCCGCCGGCCGCGTCGTCTATGCCGACCATCCCGACCGGGTCGACGCGCTCCTGGCCGCGGGGGTGCGCCGACCGACCCGGTACTCGGCACCGACCCGCCGGGCGCTCCTGGCTGCGATCCAGGAATCGCAGCACGACGGGTGCGCGGTCGAGCGGCAGGAGCACACACTCGGGTGGTCGTGCGTCGCGGCGGGGATCCGCGACGGCGAGGGCCGCGTGGTCGGCGTCGTCGGCGTGACCGGGCAGGGCGCCTGGGAGCCCGACCGTTTCCGGCGCCCGCTCGTCGAGGTCGCGACCGCCCTGCGGGCGGCGGTCCCGCTCGCAGGGCCCGAGGCCCGTCGCGTGCTCGCGCACCACAGGGCCACCCAGTGACCCACCACCGACGACGCGTCGGCCGCACAGGGCCACGCTCGGAGCATGCGTGGTGGCCGATCGCGGCTCCGCCAGGGTGTGACGCCGGGCGCCGTGGACATGACGACGGTCGTCGAGTTCCCGTACGAGCTCGACGACGACCGCGCCAGGCCCCGAGCCGTTCGTCCGCGGTCCGTGCGCCGGATCCGCGCGGCGCTCGGCGTCGTGGCACTCACCGTCGTCGCGACCTTCGCACCGGCACCGGCACCGGCACCGCCTCCTCGCCTCACACCGCCCGCCGTGGAGCCCGCCACGACCGTCTGCCCCTGCACGGTCGTCGGGCCCCGCTACGACGCCCAGACGTTCCAGGTAGCGCGGCTTGGACCGCAGCGCATGGGGTCACCGTGACCTGTGGACGACCGGGTCGGACACGCGGGGCCGATGGGCTCAAGGTGACACAGGTTGACGTCCGATACTTCACTGTATGACGACGTTCGAGGACCTCGACCTGGCGGATGCGTTCGGTGACGACTTCTCGTCGCAGGAGCAGCCCGTCCGACGACGTCGCGGCCTGATCAGCGCGATCGTGCTCGTCGTCGCCGTCCTCCTGCTCGGCGGCGGCCTCGTCTACCTCGCGACCGCCAGCACGTCGTCGTCGACCGTGGCCGACATCGCCGCAGGTGAGGCGGCCCCCGCGCTCGACTCCCCGCAGGGCGCCGTCGACCTGGTCAGCCAGGTGGGACTGGACGGCACGGGCATCACGTCGGCGAGCACGCGGTACCTGGCGGACACCGACCTCGGGCGCGTCTACCTGGGCACCTCGACGAACGGGAAGGTCTGCCTGCTGGCCGTGCCGACCGGCGACCTGCCCACCACCGAGTGCGCGAAGCCACGCACCGACACCGTGCTCGTGCTGCGTCCCGACGACGACGGCCCGGGCGTCGCCTACGTGACGGGCGACGGCGAGGCCCCGGCCAAGGCCGACGGCTGGCACCAGACCCAGCCCGGCCTGTGGGTCGTCGCCGGCTCCTGACCGGTCAGCCGGCCAGCGCGTCGACCAGACGCTTCACGCTCGACGACAACCCCCACCGCTCCGCGAGCGCGACCAGCGCCTGCGGGTCCGCGGGGGTCGCGGGCAGGCGGTCGTCGGCGTCCGCGACGGGTGCGTCCGGCGCCACGCGGACGACCGCGGGTGCGACCCGCAGGTAGTCGGCGGACTCGGTCAGCCGCTTGAGCTGCGTCGCGGTCAGGCCCTTGTCGTGGGCGTCGCGCGCCGCGAGGATCCCGTCGAGCGAGCCGTACCGGTGCACGAGCGCGGCGGCGGTCTTCTCGCCGATGCCGGGCACCCCGGGCAGCCCGTCGGACGGGTCGCCGCGCAGGACGGCCATGTCCGCGTACCCCTGCCCGGTCGCGACGGCGTAGCGCTCGGCGAGGCGAGCCTGGTCGACGACCTCGAGGTCCTTGATGCCGCGCACCGTGTAGAGGACGCGCACGTGGTGCTCGTCGTCGACGAGCTGGAAGAGGTCCCGGTCCCCCGTGATGACGTCGACCGCGTCGCCCGCGCCCGCGCGCTCGCGTGCGACGAGCGTGCCGATGACGTCGTCGGCCTCGAACCCCGGCGCACCCAGGCGCGCGATGCCGAACGCCGCCAGCACGTCGACGATGATGGGGACCTGCGGAGCGAGCGTGTCGGGGATCTCCTCGACGTCACCGTCAGCGCGCTCCTGCGCCACCCGGTGCGCCTTGTACGACGGGATGGCCTCGACCCGGAACGCCGGGCGCCAGTCGTCGTCCCAGCACGCGACCAGACGCGTGGGCCGGTGGTCGGTGACCAGGCGGGCGATCATGTCGACCAGCCCGCGGACCGCGTTGACCGGTGTGCCGTCCGGCGCCTTCACCGAGTCCGGGACACCGAAGTACGCGCGGAAGTACAGCGACGCGGTGTCGAGCAGGAGCAGCTTGCCGGACGGGTTGCTCATGCGCCGAGCATACGGACCCAGAGATCACACCGCGTGACCCACCGCTGTGCCCCGCAATTCATTCCGGCACGAGAGCGCGCCATCGCGAGAAGGTAACCAGGGGCCGTCGTCAACGATCCACATCGGGACCGGCCGAAGGTGTCGAGGCACCGAGACCGAGATCCCTCTGGTAGGCGATCAGCTCCGTCCCGCGCGTGTCTTTCCCACAAGGGCCGAGCACGAACTTGTCCCACGTCGAACTGAAGAACTGACCATCGGGCCAGATCCAGATGTCGCCGGCGGGTGCACCGATGACGATTGCGCCATCCTTGTTGCGCGACCACTGGATGATCCCGTCGAAGGGCACGGTGTTCGCCAGGGAGCACGGGTCCGTGCCATTCCACAGCGGTAGTTGCTCGGCCATTCCGACGCCGTCCTCCTGAAGGACCAACGACGCCCCGTCGACGTTGAACGCCTCCCACTTGGCTGGAACAGGAAGCGCCGGCTGCTCGCTGCAGCCGCCGACGAGCAGCGCTGTCGACAGTGCGACCAGCACGGTTGCGACTGCACCCGGCCGCATGTCTGTGATCAACGCGCCGCCCCTGTCGACTGGTCCCGGCGCGATTGGTCGCACGCGCTCCAAGAAACCTAGCGCCTGGCGGTCGACCGGGCTTGCGATTCTGGTGGCGCCGCCCGCTCAGCGACGCGCCGTGCCGCAAAGTCGGGTCAGGAGAGGGTCAGGTCCCAGCCGGCGAACTTCGCGGTGCGCTCGATGCGCTCGATGACGAGCGTGCGGGACAGCCACGGCGTGTCCGGGATGCTCTCGCGGCGGACCTCGACGGCCGAGCCCTTGCCCTGCTGCGCGTCGACGAGCAGCTCGCCGTACTGGTCGAAGTACCGCAGCGTCGTCTTGCCCTGCAGCTTGATCTGGTACCCCTCGGACGAGGTCAGCTCGCCTCGCAGGGACTTCTTGAACTGCTCGCTCACGCTCGATCCAACTTCGTCGCTCGGGTTCGTGGGGCGACGCGGGAGGCGGGTTGGCGTCGAACCGCACCCAGGGCCACGGCGTCCCGACGTCGGGCATGAGCCTACGGGGCCGCGCCGGCGTCGTTACCCGCGAGTAACCGTGACGACGGTCACGTCCGCCGACGGTCGGTCGACGCCCCTCCGCGTCGACCGACCGGCGACGTGCGCGTCAGCGCGACGCGAGGTCGAGCTCGTCGTCGGCCACGGCGAGCACGGTCCACGTCGAGCCGTCGTCGCCGCTCAGCTCGTAGGTGGGCAGGAGGGTGGTCGCGCCGTCGGGGGCGGTCTGCTGCGCGACGCCGAGCCGCGCCTTCGTGATCGTCACCCGGTCGACCGGCCACGGGATCGCGGTACCGGGGGTGGGCGTCGCCGGGACGGTCGGGGCGACGGGCGTCGCGGCCGCCGTCGGGGCGTCGGCCGTCGACCCTTCCGCCGTCACCATCCCGCGCGCGGCCAGCGGGGTCACTCCGCTGACGGTCGCACCGAAGCGGGGGTCGCCGAGGCGCTCGACGGCCGCCGCGGGGCTGATCACGTCGTAGCTGCCCATCGCGACGAGCGGGGCGAGCGGACCGTTGAGCGAGACGAGCCCGTCGTGGCCCAGCTGCACGGACCACACCGCGCCCGTGCGTTGCCCGTCCACCACCTGGTAGCCGAGCACCGTGGTCTGCTCAACGCTGCCGTCGCCGCCCTGCTCCTCGAGCTCGAGGTCCGCGACGTCGGCGCCGACCGACGCGATCGCGGCCTTCGCGCGCTTCACGGCCGCGGCACCCGTCGGGGCGTCCGCAACGTCGGCGCAGTCCCACAGCCCGTCGGCGCCCGGGCCGGCCTGCGCGCCGATCCCGGTGTCGGGCGTGGCGCCACCCTCCGCGCCGCTCTCCGCGCCGCTGTCCGCGGCGGGACCGCCGCCTGCGCCGCCCGTCTGCTCGGGCACCGGTTGGACGGAGTCCGCGGTACCGCGGTCGATGCACTTGGCCGGCTCGGCCGTCGGGTCGTAGTAGCTCAGCGACGAGAGTCCGTCGGGCACCAGCGAGACGGTCGGACCCGTGCCGTCGTCCGGGCCGACGGTCCAGCCCCACGACTCGCGCGCGGACCCGCGCACGCCGAGCGCCTTCGCCGCCGCCTCCGCGGTCGCCTTCGAGTACGTCCCCGCGGCGTCGTACGCCCATGCGTCGTGCTCGCCGTCGGCGCCGGACAGCCCGCGCGCCGTGAAGACCGTGCGCCCGGAGGACCAGCCCGGCAGGAACGTCGAGCCCGCCGCAGACGCGGGCAGCGACGCCGCCTTCAGGCCGTCGGCGGGCGCGGCCGCACCGAACAGCTCCGTACCCGTCGACGACGCGCCCCCCGACGAGTCACGGCTGCCACCCCCGTCGAGCGACATCGCCGGCGCGGCCGAGCCGCCCGCCGTCTCGTCGGCCCCGCGCCCCGCACCCAGCGCGTACCCGGCGGTGCCGACGAGCGCGACGCCCGCGACCGCCGCCGCGACCTGCACCCACCGCGGCGTGCGACGGGAACGACGGGCGGCCAGCTCGTCCGTCCCGCCCAGCGGCACGCCCGTCGAGGCGGCCAGTGCCGCACGCAGCCGGTCCAGATCCGGCTCCGAGCCGACTGCCGGGTCGGCGGCGCGCACGGCAGCCATCGGGTCGGGTCGGTCGATCGGGCCGGGCTGCTCGCTGGTCATGGTCTCGCTCCGGGGTCGCTGGTTCGCGTGGGGTCGTCTGCCCCGTCTGTGTCGCCAGGGCGTCCCCGCTTGCAGCCCGCGCGTCAGTCGGTCGACGACCAGGCGGCGGCCAGCCGCGACCGGGCTCGCGACAGGGCCGCGTCCGCACCGCCGCGGCCGATGCCCAGCACCTCCGCGAGCGCCTCGCCGGTCAGCCCCTCCCAGGCGTGCAGCAGGACGATCTGCCGGTCGCGCGGGCTCAGGGCCGCGAGCGCACGGCGGGCGTGGTCGTCGCGGACGGCGGCGAGCGCGGGGTCGTCGTCGGACGCCTGCTCGGGGACGTCCCCCACGGGCACCGGCCGGTGCTTACGGCGGTGGTTGGCGACGACGAACCCGGCCGTCCGGTAGAGCCACGGCAGCTCCGCCGCGTTCGGCACCTCGTCGCGCCGCCGCCACGCGACCGTCAGGACGTCGGCGGTGAGGTCCTCGACGTCGCTCGGGGCGACGCGGCGCACCAGGTACCGGTGCACGGCGGTCGCGTGGTCGGCGACGAGGCGCTCGAACCATGCAGCGTCGCGCGGACCCACGGGCGCGCCGGTCGACGCGTCGTCGGGCGCATCGTCGACGCGCTCGTCGGGCCGTCCGTCGGTCACTGCACCCGTCCTCACGTCGCCCCCTCGCACCGGCGACGACGGTCGTCACCCCACCTGCTTGTGTCGCAGGGTGAGGAGATCTTGCACGACGACACCGACAGGAAGGCGGTCTCCTACAGCCCGTCGGCGACGACGGCGGACGCGCGCAGCCAGGCGTCGCGCGTGCCGGCGTCGAGCGAGTCGTAGTCGATGGGGCCGCCGGCGACGAGCGCGTTGTCGTGCGGCACCTCGACGATCGCGCGGGTCAGGGCGCCGAAGTGGGTGCGCAGCCGGCGACGCAGGTCCTTGTCCACCTTGCGGTCGGGCTCGGACAGGATGGTCACGGCGCGGCGGACGGCGTCCTCGTGGCCCGACGAGCGCAGCGCGTCGAGCGCCCACGCGGCCGACTGGGCGGTGTCCTCGCGAATGGTCGAGACCACGACGATCTGGTCCGCCGCGGCGACGGCCGCCTGCCAGTTGGAGGCGCGCATGTTGTTGCCGGTGTCGACGATGAGCACGCGGTAGAAGCGCGAGAGCACGTCGTGCAGGGACGTGAAGGCGGACGCGTCGACGGAGGCGGCGGAGGCGGAGTCCTCGTCGGACGCCAGGACGTCGAACTGCTGGGCGGCCTGCGTGCGGACGAACGAGTCGAGATCCCCCACACGCACGGTGCCCTGGTCGCCGAGCGTGGGCAGAGCGTGCAGCAGGTCGACGGCCGTGCGCGAGTGGTCCGTGTGCGCCGAGCGCCAGCCCAGCGTCCCGCGCGTCTCGTTGTTGTCCCACGCCAGCACGTAGCCGCCACGCTCGAGGCCGAACGTCGCGGCGAGCATCATGGTCGCGGTCGTCTTGTGCGCCCCGCCCTTGGGGTTGATGACGACGATCGTCTTGGGGCCGTCGAAGCCGCGCCGCACCGCGGCCTGCTGCACGCGACGACGCTGCTCGGCGCGGCCCGGGCCCGGCTTGATCGCGCCGAACGTCACGCGGCGCACGCCGCCCCGGAAGCCGTGCTCCGCGGGGCCGGGCGAGACGGGGTGTCGGGCGGCCAGCAGGTCGTCGAGCGTGGGCAGCGTGGCCGACGAGCGGTCGCGGCCCGGCGGCGAGGGCGGGATGAGCCCGGCGGGCGGCTCGTCGGGCAGGGCGTCCGACGACTCCGCAGACGGTGCGAGGGCCGACGAGCCGGACGTCGGACCCGCGTCGGCCGCCGCGGGCTCCGCTGCAGGGGTGCCCTCGGGCGGGCCGACGGGCGCACCCGCGTCCGTCGCGGCACCGTCCGCCGCGGACTCGTCGGGCGCCTCGTCGACCGTCCCGTCCGGGTGGATCAGCAACGACCACACGCCCTCGGGGTCGCGGACCTGCACGGGCAGGGGCTGCCCTGCCTCGTCGGCGAGCTCCGCGATCCGTGTCGTGATGGCCGCACCGGCCTCCTGGAGGGTGTCCCGACGCACCCGCTCGATCCGCCCGTCCACCGAGATCTCACCGGTGCCGTCCAGGCGCACCTCGGCCGTGATCTGAGGCACGCGTGTCACCGTCGCCACGCTGTTGTCGTCGCCAGCCATCGAGAACCACCCCACTAGATCCGCACCCACCTGGAGCCGAAACTACGCGAAACCGGGCGATTGTCCAGGCCAGAGCGTGCGGGAGAGGGAGGACTCACCCCTCACGCATCGGTGTCGACCTCGAACCAGACGGTCGTCCCGGCCTCGTCGGGCCGCGTCCCCCAGGACGTCGCGAGCGCCTCGACCAGCAGCAGGCCGCGCCCGTTGGGGGCGGTCGGCTCCGGGTGGCGCACCGTGGGCGACCCGTGCCCGGTGTCCGTGACCTCGACGCGCACGCAGGGACCCGCGACGCGCAACCGCACGCGGATCTCGCCTTCCGAAGGGCCGTGCACGACGGCGTTCGACACGATCTCCGCCGTCAGCAGCTCGACCACCTGGTTGCCCGCACCGGTCACACCGAGGCCCGCGACCGTCCGCATCACCCAGTGCCGCACGGCGCGCGGCGCACGTGGCTCGGCCTGCACCACCATCTCGTCGTCGAACACCGCGGCGGCCTGCTCGGCACGTCGCACGCTCGGTGCGCTCCGTAGATGTCTGACCTCTCCCACCCGTCCAGGGTGCCCGACGTCGGGCCGTTCCGCCGGGTGGAGTCCACGACACGCACGTCTGAGGTACCTCAGGGCGACCCGCGACGACGGGATGGCCAGGACTGGTCGATCGACCGATCCGTCGCCCGTCACCTCGGGAGGAACGTCAGGGTCAGCCGGAGGAACGACCTCCGCGGGACGAGAGGGACGATCATGCGAGAGCTGTGGGGAGCAGGCATGAGCGACGTGTGGGCGGGGTCGTTCGACACGGACCTCGACGCGCGGCGGCAGCGAGTCCAGCAGGGCATCGCCGAGGGGCGGGCGCGGTCGGCCCGGCGCCGCCAGTCGCGCGCGGCCCGCGCGGCCCGGCGGCGAAATCACGACGCGGCGCGTGGGTGGCTGCTGCGAGTATCGGGGGCATGGCACGTGGCCCGATGACAGCACCGTTCATCGCCCGCGAGGGCGAGGTCGAGACGCTCGACCTCGCCCTCGCGGACGCGCGTGCGGGCACGGCCCGCGCGGTCCTGCTCGCGGCGGACGCAGGCGTAGGCAAGACCCGGCTGCTGCAGCACGTGACCGAGCGCGCGGCTGCCGGCGGCGCGCAGGTGGTGGTGACGCACTGCGTCGACCTCGGGGACGTGGGCCTGCCGTACCTGCCCTTCGCCGAGATGCTGTCCCAGCTGCGCGAGCTGGACCCGGGCCCCGTGGACGCGATCGTCGCGGCCAGGCCGGCGCTGGCTCGCCTCCTGCCGGGCAGCGCCCCCGCGGACGGGCCCGCCAACCGGCTGCAGCTCTTCGAGGGCCTGCTCGACGTGCTGGGCACGCTGGGCACGGCCGAGCGGCCGCTGCTCGTCGTGGTCGAGGACCTCCATTGGGCCGACGCGTCCAGCCGCGACGTGCTGCGCTTCCTCGTCTCGCGCCTGCGCCGCCAGCACCTGCTGCTCGTCGCGAGCTACCGCACGGACGACCTGCACCGTCGCCACCCGTGGCGCGCGGCCGCCGCCGAGCTGGTGCGCCACCCGCGCGTGATGCGCCTGGACCTGTCGCCGTTCACGTCCGACGAGCTGCGCGCCTTCACCGTCGCGGTGACGGGTTCGGCCGTGCCCGAGCCGGCGCTGCGTCGCGTCGTCGAGCGGTCGGAGGGCAATGCGTACTTTGCCCAGGAGCTGCTGGAGGCCGGGGCCGACGACGACGTGCTGCCGTGGTCCCTCGCGGACGTGCTGCGCTCGCGCCTGGAGGTCCTGGACCCGGACGTGCAGCAGCTCGTGCGCGTCGCGTCCGTCGCGGGGCGGCTCGTCGACGAGCGGCTGCTGCGGGCCGCCGTCGGCTCCGGTCTCACGGGGTTCGACGCGGCGCTGCGCGACGCGGTCGCCCACCACGTGCTCGCCGTGGAGGACGGCCACCTCGCCTTCCGGCACGCGTTGCTGGCCGAGGCGGTCGCCGCCGACCTCCTGCCGGGCGAGGTCTCCGCGCTGCACCGCGCCTACCTGCGGGCCCTGCTCGCCGACCCCTCCCTGGGCCCGGCGTCCCAGCTCGCCTCGCACGCGCTGCGCGCCCCGGACATCCCGGTCGCGTGGGCAGCGTCCCGCGAGGCGGCCCACCAGGCGCACTGCGTGCTCGCGCCCGCGGAGGAGCTGCGGCACCTGGAGGTGGTGCTGCGGCTGTGGGACGCCGTGGGGGAGGAACGGACGGCGCACGGTGAGGACCACGTCGCTCTGCTCAGCTCCGCGGCGTCGGCCGCGAGCGCGGCCGGGTTGGTGGACCGCGCGGTGCAGCTCGCGCGCGCCGCCGTCGAGGCGTCGGCCGACGAGCCGGACCGCCAGGCCATGCTCCGCACCCGGCTGGCCCGGCTGCTGCTCGCCGCCGAGCAGCTCGACGCGGCCATGCAGCAGGCGCGGCAGGCGATCGAGGCAACCGGTACCCAGCCGTCGCCGGCGCGTGCCTGGGCGCTGGCCACGTACGCGCGGTGCGCGCTGAACGTCGACCAGGACGACGAGGCGCGCGTGGCAGGCGAGCAGGCCGTCGAGGTCGCGCGTGCCGTGGGTGCGTTCGACGCCGAGGCCGACGGGCTCACCACGCTCGCGGTGCTCGAGGTCGACGAGGCCAACCAGGCGGCCGACCTGCTGGCCCAGGCGCTCGCGCGCGCGCAGGAGGCCGAGGACCTGGACACCGAGCTGCGCAGCCGCTTCAACCTGGCGGGCAACCGCTGGTACGCGGGCCACCCCGGCTCGGCGGCGGAGGTGGCGGCCGAGGGCGTCGCCCGCGCACGCGAGGTGGGCATGGCCACCAGCACGTACGGGCTCGAGCTGGCGATGCTCGTCCGGCTGCTGCGGTACGTCAGCGGTGACCTGACGACACTGCCGCCGGTCCCCGACGTGCCCGACGACCGCGCCCGCGTGCTGAGCGCCGTCGACCTGTTCGCGGCGACCGCCCGCGGCGACGAGGACGTGCCGACCCGTGCCGCCGCGCTCGAGGCGGACTGGGAGCTGGACGGCCTGGTCGCGCTGCAGGCCGGCGGGTGCGCGGTGGACGCACTGACGATGCGGGGCGACGCCGACGAGGCCGTCGCGCTGGCGATGCGCATCATCGACTTCCTGGGCCGCGCGTGGACCGACTACTTCCTGGGCGGCATCTACCTGTCCGCGCTGGGGCTGGCAGCGCTGGCTGACGCCGCCGCGGCGGAGCGCCTGCAGGGCCACGACGTCCGCGATCGCGTGGCGCTCGGCGACTCGCTGCTGGAGCGCGCACGGTCGACGGCGCGGCGCGGCCGCCCGCGGGGTGGGCGACTGGGGCCGGAGGGTCGCGCGTGGCTGGCCCGGGCGCACGCCGAGCACGGGCGGCTGCTGGGCGGTGCGCACAACGAGGTCGGACCCTGGCAGGAGGCGCTCGACGAGTTCGGCTTCGGCCACCGCTACGAGCAGGCGCGCACCCGCTACCGCCTGGCCGAGGCGCTGCTGGAGCAGGGCGAGCGGGACACCGCGCGCGAGCACGCCGCCGTCGCGCTGGCCGAGGCCGACGCGATGGGGGCCGCGCCCCTCGCCGCGGCCGTGCGCGGGCTGTCGCGTCGTGGACGGCTGGGGCTGACCGGGGTGGCCGAGGGCGGCGGCGACGTGCTCACGTCGCGCGAGGCCGAGGTCCTCACGCTCGTCGCGCAGGGCCTGTCGAACCGGCAGATCGGGGAGAAGCTGTTCATCTCCGGCAAGACCGTCTCCGTGCACGTGTCCAACCTGCTGGCCAAGCTCGGCGCGTCCGGCCGGGCCGAGGCGGTGTCGATCGCGCACCAGCGGGGGCTCATCGGGTCGTGACCGCCGTCGTCGTGACCGCCGCGGGCCGTGGCCAGTGTCGGCGGTCGGGCCTACGGTGGGCGCATGCCGACGAAGACGCCCGCGGTGGAGCTGCAGGTCGACGACCGGACCGTGCGCGTGAGCAGCCCAGACAAGGTGTACTTCGCCGAGCGGGGACTGACCAAGCTCGACGTCGTCCAGTACTTCCTCAGCGTGGGCGGCGGGATCCTGGGCGCGCTGCTGGACCGGCCGACCACGCTCGAGCGCTGGCCCAAGGGGGTGTTCGAGGGCGCGAAGCTGGCCACCCGGATGGACTCGTCGGGCGACGCGTTCTACCAGAAGCGCGTGCCCGCGGGCGCGCCGGAGTACGTGAAGACGGCCCGGATCGGGTTCCCCAGCGGGCGCACGGCCGACGAGGTCGCGCCCAGCGAGCTCGCCGTGGTCGCGTGGGCCGCCAACCTGGGCACGCTCACGTTCCACCCGTGGCCCGTGACGTCGGCCGACGTGGACCGGCCCGACCAGCTCCGCATCGACCTGGACCCGCAGCCGGGGACCGACTTCTCCGACGCCGCGCGCGTCGCCCCGCACGTCCGCGAGCTGCTCACCGAGCACGGCCTGACCGGCTACCCCAAGACGTCCGGCGGGCGGGGCATCCACATCTTCGTGCCGATCGAGCCGCGCTGGACGTTCGTCGAGGCGCGGCGCGCCACCATCGCGCTGGGCCGCGAGCTGGAGCGGCGCCTGCCGGACCAGGTCACGATGAAGTGGTGGAAGGAGGAGCGCGGGGTCAAGATCTTCGTCGACTACAACCAGATGGCGCGCGACCGCACCATCGCGTCGGCGTACTCGATCCGTACCAACCCGCGCGCCACCGTCTCCGCGCCGCTGACCTGGGACGAGGTCCCGGACGTGCACCCCGACGACTTCGACGTCCTGTCCATGCCCGCGCGGTTCGCCGAGGTCGGCGACCTGTTCGCGCCGCTCGTCGCCGGGGCGGCGCCGCGCGGCGTGCTGGACTCCGTGCTCGAGCTCGCGGACCGGCAGGAGGCCGACGACGGCCACGGCGACCTGCCCTACCCGCCCGAGTACCCCAAGATGCCCGGCGAGCCCAAGCGCGTTCAGCCCAGCAAGGACCGTGACCGGCCCCGCTGACGGCGACCCGTCCCCCGCCGTCGACCCGCCCGCTGCGTTCGCGGATCCCGCCGACGCACCCGCGTACACCTCGGCGCGCGGGCGCTGGGTCCTGCTCGCCACCGTCCTCGGCTCGGCGATCGCGTTCATCGACGCCACCGTCGTCACCATCGCGCTCCCGGCGATCGCCGACGACCTCGACGCCTCGACCGGCGACCTGCAGTGGACCGTCAACGGCTACGCCCTGACCCTGGCGGCGTTCCTGCTGCTGGGCGGCTCGCTCGGGGACCGCTTCGGGCGGCGGCGCGTGTTCCTGGTGGGTGTCGTCTGGTTCGGGGTCGCGTCGCTGCTGTGCGCGGTCGCGCCGGGGATCGGCACGCTGATCGCGGCCCGCGTCGTGCAGGGGGTCGGTGCGGCGCTGCTGACGCCGGGATCGCTGGCGATCATCCAGTCGACGTTCGCCGGCGAGGACCGCGGGCGGGCGATCGGGGCGTGGTCGGGGTGGTCGGGCGTCGCGGGCGCCGTGGCTCCCTTCCTGGGCGGCTGGATCGTCGAGGTCGCGTCGTGGCGGTGGATCTTCGCGATCAACGTGCCGATGGTGGTGGTCGTCGTCGCGGTGACGCTGCGGCACGTGCCCGAGTCGTCCGACGCCGACGCGGTGCGCCGCCTCGACGTGCTCGGCACGGTGCTCGGCGCCCTGGGCCTGGCCGGGCTGACGTACGGGTTCACGGTGTGGACGGACCACGGGTCCGCGACGACGGCGGTCGTGGTCTCGCTCGTCGGCGGCGCGCTCGCGCTCGTCGCGTTCGTCGTCGCGGAGGCCCACCACCCCGCGCCGCTGCTGCCGCCCGCGCTGTTCCGCTGGCGGCCGTTCGCGGGCGTCAACGCTGCCACGCTGCTGATCTACGGCGCGCTGTCCGGCGTCTTCTTCTTCGTTGTCGTGACGCTGCAGGTGGTCTCCGGGTACCCGCCGCTGACCGCTGGCCTGGCACCGTTGCCCGTCACGATCCTCATGTTCCTGCTGTCCCCCCGCGTCGGGGCGCTGGGCCAGCGCATCGGGCCGCGGCTGCCGATGACGCTCGGCCCGCTGGTGTGCGCGGGGGCGGCCGTGCTCCTGTCGCGGATCGGCGCCGACTCGCCCTACTGGACGTCGGTGCTGCCGGGGATGGTGCTGTTCGGCCTGGGACTGTCGATCACCGTCGCGCCCCTGACCACCACCGCCCTGGCCGCGGCGCCCGACCATCTCGCGGGGGTCGCGAGCGGCGTGAACAACGCCGTCGCACGCATCGCAGGGCTGCTCGCCATCGCCGTGCTGCCGCTCGTCGCGGGCGTCGGGTCGTCGCTCACCGACGCCGCCACGCTGGGCCCCGCGCACCGGACCGCGCTGCTCGTCTGCGCCGGTCTGCTCGCCGCCGGCGCGCTGACCTCGGCACTCACCATCCCCCGGCGGTCCCAGGACGTACGACCCGGGTGATTCCCGCCCCGACGGGCCGCCGGCCAGGGTTCGAGTGCTCAAGATCACCCCCGTCCGAGCCGATGCAACGGGCATGGTCCGCACTCCTGCCGTCGCCGGGATGCGGCCCCTCACGCCGGTCGAGCAGGGCCACCTGGCGCGGCTGCGTGGCCACGTCGCGGCCGCCGGCATCGACGTCACCGACCCGGCCGCCGTCGGGGCGCTGCTCGACGCCGAGCGGGCCCGGTGGTCCGCGGCCGGCGGGGGAGAGCTGCCGGCCGGGATGCTCGCCGCGCTGGGCGTCGGCATCGGCGACCTGGTGATGGCCCGGGCCGGGAACGCCCACTGGGTGCTGCGCACCTCCATCGAGTCGCCTGCGCCCGCGCTGCTGTCCGCCGACGGCACCGCCGCCGTGGTCCCGTTCGACGACGTGCGCATGCGCTGGGAGGCCGGCGTGCGCGGCTGGGTGGTCGACTACGTCGACGCCGCCGCCGAGCACCTCGACGAGGCCGACCCGGCGCCGGCGGAGTCCCCTGCTGCCGACGCGGCACAGGCGCCAGCTCCCGAACCGGCGGAACCCGCGTACGAGCCGACGTCGGTCGCACCGCTTCCCACGCGCCGCGGTGCGGCCGCACCTACGCCGACGGCGACCCTGCCGACCCGGCAGCGCCCGGTCGCCCCGCCGCCTGCGGCCGCCTCGCACCCGTCGGCCGCACCGTCAGCCCCGGCGCCGTCCGCTGCCGAACCCACGCCTGCGGCTCCGCACGTCCCGGCGCACCAGCCCCCGCTCACCGGGCGTCGCGCGCTGCGGGTGCCGCGCCCGCGGATCCCCGGCGACCTCGCGTCCCCGCCGTCCACCGAGGTGCAGATCCTCGCGCTGTCGCTCCTCGACGCCGTCCTCGAGCTGGCCTGCGCGGCCGCGGAGCCGAGCACGGTCGTCGTCGTCGCTTTCGACGCCGGTGCGCCGGTGCAGCGGGTCGGTGACCTGGCCGAGGCCCAGAGACTCGTCGCGACGTCGGGCCGGCCTCGCGGGGCCGTGGCCTGGGTCGCGGCGCTCGACGAGCACGGCTACGTCGTCGAACCGTCCGCCGGCACTCCCGCGGTGCTGGTGGAGGCGGGCGACGCGGGACGCGAGACCCTCGTCGTCGGGCACCGCTTCACCACCACCCCCGTCGAGGACGTCGTCATCGTCGGCCAGGGCGCCGCGCTGCTGTGAGGCTCACCCCCGCAGCGGCAACCAGCGGGCTCCCCAGCGGCGGGTCACGCGCCGACCGCTGATGTCCGCGAGCTCGTCGAGCCGCGCGAGCACCGCCCACCCCGCCTGCCGGGCGGTCGCGTCGTCGTCTGCCTCGTACCGCACGGTCACCCGCGCCTCGCCGCGCACGACCGCGAGGTCGAACGCCTCGACCACCACCCGCTCGCGCGCCACCGCGACCGCCTCCGGCAGCACGTCCTGCGGCTGCGTCCCCGGCTGCAGCAAGCCGACGGCTGCGGACACGCGATACGACGGCACGGCTCCATTCTCGCGGCAGTCCGGGTGATCACCGTCCCGGCGCGATGCGCGCCCCGGAGCCTGCGCGAAGATGGGACCGTGAGCACCGCACCCACCTGGACGCCGGCCGAGACGGACGAGGGCGGACGCGCGTTCGCGACCACGATCGGTGGCGTCGATGTCCTGGTCACCTTCGCGGGCGACTCGACGGGCCGGCTCAACGGCGCGTGGGAGGTCCGGAGCGCGGACGACGACGCTCTCCTCGAGGGGAGGGACGAGGACCTGGCGGGCTCACGCTCGGCGGTGGGCCTCTACGCGTCGCTGGTGTCCATCGCGGACCAGCTCACCGATCTTCTCGCCCCTCCGCCGCCCTCGACGGAGGTGCGACTCGAGTACAAGCTCCTCAAGCTGGACGCCGCCGACGACGACGCCACGTTCGCGCGACAGGTCGAGGCACTGCTCGCCCAGTACGCCGCCGCCGGGTGGCGCCTGGTGTCCGTGGACGATCGGTGGGCCTACCTCGAACGTCCCGCCCGATGACGAGGCGTCACGTCCGTCGGCCCTCGTCGTGCCCGGCACGGGCGGTGCGTCCAGGAGCGCCGCACCGCGCACGTTCGATCAGCCAGGCGACCCAGCCTGCAGCCACTCAGCCGCCTCGCCCTTCGTCGCCGTCCTCAACGGGCGGAGCACCAGGGCGTGGGGGCGGCCGCTGAACACGAGGACGAGCGCCAGCACGCCAAGAACCGCAAGCCCGCCGACCATGGTCGCGACGACGGCGACCCCGGCATCGGTTGCACCGGTGGAGTCCTCGCGCAGCATCTCCGGGTCGACCACGACCATGGCCGCGAAGCAGACGCCCATCCAGACAAGGAAGACGCCGGCGCAGAGCGCGACCCTCGCGAACCCGCGAGGACTGAGCCACCTGGCCTGAAACACGGCCGCCCGCGACAGAAATGCACGCCAACGTTCGGCTCGCGCCGCAGCCCAGATCTGGAGAGCCCCTAGACCGATCAGCAGGATGCTGAGCACCCACACCACGAGAACCACGCGATGAGCATGGTGGACCGACAGCGAGGGGAGGCGGGACGCGCCGGGCGGCCTCCGGCAGGACCAGCGGGCGGCTCGGCCGGCGGGGGATCGGCAGGCCCGGGCCTTCCACCGACTCGCCGGAGAAGGCACGGCGAGACGACGAAGGCCCCGGACCGGTGGTCCAGGGCCTTCGGAGGGAGCCGCCTAAGAGAATCGAACTCTTGACCTTCTCATTACGAGTGAGACGCTCTGCCGACTGAGCTAAGGCGGCATCGTCGGGACGCGGACGACCCGGCGAGCGCGCCTACTGTACCCGCCCGCGGCGCGAGGACCAAAGCGGGTCAGCAGCGGGTGCCGTCGGCGGGCACCGTCCCGCCGATCAGGTAGGAGTCGACGGCGTTCGCGATGCACGTGTTGCTGCTGCGGTAGGCGGTGTGGCCCTCGCCCTCGTAGGTGAGCAGGACGCCCGACGAGAGGGTCGTGGCGAGCTTCTCCGCCCACGCGTACGGCGTCGCGGGGTCGTTGGTGGTGCCGACGACGAGGATCGGCGGCGCACCCTGCGCGCTGTAGTCCTGCAGGCCGCCCACCTCGGGCACCGCCCAGTCGGCGCACGTGGTGCCGCCGTAGGAGAAGAACTGACCGACCGTAGGCGCGACCTTGCCGATCTGCTTCGCCTGGGTGCGCATGGCGTCGAAGTCGGGATCGCCGCGCTCGTCGAGGCAGGTGATGCTGCGGAACGCCTCGGTGGTGTTGGTGGTGTACGTCCCGTCCGCGCCGCGGTCGTAGTAGGCGTCGGAGTAGCTGAGCAGCAGCGTGCCGTCACCCTCGTGGATGGCCGCGTTGAGGCCGTCGGTCAGCGCCGACCAGTAGCTCTGCGAGTACAGCGTCAGCGCGATGCCCGAGAACGCGAGGGCCTGGGTGAGCGGGCGGCCGTCGCTGGTCTGCAACGGCTGCTTGCGGGCTCGGTCCAGCAGGTCCCCGATCTGCTGCATGCCGTCGTCGACCGACCCCGACAGCGGGCACTTGGACCCCGCCTGGCAGTCCGCGACGTAGGCACGCAGGGCCTTCTCGAAGCCGCCGGCCTGGCCCTCCTCGACGTCGCCGTCGGTCAGCGTCGGGTCGAGCGCACCGTCGAGGACCATGCGCCCGGCCTGCTTCGGGAACAGCGCCGCGTACGTGGCGCCCAGCTTGGTGCCGTAGGAGAAGCCCAGGTAGTACAGCGACGCGTCGCCGAGCGCCGACCGCATGATGTCGAGGTCCTTGGCCGCGCTGACGGTGTCGATGTGGGCCGGCACCTCGCCGGAGGTGTTCACGCACTCCTTGCTGAACTTCGCCGACTCGTCGATCGCCCCCTGGAGGCTGTCGTCGGAGCCGTCCGGCGGGTTGATCGCCGTGATCCGGTCCATCTCCGCGTCGTCGACGCACCGCACGGGCGACGAGCGCTGGACGCCGCGAGGGTCGAACGAGACGACGTCGAAGTTCTTGAGCAGGTCGTCGGTGGCCTCGCCGACGAACCCGTTCAGGAAGTCGACGCCCGACGCACCCGGGCCGCCGGGGTTGACCAGCAGCGAGCCGAGCGGCGTGCCCGGTGCCTCGTGCCGCGCGAGCGCGAGCTGGATGGTCCGCCCCGCGGGGTCGTCGTAGTCCAGCGGGACGCGGACCTTGGCGCACTGGCCCTCGTCGCACGTCGACCACTCGAGCTGCTGGCCGTAGAACGAGGCGAGGTCGCCGTGGTCGGGTTCGGCCGTGGACGCGATCGGGCTGGGCGCGCTGACCTGGTGCTTGGCGGGTGCGCAGCCGGTCAGGACGACGGCGACGACGGCGAGTGCCGCGACGGCGCGACGCAGGAGGCGGGCGGGCGGCATGCGACGAGGGTAGTCGGCGAACCCGACAGTCCGGTCCAGCACCCGCCGCCGTGCGCCGTCAGCCCTGCGGGCGCAGCGCGATCGCCATCGCCTCGACCGCGAGCAGCGGGGCGACGTTGCCCGCCAGCCGCGTGCGGGCCTGGCCGACCGCGTCCATCCGGCGCAGCGTCTGCTCCGGCGTGCTCTGCTCGGCGAGCCGGCGGACGTCGTCGGCGTGCTCGACGTTGACGAGCTCCACCTGCGCGCCCAGCTGCGCGACGAGCACGTCGCGGTACAGGGAGAGCAGGTCCACCATCGCGCGGTCCAGCACGTCGCGCTGGGAACGCGTGGCCCGCCGCTTCTGCTCGTCCTCCAGCGCCTTGACCTGCGAGCGAATCGCGGGCGGGAGCGTCGCCGCCCCCTCGGCACCCAGCGAGTGCAGCAGCGAGGCGCGCTCCGCGGCGTCGCGTTCCTCGGTGGCCGCCTTCGCGTCCGCCTGCGCGGTCGCCACCAGGTCACCGGCGGCGAGCACCGCGTCGCCGACGCCGCGGATGCGCGTCGCGACGGAGAGCACCGCGTCGCGCCGCTCGCGCGCCTGCGGGTCGCGGGCCAGCCGGCGGGCGATGCCGACGTGCGACTGCGCGGCGCGGGCCGCCACCGCCGCGACATCGGGCGCGATCCCGTCCCGGGAGACGAGCAGTGCAGCGACCGCGTCCACCGGCGGCACGCGCAGCGCGACGGAGCGGCTGCGCGAGCGCAGCGTGACCAGGACGTCCTGCGGGCTGGGGGCGCACAGCATCCAGACCGTGCGCGCAGCAGGTTCCTCGATGGCCTTGAGCAGCGCGTTGCCGCTGGTGTCGTTGAGCCGGTCGGCGTCCTCGATGATGATCACGCGCCAACGGCCCTGCGACGGGGAGCGCTGGGCCAGCTCGACGAGCGGACGCGCGGTCTCGGCGCGGATGAACACACCCTCCGTCGCGACGACGGTCACGTCCGGATGGGTGCCGCCGAGCGTCGTCGTGCAGTCGTGGCAGAACCCGCAGCCACCGTCGCGGCACTGCAGCGCCGCCGCGAACGCGCGCGCCGCGTTGGACCGGCCCGAGCCCGGCGGGCCCGTCAGGAGCCACGCGTGCGTCATCGCGCCCGGGTCCGCGACTGCGGCGCGCAGCACGTCGACCGTGGGCTCCTGCCCGACGACGTCGTCCCAGACGCTCACGCCGACGCTCCCGTCAGGAGCCCCGCGACGCGGCCCCGGATCGCGGCGGCGAGCTGGTCGGCCGGTGCGGTCGCGTCGAGCACGAGCCAGCGGTCCTCGTCGGCCGCGGCCCGGTCCAGGAACGCCTGCCGGGTGCGCGCGTGGAACTCGTCGCCCGCGCTCTCCAGGCGGTCCAGGTCCCCCGTCAGCCGCGAGCGGCCCACCACCGGGTCGAGGTCCAGCAGCACGGTCAGCGCGGGCAGCAGCCCCTGGGTCGCCCACATCGACAGCGCCTCGACCTCGTCGGCGCCCAGGTCACGGCCGCTGCCCTGGTACGCGACCGACGAGTCGAGGTAGCGGTCCGTCACGACGACGGCCCCGCGCTCGAGCGCCGGCCGGACGAGCGAGGCGACGTGGTGCGCGCGGTCGGTCGCGTACAGCAGCGCCTCGGTGCGCGGGTCGACGTGGTCGCCGTGCAGCACCGCGTCCCGCAGCAGCCGACCCAGCTCCGTGCCGCCCGGCTCTCGCGTCAGCACGACCTCGCGGCCGGCCTCCTCGAGCCAGTCGCGCAGCATCGCGGCCTGGGTCGACTTGCCCGCACCGTCGCCCCCCTCGAGGGACACGAACAGGCCGGTAGTCGTCACGCCGCAAGGGTAACCGTGAGGGCGGACACGACTCACTCGCCCGGGTAGACGACCCCCACCTGCGCGCGGATCTGGTCCATCGTCCGCATGACGTCGAGCGTGCCCTGCCACGACATGCGCGGGCTCTCGGTCTCCCCGGCGGCGACGCGGCGTGCGACCTCGGCGGCCTCGAACTGCAGGCCCTTGGGGCTGGGCTGGTCGAACTCCCAGATGCGTCCGTCGCGTCGCTGCACGCGGAACGACGTCGGCCCGTAGAAGTCGCCGCGCACGGAGATGAACCCCTCGGTGCCGGAGATCGTCGCGATCGTCGGCGTCTTGGCCCACAGCGTCGTCGCGAGCGTCGCCTGCGTGCGCTCGCCGTAGGACAGCACCATCGAGATCTGCCCGTCGACGCCCGTCTCGGTGAGCGTGCCGACCGCCTGCACCGCGTCGGGCACGCCCAGGAAGTCGTGCGCGAACGCGACGGGGTAGACGCCCAGGTCCAGCAGCGCACCACCCGCGAGCGCGGGGTCGTACAGGCGCGACCTCGGGTCGAAGGCCATGAACTGGCCGTGGTCGGCGGACAGGTTGACGATGTCGCCCACCTCGCCCGCGTCGATGACCTGGTGCAACGCGTCGACGTGCGGCAGGAACCGCGTCCACATGGCTTCCATGACGAACACGCCGGCGGCCCGGGCGGCGTCGAAGACCTCGCGCGCCTCGGCCTCGTTGCGCGTGAACGCCTTCTCGACGAGCACGTGCTTGCCGGCCTTGATCGCCAGCAGCGCGTGCTCGCGGTGCTCGGAGTGCGGGGTCGCCACGTAGACGGCGTCGACCTGCGGGTCCTCGACCAGCTCGCGGTAGCCGACGTGCGTGGTGGGGATGCCGTGCGCGGTGGCGAACCGCTCGGCGCGGTCGCGGTGGCGGCTGCCCACGGCGACCAGCTGCGCGCGCGTGTGCTGGGTGACGCCGGTGGCGAACGTGGAGGCGATGCCACCGGCGCCGAGGATGCCCCAGCGGATGGGAGGTGCGGTACGGGGATCGGGGGTACGAGCCATGGCGCCCAACGTAGTGCCAGCCCGCGGCCCGCGTCGGCCGGGCGGACGCGGGCAGGACGATTCGCCACAACTTACTCGCTTCACCCTCTATTTTCAGCGGCTTAAGTAAGTTACGGTCGGGCCCCATCGGCCCGACGAGGGGTCGCGCAGGTCGCCCGGCGCAGGGCCGGGACGTTCAACGGAGAACTCGATGACCAGAGCCACCAGCCATGCCCGACGATCGCGGGCTGCCGCGATCCTGGCCGCCGCGGCCTTGACCTTCACCGGTCTGACGAGCCTCGGCACCGCCGCGCACGCGGCCGACGACGACACCGTCGCGATCGTCGACACCGACGCGACCGCCCCCACGCGCTCGCTGTTCCAGTACCTGCGCGACCAGGAGTCCGGCGGCGTCCTGTTCGGCCAGCAGCACCCGGTCGACGAGTCCGTCTCGGCGGCCGCGCCCGGCCCCGACGGCCAGCCGGTCAAGTCCGACGTCCACGACGTCACCGGGGACCTCCCGGGCGTGTTCGGCTTCGACGGCCTCGCGCTCAAGGGCGACGAGAAGCCCGGCTCGCACGACAACACCGACGAGCAGAACGCCGAGGCGCTCGCGGAGCAGTTCGTCCGCGCCGACGCGCTCGGCGGCATCGTCACGCTGTCGGCGCACATGCCCAACTTCGTCACGGGCAAGGACTTCTACGACACCAGCGGCCGCGTCGTCAGCCACATCCTCCCGGGCGGCGACAAGAACGCCGAGTTCCGGGCCTATCTCGACCTCGTCGCCCGGGCCGCCACGGACGCGAAGCGCGACGACGGCTCGCTGGTGCCGGTCGTCTTCCGGCCGTTCCACGAGAACACGGGGTCGTGGTTCTGGTGGGGCGCCGCGCACGCGACCACGGGCGAGTACAAGGAGATCTTCCGGTACACGGTCGAGTACCTGCGCGACGTGAAGCACGTGCACAACCTGCTCTACGCGTTCTCCCCCAACGGCTCGTTCGACGGCGACAGCGCGCGCTACCTGGAGACGTACCCCGGCGATCAGTGGGTCGACGTGCTGGGCTACGACAACTACGAGAACTCGAACGCCGACGACGACTCGAGCGCCTACGTCGACGCCGTCGTGACCGACCTCGACATGGTCGTCGACCTGGCCGCGGCCCGGCACAAGATCCCCGCGTTCACCGAGTTCGGCCGCAACGGGGACCGCACCATCAAGCCGTCGGGCAACAAGTCGCTGCACTACTACACCGAGCTGATGGACGGTCTGAACGCGAGCCCGAAGGCGAGCAAGGTCGCGTGGATGCTCACGTGGGCGAACTTCGGCTCGGGCCAGATCTACGTGCCGTACGCGGGCCACGAGATGGCGTCGGACTTCCAGGCGCTGTACGACGACCCGCGCTCGATCTTCGCGTCGCAGACCGGCGACCCGTACTCGTCGGACCCGCCGGCCGCCGCTCAGCAGCCGTTCCTGCGCCTCGTCACGCCCGCGGACGGCACGCGCATCACCACCCCGACCGTCACCGTGCGCGCCAAGCTCACCGCGGCGCCGGGCGTCGACAGCGTGACGTTCACGGCCGACGGCTTCGACCCGGTCGCCCTGACGAAGGACGACGACGGCTACTGGTCGGGCACGTGGGACATCGGCGCGGACGCGCTGACCAACCGGACGGTGGGCGCCACGGTCACCGCGACCGGCGGCGGCCACGACCTGACCAGCAGCGTCTCGGTCATCCTGGGCGCCGCCCCGGTGCTGCCCGAGGGTACGGTCGACGACTTCGAGGGCTACGGCGACGACGTCGCGCTGCGCGCCGCGTACACGGTGGCGAACGCAACCTCGTCGGCACTGGCGCTGGGTGAGCACGGCGATGGCAACGCGGCGAAGCTCAGCTACGACTTCCCCGCGTCGCGCACGGGCTACCTCGGCTTCGGCAAGTCGTTCGCACCCACGCAGAACTGGTCCGCGTTCGGCCAGCTCGACCTGTGGATCGACCCCGACGCCTCGGGCCACAAGCTCGTCGTGCAGGTCCAGGCCGGCGGCGTCACGTTCGAGGCGTACCCGTCGCTGGCGGGCGACGACTCGTACGTCACGCACATCCCCTGGACCGAGTTCAAGCCCGCCCCCTGGGACACCGCCAACGCCGGAGCGACCCTCACCTGGGAGCGGCTGGCCAAGGTCAGCCAGTTCTTCGTCTACCTCAACGACGCGGGCGGCGACGCCCCGCTGAAGGGCTCGATCCAGGTCGACGACATCAAGGCGTCCGGCGAGGGCGAGTACGTGGACCCCGAGCCGACGGCCGAGCCGATCGTCGTCGACGACTTCGAGGGCTACGCCGACGAGGCCGCGTTCGACGCGGCCTGGGGCAACCGCGGCAAGACCGACCTGATCTCGCTCGGCACCGACGCGGGCCAGGGCGCGCAGGCGCTGTCGTTCAGCTACGACAACCCGAACGGCGGCTGGCAGGACGTCTCCCGCTGGCTGGGCCAGGACTGGTCCGGGCGCGATGCGCTGTCGCTGCGGGTCAAGGGCGACGGGTCCAGCAACCAGCTCGCCATACAGATCAGCAACACCACCGGCAGCTACTGGCTGGCCCAGGTGCCGCTGACCGACACGTCGTGGCACACCGTCGAGATCCCGTTCTCGTCGTTCGCGCCGTCGTGGCCCGCCGACCTGACGGACCCGCTCGACGACACGCAGCTCGGCTCGATCGGCGAGCTTGTCCTGGCGTCGAACTCGACCAGCGGCTCGGGCACGTTCGGTGTCGACGACATCCAGGCCGTGGGCGGCGAGCCCGCCCCGGAGGTGCCCGACGGCTCCGCCGAGGTGCTCGACACGTTCGACACCTACGCCACGACCACCGACCTGCGCGCCGGCTGGAGCAACATCGCCGAGCAGGACTGGGGCGACGGCTGGCAGCTCGCGCTCGCGCCGGGCAAGGGGTCGGCCGGGTCCAAGGCCGCGCAGTTCGTCTACGACTTCGGCTCGACCACGTACCTGCAGGAGTCGCGCTGGCTGGGCGGCCACTCGTGGGCCGGGCTCGACGGCATCACCGCGTGGGTCGACCCGAACGGGTCGGGCCAGAACCTGTCGTTCCGGTTCCGGACGCCGTCGGCCGACGGCACGGGCGACGACTGGTACTGGGACCTGCCCGTCTCGCTGACGGGCACGGCACGCACGGTCCAGCTGGCGTTCGACGACGCCGTCGTCACCTACCCGAGCGGAATCAGCTCGACGCTGCGCCCCACCCGGGCCCAGCTCGCAGGAGTGAACGAGTTCATCATCATGGCGACGCAGTCGGACGCCTCCCTGCCGAAGACCGGCTCGTTCTACCTCGACGACATCGCGGTGGGCGACTTCCCGGCGACGCCCGCGGACGTGGCCCCGGAGGTCACCGACCAGCCCGCGGACGCATCGGGCACGCTCGGTGAGACCGTCACGCTGACGGCCGCGGCGTCCGGCTCCCCGGAGCCGACCGTGCAGTGGCAGAGCAAGGCGGCGGGCTCGTCGTCCTGGGCCGACGTCAGCGGCGCGACGTCCCCGTCGCTCGACGTCACGCTCAGCACGGCGGTGAACGGCTCGTCGTACCGGGCCGTGTTCACCAACGCGGCGGGGACCGCGACGACGGACGCGGCGACGGTCACGCTGAAGGCCGCCGAGCCGGTCGTCACGACCCAGCCCGCGCCCGTCTCCGGCAAGCTCGGCGCGATCGTCAAGGTCAAGGCGGCCGCCACCGGCTACCCGGAGCCGACCAAGGTCCGCTGGGAGCTGCAGCGCAAGGGCTCGACGACGTGGACGAAGATCCCGCTGGCGACGTCGAGCACGCTCACGCTGGTGCTGATCCCCGCGCTCGACGCGGCGCAGGTCCGCGCGGTGTTCACCAGCACCGCCGGCTCCACGGCGTCCGACCCGGCGACCGTCACGGTGACCGGGATCGCCCCGGTGATCGTCGGGCAGCCCAGCGCGCAGACGGTGAAGAAGGGGTCGCGCGCGACCTTCACCGTCACGGCCCTCGGTTATCCCACGCCCACGTACCAGTGGTACCGCCAGCACGGCGGCACGTGGGTGAAGGTCGCGGGCGCCACGTCGGCGTCGTACTCGGTCACGGCGACGACGGCCGCGGACTACCGCGTGGTCGTGTCGAACGCCGCCGGGTCCGTGACCAGCAAGGCGGCGAGCCTGCGCCTGCGCTGACGCGCCGGCCGTGCCCCGGGTCGTCCGTCCGGCCCGGGGCACGGCCGACCCGTACGGTGGGGCGATGGGCTGGGTCGAGCACGCGGTGTGGTGGCAGGTGTACCCGCTGGGTTTCGTCGGGGCGGCCGACGAGGCCCCCGAAGGATCCGATCCGCGCGATGCCCATCGGCTGCGGCGTCTGATCGACTGGCTCGACTACGCGCGCGACCTGGGCGTCAACGGGCTGGCACTCGGGCCCGTGTTCGCGTCCAGCACGCACGGCTACGACACCACCGACCACCTGCGCATCGACCCGCGGCTGGGCGACCGGTCGGACTTCGACGCGCTGGTGACAGCCGCCCACGAGCGCGGCCTGCGCGTGCTGCTCGACGGCGTCTTCAACCACGTCGGGCGCGCGCACCCGATGTTCACCGCAGCGCTCGCCGGCGGGCCGGAGGGGGCGCTGTTCCGCATCGACCGCAGCGGCGACGAGCCCACGTGGGACTGCTTCGAGGGCCACCGCGACCTGGTCACGCTGAACCACTCGTCGCCCGCCGTGGCCGACCTCGTGGCCGACGTGATGATCCACTGGCTCGACGCGGGCGCGGACGGCTGGCGCCTCGACGCCGCCTACGCGGTCCCGCCGGCCTTCTGGGTGCCGGTGCTGGAGCGCGTGCGCGCGGCGCACCCCGACGTCTACGTCGTCGGCGAGGTCATCCACGGCGACTACTCCGCGATCGTGGCCGAGTCCGGCTTCGACTCCGTCACGCAGTACGAGCTGTGGAAGGCGATCTGGTCGGCGCTGTCGTCGGCCAACTTCTGGGAGCTGGCGTGGTCGCTGGACCGGCACTCGGCGTTCGTCGAGCAGTTCGCGCCGTGGACCTTCGTCGGGAACCACGACGTCACGCGCATCGCGACCCAGGTCGACGACGACGGGCTGCTCGCCCTGGCGCTCGTCGTGCTCTTCACCGTCGGCGGCACACCCGCCGTGTACTACGGCGACGAGCAGGCGTTCCGCGGGCTCAAGGAGGAGCGGTTCGGCGGCGACGACGCGATCCGTCCCGCGTTCCCCGCGTCGCCCGACGACCTGGCGCCCGACGGAGCGTGGGCCTACCGGCTGCACCAGGAGCTGATCGGCCTGCGCCGTCGGCACCCGTGGCTGCACCGGGCCACCACCCGCACCGTGGAGCTCAGCAACGAGCACCTGCTCTACGAGGCGAGCGCCGGGGGCGACGCGCTGCTGGTCGCCCTCAACCTGGACCCCGACGAGCCCTGGGACGCCCCAGCGACGGGCGAGCTGCTCGCGGGCCCGTCGACGGTCACCGCCACGACCACCACCGTCCCCGCACGCGGCTGGGCGGTCCTGGCCCCCTGACCACACGCCCGTGGATGCAGGGATGGTTGCACCAGACGCGCCCGCCACGGGCACGCGCCATGCAACCATCCATGCATCCACACGCCGGGCTGACGCGGGCGGGGGCGACGCGAGCGAGAGAGGCGACCTGCCAGAGCGCGCAGGTGCGAGCCGCCCCGGCGAGCTACTTCTTCGCGGACGCCTTGGCGCGCGCCGGGGCCTTGCGGGCGGGCGCCTTCTTCTTGGCCGGGCCCTGAGCGCGCTTCTCCGCGAGCAGCTCGATGGCCTGCTCGGGGGTGATCGACTCGGGCGTCACGTCGCGCGGCAGCGTGCGGTTGGTGGTGCCGTCGGTGACGTACGCGCCGAACCGGCCGTCCTTCACGACGATCGGCTTGCCCGACGTGGGGTCGTCGCCCAGCTCGCGCAGCGGCGGAGCGGCCGTCGCCCCACGACCTCGCTTGGGCTGCGCGTAGATCGCGAGCGCCTCGTCGAGCGTCGTCGTGAACAGCGCCTCCTCCGAGGCGAGCGTGCGCGAGTCCGTGCCCTTCTTCAGGTAGGGCCCGTAGCGACCGTTCTGCGCCGTGATCTCCGTGCCCGACTCGGGGTCCGTGCCCACGACGCGCGGGAGCGACAGCAGGCGCAGCGCGTCGTCGAGCGTGATCGAGTCCAGCGACATCGACTTGAACAGCGACGCCGTGCGCGGCTTGGGCGCGGCGGCCAGCGCCTTCTTCCGCGCAGCGGCCGACAGGCCCTCGTCGAGCTCCGGCTCGGGCAGCAGCTCGGTGACGTACGGCCCGTAGCGGCCGTTCTTCGCGACGATCGTCGTGCCCGTGCTCGGGTCCTGGCCGAGCACGAGGTCGCCCTCGGGCTCGGACTCGAGCAGCTCGCGGGCCCTGGCGGGCGTGAGCTCGTCGGGAGCCATCTCCTCGGGCACGGACGCGCGGCGCGGCGTGCCGTCCGCGGCCAGCACGGCCGGGTCCTCGAGGTACGGGCCGTAGCGGCCGACGCGCAGCGTGATGTTGTCGCCGATCGGGATGGAGTTGACCTCGCGGGCGTCGATCTCACCCAGGTTCGCGACGAGGTCCCGCAGGCCTTCGCCCTCCTCGTTGCCGGTCCCGTCGCCGAAGTAGAAGCGCGTCAGCCAGGCCACCCGGTCCTTGTCGCCGGCGGCGATGGCGTCGAGGTCCTGCTCCATCTCGGCGGTGAAGTCGTAGTCGACCAGCCAGTCGAAGTTCTCCTCCAGCAGCCGCGTCACGGCGAACGCGAGCCACGACGGCACGAGCGCCTGCCCGCGGGACGTCACGTAGCCGCGGTCCTGGATGACCGAGATCGTGGCGGCGTAGGTGGACGGTCGGCCGATGCCGCGCTCCTCCAGCGCCTTGACGAGCGAGGCCTCCGTGTAGCGCGGCGGTGGCGACGTGCGGTGACCGGCGGCCGCGAGGTCGGTGCCCGTCAGCGGGTCGCCCTCGGCCATCCGCGGCAGGCGCGCGTCGCCCTTGTCGTCGTCGCCGGTCGCGTCGCGCGACTCGTCGCGACCCTCCTCGTACGCCGCGAGGAAGCCGCGGAACGTGATGACCGTGCCGGACGCGGAGAACACCGCGTCCTGCCCGTCGGACGCCACGGCGCCCAGCCGCACCGAGGCCGTCGACCCGCGCGCGTCCGCCATCTGCGAGGCGACCGTGCGCTTCCAGATCAGCTCGTACAGCCGGAACTGGTCGCCCGACAGCTCGCGCGCCACCTGTGCCGGCGTGCGGAAGTGGTCACCGGCGGGGCGGATGGCCTCGTGCGCCTCCTGGGCCCCCTTGGCCTTGCTCGTGTAGACACGCGCCTTGTCCGGCACGTACTCGGCTCCGTACAGCTCCGCAGCCTGGCGGCGCGCGGCGTCGATCGCCTGCGTGCTCAGCACGGGCGAGTCGGTACGCATGTAGGTGATGTAGCCGTTCTCGTACAGGCTCTGCGCGGTGCGCATCGTCTGCCGCGACGCCATCCGGAGCTTGCGCGAGGCCTCCTGCTGCAACGTGGAGGTGGTGAACGGCGCCGCCGGACGGCGGGTGTAGGGCTTGGTCTCCAGGGACCGGACCTCGTACGACGAGTCCGCGAGCGCGGCAACGAGCGCCGTCGCGTTCTCCTCCGTGAGGTGGGTCGTGTCCGCCGAGCGCAGCACGCCGCGGTCGTCGAAGTCGCGCCCGCTGGCCACCCGGCGGCCGTCAAGCTGGGTCAGCCGGGCCGGAAAGGCGGGCTGGTCGGCGTCCGCCACCGCGAACGTGCCGTTGACGTCCCAGTAGTCGGCGGCGACGAATGCCATGCGCTCGCGCTCACGCTCGACGACCATGCGCGTGGCGACCGACTGCACGCGGCCGGCCGACAGACCCTGACGCACCTTGCGCCACAGCACCGGGCTGACCTCGTAGCCGTACAGGCGGTCCAGGATGCGGCGGGTCTCCTGCGCGTCGACCATGCGGTCGTCGATCTCGCGGGTGTTCTCCAGTGCCCGGCCGATGGCCTCGCGGGTGATCTCGTGGAACACCATGCGCTTGACGGGGACCTTGGGCTTGAGCTCGGAGAGCAGGTGCCACGCGATGGCCTCGCCCTCGCGGTCCTCATCGGTGGCGAGGAAGAGCTCGTCGGACTCCTTGAGCAGTCGCTTGAGCTCGCTGACCTTCTTCTTCTTGTCCGAGTCGACGACGTAGTAGGGCGCGAACCCGTTGTCGACGTCGACGGCGAACTTGCCGAAGGGGCCCTTCTTCATGTCCGCGGGCAGCTCCGACGGCTGGGGCAGGTCGCGGATGTGCCCGACGCTCGCCTCGACGTCGTACCCGTCACCCAGGTACCCCGCGATCGTGCGCGCCTTGGCGGGCGACTCCACGATGACGAGCTTGCGCCCTGCAGACATTCCACGGCCTTCCTACCGGTTCACGAGCCGGACGGCCCGCGATCACTCCACCGCTGCGGACTCTACGACCTTCCGTCAAGCCCGCGGCAATCCCGACGCCGCGGCCTGCCGCAGCCAGAGCATGATCGTGAACGCCCAGAACGCCGCCGCCCCGGTGCCTGCGGCGCCGCCCAGGTAGGCGGTCAGCAGGTCGGAACGGGTGGTCAGGTCAGCTGCGTGGGACCAGCTCGACGACAGGGCTGCGCCCGCCACGACGGCGGCCGCTGTCCCCAGCGCGGAGAGCACCACGAGCATGGCACGGGTTGCTGGGGGAACGGGCGCACGATCCACAGGAACGTCCCAGCGAGGTGTCAGGACGGCCAGCGCGCACGTCGCGGCGGTCCACGCCAGGACGACGAGCACCGCGGCCACCACGTCGGACGGGCGGTGCCACTGCCCGACGAGCGTGGAGACGCCCGTCGCCGTCGTGTAGAGCGCACCCAGCGCCGCGGCCCACGGACGGACGCGTGGCGGCACGACGAGCATGAGCACCACGGACGCGGACGCCGCGACAGTCGTGTGGCCGCTGGGCAGCGTGTTGCCGTAGCCGCCCGGGACGCCGAGCTCGGGCCGGTCGAGGACCCACTTCTTGAGCACCTGCGTCGTGAGGTTGGCGCCCACCATCACGATCGCCGCCTGCACCGCGAGCTCCCACCGCCGCCGGACCACCGCGATCACCACGGCGGAGAGCAGCACGACGACGATGAAGCTGACCGAGACCACGTCGAGCAGCGGCTCGGCCACGCGCCACAGCTGGTTCTGGCCGTACGCGGCCCCCGTCAGCGCCGCCTGGTCCACCGTCTGCCCCGTGAAGGTATCGACGAACACGCGCCACAGCACCCACACGCCCACGACCGACACGAGCACGACGGCGGCGCACAGCGCCACCAGCGGTGCTGCTCGTCGTGCGCTCATGGAGGAAACCGTAGGTCAGTGCACCCACCGTCGCGGCACACGCCCACGCCCAGTCGGGCCGCGGGCCGGTGATGGCAGGGATGGTTGCAGCGGTCGTGCCCGTCACGGGCGCGTGCGCTGCAACCATGCGTGCAACCACCGAATGCAGAGCCGGATGCAGAGCCAGGTGCGACGGGCTGGCCCGGGACCTGAGGAATGGGGTGCTGAAGTGACGCGGTGGGCGCCCACGAGGGGTGTGGTGGTGCCGCCCCGCCCTGCTGCACAGGCGGGGGCGGGACGGCACCCGTTCAGCGGAGCGCCAGGCGCTCCGGGACCGGCTTCGGCTCGAAGCCCGCGGCCTGCACGAGGTCCGGGGTGTGCCGCAGGCAGGCGACGGTCCGACGAGGGTCGTCCCCCGCCACGGCCGTGCCGGTCAGCTCCGGCGTGATCGCCGCGCACGCGTCCCACGCGAACTCGCAGCGGTCCCGGAACGGGCACCCGGTCGGCAGCTTCGACATGTCCGGCGGCGAGCCCGGGATGCCGCCCAGCTCGCGGCGCGGGCCGCGCAGCGGGGGGAACGAGTGCAGCAGGCCGTCCGCGTACGGGTGACGCGGGCGCCGGTAGACGTCCTGCGACGAGGCGTCCTCGACGATCTCCCCGGCGTACATGATCGCGATGCGGTCCGCGATCTCGATCAGCAGCGACACGTCGTGCGTGATGAAGATGACCGAGAAGCCCAGCCGCTCGCGCAGCTCGGCGATCTGCTCGACGATCTGGCGCTGCATCACCACGTCCAGGGCCGTCGTCGGCTCGTCCATGATGAGCACCTGCGGGTCGAGCGCGAGCGCCATCGCGATCATGACGCGCTGGCGCATGCCGCCCGAGAGCTGGTGCGGGTAGTCACGCAGCCGGTCGGCGGAGATGCCGACCATGTCCAGCAGCTCGCCGGCGCGCTCCAGCGCTTCCTTCTTGCTGATCCCCGGCTTGTGCGCCTGGATGCCGTCGGCGATCTGCCGCCCGATCCGGAACACCGGGTTGAGGGAGTTCATCGCACCCTGGAAGACGATCGCCATGTCCTGCCAACGCGACGCCCGCAGGTCGCTGTCGTTCATCGCCAGGATGTCCGACTGCGTCCCGTCCCGGTCGGTGAACAGCACCTGCCCGCCGGTGATGAGGCCCGGTGGCGGCAGCAGCCGGGTGGCGGCGTAGGCCAGCGTCGACTTGCCGCAGCCGGACTCGCCGGCCAGGCCCAGCACCTCGCCGCGGTTCAGGTTCAGCGACACCTGACGCAGCACGTGCGTGGGGTCGTCGTACCCGTAGTCGACCGACAAGTTCTTGATCTCCAGCACGGGGTCGTGCGCCGGGCGAGCGGCGCGCTGGAGCTCGGGCACGGCGCTCATGACCGGTCCTCCTTGGCCTCGTGCACCACCGGCGTGAAGCCGATGCGGGGGCGGATCTGACGCTTGCGGAGCTTGCGGGCGTTCAGGCCCGTGCTGCGCAGGCGGGGGTTGACGAACTCGTCGATGCCGAAGTTGATCAGCGTCAGGCTCATGCCCAGCAGCGCGATGCACAGGCCGGCGGGGACGAACCACCACCACGCTCCCTGCTGGAGCGCGAGCTGCGCCTGCGCCCAGAAGAGCACCGTGCCCCAGTTCCACTCGCTGACGCTCGTGATGCCGATGAACGACAGCGTGATCTGCGACAGGACGGCGAAGCCGACGGTCCCGACGAAGCCGGCGGCGATGATGGCCGTGAGGTTGGGCAGGATCTCCGCGGTGATGATGCGCCAGGACTTCTCCCCGTTGGCGCGGGCCGCCTCGATGAAGTCCCGCTTGCGCAGCGACAGCGTCTGCGCGCGGAGCACGCGAGCACCCCACGCCCAGCCGGTCGCCGCGATCACCAGCGCCACGGTCAGACCGCCGGCCGACGGCAGCTGGCCGGCGATGATGATGATGAGCGGCAGCTGGGGGATGACCAGGAACACGTTCGACAGCGCCGACAGGCCCTCGTCGCCGAACCCGCCGATGTACCCCGCCGTGACGCCGATCAGCACGCCGATCGTGGTCGCCACGATGCCGGCGACGAAGCCGACGACCATCACGCCGCGCGTCCCGACCAGGATCTGCGAGAACACGTCCTGGCCGATGTGCGTGGTGCCGAACAGGTGGTCCCACGACGGCGGCTGCAGGACGTCCTTGCTGCGCGCGTCGGGGTCGTACGGTGCGATCCACGGGCCGATGATCGCCATCAGCGTGAAGAACCCGAGGATCACCAGTCCCGTCAGCGCCTTGGTGTTGCGCATGAACAGGAACTTGCGCCGCGGCGAGGTGGGCGCGGCGGCCTCCTGCGCGACGTCCAGGTCCCTCTCCAGGACCTCTGAGTCGATGCTCATGTCAACCCTCCTGACGGGTGCGCGGGTCGAGCGCGCCGTAGACGAAGTCGGCCAGGATGTTGGCCGCCAGGACGGCGATCGTGATCACCAGGAAGCAGCCCTGCATGAGGGGGTAGTCCTTGGCGTTGACCGCGTTGAACAGCAGGAACCCGATGCCCTGGTAGGAGAAGACGATCTCCATGATCAGCGTGCCGCCGACGATGAAGCCGAGGGACAGCGCGAAGCTGGAGACCTGCGGCAGGATCGCGTTGCGCGCGGCGTAGCCGAACAGCACCTTGCGCTCCGAGAGGCCCTTGGCCTGGGCGACGGTCACGTAGTCCTCCGACGAGACCGTCACCATCATGTTGCGCATGCCCAGGATCCAGCCCGAGATCGACGAGATGACGATCGTCAGCGCAGGCAGGGTGCCGTAGTAGATCACCGAGCCGATGAAGTCCCAGGACAGGTTGGGCACCATGTTGCGGTCGTAGGACCCGCTCGACGGGAACCAGCCCAGCGCCACGGAGAAGATCGCGATGGCGATCAGGGCGAGCCAGAAGTACGGCACCGCAGAGAAGAAGGTCGAGATCGGCAGCAGCGAGTCGGCCCACGTTCCGCGGCGCCAGCCGATGCCGCTCCCGATCAGCGTGCCGATCACGAAGCTGATGATCGTCGCGATGCCGACCAGCCCGATGGTCCACGGCAGCGCCTGCTTGATGACGTCCAGCACGGGCGAGCCGATGTACGTGAACGACGTGCCGAGGTCGCCGTGCGCGAGCATCTGCAGGTAGTCGACGTACTGCGACCACAGCGACTGCGTCGGGTCGATGCCGAACAGGGCCTGCAGCGCGGGGATGGCGTCCGGGCTGATGGTCCCGCCGCCCGCGGCGATCGCGGCCTGCACCGGGTCGCCCGGCATGACGCGCGGGATGAAGAAGTTGATCGTGATCGCTGCCCACAGCGTGATCGCGTAGAAGATGATGCGGCGGACGAAGAACCTCATCGGTCGTCCCCCTTCCTCGGGCCGGGGACGGTCGCGTCCAGGGCCTCGATCACGGAGACGTCGACGGCAGGCCGGTCACCGTAGACGTCCAGCAGCTCCCCGAGCTCAGGCCGGTCGCCGCGGTCGGCGTAGCCCCAGCACGCGGCCTCGCGGCCCTCGCCGACGGCGAGCAGCGGCGGCACCTCGGTGCGGCACAGCTCGTTGGCGAACGGGCAGCGCGGGTTGAACCGGCAGCCCGTGGGCGGGCGGACGAGGCTCGGGGCCTCGCCGCGGGCGCCGCGGGCGCGGGCGTCGAGGTCGTCGGGGTCCGGCGCGGACCGCACCAGCAGCTGGGTGTACGGGTGCTTGGGGTCCTGCGTCACGGACTCGGAGTCACCGGTCTCGACGACGCGGCCGGCGTACATGACCATCGTGCGGTCGGCGAAGTACCGGGCCGACGCGATGTCGTGCGTGATGTAGAGGATGGCGATCTGCAGCCGGTCGCGCAGGTCGCGCAGCAGGTTGAGGATGCCGAGGCGGATCGAGACGTCGAGCATCGAGATCGGCTCGTCGGCCAGCAGCACCTCAGGGTCCGCGGCCAGCGCGCGGGCGATGGCGACGCGCTGACGCTGACCGCCGGACAGCTCGTGCGGGAACTTGTCGATGTAGCGCGACGGAGGCGTGAGCTGCACGCGCTCGAGGAGCTGGGTGAGCGCCGCCTCCAGCTCCTTGCCGCGCAGGTTGCCCTGGTGGATCTTGACGCTGCGCGTGAGCGTGTAGCGGATCGTGTGGATCGGGTTCAGCGACCCGAAGGGGTCCTGGAAGATCATCTGGACCCGGCGCACGTACCGGCGGAAGCCGCGGCGGTTCTTCACGCGCGCGTCCTCGCCGTGCAGCAGGATCTGGCCGCCCGTCGCCGGCATGAGCTGCGCGAGCAGCCGGGCGATCGTCGACTTGCCGGACCCCGACTCGCCGACGAGGGCGACCACGCGCCCGCGGTGCAGCTCGAGGTTCACGTCGTCGACCGCGTGCACGACCTGCTGCGACCGGAAGCCGCGCACGGGGAAGTGCTTGCGCAGGTCGACCGCGGCCAGCACGGGGACGTCGTCGGAGGGTCCGCCACGCTGGGGTGACGGCGGGGGGGCCGGGGGCTGAGTGCTCATCGGAATCACCTGGGGGAGAGTTCGGTCTACAGCGAGGGCACGCCGGTGCGGCGGGCGCAGGTTCACGCCCGCCGCACCACGTGCTCAGGTCGTCAGGACGACGTTCAGTCCTGCGTCGGGACGAGCTTCGACAGGATGAGCGCCGCCTGCGGACCCGTCGGCTGCGGGTTCGCGTACGGGTCCTTGTCGGTCGGGAAGCCCGTGTAGTTGACCGTCGAGTACTGCGCGACGGCGGGACGCGACCAGATGACCAGGCCGGGGACGTCCTCGACGAAGTGCTTCTGGACCACGTCGAGCGCCTTCTGGCGGTCGGCGTCGTTGGTCGCGGCCTTGTACGAGGCGAGCGCCTGGGTGACCTCGTCGTTCTTGTACCGGCCGAAGTTCCACGTGGCCGGCTTGCCCAGGTCGGCGTACGAGGCGCCGTCCATGATGTTCGAGTACATGTTCCACGGCGTGCTGCCACCGTCGGTCCAGTGCAGCGTGGCGTCGAAGTTGCCGTTGGGGATGATGTCGTTGAACCAGGTGTCCTGGACGGCACCCTTGACGTCGGCGACGGCGCCCAGCTTGGTCGCCCCCTCCTTGATGATGCCCAGGGCGTCGAGGTAGTCGGTCCAGCCCGTCGGGTCGGTCAGCGTGAACTTCACCGCGGCACCGCTCGGGTCCATGAGCGCACCCTTGCTGTCCCACGTGTAGCCGGCGTCCGTCAGCACCTTCTTGGCGCCGTCGACGTCCACCGAGAGCTCCTGGCCCTTGTAGGCGTCGGAGATGAACGCGTCACCCGACGGCTGCGGCAGACCGGTCACGCTCTTGATCTGCGGCCACACGCCGTAGCCGGCCGTCACCGAGATGTCCGCGCGGTCGACGACCATGTTGAGCGCCTTGCGCAGCGCCGGGTCCTTGAACGGGCCCTTGGCGTTGTTCAGGAACAGGACGTCGACGCCGAAGCCACCACCGGCGACCTGGGCGTAGTGCTCCGGGTCCTTGGCGATGAACGTCTTCTCGTAGTTGGGGATGAAGGTCCAGCCCCACTGCGCCTGGCCGGTGGTCAGGGCGGTCGTCAGACCGTTGTTGTCGTTGAACGCGTCGTAGCGCAGGCCGCCGACGAGCGGCTTGGTGCCCCAGTAGGTGTCGTTGGGCTCGAGCACCTGCGACTGCGGCGTGAACGACTTGAGCTTGAACGGGCCGGTCCCGATCATCTCGTCGTCGGTCCACTTGACCGGGTCCTGGCCCTCCCAGAGGTGCTTGGGGACGATCAGGAGCTTGAGGAGCTTGTCGCGGTTGACGTACTCACCCGTGGTGAACGTCACCGTGACGGTCTTGCCGTCGGTCTCGATCGACTTGTACTGGTCGGGGAAGTCGGTGTTCAGCTCCTTGTGGTCCTTGCGGAGCTGGATCGAGAACGCGATGTCCTCGGCCGTGAAGTCCTGACCGTCCGACCACTTCACACCCGCGCGCGGCGTGATCGTGGCGACCGTCGAGTCCTCGTTCCACTCGACCGACTGGGCCAGCCAGGGGGTCGGGGGGTCGGTCGGCTTCAGCTCGTTGATCTGCATCAAGGACTCGTACACCGCGAAGGCGTAGCCCTGGGACAGGGATGCCGAGCCGGTGGCGAGGGGGTTCTGGTTGGCCTTCTGCTGGCCGTTCGGCATGCCGACGACCAGGACCTTGTCCGAGCGGGTCGCCTTGGCGGCGTCGCCCGACGAGCTGGAGCTGGGCTTGTCGCCGGACTTGTTGTCGTCCGACGTGCAGGCCGTGGCGAGCAGCGAGATGGCGGCCACACCGGCCACGATCCCGACGAGCTTGCGCTTGATCACGAGTGCCTCCTTGCACTTTCTGTCTCCTGCGGAAACTGCGATGACGGTAAGTCGTGAGATGCGTCGTTGGGGCAACGAACACGTCTCGGTTCGATGTCGACGTGACTGCGGACCACGTCGAGACTGCGTGGGTCGTGCGGGCCTAGCTGTCGGGGCGCGTCGCGACGGAGTCTTGGAGCTCCACCTCGACGGTCTGGCGGAGGTCGCCCGACGAGCGGCCGACCCTGATCCGGTACGTCCCGGGCGGGGTGACCCACCCGGACCGTTCGGTGTCCCAGGTCCGGAACGCACGTGCGTCCACCCGGACAGGGATGGTCGTGCGGGTGCCGGGTTCGGCGTGCACGACGGCAAAGGCGCCGAGCCAGCGCACCGGACGGTCGCCCGTGGGCGTCCCCTCCGGGGGCTCGACGTAGACCTGCACGACCTCGCGGCCCGCGCGGCGGCCGGTGTTGCGCACGGTGGCGGTCACGACGACGCTGCCGTCGGCCTCCACCACCGCGGACGCCTCGTCGTGCTCCCACGTGGTCCAGCCCAGGCCGTGCCCGAAGGGCGCGGCGGGCGTGCGGTCCAGGCGCAGCCACGAGCGGTACCCGACGTGGACGCCCTCGTGGTAGTCGACGACGCCGTCCACGGGGATCGCGTCGGGCACCGGGACGTCGGCCTCGTCCGCGGGCAGCGTCCAGGGCAGGCGGCCCGACGGCTCGGTGCGTCCGACCAGCACGTCGCCGAGCGCCTCGGGCCACTCCTGGCCGCCGAGCCAGCCCCACACCACGCATGGTGCCTCGTCGAGCCACGGCAGCAGCACGGGTGCGCCGGCGTTGACGACGACGACGGTGTTCGGGTTGGCCGCCAGCACGGCGCGGACCAGCTCGTCCTGCGTGCCGGGCAGCGCGAGCGAGGTGCGGTCGTAGCCCTCGGACTCGATCTCCTCGTTGGTCCCGACGACGACGACCGCCAGGTGGGCCGCGGCAGCAGCCTCGACGGCCGCGGCGAGCAGCTCGTCGGGCGACGTGCCGGGCGTGCGGTGGACCAGCTCGGCGCGGGCGAAGGACGCGTACCCGACGGGGTGCACAGCCTGGACGGTGGCATCGATGTCGATGGTCGTCGGCTCGTCGACCCGGACCTTCAGCACCACCGGGGTCGGGGCGTTGACGCTCGAGTCGAGGATGACCTCGGCGCCCACCAGGTGCTCGGCGCTGGACAGGACCTCGCCGCCCACCGTGATGCGGTGGAAGCCGACGGTCCCGACGCCCACCTCGTGCTCGCCGGGCTCCTCGAGCGCGACGGTGGCGCGGATGCGCAGCGTCGCGGCCTGCGGCGCGGGCTCGCGGAACCACCCGTTCCACGCGGTCATGACGTGCGACTCGACGACGTCACCGGCCGCGTCGAGCACCTCGACGAGCGCACCCGGCCGGCCGTCAGGGGTGCGGCACCGGCCGGCCAGGTCGAGCTGGGGAGGCAGCATCCGGGAGACGGCACCCGCGTGCACGGACACCTCGGCGCCGAGCGCCTCGCGCAGCGCGGCGGCCGGGGTCGAGGAGCGGTCCGGGCGGACGTAGGCGGACCCGCCGCCCTGCACGAACGGTGCGACGGCGTTGGGGCCGACGAGCGCGACGCGCTCGACCTTCTCGACCAGCGGCAGCGCGCCTCGCTCGTCGCGCAGGACGACCATCGAGCGCCCGACGAGGCGGCGCAGCACGTCGGCCACGTCGACCGCGAAGACCTGGTCGCGCTGCTCGCCCGCGCCGTCCTGCCCGGCGAGCGCACCGACGCGCGCCGCCATGAGCAGCATCCGGTCGACCTTCTCGTCGATGGCCGCCTCGTCGACCTCGCCGGCCAGGACGGCAGCCAGCAGGCCGTCGCCCCACGGGCCGTCGGGGCCGGGCATCTGCAGGTCCATGCCGCCGTCGACCGCGCCGGTCACGGACTTGGTGGCGACCCAGTCGCTGACGACGACGCCGTCGAAGCCCCACTCCTCCTTGAGGACGCCGGTCAGCAGCGGGCGGTGCTCGAGGGCCGGCGCGGCGGTGGTGCCGTCGTCGATGCCGGAGTAGGCGCCCATGACCGACCATGCCTGTGCGTCGTGGACCAGGCGCTCGAACGGCGCCAGGTAGACCTCGCGCAGCGTGCGCTCGTCGACCTTGGCCAGGTAGGACGTGCGCTGCGTCTCGGAGTCGTTGGCGACGAAGTGCTTGACGCACATGCCGACGCCGCGGTCCTGGGCGGCGCGGACGACGTGCACGGCGATGTCGCCGGTGAGGACCGGGTCCTCGGAGTAGCACTCGAAGTGGCGGCCGCCGACGGGCGTGCGCTGCAGGTTCACCTGCGGGGCGAGCACGAGGTCGACGCCGTGGCGGCGGGCCTCGGACGCGAACAGCGCGCCCACCTCGTCGGCCAGGTCCACGTCCCACGTCGCGGCCAGGGCGCTCGGCGCGGGGAACGACGCGGACGTCTCGGAACCGTCCTCGGAGACGCCGCGCACGCCGGCGGGGCCGTCCGAGACGTACATCGCGCGCAGCCCGATGCTGCCGATCGCGGTGGTCGACCACAGGCCGGCACCAACCAGGAGGCTGACCTTCTCCTCGAGCGTGAGCTGCTCACGCAGCTCCGCGAGGGAGGTCGCCGGCCGGTCGGCCGTCGGCTGGGTCGTGGTGTCGAGTGACACGGGGTGGTGCTCCATCCAGGACGTCGTTGTCTGCTGCGTGGTGGGTGCTGCGAGATGAATGTAAGCACATGTTGCTGACTTGTCAGTAAGTACTTCGGTCACGATATGGTTTCGGTCATGGACGACGACGTGCCACCGGCCCCGGCCACCGCCACCAAGCGGTCGGGCGCCCGCAACCCGCGCAAGGGGACCGCCGAGCGCCGGGCCGAGATCCTGCGCGCCGCCTCCGCGACCTTCGGCGCCAAGGGCTACAAGAACGGGTCCTTGGCCGACGTCGCCGAGCAGGTGGGGATCACCCACGCCGGCGTGCTGCACCACTTCGGCACCAAGGAACAGCTGCTCATCGAGGTGCTCGAGTACCGCGACCTCGAGGACGTGCGCGAGCTCGAGGGACAGCACATCCCCGACGGCATCGAGCTGTTCCGCCACCTCATGCGCACCGCGCGCATGAACGTCGACCGCCGCGGCATCGTGCAGGGCTACACCGTGCTGACCGCCGAGTCCGTCACCGAGGACCACCCCGCCCGCGACTGGGTCACGCACCGCTTCGCCATCCTGCGCGGCGAGATCGCCGACGCGATCCAGTCCGTCGCCGGCTCGGCCCCCGTCGAGCGGGAGCAGGCCATGCGCGCCGCCAGCGCGATCATCGGCGTCATGGACGGTCTGCAGGTCCAGTGGCTGCTCGACGGCGACGTCGACCTGTCCGAGTCCACGACGTTCGCGATCGAGGCCATCCTGTCCGCCGTCCTGCACCCTGCCGACGTCGCCCACCTGGAGCTGTAGCGAGGCTCAGGAAGTTCACAGACTTCCCTCAGGAGAACAGCAGGAGACGGGGCCATGCTGGACGCATGACGATCACCGCCCCCTCCCGCCCGCAGGTCCTGACGCGCCCCGACGGCTCACCGGTGCGCGCCCTCGTCGTCGACGACGAGCCGACGCTGGCTGAGCTGCTCTCCACCGCCCTGCGGTACGAGGGCTGGCAGGTCCAGCACGCCCTCACGGGCACCGCCGCCGTCAAGCAGGTCAAGGAGACCGACCCCGACGTCATCGTCCTGGACGTGATGCTCCCCGACCTGTCCGGCCTGGAGGTGCTGCGCCGTGTGCGCGCCACGCACCCCAACGTGCCGGTCCTGTTCCTCACCGCCAAGGATGCCGTCGAGGACCGCATCGCCGGTCTGACGGCCGGCGGCGACGACTACGTCACCAAGCCGTTCAGCCTCGAGGAGGTCGTCGCCCGGCTACGTGCGCTGCTGCGCCGGACCGGCGCCTCGACCGCACGTGACGACGCGGTGCTCGTCGTCGGCGACCTGGTCATGGACGAGGACAGCCACGAGGTGAGCCGTGGCGGGCAGGACGTGCGCCTCACGGCCACCGAGTTCGAGCTGCTGCGCTACTTCATGCGCAACCCCAAGCGGGTCCTGTCCAAGGCGCAGATCCTGGACCGCGTGTGGCAGTACGACTTCGGCGGCCAGGCCAACATCGTCGAGCTGTACGTCTCCTACCTGCGCCGCAAGATCGACAAGGGTCACGAGCCGATGCTGCACACGCTGCGCGGCGTCGGGTACGTCCTCAAGCCCGCGTGATGGGTCGGATCGCCGCGCGCCTGCAGCGATGGACGCTGCGACGACGACTCGTCGTGGTGGTCGTCGCGCTCGTCGCCGTCGTCGCCGCGGGCATGGGTGCGGTCTCCGCGCTCGCGCTGCGGTCCTCCCTCATGGACCAGGTGGACAGCCGGCTGGTCGCCGCGAACGAGCGGGCCGCCACAGCGCCCGCGCGGTTCAACCCGGACTTCGCCGGCGACGGTTCCGGCCAGACGGGCTCCGGGAACGGCTCCGGCCAGGCTGACGACTGGCGTCCCTCCCCCGGCAACTCCCAGCCCGGCCAGTCGACCGGCACGGTCAACGTGTACGCGCCCGACGGCGCCACGGACGTCCGCGCGGACTACATCGACGACTCAGGCACGCTCCGGGAGCTCACGGACTCGCAGGTCAGCGCGCTGCTCGCCGTCCCGACGGACGGGCGCCCGCACCCCGTCGACCTCGGCGGCGACCTGGGCGCGTACCGCGCCATCTCGTCCACGACGACCACGGGCGCGACGGCCGTCACCGCGCTCCCCACCAGCTCGATCACCGAGACCGTCACGCGGTTCGTGGTGGTCGAGGTGGTCATCGGTGTGCTCGCGGTGCTCGCGACGGTCGTCGTCGGGCTGATGCTGGTGCGCCGCGAGCTGCGGCCGCTGGACCGCGTGGCCGCGACCGCGACGCGCGTGTCCCGCCTGCCGCTGGACCGCGGCGAGGTGGTGCTCGCCGAGCGCGTCGCCGAGCGCGACACCGACCCGTCGACGGAGGTCGGCCAGGTGGGCGCCGCCCTCAACGAGCTGCTCGGCCACGTGCAGGAGGCGCTCACAGCGCGGCACGAGTCCGAGTCGCAGGTGCGCCACTTCGTCGCCGACGCGAGCCACGAGCTGCGCACGCCGCTGGCCTCGATCCGCGGCTACGCCGAGCTGGTGCGCCGCTCCCCCGAGGTGCTGCCCGACGGCGCGGTCACCGCGCTGAGCCGCATCGAGTCCGAGGCGTCGCGCATGACGGCGCTCGTCGAGGACATGCTCCTGCTGGCGCGCCTGGACGCCGGCCGCCCGCTCGAGTCCGAACCCGTGGACCTCGCCGTGCTGGCCATCGACGCGGTCGGCGACGCGCACGTCGCAGGCGCGGACCACACGTGGCGCCTCGACCTGCCGGAGCTGGACGAGGACGACGAGGGTCCCCTGGTGGTCGGCGACGAGCACCGCCTGCGTCAGGTGTTCGCGAACCTGCTGGCCAACGCGCGCGTGCACACCCCGGCGGGCACCACCGTGACGGTCGGCGTGCGCAACGTGGGCGAGTCCGTGCAGGTCAGCGTGGCCGACGACGGGCCCGGCATCCCCGACGAGCTGCGCGACCGGCTGTTCCAGCGGTTCACGCGCGGCGACTCCTCCCGCACGCGCGGCACCGGCTCGACCGGGCTGGGCCTCGCGATCGTCGCCGCCGTGGTCGGGGCGCACCGCGGCACCATCACCGCCGGCAGCGGACCCGCCGGCGGCACCGTCTTCACCCTCACGCTGCCCGCGGCCTGAGGCCGCGGGCCGTCACATCGGGTACGACCTGTACGCCGCCACGATGTCGCCGACGGGTGCCGTCATGCGGAACATCGCGGTCCCGTTGGTCCAGATCGCGAGGCCCTTGCCGTCGCCGGCGTCCACGATCGCGTAAGTGCCGACCTTCTGTCCGCCGGCGGTCACGTCGCCCTGCTGGGGCAGGCCGGCGGCCGGGGACGTCGGCTCGACCTTCGTCGCTCCGGCGGCCTCCTTGGCGGCCGCTGCGGCGGCGTCCGCCGTCTCGAACTGAGCGGCGTCGACCGTGAGGGTGCCGGTCCCGCCGTCGGCGTAGGTGTCGGTGACGGCCTCGACGGCGCCGGCCTGGAGCAGGGCGTCCGCCTTCTTCTCCGACTGGAACGCGTACTGCAGGATCGTGGCCGGCAGGAGCTTCGTGAAGTCCGTCGGGTCGGCGCGCTGCTCGGGCGCGACCGTCGGCGTCGGGACGGGCAGCACGACCGTCGGCGTGACGGTGGGCGTGGCCGCCGCGTCGTCGCCGCCCCCGGACGTCACGATCGCGATCACGATGCCGACGACCACCAGGACGCCCACGCCGATCGCCACGGGCAGGAGCCACGCCGGTCGACCACCGCCGCCCGACGATCCGTCCGACGATCCGGTCTGTGCCTCGTCGGGCGTGGTTCCCGGGACCGTGCCCGGGGTGCCGGGCGTTCCCGCGGCCGAGGCTCCGGGGCCTGACGGGGTCGTCGGTGTTCCTCCTGCGCCCTGCGCTGCACCCTCCGCGCCTTGCGCTGTACCCCCCGCGCCCTGCGCCCAGGCCGGCGTCCCACTCGTGTCGCTCATCGTCGTCCCTCGTCGCGGTGACCAGCAGCAGCACGCAGCCTATCCAGACGCCCGAGACCTCAGGACGCCATCGGCGGGCATGTCGTGGAGCGTGATCAGCCCTGCAGGTCCCGACGACGGAACGCCACGATCCCGAGGGCGAGCGCGCCCAGCCCGACGAGCGTGCACGCGACGACCGGCGGCCAGGACATCGGCTCGGCCGGCAGGGCGGGCAGGTACGTGAACGGGGACGCGGCGCCGGCCCCGTCGGGCAGGATGTCACCGAACATCGCCATCACACCCACGTAGGCGACGTACGCCCACACGACGACGAAGGCGCGCGGCGCCAGCCCGAGCACCAGCACCGCGACGCCGAGCACGCACGCCACCCCGGGGATCGTCACCGCGGCGGCGCCGACCAGGGGCACGATCCGGCTCGCGTCGCCCAGGCTCGCGGCCGCCGTCAGCCCCATCACCAGGCCCGCGACCAGCAGCATGGCGGCGGAGGCGACGGCCGCGACGCCGACCTGCGCCCCCAGCCAGCGCGTGCGCGAGACGGGCAGGGCCAGCAGCGTCGCGCCACGGCCCGAGAGCTCCTCGCCGTGAGCCGCGCCCACGGCCGTCGTCGTGTAAGCGAACGCGAGGACCGCCAGGAACACGCTGTACAGCGCAAAGGCGCCGGCGGTGGGGTCACCGCCGCCGAAGAGCTCGTCGAACGTCGGCTGGTCGGCGACGAAGTCGGTGATCGCGTCCGCGAGCAGCCCGACGAGCGCCCCACAGAGGACGACGGCTACGGCCCAGGACAGGACGGACGTGCGCTGGCGCCGCCACGTGAGCCCGACGATGCCGCGCAGCCGCCCGGTCGCACGGCCCGGCCGCTCGTGCAGCAGCCCGCGGCCCAGGTCTCGTCGGCCCGCGAGCGCGAACGCGACCGCGACGCTCACGGCCGTCGCGACCAGCCCGATCGCCAGCGGCCACCAACGGTCCTCCGTGTAGGGGGCGGTCGCCTGGGACCAGCCGAACGGCGACAACCACGTCCAGACGCTGGTGCTCTGCGGCCCGCGCACGTCGCCGACCGCGCGCAGCACGAACGCCACGCCGATCGCCGCCATGCCGAGCGACGACGCCGTGCGCGCGTGCCCGGCGAGCTGGGAGGCGACGGCCGACGCGCCCGCCAGGACCAGCGCGACGACGACGACCGACGCACACAGGAGCGCGGAACCGACCGGGTCCAGGTCCGTGGCGAGCAGCCCCACGAACGTCGTCGCACCGACGGCCAGCACGCCGACGACCGCCGCGAGCAGCCCGGCGACCACGGGCGCCGCCGCCCCGACGGGCGCCGAGCGCACCAGCTCCAGGCGTCCGTCCTCCTCGGGCTGGCGCAGGTGCCGGGTGACCGCGAGGACGGCCATGATCGCGACGGGGATCATGATCCACAGCGCCAGCTCGTTGGCCGTCATGGCCCCGATCGTGTAGTCGTCGAGCCCGTACCCCGGTCCGGCCATCGCGGTGGCGGCGGGCGACGCGATGAGCCTGGCGCGGGACGCGCGGGCCGCCAGGGTCCCGAACAGGTCGTCGTACGACTGCACCGAGACGACCGTCAGCCACGCCACCGCGAGCGCCCAGACGACGATGCGCCAGCGGTCGGCCCGCAGCGCGAGCCGCAGCAGCGGGCGGGTGCCGGTCAGCGCGCCCGCTGTCCCCTGCGTGGCCGGGCGCACGGCCGTCGTCGTCATCGCCCCGGCACCTGCAGCGCGTCGAGCTCGTCGCTGTACTGCCGCAGGAACAGGTCCTCGAGCGTGGGCGGGTGGGCGACGAGCGACGTCACGCCGTGCGCGGGCAGCGCAGCCAGCACGTCGTCGAGCGCGGTTGCCTCGACGTCGAACGTCAGGTGACCGTCGTCGGCCCGCAGGTCGTGCACCCGCTCCGCGAGCACCGCTCCGGCCCCGTCGGCGTCGCGCAGGCCCACCTGCACCGTGGTGCGGGTGAGGGAGCGCAGCTCCGTGAGCGTGCCGGTCTGCACGGTCCGGCCGGCGCGGATGATCGTGACGCGCTGCGCCAGCGCCTCCACCTCGGCCAGGATGTGGCTGGACAGCAGCACGGTGCGCCCGTCGGCCGCCGCCTCGCGCACGACCTCCTGGAACAGCGCCTCCATCAACGGGTCCAGCCCGCTCGTCGGCTCGTCCATGAGCAACAGCTCGACGTCCGCGGCCAGCGCGGCGACGAGCGCGACCTTCTGCCGGTTGCCCTTGGAGTACGCGCGGCCCTTGACGGTGGTGTCGAGCTCGAAGCGCTCGACGAGGTCGGCGCGCCGCCGCGGGTCGAGGCCGCCGCGCAGCCGGCCCAGCAGGTCGATCGACTCGCCGCCGGACAGCGTCGGCCACAGCGTCACGTCGCCAGGGACGTACGCCAGGCGCCGGTGCAGCGCGACGGCGTCGCGCCAGGGGTCGCCGCCCAGCAGGGTGACCTCGCCCTCGTCGGCCCGGATCAGCCCGAGCAGCACGCGGATCGTCGTCGACTTCCCCGCACCGTTGGGTCCCAGGAACCCGTGCACCTCACCCGTCGCGACGCGCAGGTCGAACCCGTCGAGGGCGCGCTTGGCGCCGAAGGTCTTGACCAGCCCTGTCGCGGTGATCGCGTCGGTCATGCGTCCTCCTGGTGCTCGCGCAGGTAGGCCTGCAGGTAGCGGTCGTCGGTGAACAGGCCGTGGGTGTAGAGCTCGAGGCCGGGCACGATCGTGGCGCCGGACATGGCGACGACGGCCGTCGCCGGGTCCTGCGTGGGGGCGACGCCCCGGCCGACGGCGGCGTCCAGCTCCGTCATCAGCAGGGTGCCGACGGTCATCGCCGCGAGCGCCCGGGCACGACCGTGCGGGTCGCGGCTGGGACGGACCGTGCCGGCCTCGACGCCCGCGGCCAGGTAGGCCTCGGCGTCGTCGACGAGGCGGTCGACGAACGCCGCCGCGGGCGGCCCGCCGGCCATCAGGCTGCGGACCATGTAGGCGAAGACCGGCGCGTACTGCTCGATCGTGGCGAGCTGGGCGATCACCGCGGCCGGCGACGCCTCGCGCATCGCGTCGGACTTCGCACCGACGAGGACCGCGTGGACGTGCTCGTCGCACGCGGCGCGCAGCGCGTCCTTCGAGCCGAAGTGGTGGATCACCAGCGCGGCGCTGACCTGCGCGTCCGCCGCGATCTCGCGGAGGCCGACGTCGAAGCCGTCCCGCCCGAACCGCGCGACGGCCGCGTCGCGGATCCGCTCGGGCGCTCCCGAGCCGGCGGGGCCCTCGTCCCCAACGCTGAACCGCCGTTCAACCACCACAGAACGACTAAACACCCGTTCAACACCCCTGTCCACCCTCCACTCACCTCACAGGGTGCGCAAAGGGGGGACCGGGCGGCCGCCGAGGTTGCGCGCGGATCGTCGTCGGCATGGACCTCTTCGACGCACCCCGCACGCAGGAGCTGAGCGCACCCCCGCGCATCGGCGCGCCCGTGCTCGACCTCGTCATCCCCGTGTACGACGAGGAAGCAGGACTCGAGCGGGCCGTGCGCGCCGCGCGCACGTTCCTCGACACGCAGTTCCCCTACCCGGCGCGCCTGACGATCGCCGACAACGCGTCCACCGACGCGACGCTCCCGATCGCGCGCCGCCTGGCCGACGAGCTGCACGGCGTGCGCGTCGTGCACCTCGACGCCAAGGGCCGCGGCCGCGCGCTGCACACCGCCTGGCTCGGCTCCGATGCGGCCGTGCTCGCCTACATGGACGTCGACCTGTCGACGGACCTCGGCGCGCTGCTCCCCCTCGTCGCGCCGCTGGTCAGCGGGCACTCGCACCTGGCGATCGGCACGCGGCTGTCGCGCACGTCGCGCGTGGTGCGGGGGCCGAGGCGAGAGCTCATCTCCCGCGCGTACAACCTGGTGCTGCGCGGTGCGCTCGCCGCCCGGTTCTCCGACGCGCAGTGCGGGTTCAAGGCCATCCGGGCCGACGCGGCGCGCGAGCTGCTGCCACTCGTGGCCGACACCGGGTGGTTCTTCGACACCGAGCTGCTGGTGCTGGCCGAGCGCGCGAACCTGCGCATCCACGAGGTGCCCGTCGACTGGGTGGACGACCCGGACTCCCGCGTCGACGTCGTCGCGACCGCGAAGGCGGACCTGCGCGGCGTCGTGCGCGTCGGCCGCGACCTGGCTGCCGGCCGCATCCCGCTCGCCGACCTGCGCGCGCACCTGCCGCTCGTCGGGGACGCCCGGCCCGTGACCCCCGTCGAGCCCGGCAACGTGCTGCTGCGCCAGCTGGTCCGGTTCGCGCTCGTCGGCGTCGCGTCCACGCTGGCCTACGTCGTGCTGTACGCGCTGCTGGCCGGGCCCATGGGCGCGCAGGTCGCGAACGTCGTCGCGCTGCTGCTCACCGCCGTCGCCAACACCGCGGCCAACCGGCGTCTGACCTTCGGCGTCCGCGGGGCCGGTGGCGTGCTGCGCCACCACGGGCAGGGCCTGGCCGTCTTCGGGCTGGCCTGGGCACTGACCGCGTCGTCGTTGGCCGTCCTGCACGCGACGACCGCCCCCCCGCGCGCGCTCGAGCTCGCCGTCCTGGTGGCGGCCAACCTGCTCGCGACCGTCCTGCGCTTCCTGCTGCTGCGCAGCTGGGTGTTCCGCCCGGCGCCCACACCCGTGACTCCCTCGGAAGGGACGCTCCGATGACCACCACGCACCCCGTCCACGACCTGGACTCGATGGCCGAGGCTCGGCCCGACGACGACCGCCTCGACGAACCGCTGCCCACCGCCCGCACGCGCGCCCGCTGGGAGATCCCCGCGCTCGTCGCGCTGCTGGTCGGCACGGCCGTGCTGTATCTGTGGGACCTGTCCGCGTCCGCCTGGGGCAACTCCTTCTACGCCGCGGCGTCGCAGGCCGGGTCGCAGTCCTGGAAGGCGTTCCTGTACGGGGCGTCCGACGCGGCCGGGTCCATCACGGTCGACAAGCCGCCCGCCTCCCTGTGGCCGTCCGCGCTCGCCGTGCGGGTCTTCGGGCTGTCGTCGTGGTCGATCCTGGCACCGCAGTCACTCATGGGTGTGGCGTCCGTCGCGCTGCTGTGGGACAGCGTGCGGCGGCGGTTCTCGGCTGCCGCGGGCCTGCTCGCCGGCGCGGCCCTCGCCCTGACGCCCGTCGCGGCGCTCATGTTCCGGTTCAACAACCCCGACGCGCTGCTGGTGCTGCTGCTGATCGGGTCGGTGTGGGCCACGATGCGCGCCGTCCAGGGCGGCCGCACGACGCGGTGGATGGCCGTCGCGGGGGTGCTCGTCGGGTTCGCGTTCCTGACCAAGCAGCTGCAGGCGTTCCTGGTGCTGCCGGGTCTGGCGCTCGCGTTCCTGTGGGCGGCTCCCGTGTCGTTCGCCCGACGCGTGCGCGACGGGTTCGTCGCCGTCGGGGCCATGGTCCTTGCCGCGGGCTGGTGGATCGCGCTCGTCGAGCTGGTGCCGGCGTCCTGGCGACCGTACGTCGGCGGCTCGCAGGACAACTCGTTCCTGGAGCTGACGTTCGGCTACAACGGGTTCGGGCGGATCACGGGCGACGAGACCGGGTCCGTCGGAGGCGGTCGCTCGTCGCAGTGGGGCACGACGGGTCTGGGCCGGCTGTTCGGCACGGACATCGGCGGTCAGATCGCCTGGCTGGTCCCCGCCGCGCTCGTGCTGGGCGTGGCGGCGCTGTGGCTGCGCCGCCGCTTCGGACGCACCGACCCCGGCCGCGCCGAGATCCTGGCCTGGGGCTCGTGGCTCGTCGTGACCGGCGTCGTCTTCTCGTTCATGGGCGGGATCTTCCACCAGTACTACACGGTCGCCCTCGCACCGGCGGTCGCGGCGCTCGTCGGGATCGGCGCGGTCGAGGTGTGGCGCCGGCGACCGGCCTTCGAGGCGTTGCTGCTGCTCGCGGTGGTGACGCTCGGGACTGCCGCGTGGTCGTTCGTCCTGCTCGGTCGTTCCGCCGACTGGATGCCGTGGCTGCGCGGGGCCGTGCTCGTGTTCGGTGCGCTCGGTGCCGTCCTGCTGCTCGTCGGGCACGTCGCCGGTCGGGCCGTGCTGGGCGCAGGCGCCGTCGCGTCGCTCGTCGCCGGCCTCGCCGGGCCGACGGCCTACACGCTGCAGACCGTCTCCACACCGCACACCGGCTCCATCGTCACCGCCGGGCCGTCCGTCTCCACCGGAGGCAACGGCGGACCCGGGTTCGGCGGCGGTCGCGGTGGCGGGCCTGGCGCACAGGGAGGCGGCCAGGGCGGACCGAACGGCCAGCAGGGTGGGCGGCCCGGCCAGGGCGGTTCGACGCAGGGCGGCAACGGCTTGGGCAACGCGCCGGGTGGACAGGCCCAGGGCGGACAGGCCCAGGGCGGTCGCGGCGGCATGGGCGGCCTGCTCAACGGGTCGTCGGTGAGCACCGAGGTCGAGCAGCTGCTGCTCGAGGACGCCGACGAGTACACGTGGGTCGCGGCGACCGTCGGCTCGCAGAACGCGGCGAGCTACCAGCTCGCCACGCAGCACTCGGTCATGCCGATCGGTGGCTTCAACGGGACCGACCCGTCGCCGACGCTCGAGCAGTTCCAGCAGGACGTCGCCGACGGCACGATCCACTGGTTCATCGGGAGCGGCAGCCTCGGCAGCCAGAACGGCGGGTCCAGCGCGGCCTCGGACATCGCAGCCTGGGTGGCGGACAGCTTCACGGCCCAGACCGTCGACGGCACGACGATGTACGACCTGTCCGGGGGCGCGTCGTCCGCCTCGTCGGGCACGTCGACCTCGTCGGGCGCATCGCTCGACACCTGAGCGCCGCCCCGTCCGGCCATGACAGCTGTCTGACACCCGCCCGCGGGGCCGTGGCATCCTGTGTGCCGCAGGCCCCGCGCGGCGGTGGTCGCGACCGACCCGAGGGGACCCATGACGCGGCAGACCGGCTCACGCTGGGACGCGCGCACGCGCGCCGGGGTGGTTCCCTCGTTGGGGTTCTTCGGGGCCAAGAACGTCGACCGGCTCGAGGTCTCGCTGCCGCCCGACGTCACCCAGCTCCGGCTCTCGCTGCCCCGGTCCGTCGTCGACGTCCTCGAGCTCAAGGTGATCGAGCTGGTCCGCGGCACCAAGGTGCTGCCCGTGCCCGGGCCCGCGGTCACGGCGAAGGCCAGCTCGCGCGCCAAGAAGCGTCTGCCCGACGACGCCGCCCCCCTGACCCAGCGCACGCCGGTCACGACCCAGCGCGAGGCAGGCCCGTGGTGGCAGGTGACGTTCGTCGAGCCGCTGGGTGCGACGACGGTGCGGCTCTACAACCGTCGCGACGGGCTGGGGCGCCGCTCGCGCACCCTGCTGGTACGTGGCCGTTCGGGCCCCGACGCCCCGTGGCAGATGCTGCGCAGCCTCCAGGTCGACGACCTGCGGGAGCTGCTGGCTGTCCTCGAGGCGCGGACCGGCGAGACCCTGCAGCCGCCGGCTGCCCGGTTGCTGCGCGCACGCTGGGCGCGTCGGACCCACGCACGGGTCGTCGCGCGCGTGCTCGAGATCGCGACGGACGGAGGTCTGCGCGGTGCCACCCGCGAGGAGCTGCGGCTGCTCCTCGCGCTCGTGCCGAGCGTCGCGCCCGCGCGTGGACCGGCACTGACCGACGACGAGGCGCACCTGCTCGCGGCGCTGCTCGTGGCCCAGCGCGCGGTCGTCCCCGGGACCGCGACGAGCATCCGCTCGTTCGGCCTGGTCCTGCCGGACCGGGCAGCCCTGCGCCGGCTCGACCAGGACGTCAACCGGTTCGCGCAGCTCGCGGGCCTGCCGCCGCACGCCATCACGCGGCACGGGCTGTCGGAGCTGGGCGCGCTGCGCACCGACGCGAGCGGCCACCTGGACCTCGTCGGGCGGGTCGGCGACGTGTTCACCGAGCTCGGGCACCCGCTGGTGCTGGCGTACGGGACGCTGCTGGGCGCGGTTCGGGAGGGGGACTTCCTCCAGCACGACGACGACATCGACCTGCTGTTCCGCCTGGACGCCGCCGACGCGGCCGCCGCGCGGCAGCCGCTCGACGCCCTCAAGGCCCAGCTGCGGTCGCGCGGGTTCGGCATCTGGACCAACCCGACGGGGCTGAACTTCCACGTCGTCGACCGCGCGACCAGGCGGCACGTCGACGTGTTCCCGTACCTCGTCGACGGCGACACCGCGACCCTGCACATGGCGTCGATGAAGCTGGCGCCGATGCGCCTGGACGTGCTCGAGCCGCACGGCCGCCGCGACCTGCTGGGCCGGTCGGTGCCGGTGCCGCACCGGCCCGAGCAGTTCCTCGAGGAGCGCTACGGCAGCGGGTGGGGTGTCGAGGACCCGTACTACGACTGGACCTGGCCGCTGTCGTCGTGACCCGTCGCGCCGGCGTCGGTGCCGGTTCGTGTCGGTGGGGGCGGTTACCGTCCGTGGCATGAGCTCGCCTGCCGCACGTCGCGCTGACAAGGTCGCCCGCCCGGGGTTCCGCTGCACCGAGTGCGGGTGGACCGCCGCCAAGTGGGCGGGGCGGTGCGGCGAGTGCCAGGCGTGGGGGACGGTCGTGGAGGACACGGGTCCCGGCGGTGGCGCACCCCGGACCGTCGCGGCCGCGCCGACGAGGGCGCCCGCGCGGCCCATCAACGAGATCCCCGTCGAGTCCGCGCAGGCGCGGCCCACGGGGGTCGACGAGCTGGACCGGGTGCTGGGCGGCGGTCTGGTGCCCGGCGCCGTGGTCCTGCTGGCCGGCGAGCCCGGCGTGGGCAAGTCGACCCTGCTGCTCGACGTCGCCGCGCGGGCGGCCCGGGGCGGGCGCCGGGTGCTCTACGTGACGGGCGAGGAGTCCGTGGCCCAGGTGCGCCTGCGCGCCGGCCGCATCCGGGCTCTCGACCCGAACCTGCTGCTCGCGGACGAGAACGACCTGGCGACGGTCCTCGGGCACATCGAGCAGGTGCAACCCGACCTCTTCGTGCTGGACTCCCTGCAGACCGTGGCATCGGCCGCGATCGAGGGTGCCGCCGGCGGCGTCGCGCAGGTCCGCGAGGTCACCGCGGCCGTGATCCAGGCGGCCAAGTCGCGGGACATGCCCGTGGTCCTCGTCGGGCACGTCACCAAGGACGGCTCCGTCGCCGGGCCGCGCACGCTCGAGCACCTGGTGGACGTGGTCTGCCAGTTCGAGGGCGACCGGCACTCGCGGCTGCGGATGCTGCGCGCGACCAAGAACCGGTACGGCCCCACCGACGAGGTCGGCTGCTTCGACCTGTCGGAGCTGGGCATCGTCGGCCTCGCCGACCCGTCGGGCCTGTTCATCTCCCAGGCCCTGCACCCCGTGCCCGGCACGTGCCTGACCGTGACGCTCGAGGGTCGTCGGCCGCTCGCCACCGAGATCCAGGCGCTCGTCGCGCCCAGCCAGGTGCCCAACCCGCGCCGCACCACCAGCGGAGTCGACTCCTCCCGCCTGGCGATGGTGCTCGCGGTGCTGCAGCGCCGGCTCGGGGCGCGGCTCGCCGACCAGGACGTGTACGTCTCGACGGTGGGCGGCGCGCGCGTCGTCGAGCCGGCGGCGGACCTGGCGCTCGCGCTCGCGGCCGTGGGCTCACGGGAGAACGTGTCGCTCCCGCGCGGCCTGGTCGCCGTGGGCGAGGTGGGGCTGGCAGGGGAGATCCGGCACGTGTCGGGCGTCGGTCAGCGCCTCGCCGAGGCGGCGCGGCTCGGGTTCACCCACGCGATCGTGCCGCACGGGTCGATGGCCGAGCTGACCGCGCCGGACGGCATGCTCGTCGTCGGGGCGACCGACCTCGCGCACGCCGTCCAGGCGGCGACGATCGCGGGCGACCGTCCCGCCTCCCGCGCCTGACCGGGCCGGCTGGCCACGTGGAACGACGCCACGAGCGTCAGCGACGCCATTCGTACGGGGTCGTCGTCGAGACCTTCACGAAGCCGTAGCGCTCGAGGATCGGGCGGGAGTACTCGGTCGAGTCGCTGTGGATCAGCGTCTTGCCGGCCGCGAGCGCGGAGTGCGCACGCGCCGCGGTGAGCGCCCGGTAGATGCCGCGGCCGCGCCATTCGGGCAGGGTGCACCCGCCCCAGATGCCGGCGAACGCCGTGCCCGGCACGGGCTCGAGACGGCCGGCGCTGACCATCGCACCGTCGGCCTCCGCGACCCACAGCTCCATGCCGTCGGCGCGCTCCAGGCGGCTCAGCAGCGCGGTCGCGATCTCATCGGCCATGGACGAGCCGAACGCGACGTCCGACATCACCGCCATCGCGCGCACGTCGTGGTCACCGGACACCCGGCGCAGGCTCACGCCCGCCGGCAGCGGCACGTCGACGTCGAGCCGGCTCGCCTCGCCGATCATGATCGACTCGGTCTCGTCGGGCTCGAACCCGTGAGCGAGCAGCGCGTCGTGCAGGCCGGGGGCGCGGTCGTGGCCGCGGGTCTTCCACTCGACACGGTCCACCTCGGGCGCCGCGCGGAAGTGCTCGACGACGTCGGCAACCCAGCCCCGGATCGTCGCCTCGTCGGCCCCGGCGAGGTCCTGGTACGTCACGAAGCCGCGGCCGCCCGCGAAGGTGACGAGCCGCAACGGACCGAGCACCACCACGTCGATCGCGCTTGGCGTCTCCGCGTCCGTGCGGAGCTGGGTGTCGTAGGCGTGCAGGAGCTCGGCGGGAGTCGGCATGCTCGCCACCCTGTCATGTGGCCCCGCGGGCCGGTAGCGGATTTGTCGACCGGGCGCGAGCACCCTTGTCCACCGCCGCTCCGGGTGCCAAGGTGACCGGATGGCGAAGCCTGGTGGCGTCGTCGGCGTCTTCGACCGCGTCGCCGACACCTACGACACCGTGGACGTGCCCTGGTTCGGCCCCATCGCGGCCGGACTGGTCGACGAGCTGCGCGTCCAGCCCGGCGAGCGGGTGCTCGACATCGGCTGCGGCCGCGGGGCTGCGCTGCGCCCGCTCGCGCTCGCGACGGGCCCGCGGGGGCGCGCGGTCGGCTTCGACCTGTCACCCCGGATGGTGGAGCTCACGGCCCGCGACCTGGCGGACCTGCCCCAGGTCACGGTCGAGCTCGGCGACGCGAGCGCTCCCCAGCAGCCCGCGGGCACCTTCGACGCCGTCGCGTCGTCGCTCGTGCTGTTCTTCCTGCCCGAGCCTGGCGCGGCGGTGCGGGCGTGGTCGGCACTGCTCGCCCCGCGGGGGCGGCTCGGCGTCGCGACGTTCGGCGAGCAGGACGAGCGGTGGCGCTCGGTCGACGAGCTGTTCACGCCGCACCTCCCGCCGGCGCTGGCCGATGCTCGGACCACCGGCACGCGAGGACCCTTCGCATCCGACGAGGGCATGGAACGACTGCTCGTCGATGCGGGCCTCGATGACGTGCGCACCGTTCGACGCACCGTCGAGGCGGTCTTCCGGAGCGCGGAGCACCTGGTGACGTTCACGTGGTCGCACGGTCAGCGAGCGATGTGGGAGCACGTGCCCCCCGACCAGCACGAGGAGGTGCGCCAGGCCATCCTGACGCGCGCGGGCTCGTGGGCGGACGCCACCGGGGGCTTCGCCCTGAGCCAGGTGGTGCGCTACTCGTTGGGCGTCCGAGGAGGGTGAGTGCACCGGCGCCCGCCCGCGCGGGCGCCGGCTGGCTCGTCACGGGGCCTTCGTCGGCTCCCCGTGGCCCGACTCCGCCACGTCGGCGGTCTCGCCCTCGTCGAGCACGTCGGTCGTCCCACCGGTCGTGGCGCCGTCGGAGACCTCGCCCTCGACGATCTGGGCCGTGCGGCCCTCGTCCAGAACGCCCTCGGTGCCGCTGTTCGTCGTGTCTTCGCTCATGTCCGTCGTCCTTGCGTGGTGCCGTGCGCCCAGGAAGGTCGGCGCCCTCCCAGGGTGCGCCCCCTGAGTCGGTCGTGCCCGGCGAGAGCACCCCGGCCGAGGCACGCCCCCGCTCAGGGCGCGGGACCTGCGACCGCGGGTCGAGCAAGGACGACGTTGCGCCGCTCGTTACGATGCACGCGTGGCGACGATCCCGAACACCCCGGACGACCTGCTGCGGTCGACCCTGGCCGCCGTGGCGCCAGGCGGTGCGCTGCGCGACGGCCTCGAGCGGATCCTGCGCGGGCGGACGGGCGCTCTGATCGTGCTCGGCATGGACCCCGTCGTGGAGAGCATCTGCTCCGGCGGGTTCGTGCTGGACGTGGAGTTCTCCGCCACCCGCCTGCGCGAGCTGGCCAAGATGGACGGCGCCGTCGTGGTGGACCAGGACGTCAGCCGCATCGTGCGTGCCGCCGTCCAGCTCCTGCCCGACGTGACGATCGAGACCAGCGAGTCCGGCACGCGCCACCGCACGGCCGAGCGCGTCGCGAAGCAGACGGGCCTGCCGGTCATCTCCGTGTCCGCGTCGATGCAGATCATCGCCCTGTACGTGGGCAACCAGCGGTACGTGCTCGAGGGTTCGACGACCATCCTGTCGCGCGCCAACCAGGCCCTGGCCACGCTCGAGCGGTACAAGTCCCGGCTCGACGAGGTCAGCGGGACGCTGTCGGCGCTGGAGATCGAGGACCTCGTCACCGTGCGCGACGTGTCGTCCGTGGTGCAGCGCCTGGAGATGGTGCGCCGCATCTCCGAGGAGATCGAGGGCTACGTCGTGGAGCTCGGCACCGACGGGCGTCTGCTCACGCTCCAGCTCGACGAGCTCGTCGGCGGGGTCGGCTCGGACCGTGAGCTCGTCATCCGCGACTACGTCGACACCTCCCGCCGCGACATCGAGTCCGTGCAGGCCGCGCTCGCCGAGGTCGACTCCACCGAGCTGCTCGACATCGCGCACATCGCACGCGTGCTCGGCCTGCCGGGCGGCGGCGACGCGCTCGACGCCGCCGCGGGACCCCGCGGCTACCGGCTCCTGTCCAAGGTGCCGCGCCTGCCGGGGACCATCGTCGACCGGCTCGTCGCGCACTTCGGCGGGCTGCAGAAGCTGCTGGCTGCGGGCATCGACGACCTCATGGCCGTCGACGGCGTCGGCGAGCAGCGCGCTCGTGCGGTCCGCGAGGGACTGTCCCGGCTCGCCGAGTCGAGCATCCTCGAGCGCTACGTCTGACTCGCGTCTGAGCGGGTCAGCGCGGGATCACTTGAGCGTGAAGACCGCCGGCGCCGCGTTCTCGTCGGCCACGGTGTAGGTCGCCGCGTACGTGCCCGCCTTCGGGGCCGGCAGATTCTTCGGGCAGCCCGGCTCCGAGCGCACCCGCTTCCACGTGACCTTCGTCGTGCTCTTCTCCCCCGGCGCGAGCAGCAACGGCTTGGACTTCGCAGACGCCGCCGCACAGTCGGCGCTCGACCACACCTGGTCCGCGCCGGACGTGATGACGAGCGTCGCGTTCTTGGTGCCGGCGTCGACCAGGCAGGCGACGTCGCCGGCGTTGGTGATGGTGGCGACGAGGTGGACGTTGGCGCCCGCGGCGTAGGACGTGTCGTCGGCCGTCAGTCCGACGTCGAGGGACGCGCAGCCGGGGACGGCGGAGCTCGCGGTCTGCGTGGTCGACGGCTTCGGCGTCGTCGTCGGCTTCGCTGCCTTGGTGGTGGCCTTCGCCGTGCTCGGGACGGCCGTCGGCTCGTCGGCGGACCCGCGTCCGGCCAGCAGCCAGACCACCAGGACCACGAGCGCCAGCGGCACGCCCAGCACCACCAGGCGCCGACGCCAGTAGACGCTCTGCGGCAGCGGTCGCCCCGCCCTGACCTCACCCATGTCCCGACCTCCCGGGCCTCACGGTACGAGCGCCGCGGCGCCCGCACCGCGACCGTCCTCGGCGTGCCGCGGATCGACCACGTCGCTGCCCGGGTACGGGTAGCCTCCGGGCCATGACGATTCCCGCCGCACTTGTGACAGAAGTGCACTCCTGGGATGCCGACGGGCCCCACGAGTCGACTCCAGTCACAGGTGCGGCGGGTTCCGGCGCTGACACCGTCGTCCGGGTCGTCGCTTGGTTCGACGAGCACGCGCGGGACCTGCCGTGGCGAGCCCCCGACCGCACCCCGTGGGGCGTGCTGGTCAGCGAGGTGATGCTGCAGCAGACGCCGGTGGTGCGCGTCGAACCCGCGTGGCGCGCCTGGATGCGGGCGTGGCCGACCCCGGCCGACCTGGCCGCCGCGCCCACCGCGGACGTGCTGCGCGCGTGGGACCGGCTCGGCTACCCGCGCCGGGCGCTGCGGCTGCAGGAGTGCGCGCGAGCGATCGTCGAGCGTCACGGTGGGGCGGTGCCCGACGACGAGGCTGCGCTGCTGGCGCTCCCGGGCATCGGCTCGTACACCGCCGCCGCGGTGCGGGCGTTCGCGTTCGGGCGGCGTGCGGTGGTGCTCGACACCAACGTGCGGCGCGTGCTGGCGCGCGCGGTCGGCGGCGAGGCGTTGCCTGCGCCGTCCCTCACCGCCGGGGAGGTCCGCCGCGCGGCCGCGCTCGTCCCGGCGTCCGACGGCGACGCGGCGCGCTGGGCCGCCGCGTCGATGGAGCTCGGGGCCCTGGTGTGCACGGCCCGGACGCCGGCGTGCGAGCGGTGCCCGCTGCGCTCGTCGTGCCGGTGGCTCGCGGCGGGCCGGCCCGTCGACGCGCACGCGCACCGCCGCCGCACCCAGGCGTGGGCGGGCACCGACCGGCAGGTCCGCGGCCGCATCATGGCGCTGCTGCGCGACGCCGTCGGCCCGGTCCCCCGGCACGTGGTCGACGAGGTCTGGCCGGACGCCGCCCAGCGGCGGCGCTGCCTGGACTCGCTGCTGGCCGACGGCCTGATCACGGCACCGACCCCACCGACGGATGACGCCGAACCGACGTACGCCCTCCCGCACTGACCCGCACCGCCCGGGCGCGTGCGGGCTACAGCTCGATGAGCATGCGGGTGTTGCCGAGGGTGTTGGGCTTCACGCGGGCGAGGTCCAGGAACTCGGCGACGCCGTCGTCGTGCGAGCGCAGCAGCTCGGCGTAGACGTCGGGCGTGACGGGCGTCCCCTCGATCTCGTGGAAGCCGTGCCCGACGAAGAAGTCGACCTCGAACGTCAGGCAGAACAGCCGCCCGAGCCCCAACGACCGCGCCCGCGCCATCAAGCCGTCCAGCAGCGCGTGTCCCACCCGCTTGCCGCGCACGGACGCGTCGACGGCGAGCGTGCGGATCTCGGCCAGGTCGTCCCACATGACGTGCAGCGCGCCGCAGCCGACGACGACGCCGTCGACCTCCGCGACCAGGAACTCCTGCACGGCCTCGTAGTACCCGACCCATTCCTTGGCCAGGAGGATGCGGCGGTCGGCGTACGGCTCCACCAGCGAGCGGATGGCCCGCACGTCGGCGGGCAGCGCGGGACGGATCAGGACGTCGGCTGAGCTCACGGACCCACGCTAGCGGCGCGGCCCGCGACGTCAGTACACGTCACGCGCGTACCGACCCTCCGACGACAGACGACGGACGTATGCCCCGGCCTCCTCGGGCGTCAGCCGACCGTGCGCCACGGCGATCTCGCGCAGCGCCGCGTCCACGTCCCGCGCCATCCGGCTCGCGTCGCCGCACACGTAGAAGTGCGCGCCGTCCTGCAGCCAGTCCCACACCTGGGCACCGTGCTCGACCATCCGGTGCTGCACGTAGACCTTCTCGCGGCGGTCCCGCGAGAACGCGGTGTCGAGCCGGGTCAGGGTGCCGTGCCGGTGCAGGTCGGTGAGCTCGGAGCGATAGAAGTGGTCGGTGGCCTCGCGCTGCTCGCCGAACAGCAGCCAGTTGCGCCCCTCGTGGCCCAGCACCCGACGATGGTCGAGGAAGCCGACGAACGGCGCCACCCCCGTCCCCGGGCCGACCATGATGGCCGGCACGTCCGACGCCGCCGGGGGCCGGAAGTGCCGCGAGCGCTGCACGAACGCGGGCACCTGCGTCCCCGGCTCGGCGGCGGCCAGGTGCCCGGAGGCGACACCGGACCGCGCGATCCCCGTCGGGCCGTTGTAGCGCACCACCGAGACGGTGACGCTCACCTCGCAGGGGTCGACGAGCGGGCTCGACGAGATCGAGTACAGCCGCGGCTGGAGCGGCCGCAGCGTGTCGGCCCACTCCTGCGCGGACAGGCGCAGCGGCAGCCCGGCCAGCACGTCGGGGAGCTGCCGGCCCCACTGCCAGGCCTCGAGCGCGTGCCGGTTGCCGGGTCGTAGCAGGGCCTTGAGCGCGCGGTCGTCGGTGCGCTCGAGGGCCAGCTCCAGCAGGTCGTTGCCGATGCGCGTGATGTCGAGGTGGGAGGCGAGCGCCTGCGCGAAGGGCATGGTGCGCGACCCGACGAGCACCTCCTCGTCGCCGGACAGCCCGCTGACGCCCAACCACTCGGCGACGAGATGCGGGGCGTTGGTGGGCCAGACCCCCAGCGCGTCGCCCGGTTCGTAGGCGAGCCGGGCGTCGACCTCGAACGTGAAGCGGCGCACCTCCTTGGCCGACCCCGGCGCCGACAGCAGCCGGTTCCCGACGAGCGTCGCGGGCTGGGGCCGGGCACGGGTCGCGCCGGTCGCTGCCGTCGCCGCCAGGGAGCCGCTCTTGGGACGGGTGTCACCATCTGAGTCGGATCGGTCGTCCCTCTCGTCCACTTCTGTCACAGGTGCGGCTGGTTGGTGATCGGCGGACACCTGGGGCGCGAGCGCGGCTGCGAGCGCGTCGAGCCACGCCGCAGCCGGTTCCTCGAAGTCGGGCTCGCAGTCCTGGCGGGCCAGCAGGCGCGTCGCCCCCAGCTCCGCGAGCCGCTCATCGACGCGGCGGCCGAACCCGCAGAAGTCCGCGTAGCTCGAGTCGCCGAGCGCGATGACGGCGAAGCGCAGGCCATCGGACACCCGCACGGCGTCCGCCTGCAGTGCCGCCCAGAACTCGGTGCCGTTGTCGGGTGAGTCGCCGTCGCCGAACGTGCTGGTCACGACCACCAGGTCCGCGCCGCCGGTCAGCGCGCCCACGCCCGCGGCGTCGAGCTCCGCGACGGTCACCGGGTGCGTCGCGCCCAGCAGCGCACCGGCCTGCTCGGCGACCTGCTCCGCGTTCCCGGTCTGCGACGCCCACAGCACGACGACGGGCCGGGTGGACTCCTCGACCGCCGCACCGACCCCCGGCACGTCCGAGGGGTGCGACGACGTGGACGCCGGCACCGCGCCCGGTGCAGGAGACGCTCCGCCCCCGACGCGGGCGAACACGCCCGCGAGCATCCCGTCCACCCACATCCCGGTGACCCGGTCGAACGGCGCCCGCTCGGGCAGGAACGGCACACCCGCACCGGGGGACGTGGCGATCCCCGCCAGCATGCCCGCGAGGTACGCCTGCTGGGGCGCGTCGAGGGTGGGTGGTGCGAGCCCCGAGACCCCGAACGCGCGCGCCAGCAGCGTCACGGCCTCGAGCCGGTCGGCGCCCGGGGCCGTCTGGCCTTCCGCTCCGCCACCCGCCCCGCCCAGGTCCCCCACCTCGGCGAGGTCCGCGGAGAGCGACGTCGCCGATGAGGTCCCGGCGCCGCTCGGCTCCGCAGTGTCCGCCGGCCCGCCGACCCGGGTCAGCGCGACGGCGCACACCTTGAGCTCGGGTTGGAAGGAGATCGGGTCGACGGCGTCGCTGGTCACGGCGTTGACGGCCAGGTCGTCGCCGAAGACGTCGGCCCAGTGGAAGGGCGCGAACGCGCACCCGGGCTGCACGCGCTCGGTGACGACCGCGGGCAGAACGGCCCGCCCGCGGCGCGAGGCGATCTCCACCCGGTCCCCCTCGGCGATCCCCAGGGTGTCGGCGTCCGACGGGTGCACCTCGACGAACGGCCCGGGCGCCAGCTTGTTGAGCTTGGCGACCTTGCCCGTCTTGGTGAGCGTGTGCCACTGGTGCTGGACGCGCCCGGTCGAGAGCACCAGCGGGAAGTCGTCGTCGGGCAGCTCGGCCGCGGGAAGGTGCGGACGCGCCAGGAACTGCGCGCGGCCGGACGGGGTCGGGAACGCGAGGCGCGGCTGGCGGCCGGCGTCGTCGACGAGCAGCGCCTGGCTGACGCCGTCGTTGAGGTACCGGATCGGGTTGCGGTCACCGGCGCCCGGCGGGCACGGCCACTGCGCGGGTCCGGCCCGCAGCCGGTCGTGGTCGACACCGCGCAGGTCCCAGCCGGTGACGGGGTTCCAGGCGGACCGCAGCTCGTCGAACACCTCCTGCGCGGAGGCGTACGTGAAAGCATCTGCGAACCCCAGCGCGCACGCGACCTGCGCGATCAGCCGCCAGTCGGGGGTCGCGGAGCCGGGTGCGTCGAGCACGCCCGGCACCAGGGTCAGGTTGCGTTCGGAGTTGATCATGACGCCGTCGGACTCCGCCCACAGGGTCGCGGGCAGCACGACGTCCGCGTACGCGTTGGTCTCGGTGACCTCGTAGACGTCCTGGGTCACGACGAGCTCGGCGGCCTGCAGCGCCCGCACGACGGTCGACCGGTTCCCGACGGACGCGACGGGGTTGGTGCAGATGATCCACGCGGCCTTGATCTGCCCGCCGGCCATCCGCTCGAACATGTCCACGGTCCCGGCGCCGGACTCGGTCCGCAACGTGCCGGCGGGCAGCCTCCACAGCTCCTCGACGAACGTCCGGTCCCGCTCGACGAGCACCGACCGCTGCCCCGGCAGCCCCGGCCCCATGTAGCCCATCTCCCGCCCGCCCATGGCGTTGGGCTGGCCGGTCAGGGAGAACGGCCCGGCGCCGGGCCGGCAGATCGCACCCGTCGCGAGGTGCAGGTTGACCAGGGCGTTCGTGTTCCACGTCCCGTGCACGGACTGGTTGAGGCCCATGGTCCAGCAGCTCGTCCACGCGCCGGCCTCGCCGATCCAGCGGGCGGCGGTGCGCAGGTCGTCGGCCGCGACGCCCGTGATGGCGGCGACGACGTCCGGCGGGTAGTCGGCCAGGAACGGGAGCATCGCGTCCCAGCCATCGGTGTGCTGCTCGACGAACTCCTGGTCCACCCAGCCGCCCTCGACCAGCAGGTGCAGCAGCCCGTTGAGCAGGGCCAGGTCGGTGCCGGGCCGCAGCTGCAGGAAGAGGTCCGCCTTGTCCGCGGTGGCGGTGCGGCGAGGGTCGACGACGATCAGCCGGGCGCCGGCCTTGACGCGGTCCATCATCCGCAGGAACAGGATGGGGTGGCAGTCGGCCATGTTGGCGCCGGTGACGAGGAAGACGTCGGCGTGGTCGAGGTCGTCGTACGACCCCGGCGGCCCGTCAGCCCCCAGCGAGAGCTTGTAGCCCGACCCCGCGCTGGCCATGCACAGCCGCGAGTTGGACTCGATGAACTGGGTGCGCAGGAACCCCTTGGCCAGCTTGTTGGCCAGGTACTGCGCCTCGATCGACATCTGCCCGGACACGTACAGCGCGACGGCGTCCGGCCCGTGCTCGTCGACGATCGCGCGCAGCCGGGCGGCGACGTCGGCGACGGCCTCGTCGACCGGCACGGCGACGGGGTCCGCACCCCGCTCGGGCCGCACGAGCGCTGTCGTCAGGCGTCCGGGCGCCGCGAGCAGGTCGGCGTGCGTCGCGCCCTTGGTGCACAGGCGCCCCGCGTTGGCGGGGTGCGCCTTGTCGCCGGTGACCTTCAGGGCCCGACGACGACCGTCCGGCCCGACGGCCACGTCGATGACCACCCCGCACCCGACACCGCAGTACGAGCACACGGAGCGGGCCGACGTCCCCACGTGCCCTCCCAGGTCCCGGTCGGTCGAGGCCGACGACGACAAGGCCGCGCACCCACGCTGCCGAGCACGACGCTACGAAGCGGGTGTTGCACCGCCGTTCCTCACGCGGGCCGCCGCCGTAACGAAGTCCGCACACCGCGGCGCCGCGGTCCGTGAGAGCACAGGTGCCCGACGACGCGCGGGAGCGCCCGCCACACACGGCGACGGGCGCTCCGCGAGAACGAGCTGCGACCCCTCAGGCGACCGGGGCAGCCACCTCGACGCTCTCGCTCTCGGGCTCCGCCGCGGCGTCCGCGGGGACGTCGGTGTCGGTGATGACCCACGCCTCCTCGGAGACGGTCCGCGGGCGCACCGCGGCGACGACGAGGTAGGCGAGCAGCGACGCGGCCAGCCCGTAGAACGTGGGCCACCCGTCGAACGAGGCGTGGACCCAGTCGTTGCTCACGTACGCCAGGTCGTTGGGCACGCCGTAGATCGTCGGCGTGAGGACGAACAGGCCGGCCCGGACGACGAACCCGACACCCATCGCCGCCCACGCCGCGGCCGTGCCGCCGCGCTTCCAGAACAGCCCCAGGATGAACGGCACGAGCAGGCACGCGAGCATGAGGTCGAACGCGAGCGTGAGCAGGATGCCGGTCTGGGCGACCTTGAGCGCGATCGCGATGCCGACGCCGACGATCGGGAACATGGCGACGCGGGTCCAGCGCAGCAGCGGGTCCTTGACGCCGGGCTCGTCGACGATGCGACGGACGCCGAAGATGTTGCGGACGGCGACGGCGCTCGTCGCCAGGATCGCGCCGGACGCGGTGGAGAACGACGCGGCGACGATGCCGGACAGCACCAGGATCGCCAGGCCCGGGGGCGCGTAGTCGTCGAGCAGGGTGAACAGCACGGGACCGTCGTCGGCCGACAGCCCCAGCACCGAGGCGGCGGTGAGCGCGACCATCGCGTACGCGACGCCGATCGCGAACGTGCCCGCAGCGCCGGTGAAGCACGCGCGCCGCGCGATGGTCGGGTTCTTCGCGGCGAAGATCCGCTGCATGAAGTCGATGGCGACGATGTCGCCGATGCCGAGCGCGACCAGCGTCGCCCAGTTGATCGGCGCACCGGCCGACGTCGACGTGAGCTGCTCGGTGTCGAAGGGGCCCATGCCGGGCTCGATGTGGAAGCCGTACGTCGCGCCCACCCACCACAGCAGCCCGACCGTCGCGCAGCCGGTGATCGTGATCTGCACCGCGGCGGTGTACGCGTCGGAGAACATGCCGCCCGCGATCGTGTAGACGAGGACGAGCACGACGGCGATCACGACGCCTGACCAGTACGGGATGCCGATGAACTTCTCGAGCAGGAACCCGCAGGCCACGAGGTTGCCGGCCATGAGGATGGCGAACGCGAAGATCATGAAGACGGACGCCGTGATCTCGACGCCGCGGCTGTAGCGCGCGCGGTAGAAGTCGGCGAGCGTGAACAGCTTGAGCCGGTTCATGGGCTTGGCCAGGAACAGGCCGGTGAGGAACAGGCAGACGGCCAGGCCGATCGCGAGCGAGGCGCCGGACCAGAACCCGAACGCCGACGAGAGGTCGGTGTTCCCGACCGTCGCGTTGGAGTCGACGGCCGACGCCATCAGGGTCGCGGCGACGAGCGGCACGCCCAGTCGGCGGCCGGCGACGAGGTAGTTGGCGCTGTCGCCGTCGATCTTGCGGGCGACGATGATGCCGACGAGGACGACGGCGAGGACGGACAGTCCTACTCCGGCGATGATCATGTGGGCTCCGGGAGGTTGGCCCGCGGGGCTTCGGGCGCGTGGTCGACAGGTCGAGGTCGGTGCGCCGGGGAGTTTCTGTCACCCGACAGGATCATTGACCTCTCACGCTGTGTCGCCCGCGCGGCAGTCACGAAACGGCTGTGTTAAATCCGAGCCCGCTGCTCTCGCGCACCCGGGGGCACGCGCGAGCAGGCGCGCGTAGGACCGCCCGACGAGGGCTCCGCGGAGCGGCTACGGCAGACGGGCGGCCGCGACCTGCGCGGGCGTGCAGCCGACGAGGCGCAGCACGCCGTCGGCCACGGCATCGGCGACGCCCTCGAGGTCGACGTCGGGCTCGTCGCGGCGGCGCAGGATGACGGACTCGACGAGACCGAAGACCAGCGGTCCCGGCCCGGGCGCCGCGGAGCGCTCGCCCGTCACGGCCTCCTCGGCCTGAGCCGCGAGGTCGGCGTACCGCGCCCGGAGCTGGTCGCGCAGGGCGTGGAACGCGACGAACTGCTCGCCCGCGACCTCGGGCAGCACGTAGAGCGCCCCCAGGTTGAGCTCACCACCCAGCAGCAGCTGCACGTCCGCGCGGGCCAGCGTCCACAGCCGTCGCGCGGGGTCCTCGGTCGATTCCGCGAGCGCGTCGGCGAGCTCCACGGACGGCCGCACGGTGCCGAGCAGGAGCTCGAGGAGCAGCGCGTCCTTGCCGGCGAAGTGGTGGTACATCGTCGCCTGGCGGACCCCGGCGCGCTCGGCGATCGCGCGCGTGCTGGTCGCGGTGAAGCCGACGGTGCAGAACAGCGCCGCTGCGGCGGCCAGCACGTCCTGGCGGGTGTCGCGATCACCGCTCGGGTCGCCGCTCGCTCGCGGTCGTCCGGGTCTGCGTGCCATGGCCTGCCGAACGTACCACCGCGGGCCGAACGCCGGCCGGACCTCCCCGCAGCGCCGCCCGCGACGTCCGCGGTGGATGCGTAACACGGTGTTTACCCCCCAGAGACCGCCACGAAAGGCCCGCTGCGCATCCTATTTCTGTCAGACGACAGAAATGAGACGACGATGAGCGACCGACCCGACGGAGCCCGGTGATGGGGACCGCGACGACCACCGGAGCACGCGAGCACGCCCGCACCCAGGAGGCTGCCGCCGACGTGGCCACCATGCCGACGCGCCCCGCCGCGGCCAGCGCGATCGCCCGCCCCGACGGCGTCCTCGCCGCCGACCTCGTCCACGCGGAGGTCGTCGCCGGCGGCGGCTACACGCACCTGGCCGTGGCCCGTGGGACGCACGTCCGTCTGACCGACCTCACGGGCGACGCGTGCGCGCACGTGCTCGCCTACCGCAGCGACCGCCCGTTCGAGCGGCTCAACGTCGCCGACACCGTCAAGGTGCAGTGGCAGGCGTACCTCACCGCCGGCCACCTGTTGCTGTCCGACCAGGGCCGCGTGCTCGCGTCGATCGTCGCCGACACGTCGGGCCACCAGGACGCGCTGTTCGGCACCACCACCCGCGCGCGCAACGAGCAGCGCTACGGCGACGGCAGCGCGCAGGGCCCGTCGCCCGCGGGCCGCGAGCTGCTGGCCCTCGGCGCCGCCAAGCACGGCCTGGCCCGGCGGGACCTGCCGCCGAGCATCTCCTTCTTCCAGGGCGTGCGGGTGGACGACGAGGGACGACCGACGTTCCTCGGCTCGGCCGGAGCGGGCGCGGCGGTCACGTTCCGGGCCGAGGTGCCGCTCCTGCTGCTCGTCGCCAACACCGCGCACCCCCTGGACCCGCGGCCCGCGTTCACGGTCGGGGACCTCGAGGTGCTCGCATGGCGCGGAGCGCCGACGGACCCCAAGGACCCGTTGTGGACCGCCACACCCGAGGGTCGTCGGGCCTTCACCAACACGCTCGCCGACCTCACCGCACGGGGGATCGCATGACCACCACCGCACCCACCAGCCAGCTCCCCGCGGGGACCGTCGTCCGTGACGACGTCGTCGCGGCGCGGGCGCCGTGGTCGGCCGTCGTCGCCGCGGGCGACCTGCTGACGATCGTCGACCTGCAGGGCAACCAGGCCGTCGACTTCCTCGTCTTCGACGCGCACGACACCGACCTGCGCTACAGCGCGCCCGACACCATCCAGGCGCAGGACTCGATCTTCCTGACCACCGGCTCGGTGCTGCGGGACTGCGAGCACGGGCCGCTCATGACGGTGGTCGCCGACGACTGCGGCCGGCACGACACGCTCGGCGGTGCGTGCTCCAAGGAGTCGAACACCCTGCGGTACGGGATGCACACGTGGAGCCAGCACGCGTGCGCGGAGAACTTCCTGGCCGAGGCCGGCCGGTACGGGCTGGGCAAGCGCGACCTGGTCAGCAACATCAACTGGTACATGAACGTCCCCGTCGACGCGGACGGCGCGCTGGGGATCGTCGACGGCATCTCGGCGCCCGGCCTGTCGCTCACGCTGCGCGCCGAGCGCGACGTGCTCGTCGTCGTCTCCAACTGCCCGCAGATCAACAACCCGTGCAACGGCTTCGACCCGACGCCCGTCCGCATGATCGTCACCCGACCCGAGGACGCCCGATGACCTTCGACACGCTGCTCGTCGCCAACCGTGGCGAGATCGCCGTCCGGATCCTGCGCACCGCGCGCGAGCTGGGGCTGCGGACGGTCGCCGTCTACTCCGACGCCGACGCCGGCACCCCGCACGTGCACCTCGCGGACACCGCCGTGCGGATCGGACCGGCCCCCGCGGCCGAGTCCTACCTGCGCGCGGACGCCATCCTCGAGGCCGCGCTGGCCACCGGCGCGGGCGCGATCCACCCCGGCTACGGGTTCCTCTCGGAGAATGCCGGGTTCGCGCGCGCGGCCGAGGCAGCCGGGATCGTCTTCGTCGGCCCGACGCCCGCACAGCTCGAGCTGTTCGGCTCCAAGCACACCGCGCGCGACGCCGCCCGGGCCGTGGGCATGCCCATGCTCGCCGGGACCGGCCTGCTCGACTCGCTCGACCACGCGCTCGCCGAGGCCGACGCGATCGGCTACCCCGTCATGCTCAAGGCCACGGCCGGCGGCGGCGGGATCGGGATGCGCGCGTGCCACTCGCCCGCCGAGCTCACGGACGCGTGGGAGGCGGTCCGACGCACCGCCGGGGCCGCGTTCGGCAGCGCCGGCGTGTTCCTGGAGCGCCTCATCACCGCGGCCCGGCACGTCGAGGTGCAGGTGTTCGGCGACGGGCACGGCCGGGTCGTCACGCTCGGCGACCGCGACTGCTCGCTGCAGCGCCGGCACCAGAAGGTGGTCGAGGAGGCACCGGCCCCCGCGCTGCCCGACGACGTCCGCGCCCAGATCGCCGACGCCGCGCGCGACCTGGCCGCGTCCGTCGACTACCGCTCTGCGGGCACGGTCGAGTACGTCTACGACGCCGAGCGCCAGGAGGCCGCGTTCCTCGAGGTCAACACGCGCCTCCAGGTCGAGCACCCCGTCACGGAGTCCATCTACGGCGTCGACCTCGTCGCCTGGATGCTGCGGCTCGCACAGGGCGAGCGCGAGGTGCTCGACACCCCGCTCGTCGCGCGCGGCGCGGCCGTCGAGGTCCGCGTCTACGCCGAGAACCCCGACCGCGACCACCTGCCGTCCGCCGGCACCGTCACGGCGTTCGAGCCGCCCGTCGGCGCCCGCGTCGACACGTGGGTCGAGCCGGGCCTCGAGGTCTCGACGCACTACGACCCCATGCTCGCCAAGGTCGTCACGACGGGCGACGACCGCGACGCCGCCTGGGCGGCGCTGTCCGACGCGCTCGCGACGACCCGCCTGTCCGGCGTCGCCACGAACCTCGGTCTGCTGCGTGCGATCACGGGCCTGGACGACGTGGCCGCCGCGTGCCACCACACGGGCACGCTGGCCGACGTCCGCGACGCCGACCCGCGCGTCGAGGTGCTGCGCCCCGGCATGCTGACCACCGTGCAGGACTGGCCCGGCCGCACGGGACTGTGGCACGTCGGCATCCCGCCGTCGGGCCCCATGGACGACCTGTCCTTCCGCCTGGGCAACCGTGCGCTCGGCAACCCCGAGGGCGCCGCCGGCCTCGAGTGCACGATGCTCGGCCCGCAGCTGCGCTTCCGCACGGCCGCGACGGTGCTGGTGGCGGGCGCGCCCGCGCCGGTCACGCTCGACGGCGCGCCCGTCGCTCAGTGGGAACCGGTCGACGTGCCGGCGGGCTCGGTCCTGGACGTCGGCTCCCCGACGGCCGGGATGCGCACGTACGTGCTGGTGCGCGGCGGCCTCGACGTGCCCGCGGTCTTGGGCTCGGCCGCGACGTTCGACCTGGGCCGGATCGGCGGCGTCACGGGCAGCCCGCTGCGGCTGGGCGACGTGGTCCCGCTGGGCACGGCCGCCGACGACGCGCCCGCACCTGCTCCCGTCGCGCCCGCGGACCGCCCGGAGATCACCGACACCTGGCGCATCGGCGCCCTCGAGGGTCCGCACGCCGCCCCGGAGTTCTTCACGCCCGACGACGTCGAGGAGTTCTACGCCGCCACGTGGGCGGTCCACTTCAACTCGGCGCGTACGGGCGTGCGGCTCGTCGGCCCGCGCCCGCGCTGGGCCCGGCCCGACGGCGGCGAGGCCGGCCTGCACCCGTCGAACATCCACGACACCCCGTACGCCGTCGGCGCGGTCGACTACACGGGCGACCTGCCCATCCTGCTCGGCCCCGACGGACCGAGCCTGGGCGGCTTCACGTGCCCGGCCACCGTCGCGCTGGGCCAGGTGTGGAAGCTCGGCCAGCTCCGCCCCGGCGACAGCGTGCGGTTCGTGCCGGTCGACGAGGCCCAGGCGGCCCGGCTGCGCACCCGCCCGCAACTGCTCCCCGCGCCCAGCCGCGCGGCCCACACCGACGGCGGCGTCCTGGCCCGCCGCGAGGCGCAGGCCGACGGCACCCAGGTCACCTACCGCCGCAGCGGCGACGACAACCTGCTGGTCGAGTACGGCGCCATGACCCTGGACCTGGCGTCGCGGATGCGCGTGCACGCCCTGGCCCAGGCGGTCCAGGAGCGCGTCGACGCCGGGGAGCTGCGCGGAGTCGTCGACCTGACGCCCGGCATCCGCTCGCTGCAGCTCCACGTTGACCCGGACACCCTGCCGCTGCGCACGGCGTTCGACCTGGTTCGCGAGATGGAGGACGAGCTCCCCGCCACCTCCGACCTGGTGGTCCCCAGCCGCACGGTCCACCTGCCGCTCTCCTGGGACGACCCCGCGACGCGCGAGGCGATCGAGCGCTACATGGCCGGCGTGCGCGACGACGCCCCGTGGTGCCCGTGGAACATCGAGTTCATCCGCCGCATCAACGGCCTCGACTCGGTCGACGACGTCTACCGCACGGTCTTCGACGCGAGCTACCTGGTCATGGGCCTGGGCGACGTCTACCTGGGCGCGCCCGTCGCGACCCCGCTCGACCCGCGCCACCGCCTGGTCACCACCAAGTACAACCCCGCCCGCACGTGGACGCCGCAGAACGCGGTCGGCATCGGCGGCGCGTACCTGTGCATCTACGGCATGGAGGGACCGGGCGGCTACCAGTTCGTCGGCCGGACCATCCAGGTGTGGGACACCCACGCTCGCCGACGCCCGTTCGAGCCGGGCACGCCGTGGCTGCTGCGCTTCTTCGACGTCATCCGCTGGTACCCGGTCGGCGCCGACGAGCTGCTCGACCTGCGCGCCGACATGGCCGCCGGCCGGCACGAGGTGCAGATCGACCCGGGCACGTTCTCGCTCGCCGAGCACGAGCGCTTCCTGGCCGACAACGCCGATGACATCGCCCGCTTCCAGGCCACGCAGGCGGTCGCGTTCGCGCAGGAGCGGTCCGACTGGGAGGCCGCGGGCGAGTTCGACCGCCAGCCCGAGCCGGAGCCCGCGCTCGGCTCGGCCCCGGCCACCGACGTGCCCGACGGCTGCGAGGGCGTCTCGGCACCGTTCGTCGCAACCGTCTTCCGGGTGGACGTCCAGCCCGGCGACCGCGTCGACGAGGGCCAGACCCTCCTGGCGCTCGAGGCCATGAAGATGGAGGCCCCCGTCGCGTCGCCCGTCGCCGGCGTCGTCGTCGAGGTGACCGTCACACCCGGCGACCAGGTGGGCGCCGGCCAGGTCCTGGTGATCGTCGACCCCGGCACCGACGTCCCCGACCCGGACCTCACGCCCGTCGGAGCCGCGACCGCACGCTGACGCGGCACCGGCACGCGCGCGGCTTCAGGCCGCGCGCGGGCCCTGCGAGCCGAGCAACGCGGTTGCGGTGATCTCGTCGACCACCAGGTCCGTGACCACGCCGGCGCGCAACGCGGCCAGCAGCGGGACGACCTTGTTGTCGCCGGCGACGACGCACAGCCGGCGCGGCACGTGCTGGAGCTGCTCGGGGTCCGGGCCGGTGGCCCGGTCGTTGAGGGCGACGTCCTTCCAGGAGCCGTCGCCGCGCAGGAAGACGGTGCACACGTCGCCGACGACGTCCTCGCGGTGCAGCAGGTCGACGTCGGCGTCGTCGAGGTACCCGGCGGAGTACACGTGGGACGGGACAGCCCCCGCGACGGCGCCCACGGAGAACACGACGATGTCCGCACGCTCCTGCATGTCGAGCACGCGCCGCACCGACCGTTCGCGCCACATCGCGGCCTTGGTCTCGGGGTAGTCGAAGAACGCCGGGACCGAGAAATGGTGCACGGCGGCGTCGAAGGCTGCTCCGAACGTCGAGATCAGGTCGCTCGCGTACTCGACGCCGCTGGTCCGCATGTTCGCGGCGCCGTTGAGCTGGACGACGGACGCGCCGCGGGTCGGTTTGGGAACCAGGAACCGGGAGACGGCCGCGAGGGTGGTGCCCCAGGCGATGCCGAGGACCATGTCGGAGTCGAACCACGAGGACAGCAGCCGAGCCGCGGACATCGACACCTGGGTCTGGCGTTCCAGGTGCGTCGCGGAGTCCGGAACAGGGACGACGTACGCGTCGATGCCGTACGCGGCGGAGATGGAACGGCCCAGCCCGGGCGCTCGCGTGCTCGACGGACGCAGCGTGATCTCGACGAGGCCCTCGGCCCGCGCCTGCTTGAGCATGCGCGAAACGGTCGACCGCGACGTGCCCAGGTGCCGCGCGATGACCTCCATCTTGAGGTCCTGCAGGTAGTACATCGACGCCGCGCGCAGCTGGTCCTGCTCCCTGTCGAACTCCATGCCCTCCCCCTGCACGTTTGTGCGCACCGGTTGCGCGTTCGTTCCGACACCCAGACGATAGCCATCAGACGCGACATTCGCACCGCCACCGGAGGACGCCCAGATGAGGACCGCACCGCTCACCGCCCAGGCACGGACCGACGCACTGGCGGCCCTCAAGGCCAGTGCGTCCCGCGACGAGGAGCTGGACGTCCTGGTCATCGGTGGCGGGGTGACGGGCGCGGGCATCGCGCTCGACGCCGTCACGCGCGGGCTGAACACCGCAGTGATCGAGGCGCAGGACTGGGCATCGGGCACGTCGTCGCGCTCGTCGAAGCTGGTCCACGGCGGCCTGCGCTACCTGCAGATGCTCGACTTCCACCTGGTGCGCGAGGCCCTGACCGAGCGCGACCTGCTCATCAACCGGCTCGCCCCGCACCTGGTCAAGCCCGTCAGCTTCCTGTACCCGCTGGAGAACCGGGTCTGGGAGCGCGCGTACGTCGGCGCGGGCGTCGCGCTCTACGACACGCTGGCCTCCGTCAACGGCGGCAAGCGCGCGCTGCCCATCCACCGCCACCTGTCCCGCAAGGGCATGGAGCGCCTGTTCCCGGACCTTCGGCACGACGCGGCCATCGGGGCCGTCCGCTACTGGGACGCGAGCGTCGACGACGCGCGCCTGGTCGAGACCCTCGTCCGCACGGCCGTCAGCTACGGCGCGCACGCGGCCAGCCGCACGCAGGTGGTCGACCTGCACACGACGACGGGCGGCGCGGTGACCGGCGCGGAGCTCGTCGACCTGGAGACGGGCGAGCACTTCAACGTCCGCGCCCGGGCCGTCATCAACGCGACCGGCGTCTGGACGGAGGCGACCCAGTCCCTGGCCTGCGCCGAGGGCGGGCTGCGCGTGCTGGCCAGCAAGGGCGTCCACATCGTCGTCCCGCGCGAGCGCATCTCCGGCGACGTGGGGCTGATCCTGCAGACCGAGAAGTCCGTGCTGTTCATCATCCCGTGGTCCCGCTACTGGGTCATCGGCACCACGGACACCCCGTGGGAGCAGGAGCTCACGCACCCCGTCGCCACCAGCGCGGACATCGACTACGTGATCGAGCACGCCAACGCCGTGCTGTCGCGGCCCATCACGCGCGAGGACGTCATCGGCACCTGGGCGGGCCTGCGGCCGCTGCTGCAGCCCGGCACCAAGGAGGGAACCTCGTCGGCCAAGGTCTCCCGCGAGCACACGGTCGCGTCCCCGACGCCCGGCCTGACGGTCATCGCGGGCGGCAAGCTCACCACCTACCGCGTGATGGCCAAGGATGCGGTCGACTTCGCGATCGGCTCGCGCGCCACGTCGCTGCCGTCCATCACCCACGAGGTCCCGCTCGTCGGTGCCGAGGGGCTGCGGGTGTTCCAGCGCCAGGCCCGCGCCCTGGGCGCTCGCTACGGCTGGGACCGCAAGCGCATGGACCACCTGCTGCACCGGTACGGATCGCTGCTCGGCGAGATCGTCGACCTGTGCGACGCGACGCCGGACCTCGCCAAGCCCCTGGAGCACGCTCCCGCGTACATCGGCGCCGAGGTCGTCTACGCCGCGAGCCACGAGGGTGCGCTGCACCTCGACGACATCCTCATGCACCGCACCCGCCTCAACTACGAGCAGGCGGACAAGGGCGTCGGCGCGCTCGACGAGATCGCCGACCTGGTCGGGCCCGTCCTGGGCTGGGACGACGCGACGCGCGCGAAGGAGATCGAGGCGTACCGCGCACGTGCCGCCGCGGAGGAGGCGGCGGCCGCGGAGTCCGACGACGCGGGCGCGGAGGTGGCGCGCCTCGCGGCCGACGACCTCGCCCCCATGATCCCCGTCGGCGAGCGCGTCGGCGCCGGCACCAAGCCCGCCTCGCCCGCCGGGCGCGGAACCTCAGGCCCCGCCGGGACCTGACCAGACCCCCGCGCCCGGTGCGCGGGGTGCACGTGACACCGTCGTCCGTACAGAAGGGATACCTCAGTGAGCACACTGATGTCTCACGCGTTCGTCTCCGAGATCATGGGCACAGCGATGCTGATCCTGCTGGGAGCCGGAGTCGTCGCGAACGCGATCCTGCCGAAGACCAAGGGCTTCGGCGGCGGCTGGCTGATGATCAACTTCGGGTGGGGCCTCGCCGTGTTCGCGGGCGTGTACGTCGCCTTCAAGTCCGGCGCCCACCTCAACCCCGCCGTGACCATCGGCCTGTGGACGGCGGACCAGCCGTTCTACAGCGTGACCGGCCCGGACGGCATGGTCACGGCGAGCATCAACCCCACGTTCGGCAACGCCATGTGGTACATGCTCGCGCAGCTCATCGGTGCCTTCATCGGCGCCGTCCTGTGCTGGTTCGCCTACAAGAAGCACTTCGACGAGGAGGCCGAGCCCGGTGTGAAGCTGGGTGTCTTCTCCACCGGTCCGGAGCTGCGCTCCTACGCGTGGAACTTCATCACCGAGGTCATCGCGACCTTCGTGCTGGTGTTCGTCATCCTGTGCTTCGGCAAGAACCCGGCCCAGCTCGGCGCCCTCCCCGTGGCGCTCCTCGTGGTCGGCATCGGCGCCTCGCTCGGTGGCCCGACGGGATACGCGATCAACCCGGCGCGTGACCTCGGCCCCCGCATCGCGCACGCCGTCCTGCCCATCCCGGGCAAGGGCACCTCCGACTGGGCGTACTCGTGGGTGCCGGTCATCGGCCCCGCGGTCGGTGGTCTCCTCGCCGGCCTGCTCGCCACCGCGTACGTCTTCTGACCGACCCGAACCAGCACCGCAGATCGACCCGGACGAGCCGCGCCGCAGGGCAGCCGCGCGGCTCGTCCGGCTCCCAGCAGACCATCCACACGGAGGAAGCCACCATGGCTGACAGCAAGTACGTCATCGCGATCGACCAGGGCACCACCAGCAGCCGGGCGATCATCTTCGACCACGGCGGCCAGATCGTCGCGACCGGTCAGAAGGAGCACGAGCAGATCTTCCCGCGCGCGGGATGGGTGGAGCACGACGCCGCAGAGATCTGGGTCAACGTCCGCGAGGTCGTCGGCCTGGCCCTCACCAAGGCCAACCTGACGGGGCGCGACATCGTCGCGGTCGGGATCACCAACCAGCGCGAGACCGCGGTGGTCTGGAACCGCAAGACGGGCGACCCGGTCTACAACGCGATCGTCTGGCAGGACACGCGCACGCAGAAGATCGCCGACGAGCTGGGGGCGCTGGGCGGGGGCGCAGACCGCTACAAGGACAAGGTCGGCCTGCCCCTGGCCACCTACTTCTCGGGTCCCAAGGTCCGCTGGATCCTCGACAACGTCGACGGCGCCCGGGAGGCCGCCGAGGCCGGCGACCTGGCGTTCGGCAACACCGACTCGTGGGTGCTGTGGAACATGACGGGCGGGGTCGACGGGGGCATCCACGTCACCGACGTCACCAACGCGTCCCGCACCATGCTGATGAACCTCGACACGCTGACGTGGAACGAGGAGATCGCCGGTGAGATGGGCATCCCGCTGTCGATGCTCCCGGAGATCCGCTCGTCGTCCGAGGTCTACGGCACCGGCCGCGAGGGCGGCCTCCTGGCGGGCGTCCCGATCGCGGGCATCCTCGGCGACCAGCAGGCGGCCACGTTCGGCCAGGCCTGCTTCGAGGTCGGGCACGCCAAGAACACGTACGGCACCGGCAACTTCATGCTCCTCAACACGGGCACCGAGCCGATCCCGTCGAAGAACGGGCTCCTGACGACGGTCTGCTACAAGATCGGCGACCAGGACGCGGTCTACGCGCTCGAGGGCTCGATCGCCGTGTCAGGCTCGCTGGTGCAGTGGCTGCGCGACAACCTGGGCATCATCTCCTCGGCCCCGGAGATCGAGAAGCTCGCCGAGACGGTCGAGGACAACGGTGGCGCGTACTTCGTGCCGGCGTTCTCGGGGCTGTTCGCGCCGTACTGGCGCTCGGACGCGCGCGGCGCGCTCGTCGGGCTGACGCGGTACGTCAACAAGGGCCACATCGCGCGGGCCGCCCTGGAGGCCACGGCCTTCCAGACCCGCGAGGTCCTCGACGCCATGAACGCCGACTCCGGCGTCGACCTGTCCGAGCTCAAGGTGGACGGCGGCATGGTCGCCAACGACGCGCTCATGCAGTTCCAGGCCGACATCCTGGGCGTGCCCGTCATCCGGCCGAAGGTCGCCGAGACGACCGCGCTCGGCGCCGCCTACGCCGCGGGCATCGCGGTCGGGTTCTGGTCCGGCGAGCAGGACGTCATCGACAACTGGGCCGAGGACAAGCGCTGGGAGCCCTCCATGGAGGCCGACGAGCGCGACCGGCAGTACCGGCTGTGGAAGAAGGCCGTCACCAAGACCTTCGACTGGGTCGACGACGACGTGAGCTGACGCCCGAACGGCGGAGGGTCGGGATCGGCGGCTGCGGATGTCTCGCAGCCGCCGATCCCGTCTGCAGCATCTGTCTCGTCGTCCTAGGTGGGTGACCTATCCTGTGCCGCGCGAGCGGACAGGACGACGACGTCCGGGGCCTCGCCCGGTGCGGGACGATTCGCGCCGTCTCACACCTCGGAAGGCAAGGCAGCATGACCCGCAGGCGCACGATCGCCATCGCCGCGACGACGGTCGGTGCCGTCCTCGTCGTCGGCGTCACCGCCGGCTACTGGTACGAGCGGCCGATGCTGCTCACGGGCACCGGCTACGCCGCCCACAACGCGTGCGCGCTGCACACGATCGCGGGGCGCGACGACGCGGCCGACGACCTGCCACCCAACCCGCTGGTCCCCGTCCTGAGGACGAAGGTCACGGACGACGGCACCGCCGCGCAGTCCTCGATCCTGGGCGTGCTCGCCAAGCAGAAGGCGTGGGAGACGACCGGGTTCGGTTGCACGCTCGCCGACGAGCGGCCGACGACGCTGCCGACGCCGACCGCCGTGTCCGCGGACGCCAACCCGTACACGGCGCTGCCGGCGACCACCGGCTCGCCGGCCGTGGAGAAGGCGCTGGACCACGCGTTCGGCACGGACCTGTCCGACGACGCCCGCAAGGAGCTCGGCACGCGCGGTGTCGTCGTGCTCAAGGACGGCAAGCTGGTGGGCGAGCGGTACGCCGACGGCTTCGACCGGTCCACGCCGCAGCTCGGCTGGTCGATGACGAAGTCCGTCACCAACCTGATGGTCGGGCGGATGGTGCAGGAAGGACAGGTCAGCCTCGACGACGACCACCTGCGGCCGGAGTGGACGGACGACCGCGCGAACATCACGCTGCGCCAGCTCCTGCAGATGACCAGCGGGCTGAGCTGGGACGAGACCTACTCGCTGGGCACGCCCATCACGAAGATGCTCTACCTCGAGCCGGACATGGGTGCCTACGTCGCGTCACGTCCGCTCGCCCACGATCCGGGCTCTTACCTGCAGTACTCGAGCGGCAGCACGACGCTGGCGTGCGCGGTCGTGACGAAGGACCGCGGCCTCGCCGACGCGCCGCGGCGCGAGGTCTTCGCGCCGCTCGGCCTGTCGTCGGCCGTGCTCGAGGCCGACGCCGCCGGCACGCCGGTGTGCAGCTCCTACATGTGGGCCACGCCGCGCGACTGGGCGTCGGTGGGGCAGTTCGCGCTGCAGAACGGGTCGTGGGGCGGCCGGCAGCTGCTGCCCACCGACTGGATGGCGCAGTCGACCAAGGCCGTCGACACGACGGTGGAAGCCGGATCCGACGGGTACGCCACGGGCTGGTGGTCGAACGCGCGCCCCGACGGCTCGGTGGTGGAGCAGGGCATCCCCGCGGACGCGTACTTCGCCGAGGGGCACGACGGGCAGTGGGTGGCGGTCGTGCCGTCGGAGCAGCTCGTCGTCGCACGCCTGGGCTTCACCCCGGAGGCCGACGACGACCGTGTCGTCTCGTCGGTCGCGGCCCTGATCACCGCCTTGCACTGACCCGACCGAGCCCGGACGCCCCGCACACCTCGCGGGCTGCGTGGGTGCGGGCAGGTAGCGTGACCGCCATGCTCGTCGCCACGTGGAACATCAACTCGATCCGTGCCCGCGCGCACCGCGCGCTGGCCTTCCTGGAGCGCACCGGGGTGGACGTCCTGGCGCTGCAGGAGACCAAGTGCAAGGACGAGCAGTTCCCGCGCGAGGAGTTCGGGGCGCTCGGCTACGAGGTCGTGACCAGCGGGTTCAGCCAGTGGAACGGCGTCGCGATCCTGTCCAAGGTCGGCATCGAGGACGTTGAGATCGGCTTCGATGGCATGCCCACGTGGGGCGACCCAGCCGCCGCGGAGGCGCGGGCCATCGGCGCGACGTGCGGCGGTGTGCGTGTGTGGAGCCTGTACGTGCCCAACGGTCGGGAGATCGACGACCCGCACTACGCCTACAAGCTCGACTGGCTGGCCCGGCTGCGGGACACCGCCAGCGGCTGGCTGCAGGCCGACCCCGACGCGCAGGTGGCGCTCGTCGGCGACTGGAACATCGCCCCGCTCGACACCGACGTGTGGGACATCGACTACTTCGCCGGCCGCACCCACGTCACGCCCGCCGAGCGCGACGCGTTCACGGCGATCGCGTCCGCCGGGTACACCGAGGTGAGCCGCGAGCACATCCCTGCCGAGCACACCTACACCTACTGGGACTACCAGCAGCTGCGCTTCCCCAAGAACATGGGCATGCGCATCGACCTCACCTACGCCTCGCCCGCGCTGGCCGCGCGGGTGACCGGCGTGACGATCGAGCGCAACGAGCGCAAGGGCAAGCAGCCCTCCGACCACGTCCCCGTGGTCCTCGAGCTCGCGGACTGAGTCGCACCGCGAACGGGCCACCATTCGGTAGGTTGCGCACATGAGCACCGGGCAGAGCGACGACAACCCGTTCGCACCACGAGGCGACGACGCCGGTGGCGCGCACCCCGAGCCGGGCCGCCCCGACGTGACCAAGCCGCAGCAGCCGACCGGCATGCCGGTGCCGCCTCCGCCCAGCGGGTACGAGGCCGTGCTCCCTCCGACGGCTCCCTACGTGCAGCCGAGCCAGCAGCCTCAGCACGGTCAGCAGCCCTACGGCCAGTCATCCGGGCAGCCCTCCTACGGCCAGCCGCAATACGGCCAACCCCAGTACGGGCAACCGCAGTACGGGCAACCGCAGTACGGTCAGCCTCAGTACAGCCAGCCCGGCTACCCGCCGCCGTACGGTCAGCCCGCGTACGGTCAGCCGACGTACCCGAGTCCCGGGGGCACGTATGCGCCCGCGGGGTACGGCTCGCGCGGGACCGACGGACTGGCCATCGCGTCGTTCGCGACGAGCCTCGGCGGCCTGGTCGTGCTCGCCGGCATCCCGTGCCCGGTCGGTCTCGGCCTCGGCATCGCGTCGCTGCGCCGGATCAAGCGCAACGGGACCGACGGCCGGGGCTTCGCGATCGCCGGCATCGCGATCGGCGCGTTCGGGACGCTGCTGATCCTGGCCTTCATCGCGCTGATCATCGGCCTCGCGATCTGGGGCTCGAACACCTACGACGACTCGGACTGGGACTACAGCACCTCCGACGTCAGCGTGACCACGCAGGCCCCGGCCGTGCCGTCGGCCGATCCGCTCGCCCTCGTCTGACCGCACCGTGTCCTCCACGCCCGGGTACGCGGAGCCGTACTACGCGCCGGGCTGGCAGCCGCCACGGCCACGGACCGAACCGACGGCCGTCGCGGCACTGGTCACAGGCCTCCTGGCTCTCGGACCGGTCGCGCTGGTCCTGGGCCTGGTCGCCCGACGACGCATCGCGTCCCGGAGCACACGGGGACGTGGGCTCGCCGTCGCCGGCATCGTCCTGGGCATCCTCGGGACTCTGGCGTGGGCCGCGATCCTGCTCGTCGTCGTGCTGACGGACCGCACCACGTCGCCGCTGCCGACCGACGTGTCCGCGCCGCGAGACGCGCACGTCGCCCAGCTCGTCGTCGGCAACTGCCTGGCTGACCTGCCACCGGACGGGGACGTCGACACCGTGCGCGTGGTGCCGTGCGCCGACGAGCACGCGGCGAGCGTGGTCTCGGAGTACCGGTTCGGCGACGACGCCGTCTGGCCCGGTCAGGCAGGGGCGGACACCCGCGTCGCGCAGGCGTGCGTGCTGAGCAGCGACGAGCAGAAGGCGGGCGACGAGGTCGTCACGTGGGCGCCGACGCACGACGGCTGGGCCAGCGGCGACCGCACTGGCCTGTGCCTGGTCGCCACCGGCTGACGCGTCCCGTCGGCCGCGCCGAGGCCGGGCGCGTCTGGCGCACCTGCAACGGCAACCGGTGGCGCGAACAGGGCCCGCGGGTCAGGGCACGTACCTCGCCGACGTGATCGCACGGAAGGCGGCGACGTCCGCGCCGCCCTTCGCAGCCGGGTCCTCGTCGAGCCACTCCCACGAGAGCAGCTGGCCGGTGGTCGGGGAGATGATCAGGACGTCGGCCCGCGTGTAGTCGGGTGTCGCGGGCTCCATCACCGCGACGGCGACGCCCTTGCGGCCCACGCGGTCGGTGGTGTCGCCCAGCAGGTAGACGTCCTTCTCGGCGGCGAACGTCCGCCACATCGTGGCCGAGACGTCCGGCGGTACCACCCAGAACGACGTCACGTCCCCCGTGAGCTCCGAGGACAGGCACCCCGCCACGTCGAGCCCGCCGTCCTTGCCCGAGCACGCCTCGGGTCCGCCGATGCGGTCGAGGAGCGCAGCGCGCATGCCGTCGACGTCGCGGGGGAGGTTGCGCACCCACGCGGGGTCGAAGGTGCCCGGTGGCAGGTCGTCGCCCGTGACCTTCCCCGTCGCACGGTCGACGCGACGGTCGACCACCTTGCCGTTGACGTCGAGGCCCGAGGACCGGTCCTGGGAGGTGGTCGCGGACCCGTCGGGCCGCAGCACGTTCTTCTCCGTGACTGGCTCGACCACCTTCTGGTCGACCCCGTCGACCTCGGCGCCGCTCGAGTACCAGGCGTACGCGCGCACCTCCTGGTCGCCTTCGGTGGCGATGGGGGGCTGCGCGTCCGCGACGTCCGCGAGCTTCAGCAGCGCGCTCGAGGCCGACGGTGCGGTGCCCGCATACACCTCGGCCAGGCTCGACGAGCCGTACGTCATCAGCGCCGGCGGCCCCGCGACCGCGGCGTCGTGCCGGGTGCCGAGGACCGTCGACGAGGTCAGGACCACGAGGGCGGCGCAGGCCACGGCGGCGAGCTGGATGACGCGGCGCCGCACGAGGCGCGAGCGCCCGGGCGCCGGTGCGGCCGTCGTCTCGCCGGCCAGGATGGCGTCGAGCAGGAGGCGATCGGCGGCAGAGACCTCGGCGGGGCCGGCCTCGGGCGCAGCATCGGGAGCCACGTCGCGCGGCTCGATCCCGTTCTCGAGGAGCAGGGCGGTGAGCGCGTCGACCTCTGCCTGTGCGCGTTCGAAGGCGGTCATCGGTTCACCTCCTGGGCCACCCGGTCGGCCAATATCACGGTCAGCCGCTGCCGTGCCCGGCTCAGGCGGGTGGTCAGCGCGCTGGCCGAGCAGTCCAGGACGAAGGCCGCGTCCTTCGGGGTCAGCCCGACGCAGACGACGAGCCACATCGCCTCGCGCTCGGCCGGCGGCAGCAGCGCGAGCACGGCGGCGACGTCGGCCTCGTCGGTCACGTCCGCCGCGTGGTCGGCGACGTCGGTCCGGACGGGCGCGAGCCGCCGGTTCAGGCGGACGTCCCGCTGCTTGGCCTCGTACCAGTGCTGCACGCGGTGGTGCGCCACCCGGAACGTCCAGGCGCGGCGCGGCGCCTCCTCCGTCGGCACGTCCACCCAGCGCTGCCACACCAGCGTGAACGTCTCCGAGACGATGTCGTCCACGCTCGCGGCGTCGACCATCCGGTGGGCGTACCGCCGCACCTGGGGTGCGGTCGCCACGAAGAACGACTCGAACTCCCCTGCGGCACTCTGCTCGGGCACGACGACGACCGACGGTTCCGTCAGCAGCTGGACGTGGAGAGAAGGCGGAACGACGCGGCGGCGACGGAGGTCGCCGAGATCTGCGTACCGGGGGCGTAGCACGTGGCGGCGCCCGAGCCCGACAGCCCGGAGTACACCGCGGCGGCCTTGCCCGAACGGTTCCAGACGCTGCGCGCCACGGGCATCGCGGTGGCCTTGACCGTGGTCGAGCCCACGGACTGGAACGTCCCGACGTAACCCGCCGATGACCACACGCAGAACTGGCCCGCCTCGCACTGCCCGGCCGACGCAGGCACGAGGTCCACGTCGTCGGCCACGGCAGCCGGCGCTAGCGCCGCCCCCGCGACGCACAGCGTCAGCGCAGCCGCTGCGCGCGCGATGCGCCCCATCGTCCCGGTCTCCGTTCCCGTGTTGTGCGCGCACAGCGTACGGGCTCTTCACGGCTGCTCCTGCATCGGTACCGGTTGCCGCCGCGTCGCGGCGGCCGGGACGTGCCGCCCGCCGCCGCCCGCCGGACCCCCCTCCGAGGTCACGACGAACGGCGGCACGGGCTGCCAGACCGGGGACGGCCCCTTGACGCCCCTGGTGCACGGTGACTAAGTCCCGCCAGGAGCGTCAGACGTCACATCGGTGACGTGTGACGTGCATCACACGCCGGTGAGGTCCGTCAGCAGCGAGGCGTGCAGCGCGCGGATCGCCGCCGCCATGTCCACCCGACCGTCGGGCGCGTCGGCCGCCATGAGCCACTGCACCTGGAGCCCGTCCATGCCGGCGACGGACAGGCGCGCGGCCGTCGCGGCGTCAAGGCCGGGCCGCAGACGGCCCTCGCTCTGGAGCGCCTCGAACGCCGCCGTCGTCTGTGCCAGGACCCGCACGTAGCGGGCGCGGAAGTAGTCGTGCGCGGGGTGCTCGGGGGACGTCGCCTCGGCAGAGAGGGTCGCGTACAGCTCGACGATGCCGGGGCGGGCTGCGTTGCGGTCCGCGAGCCGCGCCAGCGCCTCGAGGAAGTCGCCGCTCGTGGCCACGTCGTCGTCGAACGCCGTGCCGTCCACCTCGTCGCGCCGCTGCAGCACGGCCTCGAGCAAGGCGGCCTTCGTGGGGAAGTGGTGCAGCAGGCCGGGGTGGGAGATGCCCACGCGCGCGGCCACGTCCCGCAGGGACGTGGTGTGGTAGCCGACGTCGCCGAACAGGCGCATCGCCGCGTCGAGGATCTCCTCGCGCGTGGCCCGGCCGCGGGCGTAGCCGCCGGCCCGCGGCGACGTCGACTGCACTGTCATGGCGTCAGCATCCCACGCCGCGTCCTCCTCACCCGCGACCGGCCACGGCCGACGGCTCGAGCGACACGTCGAGCGCGCGAGCCCCCGGGACGGTGACCCGGTAGTCACCCGCGAAGCCGTGCACCGTCACGCGGCCCTCGTCGTCGGTCGTCATCCGGGTCGGCGGCAGCCACCACTCGCCGCGCACCAGCCCCCGCAGGGCGTCGTACGCCGGCTTCGGGGTCCCGTCCGCGCGGACCAGCCCCGCCGGGGCCCCCAGCCACGCTCCCTCGTCCGTCAGGCCCCAGTAGGTCGCGGACTCCACCGCCGGATGGCCGAACAGCGTGCGGTAGTGCCGCTCGATCTCGTCGGCCTGCCGGTCCTCGCCCTGCGGCGTCGAGGGCCATGACGAGACCTGGTGGTCGTTGAGGTCGACGATGTGCGCCGGCATGAGGTCGCCCGACACCAACGTCGTCTCGGTGAGCTGCAGCGGGAGGCCGAACCGCGCGAAGCGGTCGAGGATCGCGAGGATCTGGTCCTCGCCCCGGTAGCCCTGGTGCATGTGCGTCTGCAGACCCAGCGCGTCGATCACGATGCCCGCGTCGAGGCACTCCTCGATCAGGTGCTCGTAGTCGGCGGACAGGTCGAAGTCGTTGAGCACCAGCCGGGCGGCCGGGTTGGCCGCGCGCGCCTCGTCGAACGCGAGCCGGACCATCGCGACGCGGCCGCGCGCCTGCGCCAGCCGCGTCACGGCGTTGTCCTCCTTGTCGAAGACCGGCATGATCACGACCTCGTTGATGGCGTCCCACAGGTCGACGACGCCGGCGAAGTCCGTCACCTCGCGGCGCACCCGCGCGCGGATCGCGGCCTCGACGTCGTCGTCGGACCGGCGCAGCAGCCAGCGCGGTGCGAGCGTGTGCCAGACCAACGGGTGCCCCTTGACGGTCGCCCCGCGCTCGACGAACCAGCGCGCGGCCCGCAGCAGCCGGTCGGTGTCGGGAGCACCCTCGCTCGGCTCGAAGCCCGACCAGTAGAACGGCAGGGTCGCCGTGTCGAACAGGTCGAACCACAGCTCGGCCAGGCGCTCGCGGTGCGCGGCCCCGGCGCCGCCGAACACCTGCGGACGGTCGTCGCGCCCGCCGTTGGCCAGGCTGATCAGGTCGAAGCCGATGTTGCCGAAGCCGAACGCGTGCCGGGTCTGCTCGACGACGACCTCCGTGCGGGCGGCAGGCGTCCCGTCGTCGTGCGTCACCCGCACGACGGCCGATCCGGTGCGGTGGGCGGTGGGTGACGTCATCGTCTCTCCTGGTCGGGCCGGGGTGCGGCCAGTGATCTTCGCGGGCGGACACGGACGGACGTCCGTTATCGATAACGTTATCCGAGCGTTATGCTCCGGGCGTGGAGACCGTCGCTCGCGTCAAGATGGAGGACGTCGCGCGCGCAGCCGGCGTCTCCGTGGCCACCGTGTCCAAGGTGGTCAACGGACGCTACGGGGTCTCCGCCTCGACCTTCGCCCGCGTGTCCGCGGTGATCGAGGAGCTGGGCTACGAGACGAGCCTGGGCGCGCAGAGCCTGCGCAGCCACAAGACGAACGTCATCGGCGTCCTGGTCGCCGAGTTCGAGCCCTTCAGCGCCGAGCTGCTCAAGGGTGCGTCGGAGGCGATCGGCCCGACGGGGTTCGAGCTCCTCGCCTACTCCGGCGGCCACCCGCGCGGCGCCGTCGGCTGGGAGCAGCGCTCGCTCAAGCGACTGGGCGGCACGCTGATCGACGGCGCGATCATCGTGACGCCCACCGTCGTCGCGGCGCAGAACGGGATCCCCGTGGTCGCGGTCGACCCGCACACGGGACCGTCGGGCGCGCCGACCGTCGACTCCGACAACTTCGCCGGCTCCGTGCTGGCCACCGAGTACCTGCTGGGCCTCGGCCACCGGCGGATCGCTCTGCTCGGGGGGCGCCCGGACCTCGAGTCGGCCCGCCTGCGCGAGGACGGCTTCCGGCACGCGATGGCCGCCGCGGGCGTCCCCGTCGACGAGGCGCTCGTCCGCAACGGCGACTTCCGCCCCGACTCGGCGACCGCCCCTGCCCACGACCTGCTGACGCTCGACGACCGCCCCACCGCGATCTTCGCCGCCAACGACCTCTCCGCCATCAGGACCATGGAGGTCGCACGCGAGCTGGGTCTGCGGGTGCCCGACGACCTGTCGGTGATCGGCTTCGACAACGTGCCCGAGTCGGCCCTGGCCAACCCGCCTCTCACCACCATCGCGCAGCCGCTGCAGGACATGGGCGCGACCGCGCTGCACATGCTCGTCGACCTCATCGCCGGCCGCGACGTCGCGTCCACGCACGTCCGCCTGTCGACGTCGATGGTGGAACGCGCCAGCTGCCGCGCGATCTGAGCATCTGACCACCCCGGCCCGCAGCACACCACGCGCCCCAGCGCACCACGCGCCCCGCGCCCCCTCCCACCCGGCCCGCGAGTAGTCGGGTTCCAGCGAGGTAGTCGGTTGCAACCCACTACCTCGAGGGGAGACCGACTACCGGCCGCGGGAAACCGACGACTCGCCGACGCACGCCGGCTGGCCGCGCGATCGGGGTGTGGACCGGCCGCCGCAGCAGGCTCGCTTCGATAACGTTATCCGTATCGTTATCGAACTCCCTGGCATGCGGCACAAATCCCCCGTAGGGTCCGGTCCGGGGTGGGACCCGCATCGTCGCGCAAGGGAGCGCTGATGAGATCCGTACGCATGCTCACGAAGGCAGGCACAGGGGCGCTCGCGCTCGCCGTCGCCGCCACGACCGCAGGACTGACTCTGACCGGCCTCGCCACGACGGCATCGGCCGACGAGACCACCACGCTGCTCAGCAACGACTTCGAGAACGGCAGCGCGACGCCGTGGGGTCCGCGCGGCTCCGTCACCGTCGCGACGACGACTGCCGAGGCGCACGGCGGCACGCACGCGCTGTCGATCACCGGTGCGACGGCCGACTGGAACGGCGCCGCCACCAACGTCGCCACCCTCTTCCCCGGCGACGCCGCCGTGAGCGTGAGCGCGTGGGTCAAGCTCCCCGCCGGCACCACCGGCACGTCGGGCGTCCACTTCACGGTCGAGTCGAAGACCACCGGCGCCACCGACAACACGTACACCTGGGTCGGCAGCCCCATGACCGCGAGCGCCGACGGCTGGGTCCACCTGACCGGTTCGTACACGCGCGCCACGAACGTCGCGACGGCCACCCTCTACCTCGAGGCTGCCGCGATCGACGGCAAGCAGCCCGACCTGCTGCTCGACGACGTCGACATCACGTCGACGACGGGCGGCAGCACCGACCCCGGCGACGTCACCTCTGGAGGTGCCGTGAACCCCACCACCACCCCCGTCACCGCGGCGCGCGGCACGGGTGACGTGGCCGCGTTGACGTTCGACGACGGTCCGAACCCCGGCACCACCGAGAAGCTGCTCGACTTCCTCAAGGACCAGGGCATCCACGCGACGTTCTGCGTGATCGGCCAGAACATCCAGCAGAACGGCGGCGCCGAGCTGCTGCGCCGGATCGTCGCCGAGGGCCACACGCTGTGCAACCACTCGACGACGTATGCCGACATGGGCAGCTGGACCCCGGCCGACGTCCGCGCCGACCTGGTCAAGAACCTCGGCATCATCCGCGACGCGCTCGGCGACCCCGACGCCGCCGTCCCGTACTTCCGCGCCCCCAACGGCAGCTGGGGCCAGACGGCCCAGGTGGCCGTGGACCTGGGCATGCAGCCGCTGGCCGTGGTCAACACCATCAGCGACTGGGAGACGCAGGACGTCCCCACGCTGACCACCAACCTGCGTGCCGCGATGAAGGCCGGCCAGGTCGTGCTGACGCACGACGGCGGCGGCGACCGGTCGGGCACGCTCGCCGCGGTCAAGACCGTCGTCACCGAGCGCCTCGCGGCGGGCTGGACGTTCACCCTCCCGCAGGGCGGCCCGGCTGACGACACCCCGTCCGGACCGAGTCTGAGCACCGGCTTCGAGGACGGCCTCGGGCTGTGGGCGGCGCGCGGCAGCGACAACGCACCGGCCGTCGCCATCTCCGACGTCGCCCACGGGGGCGCGGCCTCCGCGAGCATCACGGGCCGCACGCAGTCGTGGCACGGCCTCGGCGCGTCGGTCAGCTGGACGGCCGGCCGCACGTACGACGTGTCCGCGTGGGTTCGCCTCGCAGCCGACGAGACCGCCCCGGCCGACGTCCGGCTCAGCGTGCAGCGCACCACCGACGGTGAGTCGCAGTACGACACGGTGGCAACCGCCACCGGAGTGACGTCCGGCGCGTGGGTGCAGATCAGCGGGAGCTACGCCATGACGGCCGCCGACTCCGCGTTGCTGTACTTCGAGACCGCATCGGGCACCGCGTCGTTCCTCGTCGACGACATCGTCGTCTCCGGCTCCACCGCCCCGCCGGTGCAGACGGACATCCCGTCGCTCAAGACCGAGGTGCCGTGGCCGATGGGCGTCGCGATCGACGCACGCGAGACCACGGGCTCGGGCAAGGAGCTGGTGACGAAGCACTTCGCCCAGTTCACGCCCGAGAACCAGATGAAGCCCGAGGCGATCCAGCCGGAGGAGGGGAAGTTCACCTTCGAGGCCGCCGACCAGCTCGTCGACTTCGCGGTCGCCAACCACCTGCGCGTCTGGGGGCACACGCTGGTGTGGCACAGCCAGACGCCGGACTGGTTCTTCCAGCACGAGGACGGCACGCCGCTGACCGACAGCGCTGCGGACCAGGCGTTGCTGCTGGACCGGATGCGCACGCACATCACGACCGTCGCCGACCACTTCCGTGACAAGTACGGCGAGTACGGCACGGCCGGCAACCCCATCGTCGGCTTCGACGTGGTCAACGAGGCCATCGCCGAGTCGGAGAGCGACGGCCTGCGCCGCAGCGGCTGGTACGACACCCTGGGTCCGGACTACCTGAAGGACGCGTTCGAGATCGCGTCGGAGGCGTTCAACGGCGGCGAGAAGAGCGGTCCGGTCAAGCTCTTCATCAACGACTACAACACCGAGCTGCCCGCCAAGCGGCAGGCGATGTTCGACGTCGTGAAGGGCCTCCTCGACGACGGCGTCCCGGTGGACGGCGTGGGGCACCAGTTCCACGTCAGCCTGGCGCAGCCGGTCGACCAGATGAAGGTCACGCTGGAGAAGTTCGCGACGCTCGGGATCCTGCAGGACGTCAGCGAGCTCGACGTGCAGATCGACGGCACGGTCACGCAGGACAAGCTCGTCGAGCAGGGCTACTACTACCAGTCCGTGTTCGACATGCTCCGCGAGTTCCCGGACCTGTTCTCCGTGACGGTGTGGGGTCCGTACGACAGCCGCAGCTGGCGGACGGGTGCCCCGCTCCTGTTCGACGACGACCTGCAGGCCAAGCCGGCCTTCTGGGGGATCGTCGACCCGTCGAAGCTGCCGACGCTGACGCGCCAGGTCGACGCGCGCGCCGCGTCGGGCGACGACTGGAACCTGATCCCCGACACGGCGATCAGCGGCGACACCGGGTTCCAGCTGCGCTGGACGTCGTCGGGCCTGCAGGCCCGCGTGCACGTGGCGGACGCGACCGACGACGGCGACGACGACTCGGTCACGCTGTTCGGCGGCGCCGACCCGGTCGTCGTCGAGCGGCCCGACGCCACGGCGACGGCCGACGGCTACGTCGCGACCGCGACGATCCCGCTCGACGCGCTCGAGCAGGGCGACACGGTCCCGTTCGACGTGCGCGTGGCCGACGGCAGCGGCAGCACGCACTCGTGGAACGACCTGACCAACAAGCAGGAGACCGGCGGCGCGCTCGGCGTCGCGACGCTCATCGAGGCCATCAGCCGGGTCACCGTCCCGGAGGCGTCCAGCGCGCCGACGATCGACGGCGACATCGACGCGGTCTGGGCCGACGCGCCGTCGGTGACGACGAACACGCAGGTGGAGGGCACGGGCGGCGCGGTCGCCACGGTCCGTCTCCTGTGGCACGACGACAAGGTCGACGTGCTGGCGCAGGTCGCCGACCCCACCCTCGACGCGACGTCGTCGAACGCGTGGGAGCAGGACTCGGTCGAGATCTTCCTCGACCCGGTCAACGCGAAGTCCGGGGCGTACAACCCGGTCGACGGCCAGTACCGGATCAACTACAAGGGCGCGCAGTCGATCAGCGGTGACACCACAGTCATCGGCGATCGGCTGACCTCCGCGGCGAAGATCGTCGACGGCGGGTACGTCGTCGAGGCGTCGCTGTCCCTGGGCCACGAGGTCACCGCCGGTGACCTCGCGGGCATGGACTTCCAGGTCAACGACGCCGCCGCCGGTGTGCGTCAGGCCGTGCGGATCTGGTCCGACCCGACGGGTCGGTCCTACCAGAACACCGCCCGGTGGGGTGTCGCTCAGTTCGCCGGCGAGGTGGCTCCTCCCACCTCGGCGCCGGTGGTCACGAGCCAGCCCCAGTCCGTCACCGCGAAGCTCGACTCCACGGTGACCCTGACGGCCGCGGCCTCCGGGCTCCCGGCGCCGACGGTCGCGTGGCAGCGCCGCGCCGCGGGCTCGTCGACCTGGAAGTCCGTCGCCGGTGCCACCACCGGGGCCCTGAAGGTCAAGGTCTCCGCAGCCAACGACGGGGCCGCCTACCGGGCCGTGTTCACCAACTCGGTGGGGACGGCGACGTCGTCGGCCGCCACCGTGCGGGTGCGCGCCGTGGCGCCGGTGATCACCAAGAACCCGTCGTCGACCCAGGCCAGGGCGGGACGCTCGGTGACCCTGAGCGCCGCCGCCAACGGCTACCCGGCACCCACCGTGCGCTGGGAGCAGCGGACCGCGGGCTCGTCGACCTGGAAGGCGATCAAGAACGCCAGGGCGACCTCGCTCAAGGTGACCGTCGGGGCGACGAGCGTGGCCTACCGGGCCGTGTTCACCAACACGGCGGGCTCGACCACGACCAAGGCGGCGACGGTGTCGGCGACCCCGGTGAAGCCGAGGATCACCAAGCAGCCCCGCTCGGCGACGGTCAAGGCCGGCAAGAAGGTGAAGCTGTCGGTCACCGTCACCGGTACGCCGGCGCCGAAGCTGCAGTGGTACGTGAAGAAGGCCGGCTCGTCGAAGTGGACCGCCGTGCGCGGCGCCACCGCCCGCACGCTCGTCGTGAAGGCGAACAAGGCCTCGTACCGCGTCGTCGCCAAGAACAAGGCCGGGACGGTCACGTCCCACACCGCGAAGGTCAACGTGAAGCGGTAGGCCGCACCGACCGCCGAGGGCCCCGGGTCACCCCCCACCCCGACCCGGGGCCCTCGGCTCATGTCCAGGATCAGCGCACGGTCATCGAGACGATCTGCCCGGCACCGAACACGCCCGTCGAGGCGTACAGCTTGCCGTTCGCCCACTCGAGGCCCGCGGGCTGCTCCAGCGAGGTCAGGACCCGCACCTTGCCACGGCAGTCCACCGAGCTGACCTGGTTGCCGTACAGCTCGGCGACGAACACGGTGCCGCCGCGACCCACAGCGAGGCCGGTCGCCCCCGCGAAGCCCGTCGCGATCGTCGTGACCTTGCCGGACGACGGGTTGACCTTGACCAGCTTGCCCAACGCGCCCAGGCTGCCGTCCTCCGGACCGCCGGGGAGCAGCGTCACGAACAGCGCGCCGCCGGGGCCCACCTCGACGTCGGTGGGCACGGGCTCGAAGGCGTAGTCGTGCCCGACGACGCAGTCGGGCAGCCCGAACGCAGCCGCGGCCTCCGCGGTGATCGTCACCGGCACCGGCTTGAGCACGGCGACGGTGCTGACCTTCCCCGTGCGGTCCACCTTGAGGATCGCGTTGGCGCCGGCATCCGCCACGTACGTGGTCCGGCCGACGTTCACCGACCCGTACGCGTGCGAGTCGACCAGGCCGGTATACGGCTGGAACATCGCCGGGACCTGCGCGAGGCATGCGTCGTCGAGCCCCCGCAGGCCGTACTTGTTGCCCTGGTCTGGGTTGTTGCTGGTCTCGTAGGCGAGCAGGTCGATGTTCGCGACGCCGTCGCGCGTCTGGCGGTGCAGGACCGACGACGTGACGCTCTCCTGGTCGCCGCCGCGCTCGGCCCACGTGAGGACGCCGGGGGCGACGTCGACGGCGGCAGCGTCCGCACCCGGGACGGCCGCGCCCACCACGACGGGGTCGGCGTTCTTGCTGTGCTTGGTGACGATGCCGGCGAACGCCTGCCCGACGTACAGCGAACGGGCGCCGACGGCGAACGTCAACGGCCCGGCCAGGTCGGAGGCGACGACCGTCGGCGTCCCTGCCGTCGGCCTGTGCTTGGCGGGGTGCCACCCCTTCGACCAGACCGACCCGTGCCCGAAGTGCGGGCCGCGGTCGGCGTGCTGGGTGGCTGACGCCGGGGCGCTCCCCGCTGCCACCAGACCTGCGGCCGCGACGAGCGCGACCACACCTGCGCGAAGACCTGCGCGAACATCACGCATGAGGTACCTCTTCCCCTGACGCGCGCCCGCACCGCGGCTCCGGAGCGGAGTCTGTCCAGAAGCGGACGAACTACCCGAAAACGGGCGCCATCCACTGTCCTCTCCCCACCCGCCCGCGTCCAGAACGTTTCTGCAGGCACTCCCGCGGGGTGGTTGCAGCAATGGTTGCAGCGGACGCGCCCCTGGCGGGCGCGAAGGCTGCAACCATCCATGCAGCCACCAGGCGGTCAGGCGAGGGCGGCGCGCACCATCGTCGAGAGCTTCTTGCCGTCCGCGGAGGCACCGGCGCGGGCGGTGGCCTCCTTCATGACGGCGCCCATGTCCTTCATGCTGCTCGCGCCGGTCTCGGCGATCACGGCGCTGACCAGCGCGGACAGCTCCTCGTCGGACATCCTGGCGGGCAGGTACGTCTCGATGAGGTCGGCCTCGGCGGTCTCGGTCTGCGCGCGCTCGTCGGCGCCCGCGTCGGTGTAGATCTGGGCGCTGTCGCGGCGCTTCTTCACCTCGCGCGTCAGCACCTTGAGGACCTCGTCGTCGGACAGCTCACGGGCGACCGAGCCGGCCTTCTCCTCCGCGCGCACGGCACCGATCACCTGGCGGATGGTGCCGGTGCGGAACGAGTCGCGCGCCTTCATGGCGGTGGTGAGGTCGGCGGTCAGCTGCTCGAGGGTGCTCATGGGTCCATCGTCGTCGTCGGACGCGCGCGGAGCCAACCCGATTGCCACGTGAGCGCTCACAGCCCCTTGTGGGACCCTGGTCGCGACCGTGGCGGCCACCCACTGCGGAGGCGGCCGCCACGGTCCCACCCACCCACGACGTCCGAGCAACTGGTCGCTGTAGCGACCAGTTGCTCGGACGTTCCGGGGGGAGTGCGCGTCAGGAGACGACGAGTGTGTCCCCGGACCGGTCGACCGTCACCTGCTGGCCGTCGCGGAGCTCGCCGGCGAGCAGCGCGCGGGCCAGGCGGTCGCCGATCTCGCGCTGGACCAGCCGGCGCAAGGGCCGGGCACCGTACGCCGGGTCGTAGCCCTCGAGCGCCAGCCAGTCGCGGGCGGCCGGCGTCACGTCGAGCGTCAGACGACGGTCGCGCAGCCGGGCCGCGAGCGCGGCGATCTGCAGCTCCACGATGTGCCCGATCTCGTCGAGCGACAGCGGGTCGAAGAGCACGACGTCGTCCAGCCGGTTCAGGAACTCGGGCTTGAACGAGACGCGCACGGCGCCCATGACCGCCTCGCGCTTCTCGGCGTCGGACAGCATGGGGTCGACGAGGAACTGCGAACCCAGGTTCGACGTCAGCACCAGGATGACGTTGCGGAAGTCGACCGTGCGACCCTGCCCGTCGGTCAGGCGACCGTCGTCGAGCACCTGCAGCAGGATGTCGAAGACCTCCGGGTGCGCCTTCTCGACCTCGTCGAGCAGGACGACGGAGTACGGCCGACGGCGCACGGCCTCGGTGAGCTGGCCGCCCTCCTCGTACCCGACGTAACCGGGAGGGGCGCCGACGAGGCGCGCCACCGAGTGCTTCTCCGAGTACTCGCTCATGTCGATGCGGACCATGGCGCGCTCGTCGTCGAACAGGAAGTCCGCGAGCGCCTTGGCGAGCTCGGTCTTGCCGACGCCGGTGGGGCCCAGGAACAGGAACGAGCCCGTGGGACGGTCGGGGTCGGAGATGCCGGCGCGCGCCCGACGAACGGCGTCGGACACCGCGGCGACGGCGGCCCGCTGGCCGATCAACCGCTCGCCCAGCACCTCCTCCATACGCAGCAGCTTGGCGGTCTCGCCCTCCAGCAGCCGGCCGGCGGGGATGCCGGTCCACTGCGCGACCACCTCGGCGATCTCGTCGGGCCCCACCTTCTCCGCGATCATGGGTGTGCCCTGCTGCTCGACGGCCTCGTCGACCTGCGCCTCCGACGCCTCCGCCGCCTCGATCTCGCGCTCGAGCGCGGGGATCTCGCCGTACTGGATGCGGGCGGCGGCCTCGAGCGACCCCTCGCGCAGGAGCCGCTCGGCGTCCGTGCGCAGCGTGTCCAGGCGCGCCTTCAGGTCGCCGACGAGGTTGTGCCCCGCCTTCTCCTTCTCCCAGCGCGCGGTGAGCGACGCGAGCGCCTCGCGGCGGTCGGCCAGGTCGGCGCGCAGCTTCTCGAGCCGCTCGGCCGATGCCTCGTCGTCCGACTCCTGCAGGACGACCTCCTCCATCTCGAGGCGCGTGACGGCTCGCTGCAGCTCGTCGACCTCCACCGGGCTCGAGTCGAGCTCCATGCGCAGACGCGAGGCCGCCTCGTCGATCAGGTCGATCGCCTTGTCGGGGAGCTGGCGGCCCGTGATGTAGCGGTCCGACAGCGTGGACGCGGCGACGAGCGCGGCGTCGCTGATGGTCACCTTGTGGTGCGCCTCGTAGCGCTCCTTGAGCCCGCGCAGGATCGCGACGGTGTCCTCGACGGACGGCTCGCCGACGTAGACCTGCTGGAACCGCCGCTCCAGGGCGGGGTCCTTCTCGATCCGCTCGCGGTACTCGTCGAGCGTCGTGGCACCCACCAGGCGCAGCTCGCCGCGCGCCAGCATGGGCTTCAGCATGTTGCCCGCGTCCATGGCGCCCTCGCCGCCGGCGCCCGCGCCGACGACCGTGTGCAGCTCGTCGATGAACGTGACGACCTCGCCGTCGGAGCTGGTGATCTCCTGGAGCACGGCCTTGAGCCGCTCCTCGAACTCGCCGCGATACTTGGCCCCGGCCACCATCGCGGCCAGGTCCAGGCTGATCAGCCGCTTGCCGCGCAGGGACTCCGGGACGTCGCCGGCGACGATGCGCTGGGCCAGCCCCTCGACGACGGCGGTCTTGCCGACGCCGGGCTCGCCGATCAGCACCGGGTTGTTCTTGGTGCGGCGCGAGAGCACCTGCACGACGCGGCGGATCTCGGAGTCGCGCCCGATGACGGGATCGAGCTTGCCGTCCCGCGCCCGCTCCGTCAGGTCGACACCGTACTGCTCGAGCGCCTTGAACGTGCCCTCCGGGTTGGGGCTGGTGACGCGGCTGCTGCCGCGCACGTTCGGCAGCGCCGCCGCGAGGGCGTCGCGCGAGGCGCCGGCGGCGCGCAGGGCGTCGGCGATGCCGGACTGACCGGCGGCAAGGCCCATGATCAGGTGCTCGGTCGAGACGTAGTCGTCGCCGAGCGCGCGGGCCTCGGTGTTGGCGGCCTCGAGCGCGGCGGCGGTCGCGCGGCTGGCCGTGGGCTGGCTGGTGCTCGTCGTCGTCGGCAGGTTGACCAGCACGGCGCGCGTGGTGCGGCCCAGCGCCTGCCGGTCCGCGCCGACGGCGTCGAGAAGCGCGCCAGCGACGCCGCCCTCCTGCTGCAGCAGCGCGTTGAGCAAGTGAGCCGGCTCGAGCTGCGGGTTGCCCGCGGCGGTGGCCTGCTGCAGGGCGTCGCCGATGGCCTCCTGCGAGCGGGTGGTGAACTTCGCGTCCAACGGTCCTCCAGATGGGGTCAAGGAAATGTCTACCCTGAGCAACACGATCCAGAGTTGAGCCTATTCCACTCAACCTTCGGTGGCGCACCAGCATCCGATCGTGCATCGCTGGTCGAACGTCGCGCCGTGTGCCAGCGGCCCGATCATCAGCGCGTCGTTCAACCAGGGGTTCACCGGCTGCCGACCCGAGCCCGTGGCACGATCGGGCCATGGACGCTGTCGTCGACATCCTCGGCCCCGAGTGGACCGCCCGGACTCTGCCGTTGCGGGCCGACGGCCGCGATCCTGATCCCGTCGCGACGCTCGTCGGGCGCGCGCCCACGCAGCGCCGCGCCGTGCTCTACCTGCACGGGTTCGTCGACTACTTCTTCCACCCGCACGTCGCGGATGCGCTGGCCGACGCGGCCGACGTCTACGGCCTGGACCTGCGCGACTACGGCCGCTCGATCCGACCGGGCCGCGAGCCCAACTTCACCACCGACCTGTCCGTGTACGCGGAGGAGATCGACGCCGCCTACCGGCTGCTGCGCCAGGACCACGACGAGATCGTGCTGCTGGGCCACTCGACGGGCGGCCTGATCGCGGCACTGTGGGCCGACGCGCGACCCGGGCTCCTGGCCGGCGTCGTGCTCAACTCGCCGTGGCTGGACCTGCGCGGCAGCTGGGCGGAGCGGGTGCCGCTGACGCGGGTGCTCGACGTCGTCGGGCGAGCGGCGCCCAACCTCGTCGTCAGTCATCTGGGCGAGCACTACGGCACCGCGCTGCACGAGCAGTGGGGCTACGACCTGGCCTGGAAGCCGCTGCGCGGGTTCCCCGTGCGGGCCGGCTTCGTGCGGACGGTCCGGCAGGGGCACGCCCGCGTGGCGCGCGGGCTCGACATCGACTGCCCGGTGCTGGTGCTGACGTCGGACGCCAGCGGGCCCGACGACCGCTTCCACGACCATGTCCTCACCACCGACTCCGTGCTGGATGTCGAGCAGATGGCCGCCCGGGCGCCGCTGCTCGGTCCGGACGTCACGCTGCGCCGCGTCCCGGGCGGCGCGCACGACCTGGCGCTGTCACCCGAGCCGGCGCGCGGGCAGTACCTCGACGCGGTCCGGGCATTCCTGCACAGGCTCTGATCACCCGACGAGCGACGGCTCCTCCGGCTCGGAGAGCGAGAGCACCGCGCGCACGACGACCGGGTTCTCCGCGATCCGCTTCTCGAGCTTCGCCAGCACGTGCGATGCCTCGGTCTCCCCGGGCTCGCCGGTGATGTCGACCGCCGCAACCAGGAACAGACGCTGCGCGCCCACGTACTGCAGGCTGATCGAGGTGACCCGCTCGATCTCGGGCTGCTCCAGCATCATCCGCACGACGCCGCGCACCACCTTCGGCTCGGCGGCCTCGCCCACCAGGAAGCGGCGGTTGCGCTGGATGAGCAGCACGGCGACGACGCCCAGCAGGACGCCGACGAGGATGGACCCGATCGCGTCGGGCACGGCAGACCCGGTGGCCTGGTGCAGCCCGATGCCGGTACCGGCGATGACGATGCCGATCAGCGCCGCCGCGTCCTCGAAGAACACCGCGCGGACCGTCGGGTCGGACGTCGCGAGGATGTGGTCGATGAGGTCCCGGTCGCGGTCGTGCGCCTCACGCCGCGCCTGCCGGTTCGCCTGCAGGAACGACGTGCCCTCCAGCAGCGCGGAGACGGCGAGCACTGCGTAGGCGATGCCGAAGTCCGTGGCCGGCTCAGGGTGGATCAGCTCCTGGACGCCGTGCGTGATCGAGACCCCCGCACCAACGGCGAACAGGCCGATCGCCGCGAACATCGACCACACGTAGACCTCGCGCCCGTACCCGAGCGGGTGCGTGTCGTCGGCAGGGCGGTCGGCCTTGCGCTGCGCGATGAGCAGGAACACCTCGTTGCCCGTGTCGGCCCACGAGTGCGCGGCCTCGGCGAGCATCGACGCCGCGCCCGTGATGATCGCCGCCGCCGTCTTGGCCACCGCGATCAGCAGGTTCGCCCCGAGCGCGACGACGACGGTCAGCCCGCTCTCGCCTTGCGGCGCGGCGTCTGCGGAGGCGGGGTCGGCCTCGCGGCCCGGTGCAGTCGGTGCCATGTGTCGTGACTAGCACACGGCCCGACCCCCTGTCGCGTGGTGTCGGTGGTGAGGTGTCTGATGGGGACATGACGACGCACCCCGGTCCCTGGCCTCCCGGCACGCCGGCGTGGGCGGACCTCACCGTCCCCTCGCTGGCCGATGCCCACGCCTTCTACGGGCCGCTGCTCGGCTGGGGCTTCGACGTGGGCGGACCGGAGGTCGGTGGGTACACCCAGGCGACGCTCGACGGTCGCCGGGTCGTCGGGATCGGCGAAGGGCCGGGAGACCCTCGGTGGTGCGTGTACCTCGCCACGGACGACATCGCCGGCGCCGCCCAACGGGTCGGTGCGAGCGGCGGGCAGGTCCTCGTCGGGCCGACCGCGATCAACGACGCCGGGTCGATGGCCATCGCGGCCGATCCCGCCGGCGCGCCGTTCGGGCTGTGGCGGGCGCACGAGCACACCGGCTGGGACGTCGTCGCTGAGCCCGGGGCCATGGCGTGGGTCGAGGTCATGGCGCCCGACCAGCCGACCGCGTTGGCCTTCTACGCCGCGGTGACCGGCCTCGAGGCGCAGGACATGAGCGGCGACGGGTTCGTCTACGCGACGCTGCGGCCGGGCCAGGGGCACGACCCGGTGCTGGGCGTGGGGCAGGCGGCCGAGGACAGCCGAGCCGGCTGGACGCTCTACCTCGCCACGGCCGACACCGACGCGACGGCGGCGCGTGCCGTCGAGCTGGGCGGCGAGGTGGTCGTGGAGCCGACCGACTCGCCGTTCGGGCGCGTGGCCGTGCTGCAGGGTCCGTTCGGGGAGACGTTCGCGGTGATCGCGTCGGCGTGGTGAGGGCGCGTCCGTAGGCTGGGGTCCGTGACCCTGCCCTCCGACGCGTTCCGGCACGTCGCGTCGCGGCCGCACGAGCCGCTGCGCACGTTCCACCCGCGCCGCGCACCGCTGAGCGCGGAGCGCGAGGGCGCGTTGGACCGGCTCTGGCCGCGGTGGGGCTTCTCCGTGCACGACGAGGCGCACCCGTTCCCGGCGACGGCCGACGGGCTGCTCGACACCGCTGCGCTGTTCGGCCGCTCCGCGCCGGTGGTCGTGGAGATCGGCTCCGGCATGGGGGACGCGACCGTCGCCATGGCGGCCGACGACCGAGGACGCGACTACCTTGCGATCGAGGCGCACCTGCCGGGCATCGCGCAACTGCTCGGGCTCGTCGAGGAGCACGGGCTGACCAACGTGCGCGTGGCGCACGGGGACGCGCTGGACCTGCTGCGCCGCGCCGTCGGGCCCGACAGCCTGGACGCGATCCACGCCTACTTCCCCGACCCGTGGCCCAAGGCTCGCCACCACAAGCGCCGCCTGATCCAGCCCGCGCACGTCGAGCTGCTGCGCTCGCGGCTGCGCATGGGCGGCACGCTGCACGTGGCCACCGACTGGCCCGACTACGCCGAGCAGATGCGCGACGTGCTGGACGTCGACCCGGGCCTGGACAGCTCGGGCCTCGTCGCCCGGCCGCCGCACCGCCCCGTCACCAAGTTCGAGCAACGCGGCCTGGACCTGGGCCACCCCGTCGCCGACGTGATCGCCGTGAGGACCCGATGACCGACCCGACCAACCAGCCCAGCACCGGCCAGCCCAGCACCGACCCAGCCCGGACGCCGGCGACCTTCCGCATCCTCATCGTCCCGGGCGTGAACCCGGACCGGTGGCTGCGCGTGTGGGCGGAACGGCTCCGCGACGTGCCCGCCGAGCTGGTGGTCGCCGAGCCTGCCGACGCGGAGGCCCGGCTGCGTGCCGGAGACGCCGACGCGGCCCTGGTGCGGCTCCCCGTCGACCGCGACGGGCTCGGCGTCATCCCGCTCTACGACGAGGCGACCGTGGTCGTCGTCCCCAAGGACCACGTGCTCACGGTGGTCGAGGAGGTCCCGGTCGCGGACCTGGCCGACGAGGTCGTCGTCGTGCCGGGCGACGACCTGCTGGGCTGGTCCGACGCACCCGGCACCCCGTTCAGCGGCGGCGACGTGCCGACGACGGCCGACGCGATCGACCTGGTCGCGGCCGGCGTCGGCGTCGTACTGCTGCCGCAGTCCGTCGGACGCCTCCACCAGCGCCGCGGGCTGACCGCGCGGCTGGTCCCCGAGGCGCCCGGCTCGACCGTCGCGCTCGTGTGGGTCGAGGACCGCTACGACGACCTGACCGAGGAATTCATCGGCATCGTCCGGGGCCGCAAGGCGAACTCGTCGCGCGGCCGCGGCGCTGCCCCCGAGGAACCGCCGAGCAAGAAGTCCGGTACGGAGTCGGGCCGGAGCCCGCGAGCGAAAGCGAGCAGTGGCGCCGGGTCGGGGAAGCGTGGTGCGGCCAAGGGCAAGAGCTCGGGAGGCGGCGCCGCGGCGTCCCGGACGTCGGGACGCAGCACGACCAGGCGCCCACGCAAGGGTCGCTGAGCACTCACCCTCGGGGGCGTCCGCTCTCGCGGGCTGCTCTTCGCTCGAACAGCGGGAGAAAGGCAGCACGCCGGACCGACATGCTGGGCGCGACGCCCGAGAGGGAGGTTCAGGCGTCGCGGGCGGCGGCCGCGCGGCGGTCGGCCTCGCGCGACTCGAGGCGGCGCTCCTCGCGGCGGACCTCCTCGTACGTCTGACGCTCGCGCACCAGCCACTCGGGCGGTTCGGCGATGAGCGCGGAGATCTCGTCCGTCGTCAGCGGCTCCGTCATGCCCGCGCGCGCCAGACCGCTGGTCGAGACGCGCAGCCGGGCGGCCACGACCCCACGCGGGTGCGGACCGTTGCGGCGCAGCTCGGTCAGCCACTCCGGCGGGTTCGCCTGCAGCTCGGCCAGCTCGTCACGCGTGACGGCGCCGTTCTGGAAGTCCTCGGGCGTCGCCGGGAGGTACACGTCGAGCTTGGCGGCGGCGGTGGACGCCTTCATCTCCTGCGGCTTCTTGGGACTCACCCGCCCAGGGTACTCAGCCCACGCCTCAGCGGCGCACCGGGCGGGTAGCATCACGCCACCCGGGCCGTCGCCTCGTCCCGGCGCAGGCCGCGAACACCGGAGGAGACCCGTGGCTGTTGCCGAGCTGCGCGAGCGGATCGATGCGCTGCGGCGCCGGTACGAACCCGTGGTCGAGCGCTGGCGCGCGACCCCGTGGGGCAGGTACGTGGACCGGGCCATCGAAGGCGTCGCCGAGATCGAACCGTTCGACCGCGGCATGACGCTCGCAGCCCAGGCGTTCACGTCGATCATCCCGATCATGGTCGTGACCGCGTCGTACGGTCGCGCCCGCAACGGGTTCGGCACAGGCCTGGCGGACTCCCTCGGTCTGCCCGACGACGTGCGCAGTGTCCTGACCGGCAGCGTCCCCAGCGGCGCCGACCTGGGCCGCAGCTTCGGCATCTTCGGCCTCCTCGTCGCGCTCGTCAGCGCCACCGCCTACTCACGCGCGCTCGAGCGCATGTACGCGCGCGCCTGGGCGGTCCGCAAGCCCAGCCTGCGCACGGCCTGGCGGTGGCTCGCGGCGGTCGTCGCCGTCGTCGTCGCGCTCGGCATCCTCAATCTCACGGCCGCCGCCACGAAGGGATCGCCCCTCCAGGGTTGGGTGGAGGTGCTGGCGCGCCTCGTGGTGTGGAGCGTCGTCTGGACCGGCGTGCCCTACCTGCTGATGGACCGCCAGGTGCGGTTCCGCGTGCTGGCGTTCCCCGGCGTGCTGACGGCGGTCGCGCTCGCGATCCTGCAGGCCGCGGGCGGCATCTACCTGCCCATCGCGCTGACCAGCGGTGCCAAGCAGTTCGGTGTGCTGGGCATGACCTTCACGTACATCGGCTGGCTGTTCGCCCTGTCGTTCGTCATCGTGGTCGCCACCGCGCTCGGCCGCGCGGCGTCGCTCGACGACGGTCCCGTCGGCCGGCTGGTCCGCGGCGGCGCCCCCATCGAGGACGCCCAGGGCGACGAAGCGGCCGACGACGACGCGGCGCCGGCCCCCGCCCAGCGGGAACCGGCGCCGTGAGCCGTCGCCCCGTCTACGCCGGGAGCACCGGCTGCGTGTGCCAGATGCGCTCGATGTAGTCGCGCATCGAGCGGTCGGAGGAGAAGAACCCGGCGCGGGCGACGTTGAGCACGGCCATCCGCGTCCACTCGTCGGGGTCCGCGTAGGCGACGTCGACCCGCGCCTGCGCGTCCATGTACGCCTGGAAGTCCGCGAGCGCCAGGAACCGGTCCTCGTTGAGCAGGTTGGACACGACCGGCTCGAACACGGCGCGGTCGCCGCCGGAGAACGTGCCGCGGGCGATCAGGTCGAGGGCCGCGCGCAGGTCGGCGTTCGTCTCGTAGTACGCGGACGGGTGGTAGCCGCGGTCGACGACGTCGGACACCTCCGGCTCGGTGAGCCCGAACAGGAAGAAGTTGTCGTCGCCCACCAGGCGGCGGATCTCGACGTTCGCGCCGTCGTCGGTGCCGATGGTCAGCGCACCGTTGAGCGTGAACTTCATGTTGCCGGTGCCGGACGCCTCCTTGCCGGCCAGCGAGATCTGCTCGGACAGGTCGGCTGCGGGGATGAGCGTCTCGGCGAGCGTCACGTTGTAGTTGGCCGGGAACGCGACCTTGAGGCGGCCCTGCAGCGCCGGGTCGGCGTTCACCGTCTTCCCGACGGCGTTGATGAGCCCGATGATCTGCTTGGCCAGCAGGTAGCCGGGTGCGGCCTTCGCACCGAACGCGAACGTCCGCGGCGTGACGTCCTCGATCGCGAGCTTCCCGGACCTGACCTGCTCGTACAGCGACACGATGTGCAGCAGCTTGAGGGTCTGGCGCTTGTACTCGTGCAGCCGCTTGACCATGACGTCGAACATCGTCTCGGGGTTCACGACGATGCCGTCGCGGTGCTCCAGCACCTCCGCGATGCGCAGCTTGTTGGCGTGCTTGATCTCGCGGAAGCGGGCGCGGAACTCGGCGTCGTCGGCCAGCGGCTCCAGGCCCTGCAGCTTGTCGAGGTCGGTGACCCAGCCGTCGCCGACGGCCTCGGTGATGAGCGACGACAGGCCGGGGTTCGCGAGGCGCACGAACCGGCGCGGCGTGATGCCGTTGGTGACGTTGGTGAACTTGTCCGGCCAGTAGTCGGCGAACTCGTTCAGCACCTTGTCCCGCAGCAGCTGGCTGTGCAGCTCGGCGACGCCGTTGACCTTCGTGCCGGCCACCGTCGCGAGGTACGCCATCCGCACGGCGCGCACGGGGTACTCCGCGATGATCGACATGCGGCGCACGCGCAGCTCGTCGTCCGGGTAGGTCTCGCGCAGCTCGTCGAGGAACTCCTCGTTGATGCGGTAGATGATCTCCAGGTGCCGCGGCAGCAGGCGGCCCAGCAGCTCGACCGGCCACACCTCGAGGGCCTCGGGCAGCAGCGTGTGGCAGGTGTAGGCGAAGCACTGCTTCACCACGCCCCACGCCTCGTCCCAGTCCCAGCCCTTGTCGTCGACCAGGATGCGCATGAGCTCCGGGACGGCGATGACGGGGTGCGTGTCGTTGAGCTGGAAGACGATGCGGTCGGGCAGGTTGTGCAGGTCGTAGTCCTCCGGCAGCACCTCCTCGATGAAGTTCTTCAGCGAGCAAGCGACGAAGAAGTACTGCTGCTGCAGGCGCAACTCCTTGCCCTGCGGCGTCGAGTCCTCCGGGTAGAGCACCTTGGAGATGTTCTCGGCGAACGTCTGCGACCGCACGGCCTCGGCGTAGTCGCCCGAGTTGAAGATCTGCAGGTCGAACGCGTGCGTCGCCTCCGCGCTCCACAGCCGCAGCGTGTTGACGCGGCCGTTCTCGTACCCGGGGACCATGTAGTTGTACGGGATGCCCAGCACCGACCAGCCCGGCACCCAGCGGCGCTTGATGACGCCGTCGTCGTCCTGGTAGTTCTCGACCTGCCCACCGAAGTTCACGCGTACCGCGGCCTCCGGGTGCGGGAACTCCCACGGCGAGCCGAGCGAGAGCCAGTTGTCCGGCTGCTCCACCTGCCAGCCGTCGACGAACGTCTGCTGGAAGATCCCGTACTCGTAGCGGATGCCGTAGCCGATGCACGGCACGTTCATGGTGGCGAGCGAGTCGATGAAGCACGCAGCGAGCCGGCCCAGGCCGCCGTTGCCGAGGCCCGGCTCCTGCTCGGCGTCGCGCAGCGTGTCCAGGTCGATGCCCAGGGTGGCCAGCCCCTCCTCGACGATCTCCTCGAGCCCGGAGGCGAGCAGCGCGTTGTCGAGCTGGCGTCCCAGCAGGAACTCGGCCGACAGGTAGGCGACCGACTTGGCCTGCAGCTCCTTCTGACGACGCAGGGTCTCGAGCCAGCGCACCATCAGGTAGTGGCGGACCGTGCGGGCCATGGCCAGGTACTGGTCGTTGACGGAGGCGCGGGTCAGGTCGACGCCCTGCCCGAAGTTCAGCTCGCGCAGGAACTCCCGCACGAAGCCGTCGACGGTGCGCTCACGAGTGGCGATGGGGGCTGGTGTCTCGGTCACCCTTGTCACCGTAGCCGCGTCACGTGTCCAGGTCATCACGTGGGTGTGACCTGGGGGTGCATTCAGACCCAGCGCCAGACGACGGGTGGGCGGCCGCCGCCGTTCAGCTCACGCACCCGGCGCACCGCGCGGTGCAGCAGCCGGAAGCGCTCGTGCTCCTCGGCCTCCGGCGTGAGCACCAGGACGGTCCACGGGATCACCCCCGTGAAGCGCGCGACGATCACCAGGGCTCCCAGCACCAGCACGAGCCCGGCCTCCACGGGCAGGAACATGATCGACAGGACGACGGCGACGATCGGCGCGAACACGAAGACGAGGACCGTGACGAGGATCCCGACGACGAGCACGACGCCGCTGTCGTCGCCGTCCGCGAAGTCCATCGCGTCGCTGCTCATCTCGCGCAGGTCGTCCGGCTTGATCTTGCGACGACGCGGTCGCCACGGCAGCACGCGGATCTCCAGCGCGGCCGGCTTCGGCTTGCCCATCTCGTCCCCTCGTCGTGCGCGTCCTGGCGGGCTCTCCGTGAGCACGGCACCCGGAGGGTATCGGCACCGGGCGCCACCCCGATGAGCGCCCGCACGCCCGATCGCTGCATACGTGGTTGCAGCGCGCGTGGCCTCCACGGGCACGTCAGCTGCAGCCACGGCTGCATCCACTGACGGGGGACAACCCCAGTGCGGTTCGGCGGGCAGCACCGTGGGCAAGGCGGCGCCCGACGACGAGGCTTGTCATCATGACAACCGTGACGCAGCTCCCCGACGCCCGCGTGGTCGACCACCGTCGGCAGGTCTCCGCACTGCGGGCACCCTTCGACAGGCGCACCTGGAACGAGCTCGGCTACCTGTGCCTCGCGCTGCTCGTCGCGCCCGTCGGCTTCGCGTACGCCGTCTTCACGGTCTCGTTCACCGCCGGGATCGCGGTGACCGTCGTCGGGCTCGTCCCGGCCGGCTTCGTCGTGCTCGGCGGTCGCGGGTGGGGCGCGGCCTACCGCAGGACGGCCCGTTCGATGCTCGCCGTCGACGTCGCGGCGCCCGCGCCCTACCGCTCGCCGCGCGGGTTCTGGCGCTCGCTCGTCGCGCGGTTGGCCGACGGGCCGTCGTGGCGGGCGCTGCTGTTCGCCGTGATCACGTTCCCGCTGGCCATCGCGTCGTTCGTCGTCAGCATCACGTTCTTCTTCGTCTCGCTGGGGGCGATGACGCACTGGATCTGGTCGCGGTACCTGCCCGAGCAGCTGGGCAGCGACGGGCAGCTGCACCGCGGCGCGTCGTTCGGGGACTCGTACTTCGTCGACACCCCTGCGCGTCAGGTCGCGCTCGTCGCCGTCGGGCTGGCGCTGTGGTGGCTGTGGCCGCAGCTGGTCCGCGGGTTCGCGCAGGTCTTCCGGCTGCTGACGGTCGCCCTGCTGGCCCCGACGCGCGCGAGCCTGCGCGTCCGCGAGCTCGAGGACCAGCGCGGCCGTACGGTCGAGGACGCCGACGCCAAGCTGCGCCGCATCGAGCGCGACCTGCACGACGGCACCCAGGCCCGCCTCGTCGCGGTCGCGATGCAGCTGGGCGAGGCCAAGGAGCAGCTCGCCGCGGGCGAGGACGGGGACGCGCTCGCGCTCGTCGACAGCGCGCACGCGTCGACCAAGGAGGCGCTCGTCGAGCTGCGCGAGCTGGCGCGCGGTATCCACCCGCCCGCGCTCGACGACGGGCTCGCGGTGGCGCTCGAGACGCTCGCGGCCCGCTCCCCGCTGGCGGTCACGGTCGACGTCGACGAGGCCGTCTCGGCATCACCGGCGGTCGAGACCATCGTCTACTTCTGCGTCGCCGAGCTGGTCACCAACGCGGTCAAGCACGCACGCGCCACCGGCGTGTACGTGCTCGTCGAGCAGGTGGGCGCCGACGTCCGCGTCCGGGTGCGCGACGACGGGCAGGGCGGGGCGCGCATCTCGTCGGACGGCTCGCCGGCCGAGCGGACCGGGCTCGCCGGCCTGCTGGAACGCGTCGGCTCGGTGGACGGGTCGATGAGCATCACCAGCCCCGTGGGTGGGCCTACGGTGGTCACCGTGACCGTGCCGAGCCGGGTGTAGCGCGATGCGACTGCTGATCGCCGAGGACTCGGCCATCCTGCGCGACGGGCTCGTCGCCCTGCTGACGCGCCGCGGTCACGAGGTCGTCGGTGCGGTCCCGGACGGCGCCTCGCTCGTCGCCGAGGTCGCGCTGCTGGCCGACGACCCGCCGGACATCGTCGTCGTCGACATCCGCATGCCGCCCACGTTCACGGACGAGGGGCTGCGGGCCGCGCTCGACATCCGCCGCACGCACCCGGAGGTCGGCGTCCTGCTGTTCTCGCAGTACGTCGAGACCCGCTACGTCAGCGAGCTGCTGTCCGGCGGTGCGCAGGGCGTCGGCTACCTGCTCAAGGACCGCGTCGCCGACGTGAGCGAGTTCCTCGACGCGCTCACCCGCATCGCGTCGGGGCAGACCGTCCTGGACCCGGAGGTCGTCAGCCAGCTCATGGGGGCGTCGCGGGCCGACGACGGGCTCGCGCAGCTCACCCCGCGCGAGCGCGAGGTCCTTGCGCTCATGGCCGAGGGGCGCTCGAACACCGCGATCGCCGAGTCGCTCTTCCTCTCCTACGGCGCGGTGGAGAAGAACGTCACATCGATCTTCCAGCGGCTCGGGCTGCCGCAGGACGCGGGCGACCACCGCCGCGTGCTGGCCGTGCTGCGCTACCTGCGCGGCGAACGCGGCTGAGGTCAGGCGGGCGTGTGCCCGGCCGGGACGCGCTCGCCGTCCCGGACCGGTCCCGGCGGCGTCCCGTCGCCGAACGGTCGTCCGCCCAGCGCCTCGCGACCGTGCGGCGTCAGCCAGCCGGACAGGTCGGGCCCGGCGGGGACGATCCGGGTCGGGTTCAGGTCCGCGTGGACGATGTAGTAGTGCTGCTTGATCTGCACGAAGTCGACCGTGTCGCCGAAGCCCGGGGTCTGGAACAGGTCGCGCGCGTACGCCCACAGCACCGGCATCTCGGTGAGCTTGGAGCGGTTGCACTTGAAGTGCCCGTGGTAGACCGCGTCGAACCGCGCCAGGGTCGTGAAGAGGCGGACGTCGGCCTCCGTGATGGTGTCGCCGACGAGGTAGCGCCGGTCGGTCAGGCGCTCCGTGAGCCAGTCCAGCGCGGTGAACAGTCGCTCGTAGGCCGCGTCGTACGACTCCTGCGACCCGGCGAAACCCGCGCGATAGACGCCGTTGTTGACGTCCGTGAAGACGCGGGCGTTGACCTCGTCGATCTCCGCGCGCAGGTGCTGCGGATACAGGTCCGGCGCGCCCTCGCGGTGGTACGTCGTCCACTCGAGCTCGAGATCGATGGACATCTGCGCGAAGTCGTTGGTGACCAGCGCGCCGTCGCGCTCGTCGACGATCGCCGGGACCGTGACGCCCAGCGGGTAGTCGGGGACGCGCTTGTCGTAGGCCTCGCGCAGGCGCTCGATGCCGAGCACCGGGTCCCGGCCGCCGGGGTCGAGGTCGAAGGTCCACGACCGCTCGTCGTGCGTCGGACCGCACAGTCCCAGCGAGATCGCGTCCTCCAGGCCCAGCAGGCGGCGGACGATGACCAGCCGGTTGGCCCATGGGCACGCGCGCGCGGCCACCAACCGGTAGCGACCCGGCTCGACCGGGTAACCGTCGCGGCCGTCGGCCGTGATGCGCGTCGAGACGTACCGCTGGTCGCGCGTGTACTCCGCGCCCGGCGTGACGTAGGTGCCCTGCTGCTCCTCGGTGCTCACACCGCCACGGTAGGTCGCTCCTAGCGGATCTGCTCGATCCCAGCACCGTCGCCCCAGGCGGCGTCCGCCGTGACGGCCGTCGCATCGAGCCTCGCGGCCAGCGCCAGGCAGAACCTGTCCCCGAGCGAGAGGCCCTCCCCGCTCTTCCACCGGCGCGCAGCCCACTCGGCGTCCTGTGCGGTCGCGGGGTGCACGGTCAAGGGAAACGAGAGCAGGACCTGCGCGGCGAGGGGCCAGCTTCCGCCGCGCGCGATCACCTTCTGCGCAACCTCGGACCAGGTGACCGTCCCGATGTGGGCGCCTGCCTCGAGGCGCTCACGGACCACGCCGGAGCCGGGTTCGTCCTGCAGGAACGCCAGCACGGCGGACGCGTCCAGCACGCTCAACGGCGGTCCTCGGCCGACGCTGCCGTGCGTCGTTCTCGCACCAGCTCGGCGACGAGCGACTCGCCCGTGAGCTGCGCACGCACCTGCGCGAGGGCCTGGTCCCGCGTCATCATCACGACGCCGGCGGACGTCTCGAGCAGGATCAGCGGATCACCCGCTGCGAGGCCAGCGTGCTCGCGCAGCTCAGCGGGCACGACGAGGCGCCCGCGGTCGCCCATCGTGACGGCGTACGTCCCACTCACGAGCCGAACGTACCACTCGGTGCGTGCGTGTGGGATTCGACCAGGTTTTCCCGTCACGCGCAGTGTCCGGTCCGGCGACGACGAAGGCCCGGTCTCACGAGGAGACCGGGCCTTCGGTGTGTGCGCCCGAAGGGACTCGAACCCCCAACCTTCTGATCCGTAGTCAGATGCTCTATCCATTGAGCTACGGGCGCATGGCTCTTGACGAGCCGCGGTAGACGATACCGGGTGATCGGGTGCTATCCCAAACCGGATGCGCGTGACCCCGCCCACGTCGCCTGGCAGGATCGCGCCCATGGCGCTGGTGGACGGGTCGTGGGGGATGCGGTCCGACGTGCTGCGGCACGGTGACGGACACCGGGTCGGGTACGTCGAGCTGTTCTTCGACCTCGTCTTCGTGTTCGCCGTGACGCAGCTGTCGCACAGCCTCATCGCGCACCCGGACGGGACCACGCTGCTCCATACCCTGGTGCTGGGCTGGGCCGTGTGGTGGCTGTGGATCGACACGACCTGGGTGACCAACTGGCTGGATCCGGAGACGGTTCCGGTCCGCACGATGCTGCTCGTGCTCATGCTGTTGGGCCTGCTCATGTCCAGCGCGATCCCCGAGGCGTTCGAGGGCAAGGCGCTGCTGTTCGCGCTGCCGTACGTCGCGATCCAGGTGGGGCGCTCCGCGTTCGCCGTGTGGGCGATGGGGCGCCACTGGCCTGACAACGCACTGAACTTCGTCCGCATCACGGTGTGGTTGATGGTCTCGGGGGCGTTCTGGGTGGTGGGCGCGCTGGTCGAGGACGCGAGGCTGTGGCTGTGGGTGGTCGCGGCGCTGATCGACGTCGTCGGGCCGCGAGCGCTGTTCCGGGTGCCGGGCCTCGGCGCGACGGACCCGCGCACGTGGGTGGTGCGCGGGGCGCACATGGCCGAGCGCGTCGCCCTGTTCATCATCATCAGCCTGGGCGAGTCGATCGTCGTGACCGGCGCAGCGTTCGCCGAGCTCGAGGTGTCGTCGGCCGTCGTCTGGGCGTTCCTGGCCGCGTTCGCGTCCACCGTGCTCATGTGGCTGCTGTTCTTCGATCGCGCCGAGCAGTCCGCCGCCGAGTACTTCGAGTCCCGTGACGAGCCGGGGATGGTCGCCCAGACCGCGTACACGTACATCCCCTTCCTGCTGGTGGCGGGGATCGTCCTGACAGCCGTGGGCGACGAGCTCGTGCTGGCCCATCCGTCGGGTCACACTGCGCCCTGGACTGCCGGCCTGGTGTGCGGCGCCGCGGCCGTCTACCTCCTGGGCAACGCCCTGTTCCGGCGCGCGACGGGCGGTCCGTGGTCGGTGCCGCACCTCGTCGGGGCGCTCGTCGCGGTGGCCGTCGTCGCGCTGCGCGACGCCGTGAGCCCGCTGGCGCTGAGCTGGATCACGAACGCCGTCATGCTCGCGGTGCTCGTCGGCGACGTCGGCCTGCAGCGCCGGCGCAGCTCCGGGAACGACGAAGGCCCGGTCGGATGACCGGGCCTTCGGAACGCGGAGACGGTGGGATTTGAACCCACGGAAGGGTTGCCCCTTCACGACCTTAGCAGGGTCGCGCACTAGACCTGGCTATGCGACGTCTCCAGGCCAGCACAGGGTACCTGGGCGGGTCGTCGGGCAGCAAAACGCGCTCGGACTGCCGCGCTGACCTGCGCGTTCAGCGTTCGAAGCCCCACGTCGGGTCGGTCAGCATGCGCGCGACGGCCAGGCCGATGGACAGCGCCACGACGACGAGCGCCGCCTGGACGCCGTAGGCGAGCGCCTGCACGGTCTGGCCCTCCGACAGGAAGAAGACGGCCCGGTAGGCCGCGGCACCCGGGACCATGATGACGACGGCCGGCACGGCGATCGTCACGCGCGGGACGTGGATGCGCGGCGCGACGTAGGCGGCGAGGAGGCCGACGACGAGGGCCGCGCCGGCCGCGGCCGCCTGGATGGCGACGCCCGCGTCGACCAGGCCCAGGCGCGCCAGGTTGGCGACCGCGCCGACGGAGGCCGCAGTCACCGCCATCCGCCACGGGCTGTTGAACATGAGCGCGAACCCCAGGACGCCGGCGAAGCTGGCCAGCGAACGCAGCACCCACAGCAGGAAGGTGGGCAGGTCGAGCGGCGCGGGCGGCACGGGGGCCAGGCCGACGACGCTCGAGACACCCCACACCGCGAGCGCCGCCGAGGTGAGGATCATGAGGGCGTAGGTGAGGCGGGAGACGCCGGCCGAGAAGTCCAGGCGGGCGAGGTCGAGTGCGCCCGTGACCAGCGCGAACCCCGGGATGAGGAACAGCACCGCGGAGACGTAGCCCGCCTCGTGGCGGGTGGTGATGACGTCGGCGCCGTGCAGTGCGGTGACCAGCGCCAGGTACGTGAAGCAGGCGACGGCGGCGGCCAGCATCGTGACGCCGAACTGGTTCCAGCCGCGGTGCAGCAGGGCCCGGCGCACGGCCTGCCCCAGGCTCGCGGCGACGAAGACGCCGGCGACCTCGACGACGCCGCCGTTGTTGAGGAACGCGAACGCGGCACACGCGATGCCGGACCACAGCGCGTTCAGCAGCGGGCGGTACAACGGGCCGACGGCCTCGATGTCGTCGAGCCGCGCTTCGACCTCGTCGGGCGCGGCCTCCGCCTGGCGCGAGCGCTGCTCCACGTCCGTGACCATGAGCTCCAGGCGAGCGAGGCGGTCGGCGTTGATGCCGACGTTGCGGACCTCGGCGACCTCCGTGCGGAACGAGAGGCCGCGGTGCGAGGTCGCCGTGATCTCCGTGAGGGTCACGTGGGCCTGGTGGCGCTCGACGCCCATCGCGTGCGCGAGGCGCGCCATCGACGCCTTGACGCGGTAGCTCCCGGTGCCCGCCGCGAGGCTCAGCCGGCCGGCGCGCAGAGCTGCGCCCGAGCGGCGGATGAGGTCGAGCTCGTCGTCGTCCGGCGTGGTCGGCACCGGTCCATCATCGCGCGCCGCGCCGGCGATGCGCAGGACCTCGGTCCGGCGGCACAGGTGCGGACGAATCGTTCAGGCAACCTTTTTTCGCAGGATGACCTGCGATTTCGCTCACAGCCAATCCGCTTGACGGAACCGGCCAGTCTCGGATTGGGTGGACCGAGTCCGCCGGGGACAGGCCGGCGGCTCGCGCGACACGTCGTGTCAGTGGCTCGTGACAGAGTCTGGCAGCACAGTCCCGCACTCACGTCCTCGGACCACGCGAGGACCATCCGCAGCACGGCGACGTCGCCTCCCCACTCGTTTCCCCTTTGGAGTACCCGTGTCCGAACCCGTCGCGGCAGTCGCCGTCACCAAGCCTCCCGTCGAGGCGCATCACGAGGAGCCGGACCCGCGTCGGTGGATCATCCTCGCGGTCATCGCCATCGCACAGCTGATCATCGTCCTCGACTCGTCGATCATGAACATCGCGCTGCCTGACGCAGCGAACGACCTCAAGATCGCGCCGCAGAACCTGCAGTGGGTCATCACGGCCTACACGCTGGCCTTCGGCGGCCTGCTGCTGCTCGGCGGCCGCATCGCCGACTACATGGGCCGCAAGCGCGCGTTCATCATCGGCCTCATCGGCTTCGCCGGCGCGTCCGCGCTCGGCGGCCTGGCCCAGAACGAGGGCATGCTCTACGGCGCCCGCGCCCTGCAGGGTGCGTTCGCCGCGCTGCTCGCGCCGGCGGCCCTCTCGCTGATCACCGTCACGTTCTCCGAGGGCAAGGAGCGCGCACGCGCGTTCGGTGTCTTCGGTGCCATCTCCGGCGGTGGCGCGGCCATCGGCCTGATCGCCGGTGGCGCCCTGACCGAGTACCTCGACTGGCGCTGGTGCCTGCTGGTCAACCTGCCGATCGCGGCTGTGACGGTCGCGTTCGCGATCCCGCTGCTGCGTGAGTCGAAGGCGCACGGCGACACCCGGTTCGACATCCCCGGTGCGGTGCTGTCGATCGTCGGGCTCGTCTCGCTGGTGTACGGCTTCACCGAGGCCGCCAAGCAGGTCACCGACGCGGACGGCACCGTCCACACGCAGGGCTGGACCGACCCCGTGGTGCTCGCGTGGCTGGGTGCGGCCGTGGTCGCGCTCGTCGCCTTCGTGATCGTCGAGCGCAAGGTCGCCAACCCGCTGCTGCCGCTGCGGATCGTCCTGAACCGCAACCGCGGTGCGTCCTACCTGATCTTCCTGCTGGTGGGTGCCGGCCTGTTCGGCATGTTCCTGTTCATGACGCTGTACCTGCAGCGCGTGCTCGGGTACGAACCCCTCAAGGCGGGCATGGCCGTCCTGCCCTTCTCGTTCGGCATCATCATCATGGCCGGCGTCGTCGCCCAGCTGCTCCCGCGCGTCGGCCCCAAGCCGCTGATGCTCATCGGCCTGGTGTTCGCCTCGACCGGTCTGCTCCTGCTGCTGCGCACGTCGCCCACGTCGTCGTACTGGGGCGCGGTGTTCCCGGGCCTCGTCGTGATGAGCCTCGGCATGGCCGCGGTGTTCATCCCGGCGTCCAGCACGGCCCTCATCGGGGTCGGTGGGCACGACGCCGGCATCGCCTCGGCGGTGCTGAACACGTCGCAGCAGGTCGGTGGCTCGCTGGGCCTGGCCCTGCTGAACACGTTCGCTCTCACGGCGACCACGAACAAGGTGGCCGACCTCGTGGCCGCCGGTGGGGACCCCGCGTCCAAGGCGCTGCAGGCGACCGCCGAGGTGGCCGGGTTCCACGTCGCGTGGATCGGGTCGGCATGCATGCTGATCCTCGCCCTGATCATCGCGGCCGTGATGATCACGGCCAAGAAGGACGAGCTCCCGGCCGAGGGCGCCATCGCGGCCTGACGCCGCAGCACGACCGCGAGGCCGGCCCCGGGACAACGGTCCCGGCGCCGGCCTCGCGTCGTCCCGCGCCGATGCGTGGATCAGTCGCGGTGGCGGGCAGGGGTCAGGGGCTCGTACGGGGCCACTGGTTGGCGCGGATGCCGTTCGCCGCGTCCGTGGCGATCTGCTCGATGCGGGATGCGCGGGTCGCCGGACGCTTCGCCTGCACCAGCCACTCCAGGTGGGCACGGCGGACGCTCTTGGGGAAGTCGTTCCACGTGGAACGTGCACCGGGGAGCGCATCCAGCGCGGCGGCCAGGTCGGGCGGCACCTCCAGCGCCTCGACCGAGTCGAGCAGGGTCCAGGACCCGTCGGCCTTCGCGGCGTCGATCATCGCGCGCCCCGCCGGCCCCATGAGCCCCGCAGCCTCGAGCCGCTCAATGCGCGCCTTGTTGGTCGCCGCCCAGCCGCTGCCCCGCTTGCGGCGCGTGAACCACAGCATCGTCTGGCGGTCATCGAGCGACTTGCCGGAGGAGTCGATCCAGCCGAAGCACAACGCGCCCTCGACCAGCTCCTCGTAGGTCACCACGGACTCGCCCGACGAGGCGCGCCACGTCACGGCCCAGCAGCCGGGCGGCTCGTCGGCGTGGTGCTCGGACAGCCATTCCCGCCACTGCTCGACCGACTCCACGAGCACCCGCGGCGCCGTGTCGCGGGCGGACGCCATCACGCGAGGGAGGCGACGACGGCCGCGATGCGTCGGTCGCGGGTCGCCTCAGCCTTCGCGTCGACGACCGACCGGACGGCCTCCTTGCGGCGCGACGGCGCGAGCTTGTCGAAGGCCTCGCGCACGCCTGCGGCGTCCAGCGCCCGCGCCAGCTCGTCGGGGACCTCGACGGTCCGCGGCTGGTCGTCGAGCGTGAGCGTGATCTCGTGCTCCTCTCCACCCGCAACGCCGGCGGACGCACGGATCGCCGCCGCGACCGGGATCAGCGAGCGCCCACCCATGACGCCGACGGTCGAGCGGTAGGTGAAGCCGTTGAGCGTGACGACGACGGGCGGTCGCTTGCCGGCGCCGAGCTCCGCGATCACGTCGTCGGGCACCTCGATGCCCACGTTGTTGCCCATCTGCGCCAGGACGGTGGTGAAGGTCGCCATGCGCTCAACGTGCCACGCCGGCGCGTCCGCGGGAAGACGTCAGGCGCAGTTGTCGCAGACCCCGGTGGCGGGCAGCTGTGTGAAGCACGTCGGGCAGACCGCGGGTGCGGGGGGCTCGGGTGCCGCAGCACGCGTCGCGGTGGTCTTGCGGGTCGGGGCCGACGAGGGGTCCTTGGCGGCCCGCGCCGCGGTCGACCGACTCGTCGCCGTCCCTGCGGACGACCCACCGGCCGACGCACCGTCACGCGACGCGGCACCCGCCGACGCCCGCGGCGAGCCGGGCACGCGGGTCGCGGACGCACGCACCGGCGCCTGGCGCAGCGCGCTGGTCGGGCGGCCCGCGACCCCGCCACCGGCGGGAAGCTCGGCACCGAACGCCTGGTAGCAGCGCAGACGCTCGTCAGCCGCGTGCTGGTCGGGGTCCGACGGTCGCCGGCCGCTCGACGCCGTCACCGCGCGCGCGTAACCGGGTCCCATGGAACCGTCGGCTCGCACGCACAGGGAGGAGAGCAGCGGCTCGTCGCGGGCGGCACACTCCGCCGAGACGCGCAGCAGCACCTCGTCGACCCACTGGAACACGGACTTGGTGGTCCGCACTCCGGACGCCGTCTGCACCCGCTCGCCGAGCTCGGGGTAGCGGACCACGGCGTGATACTCGCCCGCCGTCTCGACGAGCACGTCACGGGCGGCCAGCGCCCACATGCTCACGGCCTCCTCGAAGGCCACCGGCTGCTCGTCGCGTTCGTCGTACGTCCCGGTCTGCACGGTTCGAGTCTGCACCGTCCGAGTCTGCCTCACCCGCGGAGGTGGTCCGGCACGGGGCGGGTGACTCCCGCGTCACACGAGCGCGAACTCCACGCGACGGTCCGGCACGGACACCGCGGAGAGCCGCACCCGCACGGCGTGGCCCAACGGCAGGTCGGCCCCGTCGATGCGGGCGCGGACCACGGGGTCGGCCAGCTGGACGACACCGACGCGCCCGTCGTCGCGCCGGTCGACGACCACCCCGTCGAACTCCTGCCCCACGTGCCCGTCGAGCAGCACGGCCTCGACGAGGTCCAGGCAGCCGCGCTCGTAGGCGGACGCGCGCCGGTCGCCGCCGGCCATGAGCGCGGGCAGGCCGGGCAGCGCTTCGCGGACCCAGTCGGCGGGCTCGTCGCCCGCGGCCAGCGACACGCACAGGGTCTCGACGAACCGGTCGACCAGCCGGCGCAGCGGCGCGGTCGCGTGCGCGTACTGCGCGGCGATCGCGGCATGGGTCGACGCGTCGGGAACCGAGCCGTCGAACGCGACGTAGGCGGCACCGCGCAGCAGCGAGGTCGCCTCAGTCAGCACGGCCGCGTGGGCGGGAACGGCCGCATCGAGGCCGCGCAGGAACGCGCCGGGCTCCTGGCCTGCGGGCCAGGCGACGCCGAGCGCGGCCGCCACGCGGCGCAGGCGGTCCACGTCCCGCGGGTCCGCCGGCGGCAGGGTGCGCAGCACGCCGATGCGGGCGTCAACCATGATCCGCGCCGCGCTCATGCCCGTCAGCAGGGAGATCTGCGCGTTCCAGTCCTCGACGGGCAGCGTGGTGCGGCTGCGGAGGACCCATTGGTCGCCGTCGCGCTCGACGACCTGCTCGGGCGTCGGCAGGGTGATGCCGCCGCGCGCCTCCTCCGCCGCCTGGCGGAGCTTCCCGATCACCGGCAGGAGCGCGAGGGACTCGTCGGCCGTGCCGGCGTCGAGGTCCTTCTGCACGTCGTCGTAGGCGAGCTGCGCGCGGCTGCGGACCGTCGCGGCCGCCACCTCGACGTGCTCCGGCATCCCGTCCGCGTCGAGGTCGATGGTCCAGAGCACCGCCGGGGCGTCCTGGCCCGCGAGCAGGCTCGCGGCACCCTCGGACAGCTCCGTGGGGTGCAGCGGTGTGCGGCCGTCGGGCGCGTAGAGCGTGACGACGCGCTTGCGGGCCTCGGTGTCGATCGCGCCGCCGGGGACCACCCATGCGGCGACGTCGGCGATCGCGTACCGGACCCGGAAGCCGGGGCCGCGCCGCGACAGGTGCAGCGCCTGGTCCAGGTCCGTGGACCCCGCGGGGTCGATGGTGACGAACGGGACGTCGGTGGCGTCGATGCGCTTCGCGGGCAGCGGGCCCGAGCGGACGCGCTCGCGCGCCTCGTCGACGACCGCCGCGGGCATCTCGTCGGGGATGTCGAGCTCGGCCCGCAGGGCGGCGAGGCCCGCGCGGACGGCGTCGTCGGCGGCGGTGAGGTGGATCCGGGGACGGGGCACGGCCCGAGCGTAGGTGCGTCCGCGCCCGCCCGCGCGGCTACAGGTGCTTGGTCACCCGGGCGGGGTTGCCGACGGCGACGACGTTCGCGGGCAGGTCCTTGGTGACGACAGATCCTGCGCCGACGACGGTGTTGTCGCCGATCGTCACGCCGGGGCACACGATCACGCCGCCGCCCAACCAGACGTTGTCGCCGATCGTGATCGGTCGGGCCGACTCGAGCTTGGCGCGGCGGGGCTCGGGCTCGACCGGGTGGATCGGGGTCAGGAGCTGGACATTCGGGCCGATCATGCAGTCGGCGCCGATGTGGACCGGCGCGACGTCGAGCAGCACCAGGCCGAAGTTGATGAACGTGCGCGGGCCGATGTGGGTGTGGCGACCGAAGTCGACGTGGATGGGTGGGCGGATCCAGCCGCCCTCGCCGAAGGTGCCGAGCAGGTCCGCGAGCGCCTCGCGCGCCGCGTCCTCGTCGGTCGCGGCGAGCTCGGCGAACCGCGCAGCTCGGCGCTGCGCGGCCGCCGTCAGGGCCGCGATCTCGGCGTCTCCCTCGTACCAGTCGCCCGCGAGCACCCGCTCGTACTGGGTCCGGGTGTCCGTCGGCTCGCCGTCGCTCATGGACGACGAGCCTAGGACCGCCGGCGTCAGACGCGGACGACGACCTTGCCGCGCACGTGCCCACCGGCGCTCGCGTCGTGCGCCGCGGACGCGTCCGCCAGGTCGAAGACCTCCGCGACGTCGACCACCAGGTCGCCGGACTCGACGAGCGCGGTCAAGGAGTCGAGGTCCGCGCTGCTCGGCCGCACCCACACGTAGTGGCCGCCCAGCTCGTCGCGGGCGGCGGCGTCGACGATGGACGCCACGGTCCCACCCTCGGCGAGCACGGCACGGGTGGTCGCGACGAGGTCGTCGGAGCCGTAGTCGAGCACCACGTCGACGCCGTCGGGCGCCAGCTCCCGCACGCGGTCCGCGAGGCCGTCGCCGTACGCGACCGGCTCCACGCCGCGGGCGCGCAGGTGCTCGTGGTTGCGCTCGGACGCGGTCCCGATGACGCGCGCGCCGCGGGCCTTGGCGATCTGCACCGCGAACCCACCGACCCCGCCGGCCGCGGCATGGACCAGGACCGTCTGGCCGTCGCGCACGCCCGTGCGCTCGATCGTCTGGAACGCCGTCAGCGCGGCCAGCGGCACCGCGGCCGCCTCCTCGAAGTTCAGCGACGCAGGCTTGTGCGCGATGGTCCGCACGGGGGCCGCGACGAGCTCGGCGAACGTGCCGCCCTGCAGCCAGTCCTTGCGGACGTACCCGTACACCTCGTCGCCGACCTTGAACTCCGGTGTGTCCAGGCCGACGCGCTCGACGACGCCCGCCACGTCCCAGCCCGGGATCGCCGGGAAGTCGACGTCCATGATCGCGTCGAGGTAGCCGGCGCGGACCTTCCAGTCGACCGGGTTGACCGACGCGGCCTTCACGCGGATCAGGACCGAGTCGGGGCCGACCTTCGGGTCGGGGAGGTCGGTGAGCTCGAGGACGTCGCTGCCGCCGTAGCGGTTGTAGGTGATTGCTCGCATCTTCAGGGCAACGGCGGACGGCGCCGATTGCTTCCGACGCCCTGTGGGAGACTCGGGGGCCGGTTCCGCCGGCACGGAGGGCTGGCTGAGCGGCCGAAGGCACTGGTCTTGAAAACCAGAGAGGCGGTATCCCCGTCTCCGCGGGTTCGAATCCCGCGCCCTCCGCCCATCGCGGTCAGGCCGGGACGTGCTCGCGCGGGGCGTCCGGGGTCGCCGCGAGCGACCAGCGGATGGCGCGCGTGGCCAGCCGGCCCGCTCGCCGGCCGCCGCGCGGGTGCCAGCCGATCATGTCCTGCGCCCAGTCCGGCATGGTCGTCACCGCGCACGACGTCAGGCCGCGGTACCCGGGTCGCAGCGCCCAGGGCAGCGGCGGCTGGTGCAGCAGGAAGTCGATCGTGTCGCTCGCCTGCGGGCTGACGCGCAGCTCGGGGCGGTAGGCGTCAAGCTGTGCGGCCAGCTCCGCGAGGCTCGTCGGCGGGTCCATGACGCCCAACCGCTCGGCGACCGTCGCCATCTCCTCCACGTACGTGTCGTACCCGGCGTCGCTGAGCGGTTGGTGGCCGACCGTCCGGTGTGCCGTGACGAAGCTGTCGATCTCCGCGTCGTGCACCCACCGCAGCAGGTCGGGGTCGCTGGCGCGGTAGCGGACACCCTCGGGCGACGTCCCGCGCACGCGTTCGTGGATGGCGCGCACACGGTCGACCGCCGCCTGCGCGTCGTCGGCCGTCCCGAACGCCGTGACCGCCAGGAACGTGCTGGTGCGCGCGAGCCTCCCCCACGGGTCGCTGCGGTAGCCGGAGTGCCCCGCCACGCCCGCCATGGCGGCCGGGTGCAGCGCCTGCAGCAGCAGGGCGCGGACGCCGCCGACGAACATCGACGCATCCCCGTGCACGATGCGAACCGGCGACCCTTCCGCGAACCAGCGGGGCCCGGGTGCGTTGTGGATGCGGTCGCGCGCGGCCGGACCGTCCGGCCCCGCGACGCGCGCGAACAGCGCATCACCGGCCCGTTGCCGCAGGGAGCTGAGGTTCACGGCTCCATCGTCGCCCGCGCCGACGTCATCGGCAGCCCACAGAGACACTTCCTCAGCCGTGGCTCAGCGGCGCCGGCCGTCGAACCAGCGATCCTGGGGCGGTCAACGGCCGCGAGGCGTGCGTGATCGCTGGTTCGCGCAGCGGTCAGCGGGTCCACGGGGTCGGATCGCGGTCCCACCAGCGGTTCTCGCGGCCCGGGGTCACGACGCGGACGCCGTACAGGGCCGTGACGCGGGCCAGGTGGACGTCGTAGGTCGCCACGGCCGTGACCTGCGGATATGCGCGGACTGTCCCGGCGTGCAGGGCGACGAAAGGTGGCAGGACGCCCGCGACGTCGGTGGCCCGCGACACCGACTGGTCCGAGAAGCGCAGGACCTCGATGCGACCGGCCACCTCGAAGGCCTTCCCCGGTGCGGAGCCGCCGCGCATCCTGGCGATGCCGCGCAGCTCGCTCAGGCCCAGCGGCGACGTCACGAGCTCGTCGCCGTGCTCGTCGGCCCAGGCCTTCCAGGCCTCGCCGAACGGTGCTCCGTCGAGGTAGCGCGAGAGCGCAGACCCGTCCGCGTAGATCCGCGCGTCGGGGTCGGTCATCACGTCCTCATGATCCCGTATCGGCGCTCTGGCGTGGGCAGACGTCGGCAGGACGGGTGCGACGGCCTCGGGTCAGGACCGCCCGACGATGGCGGGTGCGTGCTCGGTGACCCAGTCGACCAGCGGGAGCAGCCGCTCGACGAGCTCGCCGCCGGACCCGGTCAGGGAGTAGTCGACGCGCGGCGGGATGCTGGCTGTCACTTCACGATGGACGAACCCGTCGGCCTCGAGGGTCCGCAGGGTCTGAGCCAGCATCTTCTCGCTGATGCCGTCGACGACGCGGCGCAGCTCGCCCCAGCGCGTCGGGCGGTCGGACAGCGCGACGAGGATGAGGACGCCCCACCGGCTCATGACGTGGTCCAGGACCACGCGGGTGGGGCATCCGCTGGAGAAGTTTCCGCTGTCGAGCATGCGCTCCAGCGCGCTGACCTGCTGACTCACCATGAGGTGCGTACCTGACGTAGAAGTGGGTACCGACGATCCGGAAGGTTCGACGACATCGGCAGGTTACGCCCCCTGAACACATCAGCACCATGGAGGAGCACGTCATGACCGTCGTCGTCACCGGAGCCACCGGACACCTGGGCGACCTCGTCGTCGAGCACCTGCTCGCGGACGGGACCGCGCCCGACCAGATCGTCGCCACCGGCCGCAACACCGGGCGCCTCGCGGAGCTCGCCGAGCAGGGCGTGCGGACCGCCGCCGTCGCGTACGACGACGCCGCGGGTCTCGACGCGGCCTTCGCCGGCGCCGACGTGCTGGTCCTGGTCTCCGGCTCCGAGGTCGGTCAGCGCGTCCCGCAGCACGCCGCCGCGATCGATGCTGCCCGCCGGGCCGGCATCGGCCGCGTCGTCTACACGAGCGCACCCCACGCCGACACCAGCGACCTGCTGCTGGTCCCCGAGCACCGCGAGACCGAGCGCCTGCTGCGCGAGTCCGGCCTGGCGTGGACGATCCTGCGCAACAACTGGTACTCGGAGAACTACCTCGGCACGCTGGACCAGGCGCGCCAGACGGGTGTCGTCCTGACCAGCACCGGGACCGGTCGGGTCGCCAGCGCCGCGCGCGACGACTACGCCGCTGCCGCCGCTGTCGTCGCGGTCGGCACCGGCCACGAGGGCCGCGTGTACGAGCTGAGCGGCGACGTCGCCTGGACGTTCGACGACTTCGCCGCGACGGCCGCCGACGTGCTGGGCCGTCCCGTCGAGCACCGGTCCGTCTCCGGCGACGAGCAGGCGGCGATCCTGCGGGAGGCCGGGCTCGACGAGGGCACCGTCGGGTTCGTCGTCGGCCTCGACGCCGGCATCGCGCGCGGCGACCTCGCGGACGCCACCGCGGACCTGCGCACGCTCATCGGACGCCCGACGACGCCGCTCGCGGACACCCTCGCCGCGTCGCTCTGACGCCTCGATCCGGCTAGCCGCCCGGGAGCGCGTCCCGGGCGGCGGCCGCCGCGTCGCGGGCACGCTCGGCCCTGCGCAGCTCCCGGTCGACGGCTGCGACCTCGCGCTCGTCGCGCCGGAGCGCCTGGCGCGCGGCATCGGCGTCCCGGTCGGCCGCGGCCGACGCCTTGCCGGCCGCAACGAGCCGGCGCCGGGTCTCGGCGAGCTCGCGGACCAGGTCGTCCTCTGCCGTGTGGGCGGCCTCCGCCGCCGCCTCGGTCCGCTCGAGGTCGGCGGCACTGTCGTCGCGGACCCGCGTCGCCTCGGCGCGCCGCTCGCCCACCTCGGTGGCCGCGCGCTCCGCCGTCTCGAACGCGGCCTGCGCTTCCTCGCGAGCGCGGCGCTCCCGAGCCTCGCGGCGTGCACGGCGTTCGGCGGCTGCCGCGTCGGCCGCCGACTGCGGCGTGGCGTCGTCGGCAGTGATGGGTCTCCCGCCGTCTCGAGGCGACCCGCCTTCCGCGTCTGCGCGCTGCTTCCCGCGGCCCGGTCCACGTGCCGTGCCCGACGAGGGCTTCGGCGACTCGTCGGGGCGCACGAGCCGAAGCCGTGGCGGCGCAGCACCGTCGGGCGCAGCACCGTCGGGCGCAGAGCCGTCAGGAGCAGAGCCGTCGGGCACGGCACCGTCGGGCGCTGAGCCGTCGGGCGCTGAGCCGTCGGGCACGGCACCGTCGGGCACAGCGCTGCCGAACCCGACGAAGGCGCGGGGGGACGTCAGCCGGCCGGAGACGACGTCCCTGGCGGTCGCGGCGTCGGCCAGCGCGGCGGTCAGCGTCGCGTCGAGCTCCTGCACGGCCGCGTCGCTGATTCGCTGCCCGGCGGGTCGCGCGAGCCTGCGGGCCTCGCCCACCAGCGAGCGCACCAGTGCCCGTCGCTGGGACGACAGCTCACGCAGCGCAGGGCCGTCGAGCGACCGTTCGGCGGCACGCAGACCCTCGCCCAGCGACATGAGCTGCTCCGGGAGGTCCGGGTCGGCGCGCACGAGCAGGTTGACCAACCACGCGGAGACGGTGGGTCGGCGGAGTGCGGCGACCCGCTTGGCCAGCTCCTTGTCCCCCGATGTCCGGGCGGCCTTGACCGCGGCGTCCCGCGCGGCGATGAACTCAGCGGGAGGTCGCGCGTAGAGGTCGTCGGCGACCTCGTCGAGCTCGGCCATCGCATCGTCCGTCCGGGCGGCTCCCGCCCGTGCGAGGCGGCTGTCGAGCCGAGCCTGCCGCGCTCCGCCGCCCGCGTCCATCCCGGATGGCGGTCAGGGTGGTCCGACCACGCGGGCCGGACGCGCGGCACTATCGGATTCTGGTCTAGACCACTACAGTCGTCTAGGTCATCGTCGACCCGTCCCCTGGAGGCACAGGCCATGCAGCGTTCCGTCGTCGTCGCACTTCCCGAGGGCCTGCACGCCCGGCCTGCCGCGCAGTTCGTCGCGGCCGCCGCCGAACAGCCCGTGAAGGTGACCATCGCGAAGGGCACCGGGCACCCCGTGGCCGCCGCGTCCATCCTGGCCGTGATGACGCTGGGCGTCGCGGCCGGCGACGAGGTGGTCCTGGGCACCACGGACGACGGCGCAGACGCCGCCGCATCCATCGACGCCCTCGAGCAGTTCCTGCGCCAGCCGGCCTGACCTCCGCGTCGCCGACCGCGCCTCGTCCGCGCCGACCGCGCCCCATCCGTGGGGTGCGGTCGGTGCGTCTGGGGTGCGGTCGTGGCTTCTGCGGTGCGGCGCGCGTCAGGTTGGGGGCCGGTCAGAGGCCCAGGTCGGCCAGCACCCGGAGCCGGGAGCGGACCGCCGCGCGGGCGTCGTCCGCAGTGCGGGACGCCCGTGCGACGTCGGCCAGGTCCCGGCACTCGTCGAGCGTGACGGTCTCGAGCACCGCGGCGACGTCCGGCAGGGCCCGCGCGGTCATCGACAGGGACGAGACCCCCAGCCCGACGAGCACCGGCGCGAGCGCCACGTCGGCCGCCGCCTCCCCGCAGACCCCGACGGGGCGGCCGGTGGCGGCGCCGCCGGCGCACGCCGCGGCCACCAGGTCGAGCACCGCCGGCTGCCACGCCGTCGACAGCGGCGCGAGCTCGGCCAGCTCGCGGTCCGCGGCCATCGCGTACTGCGTGAGGTCGTTGGTGCCGAGGCTCGCGAAGGTCGCACGCTCGAGCAGGTGACGGGTCCTCAGCGCCGCGGCCGGCACCTCGACCATCACCCCGGCGCGGCTGAGCCCGTGCGCCGCGCAGCGCTCGACGAAGTCGTCGGCCTCCTGCGCGGTCGCCACCATGGGCGCCATGACCCAGACGTCGGCCGACGACGCCTCGGCCGCACGCGCGATCGCGGCGAGCTGGTCCTCGAGGACGTGGGGATGCGCGAGCGACGTGCGCAGACCTCGGACGCCCAGCGCCGGGTTGGCCTCGTCCTGCGGTGTCACGAACGGCAGGGGCTTGTCCGCTCCGGCGTCGAGCGTACGGACCACAACCCGCCGGCCCGCGAACGCCTCGAACACCGCCGCGTAGGCCCTGACCTGCTCCTCGATCCCCGGTGCCGCGGCCCGGCCCAGGTAGCCCAGCTCGGTCCGGAACAGGCCGATGCCCTCGGCGCCCCCCGCCGCCGCGGCCACCGCCCCCGCGGCGTCCCCCACGTTGGCGAGCAAGGGGACGCGATGACCGTCCGCCGTCGCGCCCGGCCGTTCCAGGCGGGTGGGCCTGGGCCGCTGGTGCGCGACGCGGTCGACGAGCGCGGTGTCGGGGTCGCGCACCACCTCGCCCGACGACCCGTCGACCAGCACGTGGTCGCCGTCGACGAGCGTGTCGGCGCCGGGCGCCGCGACCACGCACGGGATCCCGAGCGAGCGCGCCAGGATGGCGGTGTGCGACGTCGGTCCGCCGCCCGACGTGACGATCGCGACGACCCGGTCCGGGTCGAGCCGCGCCGCGTCGGCGGGGGCCAGCTCGCGGCCCACCAGCACGAAGGGATCGGGCAGGTCGGGGACACCGGGCGGACGGACGCCCTGCAGCTCTGCGACCAGACGGTCGCGCACGTCGCGCACGTCTCCGGCTCGGTCGGCGAACATCCCGCCGAGCGCGCGCAGCTGCTCCGCGACCAGCTCGGCCGCGTCCCACACCGCCCGCGCCGGGCTCGCGCGCTGCTCGACCACCCGCCGCCGCGCCTCGTCGGCCAGCGAAGGGTCCGCGGCCATCGCGGCGGTGACGCCGAGGATCTCCGCGGCCTCACCCGTCGCACCGGCCGCCGCGGCGGCGAGCTGGTCGCGGACCCGCGCCGCGGCGTCGTCGACCGTCGTCGCCGCGGCCGCCAGGTCGACGGACGTGGCGAGCGGCTCCGGGGACGGCGCGGGCGCCGGGTCGGCGATCCGCGCGACCACGCCGACCCTCCGACCCGGGCTCGCCGCGACCCCCCGCAGCACGGACCGGTCCGTCACCGCCGTCATCGCACCGTCGTCGGTTCGTCGGCGCTCGACGACGCGCCGTCGGCCCGTCCGTCGTCGGCCGCCCGACCCGACCGGGCGCGCGGGGCCGCCTGGTCCTCGACGGCCTGCTCACCGAGCGCGGCGGCCTCCTCGTCGTCGTCCTCACGCCCGGGCGTCCGCAGGTTCCAGCGGGTGATGACGAACCGGAACAGGACGTAGTAGATGACGCCGTACCCGAGGCCGATGAGGATCAGGAGCACCGGCATCGTCGCGATCCGGAAGTTCAGCAGGTAGTCGATCGCGCCTGCGCTGAAACCGAACCCGTCCTTGATGCCGAGCGCGTTGACCAGCGCCATCGACGTGCCGGTCAGGATCGCGTGGATGACGTAGAGCGGGTAGGCGACGTAGACGAACGCGAACTCGAGCGGCTCGGTGACGCCCGTGACGAAAGAGACCAGCGCAGCCGAGCCCATGATGCCCGCGACGACCTTGCGGTTCTTGGCCTTGGACGTGTGCACGATGGCGAGGGCCGCGGCCGGCAGGGCGAACATCATGATCGGGAAGAAGCCGGTCATGAACGTGCCCGCGGTGGGGTCGCCCAGCAGGAAGCGGTTGATGTCGCCGTGCGCGACGGTCCCGTTCGCGGAGGTGTACGTGCCGAACTGGAACCACGGCAGCGAGTTGAGGATGTGGTGCAGACCCAGCGGCACGAGCAGGCGGTTGAGCGTCCCGTAGACGAAGGCGCCGAGCGGCCCGGAGCCGGTGACCCAGTCGCCCACGGCCGTGAAGCCCGAGTTGAACGCGGGGTAGATGATCGCGCCGACGACGGCGATGAGCAGCGAGACCCCGGCGGTGACGATGGGCACGAAACGGCGGCCGCCGAAGAACGCGAGGTAGGCCGGCAGCTTGATCCGGTAGTAGCGCTGGAACAGCAGCGCCGCGGTGAGGCCGATGACGATGCCGCCCAGGACGCCGTAGTCGATGAGCTCCTGGTCCTTGCCCTCGGCCGGCTTGCCGAGGACGTGCGGTGACAGCGCGTCGCTGACGCCCTTGAACACCAGGTAGCCGACGACGGCGGCCAGGCCCGTGGAACCGTCGGACTTGCGGGCGAAACCGACGGCGACGCCGATGGCGAACAGGAGCGGGAGGTTGGCGAACAGCGCGTTGCCGGCGGCGGCGAGCACGTCCGCGACGGGCAGGAGCCAGGACGCGTGCGCGCCCAGGCCGTCGGCGCCCAGCATGTCCGGCTGGCCCAGGCGCAGCAGCAGCGCGGCGGCGGGCAGGGACGCGATGGGGAGCATCAGCGATCGGCCGATGCGTTGCAGCTGGGCGAGGCCGGGGAAGCCGCGCTTCTCCTTGGTGGCGTCTGCGGTGACGGTGGTCATGGAGCACTCCTCGGGTGTCGACGACGTGCTGGGGGTTCCTGGTCTAGGCCAGTTGCGAGCAGAGTGGTCTAGACCTCATGATGTGTCAAGGGTCACGTTCCGACCAGTGCGGATCGGACGTCCCGGACGCAAGGCTGGAGGGGCCGACGACGGCGAGAAGTCGACGCGGCCACGACACGAGGGAGTGAGGCGCCATGGACGAGGCCGAGCAGGGCAGCGCGCACAAGTACCTCGTGGTGCGCGACCACCTGGCGGGCCTCGTTGCGCAGGAGCTCGCCGTCGGCGACGCGATCCCGTCCGAGCGTCACCTGAGCCAGCAGTTCGGCCTGTCCCGGATGACCGTCCGCCAGGCCGTCGACGCCCTGGTCACCGAGGGTGTCCTGGTCCGCGAGCAGGGACGCGGCACGTTCGTCGCGCCGCAGCGCATCGACTTCGAGATGCGTCTGACGACGTTCGGCGAGGAGATGCGCCGCCGCGGCCTCGAACCCGCCACCACCGTGCTGACCGCGCAGACCGTCGCGGCGACCCCGGACGTCGCGACCGCGCTGGAGATCGAGCCGGGCGACAAGGTGCACTTCCTGTACCGCGTCCGCAGTGCCGACGGCGCCCCCATCTGCATCGAGCAGGTCTGGGTGCCCGTCGCGCAGGCCCCCGACCTGTTCGACGACGGCGCCCCGGCGAGCATGTACGACGCGCTGCGAGCCCGCGGCCTGGCCCCCGAGTGGGGCGAGGACACGCTCGCCGCCGGCGACGCGACCGACACCGAGGCGTCGCTGCTGGGCCTCGCGGACGCCCGGGCCGTGCTCCGCGCCGAGCGCCGCACGTACTCCGTCGACGGCGCCGTCATGTTCTCCCGCGCGAGCTACCGCGCCGACCGGTACAGCGTCTGGGTCCCGCTGCGCGCGCCGCGACCCACGCTCGTCCCTCGCCGCCGCGACGCCGCGGCCACCACCACCCCCGGACCGGCGACCGCCGGCGCCGACGACGTGACTGCAGCACCGGGAGGACGGCGATGAAGCCACAGGGCAAAGATCAGGCGACAGCGATCCTGGCCGCGCTGGGAGGTGTCGACAACATCGACGAGATCGAGCCGTGCACCACGCGGCTGCGCTCGCTGGTCCGCGACGCGAGCCGCGTGGACGCGGCCGGGCTGCGGGCGGCCGGCGCGTTCGGGGTGATGATCTCGGGCCGGGTGGTCCAGGTGGTCGTCGGGCCGCACGTGGACCTGATCGCGACCGATCTCGACGAGCTGATGTGACCAGTCTTTTCGCAGGAGAGGGGCCCACCGCATGAGCAAGGCAGAGCAGATCCTGACGGCGCTCGGAGGGGACGACAACGTCCTCGACCTCGAGCCGTGCATCACCCGGCTGCGGATCGAGGTGGCGGACGCGTCGCTCGTCGACGAGCGCGCCCTCAAGGCGGCCGGCGCGATCGCCGTGGTCCGCTCCGGGGTGGCCGTACAGGTCGTCGTCGGGCCCGAGGCCGACACCCTCGCGTCCGACATCGAGGACCTGCGCTGATGGGCGCACTGACCGTGCTCGCCCCGGTCACCGGCCAGGTCCTGGGCCTCGGCGACGTGCCTGACCCTGTGTTCTCCGCCGAGCTCGTCGGACCCGGCCTCGCCCTGGACCCCTCGCGCGAACCGCGTTCGCAGGTCATCGCCCCGGTCGCGGGCGCGCTGCTCAAGCTGCACCCGCACGCGTTCGTCGTCCAGCACGGCGACGGTCGCGCCGTGCTCGTCCACCTGGGCATCGACACAGTCGAGCTGGGCGGCTCGGGCTTCGAGCTGCACGCGGCGGAGGGTGACCTGGTGGAGGCCGGCCAGGTGATCGTCAGCTGGGATCCCGACGACGTGGCCGCCGGAGGCCGGTCGGCCGTGTGCCCGGTCGTGGGGCTGGAGGCGCCGCCTGACGACGTCACGCTACTGGTTCGGCCTGGTGACACCGTGACCGCCGGGGAGCCGCTGCTCAGCTGGGCCTGACCGGCGGCCGACCCGGCACGCGCGGACCGGCGCTCAAGCCGGGGCGATGCGCACGATCACACGCCCCGGCTTGCCGCGCTTCTCCCCACGGCGCTCGAACCACAGCGCGATCCGGAACTGCCAGCCGTACTTGGCGCGGAAGAGCGCGTTCGCGCGGGCGCTCGTCGCCTCGTCGGTGCGCAGCTCGGCCGTGCCCGCACCTGTCGGCGCGTCCTCGGCCACCTTGCCCGTGCGCGTGCTGGGCCGGACCGTCACCCGCGGGTCGTTGCGCAGCCGCTTCACCTTCCCGCTGCCGCCGGGCGTCGTCACCAGCAGGTGGTCGTCGTCGCGCACCACCCACACGGTCGTCGGCACCCCCTCGCCGGAGCGACGGAACGTGGTCAGGGAGACGAAGTCCTCGGAACCGAGGTTCAGCAGATCGGTCATGCGCCGATCATGCGGCATCGCCGCCGTCCGCACACGCCGACGGCCGGTCCCCCGACGATGGGGGCCGGCCGTCGGCGTGAGCAGGACTCAGCGGTTGCGCAGACGCTCCATGGCGAGCTGCACGAGCGAGATGAGGGCCTGCTTGGTGGCCGCGCGCGAACGCGCGTCCGTGTAGAGCACCGGGACGTGCGCCGGGATGGCGAGCGCCTCGCGGACGTCCTCGAGCTGGTGCTTGGCGACGCCGTCGAAGCAGTTGACGCCCACGACGAACGGGATGCCACGGCTCTCGAAGTAGTCCACGGCCGGGAAGCACTGGTCCAGGCGGTCGGTGTCGACCAGGACGACGGCACCGATGGCGCCGCGGACCAGGTCGTCCCACATGAACAGGAAGCGGTCCTGGCCGGGCGTGCCGAACAGGTACAGCCACAGCGACCCCGGCAGGGCGATGCGACCGAAGTCCATCGCCACCGTGGTGGTGGTCTTGCGGTCCGACACACCGCCGGCGTCGTCGACGCCGACCGAGTGCTCGGTCATCGCGGCCTCGGTGTTCAGAGGCTCGATGTCCGAGATGGACCCGATGAAGGTCGTCTTGCCGACGGCGAACCCGCCGGCGACGACGATCTTGACGGTGGTGGGGGCAACAGACGCGGCGGCACCGGCCGGAGCGGCCACCGCGGCGTCAGAGGGCGGAAATGCCATTGAGAACACTCTCCAGCACGCTCAGGGACAGGGCGGGGGACTCACCGGTGTTGACCTCGACCGGCTGTGAGGTGTGCACACGCACAAGCTGCTGGTCGGCCATGTCGGACACGAGGATCCGGATCACGCCGAGCGGCAGGTGAAGCAGCGCCGAGAGCTCGGCGACGGAGATGTAGTCGTGCGCGGCGTGCTGCACGATCGCGCGCTTCTCGGGTGTCAGACCATGACTGCCCACGGCGTCCGGCAGTGCTTCGACCAGCGCCTCGAGAGGCAGGTCGGAGCGCGCCGAGCGCACGCGGCCACCGGTCACGGCGTAGGGCCGGACCGTTCTGGCCTCGTACTCGATGTGCTCACTCATGGGGCGGTCCTGTTCAGGCGACCGGTGCCCGGACCGCACCGTCGACGGGGAGCTGGCCGCGCATCTCGGAGATGAGCTGCGGGGTCAGCGTCGCCTCGGTGCGAGAGACGAGCATCGCCATCTCGTAGCCGATGAGCCCGACGTCGCAGGTCGACTCGGCCACCACGGCGAGGACGGAGCCGTTCGAGACGCTCATGAGGAAGAGGAACAAGTTGTCCATCTCGATGATCGCCTGACGCACCTCCCCCGCACGCAGCTGCCGCGAAGCCCCGCGGGTCAGGCTCGACATGCCGGACACGATGGCTGCGAGCTGGTCGCCGCTGGTGCGGTCGAGCTGCTCGGACATCGCCATCAAAAGGCCATCCGCCGACACCACGAGTGTGTGGCGAGTGCCGGGCACGGTCCGGACGAAGTTGTCCAGGAGCCAGCCGAAGTTGGCTGCCTCGGTGCTGAGCGCGGTCACACTTCCTCCTTGCTGGTGCAGTCGATGACTGCGGTTTCAGACGTCTCCGTGGTGGAGGCGGCGGTTGGGCGAATCATGAGTTGTTGCTCTGCTCCGCCGAGTCTCCCGCAGCACGACGGCCGCGTGAGGTACCCGACTGGAAGTTGGACAGCCGAGACCGCAGCTCGGCGGCGTCGCGCTGCACAGGTGTGGCGGACTCCTCGGTTCCGAGCGTCGACGCCGGCACGGACGTCGGGACACGCTTGGTGAGGCGCTCGGACTGGGCCACCGTGCTCGGACGGTAGGCCGAGAGCTGGCTGAGCTCCGACAGCGCCTGCTCCTGGATGTCGGAGCGGAGCGCGAGCATCGCCGCGACGTCGTCGTCCAGCGTCCCGATCCGCGGCGCCACCGACGGCGGCAACGACGGGGTGGGAACCGACGACAGCGGTGCGGCTCCACCGGCCGCGGGCCGGGCGGCCCACTCCGGTGCGGTCCACGAGGGCTGCGCCGCGGGGGCGGCGGCAGCGGGCGGGGCAACAGGTGCGGCCTCGGGTGCGGCGGGGGCGTTCCAGCCGCCGGCCCACGCCGGGCTCGGCGCGGACTGCTGCTGGGCGGGCTCCTCCACCGCGGGTGCGGCGGGCTGGGCCCAGGCCGACGACCGCACCACCGGGTCCGGCGTGACGGGAGCCTGCGCGGCGGGCTGCTCGACGACCTCGTCGGACTTGCGGCGCCCAAACAGGCCCCAGCGCTTCTTGCCACGGTCGGTGCCCGCGGGGGCGACGACGTCCGCGAAGCCCTCCGGCGCCTGCGCCGTGCCGACCGACGTGGGCGCCCACTGCTGGGCGAACGCCGGCGCCTCCGGGGAAGCCTGCTCCTCGAACACGGGGGCGGCCTGCTCCGCAGGCTGCGCGACGTTCTGCTCGACGGGCTGCTCGACGTCCTCGACGCTCGTGACCGAGCGACGCGTGACGAGCGGCTCGACGGCCGCAGTTGCCTCGACCGGAGTGAACAGCTGCGTGGCGTCGTCCTCGACGAGGGCCGGGACCTGGTTGTGGTCGGCCCACGCGGGCGTCGTGGGCGCCCAGGCGGGCTCCTCGGCGACCGGCGCGGCGACGGGCTCGTCCTGGACCGGCGCGGCCTGCTCGGCCACCGGCTCCTCGACCACGGGCTCGTCCGCCGGCGCGGGCGTCTCGTCGGCCCAGCTCGGCGTGGAGTCCCACGTCGGGATCGGCCATGCCGGGGCAGCGTCCAGCGGAGCCTCGACGACCGAGGCCTCTGCGACGGGCTCGGCAGCGGGCTCCGGCACCGTCTCGATCGCACCGGTGTGCCAGGCGCGCGCCTCGTCGAGCGTGCGCTCGAAGTCGGCGTCCTCCGGCTGCGCGGCGGCACGGCGGGCCGTCCAGCCCGAGTAGCCGCTGTAGGACGTGAATGCGCGGGTGGGCGCGACGACCGGAGCAGCGACCTCGGGTGCGGTCCACTGCTCGGCGGGCTCGGCCACCTCGGGCGCCGTCCACTCGGCAGCAGGCTCGGCCACCTCGGGCGCGGTCCACTCAGCAGCGGGCTCAGCGACCTCAGGGGCCGTCCACTGCTCGGCGGGCTCGGGCACCTCGGGCGCGGTCCACTCGGCGACGGGTGCGGCGACCTCAGGAGCGGTCCACTGCTCGGCGGGCTCGGCCACCTCAGGCGTCGTCCACTCGGCGACGGGTGCGGCGACCTCAGGAGCCGTCCACTCGGCGGCAGGCTCAGCAACCTCAGGCGTCGTCCACTCGGCGGCAGGCTCAGCAACCTCAGGCGCCGCCCACTCAGCAGCAGGCTCAGCAACCTCAGGAGCCGCCCACTCAGCAGCAGGCTCAGCAACCTCAGGCGCCGCCCACTCAGCAGCCGGCTCAGCAACCTCAGGCGCCGCCCACTCAGCAGGCTCAGCAACCTCAGGCGTCGTCCACTCGGCAGCCGGCTCGGCAACCTCAGGCCCCGCCCACTCAGCAGCAGGCTCGGCGACCACAGGCGTCTGCGCGACCTCGTCGTGCGACGTCGGCACCCACGGCTCGTCGTCGTCGTCCGCCAGACCGGGCACCACGATGGGCGCCTCGGGTGCGGCGTGCGCGCCACCCAGGCCCATCCACGGGGCACGGACGTTGTCAGCGGGGGCAGACTCGGTGCCGGTCTCGGCCTCGTCGGCCGCGGAGCGACCACGGAAGCCGGAGAACAGACCCGCGCGAGCTGCAGGCGACGCCGGTGCCGCGGAGGCGGCGGGCGCCTCGTCGGGGTTCTGCCACGCGGACGTTCCGGCACGGGTACGGCTGGGCAGCCCACCGGCCCCCGGGGCCACGGTGGCCGGCGACCAGTCGGACGCGGTGGCCGAGGAGAAGTCGGCGGACAGGTTGCCGTCGGGCGCGTCGGGCAGGACGAGGTTGTCCTCGTCGAACGTCTTGCGGGGACGGGTCGGCATGCCCGCGATGCTGGGCACCGGGATCGGGGCCGAGTCGGCCGACGGCTCCTCGCCCTCGCCACGGCGGCGACGCGGCAGACCCAGCGACGTCTCACCGTCGGTGAGCGCGGCCAGGTTCACCTCCTCCGCGACGGGCGCCTCGGCCTCGACGATCGCCGTGAGCTCGGCGGCCGAGTCCGGCACGGAGCCGTACATCGACGTCTCGTTGACGGCGAAGAGGTGGGCGGGGAACAGGACGGTCGTCTCGGTGCCGGTGCCGGTGGTCGACTTGGCGAGCTGCACCGCGGCGCCGAGGCGCTGGGCGATGCGGCCCACGACGAACAGGCCCAGGCGCTGGGCGCCGAGCATGTCGCCGGCGCCCGTGGACGCGATCTTGACATTGGCTGCCTCGATCTCGGCGTCCGTCATGCCCAGACCGTGGTCGACGATGCGGACGGCGACGAACTGGCCGTTGATGCCCGTCGAGACCGTGACCGGCGTCTCCGGCTCCGAGAACACCGTGGCGTTCTCGAGGAGCTCGGCCAGCAGGTGGGCGGCACCGAGGGCGTTGAAGCCCAGCATGTGGGGGTCGGTCTGCAGGTCCAGCTCGACGCGGTCGTACTGCTCGATCTCCGAGGAGGCGGTACGGATGACGTCCGACAGCGGCATGGCGTCGCGCAGGCGACGACCGGAGTCGATGCCGGCGAGCACCAGGAGGGACTCCGCGTTACGACGCATTCGCGTGGCGAGGTGGTCCAGGCGGAACAGGTTGGCCAGCGTGCTCGGGTCCTCCTCGGAACGCTCGAGCGAGTCGATGAACGACAGCTGGCGGTTGAGGAGGACCTGGTCGCGACGGGCGACGTTGACGAACATCTCAGCGATGGAGCCACGCAGGGCGGCCTGCTCCTGGGCGACCGAGACGGTCGTGGCGTTCACCGAGTTGAACGCGGCGGCCAGTCGGCCGACCTCGTCCATGGACGTCACGGGGATGGGCGCGATGGTGATCTCGGGGCCCTCGCCAGGGGTGGCCACCTGCTCGACGAGGCGAGGCAGCTGCTCACGGACGTTCGAGGCTGCCGAGGTCAGGCGACGCAGCGGGGTGACGATGGTCCGGGCGACGAAGAGGGCGAAGAGCAGCGACAGGATGGCGGCCGCGATCACGATGGCGATCGTGAGCAGTGCGGTGGAGCGGGCGCTGGACACGTCGGCGGCGGCCAGCTTCTGCGACTGGGCGAGCACCTGGTCGCTCGTCGAGACGAAGTGCTCCTGCTGGGCCTGGACCTCGGCGAGGTACTCCTCGGGCACGAGCTGGTTCACCAGCGTCTGGCTGCCGGACGTCAGGCGCAGTCGCTGCTGGGTGAAGCGCGACGTCGGGTCACCGGCGGGGAGCTCGATGTCGGAGTCGAGGCGGTTGAGGGCGAGGGTCGCACCGCTGCGCGCCTGCTCGGTGGCGTTCACCGCCGCCTGGTAGGTGGCACCGGTCAGGGTGGTGACCGAGTCCCCAGCGTGCTCCTGCAGACCGTTGATCATCTCGGAGATCAGCCGGTTCGACAGCAGCTGGATCTGGCCGAAGGCACTGATCGAGGCGCCGACCTCGCGGTCCGTCAGGACCTGGCCGATCTCGTCGACGAGGTCGAGCTCACCGGTGGTGATGGCGGCGTAGTTGTAGGCGACGTTGCCGGCCAGGCCGTTGTCGGCAGCCGCGCGGGCGTCCGGGAGGTTGGTGTTGTAGCTCTCCTGCACGTCCGTGAAGTGCCTGACGACGGTGGGCGGGAAGTTCCCCAGGTCGAGGTCCTTGGTGACGTCGCGGACCTCGGACAGCGCCTTGTCGGTGGCCGCACGCGCCGCGGCGACCTCCTCCTTCGACCCACCGGTGATCGTGACGACGCGCTCGTTCTCGATCGCGGCCGACAGCGGCTTGTACGCGTCGAGCGTCTTGATGACGGCCTGGGCCGCGCTCGCGTCCTGGTACTTCTGCACCGCGCCGTACGAGATGTACACCCCGGCGACAAGCAGCACGATCATGGGGACGGCGAGAACCGCCATCACCTTGGCGCGGATGCCAAACCGTCGCAGCATGTCGTTCCCTTCCTTCACCCGACCTTGGGTGTGTCCGCGTCCCACCAGTCGTCTGGTCGATCCACGGGTGCCCCGTTCGCACTTCATCGGCTCCTGGACACGGGACCATTAGCCGTCGGCAGAGTTTGCCATGGACACGGCCGATGTCGATACGTCGGTTTCACACCGGCGTGTGGTAGTCCGTCCTGGGGATACGGTCGTGCTCATGCGCGCGATCGTCGTCGAAGAACCCGGTGGACCGGACGTCCTGGCACTGCACGACGTGCCCGATCCGGCCGTTCGGCCCGGGGATCTTCTCATCCGGGTGGCCGCTGCGGGCCTCAACCGCGCCGATCTGCTTCAGCGTGTCGGGCACTATCCGCCTCCCCCGGGCGCGCCCGAGTGGCTCGGGATGGAGGTCTCCGGCACGGTCGTCGTCGGGACGCCCGACGTGCCCCCCGGCACCCGTGCTGCCGCGCTGCTGGCCGGCGGTGGGTACGCGGAGCTCGTGGCGGTCCCGGCGGAGCTGGCGCTCGTGGTCCCGGACGCGCTCACCGACCGCGACGCCGCCGCGCTCCCGGAGGCGCTCGCCACGGTCTGGTCGAACTTCGACGCCGCGCACCTGGACGCGGGTCAGACCGTCCTGGTCCGCGGTGGCTCCGGTGGCGTCGGGTCGATCGCCGTCCAGGCGGCCCGCGAGCACTACCGCTCCCGCGTGCTCGCCACCGCCGGCGGACCCGAGCGGGTCGAGCGGCTGCGGGAGCTCGGCGTCGACGTCGCACTGGACCACCGCGCCGACGACCTCGTCGAGCAGGTCCTGGCGGCGACCGACGGGCGCGGCGTCGACGTGGTCCTGGACGTCGTCGGTGCCGCGGCGCTCGCCGACAACCTGGCGATGCTCGCCGATGGTGGGCGCCTGGTGGTGATCGGCATGCAGAAGGGCCGACGCGCCGAGCTCGACCTGGCGGCCCTGATGAATCGACGGTCGTCCGTGATCGGCACGACGCTGCGGTCGCGCGCTCCCGCGGACAAGGCCCGAGTCATGGCGGGGGTGCGCGAGCACCTGTGGCCGCTGGTCGCCGCCGGTCGCATCCGGCCGATCGTCCACGCCGCGTTCCCGCTCGCCCAGGCCGCGGACGCGCACCGTCTGCTCGAGTCGGGCGCGGTGTTCGGCAAGGTGCTGCTGGAACCGTGACAATGCGGGGATGACGGACGAGACGACTCCGGACCGCCCCCGCGTGGTGGTCGTTCCCCCCGACGACGAGCAGGGCGAGGGCCTGGCGGGCATGGTGGACGAGCCCGCCAAGGTCATGCGGATCGGGACCATGCTCAAGCAGCTGCTCGACGAGGTGCGCAGCGCTCCGCTCGACGACGCAGCCCGCGCGCGGCTGGCCGACGTGCACGAGCGCTCGATGCACGAGCTCGAGGACGGCCTGTCGCCCGAGCTCGTCGAGGAGCTGCACCGCATCACGCTCCCGTTCGCGGACGACGGCACGCCGCCGTCCGACGCGGAGCTGCGGATCGCGCAGGCGCAGCTGGTCGGGTGGTTGGAAGGCCTCTTCCACGGCATCCAGACCGCGCTGGTGGCGCAGCAGATGGCGGCCCAGGCGCAGCTGGGCCAGCTCCGCCGCGCGCTCCCGCCGGGCCACGACGCCGAGGGCCCGGCCGCCGGCCCGGGCCAGTACCTCTGACCGACCCGAGTTCGATCGCCGCGGCGCCAGGGTTCAGGCGGGCGGCGGAGCCTCGTCGGGAGCGTCGGCCGCCCTGGCGCTGAGCACGATCCCGCCGGAGACGAGCAGCAGGCCGACGATCTCGAGCCCGTGCGGCACCTGGCCCAGCCCGACGGCACCGACCACCGCGGCGGTCGCGGGCAGCAGCGCGAGCAGGACGGCGAACGTGGCCGGCCGCACGCGCCGCAGCACCACCTGCTCGATCGCGTAGGGGATCACCGACGACAGCACCCCGACCCCCACCACCGTGAGCGCCAGCCCGGCATCGCTGAGCACCGGGGCCGCACCCGTCGCGAGGAACGGCGCGAACACGAGCGCCCCGGCGCTCATCGCGACGGAGAGACCGGTGACGCCGCCGGTCGTCGCGGTGGCGACCCGCCGCCCGAGCAGGATGTACGCGGCCCACAGCACGGCCGACAGCACGGCGGCGGCGAGCCCGACCCGCGCGTCCTCGTCCGTGCTCAGGCTGACCCCGGCGAGGAGCACGACACCGACGGCGGCCACGCCGATCGCGGCACGGTCACGCCAGCCACGGCCGGTGACGGCCGCCACGGCCACGGGTCCCGCGAACTCGATCGCGACCGCGGTCCCCAGCGGCAGGTGGTCGATGGCGACGTAGAAGCTGACGTTCATCCCCGCCAGCACGACACCGAAAAGCGCGGCGCGGGCCAGGTCCCGCCGCGACCAGCGCTCTCGCCACGGCCGCCGCCAGCCGACCAGCACGAGGGCGGCGACCAGGATGCGCAGCCACGCGACGGTCGGCGCGGCGATCGTCGCGAACAACCCGACCGCGAGCGCGGCGCCCACGTACTGCGTCAGTCCCGACAGGACGAACAGCAGCGGCGCGGGCACGCGCCCAGGGTAGGCCGACCTGCCGCTCAGACCAGCAGGCTGCGCAGCACCGCGACGGCGCCGTCGTCCTCGATCGTCCCGGTGACCTCGTCGGCGGCCGCGCGGACCTCGTCGCGCGCGTGCCCCATGGCGACGCCCCGCGCGGCCCAGCGCAGCATCTCCAGGTCGTTGCCGCCGTCGCCGATCGCGGCGGTGGCGAACGGCTCGACCGCCAGCTCGCGCCGCACCACCTCGAGCGCGCTGCCCTTGGACACACCCGCGGGCGTGAGGTCCAGCCACGCGGTGTAGCCGACCGCGTAAGACACCTCGTGCAGCCCGACACGCTGGACGAGCTCGTGGAACTCCTCCTGCGTGGAGGCCGGGTGCCGGATGACGACGCGCGTCGTCGGCGTGGACGTCAGCTCGTCGAACGGCATGGGCGTAAGCGTGCCGCCGATCTCGCCCGGCGGGAACTCGCCGGACACGAAGAACCCGTTGCCGACGTCCTCGATCGCGAACAAGGCGTCGGGTACCTCGAGCGCGATGGCGCGCAGCGCAGGGCCGGGCTCGAAGGTCACGGTGTCGACGATCGTCAGGTCACCGTCCGACGACAGCCGCGCGGTGACCGCCCCGTTGGAGCAGACCAGCCACGTGTCCGCCAGCCCGAGCTCGCGGGCGACGGGCCCGGCGGAGTGCACGCCGCGGCCGGTCGCGAGGACCACGTGGATGCCGGCGTCGACGACGTCGCGGACCGCCGCGTGGACGTCGGCCGAGATGGTCCCGTCGTACGACATCAGCGTGCCGTCGACGTCGAGCGCGATCATCCGCGTACGGCTCAACGCACGGGCTCCAGCACCTCGAGCCCGCCGAGGTACGGCCGCAGACCCACCGGCACGCGCACCGACCCGTCCTGCTGCTGGTGGTTCTCCAGCAGCGCGACGAGCCACCGCGTGGTGGCGAGCGTGCCGTTGAGGGTCGCGACGGGCCGCACCGATCCGTCGGCGGTCCGTTCCCGCACGCCCAGGCGGCGGGCCTGGAACGTGGTGCAGTTGGACGTCGACGTGAGCTCCAGCCAGCGCTGCTGGCTGGGCAGCCAGGCCTCGCAGTCGAACTTGCGCGCGGCGCTCGAGCCCAGGTCGCCGGCGGCGGTGTCGATCACGCGGTAGGGCAGCTCGGCGAGCGCGAGCATCTCCTGCTCCCAGCCCAGGATGCGGCGGTGCTCGTCGGCCGCGTCCTCGACGGTCGTGTAGACGAACGCCTCGACCTTGTGGAACTGGTGCACGCGGATGATGCCGCGGGTGTCCTTGCCGTACGAGCCGGCCTCGCGCCGGTAGCAGGCCGACCAGCCCGCGTAGCGCAGCGGGCCGCTCGACAGGTCGACGATCTCGCCACCGTGGTAGCCGGCCAGGGCGACCTCCGAGGTGCCGACCAGGTACAGGTCGTCGGCCTCGAGCCGATACACCTCGTCGGCGTGCGAGCCGAGGAAGCCGGTGCCCGCCATGACCTCCGGCTTCACCAGCGTGGGCGTGATGACGGGCGTGAAACCGGCGGCCAGCGCGCGGTCGACGGCCGCGTTGAGCAGCGCGAGCTCGAGGCGCGCGCCGATGCCGGTCAGGTAGTAGAAGCGTGCGCCGCTGACCTTCGCCCCGCGCTCGGTGTCGATGGCCTTCAGGCTCTCGCCCAGGTCCAGGTGGTCGCGTACGACGAAGTCCGCGCCGTACTCGGCGGCGAAGTCGCGCGGCGTGCCCACGTGGTCGAGCACGACGTAGTCGTCCTCGCCGCCGGCCGGGACGCCGTCCTCGATGACGTTGCCGATGCGCCGGGCCAGCTCGGTGGCCTTCTGCTCGGCGGCTTCCGCGTCGGCCTGGAGCGCCTTGACCCGCTCCGAGAGCGCCTTGCCGTGCGCCAGCAGCGCCTGCTTCTCGTCGCCCTTCGCGGCAGCCACCAGCTTGCCGTGCGACTTCTGCTCGGCGCGCAGCGTCTCGAACTCGGTGAGCGCGGAACGGCGGCGGGCGTCCGCGTCCAGCACCTCGTCGACGAGGTGGGGGTCGTCGCCGCGCGCGGTCTGGCTGGCGCGCACCAGGTCGGGATCCTCCCGCAGGAGCCTCAGATCGATCACCCTGCGAACCCTACCGACCCCTGGCGACACGATTCTTCCTGGCCCGTGTCGGCGCCTCCCAGTAGGTTGCGCATGTGACGGGAGTCGAGTGGGCGGCGCTGATAGCGGTCGTGCTCGCGCTCGTCGCGATCGGGCTCGCGGTGCAGGTGCGTCGCCAGCAGACCAGGCTGCACCGCCGGCTGGAGGCCGTCGGTGTCAGTCCCGAGGCGCGCGGGCTGGCCCAGGAGGTCGACGACGGCGGACTGCTCGTCGCGTTCGTCGCGAACCCGTCCAAGCCCGATGCGGCCGAGCTGCGTGCGGCCGTCCACCGCACCGCCGCCGAGCTGGGCGCGGCGGACCCGCTGTGGCTGGAGACGACCGTCGATGACCCGGGGGTCGGGCAGGCGCGAGCCGCGCTCGAGGCCGGCGCGGACGTCGTCGTCGCGGTCGGGGGCGACGGGACGGTCCGGGCCGTCGCGGAAGGGCTCGTCGGCTCGGGGGTCCCCATGGGCCTGGTGCCCATCGGCACCGGCAACCTGCTGGCCCGCAACCTCGACATCCCTCTGGGCGACCCGCTCGCCGCGCTGCGCATCGCGCTGACGGGCAACGACCGGCCCATCGACGTCGGCTGGATGCGCGTCCTGCGGTTCGAGGACGACGTCGAGGACAAGGTGGCCGAGGCGGCCGACGACGTGCCGCACGCCCCCGACCAGCCGCGCGACCACATCTTCCTGGTCATCGCGGGCCTCGGCTTCGACGCCGCGATGGTCGCCGACACCAACCCGCAGCTCAAGGCGAAGGTGGGCTGGATCGCCTACTTCGTCGCGGGCTTCAAGCACCTGCGCGGCGACCGCGTCCGCGTGCACGTGCGCGTCGACGACGAAAAGACGACGACCGCCCGCATGCGCAGCCTGCTCGTCGGCAACTGCGGTCGCCTGCCCGGCGGCCTGACCCTGATCCCCGACGCGGTGCTCGACGACGGCTGGCTCGACCTGGCCGCCATCGACACCCGCGGCGGCATCGCCGGCTGGGCACAGCTGTTCGGCGAGGTGGTCCTGCAGGGCTGGGGCATGAGCAACGACCTGCCCCACAAGATCGGTCGGATCGACCACCGCCGCGCGCAGACCGTCCGCATCGTCGTCCCGTCCGGCGAGTACGCCCAGGTCGACGGCGACATCATCGGCCGCGTCACCGAGGTCGCGGCCCGCGTCGACCCGGGCGCCCTGGTTGTCCGGACGGCATAGTGATCTCGCGACGCGCCCGGTTCTGATCATGGGGCGGCACCGACACGACGCCGCCCGCATATGCCATACTTGTTCAGTCGACGAACGGGCGAGAATAACTATGGCATATCCGCTCTACCACGAGGCCGGGCCGCGCGACCTCCCCATGACGATGGTCGGCGAGGAGTTCAGGTCAGCCTTCCCCTGCGAGAGCGATTACATCGAGTTCAAGCAAGGTCTCCCCGAGACGAAGATCCGCGAAGCAGTCACCGCGTTCTCGAACTCTGATGGCGGGGTCGTCCTGCTCGGCGTGCGCAACGACGGCGTTCCTCAGGGGATCTCCACCGACGGCGAGACGGTCGCGCGTATCCACCGCATGGTCACCGGCGTGCGCAACCCCGGCCGTTACGACATCCGCGCTCTCCTTGTCGATGACAAGAGCGTGCTCGCCCTCTCCGTGCACCGACGGCGCGAAGGCTTCGCGCAGATGAATGATGGCCGAGTGATGGTCCGGCGCGGAGCCATGAACACCCCTCTCTTCGACGCGGAGCTTGCAACCTTCATCAGTTCCAGGGCGCTTGCACGGTTCGAGTCGACCGCTCTGAAGATCCGCCTCCGGGACGCGCAGCAGGCCCTCATCGAACGGGTGCGTGCCGCGTCCGGGTGGTCGGGCGACGACCTCAACAGCCGGCTCCGTGAGGCGGGCCTCATCGACGCAGCGACCGACGACCCCGCTCTGACCGTCGCCGGCGCGCTCTACCTTCTCGACCGTCCCGCCGACGTGCTCGGCAAGGCGTACGTCGAGGTTTTCCGATACCGAGACGGGTCCGACACCTATGACCGTCGGCTCGAGATTGCTGGACCGATCGACCAGCAGGTCGAGCAGGCGACCCAAGTCCTCCTGTCCGAGCTCGGTGCTGATGTCGTCATCCTCGGTGTTCATCGCCACGAACTGCCCCGCGTACCGGAAGCCGTCCTTCGCGAAGCCGTCGCGAATGCTGTCGCCCACCGGACGTACGAGACGACCGGTCAGGCAGTGCGGATCGAGATCCGCCCGGATCGCCTCATCATCCGCTCCCCCGGAGGCCTCCCAGAGCCTGTGACGCTCGCGAACATCCGCGAACAGAACGCCGCCCGGAACGTCGACACCATCAAGCTCCTGCGCAGGTTCAGACTCGCCGAGGACGCCGGGCTCGGGATCGACGTCATGCAGGACGCGATGGAAGCAGCACTTCTCGAGCCGCCGGCATTCAGCGCAGACCAGAGCCACGTCGCGGTCACACTGCCATTGAACTCGACCGTGACACCTCAAGAAAGGGCGTGGATCTCTGAGATCGAGCAAAGAGGGGACATCCGATCGAAGGATCGAGTCCTCCTGCTCCACGCCGCCCGGGGCCAGGTCTTGACGAACGGCGCCGCGCGCGACCTGCTCGGTGTCGACAGCGTGCATGCACGGAACTCATTGCAGCGCCTGCGCGATCAGGGCTACCTCGAGCAGTCTGGAGAGCGTGGAGGGGCGTCGTATGTCCTCGCCAGTGGCCTCGGGCCTCCGGCCGGGCTCCGACTTGATCACGAAGGACTTGAGAACGTCGTGCTGTCCATGGCGGCCGTTGGGCGGATCACGAATGAGGACGTGCGCGCTCGCACGGGGCTTGATAGGGCCCGGGTCCTCACGCTGCTCACCGGACTGGTCGAACACGGCCGCCTCACTCGGCATGGTCAGCGCCGGGGTACCTACTACACGCTGCCCTGACGGCAGCCCAGTGCGCGCAGCTCAGGTCGCCGAGCCGTCGCGGACGCCGCGCAGCCACGCGCGCGCCTCGACGAAGTCGGCGTCGGCGGTCCCGACGTGCACGGTCGGCGCGACGGCGTCGGCGCGCGGGTAGGACCCGAGGAACCGCACGAACGGGCAGCGCCGACGCAGGCCCATGATGGCCTCGCCGACGCGCTCGTCGAGCACGTGGCCCTCCGCGTCGAGGGAGAACGAGTACCGGCCGAGCGCGTCGCCGATGGGCCGCGACTCGATGCGGGACAGGTTCACGCCGCGGGCGGCGAACTGCTCGAGCATGGCCAGCAGGGCGCCGGCCTCGTTGTCGGGCAGGTGCACGACGAGGGTCGTCTTGTCGGCGCCGGTGGGGGCGGGGACGTCGCCGGGGTGGCCGACGAGCACGAATCGCGTGACGGCCGTCGCGTTGTCGGCCACGTCGTGGGCGAGCGCGGTCAGGCCGTAGGTGTCGAGGGACGGCGGCGGGACCAGGGCGGCGTCGAACGGCAGCGGGCCGTCGGCCTGGGCGATGAGCGCGGCGGGCGCGGTGTTCGACGTCGCGGGCACGTGGACGGCGTCGGGCAGGTGCTGCGCGATCCAGCGTCGGCACTGCACCCACGCGTGCGGGTGGGCGGAGATGCGACGGACGTCCGCCAGGGTGCGCCCGGGCGCGGCGGCCAGCGTGAACTGCACCGGCACCAGCATCTCGCGCAGCAGCACCAGCGGCTCGCCCGTGGACAGGCTGTCGAGCGTGGCCGTGACGCCACCCTCGGCCGTGCTCTCGATGGCGACGACCGCGAAGTCCGCGTCCCCGGAACGGACGGCCGCGATGGCGGACGTGACGTCCGTCTGCGGGAGGTACGTGGCCTCGTCGGGCCCGACGACCTGGCGCAACGCGGCCTCGGTGAACGTGCCCGCGGGTCCCAGGTACGCGTAGCGCGACCCGACGATCGGTGCAGACATGACCCTCCTCACACGGTGCCCGCGCCTCGGTCGCGCACCCCGGGTCGAGGGTAGTGCGCACGTAGGCTTGGGCGGTGCCCTGTCCCGCGAGTCGTCGAGCCGCCCGTCCCGGGGTGCGCAGCGCGCTGGTGCTGCTCGCGGCGCTGCTGGCCGTGCTCGTCGCGCCGACGACCGCTTGCGCGGCCACCCCGGACGACCATCCGGTCCTGCTCGTCGGCGTCGCGGGCGTGCGCTGGGACGACGTCGACCGGACCACGACGCCCGCGCTGTGGGAGCTGTCCCGCACCGCCTCGGTCGGCCTCGTCGCGACGCGCGCCATCTCCGCGCGCTCGTGCCCCGCGGACGGCTGGCTCACGGTCTCGGCGGGGATCCGTGCGGCCGACGAGCGCACGGACGACGGTGCCTGCCTGACGCTCGACGAGCCGGCCGGCGGTGACGTCCCGCGCTGGTCGGACTACGTCGCGTCCGCGTCCTCGCAGTCCTACGGCGCGAAGCCCGGTCTGCTCGGCGACCGGCTGGAGGACGCGGGCACCACGACGACCGCCATCGGCCCCGGCGCGGCGATCGCGCTGGCCGACTCCGACGGCAGCGTCGCCGGTGGCTACGAAGCCCTGCCCGACGACGCGACCGGGATCACCGACGCGGTCCGAACGGCGCTCGGCTCGTCGCGTCTCGTCGTCGTCGACGCCGGGGCTGTGCAGGTGCCCGTGAGCGGCGAGCCGCTCGGCGAGGAGGCGCTGGCGGCCGCGCGCGCGCCGCAGGTCCACGCGGTCGACGAGCGGATCGGCGCCGCGATCGCTGCCGCCCCCGCCGACACGACGGTCCTGGTCGTCTCCCTGGCCACCGAAGGGCGGTCCACGCTCCAGCTCGCCGCCGCGACCGGGCCCGCGCCGCGCGGCGGGACGTACGCCGACGACCTGCTGACCTCCGGCTCCACGCAGCAGGACGGGCTGATCCAGGTCATCGACGTCACGCCCACGATGCTCGAGTCGGTGGGCCTCGGCGAGGGCACGCTGCCGGGAGCCACGATCTCTCCCACCCCCGGCCCGACGAGCGCCGACGAGCGTGTCGACGGCCTCGTCGACATCCAACGGCACGCCGGGTACGCGTCGTACGTGTCCGGCGGCTACACGACGCGGATCGTCGTCCTCGACGCGCTGCTGTTCGCCGCCGCGGCGGCGGTCCTCCTGGTGCTCGGGGGCGCCGGCCGCACCCGACGCGCGCTGCTCCGCGTCCTGCAGGTGGCCGCGACCGCGCTGGCCGCCGGGCCGGTCGCGGGCTTCCTGGCCGGGCTGGTGCCGTGGTGGCGGGCCGAGCACCCGACGCCGGCGTTCCGCTGGACGGTGCTGGGCATCACGGCCGTCGTCACGGCGATCGCCCTGGCGGGGCCGTGGCGACGCGTGATCTGGGGTCCGGCCGGGGTCGTCGCCGGGCTGACGGTCGGCACGCTCGCCATCGACGCCGTGACGGGCTCGCACCTGGTGATCGACGCACCGTGGGGTGCGCAGCGCCTGGTCGCCGCCCGCTTCTACGGCATGAGCAACCAGGGCTTCGCGCTGCTCGTCGCCGCCGGTCCGATCCTCGCGGCGGCGGTCGCAGCGCCCTTGCTGCGCCGCGGGAGGCGTGGCCTGGCGGTCGCGTGCACCGCCGGACTCGGCCTGGTGCTGATCGTCGTCGACGGCGCCCCGGGCCTCGGCAGCGACTTCGGCGGTCCGCCCGCCCTCCTGGTCGCGTTCGCGCTGCTCACGGCCGTGGTCGCGGGTCGGCGCGTGACGTGGCGGGCCGCGCTGACGGTCTGCGTCGTCGGCGCGCTCGTCGTCGGCGCCTTCGCCTTCGCCGACTACCTCCGGCCCGCCGACTCCCGCACGCACGTCGGCCGGTTCGTCGCCACCGCGCTCGACGGCGGGTTGTGGGACACGCTCGACCGCAAGATCTCCACGAACATCAGCCTGCTGACGAGCTGGCGCTACCTGCTGCTGACGCTCAGCGGCGTCGCGATCACGTGGCTCGTGCTGCGCGCGGCCCGCCGTGGACCCCTGGCGGGCCTCGACGACGCCGTCCCGCTGCTGCGCGCGACGGTCGCGGCCATCGGCGCCGGGCTCGGGGTCGGGTTCCTCATCAACGACTCCGGCATCGTCATCCCCGCCGCGGGTTTCTCCGTCGCGGTCCCGTGCCTGGTCGCCCTGGTCGCCCAGTGGCGTCGCACGACGCCCGTGCCGCCGAGCGCTGACGCTCCAGGGTCACGCGCCGACGAGTAGCAGCGCCACCGTCCCGGCGAGCACGACCGCCGCAGCGACGAGCGCGAGTCGCGCCCGTCCCGCGCGTCGCAGCACCTCACGGACCACCCACGCCGTCGCGATGCCGGAGAACCCGACCACCACGACGATCGCCACGGCGGGCCGCCCGGTCGCGGTCGGCGCACCCAGCAGACCGCCGCGCGTCAGGCGGCCGCCGAGCGGCACATCGAGGACCAGCAGCACCCAGGTGAACACAGCGACGGTCGCGGCGGGCGCCCAGCGCACGCGCCGTCCGACGAGCCCGGCGCCGCCGGCCACCGCCGCCGTGCACAGCGTCAGCGACACCCACAACCCCACGGTCGCGTGGTCCCCGCGCCACCAGCCCGTGCTCGCCGTCACCACGGCCCCCGCGGGCAGGCACGCCAGCACGACGAGCGCCACGTCGACCGCGGACCGCACGCGCGGACGTCGTCGGGCCGCGACGTGCGCCCAGCCCAGCAGGAGCGCCAGGGCGCCCGCCGCGACGGCGAGCGGGACGGTCGCGTCGTGGAGCAGGTGCGTGCGCACGTTGACACCCGCCAGCTGGTCGACGGTGACGTCGACCTGGGAGGGGCGCTCCTCGCCGATCACGACGGACGAGCCGAGGACCGAGCCCGGGACGTCGGCACCGACGTCGGTCAGCAGGGTCGCCGTCGTGTCCGTCAGGCGCACCACGCCCGTGGACCGCGTCGACGCCGAGGTCAGGTAGGTGGCCGTCGCCGGGCGGCCGATGCGGGCGGCACCGACGCCGAGCGCCTCGGTGCCCGGCTCGGCCCGCGCCGTGTCGACCACCAGCACGGTCGTCGACGTCGGCACGACGGCCAGCAGCTGCCGGAGCACGTCGTCGACGACGGCCGCGTCGCCGGCCGTCCCCGCGTCGACCAGCGTGACCGGGCACGCGAACGCATCGGACGGGTCGGCGAGCGCGGCGTCGAGCGTGCGGTACCGGGCGACGGTCCCGTCCCCGCGCGCGAGCCCGAGGGCCGCGCCGGGCCCGACGGCCGTGCTGCACGCGGTCAGGCCGTCGCCCAGCACGCCCAGGTGGGCCGCGCCGGGCTGCGCGCCGAGCAGCTCGCTCCAGCCCTGCACGCTCGCGCCGTCGCCGTCGGGCACCACGGCCCAGCTGCGGCACACGTAGGTGTCGCCGGACTTCTCGTCGGCGACGGTCGTGGCGCCCGACGAGATCGACAGCCAGCCCTGAGCCGGGCACTTCTCGACGCCGGCGGCCATGACCCCCGCGGCCGGGGCGCCCTCGCGCAGCAGCCCCCACAGGGTCGGGGTGTGCGAGCGCGTGACGTCGTCCCAGCTCACGCCGCCCGTCCCGACGACGACCACGGGGGAGCCACCGGCCAGGAGCGCGGGCCCGTCGGCGCGCGTGGCGCCTCCGGCCTGCGCGGCCAGCGGGAAGGCCGACGTGGTGAGCAGCAGCAGGACGCCGAGCACGCCGCCCGTCGCGACGACGACCGCGGGCATCGCCCGCAGCACGGGCTCGTCGGCGACCTCGAGGGCGGGGGCGCGCCGCCCGGCCCACGCGTCCGCCATCGCCGAGGCACCCAGCAGACCGCCCGCGACACCCAGCAGGACGACGGCCACGACCACGCCGGAGTCGTTGACGAGCGAGCCCGCCACCGCGGCGACGACGACCGCCCGCAGAGTCGCGCGCAGGCCGACCCACTCGTCGTCGAGCCGCCGCAGCACGGCGGGCCGCCACCGGTCCGGGCCGACGAGGACCGCGCAGATCCCGAGGCACGCGAGGGCGGCGGCCGCTCCGGCGGGCTGGTCCACGGTCGCCCAGGCGCCGGCCGCCTTGCGCCCCACGACGTCGAGCGCGTCGCCGTCGATGATGCGCTGTACGAAGAGGCCGAGGTGCGTGCTGCGTCCGGGCCGGGCCCAGTCGACCACGGCGACGGCGGCCACGACGGCCACGGCTGCGACGACCGCGACGACGACCCGACGCGGCGAGAGCGCGACGCCGCTGAGCGGCAGCAGCAGCACGGCGAACGCGAGCACCAGCGTCAGCGCACCGCCGAAGTCGGCACCGAACGTCGGCCAGCCGTCCACCAGCACGGACAGGGCCGCGACGACGACGGCGGCCACAAGGCCCGCTCGTCGTCGGCCGGCCCGCCGGCCGCCCACCGCGAGCGCTCCGGCGAGCACGAGCGCCGCCGCCGCGTAGGCGCCGAACGTGGTGTTGCCGAAGCCGAAGTACCGGGCCCCGGAGGTCGGCGTGATGCCGAAGACGGAACCCTGCTGCAGGACGGTGCCGGTGACGCCGTCGACGGTCGTGAGCAGCCAGGACACGCCCGCTGCCACGGCCGCGAGCCGCCACGGGCCTCGCGGAAGCAGTCGGGACACCAGCCACGACACGAGCGCGACCGCGACCGTGCCGACCGTGAACCAGACCGTCGCGGCGACCAGGGGCGCAGGCCGCACCCACCATCGCGACAGCACCGAGAGCTGCGCGCCGGCGGGCATCGCCGCCCCGAGCAGGACGACCGCGATCGCGACACGCCCCAGCGCCCGCCCCGGACCGCGCGGCCGCCGCCGGCGCGACACCAGGACGGCGCCGACGACGAGCCCGACCGCGACGCCCACGACCGCCAGGACACGAGGCAGCAGGTACGGCGTCACCGTCGTCATCTCGGCGAGGTAGCGGCGGTTGTCGAGCGTGCGCTGCGTGGACATGCGCCGCTCGGACCCGGTCTCGAGCGGTGCGCCGTCCAGGTCGGCGGTCTCGCCGCCCACCCGCTGGACGACCGTCGCCGAGAGGTCGGTGAGCGTGACGACGCCCGGCAGCCGGGTCGACGCCGATGTCAGCCACGCGACCGGGCCGCCGCCGCGACGCCAGTCGACGACCGCCTGCAGGCCGGCCTCGCCCGTCGGGCTGTCGGAGACGCCCGCGACGACGACGTCTGTGCCGATCGGCACCTGCGCCGTGATGGTGCGGAGCTGGTCGTCGAGCGCGGCGAGGGCGGCCAGGCGCGCCGCCCGGTCGGTGGGCAGCTCGCCGACGTCGAGCACGGTCACCGCGCACGACCGCAGCACGCTGCCGTCGTCGTCGAGCGCGTCGAAGTAGCGCGTGACCTGTCCGTCCGGCCGCGCGAGCGCGACGGCGGCGCCGGGTCCGACGGCGTTGGCGCACCGCTCGGAGTCGTCGACCCGCTGCCCCACGGTTCCCGGTGTCCCCGCGACACCGGGCTGCGCGGCGGGGTCGACGAGGTCCGCCCACCCCCGCACCCGCGCCCGCGGATCGGTCGTCGTGCGGACGTCGGGCAGGTCGTCGCACGTCGTCGTGCCGGCGGCCTCGTCGGCGGGCGCGGAGACGCGGCTGGCCGCGGAGATCGTCAGCCACGCGTCCAGCGGGCAGGTGACCTTGGCCAGGGCGTGCACGGAGATCGAGCCGACCGAACCCTCGGAGACCATCCCCCACAGCCGCGGCGTCGTGGTCCGGTCGATGTCCGACCAGTGCAGCCCGCCGACGCCGACGAGCACGAGGCCGTCGTCGTCCGCTGCGTGCGCCGCACCCGCGGGGACGACCAGCGCGAGCAGGGCCAGGACACCGACAGCAAGCGTCGCGAACCACGCCCGGACGCGGGCTCGGCTCGGCGCGGCGGGCAGCACGGCTCCAGGTTACGGGTCGCCTGCGGCGACGATCAGCGGTGCGTGGGTGATGCGGGCCTGGGCGCGATCTTGCGCTTGACGGCGCCCGCGACGGACCGCGCCCGACGAGCGCTGACGGCGAGCTGCACGTCCTTGTACTGGGCGGCGCGGTGGAGCTGACCCTTGAGGTCGGTTCCCGACGGCCGGTGCCGCAGGTCGCACGGCACCTCGACGACGCGGAACCCGCGCCGCAGCAGGTCGATCGTCATGCCCGTCTCGACGCCCCAGCCGTGCGCGAGCGGCGTAGCGGCCTCGAACGCCTCCCGCGTCAGGCAGCGCATGCCGGACAGCGGCTGCGTGGGGGTCCAGCCGGTCAGCGACGCGATGGCCCGACGAGCGGCGCCGACGACGATGCCGCGGCCGCCCGCACCGGGCTGCGGCGGGATCAGCGCGATCGCGAGGTCGGTGTGGCCCTCGACCACGGGCCGGACCAGGGGCGCGGTGTTGACGGCCGTCTCGCCCAGGTCGCCGTCGATGAACAGCAGGATGCGCGGCTCACGGTCCGGGGCGTCACGCATCGCGACGACGGCCGCGCCGGTCTCCATCGCCGCGGCCTTGCCCCGGTTGTGCGAGTGCCGGACGACGACCGCGCCGGCCTCCCGGGCGACGTGCTGCGTGTTGTCCTCGGAGCCGTCGTCGACCACGAGCACCAGGTCGACGTTCGGGATCGCCTTGGCCGAGCGGACGGTCGCCGCGATGCGGCGGGACTCGTCCTTGGCGGGGATGACGACCGCGACGCGCTGGCGAGACGCCCTGCGGGGGACGCGGGCATGACCCTCCGCGCCCGCGGGGGTGGAGGCGCCCTGGTCCGTCACGACGATCAGCCTATCGAGGTCGGTTGCTCGTTCGCGTGTCAGCGGAGGGTGACCTGGCGGGCCACCAGGCCCGCGCGAGCCCGACGCTCGTTGGCGTCGAGCGGGTTCGTGTCCTCCAGCGCTGCGGTGAACGAGGGCGCGAACGCGGCGACGGCGTCCTGGATGTCGTCGGCCTCGGCACCGCGCGGCAGCTCCCACACCGGCACGACGAGACCCGACGAGCGGAAGTAGCCGACGAACTTGGCGCCCTCGAAGCCGGACGCCCGCTTGGCGTGCAGGCGGGCGAGCCCGTCCAGGACCACCTGCTCCTCGTGCGGCTGGGCCCAGCGCAGGAACTCGCGCGCTCCCATGCGGCACCAGTAGGCCGACTCGACGCCCTCGAGCTTGACCGTGTCGATGATGCCGGCGTCGGCCTCCTCGATCGCGGCTGCCAGGTCGTCGGTCCGCTCGACGTCCGGCGCGAGCCAGTACGCGAACGTGTCGTGGACGGTGACCTCGAACGGGACGCTCAGGTCGAGCACGTCCTGGAGGCGCGGGCCGGCCTCGGGCAGGCCGGTGAGCTCGATCGCGGTGCCGGGCTCGGCGTCCACGGCCTCGAGCAGCGCGGCGGCCAGGTCGCGGCTCGCGTCACCCGAGCTGTGCGCCGTCTGCAGGGCCAGCAGGATCACGCCGTCGGCGCGGTGCAGCGCGGGCCACGCCTGCGGCAGGACCGTGGTGACCAGCACCTCCTTGGCGCCGTGCTCCGTGGTGGTGCGGGCCGTGGCGGTCGCGGCGGGCACGACCTCCTTCAACGCCACCCAGTCGGGCTCACCGGGGAGACCCTCGAAGGGACGCAGGACGAAGTCGCTCGTAGCCATGCGCGCAAGGCTACCGGCGGCGCGGCCGACCGTCGGACCGTTGTCGTGCCGGTGGGCGCGTTGCTAGCGTCCTGACCTGCGCAGGGGCCGCTTCGACGACGAGGGACGACGACATGAGCCTGGGCTGGCGTGTGCACGGAGACGGTCGGACGATCCCGCCGGGTCAGGTGGTGGCGCCCGACGAGCGCCTCAGCTGGCCGCGCACCGTCGGGATCGGGATGCAGCACGTCGTCGCGATGTTCGGCGCGACGTTCCTGGTGCCGCTGCTGACCGGCTTCTCGCCGGCGACGACGCTGTTCTTCTCCGCGATCGGCACGGCGCTGTTCCTGCTGATCACGCGCAACCGGCTGCCCAGCTACCTGGGCTCGTCGTTCGCGTTCATCGCGCCCATCACGGCGGCGACAGCGAGCGACGGCCAGTCGGTCGCGCTCGGCGGGATCGTCATGACGGGTCTGCTGCTGGTGATCGTCGGCGTCGTCGCGCACCTGGCCGGGACGGGCTGGATCAACGCGCTCATGCCGCCCGTCGTCACGGGCACGATCGTCGCGCTCATCGGCTTCAACCTGGCACCGGCCGCGTGGGGCACGTGCACGCAGAGCGTGGTCGACGGGAAGATCGTGGAGAGCTGCACCAACGGCTTCCGCGCCGCACCCGTCACCGCGCTCGTCACGCTGCTGTCGATCATCCTGTGCACGGTGCTGTTCCGGGGGATCCTGGGGCGCCTGTCGATCCTGGTCGGCGTGCTGGTCGGGTACGCGGTCGCGTCGATCCGCGGGGAGGTCGACTTCAAGGCGGTCAAGGGTGCGGACTGGGTGGGCTTCCCGCACTTCATCGGGCCGTCGTTCGACGTCAGCGCGCTCGGCCTGTTCGTCCCCGTGGTGCTCGTGCTCATCGCGGAGAACATCGGGCACGTGAAGTCCGTCGCCGCCATGACGGGCCACGACCTGGACCCCGTGGCCGGCCGCGCGCTGTTCGCCGACGGCCTCGCGACGACGCTCGCCGGGCTCGGCGGCGGGTCCGGCACCACCACGTATGCGGAGAACATCGGGGTCATGGCCGCCACCAAGGTCTACTCGACGGCCGCCTACTGGGTGGCCGCCGCGACCGCCCTCGTGCTGTCGCTGTGCCCCAAGTTCGGCGCGATCGTCGCGTCCATCCCGGCGGGCGTCCTGGGCGGGGCGACGACCGTCCTCTACGGCATGATCGGCATCCTCGGCGCACGGATCTGGGTGCAGAACAAGGTCGACTTCTCCGACCCCAAGAACCTCACGACGGCCGCCGTCGCGCTCGTCGTCGGCATCGCCAACTTCACCTGGCTGCCCGGCGACCTGATCTTCAGTGGCATCGCACTCGGCACCGCCGCCGCCCTGGGCGTCTACCACCTGATGCGCGTCATCGAGACGTGGCGCGGCACGGGCCAGGAACCGGCCACCCCGGCCTCGGTTCCGCAACCGAAGGACCCTGACCCGGTCCACTGACAGCGCAGCCGTGGTGGCAACCGTCGTGCGCTGCGTTTCGTTCGTATAGCGGCAGGAACGCAGCACGCGACGAGTGAGGCAGCCGACGCCAGGCGGGGGCTGCAAATCGGCGTCGGCTGCGGGAGGATCGAGGCATGCACCCGCGCGCCGGAACACCTGCCCTGCCCGAGGACCTGATCGACGTCGACGCGCTGGTCGCGGCGTACTACGACGACGAGCCCGACGTCACGAACCCGGACCAGAAGGTGGTGTTCGGCACCAGCGGCCACCGCGGGTCCGCGTTCAAGAAGGCGTTCAACGAGGCGCACATCGTCGCCATCACCGCCGCGATCATCGAGTACCGCCGCAGCCAGGGCACCGACGGCCCCCTGTTCATCGGCCGCGACACGCACGGCCTGTCCGAGCCGGCCCAGCGCACGGCGCTCGAGGTGCTGGCCGCGGCCGGCGTCGAGGTGCACGTCGACGCCCGCGACTCCTACACCCCCACGCCCGCCGTGAGCCTCGCGATCCTGCGGCACAACGGCGCCGGCACGTCGGAGGGTGTGCGCACGCAGGGGCCGGGGCTCGCGGACGGCATCGTCGTGACCCCGTCGCACAACCCGCCCACAGACGGTGGCTTCAAGTACAACCCGCCGCACGGCGGCCCCGCGGGCTCCGAGGCGACGGGCTGGATCGCCGACCGCGCCAACGAGATCCTCGCGTCGGGCTGGCGCTCGATCCCCCGCGTCCCGTACGAGCAGGCCGCGCGCGCGGCCACGGTCCGCAAGCACGACTACCTGACGATGTACGTCGACGACCTGGCGACGGTCATCGACTTCGACGCGATCCGGTCCGCCGGCGTCCGCATCGGGGCCGACCCGCTGGGCGGCGCGATGGTCGAGTACTGGGGCGTCATCGGCGAGCGCTACGGGCTGGACCTGACCGTCGTGAACACGGTCGCCGACCCGCGCTGGCCGTTCATGACGCTGGACTGGGACGGCAAGATCCGCATGGACTGCTCGTCGCCGTACGCGATGGCATCGCTGGTCAACCGCATGACGGCCGGCGACGGGCCTGCGCCGTACGACATCGCGACGGGCAACGACGCGGACTCCGACCGGCACGGCATCGTCACGCCCGACGGCGGGCTGATGAACCCCAACCACTACCTCGCCGTGATGATCGACTACCTGTACGGCGGCGCGCGTCCGCAGTGGCCGTCCGACGCGGGCATCGGCAAGACCCTCGTCTCGTCCGACCTGATCAGCCGTGTGGGGGCCCGGCTGGGCCGGCGCGTCATCGAGGTGCCGGTCGGGTTCAAGTGGTTCGTGCCCGGGCTGATCGACGCGTCCGTCGGGTTCGGCGGCGAGGAGTCGGCGGGGGCCAGCTTCCTGCGCAAGGACGGGACCGTGTGGACCACCGACAAGGACGGGCCCATCGCGTGCCTGCTCGCGTCCGAGATCCTGGCCGTCACCGGCAAGTCCCCCTCGCAGCGGCACCGCGAGCTGGTCGACGAGTTCGGCGAGTCCTGGTACGCCCGCATCGACGCCGAGGCGACGCGCGAGCAGAAGGCCACGCTCGCTGCCCTCTCCCCGGAGCAGGTGGCCGCGACGACGCTCGCCGGCGACCCGATCACCGCGCGCCTGACCAAGGCGCCGGGCAACGATGCGTCGATCGGCGGCCTCAAGGTCACCACCGCCAACGCCTGGTTCGCCGCGCGCCCGTCGGGGACCGAGGACGTCTACAAGATCTACGCCGAGAGCTTCGTGTCGGAAGACCACCTGAAGCAGGTCCAGGCGGAGGCCAAGGACGTGGTCTCGGCGGCCCTGGAGGGCTGACCGGCACACCAGCAACGTCCGAGCAAGTGGTCGCTATAGCAGCCACTTGCTCGGACGTTGGGGTCTTAGGTGGTTTCGCGGACGACGAGGGTCGTCGGGAGGGTGATCGCCGCCGGGTCGGCGCCGTCGACGACGTCGAGGAGCAGGCGCACCATCTCCGAGCTGATGCGCTCCAGGGGCTGGCGCATCGTCGTCAGCGCGGGGTCCAGCGTGGCCGCGAGGCCGGAGTCGTCGAACCCGCCGACCGCGACGTCGCCCGGCACGCTGCGGCCGGACTCGCGGAGCACCTGCAGCGCGCCGGTGGCCATGAGGTCGGAGGCGACGAAGACGGCGTCCAGGTCCGGACGGCGCTCGAGCAGCTCGCGCATGCCCGCGGCGCCGCTGGCGCGCGAGTAGTCGCCGTGCACGACGAGGCTCTCGTCGTACGCGTCGCCGAGCTCGGCCCGGTAACCCTCCAGGCGCAGCCGTCCGCCCGACGTGTCCGGGGGGCCGGTGATCGTCGCGATGCGCGTGCGTCCGCGGTCCAGCAGGTGCCTCGTCATGCGGCGACCGCCACCCAGGTCGTCGGCCGCGACGTGCCCGATGGTGGACTCGAAGCCCAGCGGGATGCCGCACGCGATCGTCGGGATGTCCTGCTTGATCAGCGACTTCAGGACGGGGCTGCCGGAGTGCGAGGAGATGAGCAGCACGCCGTCCACGTGCCCGGCGCCGACGTAGTCGAGCACCTGCTTCTGCTCCGCCGGGGTGCCGGCCACCATGAGGAGCAGCGGCATGCCCCGCGCCGCGAGCGCCGTGGCGGCGCCGCGCAGCAGGATGGAGAAGTTGGGGTCCTCGAACAGCAGGTGCTGGGCCTCGGTGAGCAGGAACGCGACGGAGTTGGACCGGCCGGTGGCCAGGCTGCGCGCGTGCTGGTTGAGCGAGTAGCCGGTGCTGGCGATGGCCTCCTCGACGGCGGCCAGGGCCTGCGGCGAGACCCAGTGCCCGCCGTTGATGACGCGCGAGACCGTGCCGCGGGACACGCCGGCCGCGGCCGCCACGTCGCGGATCGTCGGGCGCTTGCGCCCAGCTCCTGTCGGTTCCATGTCGAGTGAACTCTAGGGGCGATCAGGCCTTGACCGCGCCCGCGGCGAGGTCGACCTGCCAGTACCGCTGCAGCAGCAGGAACAGCGCGATCAGCGGGATGATCGACAGCAGCGCACCGGTGATGACGGCCGTGTACATGGCCGGCTGCGAGGCACCCTGGTTCAGCAGGCCCGACAGCCCCACGGTGATGGGGAACAGGCGGTCGTTGCCGAGCATGATGAACGGCAGCATGTAGTTGTTCCAGATGGCGACGAACTGGAACAGGAACACCGTGACGAGGCCCGGGACCATCATCGGGACGGAGATGCGCGTGAAGATGCGCGCCTCGCTGGCGCCGTCGGTGCGGGCCGCCTCGAGGACGTCGTCGGGCACCGAGGCCGCCGCGTAGATGCGCGCCAGGTAGATGCCGTACGGGCTGATGATGCTGGGCAGCAGCACCGACCAATACGTGTTGGTCAGGCCCACCTGGGCGAGCAGCAGGTACTGCGGGATGGCGAGCACGACACCGGGCACCAGCACGCCGGCCAGGATGACGTTGAAGATGGCCTTCTTGCCCGCGAAGCTGAACTTGGCCAGCCCGTAGCCGGCCATCGCGGAGACGATCACCGACAGCAGGGCGCCGACGCCCGCGTACAGCGCGGTGTTGGCCATCCACCGCCAGAACAGGCCGCCGCGGTAGGCGGACAGGTCCTGGATGTTGTCCCACAGGTGCGTCGACGGCGCGAACGTGAAGCTCGAGAACAGCTCGCCGGCGCTCTTCGTCGAGGCGATCAGCACCCACGCCACGGGGAGCAGGCAGTACAGGGCACCCACCAGCAGCACCAGCGTGGACGTGGTGCTGCGCTTGTTCGTCGGGCCGGTCGCGCCGGTCGTCGCGCGGACCTGGGGCGGGTTCTTGACGGGCGTCAGCGTGAGGGTCGTCATGTCAGCTGTTCTCCTGGCTGAAGGCACGGCGCTGCACCAGACGCAGGAAGCCGAACGAGAGCGCGAAGGTGGCGACGGCGATGATCACCGAGGTCGCGGCGGCGGAGTAGATGTCGTCGCGCGTGAAGGCGTCGCGGTACACCTTCATGAGCGGGCTCCAGGTCGACGAGATCGTGTTGGTCAACGGCTTGAGGGTCATCGGCTCGGCGAAGACCTGCAGCGTCGCGATCATCGAGAACAGGAACGTGAGGATGAGCGAGGGCATCACCACGGGGATCTTGATCCGCCAGGCGATGGCCACCTCGGAGGCGCCGTCCAGGCGGGCGGCCTCGTAGAGCTCGGTGGGGATGGCCTTGAGCGCCGTGTAGATGACGATCATGTTGAAGCCGACGCCGCCCCACAGGCCGATGTTGGCGATCGCGAAGATGATCCACGGCGACGACAGCACGTCGGGCACGTCCCAGCCCAGCTTGTCGAAGACGTAGTAGAACGGGCTGACCCGTGGCAGGTACAGGAAGCCCCACAGCAGCGACGCGATGACGGCGGGCACGGCGTAGGGCAGGAAGATCGAGACGCGGGAGAAGCCGCGGCCGCGCGTACGACGAGAGTCGAGCAGCAGCGCGAACAGGAGCGCGAGCCCCAGCATCGTCGGGACCAGGATGAGGCCGTAGATGCCCACGCGGATCACAGACGAGATGAAGTCTGGGTCCGTGAGAGCGCGCGAGTAGTTGGAGAAGCCGGCCCACACCTCCGTGCGGGCCCCCTTGCCGAGGCCCAGGCCGCTGACCTTGACCGAGCGGAAGCTCAGGTAGATCGCGTAGCCGATGGGCAGGGCGAGGAAGAGGGTGAACAGCGTCATCGCCGGCGCGAGGTACACGTACGGGGCGAACCTGCCGCTCCTGCGCCGCGCGGGGCGGGCGCTGGTGGTGGGCGTCTGGACGGTCACGTCCTGGCTCCTGTCGGGGTGGGGCGGGCTGCGGTTGTCGAGGGAATGCGGTTCTCGACGGGAGGCTCGACGAGCGTGCGGGGTGGCCGCCCGGGGGATCGGGCGGCCACCCGCGACGGTCTCACTCCTTGACGTTGAACCCGGAGTTCTTCAGGTCGTCAACCGTCGTCTTCTGCATCGCGGTGAGCGCGGTGAGGAAGTCGGCGGCCTTCTTGGACTCGGCGGCCTTGCCGAACTCGTCGTTGTAGGCCGAGAACGCGACGTTCACGTTCGGACCGTACGTGAACGGCTGCACGGACTTCGCGATGTCCGTGGCCGTCGTGTAGAAGTCGGGCTGGTTCGGGAAGAACGCCGGGGGCTCCGACAGCGCCTGGGCCTGAGCCGGCAGGTCGGCCGGGTAGAGGCCGCCCTTGGAGACCAGGATGTTGACCGCGTCCTGGCTCGTGTTCATCCACTCCGCGAACTTCGCGGCCGCCTCGGCGTGCTTGGACTGGCTGGTCACCGAGGTGGCGGAGCCACCCCAGTTGCCCGTGGCGTCGTCGCCCGCGTTCCACTGCGGCATGGGCGCCATCTTCCACTTGCCCTGGGTGTCGGCGGCGTTGCCCGCCAGCACACCGGGAGCCCAGATCGCGGAGACCCAGCCGGCCTGCGTGCCGTCGTTGAGCGCGGCGTTCCACTCGGGCGTGTACATCGGCTTGTTGTCGATGACGCCCTTCTCCACCAGGTCACCCCAGTACGAGGCCACCTTCTGGGAGGCGGCGCTGTCGATGTCCACCGACCACGCGTCGCCGTCGATGCCCCACCAGGAGGCGCCGGCCTGCTGCGTCAGGCCGGTGAACCAGCCCGCGTCCGTGGCGGAGAACGTGCCGAGGTAGGCCTTCGGGTCCTTCTTGTGCAGCTCGGCGGCGACGTCGGCGTACTCGGCCCACGTCGTCGGGACCTTGAGGTCGTACTTCTTGAAGATGTCCTCGCGGTAGTAGAACTCCATGGGGCCGGAGTCCTGCGGGATGCCGTAGACGGCGTCGCCGCCCAGGGTGACCGACTGCCACGTGCCGTCGGCGAAGTGGCTGGACAGGTCGTCGCTCACGTCGCCCTTGATGTCGGCGAGCGCGTCGGCCGCGACCAGGGTGGGGATCTTCTGGTACTCGGTCTGCATCAGGTCGGGCGCGCCCGATCCTGCCTTGATCGCCGTCAGCAGCTTGGTGACGGCGGGGTCGCCGCCGTCCTGCTTGTTGACGGTGACGTGGATGTCGGGGTTGGCGGCGTTCCACGCCGCGACAACCTCGTCCATGCCCGGGGCCCAGGTCCAGAACGTGAGGTCGACCTTCGCGGCCTTCTCGGTGGTGCTGGCGCCTGCGCTGGGGGTGGTGCTGTCGTCGTCGCCGGACGTGCATCCGGTGGCGAGCAGTGCGGTTGCGGCAACGACCGCCGCGACTCTGATGCCTGACTGCAGGCGCATCTGACCTCCTCGTCATGGTCCGTCGCAGCCTTGCGACGGAGGGTGGCGTCCTGGGACGCCTTGCCTGTGCCCGGTCACAGTAGCCCCGATCGTCGGGGACTTGTCAACACCGGCCTCCAGGGTGTTATCTCGTCGTTGTGAACGGTCCCAGTGCTGGGAACGCGCACAGCCCGTTCGTTGACCACTGACCCGATGGAGAGTCATGCGCGCCGCTCCCGGCCCCCACACGCCGTCCTGGCCCCTCGGCCTCGACGGCATCGCCTACGGCGGCGACTACAACCCCGAGCAGTGGCCGCGCGAGGTCTGGGACACCGACATCGCCCTCATGCACGAGGCCGGCGTCAACCTGGTCAGCATCGGCATCTTCTCCTGGGCGCTGCTCGAGCCGCGCGAGGGCGAGTTCGACTTCGCCTGGCTCGACGAGCTCATCGAGCTGCTGCACGCCGCCGGCATCCGCGTCGACCTGGGCACGCCCACCGCCTCGCCGCCCGCGTGGTTCTTCGCCACCTACCCGCAGGCGCGGGTCGTGACGCGCGACGGCACCGTGCTGGGCTTCGGCTCGCGCGGCATGGCCGGACCCTCGTCGCCCGAGTACCGCGCCGCGTCCGTCCGCATCACCACCGAGCTGGCCCGCCGCTACGGCCAACACCCGGCCATCGCGCTCTGGCACGTCCACAACGAGTACGGCGCCCCGGTGTCCGACGACTACTCGCCCTCGTCGGCCGCCGCCTTCCGCGCCTGGCTGCAGGACCGCTACGGCACGCTCGACGCGCTCAACCAGGCGTGGGGCACGGCGTTCTGGGGTCAGCGCTACGGCGAGTGGGCGCACGTCGGCGCGCCGTCGGTCGCCGCGAGCGCGGTCAACCCGGCGCAGCGCCTCGACTTCGCGCGCTTCACCGACCACGCGCTGCGCGAGTGCTACATCGCCGAGCGCGACGCGATCCGCGCGCACTCGTCCGTGCCGATCACCACCAACTTCATGGCCGCGTCCTGCCCGGCCACGGACCTGTGGGCCTGGGGGCGCGAGGTGGACGTCGTGTCCAACGACCACTACCTGACGGCGGCCGACGAGCACCCCGAGGTCGGTCTGGCCCTCGCCGCCGACCTCACCCGCTCGGTGGCCGGCGGCAAGCCGTGGATGCTCATGGAGCACTCCACGTCGGCCGTGAACTGGCAGCCGCGCAACGTCGCCAAGCGCGGCGGGGAGATGCGCCGCAACTCGCTGTCCCACCTGGGCCGCGGCGCCGACGCGATCCTGTTCTTCCAGTGGCGCGCCTCCCGCTCGGGGGCGGAGAAGTTCCACTCCGCGATGCTGCCGCACACCGGGACGTCGTCGCGCGTGTGGCGTGAGGTCGTCGAGCTGGGTGCCGAGCTGGGGCGCCTGGCGCCCGTGCTGGGCTCCCGCACGCGAGCCGACGCCGCGATCCTGTGGGACTGGGAATCGTTCTGGGCGCAGGACCTGGAGTGGCGTCCGTCGGACGACCTCGACCACCGCGAGCGCGTCGCCGCCTTCCACGAGCGCATGTGGCGCGACGGGCTGACCGTCGACATGGCCCACCCCGAGGACGACCTGTCCCGCTACCCGCTGGTCGTCGCGCCGGCGTCGTACCTGCTCACGGCTGCCGGCGCCGAGAACCTGACCCGGTACGTCGCCGGCGGCGGCACGCTCGTCGTGTCGTACTTCTCCGCGGTCGTCGACGAGTTCGACGCCGTGCACGTGGGCGGCTACGGCGCCCCGCTGCGCGACGCGCTCGGCATGAGCGTCGAGGAGTTCCTGCCGCTGCGCGCCGGCGAGCGCGTGCACGTCGGTTGGTCCGGCAGCGAGCTGACGGGTGACGTGTGGGCCGACGACATCGCGCTGGCCGGTGCCGACGTCGTCGCGAGCTACGTCGACGGCCCCGCGGCAGGCCGGGCGGCGATCACCCGGCACACCCACGGCTCCGGGCACGGCTGGTACGTGTCCACCCGCCTGGACGTCGCGGCGCTCGCGCCTGTGCTGGCGGCCGCCTACCGCGACGCCGGCATCACGCCCCCCGGCCTGCCCGAGGGCGTCGAGGTGCTGCACCGCGAGAGCGACCACGCCACGTTCACGGTGGCCATCAACCACCGCGACGAGCCCGTCGAGATCCCGGCCACCGGCACCGAGCTGCTGAGCGGCGACACGCTGACCGGCGCGCTCAAGGTCCCCGCCGGCGCCGTCCGCGTGGTGCGCACACCCCGCTGACCGCCCTTCCCCAACAACGTCCGAGCACGTGGTTGCCATTGCAGCCACTTGCTCGGACGTCGTGGCTCAGGGGTGCGTCGTGAGGAGGTCCTGGTAGTCCGGGTGGCGCTCGATCCACGACTTCACGTACGGGCACAGCGCCGCGACGCGGCGGCCGCTGCCCCGCACGTCGTCGAGCGCCGCCCGGACCAGCGTCGACGCGACGCCCTTGCCCTCGACGGCCTCGTCGACCTCCGTGTGCGTGAAGGCGACCGTCCCGTCGACGACGTCGTACACGCTGATGCCCAACAAGGTCCCGTCGCCGTCGCGGGCCTCATAACGGCTCTCGTCGGGAACGTCGGTCACATGGATGTCCATGCGGTCGATCCTGCCCCCGACAGCCGGACCACGCGCTACGGATGACAGACTGGGCGGGTGCTGGGGCCCTACAAAGACGTGCTGTCGCGCCCCGGCGCGCTCCGCTTCTCGGCCGCCGGGACCCTGGCGCGCCTGCCGATGTCGATGGTGGGCATCGGGATCGTGCTCATGGTGCAGTCGCTGTACGGGTCGTACGGGCTGGCCGGGCGCGTCTCGGCCGTGTACGTCGTGGCGCAGGCGGTCTGCTCGCCCCAGCTCGCGCGGTTCGTCGACCGGTACGGGCAGGCGCGGATCATGCGGCCCGCGGTCGGCGTCGCCGCCGTCGGGCTCGTCGGGCTCGTGACGGCCGCCGTCCTGTCCGCGCCCGAGGCCGTGCTCTACGTCGCCGCGGCCGTCACCGGTGCGGCCATCGGGTCGTTCGGGTCGCTCGTGCGCGCGCGGTGGTCGTTCCTGCTGGGCGACGACGAGCGACGCATCCACACCGCCTACTCGCTGGAGTCCGCGCTCGACGAGCTCGTGTTCGTCATCGGCCCGGTGGCCGCGACGCTGCTGGCCACGGGCGTGACGCCGTCGGCCGGCCTCGTCGTGCCCCTGGTCGCGATGGTCGTCGGTGGGTACTGGTTCTGCTCGCTGCGGGCCACCGAGCCGCCGGTCGCGCCGGCCGACGCGCCGCGGCCCCGCGGGTCCGTGCTGCGCAACCCGGCGATGCTCGTGCTCATGCTGGTCTTCGTCGGGATGGGCTCGTTGTTCGGCGCCAACGACGTGTCCACGGTCGCGTTCGCCGACGAGGCCGGCAAGAAGAGCCTGGCCGGCCCCGTGCTCGCGGTCTTCGCCGCCGGCTCGCTGCTGTCCGGCCTGCTCTACGGCACGCGGCACTGGAAACGGCCGCTGCACCAGCGCTTCGCGACCGGCACCGTGGCGCTCGCGGCCGGGGTCACGCTCTTCTTCTTCGTGCACTCGCTGCCCGTGCTGGCGGCGGTCATGTTCGTCACCGGGTTCGCGATCGCGCCGACCCTCATCAACGGCAACGGGATGGTGCAGCAGCTGGTCGCGCCCGAGCGGCTGACCGAAGGCCTGACCTGGGTGGGGACCTCGCTGGGGGTCGGGGTCTCGGTGGGGTCGTCGATCGCCGGGGCGCAGATCGACGCGCACGGGTCGCACGGCGGGTTCCGGGTGGCGATGGTGTCGGCGGCGGTCGCGGTGATCGCGGTGCTGGCCGGCTACCGGACCCTGCGCGGGCGGCACGACGGCCACGTCCACGACGCGATCGAGCCCGAGTCTCCGTCGGCGACGGGCGGGGCGGCGGTCGCTGCCGCCGAGCTGGCCGAGTGTGTCGAGCACGACCGCACGCGCCCCCAGCCCTGACCCCCTCGCCGCCGCCCACCCGCCCACCGGCGGCCACCGCGCCGGCGGCCAACCATCCGCTCCGTCTGCCTCCCTCCCGGGACCGGCCGCGCGCAGCAACCTGCGCGCCCGTTCGATATCGATATCGAACTAATCGTTTAGCTCCCTCTCGCGGCGGGCCGCGCTGTGCCAGCGTGAACCGTCGGCCGGGGTGGGGAACCACGAGCCGGCCCGGCGGTCGACGAGGACCGCCGAGACAGCGGCCCGTGCGGCCCCGACCGTACGGCGCCCCACAGAGAGGTCCTCCATGAGCACACCACGACGCGGACGGCTGGCACTGGCCGCCGCGACCCTGACGGCGAGCGCGGTCGTCGCCGCCGTCGCCGTCTCCGCACCCGCGCAGGCGGCCTCGACCACGCTCGGTGGCGCAGCCGCGCAGACCGGGCGCTACTACGGCGCGGCGATCTCGCCCTCCAAGCTCTCCGACTCGACGTACGCCGCCATCGCGGCACGCGAGTTCACCATGATCACGCCCGAGAACGAGATGAAGATGGATGCGACGGAGCCGTCGCAGAACCAGTTCAACTTCACGCAGGGCGACGCGCTGCTGACCTGGGCGACGCAGCACAACATCCCGGTGCGCGGGCACACGCTCGCCTGGCACCAGCAGCAGCCCGGGTGGATGCAGAACCTGTCCGGCACGGCGCTGCGCAGCGCGCTCGTCAACCACATCACGCAGGTCGCGACCCACTACAAGGGCAAGTTGTACGCCTGGGACGTGGTCAACGAGGCGTTCGCCGACGACGGCCAGGGCAACCGCCGCGACTCCAACCTGCAGCGGACGGGCAACGACTGGATCGAGGTCGCGTTCAAGACCGCCCGCGCCGCCGACCCGAACGTCAAGCTCTGCTACAACGACTACAACACCGACGGCATCAACGCGAAGAGCACCGCCGTCTACAACATGGTCAAGGACTTCAAGGCTCGCGGCGTCCCCATCGACTGCGTCGGCTTCCAGTCCCACCTCAACACGTCGGTCCCGTCCGACTACCAGGCCAACCTGCAGCGCTTCGCCGACCTGGGCGTCGAGGTGCAGATCACCGAGCTCGACGTGCAGCAGGGCTCCAGCCAGGACGCCATCTACACCGCCGTGACCAAGGCGTGCCTGGCGGTCAGCGCGTGCAAGGGCATCACCGTCTGGGGCGTGCGTGACTCCGACTCGTGGCGTACGGGCGCCAACCCGCTGCTCTTCGACAACAGCGGCAACAAGAAGTCGGCGTACACGTCCGTCCTGAACGCGTTGAACGCGAGCAGCCCGACGACGACACCCACGCCGACCCCCACGCCGACGGTCACCCCGACGCCCACGCCCACGCCCACGCCCACGACCACGACGACCCCCACACCCACGCCGACCACCACACCGACGACCACCCCCACGGGCGGCTGCAAGGTGGCGTACTCGGCACCCAACCAGTGGCCGGGCGGCTTCACGGCCAACGTCACCATCACCAACCTGGGCAGCGCGATCAACGGCTGGACGCTCAAGTGGACCTGGCCCAGCGGCCAGACCATCCAGCAGGCCTGGAGCTCGACCGCCACGCAGTCCGGCAGCAACGTGACCGTCACCAACGCGGCCTGGAACGGCTCGATCGCGGCGGGCGGGACGGCCTCGTTCGGGTTCAACGGCGGCTTCGGCGCCACCAACACCGCGCCGACGAGCTTCACGCTCAACGGGACCCTGTGCTCGTGAGGTGAGCACGGCAGGCCTGGGCACATCAGGCCTGAGCAGGACGAAGGGCGGGTGTGGTGCGTGGGAGGTCCACGCACCACACCCGCCCTCGTGTCGTCGTCGGCCGCGCACGCCCCCTCCGGCGCGTGCGACCCCAGGTTCTGGTCCGGTCACCACCCCCACGACGAGTCGGGATGCATCTTCTTGCACGTCGTCCGGCCGGCGGGCAGCTTCTCGAAGTGCCACACCTCGTTGGCATAGGTGCGGCACAGCCCGAACGCGAGCCCGTGCTCACCCAGCCAGAGCGCACCCTCGGTGGGGCCGACGTCCACGGCCAGTCCCTGCACGTGTGACGACTTGTCCGGCGGCAGCACGAACCGGTGCGCCTTCGCGGTGCTGCCGTACTTCTCGACGGCGTCGGCGACGAGCTCGTCCTGCTTCGCGGCGCTCCGCTTGCCCGACGTCAGCGTGAGCGTGACCCCGTCGGCCGCCGCCGCGACCTGCGCGCGTGCGAACCGCAGCGCGAGCGTCCGGTCCAGCGCCGCGAGCTGCGGGTCTCGGGCGACCGCGCGCTTCGCCGCGGCCTTCTGCGCCGACGTGAGCGTCACCGCCTCCGCGGCGGACACGGGCGCGGCCGAGGCGTCGTCCGCTTCGGCGCGTGCCGTCGACCCGAGGTGCCAGCCACCCGCCAGGAGCCCGGCGACGACGAGCACGACGACGACCGTCGTCGTGCGCCGACGCCGGCGGAGCTGGCCCTCGGAGCGGCCGTGCACGTAGATCGTCATACCGACCACGATCGCCGCCGGCGGCCCGCCGCGTCGTCCCCCTCCGGTCGCGACGTGCATCCACCCGTGGTCGCGTCCGCGGTACGCCCGCGGGCGGATCGATCCGCCGGGCTGTCAGGAGAACAGCAGGTCAGGGAACCGGGTGGCGCGCATCGTAGTTCCAGAACGACCGCTGGCTGCGCACCAGCAGCCACAGGAGCAGCACGCACAGCACGCCGCCGATCACGACCGCCCACCCCTCGCCCACCCACTCGGACATCGACCCGATCCACAGGTCACCCAGGCGCGGGCCACCCGCGACGACCACCAGGAAAACGCCCTGAAGCCGCCCGCGCATGTCGTCGGGCGTGGCGGTCTGCAGGATGGTCTGGCGGAAGATCGCGCTGATCTCGTCGGACGCCCCGGCGGCCACCAGCGTGCAGCACGCGATGGCGAGCGCGGCCCACAGCACGTGGTCGGGCTTGTCCCGACCCACCGCCACGAGCACCAGCCCGAACGCCGTCACCGACAGCCCCCAGCCGGTGATCGCGCCGGTGATGACGCGCCCCTGCCAGCGCACGCGCGCGAGGCCGCCCGAGAACAGGCCGGACGTCACGGCGCCGACCGCGATCGCGGCGGTCAGCACGCCGGTCGTCGTCGCGCCGCCGCCCAGGTACCAGATCCCGACGGCCGGGAACACGACTCGGGGCATCGCCACGACCATCGCGATGAGGTCCACCGCGAACGTCATGCGCACGTTGCGCTGCGTGCCCAGGTAGCGCAGGCCGTCGAGCACCGACCCGAGCCCGACGCGCTTGCGACGGTTCTCCGACGGCTCGGGCGGGACCGGCGGCAAGCGGAACACGGCGCTGAGCGCGAAGGTGAACAAGATGGCGTCGGCGGTGTAGGCGACGCCGTAGTCGAACGCGGCCACCAGCGCGGCGCCCAGCAGCGGGCCGACCGTCAGCGCGGTCTGGAAGCCGATGGCCTGCAGCGCGTTGGCCGCGGGCATGAGCTTCGGATCCAGCAGCCGCGGGATGATCGCGCCGCGCGCCGGCGAGTTGACCGCGTTGGCGCCCGACTGCAGCGCGACCAGCACGAACAGGATCCACACCTGCTGGTTGTCGGCCCACCCCTGCACCGCGAGCGCGAGGATCACCACCCAGCTCACCAGCGATGCGACGAGTGCCACCTTGCGGCGGTCGTAGTGGTCGCTGATCGCCCCGCCGTACAGCCCGAACACGATCAGCGGGAACAGCGCGAACAGCCCCAGGATGCCGACGGAGAACGTGGACCCGGTGATGTCGTACACCTGCAGGCCCACCGCGACGACCGTGAGCTGCGTGCCGAGGTTCGAGATCGACAGCCCCCACCACAGGCGGCGGAACGGCGGGCTGATGCGAAGCGGCGTCGTGTCGACGACGAGGGAAGGCACCGACCGAGTTTAGTTCCGGCCCCCGGACGGCCCGGCCGCGGGCGGCGCCGCCAACCCGCCCCACCTGTGACGTGAGTGAACGGGTGTGACGCCGATCGCGTCCCAGAAGGGCACTTCTGTCCCAAGTGGGGCGGGTTGGCGGCGGCTCCGGCAGGATGCGCCCTGTGACTGACGCCACCGCGACGGCGCGCTGCGGTCACGGCGACCGCGACGTGGCAGGGTGTGGGGCGTGGCGGAGCACGTGGTGGTGATGGGGGTGTCCGGGACCGGGAAGTCGACGGTGGGCCGGTTGCTGGCCGACGAGCTGGGGTGGTCGTTCCTCGAGGGCGACGACGTGCACCCCGCCGCCAACGTCGCCAAGATGCGCGCCGGTATCCCGCTGACCGACGACGACCGCGCCCCCTGGCTGGCCGCGATCCGCGACGAGCTCAGCGCGAACGCCGACGACGGCCGTTCGACCGTCGCCACCTGCTCCGCCCTGCGCCGCGCCTACCGCGACGTGCTGCGTGAGGCCCGCGGGCGCGTGCGGTTCGTGCACCTCGAGGTCGCACCCGACGAGCTCGCCCGACGGATGACGCAGCGCGAGGGCCACTTCATGCCCGCCAGCCTGCTCGCCTCCCAGCTCGCGACGCTCGAGCCGCTGGATGCTGACGAGGACGGGGTCACCGTTCCCGCGGGCCACGACGCCGCCGCGACGGCCGCTGCCGCTCGCGCGGCGCTCGATGTCTCCGGGCGTGGATAGGTTCGCCACCGTGAAGGTCGTGGTCGCGGGTGGGAGCGGGGCGCTCGGGCGCGCGCTGTGCCGGTCGTTGGTGGCGCAGGGCCACGACGTCGTCGTGCTCACGCGCCGCGTCCGGGACAGCCCCGACCGGCAGGTCGTCTGGGACGGACGAACGGTCGGTGCGTGGGCGTCCGAGCTCGACGGCGCTGCCGTCGTGAACCTGGCGGGCGAGCTGGTGGACCGCCGCCCGACCACGGAGAACATCGCGCTGCTCACGCGGTCGCGGGTCGAGCCCACCCGCGCGCTGGTCGAGGCTTCGCAACGCGTCGACACACCCCCCGTCGCCTGGTTGCAGGCCAGCACCCTGGCGCTGTTCGGCGACGCCGGTGAATCGACGATCACCGAGGACACCCGCGTCCCTGCCGACGGGCCGCCGCAGATGACCGGTGTCGCCACGGCCTGGGAAACCGCGACCGCAGGTGCCCGCGCGGACCGGATGGTGGTGCTGCGCACCAGCATCGTGCTCGATCGCGACACCCCGGCGCTGAGCAGGTTGGCCGGGCTCGCACGGTGGGGGCTCGGTGGACGTGTGGGCAGCGGGCGTCAGTGGTTCAGCTGGCTGCACGTCGACGACTGGCTGCGGATCGCGCACTGGGCTCTCGACGACCACGCCGCCGGTCTCGAGCTCCCCGCGGCCGGGCCGCCGTCCGGCGTCCTGGTCGCCACCGCACCGCATCCGGTCCGCAACGCCGAGCTGATGGCGACCCTGCGGTCCGTGGTGCACAGGCGGGCGGCACCACCGACGCCGGAGTGGGCCGTGCGGGTCGGGGCCCTCGTGCTGCGCACCGACCCCGCCCTCGGGCTGACCGGACGGCGTGCCGTCTCGACGACGCTCTCGGACGCCGGGTTCACCTTCCGTCACCCCGAGCTGCGCGAGGCCCTGGAGGACCTGCTCGACGAGCACTGAGGCCCGGCGGCGCGGGACGCGCCCTCCGCGCGCGCCCCGAGCCTCAGAAGCGTCGAGCCTCAGAAGCGGCGCGCGTTCGGGTCCAGGTCGTCGGGCAGCGGCTCGAGGATGATCTCGTCGGGGTCGACGGGACGCGACGACGGTGCCGGCGTGCCGGTCATCGCCTGCTTCGCGGCCTCGAACGCCTTGTCCCGCAGCACCGCGCCCTGGTCCTTGGCGAACTGGGTGGCCTGCGCCTGCGCGTCGGCGACGTAGCCCTGGACGCGCGGGTCGTGCCAGACGTCGTCGGCCCAGGCCTTGATCTTCTCGAACTGGCCCCGCCCGGCCCGGGTGCCGAGCAGGTAGCCGAGCCCCGCTCCGGCGACGAATGCGACCTTGCCCCTCATGCGCTCCTCCTTGGTCGAGAGAGGTCGAGCGTAGGCAGCGAGGACCCCACGCGCCCGACGAGCGCGATCCGCGCACAGGGAACACACTGTCTGCACCCAGGAACCCCGGCGGCGGCGCGGAGGTACGGCGATGAGCACGGAGACGACCCAGACCGAGTCCAGCCCCACGCTGCGGCGGGCTATCGGGCGCAAGGTGCTGCTGCTGTTCGTGGTCGGCGACATCCTGGGCGCGGGGATCTATGCGCTCACGGGCAAGGTCGCCGGCGAGGTGGGCGGGGCCATCTGGATCCCGTTCGTGTGCGCGTTCGTGCTGGCCACGCTCACGGCGACCGCGTACGCAGAGCTCGTCGGACGATTCCCGCAGGCCGCGGGAGCGGCGCTGTACACGCAGAAGGCGTTCCGGAAGCCGTTCTTCACGTTCATCGTCGCGTTCGCGGTGCTGATGTCCGGGATCACGAGCGCGGGCGCCGCAGCGCGGGCGTTCGGGGGCGACTACCTCGCCGAGTTCATCAGCGTGCCGACGCTGCTGGCGGCGTGGTTCTTCCTGCTGGTCATCACGGCGGTCAACGTCATCGGCATCTCCGAGTCCGTGAAGGTCAACGTCGTGCTGACGCTGATCGAGGCGTCCGGGTTGATCGTCATCCTGGCCATCGGCGTGTTCGCGCTGATCCAGGGCGACGGCGACCCGTCGCGCACCATGCAGGTCGATACGGACGGCACCCCGTGGATCGCGATCCTGGGTGCGACGGGCCTGGCCTTCTACGCGCTGCTCGGGTTCGAGGACTCGGTCAACCTCGCCGAGGAGACGCGCCATCCGCGCCGCGACTTCCCGCGCGCGCTGTTCGGCGGCCTGATCATCGCGGGCCTGATCTACCTGGGCGTCGCGCTCACCACGTCGATGCTCGTCGACACCGAGACGCTGACCGAGTCGACGGGGCCGCTGCTCGAGGTGGTCAAGGTGGCCGGGCTGACGTTCCCGCCCAAGCTGTTCGCGCTCATCGCGCTGTTCGCCGTCACCAACACAGCGCTCATCAACATGATCATGGCGTCGCGGCTCGTCTACGGGATGTCGAACGAGGGCATCGTGCCCGCGATCTTCGGCCGCGTGGGCGCCCGGCGGCAGACGCCGTACGTGGCCATCGCGTTCACCGTCCTGATCGCGATGACGCTGGTCGCGACGGGCGACCTGGCCGGGCTCGCGGACACGACCGTGCTGCTCTTGCTGCTGGTGTTCGCGGTCGTCAACATCTCCGTCCTGGTGCTGCGCAAGGTGCCCGACGAGGACGACGAGAAGATCGAGGGCGACAGCGAGAAGTCGTTCCGCGCGCCCACCTGGGCTCCCGTCGCGGGGGCCGTCGTGTCGCTGGTGCTCGCCTCACCGCTGACCGGCCGCGAGGCGTCGGTGTACCTCCGCGCCGGCATCCTGCTGGCGATCGGCGTGGTGCTGTACGCGATCAACGCGTGGGTGGTGAAGCGCACGGGCCCACGCGCGGAGTCAGCCAACTGAGGCGGCGGCGGCGGTGTATCGGGCCGCGAGCGCGCGCAGATGCTCGGCCAGCGCGAGCGGGGACTCGACCGTGAAGTCCAGGCCGAGCATCCCGATCCAGACCGCGACGACCTCCAGGCTGTCGCCGCCCGTGATCAGCACGGCCCGCCCGTCGGGCAGCGGCTCGACGGTCCCGACGGTCGGGTTGATCCGGGCGATGACCTCGTCGGCCGAGGCCTCGATCACCAGACGCGCGTGCACGGCCCAGCCCGTGCGCGCCACCTCACGGACGACGAAGTCGGTCAGGTCACCGGGGAAGTCGACCGGACGGAACGGCCGGCCACCCGGCGTGCGCAGCGTGAGCCAGTCGGCGCGGTACGGCGCCCAGGCCCCCGTCCCGGGGTCGCGGCCGACGACGTACCAGCGCCGCTGCCAACCGACGACCCGGTACGGCTCGATCTCGATGCGCTCGTCGTCGCGGAAGAACGCGCGCAGCCCGCGGTGGTCGCGGATCGCGGCCGCGATCTCGGTGAGCACGGCCGGGGCCACGGTCGGGTCCTCGACGTTGGAGTCGGTGTTCGCGGGTCCCGCGCTGGTCGCGTCGCGCAGCGCGACGAGCTGGCGGCGGAGCCGGTCGGGCAGCACGTGCTCGAGCTTCGCGAGCGCACGCGCCCCGCTCTCCTCGAACCCGGCGACGCCTGTCAGCGTGCGCAGCCCGACGGCGACCGCCACCGCCTCCTCGTCGTCCAGCAGCAGCGGTGGCAGCTTGGCGCCCGCACCCAAGCGATAGCGCCCCTCGCGCCCGCGCGTCGCGTGCACGGGGTAGCCGAGCTCGCGCAGCCGGGCGACGTCGTTCCGCACGGTGCGGTCGGTGACCCCGAGCCGGGCAGCGAGCTCCGGGCCGGTCCAGTCGGCGCGTGCCTGCAGCAGTCCGAGCACCTCGAGGAGCCGGCGTGAGGTGGATTTCATCTGGTCGGTATATCAGGAATCAACTGTTCCGCACAGGCCTCTAACGTCGTTCTCACCAGCAGGAAGACAACCAGGAGGTCACCGTGAACATCTCGCCCTTCACCGTCCACGTCCCGCAGTCCGAGCTCGACGACCTGCACGCCCGCCTCGAGCGCACGCGCTTCGCACCCGCCGTCCCGGGCGACTCGTGGGAGTACGGCACGCCCGAGTCCTACCTGCGCGACATGGTCGAGCGGTGGAAGGCCTTCGACTGGCGCGAGGTCGAGGCGCGGATCAACGCGCACCCGGGCTTCGTCGCCGAGATCGACGGGCAGCGCATCCACTTCCTGCACGTCCGCTCGGCCGTCGAGGGCGCGACGCCGCTGCTGCTGGCGCACACCTACCCGGGCTCGGTGCTCGACTACATCGACCTGATCGACCGCCTCGTGGACCCCGAGGCGCACGGCGGCAGCGCGCAGGAGGCGTTCCACGTCGTCGTCCCCTCGATGCCGGGCTTCGGCTGGTCCACGCCCGTCGTCGACACCGGCTGGACGATGGCGCGGGTCGCGACGACGTACGACGCGCTGATGCGCGAGCTCGGGTACTCCTCCTACGGCGTGCACGGCAGCGACGCGGGTGCGCTCGTCGCCCGCGAGCTCACCCTTCTGGAGCCCGAGGGCTTCCTGGGCGCGCACGTCCTGCAGCTGTTCTCGTTCCCGTCGGGCGACCCGAGCGAGTTCGCCGGCTTCGGCCCGAAGGAGTACGCCGCGCTCGAGCACATGCAGTGGTTCCAGTCCGTCGGCGGCTACAACGCGATGAACGCGTCGCGCCCGCAGACGATCGCCGCGGCGCTGGCGGACTCTCCCGTCGGCGTGCTGGCGTACAGCGAGCTCCTGGAGAGCTTCGGCAACGGGACCAGTCTGCTGACCCCTGAGCAGGTGCTCGCGCAGGCGAGCCTCTACTGGTTCACCAACACCTACGGCTCGGCCGCGCGCTACTACTACGAGGCGCAGCGCGCTGGCGCGGAGCCTGTCGTGAGCCACGCCCGGATCGGCGTGGCGGTCTTCCGCGACGACTTCCAGACCATCCGCTCGCTCGCCGAGCGCGACAACACCAGCATCGCGCACTGGTCGGAGCACGAGCGCGGCGGTCACTTCGCCGCGATGGAGGTTCCCGACGACGTCGCCGCCGACCTCCGCACGTTCTTCGCCTGAGGGCGGCGCGCCCGCGACCACGACCGGTCGCGGGCGCGTCCACCATCCGAGATATACGACTGGATCGGTACGAAAATACTGATCCGCTGCTAGACCGTTCCCCCGGGCACCGGAGCAGGCCCGCGAGGAACCGATCGAGAGGCAGCAGTCATGGGCAGCAGCACACCATCCGTCGTCGTCGTGGCGGGCAACCCCCGCCCCGGCTCCCGCACGCTGGGCGCGGCCGAGCGCGTCGGGCACGCGGTCGCCGGGCTCGTCGGCGGGCAGCTCTCGGAGCCCGTCGACCTCGCGACGTTCGCCGGCGAGATCCTGACCGCCGAGCACCCGACGGCCGACGAGGCCCGCGCGCGGCTCGCCGCCGCCGACGTGGCCGTGATCGCGACCCCGGTCCACAAAGCGTCCTTCACGGGCCTGCTCAAGGCGTTCCTCGACCTCTACGGCCCGGACGGGCTCGGCGGCGTCGTCGTCGTGCCCGTGGTGGTGGCCGGCTCTCCGGCGCACGCGCTGGTCGGCGAGGTGCACCTGCGGCCCGTGCTCGTCGAGCTCGGCGCGGTGGTCCCCACCCGCTCGCTCGTCCTGACGGAGCCGGACCTGGCCGCGCTCGACGACGCCGTCGACACGTGGCTCGCCCGAGGCGGTGACGCGCTGCGGCGCGCCGTCGCCATCGATCTGCAGGCCGACGAGCTCGTGGGAGCCACCCGATGACCGCGCAGCCGGAGGTCAGGTTCGACGCGCTCGACGACACCGACCCGACCTTGTCCCCCGACGACTACAAGGCCGTGTTCCGTGGCCACCCCGCCGGCGTCGCGGTCGTCGCGCTGCACGACGAGGCCACAGGCCGCCCGGTCGGCTTCACCGCCACGTCCGTCATCTCGGTCTCGGCCGAGCCGCCGCTGCTCGCGTTCTCGCTGGCCGCGACCTCCTCGTCGTGGGCCGCGGTCCAGCGCGCCCGCACGCTGACCTTCAGCTTTCTGGCCCACCACCAGGACGACGTCTCCGCGCGGTTCGCGACGAGCGGCATCGACCGGTTCGCCGCCGGCGGTTGGAGCGTGCTGCCCACCGGCGAGCCCGTCATCGACGGCGCCCTGTCCTGGGTCCGCGGCCGCATCCTGCAGCGCGTGCCCGTCGGCTCCAGCTTCCTGGTCTCCGTCGAGGCGCTGTCGTCGAGCGTCCGCCGACCCACCGAGTGCGCGCACCGCGACGGCCTGGACACCCCGTCCCCGCTCGTCTACCACGACCGCACCTACCACCGCCTGGGCGACCACTCCGCCCTCTGACGACACCGAGCGCGCCCCTTGCGCAGCGAGCGCACCTGTTGGATCGGGTGCGCTCGATGCGTTTGGGGCGCGCTCACCGTCAGCGGGTGCGCGCGGCGGGGGCCGGGGTGAGGGACCAGGCGTCGGCCAGGAGGGCGAACGAGCAGCGGCTGTCCGCGGGGTCGTGCGTCTGGGTCGTCACCAAGAGCTCGTCGGCGCCCGTGGCGCGCTGGAGCACCGCGAGGCGATCGACGACGGTCGCCGGACCGCCGACGACGCGCGTCTCCAGGCGGTCCCGCACCAGCGCCCGGTCCGCGTCGGACAGCGCCGACGACGTGCCGGGCCGCGGGTACGTCGACGCGCCCGGGCCGCGGCGGATGGACAGCACCCAGTCGGCGAAGCCGTCGGCGAGGCGCTCCGCCTCGGCATCGGTGTCCGCCGCGAGCACGTCGACGGACACCGTGACGTACGGCTGCGCCAGAACGCCGGGGCGGAACGCCGCCCGGTAGGACGCGACGGTCTCGACGATCGACGACGGGCTGACGTGGAAGTTCGCTGCCAGCGGCAGGCCCAGCTCGCCCGCCACCCGGGCGCTCTCGCCGCCGCTGCTGGCCAGCACCCACAGGTCCAGGTCGGCGTGCTGCACGGGCGGGGAGACGAACGGGCGCCCCTCCGCCTGCAGCTCGCCCGCCCGCAGCGCGAGCACCACCTCGAGCTCGGAGCGGAAGTCGGCGGACTGCCGGCCGGTGGCCAGGACGCGGGCGTGCGCCAGGAACCGCTCGCGCAGCTCGGAGTCGTTGTAGTCGAACGGCGGGCTGGCGGGCACGTGCAGGCCGTCGACGACGCGGGCCGGCGTGGGCTCCACGCGACGCGCCGGGGCACCGGACGACGTGGGCGGCGGTGTGAACGCGCGCCCGAGGCCCAGGTCGACGCGGCCCGGGTGCGCCGCAGCGATCGCACCGAACTGCTCGGCCGCGACCAGCGGGCTCGTGGTGCTGAGCAGCACCGCGCCCGATCCGACGCGGATGTTCGTCGTGCGGGCCGCCGCGAGCGCCGCGAGCACGGCCGGCGACGCCGACGCGACCCCTGGCGCCAGGTGGTGCTCGGCGTACCAGACGCGGCGGTAGCCCAGCCGGTCCGCCTCGACGGCCAGGTCCAGGCTGGCCCGGATCGCGTCCGCGCCCGTGCTGCCCTCGCCGACCACGGCCAGGTCGAGGATCGACAGCGGCACGCGGCCGTCCGCGGGGGCGGAGGCGGTGCCGGATGAGATGGCGGCCTCGTCGATGGTCAGGGTCATGGCGTTCTCCTCAGGGTGCGGATGGGGGAAGTCAGGCGGGGACGCCGGCGCGGCGGCGCAGCGCGAAGCGGCGGGATGTGCGGACGTCGTCGTCGGTGGCCAGGTCCGCGAGCAGCCGCCCGACGGCAGGCGCGAACTTGAAGCCGTGCCCGGAGAACCCGGCCGCGACGACGACCCGCCCGACCCGGTCGAGCACGAAGTCGTGGGTGGGCGTGCAGGTGTAGGTGCAGGACACGGGCTCGAGCCGGTCCGCGTCGGCGCCGGGGAGCCACTGCTCGACGTAGCGGCGCAGGGCCGCGAGCTGGCCGGGCTCCGGCTGGTACGTGCGCCGGTCCGGGTCCGTGACGGGACCGACGGCGTGGAACCCGACCTTCACACCCTCGGGCGCAACCAGGCCGTACGTGCCTGACGGCCACGGGTGCGGCTCGGCGGGCTGGTGCGTGAACGCGGGCCAGTCGGCGCCGACGCCGGGCCGCAGCGCAAAGTGCGCGGGCTGCTCCTGGGTCACGACGAGCGCAGGCAGCAAGATCTGCGGCGACAGCAGCCGCGACGTCCAGGCCCCTGCGGCGACCACGACGCTCCCGGCATGGACCGTCCCGTGCGAGGTCTCGACGACGACGCCGTTCGAGCGCTCGCGCACCGCCAGCACCTCGGTGTCGTGCCGCACGACGGCCCCGCGCGCGACGGCAGCGGCCTGCAGCGCGGCCACCGACGCGTCCGCGTCCAACCGGCCGGCGGTGACCGGCTCGTGCAGGACGCGCCCCTCGAAGCGCATCCCCGGCCAGCGCTCGTCGGCCTCCTGCGCGGTGAGCCACGCGTACGGGATGCCGCGGCGGTCGAAGGCCGCGGTGATGTCCTCCAGGTCGCCGCGCCCGGCGCCGTGGCTCACGGCACCGGTGACGGTCAGCAGCGACGCCCCCGTCTCCGCCTCCAGCCCGCGCCAGAGCCCGAGGGCCTCCTGGGCCAGGTCGAGGTAGTCGTCGGCCGCGTACGTGTTCCGGTAGATCCGCGCGGACCCGTGCGAGGCGCCGTGCGCGTGGCCCGGACCGAAGCGCTCGAGCAGCAGCACGTCGCGCCCGCGCGCGGCGAGCCGCCAGGCGGCCGCCGACCCGACGACGCCGCCACCGACGACCACGTGGTCGACGTGCATGAATGTTCCCTTCGCAAGGTGCCGCGCCGGCCGGACCACCCCCGGGGGTCCGGCCGGCGCAGCGGTCACGAGGTCAGGACTTCGGCAGTCCCGGCGGGTTGGTCTGCGACGCGTCGATCGCCTCGGCCGTCAGGCCCCAGCGCTCGAGCACCTTGGTGTAGGAGCCGTCCTTGAACGCGTGGTTCAGCGCGGCCGTGACGGCGGGGGCCAGCTCGTTGCCCTTCTTGGTTCCGACGGCGATCTGGGCCGTGTCGGGCCAGCCGCCGTTGAGCGTGCCGATGACCTTGAACTCGTCCGGCTCGACGGCGGCCTTGTACGCGGCGGTCGCGTTGGGCCCGAAGGACGTGTCGATGCGACCCGACTTGAGCGCCAGGATCGTGTCGCCGTCGTTCTCGAAGTACTCGATCTTCACCGGCTTCAGGCCCGCGTCGGTGTTCTCCTTGTCCCAGGCCAGCAGGATCTTCTCCTGGTTGGTGCCCGAGCCGACGGCCACGGTCAGGCCGGCGATGTCCGCGGGCTTCGTGATCGTCGCCGGGACCTTCTTGTTGCTCGTCGTGACGAGCCAGCCCAGCTGGTCGTTGCGGTAGGAGGAGAAGTCGATGGTCTCCTTGCGCTCCTCGGTGACGGTCACGTTCGAGACGATCGCGTCGACCTTGCCCGACGAAAGCGCGAGCGGCCAGTCCGCCCACGCCGTGACCTCGAGCTCGAGCTTCTTGCCCAGCGCGTCGGCGACGAGCTGCGCGATGTCCGGCTCGTTGCCGATCGGCGTCTTCTCGTCGTCGGCCAGGAACGCCAGCGGCGCGACGTACGCCGACACCGCGACCTTGAGCGTGTCCTTGTCCTTGTACTCCGCGGGCAGCAGCGCGATCGCCTCCGGGTCCTCGGTGGTGTGGATGCGGTCCTGGTCCGGGCTCGTGTTGACCTGGAGACCGGCCTTCTTGGCGGCGGACTGCAGGTCGCTGTCGCCGTCGCCGTCGCCGTCGGCCGCGGCCGAGGAGCAGGCCGCGAGCCCCGCGAGCAGCGGGAGGACGACGGCAGCGGCGAGCAGCCTGCTGCGGCGGTGGTCGATGGTGCGGTGCATGGTGGTGCCTCTCCTGATGGGTGGGTGGGGCTACAGGACCTTGTCGAGGAACGCTCGGGTCCTGGGGTGGGTGGGGTTGTCGAGCACCTGCGCGGACGTGCCCTGCTCGACGATCCGGCCGGCGTCCATGAACACGACCTGGTCGGCGATCTCGCGGGCGAACCCGATCTCGTGCGTGACGAGCAGGATCGTGGTGCCGCCGCGGGCCAGGTCCTTGATGACGTCGAGCACCTCGCCGACGAGCTCGGGGTCGAGCGCGGAGGTCGGCTCGTCGAACAGCAGCACCTTGGGCCGGGTGGCGAGCGCGCGGGCGATGGCGACGCGCTGCTGCTGCCCGCCGGACAGCTGGCGGGGCCGGGCGTCGGCCTTGTCGGCCAGGCCGACGCGGGCCAGCAGCTCGCGCGCCTCCGCCTCGACCTCGGAGCGTCGACGACCCTGCGCGGAGACCGGCGCCTCGACCACGTTCTCCAGCGCCGTGAGGTGCGGGAACAGGTTGAAGGACTGGAACACGAACCCGATCTCGGTCCGCTGCCGCAGGATCTGCTTCTCCTTGAGCTCGCGCAGCGTCTCACCGCGCCGCGCGTAGCCGATGAGCGTGCCGTCGATCGCGACGAATCCGCGGTCCACCTTCTCCAGGTGGTTGACCACCCGCAGCAGCGTCGACTTGCCCGAGCCCGACGGCCCGATGACGACGGTCACGCCGCCGGGCGGGACCACGAGGTCGACGTCGTGCAGGACCTCGAGCGTGCCGTAGCTCTTGCGCACGCCGTGGACCTCGACGAGTCCGCCGGTCGCTGCCGCGCTCACAGTCCGCTCCCTTCCGTGGGGCGCGGAGAGCGCGCGGTGCGGAACAGGTGGCCGCCCCGGTTGCCCGACGACCATCCGGCGGGCACCGCGGATGACACGGGCCTCCCGGTGGTCCCGGCCCACGCGGTCAGCGCCGTCCAGCGCGCCTTCTGCAGCGGCGTGGGCGGCAGGGTGCGCAGCGCGCCGCGGGCGTAGTACCGCTCCAGGTAGAACTGCGCAACGGTCAGCACCGTCGTCAGGATCAGGTACCAGATGCCCGCGACGAGCAGCAGGGCGACCACCTTGAGGTTGCGGCCGTAGATCACGCCGACGGTGTAGAACAACTCGCCGTACGCCAGCACGTAGACGACCGAGGTGCCCTTGAGCAGGCCGATGATCTCGTTGATGGACGTCGGGACGATGGTGCGCATGGCCTGCGGCAGGACGATGCGCCACTGTTGCCGGGCCCGCGGGATGCCGAGAGCGGCGGCGGCCTCGTGCTGACCCTGGTCGACGCCCAGGATGCCGGCGCGGACGATCTCCGAGGAGTACGCGGCCTGCGAGAGGCCGAGTCCCAGGATCGCGGCCCCGAACTTCCCGACGATCGACCCGGTCTCCACGTCGGTGAACGACGGCCCGAACGGGATGCCGAACGACAGCGTCGGGTACAGGTACGCGAGGTTGTACCAGAGCAGCAGCTGCAGGATCAGCGGCACCGAGCGGAACACCCACACGTACAGCCACGCGACCGACTGCAGCAGCGGCGAACGCGACAGCCGCATGAGCGCCAGCACCGTGCCGAGCCCGAACCCGATCGCCGCAGCGGCCACCGTCAGGCGGATGGTGCCCCAGACCCCGGACAGGATCGACGGCCACGTGAGGTATTTGCCCACCACGGCCCAGTCCCAGTGCGGGTTGGTGACCAGCGAGTTCACGACCATGGCGAGGAGCACGGCGACGACGGCCGTCGCGACCCACCGCCCGGGGTGCCGGGCCGGCAGGACGCGCAGGCTCTCGAGCTCGGCGCGGCGTTCGGCGGACGTGAGGTGCGTCGACGCGGGTGGGCCCGACGTCGCGGCGGGGGCCGACGGGCGCGCGGAGATGATGGTCATGACGTCCTCAGCCACTTCTCGAAGGGCAGCGGACCGGTGCGGTCCGCCTCGGTGTCGAACAGGGGCGTGTACCCGGCGGACAGGTACAGGCCCACGGCCTCGGGCTGGCGCGGGCCGGTGGTCAGGTAGAGCCGGGCGTACCCGGCCGCCGCGGCGCGGGCCTCCAGCTCGACGAGGACGCGGCGCGCGAGCCCCTGCCGTCGGCGGGTCGACGACGTCCAGATCCGCTTGAGCTCGGCCGTCGGGACCGCGGGCGTGCCGTCGGTGTGCCGGACGTGCCGCTCGGCGAGGCGCTCGACGTCACCGAGCTCCGGCTCGGTCCGCCGCCGGAACGCACCGCCGGCCACGGGCTCCCCGTCGTCGAGCAGCACCACCAGGTCGCCGTCGGGCGCCGCGAGCTCGTGGGCCGGGTAGGCCTCGAGCTCGGCGCGCAGCTCGTCGGCGTCCAGGAGGTCGCGGTACCGCGTCGCGTACTCGTACGCGAGCTCCGACAGCAGCGGGCTGACGAGCGGGTCGCCGAGCCCGACGGTCCGGACCTCGAACGTCGTCGCGGTCACGACGCACGCTCCGGGCGACGCTCACCGGCGGGGACCGCGAACGGCAGGTGGTTGCCCGGCACGGGCGCCGGGCACGTGCCGTGGTCGCTGAACGCGTACGGCAGGTTGACGGCACGGTTGAGGTCGATGCGCAGCGTCGCGTCGGTCGGGCCGGCGGGCACGACGACGATGCGCCACGGAGCCACGTCGGCCGAGTCGTCCGAGAACAGGAGCGCCACCTGCCCGTCATGGGCCGCCGTGAGCACCACGGTCGCGGACCGGCCGTCACGCTCGAGCGTGACCTCACCGACGGCCGTCACCTGGTGCACGAGCCCGGGCTGCGCGGCGCCGACGGTCACCGGCCGTGGCTCGTCGTACCAGCGCACGGGCACGTCCAGCACCCAGGACGCGTCGTACGGGCCGACGGGTACGCCCGTGAACCCGGCGAGCGCGACAGCGCGCGGGTCCCGCACGCGCAGCGCGGTCCGGCCCGTGCGGCGGATGACCTCGACGACGACGAGCGTCCCGTCGTGCGCCGTGAAGGCCAGCTCGCTCGACGACTTGCCCTCGTCCACCCGCACACTCGCCTGCAGGTCCAGCGGAACACCGTCGCGCTCCAGCCGGTCCTCCGGCGTGGCGGCGACACGGGCGGCGCCGTCCGCGTCCACCGACCAGCGACCGGGCAGCCCGGCCAGCGCGGTCGGCCGCGCGGCCAACCAGTGCAGCGCGACGAGCGTCAGCCACCCGTGCTCGGTGGCCAGGGCGCGCTCGCGCTCGGCGTGCCACTGCTCGTGCAGCAGCGCGGGATCGGTCGTCTCCAACGTGGCGGTGCTCATGGGGTCTCCTGCCGAGAGGGGTCGTGTCAGCCGGCGACGGCTGCGGGACGAAGCCCGCGCGCGAGGTCGGGGTGGGCGAGGCCGAGGTGGTCGCGCAGGGTGGTGCCGCTGTACTCGGTGCGGAACGAGCCGCGCTCCTGCAGGAGCGGGACCACCGTGTCCAGCACGTCGTCCAGGCCGTGCGGCGTCAGGTGCGGCACGAGGATGAAGCCGTCGGAGGCGTCCTCCTGCACGTACCGGTCGATCTCGTCGGCCACCTGCGCAGCCGTCCCGACGAAACCGCCGCGCGAGGTCACCTGGATGACCAGCTCGCGGATGCTCCACCCGTGGGCGGCCGCGAGCTCACGCCACTGCGCGACCACCGGACGCGGGTCCTTGATGTGGCGCACACGTCCGCGCGTGATGTTCGCGCCGTCCACGTCGGGCTCGACGTCGGGCAACGGTCCCTCGGCGTCGTAGGCCGTCAGGTCGACGCCCCACACCTGCTCCAGGAACGCGATCGCCGTCTGCGGCGAGACCTGCTGCCGCCTGATGATGCGCGCCCGCTCGGCTGCCTCGTCGGCCGTGTCCCCCAGCACCACGGTCGTCGCGGGCAGGATCTTGAGCGAGTCGCGCGATCGTCCGTACGTGGCCAGCCGGCCTTTGACGTCGTCGTAGAACGTGCGGCCCGCGTCGAACGTCGAGTGCATCGAGAACACGACGTCCGCGGTCGCTGCCGCGAAGTCGCGGCCGTCCGCGGAGTCGCCCGCCTGGAACAGGACGGGGTGGCCCTGCGGTCCGCGCGGCGTCGTGAACGTGCCTTCGGCGTCGACGTGCGCGCCGTGGTGATCGACGGGCCGCACCGAGCCGGGGCGCAGGAACTGCCCCGCGTCGGCATCAGCCGCGACGGCGTCGTCGTCCCACGAGTCCCACAGCGCCCGCGCGACGTCCACGACCTCACCGGCGCGCGCGTACCGCTCCGCGTACGGCAGGTACCCGCCGCGCCGGAAGTTCTCGCCGGTGAAGGCGTCCGAGCTGGTCACGAGGTTCCACGCGGCCCGGCCACCGGAGAGCACGTCAAGGGTCGCGAACTGGCGGGCCAGGTCCCACGGCTCGTTGAACGTCGTGTTGATGGTGCCGGCCAGGCCGATCCGGTCGGTGACCGCCGCGAGCGCCGCGAGCAGCGGCAGCGTGTCGGGACGGCCGACGACGTCCAGGTCGTGGATGGCGCCCTTGTGCTCGCGCAGGCGCAGGCCCTCGGCCAGGAAGAAGAAGTCGAGCTTGGCGTCCTCGGCCCGGCGGGCCAGGTGCTCGAACGAGGCGAAGTCGATCTGGCTGCCGGAGTCGGGCTCGGTCCAGACGGTCGTGTTGTTGACCCCGGGGAAGTGGACGCCGAGGTGGATCTGCTTGCGCGCCATCGTCGCCCGTCCCTCAGGCCGTCGCGGCGGCGTAGACGTTGGCGGGGCGGTGCAGGCCGAGCGTGTCGCGCAGCGTGCTGCCCGGGTACTCGGTGCGGAAGAGGCCCGCCTCCTGCAGCGCGGGGACCACCTCGTCGACGAACAGGTCGAGGTCGGTGGACAGCGACGCCGGCCGCACGTGGAAGCCGTCGACGGCGCCGGCGTTCACCCACTGCGCGACGGTCTCGGCCAGGGCGGCGGGCGTGCCGACGTGCGTGAGCGAGTCGGTCTGCCACTCGACGCCCTCGAGGTCCTGCAGCAGCCAGAGCCGGGACTCGGCCGCGGCCTCCTGCTGGGCGAGCACGACGAAGACGTCCACGAGGACGATCACGTCGCGCGGGTCGCGGCCGGCGGCACGGGCCGCGTCGTGCACCTGCGTGCGCTTGTCGCGGGCCTCCTCCAGGGTGCGGGCGTGCACGCGGACGACGTCGGCGCGTCGGCCGGCCAGCTCGATCTCCCCGTCCTCGTCCGCCCGCACCACCACCGGCGGGCGCCCCTGCGGCGGGCGCGGCGTGATCGACGGACCCTTCACGGCGAACCGGATGCCCTCGTAGTCGACGTGGTGCAGCTTGTCGCGGTCGACGAACCGCCCCGTGGCGACGTCGCGGATCTCCGCGTCGTCCTCCCACGAGTCCCAGAGCCGGCCGACGACGTCGGCGGCCTCGTCGGCCTGCTCGATCGCGTCCGCCGCATCGCGCGGGGCCTTGCGGCCGAACGCCGATGCCGCCGCCTGCTCGGTGGACCACGCGACCTGCCAGGCCGCGCGCCCGCTGCTGACGTGATCGATCGTCGCGAGCGCCTTGGAGACGTGGAACGGCTCGGTGTGCGTGGTGTCGACGGTCGCCACCAGGCCGATGCCCGCGCTGCGGGGAGCCAGGCGGGACGCGACGAGCGCCGCGTCGAGCCGCCCGCGGACCCCCCGCTCGTGCGGCTGCAGCGAGAAGCCGTCGTCGAACGCGACGAAGTCGAGCCGGCCGCGCTGGGCCGTCGCGACGAGTGCGACCAGGCGGTCCACGTCGAACAACCGCGCCGCCTGCGAGCCGGACGTGCGCCACGCGGCGGGGTGGGCGCCGGCGTCCGTGAGGTCGACGCCCAGGTGGAGGGCGGTCGGGCCGTGCAGGGCGGTGAGGTTGTTCGGGGCGTGCGGGGACATGGGGGTGCTCCGTTCAGGGAAACGACGGACAGGCTGCAGGGGACGACGAGGTGGGCTCGCCGGGGTGGCGCGCGAGGCGCGGTGCTGCCCGGCGTCGAGGACGCGGGATCAGCGGGGGCGCCGGAGCCGGCTCAGGGCCGCTCGCTCCGCGCCGAGGGCGTGCTCAGCGACAGAGCTGGGCCGTGCGACAACACATTCGCCCGGCGGCTGCGCCGGGTGCGGGACGGGCCGACGGCATGACGAGGCGCACCTGCGTGAGGTTCGTCGCCATCTGCCGTCTCCTGTCCGTGTCGTGGCGTCCGGAGACGCCGTGCGCGCTTGCCCGACGACGACGCCGCCGGACCTGGTCCTCACCCGGGGCACCCCGCCGCGCGGGAGGGTTGCCGTCCGACCAGCCGGGGCTACACGTCGGAACTCGTGACCAGCATCGACACTCAAAACCGGACTGCCGATGTCGGGAAATCTAGGAAGGTGCCACCGCCCTGTCAACGAAGGTCGGGGCGGATCTCGAATACTGGACCGAATCAGTCGTCTTTATGCTCACGACGACATCCGCTCCTCCCCGGAGCTCAGGCCTCGCCGAGCACCCGCGCCCGCGCCGCCGACCGCTCGGCCCGGTCGATCACGCCGCGCCGCTCGAGGTCGTCGATCTCCGCGAGCCGCTGCTCGATCGTCTTGACGGCGGGCTCGGGCGCCATCCACCGGCTGTCACGCGCGGCCACCATCATCTGCGCGTCGGCCGCGAGCGGGTCCATCCCCGCATCCCGCAGCACACGCGACTTGCGGCGCGTCGAGACGACGATCAGCACGACGACGGCCACGAAGAACACGCCGAAGACGGCGAACATCACCGCCATGAAGGCGGGTACAGCAGTGAACGGGTCCACGTCGCTCCTTCGTCGTCGTCGGTCGGCAACCTAGCGGAACGACGACGCCGGCGGGCGCGAAATCCTTCACCGCGCCGACGCGCCGTGCGGGTGCGACGATCGCCCGATGGATCTGTCCGTCCTCACGCGCCCGTCCCCGCCCACGTCACTGCCCCGCACGCTGACCCGGATCGGCCTGGGCGCCGGCCTCGTGTTCGCCGGCGTCACCCACCTGACCGTCGCGCGCGACGAGTTCCAGGCGCAGGTCCCCGACTGGTTCCCGGTCGACGCCGACCTCACGGTCCTGGTCTCCGGAGCCGTCGAGATCACGCTCGGCGCGGCACTGGTCACGCTGGCGCGGTGGAAGGTGGCCGTCGGGCTGGTCGCCGCCGCGTTCTTCGTCGTCATCTTCCCCGGCAACATCGGCCAGTGGCTCGAGCACAAGGACGGCTTCGGGCTCGACACCGACACCAAGCGCCTGGTCCGCCTGTTCTTCCAGCCGGTTCTGGTCGCTCTCGCGCTGTGGTCGACGGGCGCGGTCAGCGCGCTGCGCGAGGCAGCCCGCAGCTGAAGCCTCGCAGCGCCGGTGCGGCGGAGCCCTTCGGGGCGGCGTGGTCGGTCCCGGCCAGTAGTCGGGTCGCCCTCGAGGTAGTCGGTTGCAATCGACTACCTCGAGGAAGGTCGACTACCGAGCCACGGCAACCGACGACCGGGCACAGGCGGCCCGGGTCAGCGCGCGAGCAGCTCGTCGGTGGTCAGGTCCGGCAGCGCGATGGTGACCTGGGTGCCCCACGGGTCGCGCACGACGACGGACCGGCCGTCCCCCGCGAAGTCGATGTTCCGCGCGCGCAGCCGGGCACCCAGCGCCTCGATCTCGCCGGCCGTCGGAACGGTGATCGCGACGTCCCCGAGGCCGAGGCGGGCGGCCCGCGGACCGGCACCGCGGCTGTTCCACGTGTTCATCGCGATGTGGTGGTGGTACCCGCCGGCCGACGCGAACAGCGCGCCCGGGTACCCGGTCACGGTCGCCTCGAAGCCGAGCGCGTCGACGTAGAACTCGCGGGCCGTCGGCACGTCGCCCACCTGCAGGTGGACGTGCCCGACGACGCCCGCGCGGCTGGGTCCCGCGTCGAACGTCTCCTGCGTCAGGTGGTCCTGCAGGTACAGGTTCGGGTCCAGGTACTCGGTCGCCATCGCGATCTGACCTGCGGTGATGGTCCACTCGCTGCGCGGGCGGTCGGTGTAGAGCTCGACGCCGTTGCCCTCCGGGTCGGTGAAGTAGAACGCCTCGCTGACCAGGTGGTCGCTGGAGCCGACGAACTGGCCGCGACGGTCCTGGGCCGCGCGGTAGACGGTCGCCGCCAGCGCGGGGGCGTCCTCGAACAGGAAGGCGGTGTGGAACAGGCCGGCCTGTCGGGGGTCGACGCCCGGCAGGTCCGGCGTGTGCACCAGCCGCACGAGCGGCGTCGTCCCGCGCCCCAGGACGCGGTGCACCTCACGCTCGCGGGTGCGCTCCTCGAGCGGCGCCATGCCGAACGCGCGTGCGTAGTAGTCGGACATGAGCTCGAGGTCGCCGACCCGCAGGGTCACGGCGCCCATCGAGGTGTCGGCGGCGAGGATGCGGTCGTCGGTCATGGTCTCTCCAGCGTGGTTCAGTGGTGTCAGCGGGCGACGGCGAAGCCGCCGGTCCATGCGACCTTCTCGCCCACCGCGAGGGTGAGCTGCAGGAAGCCGAGGGCCTCGAGCTCGTGTGCGCGAGCCAGCATGCCGGCGTCCAGGGCGGCCACACCACCCGCGACGACGGCGTCGACGAGCGCCTGCTTCGCGTCCGCGTCGTCGCCGGCCACCAGGACCGTCGTCGGGAGCCCGCCGACCTGCTTGCTCGCGAGCGTCGCGGCGAAGTTGGTGTTGAACGCCTTGAGGACCCTGCTGCTGGGCAGCTTGGCCGCGAGCTCGGCGGCAGCGGAGCTACCCGCGGGAACGACGAGGGAGTCGAACGTCTCGAAGTTCAGCGGGTTGGTGATGTCGACGACGACCTTGCCGGCGAGCTGGTCGCCGTAGGCCTCGACGATCGCGTCGAGCGCGGGGTACGGGACAGCGAGGACGACGACGTCGCCCGCGATCGTCGCCTTGCCCGCGTCGGACGTGTTCACGTGGGTGACGTCGGCACCGCCCGCGGCGAAGATCCCGCCGATCGCGCTGCCCATGTTGCCCGTACCGATGATCGTGAAGCCGGCCATGATGCGTCCCTTCGTCGTTTGCTTGTACCTGAAACTAACACCCATTACTTGTAGGTGCAACCTACGCGTAGGATGGGCGACATGACGGAGCTCCAGCACGACGAACGCGTCGCGGTCGCGCGCCTGCACGCGCTGCTCGAGCTGCTGCCGACCGCCCTGGACCGACGGCTCGCCGGCACGGGCCTGACGTCGTTCGAGCTCACGCTGCTCGAGGCGCTGCACGAAGCCGACTCCCACCGCCTGCGCCTGTCCGCCCTGGCCTCCCGCACCAACGCGACCCTGCCGCGGCTGTCCCGCGTGGTCTCCGGCCTCGAGCGCAAGGGCCTGGTGCTGCGCGCGCCGTGCGAGCAGGACGGGCGCGCGACCAACGCCGTGCTCACGGACGCGGGCACCGCCGCCTACGAGGCCGCCCGCCCGCTGTACGACGACGCCGTCCGCACGATGGTCCTCGACGGCCTGGACGACGGCGGCGTCGACCGCCTCGCGTCGCTCTGCCTCGACATCCTGACCCGCCTGGACCCGGACCGTCGCCTGACGGTCACCGCCGACGGTGCCCCCACGTGAGCCGCCGACCCCGCGCCGCCGACCTGCCCGGCCGACCCGCGCTGACTCCGACGCCGACCACCGCGCTGTGATTGTTCGCATCACGCCGACAAACGCAGAGCGATGCGTCGTAGCGTCACGCGATGCTCAGCGCAGCGAGCGCATCCCGCGAGCCCACCGCCGCATACTGGGCCGATGACTACCATCGCGATCACCGGCGCGACCGGGAACGTCGGTCGAGCGGTCGCGGAGCACCTCGCGGGTACGCCGGCTGACCTGCGTCTCGTCGTGCGCGACGCGTCCCGCGCACCCGACCTCGCCGCGGACGTCGCGCAGACCGGCTACGGCGACCGGGCCGCCGCCGCGCGCGCCCTCCGCGGCGTCGACGTGCTGCTCATGGTCTCGGCCGCGGAGAGTGCCGACCGGCTCCAGCAGCACCGCACCTTCGTCGACGCGGCCGCCGAGGCGGGCGTCCGGCACGTCGTCTACACGTCGTTCCTGGGCGCATCGCCCGATGCGACGTTCACCCTGGCCCGCGACCACTGGGCCACCGAGCAGCACCTCCGCGGCAGCGGGATGGCGTGGACGTTCCTGCGCGACTCGTTCTACCTGGACTTCCTGCCCGCGCTCGCCGGTCCCGACGACGTCATCCGTGGCCCCGCCGGCGACGGGCGCGTCGGGGCCGTCGCCCGCGCCGACGTCGCCCGCAGCGCCGCCGCAGTCCTGGCCGCGCCCGACGACCACGCCGGGCAGACCTTCGACCTGACAGGCCCCGCGGCGCTGACGCTCGAAGAGGCCGCGGCGATCATCACCGAGGTCACGGGCCGCCCGACGACGTACCACCGCGAGACCGTCGACGAGGCGTATGCGTCCCGCCGGCAGTACGACGCCCCGGACTGGCAGCTCGACGCCTGGGTCTCCACCTACACCGCGATCGCCGCAGGCGAGCTGGCCGCGGTCACCGACGCGGTCGAGCGGCTGACCGGCCGCGTCCCCGTCGACCTGCGCGACCTGCTGCGGTCGTCGTGACGGCATCGATCCCCTACCAGCCGCTCCCCGTCGACCTCACGGACGTCCGGTACGAGCACGGCCGGAGCTCGCGACGCCAGACGGACGTGCCGGCCGGCGAGACCGTGGAGCTGACCTGGTCGGACAGCCGCGTCTATCCCGGAACGACCTGCAGCCTCAGCCTACGGACCGGACGCGCCCGCCCGAACTCCTCGAACGCCGGATCCGACCGCGGCCCTCTGTGCCGGCCTCGCCTTGACCCGCAGCGTCGCTTGTTCCTAAGATTGAATCGATTCATTCACTTCTTTGGGAGACACCGATGTCGAACCCCGCGGTCCAGTCCTTGGTCGCCCGCTCCAACCGCCTGGGCGCCGATCCGCGCACCACGAACTACGCCGGGGGCAACACCTCCGCGAAGGGCGTCGAGGTCGACCCCGTCACGGGCGGCGACGTCGAGCTGCTCTGGGTGAAGGGCTCGGGGGGTGACCTGGGGACGCTGACAGAGAAGAACCTGGCCGTCCTGCGCCTCGACCGCGTGCGCGCGCTCGTTGACACCTACCCGGGCGTCGAGCGCGAGGACGAGATGGTCGCTGCGTTCGACTACTGCCTGCACGGCCGCGGCGGTGCCGCCCCGTCCATCGACACGGCCATGCACGGGCTCGTCGACGCGGCGCACGTCGACCACCTGCACCCCGACGCGGGGATCGCGATCGCGACGTCGGCCGACGGCGAGAAGCTCACGACCGAGATCTTCGGGGACGCCGTCGTATGGGTGCCCTGGCGCCGCCCCGGCTTCCAGCTCGGCCTCGATATCGCCGCCATCAAGGAGGCCAACCCGCAGGCAGTCGGCTGCATCCTCGGCGGGCACGGCATCACCGCCTGGGGCGACACGTCCGACGAGGCGGAGCAGCGGTCGCTGTGGATCATCCGCACTGCCGAGGCGTACATCGACGAGAAGGCCGCCCACCTCGCCGAGCACCCGTTCGGCGCGGTCCGCGCAGGGTTCGAGGCGCTGCCCGAGCAGGAGCGTCGCGCACGTGCCGCCGCGCTCGCGCCCGTGATCCGTGGGCTCGCCTCGACCGACAAGCCGCAGGTCGGCCACTTCACGGACGCCGACGTCGTGCTGGACTTCACCGCCCGCACGGAGCTTGCACGTCTTGCCGGGCTCGGCACCTCCTGCCCGGACCACTTCCTGCGCACGAAGGTCAAGCCGCTGGTCGTCGACCTGCCCGCCACGGTCCCGGTCGAGGACGTCGTCGCGCGACTGCACGAGCTCCACGCCGCCTACCGCGAGGACTACCAGGCGTACTACGACCGCAACGCAGACGCGAACAGCCCTGCGATCCGCGGGGCCGACCCGGCGATCGTTCTCGTACCAGGCGTGGGGATGTTCTCGTTCGGCAAGGACAAGCAGACCGCACGCGTCGCCGGGGAGTTCTACGTCAACGCGATCAACGTGATGCGCGGCGCCGAGGCCATCAGCACCTACGCACCGATCGAGGAGTCCGAGAAGTTCCGGATCGAGTACTGGGCGCTGGAGGAGGCGAAGCTGGCGCGGATGCCGAAGCCGAAGGCGCTCGCGACCCGCGTCGCCGTCGTTACCGGCGCCGGTTCGGGGATCGGCAAGGCGATCGCCGAGCGCCTGGCGGCCGAAGGCGCGTGCGTCGTCATCGCCGACCTGAACCTCGAGGGCGCCCAGGCAGTCGCTGACGAGCTCGGTGGTCCTGACGTGGCCGTCGCCGTCCAGGCTGACGTCACGGACGAGGACCAGGTCGCAGCCCTGATCCAGGCGGCATCTCTCGCGTTCGGTGGCGTCGACCTCGTCGTGAACAACGCCGGTCTGTCGATCTCCAAGCCGCTGCTCGACACGACGACGAAGGACTGGGACCTGCAGCACGACGTCATGGCCCGAGGCTCCTTCCTGGTGGCGCGCGAGGCGGCCCGCGCGATGGTCGCCCAGGGCATGGGTGGCGACATCGTCTACATCGCGTCCAAGAACTCCCTGTTCGCCGGGCCGAACAACATCGCGTACTCCGCGACCAAGGCCGACCAGGCACACCAGGTGCGCCTCCTGGCCGCAGAGCTCGGCGAGCACGGCATCCGCGTCAACGGCGTCAACCCCGACGGCGTCGTGCGAGGGTCCGGCATCTTCGCCGGTGGATGGGGCGCCAAGCGTGCGGCCGTCTACGGCGTCGCGGAGGACAAGCTCGGCGAGTACTACGCGCAGCGCACGCTCCTGAAGAAGGAGGTCCTGCCGGAGCACGTCGCGGCGGCCGTCTTCGCGCTGACCGGCCCTGACCTGGTGCAGACGACTGGGCTGCACGTGCCCGTCGACTCCGGCGTCGCCGCCGCCTTCCTGCGCTGAGCCCGAACCAGAAAGAGCACCTCGTGGTCAACCGTCAGATCCCCCAGTGGTCCGAGCTCAAGCCGCTGATGCGGCCCAAGCCGATCACGCTCAACTCGACCGACCGCAGGCTCGCCGACGCCCTGACGATCGCCGACCTGCGCACCCTGGCGCGCAAGCGCGCGCCGCGCTCCGTCTTCGACTACACCGACGGAGCAGCAGAGGCGGAGATCAGCCTGCAGCGGGCGCGCAGCCTGTTCCGCAACCTCGAGTTCCAGCCGTCGATCCTGCACGACGTGTCGTCGGTCGACACGACGACGAACATGCTCGGCAAGCCGGCATCCGCCCCGTTCTCCTTCGCGCCCACGGGCTTCACCCGGATGATGCACCACGAGGGTGAGCGGGCCGTGGCCCGGGTCGCCCAGCGCCGGGGCATCCCGTACGCGCTGTCGACGATGGGGACGACGTCGATCGAGGACGTCGCGGCCGCTGCTCCCGACGCGCGCAAGTGGTTCCAGCTCTACGTCTGGAAGGACCGCTCCGCAGGCGAGGACCTCATGGCTCGTGCCAAGGCGGCCGGGTACGACGCGCTCCAGCTCACCGTGGACGTCCCTGTCGCCGGGGCGCGCCATCGCGACGCCCGCAACGGGTTCTCCATCCCACCGGCGCTGAGCGTGAAGACCGTCGCGGGTGCCGCCATCCACCCCTCGTGGTGGATCAACCTCCTGACCACAGAGCCGCTCACGTTCGCGTCGTTGTCGTCGTGGAGCGGCACCGTCGCGGACCTGCTCGACAAGCTCTTCGACCCGACCATGACGATCGCCGACCTCGAGTGGCTGCGCTCCGTGTGGGACGGGCCGCTCGTCATCAAGGGCATCCAGACGGTCGAGGACGCCAAGCTCGTCACGGACGCCGGCGCCGACGCGATCGTGCTGTCGAACCACGGCGGCCGCCAGCTCGACCGTGCACCCGTCCCGCTTCGCCTGCTTCCGGACGTCGTCGAGGCTCTCGACGGCCGTAGTGAGGTGTGGGTCGACACGGGCATCACGTCGGGCGCCGATATCGTCGCCGCCCTCGCTCTGGGTGCCGACGCCACGATGGTGGGCCGCGCGTACTTGTACGGCCTCATGGCCGGGGGTGAGCGCGGCGTCGACCGCGCCGCCGAGATCTTGACACGCGAGGTTCGCCGCACGATGGCGTTGCTCGGCGTCAGCACGGTGGACCAGCTCGGCTCCCGGCACGTCCGTCTGCCGTGACCTCGTCGAGGGTGGGGTCACGACACACGGCCTCACCCCCGACGACCGGTTCATCCGCCTGGGAAGATGCGCACGTGGCACAACAACGGCGACGACCGTCCGTCAGCGACGTGGCCCGTGCTGCGGGCGTGTCCGTCGGCACGGTGTCGAACGTCTTCAACCGTCCCGACGTCGTCGCGCCGGAGACCCGCGACCGGGTGCAGACCGCGATCGACGAGCTCGGTTTTGTCCGCAACGGCTCGGCGCGTCAGCTGCGACGCGGGTCGATCACGACCGTCGGCGCGCTGCTGCTCGACATCCGCAACCCGTTCTTCACCGACGTCGCACGCGGTGTCGAGGACAGGCTGACGCTCGACGACCACACGTTGATGCTGGCCAGCTCGGACGACGACCCCGAGCGCGAGGCGAAGTACCTGCGCCTGTTCGAGGAGCACGGCGTCCTTGGCCTCCTCGTCGTCCCGACGAGCCGCTCCACCGAGCACCTGGTGGCACTGCACGGTCGCGGCGTGCCCGTGGTGCTCCTCGACGCGCCCTCGTCGACGCCAGGCATGTCGTCCGTCTCAGTCGACGACGTCGCCGGCGGGGAGCTCGCCGCCGCACATCTGCTGGACCAGGGCTTCGCCACGATCACGTTCCTCAACGGCCCGCACTCGATCCGTCAGTGCGAGGCCCGACGAGCGGGTGTCGACCGCGCTGTGCGGGCCCGAGGCCTCGACCCCGCCGACGTGGTGCACGAGGTCCCGCTCGCCTCGCTCGACGCCGTAGGCGGCGATCAGACGCTCGGAGCCTGGATCGACGCGCACGGCGGAGCCGCGCCCGAGGCCATCTTTTGCGTGAACGACCTCGTCGCCGTCGGCGCCCAACGGTGTCTACGCAAGCGCGGAGGCAACGAGCTCGTGACCGGCACGGCGATCGTCGGCTACGACGACATCGACGTCGCCGCCGAGCTCGCGCAGCCGCTCACGTCGGTTCGCCAGCCCACCCACGAGATGGGCTACGAGGCCGCCGACCTTCTGCTCGGCCGCGCTGCCGGCGGCCCGGTGCGCCACACGATCTTCCAACCCGAGCTTGTCGTTCGCGCCTCGAGCCTGCGTTCTTAGCCTGAGTGGCCCCCAGCGCCGACCCATCGAGTCGTAGACAGCCTGCGAGCACGAGGAGTCCGGGCCGCGGTTTCGCGAACGTCGTATCCTATGATTGAATCGATTCATACCACCGGCCCAACGAGGGGACGACCGTGAGCACCATCGACCAGCCGACGCTGGACATCCTCGCCACCCAGGCGATCGAGCTGCCTTCCTGGGCGTTCGGCAACGCGGGTACCCGCTTCAAGGTGTTCTCCACACCGGGCACCCCACGGACCATCGAGGAGAAGCTCGCCGACGCGGCTCAGGTCAACGCCCTCACAGGCCTGGCGCCGTCGGTTGCGCTGCACATCCCGTGGGACCTGGTCGACGACTACGAGGCGCTGTCGCGCTATGCGCAGGACCTCGGCGTCAGCCTGGGGACGATCAACTCGAACACTTTCCAGGACGACGACTACAAGTTCGGGTCGCTGACGCACTCGGACCCGCGCATCCGCCAGAAGGCGATCGACCACCACTTCGCATGCATCGACGTCATGGACGCGACCGGTTCGCAGGACCTGAAAATCTGGCTGCCGGACGGCACCAACTACCCGGGACAGGGCGACATCCGGGGGCGGCAGGACCGTCTGGCCGACTCGCTGGAGAAGATCTACGCCCGCCTGTCGGGCGAGCAGCGCCTGGTGCTCGAGTACAAGATCTTCGAGCCGTACTTCTACACGATGGATGTCCCGGACTGGGGCACGTCGTACGCGCACGTGACGCAGCTGGGCGAGCGGGCGTTCGTCTGCCTCGACACGGGCCACCACGCGCCCAGCACCAACATCGAGTTCATCGTCGCCCAGCTCCTGCGCCTGGGCCGGCTCGGCTCCTTCGACTTCAACTCCCGGTTCTACGCGGACGACGACCTCATCGTCGGGGCCGCGGACCCGTTCCAGCTGTTCCGCATCCTGTTCGAGGTCGTGCGCGGTGGCGGCCTGGAGGCCGGCTCGCCGGTGCGGTTCATGCTCGACCAGTGCCACAACATCGAGGACAAGATCCCCGGCCAGATCCGTTCGGTGCTCAACGTCCAGGAGATGACGGCCCGCGCTCTGCTCGTCGACCTCGACAAGCTGCGCGACGCCCAGGACTCCGGTGACGTGCTGACCGCGAACGGGCTGTTCATGGACGCCTTCTACACCGACGTGCGCCCGGCACTGGCCGGCTGGCGTGAGGAGCGAGGCCTGCCTGCCGACCCGATGGCTGCGTACGCGGCGTCGGGCTATGCGGCCCGGATCGCCGACGAGCGCGTCGGCGGGACCCAGGCCGGCTGGGGCGCCTGACACCGACCGATGACCACGTACGCAGCCGTCGACCTCGGCGCCACGAGCGGGCGAGTGATCACGGGAAGACTCGACGACGGCCGGTTGGTGACCGAGGAGGTCGCCCGGTTCGCCAACACCCCCGTCCGTGTCCCGGCGGGCGGGCGGCAGGAGCTGCACTGGGACGTGCTCTCGCTCTGGGAGAGCACGCGAGCCGGTCTGGACCGGGCGCACCGCCAGCACGGGATCGACAGCATCGGCGTCGACACATGGGCGGTGGACTACGGGTTGGTGGACCGCGACGGTGCCCTGCTGGGCAATCCCATGCACTACCGCGACGAGCGAACGGCCGGCGTCCCCGACCGGTTCTTCTCGGTGCTGCCCGCGCAGGAGCACTACGCGATAGCGGGCGTGCAGGTTCAGCCGTTCAACACCGTGTTCCAGCTGACCGCAGCCGCCGACTCCGCCGCGGTCCGCGCCGCCGACACGATGCTCCTGATGCCCGACCTGCTCACGTCCTGGCTGACGGGCGAGCAGGTCGCCGAGGTCACCAACGCGTCGTCCACCGGTCTGCTGGACGCCGGCTCGCGCACGTGGAGCCCGCAGATCCTGTCGGCCCTCGACAGGGTCGCCACACAGGACGTGTCCCGGTTGCTCCCACGGCTGGTGGAGCCCGGCACGCTCGTCGGGACGACGAGGCGCGACCTCGGATGGGGAGATGCGTCGGTCTTCGCGGTGGGGTCGCACGACACCGCCTCGGCCGTCGCGGCCGTGCCGATGGCCGACCCGGAGCACGCCGCCTACATCTCGTCGGGCACGTGGTCGCTCGTGGGCGTCGAACTGCCCTCGCCCGTGCGGACGGAGGCGTCCCGCCTCGCGAACGTGACCAACGAGCTGGGCGTGGACGGCACCGTGCGGTACCTGAAGAACGTCGCCGGCCTGTGGCTGCTGTCCGAGGCTCAGCGCACGTGGGCCGCGCGCGGCGCGGCGCGCGAGCTCGGCGATCTCCTGGATGCGGCCGCGGACGTGCCGGGTTTCCGCACCCTCGTCGACGTCGACGACCCGGCGTTCGCGGCTCCTGGAGACATCCCGGCGCGCATCGCGGCGGCCGCTCGGGCGAGCGGTCAGCCCGTCCCCGAGGACGACGCGAGCGTCACACGCTGCATCCTCGACTCGCTCGCCCTCGCCTACCGACGCGCAGTCCGCACGGTCGCGGACCTGGCCGGGCGGGACGTCCGCGTCGTGCACGTCGTCGGTGGCGGGTCCCGCAACTCGCTGCTGTGCCAGCTGACCGCCGACGCGACAGGGCTGCCCGTCATCGCGGGCCCGACGGAAGGGACCGCGATGGGGAACGTCCTCGTGCAGGCATGGGCGACCGGCGAGCTCGACGGCGGCCTTCCGGCCATCCGCGAGGTCGTGCGCAGCTCCAGCAACCTCGTCCGGTGGGAGCCCACCGGGGACACCAGGGCCTGGGAGCGGGCCGACAACCGGCTGCGGGACATGTTCGCGGCCTCCCACTGAATGGACACGACCATGTCCGACTCACCCCTGAGGCCCTCGCTCGACGAGATCCAACGGGTCCACTGACGATGGAGCACTGACCTACGGGTCGGCGCGTCGTACCACCGCAGGCGCGTCCTTCCCGGTCGTCGCATGGTCAACTGAGGGCGGCGACGCACCGCCCCACCGCACCGCACTCAAGGGGCTCGACGATGAACCTCGGCAACCTCAACCTCAACCTGCTGACCGCGCTCGACGCGATCCTGCGTGAGCGCAGCGTCACCGGCGCGGCGGCCCGCCTCGGGCTGACCCAGCCGGCGGTGAGCGCGTCGCTCAGCCGCTTGCGTCGGCATTTCGGTGACCAGCTGTTGGTCCGTGCCGGCAATGCCTACGAGCTGACACCGTTCGCGCAGCAATTGCGCGAACCGGTCGCGGCTGCCATCACGCAGGTCGAGCAGGTCTTCGACCCCGGCCGCGCCTTCGACCCGCACCGGTCTGACCGGGTGTTCTCCGTCCTCGCGTCCGACTACGTCGTCGCTACCCTCGGCGCGACCGCCAGCCGGATGCTCTCGGCTGTCGCACCCGGTGCCCGGTTGGACTTCCATCCCCACACCCCGTCGATGATCGAGCGCATGGAGCCCACGCTCCGCGAGGTCGACGGCGTCGTGCTGCCGCGCGGATTCGTCGCCGACCTGCCCCACCGGGACCTGTACTCCGACACGTGGGTGTGCATCGTCGACGAGAACAACCGGCGCATCGGCGACAGCGTGACGCTGGATCAGCTCGCCGCGTCTCCGTGGGTCGTGACGTTCCGCTCGATGACCGCCTTCACCCCGCCGATGCGGCACCTCGAAGGTCTCGGTCTCGACCTGAACGTCCAGGCCGTCGTCGAGCACTTCTTGGCGCTACCCAGCCTGATCGTCGGGACGAACCGCGTCGCCATCGTGCAGAAGCGCCTGGTCGACCTGATGAAGGATGCGTTCCCCATCCGGTCTGTGCCGTGCCCTTTCGACGCGCCGCCGATCGTGGAGGCCCTGTGGTGGCACCCGACGCGCGAGGGCGACCCGGCGCAGCGATGGCTGCGGGGGCTGCTCACTCAGGCGGGCAAGCAGATGTCGTCGGCGGGTTGAGCTCGTTCACCATCGCGGACCGCGGCGACGGCCGAGGCCGCGGGATGTCTCGTGCAGGAGCTCGCGGCTGAGGGCCTGCGACGGGTCGCCGAACAAGCGACGGATCGGCAGGTCGCCGATCATCAGAGTGATGATCGGGTTCGTCAGGAACGCTGTCGTTCCACCGCTCAGGTCAGCCGCGGCGGCCTCGTCGAGCAGGCGTGGTCCGAGCCGGTCGTGCGTGAGCCACTCACGAAGGGTCGACGACTCGTCCAGGACGACCTCGGGGAGCCGCGCGTCGCGCTGTACGACGACGTGCCCACGCAGGTCCCGCGACGAGGCACCGACCTGGATCTCGTACGCCCCGCCGTCGCAGACCCAGCCGGACCGCGTGACGTCCCAGCGTTCGAACGCGCGGGCGGGTACGACGGCTTGTACCACCCGCTCCTCGCCGGGCCCGAGCACGACCTTGCCGAACGCTGCCAGCGCGCGGACGGCACGGAACCGGTGCCGCTGCGGGTCGCTGGGCCCGACGTAGACCTGCCAAACCTCGCTGCCCGTGCGGGCGCCGACGTTGCGGACAGAGAACTCCACGACGACCTCGTCGGGCGACTGCTCGAGCAGCGCGACCTCGCCGTACATGAAGGTGGTGTAGCCCAGGCCGTGACCGAACGGGAACGCCACGGGACGCTCGTCGTGGTCGTACCAGCGGTAACCGACGAGGAGCCCTTCTGCGTGGTACGCGTGCCCAGGCTGGGGGAAGCTCGCCGCGGTCGGGGTGTCCTCGAGCCGCAGCGGGATCGTCTCGGTGAGCCTGCCTGCCGGTTCGACGGCACCGGTCAGCACGTCGGCGAGGGCCTGTGCGCCCGCCTCACCCGGAAGCCACCACGCCAGCACTGCACACGCGTGGTGGGACCACGGCTCCGTCAGGACGACGGCCCCGGCGTTCAGGACGACAACGGTGGGTGTCCCCGTCGCGAAGACGGTCTCGAGCAACGTCAGCTGGGCGGCGGGCAGGGTGAGGGTCTCGCGGTCGCGCCCTTCGGTGTCGGCTCCCTCCCCCGGACCCACGACGACGACGGCGACCTGCGAGCGAGCAGCGAGTTCTACGGCCTCGTCGCGCAGGTGCTGCGCGTCGTCGCCGTCGAACGCGTACCCCGCGGCGAACTCGACGGTGGAGGTCGTGCGCGCCGTCAGTTCTGCCACGAGGTCGTCGTGCGTGCGCGCGTGGACTCCGGCGCTCCCGCCGCCTTGGCGGTGCGGTTCGACGGCGAGCGCGCCGATCAGCGCGATCGTCGTGCCGTCGGCGAGAGGCAGGACGCCGTCGTTGGTCAGCATCGTGATCGACGACGCGGCGACGCTCCTGGCCAGGTGGTGGTGCGCGTCGGCGTCCACGTCCGCGGGTTCCACGCCCGCCCAGCGTCGCGCGGCGGCCGCGATGCGCTCACCCGCCTGCAGGACAGCGGAACGCACGGCCGGGTCGATGCACGCCTCGGTGAGCGCTGCGCGTGAGCCGAGTGCCGGTCCCGGCATCTCGAGGTCCAGTCCGGCCAGCACAGCCGCGACGGGGTCGTCGACCGCACCCCAGTCCGACACGACCGCCCCGTCGAAACCCCAGTCGTCACGCAGGATCGAGGTCAGGAGCTCGCGGTGCTGGCTCACGTACGTGCCGTTGACACGGTTGTAGGAGGCCATGACGAACGCGGGGGCCGCGTCGCGGACGATGCGCTCGAATGCCGTCAGGTACATCTCCCGCAGCGTGGCATCGTCGAGCTCGGCGCTGACGCGCATGCGGTCGGTCTCCTGGCTGTTCACGGCGTAGTGCTTCACGCACGCCGCGACCCCGGCCGACTGGACCCCACGCACGAACGAGGCCCCGACCGCGCCCGACAGTGCCGGGTCCTCCGAGTAGTACTCGAACCCGCGGCCGCCGAGGGGCGAGCGGCGGATGTTCACCGACGGCGCGAGCAGCACGTCCGCACCGGCCGCACGCGCCTCGGCCGCGATGGCCGACCCGACCTTCTCAGCGAGGTCGATGTCCCACGTCGCGGCAAGGGCACCCGGAGAAGGGAAGCATGTCGCCGGGACCTTGCCCGAGAAGTCGGGCAGGTTCATCGCCAGCCCGTTCGGGCCGTCGCTCATCGTCAGCGACGGGACGCCTTCGACCTCACGCGTGCGCGACAGGTCCGCGCCCGTGACGAGGTCCAGCGCCTGCTCGAGCGTCAGCCTCGTCACGCCTCGGCCCCCGCCGCGATCATCTCGAGCCGGTCCTCGGGGTTGTGCACGTTCCAGAGGCGCGGCATCGGTGGGTCGTCGTCCGCCGACCGGAACGGCACTTCCACGACGGTCGTCCCGCCGGCGAGCTCACGAAGACCCGCCTCACCCGGGACCTGCAGATCACCGGCGACACCCGCCGGCAGGGTGACGGTGATCCGCAGGGTCTCGGCCGTCCGCTTCCACCCGACATCGATCAGGCCGTGCGGAGACAGATGGCGCGCCTGGGCACACGTCAGTCCACCACCGGGGACTGGTGCGACTCGGACACGCGCGTAACCGGGTGAGGCGGGGGCAAGACCAGCGACGACGCGGTGCAGGAAGTCCGCGACGGCGCCGAGGGCGTAGTGGTTGAACGACGTCATCTCACCGGGGTTGACCGTGCCGTCGGGCAGGAGGCTGTCCCACCGCTCCCACACGGTCGTCGCGCCCATCGTGACCGGGTACAGCCAGGACGGGCACTGCGTCTGCAGCAGCAGGTGGTAAGCGGTGTCGACCGCCCCTGTCGCGACGAGCGCGTCGCAGACGATCGGCGTCCCGATGAAGCCGGTGGCGATCCGGTGGTCGTTCGCCCGGACGAGCTCGGCCAGGCGCCGGCCGGCGGCGTCACGCTGCGCGTCGGTCTCGAGCAGGTCGAAGTGGATCGCCAGCGCCAGCGCCGTGACGGTGTCGCTGACCACTCGACCGGACGGTGCAACGAACTCGCGGCGGAACGCGCGCAACGCACGGTCGGCGACGGCCTCGTAGCGCACGGCCATCGCGCTCTCGCCCAGCACGTCGCACGCGCTCGCTGTGAGACGTGATGTGTAGGCGTGGTAGGCCGTGGCGACCAGATGCGGATCGGTCGCGGAGTCGCCTGGGCGGTCCGGCGGTGCCGCCGGGTCGAGCCAGTCACCGAGCTGGAAGCTCTCGTTCCACAGTCCGGTGCCGTGCGTCAGAGCGGAGACCTGGTCGACCCAGGCCGTCATGCTCGTGAGCTGGTCGCGCAGCACCTGCTGGTCGCCGGTGCGCTCGAAGATCGTCCACGGCACGATCACGGCGGCGTCGCCCCACCCGGCCGCCGGCGGCGGGGGGAACCCGCAGTCGAGCCACGGGTGGAAGTTGCGCATCGTGCCGTCGGCCGCCTGCTCGACGGCGACGTCGCGCAGCCAGCTGCGCAGGACACCGGTCGAGTCGTAGAGGAACGCGGCGGTCGGTGCGAACGCCTGGATGTCACCGGTCCAGCCGAGCCGCTCGTCGCGCTGCGGGCAGTCGGTCGGGAGGTCGACGAAGTTGTCGCGCATGCTCCACACGACGTTCTCGTGGAACCTGTTGAGCAGGGGGTGCGACGACGCGAACCAGCCGGTGCGACGCATGTCCGAGTGCAGGACGCGCGCGACGACGTTGATCGGCTGCCCCTCGGGCCACCCGTCGATCTCGGCGTACCGGAACCCGTGAACGGTGAAACGAGGCTCCCAGGTCTCCGGGCCGGTGCCTGCGAAGACGTACTGGTCGACGGAGGTCGCCGAGCGCAGCGGCCGCAAAGCCAGCTCGTCGTCCTCCAGGACCTCGGCGTGGCGGATCGTCAGGTGGTGGCCGGCGGGCGCGATCGCCGAGAGCCGCAGCCGGCCCGAGACGTTCTGACCGAAGTCGAGGCGGACACGACCGCCGGGGCGAATCTGCACGTCGACGGGAGCCAGCTCCTCGGTGCATCGCACTGGCGGCCCGAGAGGCCCTTCCAGCGCGGCGTCGAACAGCGTGGCATCCAGGATCGTCGCGAGCGTCCAGTCCTGGTCGTTGAGGCCGGGCTGAGACCAGGCGGACTGCTCCAGCCGGGCGTCGTAGGACTCCCCCTCGTACAGACCGGCCGAGACGATGGGCGCCGGCGCCCAGCGCCACGCCAGCTCGGGCTGTACGCGCGTGCCGTCGGCGAGCAGGATCTCCACCTGCACGCGGGCGGCGACGTCGCTGCCGTACACGTCCCACAGGCCGCCGTTGAAGCCGAGCCGACCCCGATACCAACCATCGGCCAGCCAGAGGCCGAGCGCGTGCCGGCCCTCTGCCGTGTGGTCCAGGTCGATCGTCTGGTACCGGAGCCGATGCTTGAAGCTGGTCCAACCCGGAGCCAGCGCACCGTCGCCGGCGACCTCGCCATCCAGCTCCAGCTCGTACACACCGTGGACGGCGATATAGGCACGCACGCGGACCGCGTCGGCCGGACGGTCGAACTCCGCCCGCATCAGGTATGCGGGCCGCGGACCGTCCGATGTGGCCTGTGACGACGGGCTGACCCACGGCGCGCACCAGTCTCCGGACGCGATGCCCCGCTCGACATGCGCAGGCGTCGACCACGGCCCCTCGACCCCGTCCACCGCGAGCGCGCGCACGCGCACCACGGCCCGCTCACGGAAGCCGAGCGGCTTGCCCGGCCACGGGACGAGAGAAGCCGTGCGGCTGACCGCACGCTCAGCGCTGCCGTCCTCCCGGTCGATCGCGATCTCGAAGCCTGCGGGCTCCTCACGCTCATCGACCTGCCAGCTGAGCCTGGGACGGGCCTCGTCGATACCGAGAGCGGCGTCGAGGTGCTCGACCCGCACATCGGAGACTGCGGGGCTCATCCCTTCACCGAGCCCGCCGTCAGACCCTTCATGACCCGCTTGTTCAGGAACAGGTAGATGACGAGGGTCCCGAAGACGTTGAGGCAGATGGCCGCGAGCGTCGGCCCGTACTCGATCTGGCCGAACTGGCCCTGGAAGTTCAGCAGACCCACCTGGATCGTGCGCAGGTCGTCGCTGCTGGTGAACGTCAGCGCGATGAGCAGGTCGTTCCAGAGGAAGAAGAACTGCACGAGGGCGACGGTGAAGATGGCGTTGCGGACCATCGGCAGCCCGATCGAGAAGAACTGCCGCACGATGGTCGCACCGTCGAGCGTCGCGGCCTCGAAGATCTCGCGCGGGACGCTGCGGAAGAACGTGGCCATCATGAAGACGGTCAGCGGGAGACCGATCGCGGTGTACGTGATGATCAGCGGCAGCAGCGTGCCCGTCAGGTGCAGCTTGAAGTAGATGGTGAACAGCGGCAGAAGGATCATCTGGCCCGGGACCATGATGCCGGCGAGGAACGCGATGAGGACCGTGCCGCGTCCCTTCCAGACCATGACCTCGAGCGCGAACCCGGCGGCGACGCCGAACAGGATCGTCAGGAACAGCGCCGGGAAGACGGTGAGGATGCTGTTGCGGACGTAGGTGCCCAGGTGGCCTTCGGTGATCGCGGCCGAGTAGTTGCTGAAGTTCGTCCAGCTGTCGGGCAGCGCGAAGGCCGGGTTGTTGAGGAACTCGGACTGGGTCTTGAAAGACCCCATCACGAGCCAGACGAGCGGGACCAGGACGATCAGGAGGAGCAGCGCAGCGAGGACGACGTTCCCGATGGTGCGCATCGGGCGACGAGCGCTGCGGCGACGACCGGAGACCGACGATGCCTTGACGGCCGGGCGGAGCTCGGAGGGGTGTTGGATGACAGTCATCGATCAGGCCTTGGTCAGGTCGCGGCGCGAGGAACGGAAGATGAAGATCGTCACGATGAGGCACAGCATCGTCAGCAGCAGCGCGATCGCACTGCCGTAGCCGTACTCGCCGTACCCGAAGGACGTCTGGAACATCAGGACGGTCAGGGGTGTCGTGGACGTTCCTGGGCCGCCGTTGGTCAGTGCGATGACCGAGTCGAAGATCTTCAACGTCCCGTTGATCGAGAAGATGATCGACGAGAGCAGCACGGGCATCGACAGCGGAATGACGATGTGGCGCACCAGCCGGAGGCCCGAGGCACCGTCCAGGCGGGACGACTCGAGGACCTCCTCGGGGATGTCCACCAGTCCCGCGTAGAGCAGGACTGCGTAGAACCCCATCGAGCGCCACGTCTCCATGAGGATGAGCACCCAGAACGACGACGTGCTCGTGCCGAACCAGTCGACGCTGGGGATCCCGAAGACGTTGAGGATCGAGTTCACGGGACCGTTGCGGGGGGCGTACTCGAACAGCTGCTGGAACAGCAGCGAGACCGCGACCGTCGGGAGGACGACCGGGAAGAACACGAGGGTGCGGATCAGGTTGGACGCCTTGCGGAGCACGAAGACGTACAGCAGCGCCAGCAGGTAGCCCAGTGCGACCTGCACGGCCGTCAGGACGAGGGCGAACCGAACCGTGAACCAGAGCGCCTGGTGGACGTCAGGGTCGCTGAACAGCTGCTTGATGTTGTCCAGTCCGACGAACGAGAACCCGTTGATCGCGTTGCCTTCGAACACTGTGTAGCCCAGTGACCAGAAGACGGGGATGAGGATGATCAGCGAGTAGACCGTGAGGGCCGGCGCCAGGAGCAGGAAGATCGCACGGCGATCGCCGAGGACGGACTTCATGGGATTTCACACCTTCGTGACGAAGTTCGCGCCGCGGCGCCGGGTGCACTGGTCTTCGTGCGCACCCGGCACCGCGCCGGGGGTGGGTCAGCCGAGGTCGGCCTGGATCTTGGACATGTAGTCACTCGGGGACAGCTGGCCCGTGGCGAGCAGTGCGGCGTTCGTCTGGCTCGTCGTGGTGGCCTTCGGGGAGAAGAGGGCCTCGAACCACAGGACCGTGTTCGACGTGTGCGCGATCGTGTCCTGGACGCTCTTGGTCAGCGCCGGGACGTCGGTCGAGTCGTCGTTGACCTTGAAGCCGGTGATGACGCCGCCGGTGTTGAGCGCGGCCGCCCCGTAGTTGTCGGCGATGCAGCCGAGCCACGCCTTGGCGCCGTCGTCGAACTTCGACTTGGCCATCGCGAGCGGGACGCCGACGTTCGCGGCCAGCTCGTCGGCCGAACCCTTGCCACCGGTGACGGCAGGGAACGGGACGAAGCCGATGTTGTCCGCGCCGATGACGTTCTGCTTCGGGTCGTTGAAGTTCGACAGGGCCCAGCTGCCCATGTAGTACATGGCGGCCTTGCCGGTGAGGAACTGGTTCATCGCGGTCGTGTAGTCGATGGACCCGACGGACTTGCCGAAGTAGCCGGCCTTGCCCAGGTCGGCGACCTTCTGCGCTGCCTCGACGTAGCCGGAGTCGGTCAGCTTGGCCGTGCCGTCGGCCACCGCCTGCAGGGCGTCGGCGCCGAGCGACCGGTAGATGTAGTTGCCGACGAGGCGGCTCAGCGGCCACCCGTCCTTGCCGTCAGCGGCGAACGGCTGGATGCCCGAGGCCTTGAGCGCGTCGGCGTCCTTGACGAGGTCGTCCCACGTGGTGGGCGCCTCTAGCCCCGCCTTCGTGAAGATCTCCTTGTTGTACCAGAAGCCCTCGACGTTGAACTCCGTCGGCAGGACGTAGTCCTTGCCGTCGTAAAGCTTCTCGATGGTCGACTTCGCAGCCGGGATGATGTCGTCCTGCTTGCCGAGGGCCTTCAGCTCGTCACCGATCTGAACGAGGTTGCCCGCCTTGTCGAGGCTCTTCGCCACGTCCGGCGAGTTGCCGGCCGGGAAGATCGACGGCAGCGCACCCTGGCCCGCGAGGAGCTGGATCTGCTGGTCGAAGCTGGCCTGCGGCTGGGTCGTGACCTTGAGCGGCGAGCTCGCGTTCTCGTCCTTGCAGGCGTCCGACGACAGGCTCTCCAGGGTGCCCTTGATCGCCGTGTTCTCAGCGAACGACAAGTAGGTGAACGAACCGGACTTGCCGGCGGTCGACGAGGACGAACCGTCGGTGGCGTTGTCGTCCGAACTGCTGCATGCAGCAAGAGCGAGCGCCCCCGCTGCCACGATGCTCACGCCGGCGATGACGCGAGTCTTGCTTCCACGCTGCAACATCCCACTTCCTCCTTGAAGCGTTGGCTGGCGCTCGTCTTAAAGCGCTTCAACGGGGGAGGCTAGGTCTGCCGAATCCTCGAGTGCAACGAGATCGTGGGCTGTTGCAGAACTATCGATGCCCACCATCACCGTGGTCGATACTCTGGATTTGAGCGCTTCACCAACCTGCTAGCGTCACCTCACCACGACCAGCTTGAGGAGGAGCGCGTGCGACCCACCAGCAGTGACGCTGGCCGCGGCCGGGCGGGGATGAGCGACGTCGCTCAGCTCGCCGGCGTCTCGATCGGCACCGTCTCGAACGTGCTCAACCACCCCGCACGCGTGTCAGGCACGACCCTGGAGCGAGTCCAGCGAGCCATGACGATGCTCAACTACACGCCCAACGTGCTCGCGCGTTCCCTCGCGGCGGGCAACAGCCCGATCCTCGGCCTCGTCCTGACCGACCTGGCCAACTCGCTGTTCATCGACATCGCGCGGGGAGCCGAGCTCGGCGCCGAAGCGGCCTCGATGGCCCTCATGATGAGCAACAGCGACGGAAGGCTCGACCGCGAGGCCAGCTACATCGCGACGTTCGCACAGTCGCGTGTCGCGGGTGTGCTGCTCACTCTGAACGACGAGCAGCACTACGGCGAGCTCGTCGGCCGCACGCCACCGGACACCCCGATCGTGGTGCTGAACTACGCGGCGCCCACCACCCACTTCTGCAGCGTCTCGGTGGACAACGAGCACGGGGGCTACCTCGCGACACGGCACCTGCTCGACATCGGCCGTCGGAGGATCGCGTTCGTCGGCGGCCCCGAGGCGCTGCGCCCGGTCCGGGACCGCGAACGCGGATTCGTTCGCGCGATGCGCGAGGCTGGCGTCACGCCGGCGCTCGAGCTCATGCCCGACGGCGTGAACAGGGCCGACGGGTACGCGGCCGGAGTCCGCCTCGCCGAGCTCGTGAGCCGTGCCGAGGTCGATGCCGTCTTCGCGGCGACGGACCTGCTGGCGGCCGGGATCGCGCAGGCAGCCGAGTCCCGCGGCGTCACCATCCCGGCGGACCTGGCGATCGTCGGCTACGACAACAACCACGCGGCCTGGGACAGCCCTATCCCGATCTCGACCGTCGCCCAGCCGGGCGAGGAGATGGGGCGTCGCGGCGTCGAGATGGCCACCGCCGAGACCCGCGGCGGACCCCACGAGCACGGCGCCACCGTGCTGACGCCCACGCTGGTGGTCCGACGGTCCACCACCGGTTGAAGGCTCGCCGCGCGGAGGAGGCGCGCGTCGGGTCAGTTGATCTCCGACTTGCCGCGGCGCCAGTAGCCCATGAAGGCGACGGCCTTGCGGTCGACGCCGCACTCGGTGACCAGGTGGCGGCGCAGGGTCTTGATGACGCCGGACTCCCCCGCGAGCCACGCGTACATGGCGGCCTGCTCGCGCAGCGGCCGGCCGAGCTCGTCGACCGGGACCTCCCAGAGCAGGTCCTCGTCGACGTCCTCGAGCTCGATGTCGGCGGCGGGCGCCTGGCCCGGGAGCATGCGCGCGCACGCGGCGCGGACGGCGGGGACCAGCAGCTCGCCGTGCTCGCGGCCGTCGCGGCCGTACCAGCGCACGGTGACGCCTGCGGGGGCCGCCAGGTCGAGCCGGTCCTGCGACGACGGCATCTCGATGAGGACCTCGCCGCGCGCGTCGGCGGGCAGGCGCTCCAGGATGCCGGCGATGGCGGGCAGGGCCGTCTCGTCGCCGACGATGAGCATGCGGTCGGTGTGGGCCGGCGGGACGAAGTCGACGCCGCCGTGCGGACCGGTGCAGCCGGCGTTGGGACCCAGGATGACGAGCTCGTCGCCCGGCGCGGCCGTCGTGGCCCAGCGCGACGCGGGGCCGACGTCGCCGTGCAGGACGACGTCGACGTCGACCTCGCGGCGGTCGTTGCGGACCGATCGGGCCGTGTAGGTGCGCATCGGGTGGCGGCGCTCGTCGGGCAGCGCACGCCAGGTGCCGTACCAGTCGGCGCTCGCGCCCAGGTCCAGCAGCTCGGCGTACGGGGCGCCGGCCAGCGGGAGGAAGAACTTGATGCGCTGGTCGAACCCGTTGTCGGCGAACTGGTCCAGGTCGTCGCCCGTGAAGGTCAGGCGCAGGACGCTGGGGCACAGCCGCTGCACTCCGCTGACCTGCACCGCGAAGAACTTGAACGCGGGCTCGGTCGCGGCGGGTGCCTCGATGGTCGTCGTCACGACACCCAGCATATGCACGAGGTGAGCCTTACCTAAACCCCTCCGGGGAGTGAGACGCGGCACGATGTGCGCATGGCAGCCATCCAGCGCACCGCGGGTACGCGCACGATGCCCGACGTCCTGAAGTCATGGCTGGGCAACCGCCGCGAGCCCGAGCAGGACCTGGCCGACCTCGACTCCGGTCGCCAGCTCTCGCTGGTGAGCTACCTGGTGGGTGAGCGCGGCCGGTCCAAGCGGCACTACCTGGTGCTGGGCGGGTCGCCCGACGACCTCGCCGCCGTCATCGGGCCCGGCCCGCACCGCATCTACCGCACCGACGGCACCCGGCCGCGCGGTGTCGAGGCCGCGTTCACGACGATCGACGGCGCCGACGCGACGGGGCACGACTGGCAGCTCGCGATCCCCAAGGTCGACGTGCGCACGTTCCGCCGAGCGCTCGACCTGGCCTGGCCGCACCCGGAGCGCCGCAGCACGGACGACCCGTCGACGGACCACTACTGACGCCCGTCTACCGGCTAGACCACGCCGCCGAACGCGAGGCCTAGCAGGTAGGTCGCCGCGGCGGCGCCGTAGCCGATCGCGAGCTGGCGCAGCGCGCGCTTGCCGGGCGAGGTGCCGGAGAGCAGACCCACCGTCGCACCAGTGCCGAGCAGCGCGACACCGACGAGCCCTGCGGCCCACGCCACCGCGACGAAGCCCTCGGCCCCGAGCAGGTAGGGGATCACCGGGATGAGCGCCCCCGAGGCGAAGAAGCAGAAGCTCGCCACGGCGACGCCCATCGCGCTGCCGATGACCTCGTGCTCGTCCACGTCGGGCACGGCCTGGTCCGATCCTGCCGGCACGCCCAGCGCCGTGTGCGCGGAGAGGCCCTCCAGGGAGCCGAGGACCTCGGTGGCGCGCGTCTGCGCCTCGCCGGGCTCCATCCCCCGCGCGCGGTAGACCAGGGCGAGCTCGTTGGCGTCGACGTCGAGGTGCGGGAGCGCCGCGCCCGCTGCCGGGCCGGGCCGGGAGGCCTCGAGGAGCTCGCGCTGCGAGCGGACGGAGACGTACTCGCCGGCCCCCATGGACAGGGCGCCCGCCAGGAGCCCGGACAGGCCCGTGAGCAGCACGGTCGCGGACGAGGCGCCGGACGCCCCGATGCCCAGCACCAGGGCCAGGTTCGAGACGAGGCCGTCGTTGGCGCCGAACACCGCTGCGCGGAACGTCCCCGACATCCGGTTGCGGCCACGAGCCGCCAGCCCGCGCACGACCTCCTCGTGGATGCGCTCGTCGGCGGCCATCTGCGGCGTCGCGTCCTCGTCGTCGTCGTACTCCGAGCGCGCCTCCGCGCGCTGCGCGAGCGCGAGGACGAACACCGAGCCGAACCGCCGGGCCAACCAGCCGAGCATGCGGGTGCGGACGTCGCCGCGCACCGGGCGACCGGCGTCGTCGCCCAGCAGGTCCAGCCAGTGCTGCTCGTGGCGCCCCTCCGCGTCCGCGAGCGCGAGCAGGATGTCCCGCTCCTCACCCGTGCGCCGGGCGGCCAGGTCGCGGTAGACGGCGGCCTCGGCGCGCTCGTCGGCCAGGTACTGCCGCCACCGACGGATCTGCGGCTTCGAGGGGGTCATGGCACCCATGGTGACAGCGAGTATCCGGACATCTTGGACATCGGACCGAGTTCGAGTTGCCGAATCGACGGGTCCGTTCCACCGTTGCTGATCGACACAACCTGATCCAGGGGGCTAGGCCATGCGCGCCGAACGGACGGTGGACCCGCACTACCGGGCTGTCGCGCCCGCGCGGCACTGGGCAGCGGACCGCCTCGCCGAGGCCGGGATCCCGGCCGAACGTCGCGACATGCTCGTGCTGCTCGTCAGCGAGCTGGTGACGAACGCCGTCGAGCACGCGTGGCCACCGGTGGTCCTCCGCGTGGACGTCGACGACGAACGCATCCGCGTCGAGGCCACCGACAGCAGCCACCGCGAGCAGCCGATCCTTCGGGACGTCCCCAGCTCGCACGTGGGCGGGCGCGGCGTCTGGCTCATCGACCACCTGGCCAGCGCCTGGGGCTCGGGGGTGGACCCCAGCGGCGACTGCAAGACCGTCTGGTTCGAGGTGCGGACCGACGACGACCGCGGCGTCACCGCCTACGGGGCGTGACTCACTCCCAGGGCGGCGTCTCGCCGAGCTTGGCGTAGTACTTGGCCAGGTGGCTCTTGACCCGGTCGCGGTCCGTGGCGGGCAGGTCCACGCCTCCGCGGGAGCCCTGCATGACCGCCGCCGCCGCGAAGAAGCCCCGCGGCACCGCCTTCAGCCGACCGTCGACGACGTCGGCGATCAGAAGCTTGTAGGCGGTGAAGTTCTCCTTGGCGTCGGCGTCGTACCAGACGTGCGCGTCGCGGTACTTCGCATTCGGCTCGTCCTGCGCGCCTGCCCACTCCCGCACACGCTTCTCCGCCGCGGCGCCGTCCCACTCACGGTCGCGGTCGGCGAGCGGCAGGTCCTGGAAGCTGGTGACGGCCACGGTCAGTGTCCCTTCGATGCGTCGCGGAGCGCGGCCAGCAGCGGCTCCGCGGCCTCGTCGAGGAAGCGCTGCTGGCCCTCGTCGCCGATCTGGACGATCGCGACGTCGGTGAATCCGGCTTCCCAGTACGCGGCGACGGCCTCCACGTGCTTGTCGAGGTCTGGTCCGCAGGAGATCGAGCCGGCGACGTCCTCGGGCCGGACGAACTGGCTCGCGGCCGCGAAGCCCTCGGTCGTCGGCAGGTCCGCGTTGACGCCCCACCCGCCGCCGAACCAGCGGAACTGGTCGTGCGCCCGGGCCACCGCGACGTCCTCGTCGGGGTCCCAGCAGATGGGCACCTGGCCGATCTTGCGAGACGGCTCGGCGCGCTCGGCATCCCACCGGCTGACCAGGTCGGCGTCGGGTTCCACGGCCACCAGATGGTCGGCGAGCGGGGCGAAGCGCTCGACCGACTGTTCGCCGCTCACCGCGACCGCGATCTCGACAGCCCGCTCCGGCAGGTCCCAGAGCCGGGCCTGGTCGACGCGGAAGTGGTCGCCCTCCCACGTCAGCCGCTCGCCGTCGAGCAGGCCGCGGATGATCGTGATCGCCTCCTCCAGCATGTCGTGCCGCTCGCCGACGGCCGGCCAGCGCTCGCCCACGACGTGCTCGTTGAGGTTCTCGCCCGCGCCCAGACCCAGCACGAACCGGTCCTGCGACAGCAGCGCCAGCGTCGCGGCCTGCTGCGCGACGACGGCCGGGTGGTACCGGATCGTCGGGCACGTCACGTACGTCATGAGCTCGACGCGGCTGGTCACCTGCGCCACCGCGCCGAGCATGGTCCAGGCGTTCGGGGCGTGACCCTGGCTGTCGAGCCACGGGAAGTAGTGGTCGGAGGAGACGAGCAGGTCGAACCCCGCCTGCTCCGCGTCCCGGGCGTAGCCGACGAGCTCGCGCGGGCCGGACTGCTCGGTCATGAGGGTGTAGCCGAATCGGGTCATGCTCCGAGGCTCACCCCGCGGGGCGTCGACCGCACCTCGAACGTGCTCAGCGGCCCCAGGGCTCGACGACGGTCCGGACGGGCTCGCCCGTGCGTGCCGCCTCCTCGATGGCCAGGCCCAGCAGGTGGTCCTGGCAACCGTCGGCGAGCGGATACGGCGCCGGCCCCTCGTCGCGCACCCACGCGGCGGTCGCCGCCATGAGGCCGGCCACGGCGAGGTCGTCGTCGGCGAGGCGCGCGCCGTGGAACTCGTTGCGGTACCGCACCCGGCCGTCCAGGGAGATGTGCTCCAGGTCGAAGCCGTCCAGGTTCTGCTCGAGGCCGGAGACGCGGCGGTTGAACGTCGACGTGAGGACGGTGCGCTCGTCCACCCAGCGCGTGACCGCGTCGTCGACGATCTCCCCGTGGCTACCGCGGACCACGATCCGGTTGGTGCGCAGCGGGTTGTGCCACTGGTTGTCGGTGAAGTCGTACAGCGCGCTGCGGCCGTCCCCGAAGTCGAGCGTCGCGAGGATGTTCCACGCGTCGCGGGGCTCGATGGCGCCGGTGAAGCCGTCGCGGGCGACCGGGTCGAGCAGGGGTGCCGTGGTGGTCACGGCTCGCACGGAGACCTCGTCGAAGCCCACGCGGAGCAGCCTGCGGACGAGGCCGACCGCGTGGTACAGGTGCGTGGACGAGATCTGTACAGAGGTGGGTGTGCCGATGATCCCGTCCTCGACGGCCGCGATCCTGGCCGCGTGCGCGGGCATGAACGGGCTGTGCTCGGCCACCTGGACCAGACCGGAGTCCCCCACCTGCTGCCACAGCGCCCGCAGCCCGTCGGCGTCCGGCGCGGGCGGGGTCTCGGCGAGCACGGGCACGCCGCGCGAGACCAGCTCGGCGGTCGCCTCCGGCGTCACGGGCCAGGGCGTCGCGACGACGACGAAGTCCGGGCGGTCGAGCGCGGCCGCCGTGCGGACCGTCGGCACCGACCACTCGCGCTCGACCTGCTGTCCGCGCTCGGCGGACCGCGTGACGACGCCGACGCACGTGAACCGCTCCGGGAGCAGGCGCGCGACGCGGACGAAGAACTCCGCGCGCCAGCCGCTGCCGATCACGCCGAACCTGATGGGAGCCATGAACCGTCCTCGCTTCATCGAATCGTTCCGACCAACCTACGCCCTCCGCCCGGTCCGGCTCACCGCCCTGGGCCAGCTCCGCCTCAGCGCAGCGTCGCCTCGAGCTGCACCTCGTCGAGAGGGCGGTCGGCGAAGACCAGCCGGACGGCGCCCGGGTCGGGGTTACCGCTGTCCGGCGCGCGGTGCACCAAAGTCAGCCCGACGCGCTCCGCGACGCGGGCCGACGCGGTGTTGTGCTCGAGCAGGTACGCGACCACCGGAACGTCGGGCGCGAGGTCGTTCGCCCGGCGGATCGCCTCGCGCGACAGCTCGGTGGCATAGCCCTTCCCCTGCACGTCCACAGCCAGGCGATAGCCCAGGTTCCAGAACGTGTCCCGGACGAGCGTGCAGCCGCCGTTGCCGACGATGCGCTCGTCGCCACGCTCCCGCACGGCCCAGGTGCCGAGACCCGCCTCCCGCCAGCTGGTGCCCCACTCGCGGATCCGCGTCACGGTCTGGTCGGGCGACGTGTGGCGCAGCGTCGGGAAGTGCTGCCACAGCCGGGGGTCGCTGGTCACGGCGAAGAGGCCGTCGAGGTCGGTCTCGAGCGGGGGACGCAGGTCGAGGCGATCGGTCAGGACACGGGTGGGGTCGTCGGGCATCGCGCCACCGTACGTCCCCGCGCCGACGCGACCACAGCCACACTCTCGGTGCGGCCTCATCCCCAGAGCCGCACGCCGTCGGGCCGCTCGTCAGGGCCTGCGGCCAGGATGGTCGCATGAACCCACGAGCGCGATCGCCTGCTGTAGCACAAGTGCTACGGTTGGCCGACATGGAGACCGTCGGCGTCCGCGAGCTGCGTCAGAACGCGAGCGCGTTGCTGCGCCGCGTCGAGAACGGCGAGCGGCTGCAGGTGTCCGTCAGCGGTCGACACGTCGCCGATCTCGTTCCCGCGGCCGTCGCGCAGACAGGTCGGCGCACGTGGTTGACGTACGACGAGATCGCCGACGTCCTCGGGACGGATGCACGTCTCGACCGGCCGGCCGACGACGAGCTCGACCACGGGCTGCGTGACCCGTTCGCGACGCCATGAGAGCCGTCCTGGACACGAGCGTCCTCGTCGCGGGCGAGCTGGCGCCACTCGATGGCGAGCTCGCCGTCAGCGCGGTCAGCGTCGCAGAGCTCCACTTCGGTGTGCTGGTAGCCGCGGACTCCGTCGACAGAGCCCGGCGCCTGCGGGTTCTCGCATTTGTCGAGCGTCAGTTCGACCCCCTGCCCGTCGACGCGGCCGTCGCCGCGAGCTACGGGCAGGTCGCCGCCGCGGTGGCCGAGGCCGGTCGCCGACCCCGCGCACGCAGCTTGGACCTCCTCATCGCAGCCACCGCCCACGCGCACGGTGCCGCCCTTCTCACCCACAACGTGTCGGACTTCGTCGGCCTCGAAGCGATCCTGCAGGTGGTCGACGCCCGCTGACGTCGTGTCGGTGCGTCGACCTACGGTTCACGCGACGCGCACGCCGGCACCCGACCGGCACCCGCCCGACAGCCCCGCACCATCTGGAGAGGACGACCATGCCCAAGTCCGACGACGAGCGGCTCGCGCTCATCCGCACGCTGCTGGCGATCGCGGACGGCGGCTCACCGCACCAGCCGGAACGGGAGCTGGCCCGGGCACGCGCCGAGAAGCTGATGCTGCGGCACAGCCTCGACGAGGCCGCCGTGCGCATGACGCACGAGCAGGCTCACGAGCCGGTCCGGGTCGACACACCCATGACGGGCTCCTGGGTGCTGGACCGGATCTCGTTGCGCTCCGCCGTGTACGCGGCCTTCGGCTGCCAGGCGCTGCGGGTGCGCCGCGGAACGGTCACGGAGCTCGTCGCGTTCGGGTTCGCGGCCGACGTGTCGATGGCGACGGTCCTGGCCGACTCGCTCGAGCCGCAGATGCTCACCGAGATGGCGGCGCACGGTGGCCGCCCCGCCGACAAGCGCGCGTTCGCCGCGGGTTTCACGATGGTCGTCGCCCGGCGGCTCGCCGCCTTCTACGCCGAGGTGCTCACCGAGGCCGAGTCGGAGGGGACGTCCAGCGCGCTCGTGGTCGCCGAGCGAGGTGCGCGGGTCGGTGCCGCGGTCGCGCGAGAGTTCCCGCACGTGCGTCAGTCGACGCGTCGCCTGACGGGCCGCGGGTGGGACGCGGGCGCGCAGGCCGGATCTCGGGCGGACATCGCCGTGAGCGGCCGCAAGGTCGGCCACGGCACGAACCGGGCGATCGGCGCGTGATCACCGGGTGAAACCGCTCAGCGCGCGTCCAGGTTGATCGCGTACCGTGCACGGGTCCGCCGCCTCGTCGCCCGGGGTGGAACCCCCGAACGACGGAGTCCCTCGTGCGCCGCACGACTCGAGCCCGCGGCCTGGCCGCCGGAGCCCTCACCCTGACGATGGCCGTCACGCTGGTCGCGTGCAGCACCGACGACGACGCGTCGAGCAGCCCGTCGGCCTCGTCGACCGCGAGCGCGTCGGCAGAGCCGACCACGACCGCCGCGCCGACCGCGAGCGCCGAGGACGTCGCCGCCGTGGCCAAGATCAAGGTCACCGGCGAGACGGGCAAGGAGCCCAAGGTCACGCTGCCCGAGACGCCGTTCACCGTGGGTGCCCTGGTGATCCGCAACGAGTCCGACGGCAAGGGAGACGAGATCAAGGCCGGTGAGCGCCTCAGCGTCCTCCAGCTCGCCGTCTCGGGAGCCGATGGCAAGACCCTCGGTTCCACGTACCCGGACAAGGAGCAGGCCCTCCTGCTCGGCAGCATCAACGAGAACCTGGAGAAGGAGCTCGTCGGCAAGCACGTCGGTACGCGCGTCGTCGTCGCCTCGCCGGAGACTGCCGACGGCACTGCCACCGGCGCGCCGCAGACCAACGTCTACGTGCTCGAGGTGACCGACGCGAAGGTCGTCCCGGACCGCGCGACCGGCGAGAAGCAGGCGCCGAAGGACGGTCTGCCGACCATCACGCTGGACTCGAAGGGCAAGCCTTCCATCACGCCGTCGAAGGCCGACAAGCCGACCTCGCTGGTGGTCCAGCCGCTGATCAAGGGCTCCGGGCCCAAGGTCGAGGCAGGCCAGACGGTCACGGTGAAGTACTCCGGCTGGCTGTGGGACGGCACCGCGTTCGACTCGTCGTGGGACCGCGACCCGTCCACCTACGCGGTGCAGAACATCGGTCAGGGTCAGGTCATCACGGGCTGGAACGAGGGCCTCGTCGGGCAGACCGTCGGTAGCCAGGTGCTGCTCGTCGTGCCGCCGGACAAGGGCTACGGCGACAAGGAGTCGGGCACGATCCCGGCCAACTCGACGCTCGTCTTCGTCGTCGACATCCTCGACGCCGCCTGACGCGATCCACAGGCCGGAACGGCCACCGACCTCCCGAGCAGGGGAGTTCGGGGGCCGCTCCCGTTCCGGGCGCGCGAGCCCGAGCCCGTCGCTAACCTCGGTGGCATGGCGCGCTACCTGGACGTCCATCCCGTCGACCCGCAGCCGCGGTCGATCGGGCAGGTCGTCGACCTCCTGCGTCGCGACGGCGTCATCGCCTACCCGACGGACTCCTGCTACGCGCTGGGCACGCGCATGGGGAACCACGACGGCGCAGAGCGCATCCGTCGGATCCGGCACCTCGACGACACGCACCACTTCACGCTCGTGTGCGCGGAGTTCGCGCAGCTGGGACAGCTCGTCCACCTCGACAACAACGCGTTCCGCGCTATCAAGTCCGCGACACCGGGACCGTACACGTTCATCCTGCCCGCGACGCCGGAGGTCCCGCGCCGGCTTGCGCACGCGAAGAAGCGGTCGGTAGGGGTGCGCATCCCCGATCACCCGGTGGCGCTGGCGATCCTGCGCGAGCTCGGCGAGCCGCTGCTGTCCAGCACGCTGCTGATGCCGGGGCACGAGTGGCCCATGACGGAGGGCTGGCAGATCAAGGAGGAGCTGGACCACGACCTGGACGCCGTGGTCGACGCGGGGGACTGCGGCATGGTCCCGACGACGGTCGTCGACTGGACCAGCGGCGGCCCGGAGGTCGTGCGTGAGGGCGCGGGAGACCCCGACCGGTTCTGATGGCCGGTGCGAAGCGGGCTGGACCGCAGGAGGCCGACTCGCTCGCGGCGCTCGACGCGGACGTCGTGGCGTGCCGCGCGTGCCCACGGCTGGTGGCGTGGCGTGAGGAGGTCGGGCACGTGCGTCGGGCGGCCTTCCGGGACGACGACTACTGGGCGCGACCGGTGCCGAGCTTCGGCGACCCGGCCGCGCGCGTCATGGTCGTGGGGCTCGCGCCGGCCGCGCACGGCGCCAACCGCACGGGTCGCATGTTCACCGGCGACCGATCCGGCGACTTCCTGTTCGCCGCGATGCACCGCACCGGCTTCGCGTCGCAGGCCACGTCGACGCGCATCGGCGACGGCCTGACGCTGACCGACATCCGCACCACCGCCCCCGTGCACTGCGCGCCGCCGGCCAACAAGCCGACGCCCGACGAGCGCCGCCGTTGCGCCCCGTTCCTGGCGCGCGAGCTCGAGCTGGTCCAACCGGTGGTCGCGGTGGTGCTGGGCGGGTTCGGCTGGCAGGCGCTGCTGACGACGCTGCGCGAGCTGGGCTGGTCGGTGCCGCGTCCGCTGCCTTCCTTCGGGCACGGCGTCGAGCTCGTCGTCGGGCGTGACGGACGCACCCTGACCCTGCTCGGCTGCTTCCACGTCAGCCAGCAGAACACCTTCACCGGCCGGCTCACGCCCGCGATGCTCGACGCGGTGCTGCTGCGAGCGCGGGCCCTGTCGGAGGCGTGAGCCAGGCCGGCGCGATCGAAATCTCGTTCGTGGCGTCGGTCCCCTCACCCGTGACCAGTCGTCGGTCGGTTGCTGGTCGGACGGCGGTCTCGGCATCCCGCTCCAGGGGCCTGAGCCTGGCTACCTCACCAACGACGGCCTGGACGGTGTGAAGGCGTGGCACCGGTGGCCAGGGAATGCGGGCCGCCGCCCGGGGGGTTGCGCACTGCATGCCGATCACCGCCGAGTACCAGCCCAGCACGTCCGACCACGCCCGCGAGCAGGTCGAGCTCTTCGAGGCCACCGACGGCCGCGAGGGGAACACGATGCGCGGCAAGCCGATCATCGTCCTGTGGACGCTGGGGGCCACCAGCAACAAGCTCCGCAAGACGCCACTGATGCGCGTGGAGCACGACGGCGAGTACGCCGTGGTCGCGTCGAAGGGTGGGGCCCCCGAGCACCCGCTCTGGTACCACAACCTCGTCGCGAACCCGCAGGTCGAGCTGCAGGACGGCGCGGTCCGGCGCGACTTCGTCGCCCGCGAGGTCAGCGGTGCCGAGCGCGAGCAGTGGTGGGAGCGGTCCGTCGCGGCGTGGCCCGACTACGCGAGCTACCAGACCAAGACCGACCGGCTCATCCCGGTCTTCGTGCTGACCCCGGCCTGATCAGCCGAGCAGCAGCTTCCAGCCGCCCACGCCGATCACTCCGGCGAGGATCGGCGCCGCGACCGGCACCCAGCCGTAGCGGAAGTCGGACCCGCCCTTGTTCTTCAGAGGCACCAGCGCGTGCACGACGCGCGGGCCCAGGTCGCGGGCGGGGTTGAGCGCGGGGCCCGTCGGCCCGCCGAGCCCCGCGACGAGTCCCCAGACCAGGAATCCGATCGCCACGTGCGCGACGCCCGGCTCGTCCTCCGTCAGCGGTGAGTGGACCAGCGCGAGCGCGCACGAGAACAGGACCACCGAGCCGAGCAGCTCGTTGGCGAACCCGTTGAGCCGGGACATCGCGGCGTTCATCGTCGAGAAGGTGGCCAGCACGTCGTCGGGGTTCGTCGTGCGGTCGTAGTACGGCTTGTGGGTCACGACGATGGCGAGCTGGCCGGCCATGGCGCCGAGCATCTGCGCCACGATGTACGGCGCGACGTCCGACCACGGGAACAGCCCCCACGTGGCCAGGCCGAGCGTGAAGGCCGGGTTGATGTGGTTGCCGCTGATCCCGCCGAACATCACCGCCGGGATCATCACGCCGAACCCGTAGCCCATCGCGATCAGTGACCAGCCCCCGCCGTAGCCCTTGGACCCCCTGAGGTGGACGTTCGCGACGGTGCCGTTGCCCAGGATGATGAGGATCGCCGTGCCGATGAACTCGCAGGCCATCCGCGTCGCGAGACTGTAGGACGGGTCCATGCCCGCAAGCCTGGCAGTGCTGGGCCAACCAGTCCACGGCTGGGCGCTCCGGGCGCCCGACCTGGCGCGACCGTACGGCCGGCAATATGGTCGTGACGAAGAGGCAGTGCGCTGGCACCCGCATCACCTGTTCGATCGGGTGCGTTCGCTGACGACGATGTCAGCCACGAACATGCACGATTCGTCAGGGGGAAGGCACTCTCCATGCGTAGAACGCTCGCGCCATCAATCGGACCGCTGATCCTCGGGCTGACACTCGTCACCGGGTGCTCCAGCTCCGACACCCCGTCAAGCTCGGACCGCGTCGACTCGACCGCGACGACGGGCACGACGTCATCGCAGGACTCATCGAAGAACGACGCCGCGGAGGTCACCATCGGTTCGGTCGGCTTCGTCGCCGACGACATGCTGCCCACGGCCTATGCCGTCGTCGACAACCCGACGAAGGACATCGCCAGTATCGAGGTCAACTTTGCCGCCTACGACAAGAGCGGGGACGTCGTCGCGACGGAGACGACATACGTCATCGCCCGGTCAGGGTCGAAGATGCAGGTGGCAACATACGTCTCCGTCCCCGAGGACTCGAAGGTCGACAAGGTCGACGCCCAGGTCAACGTCTCCGACTCGCAGGCGGACGACCATCCTGAGAGCAAGATGACGGCGAAGAAGGTCAAGGTCCACGTCGACGAGTTCTCCTCGACGGCGACCGGAACCATCGACTCCACGTACGAGCAGTCGGTGACGAACGTCGAGGCGGTGGCCATCTGCACCGACAAGAGCGGCAAGACGGTCGGCGCGGGGAGCACCTATCTGGACGGGAAGGTCGTGCCAGGGACACCCGCACCGTTCGAGATCCCGTTGTCCGTCGACGGGAAGCCCACCGCTTGCACCGTGACCGCCGGCCTCTCGTCGCTGTCTGAAGGTTCCTGACGGGCGCGGCGCACTCCGCCCACCGACCCGACCACAGGTGGACGGCCGGGGCAGGTGGCGCCGAGGTCCGATGATGCTCGGAGCGTGCGCGGGTGGTGGGTGTGGGCGGCGGTGCTGGTGTGCTGCCTGGTCGTCGGGCTGGGCGGCCCGTGGTGGACGCGGACGCGGGCGGCGGCGCAGTACCCGGTGTCCTCGTCGGACCTCGCCGCCGCACGCGGCGCGCTGGCCGACCTGACGGTCCGCGAGGCGTCGCCCGACGACTACGACCGCGCCGCGTTCGGCACGGCCTGGGCCGACGAGGACCACAACGGCTGCGACACGCGCGACGACATCCTGCGCCGCGACCTGACGAACGTGGTCGCCGACGGGTGCACGGTGCTCAGCGGTGCGCTCGCCGACCCGTACACGCGCACCGACATCCCGTTCGCGCGCGGGCCGTCGTCGGCCGACGTCCAGATCGACCACGTCGTCGCCCTCGCGGACGCCTGGGCCACCGGGGCGCGCGACTGGTCGGCCGCCCGGCGCCGGTCGTTCGCCAACGACCCCGCCAACCTGCTGGCCGTCGACGGCGGCGCCAACCAGGACAAGGGCTCGTCGGACGCGTCCGCGTGGCTGCCGCCGTCGGTCGGCTACCGGTGCGTCTACGCCGTGCGGCAGGTGCGCGTGAAGGCGGCGTACGGGCTGTGGGTCACGCCCGACGAACACGCGGCGCTCGCGCGCGAGCTGGGTCGATGCGTCGTCGGGCGGTGATGCTCAGCCCAGCAGCCACCATCCGCCGAGCGCGAGCGCGCCGAGGCAGACCAGCAGCAGGACGGTCACCCAGAAGCCGCCCGGCAGGTGCGTGAGCGCGCCGAGCGTGCCGGCGTCCGACGTGTCGGGACGACCGCGTCGTCGCAGGTCACGGCGCTGCGACTGCATCTCCATGACCGCGCGCGGCGCACCGAGCAGGAAGAACCACGTCAGCGCGTGCGCCACGACGCCCTGCACCAGAGCCGAGCCCCACTGCGTCACGACGACGAGCACCGCACCGCTGACGAGCACCGCCCACAGGCCGTACCAGTTCCGGATCTGCACCAGCACCAGCACGACCAGCACCAACAGCGCCCACAGCACGGCGAGCGTGTACCCGTGCGCGAGGAGCGCGGCAGCGCCCAGCCCGACGACGGCCGGCCCGGGGTACCCGGCCGCAGCGGTCGCGACCATGCCCGGACCGCGCGGCTTGCCGACGGACAGTGTGAGGCCCGAGGTGTCGGAGTGGACGCGGATGCCGGACAGGCGGCGCCCGACGAGCAGCGCGACGAACCCGTGCGCTGCCTCGTGCACGATGGTCAGCGCGTGGCGGGCGACGTGCCACACCGTCGGCACCACGAGGCACACGACGACGACCGCGGCGGTGATCAGTGTGGCGGTCGTCGACGGCGCGGGCTGCGGGCTGGTGACGTCGTGCCAGACGCCGGAGATCCAGTCCACCGCCGTCAGCCGGTCGGCGCGTCGGAGGCCGCGGGCGCCTGCAGCACCACGCCCGCACCGTCGGCCTCCACGCGCAGGCCGTCGCTGACGACGGTTGCGTCGGTGAGCACGATCCCGTCGGGCAGGCCCTCGACCGGGACCGTGATGTCCCGCAGCTTGTCGCCGAGGCCGCCGGGCAGCTTGCTCGGGTCGACAGACAAGCCACCGAGCGAGACGTCGTGCACGCTGACCTGCAGCATCCCGTCGGAGACTGCCGGCGTCACACCCGCCGAGAGTGTCACGCCCAGCACCTTGCCGCTCGCGACGACCTGGTCGCCGTCGATGGTCAGCGTGACGTCGAGGCCGGTGCGGTCGTCGACGATCTTCTCCAGCGACGCCGTGGGGATGGTCGCCTCGATCGTCGCGGTGCCCGCGGTGTACGGCTCGCTGGTGGTGATGTCCCGCGCGTCGACGTGGACGTCGGTCGCGTCGATGCCGCCCAGGGACACGCCCTCGACCTCACCCGTCACGTGGTCGACGGAGCCGGCCCACACCTGGGTGAGGAACGGGAACCCGCCGACGTCGACGGTCGGGGTGCCGACCACGTCGTCGAGGTTCTCCACGATCGCGTCCGCGGCGCGCTGCTGCGTCTCGTGCGCCGCCCAGCGGTCGGCGCCGACCGCACCCGCACCGACGACCACGACACCGACCAGCAGCCCGACGACCACCCCACGCGCGCTCATGCGCTCCACCTCTGGCTCACGCGGACACCGTAGGGGAGCCGGCTGGGAGATGCCTGGCGGCGCCGGCTCAGGGCCGGTACTCGCAGCCCACCCCGTCGCCGTCGCGGTCCAGCTTGCGGCTGTAGCCGGGGTCGCCCGCGTAGATCGGGCCCGCACCCGCGTCCCACACCGCGGTGCAGTTCTGGTAGTACACGTCGGCGGCGGGCTGCTTCGCCGCCTTCTTCGTCGGCTTCGGGGTGGCCTTCGGCTTCGGTGTCGGCGCGTGCGACGGGCCGAGATCCGCGCCGCCCGGGCCGGGGACGGGGTCGGACTTCGGCAGCTTCTCCGCCGGGCACGTCGTCAGCACACGCACCATCGCGGCCTGCTCCGCCGCGGTCACCCACAGGCCGTAGCCGCGCTTGACCGCCACCTGCCTCGCCACGTAGTCGCAGCGGAACTTCTTGTTGGGCGGGAGCCAGGTGGCGGCGTCGCCGTCGCCCTTCGACTGGTTGAGCGGGCCGTCCGCCGCCAGCAGGTTGAGCGGGTCGTTGGCGAGCTGGGTGCGCTTGGCCTCGGCCCAGCCCTGCGCACCCTTCTGCCAGGCGTCCGAAAGCGCGACGACGTGGTCGATCTGCACCGCCGCCGACGTCGTCGCCCCGCGCACGAAGTCGATGTCCGTGCCCGAGTAGGGGTCGTGCAGCGTGCCCCACGCCACGACGCACTCGCGCGTCCCGCCCTTGTAGCCGACGTCGGCGAGGTCCCGACCCAGGATGTCGTTGCGGGTGTCGCACCCGTTGCGGTCCACGTCCTGCCAGGCCGGCCCGAACTCGTCGCGGTCGTAACCCGTGCGCGGCGCACGGCCCTTGACCGTGAGCAGCTTCGCCGCGGCGAGCGCGGTCCCGGGGGCCGCCTCCTTCGGCGTCGCCGTCGGCTTCGGGGCGGGCTTCGGCGTGGGAGACGATGCCGGCGTGGTCGACGGTGCCGCGGTCGACGGCCCGGGTGACGCAGCGTCCTGCGTGGTCTCGGGGCTCGCGGGTGCGCTCGAGGTGGTGCCCGACGACGAGGCCGCCGACGCGTCCGCGGCCGTCGAGCTGGCCGTTGTCGGCTCGCAGCCGGACAGCACGGTGACCGCGAGCCACGCCGCGGCGACCACCACGGTCGCGACGCGCCACGGCCGGGGGAGCAAGCGAGTCATAGGTTCATCATCGGCGCCGGACCCCCGCCTGATGACCCGGGTCGCTCGGATCCTCGTCACACTCCGCATCAGCGGCGGCCTCGCCTCGAGCGAGATCACCCCTCACCGACATCGTCTCCTCTGGCGAGCCGCACAGGGCGGACCTAATCTGTGGGACACAGCGCGACAAAAGGACACGCGATGACGTGGGTTCTGCTCGGGGTCTTCTGCACCTTCCCGGCGTTCGTCTTCTGGCTGATGTTCTCCTGGATCCCCTCGCCGGACGAGACGCCCCGATGGCGCACGATGCTCGCTGCCCGGCTCGAGCTGTGGGCCGCCCACCTGCGCCGCCGCCCGGTCCCGCCGACCGACAACCCGTTCGAGGCGCTCCGCGTCCAGTCGCGGCTCGGCGTCGTGGCCGACCACGTGCGCGCGCTCGAGGTCGACGTGCACACCTTCGCGCGGGCCGAGCGGATCATCGCCTCGCAGCTCGCGTACGACCACCTGCTCGCGGAGGCGTGCCACATGGCCGGCATCGAGGTGGAACCCGCCGCGCCCGGCGATCCCGCGGAACGCTTCCGCGAGGAGGTCGAGCTGACCTCCCGCGGCTGGTCCTGGTAGTCGGCAGCACCGCCGCCGACGCACGTCCGGTCGAGTCGGTCGCTGCCGCCCGTCACGAGGCCAGGACGCGCAGCGTGCTCGGCCCGTCGGCACCCGGCCGCACCTCGATCCGGTCGGCGATCGACGCCTTGAGCGCCTCGACGTGCGAGACCACGCCGACGACGCGACCGCCTGCACGCAGCCTGCCGAGCTCGGCGACCACCTGCTCCAGCGCGTGCGGGTCCAGGCTCCCGAAGCCCTCGTCCACGAAGAGCGTGCCCAGGTCGATCCCGCCCGCTTCCGCGGTGACGACGTCGGCCAGTCCCAGCGCGAGGCACAGGGAGACGTAGAAGCTCTCGCCGCCCGACAGGGTGCGGGGATCGCGCTGCTGATCGGTCCAGTGGTCGACGACGCGCATCGCGAGGCCCGTCCGGCGCGAGCCGACGTCCTCCTTCTGCTCGGACCGCACCAGCTCGTAGCGGCCGTCGGACATGCCGAGCAGGCGGTCGTTCGCCGCGGCGACCACGTCCTCGAACCGGCGGGCCAGGACGTAGGTGGCCAGGGACAGGCCACGCCCGTTGTCGGACCCCGTCCCGGATGCCAGGCCGGCCAGGCGCGTGACCGGACCGCCCTCGGCCCACACGGCCGCCAGCCGGTGCGCCGCGGTGAGGACCGTCCGAGCCGCGTCGGCGACGGCCGCGGCACGCTCGGCGGTGGACCGGGACCGGGCCTCCGCCACGACGAGCGCCTCCTGCGCATCCCGCTCCGCCGTCCGCGCACTCGCCACGTCAGCGGCCGCATCGTCCGGCAGGCCGGCGACGTCCGGCTCCGCCAGCCCCGCACGCACCGCCTCGACGGCACCCGCGTAGGCGGTGACGGCATCAGCCAGCGCCTCGGTGGCCGTCCGGTCCAACAGCGCGGCCGTCACATCCCTCGTGGAGGAGAAGCCGCGTTCGACGAGCGCCGCATCGAGCTCGGACGCGCGGACGGCGACATCCTTGTCCGCGGCAGCGAGGTCGTCCACGGCCGCCATGAGGTCGTCGGCGGCGTGGACCAGGTCGCGCAGCTCGGAGCGACGCGCGACGACCGTCGGGTGGCCGGCGCACGCGAGCGTCACCTCGGCCTCGTCCTCGGCGAGCGCCTGCTGCAGCACCCCGATTCGACCCTGCACGTCGGCGAGCTGTGCGACGGAGGTCGCCCGCTCGGCCGTCCGCGCCTCCGTGGCCGCGGCGTGTGCGTCGAGCGCCCCTGCCAGCTCCGTGCCCAGGGCCTCCGCCGCCCGGGCCGCGGCGAGATCCGCCGCTGCGGCCGTGAGGTCGACGACCACCTGCTCCGCGGTCGAGTCGCCGAGCGCTTCACGGGCCGCCTCCACGCGGGAGGCAAGTGCTGCGGCAGCCTCGCCCGCACGGGCGAGGGTGCGCTCCGCCGAGACGCGGGCCTGCTCGGCGCGCTCGACCGCGTCGGCTGTGGGGTGATCCTGGGCGAGAGACGCCTTGTGCGGGTGCTCGACCGCGCCGCACACCGGGCACGACTCGCCGTCGCCGAGCGCCTGGGCCAGCTCCCCGGCCAGCCCCGCGATGCGCGCAGCCCGCAGCGCCGCCTCGGCGACGACAGCGTCCTGGGCCTCCCGGCCGGCCGTGGCCCGCGTCGCATCGGCGGACGACGACTCGCCCGTCAGCCGCTCGAGCTCGAGGTGCGCGGCGGCGGCCGCCTCCAGTGCCGCGACGCGTGCGCGGTGCTCGCCGGACCGCGACGCGGTGGCGGTCGCCAGCGAGAGCCGCGCCAGGAGCTCGTCTCGCTCCGCGGGTCGTGCCGCCAGCCAGGCTTCGTCGGCGGCGATCTGGTCGCGGAGCGTGTCCGCCTGGTCGCGACTGTCGCGGACCGCGCGTCGCTTGTCGTTGAGCGCCGCCTCGAGCCCCACCACCCGGTCGAGGGCCGCGGCGTCGTCCGCCGCACCGTTCCGCAGCTCGACCAGGAGCCGCCGCGGCGCCACGAGATTCACCGCACCACGCGCAATCAGGGCGTCGGGACCGCCATCGTGCGGTCCGTCGCCGTCGCCGAGGGCCGCCACGACCTCGCTCACCATGGCCGCGACCGCCGAGGGAGCCGCATCGGCCGCGGCGAGGAGTGCCTTGCGGGCCGCTCCCACGTCGGCCAGCGACCGGTCCAGCGCGTCCAGCATCGGCCGGACGGCGCCGGCAGCCCGCGCGCGGTCGAGCCGCGCCACACCGTCGACGTGGGCCGCACGCGCCCGGTCCAGCTCCTCCTGCTCCGCGACGAGGCGCGACCGCCGTGTGATCAGCTCTGCCAGGCGTGTCTGCTCGGCGAGCACGGCCGCGGCGGCGTCACGACGGGCACCGGCAGCCTGTGCGAGCGACCGATCCGCGTCGGCCTGCTCAGTGAGCGCCGTCGTCCGCCCGCTCATCAGCGCGGTGATCGCCTCGAGGTCCGGACCACCGGACGGCGCTGCCGCGGCGAGCGCGGCGATCTCGTCCCGCAGCGCCACGGCCTCGTCGTCGGGCAACCGGACGGCACCGACGAGCTGCGCCGTCGCGGTCAGGACCGCGCCGTGTGCGGCCTCGACGTCCCGCGCCACCTGCGCGCGCAGCTCCACGAGCCGCTGTTGCATGCGCTCGTAGACCTCGGTGCCGAAGATCTTCTGCAGCAGCCCGCGCCGGTCCTCGGGCTTGGCACGCAGGAACTTCGAGAACTCGCCCTGCGGCAGCACGATCGTCTGCACGAACTGCGTCCGCGACAGCCCGACGGCCCGCTCGATCTCGAGCCCCGCCTCGTCGAGCCTGGTGACGGGCACGGACGCCGGCTCGCCGTCGACGTCGTCGGGCGTCACGCGCCACAACCGCACGGACGCCTGCTGTCGCACGGTTCCGTTCCCGCGCTTCTTGGCCCGGTCGTACGCCGGTGTGCGGCGCACGCGGTAGATCCCGGACGCGACCTCGAACGTGAGGTCGACGAAGCTCTCCGTGTCCTCGGCGGCGAAGGCGGATCGCAGGCGGTCGTCGCTAGCCTCGTCGGAGGCGACCTTGCCGTAGAGCGCGAAGACGACGGCGTCGATGAGCGTGGACTTGCCCGAGCCGGTGGGCCCCTCGAGCAGGAACAGGCCGGACGACGACAGCGCCGCGAAGTCGACGGTGTGGGAACCGGCGAACGGGCCGATGGCCTGCAGGGTCATGGTGCGCAGCTGCATCAGGCGCTCCGCTCGCCGGCGAGCACGTGCTCGTACGCCGAGCGCAGGACGGCGACCTCGTCGGGCGTCGCGTCCGCGCCCGTCACGTACCGCACGAAGTCCCCGCCGACCGCCACCGGGTCGTGCGCCGCGGTCACGGCCGCGGCGCGCACGGCGGCCGACGACGACGGCGCGTGGTGCTGCACGACGAGCGCGTGCGGGAATCGCTCGCGCACGCGTCGGTACAGGTCCGCGGGCCGGTGCGCGTCGGTGACGGTGACCCGCGTCCAGTCGTCGACGTGTGCCTCACCGGCGACGCCCAGCAGCTCGTCGAGCGTCCCGGAGACGTCCGAGAGGCGCCTCGGCACGGGCGCCGCGATCAGCGCGGTCCGCGCCTCTGCCCCGGACAGGTCCACGAGCACCGACGACTTCGCGTGGTGCTGCTCCGAGAACGAGTACGCCAGCGGCGATCCCGAGTAGCGCACGACGGTGCCGTCGGGACCGGCTACCCGCTGCGGTCCGTGCAGGTGCCCGAGCGCGACGTAGTCGACCCCCGCGAACGCGCCGGCGGCGACGTGGTCCACGCCGCCCACGCGGATGTCCCGCTCCGACTCCGACGCCTCGCCGCCGATCACGAACGCGTGCGCGGCCACGACCGTCCGCCGCGCGCCGGGCCGGGTGGCCAGGTCCGCGCGGATGCGCGCCATCGCCGCATCGGTCACGGCCTGGTGCGAGCGGGCCGGCACGCCGTGCTCGTCGTCAGCCAGCGCATGACGCACCGAGTCCGGGTCCAGGTACGGGATGCCGTAGACGAGCAGGCCACCGGGTAGCACGACGGGCTCGGCAAGCCCGGCCACCCGGGTGCGCAGTCGCACCCGCTCACGCATCAGCGCGGAGCCGAACCCCAACCGCGTCGCGGAGTCGTGGTTGCCGGACGTGACGACGACGGTCGTGTGCTCCGCGAGCTGCGCGAGGGTGTCCGACAGGAGCGTGACGGCCTCGACCGGCGGGATCGCCCTGTCGTACACGTCCCCCGCGACCACGAGGGCGTCGACGGACTCCGAGCGCACCACGTCGACCAGGTGCGCGAGGTGCGCGGCCTGGTGGTCCAGCAGGTCGACGCCGTGCAGCGTCCGGCCCAGGTGCCAGTCGGAGGTGTGCAGGATCCGCATGCTCGGACCGTAACCCGAGGCACCGACACGACCCGTGCGACGGGCCGAGGGTCAGGCGACGACGGCGTCCGCGTCCCGGATCTGGTCGCCGTAGCCGATCATGTCGAGCACGTCGCGCAGCACGCGACGGGGATCACGCAGGGCGACGTCGATGCCGGCCTCGCTTCCCGCGTGGTGCAGCTGCATGACGAAAGCGATGCCCGCGGAGTCGATGAACGTCACCTCGGAGGCGTCGATGACCACCGGCGTGCCGGCGGTGAGCGCGACGGCCATCGACTCGCTCGCCTGCGGCCGCAGCGCGGCGTCGATCTCCCCCGCGAGCCGCAGCTCGAGAACCTCGGGGCCCGCCTCGGTGCGGATGCTGCCCATTGCAGCCAGCTCGATCACGTCTACCTCTTCGTCGTTCCTACCGGATCGGGTGTGCCCACATCCGGCGACCTGACGGTACGCCGCTCTTCGCCGCGCGCCACTCGAAAGGCCCAACGGTCCGGACGGACCGGACGTTCCCGACGATCAGGCCGGCTGCTCGGGCTCGGTGACGTCGGCCACCGTCGCACCGAGCGCCCGAACGAGCGCCGACCCGTCCAGCCCGGCGGCGACCCCGTGGGCCCCCGCGCCGATCGAGACGAACCCGCCCGGCACGCGCGCGTCGGCGACCACCGGCCACGCCCGCAGCGACCCGAACGGTGTGATCGTGCCGCGCTCGTAGCCCGTCACGTCGCGCGCGACGGTCGCGTCCGGCATCGAGATCCGGTTGACGTCCAGCAGCTCGCGCAGCTTGGGCCACGCGATGGTCCGGTCGCCCGGGACGAGCACGAACACGTAGTCGTCGTCGCCCCGCCGCACGACGATCGTCTTGACGATCCGCGCGGGCTCGACCCCTCGGGCCGCGGCCGCCTCGGCCAACGACGAGACGCGACCGTGCCGCGTCAGGCGGTACTTCAGGCCGCTCGCGTCGAGCGCGGCCACCGCACGCCGCTCGCCGTCCGTGACGTCCACGGGCTCGCTGTTCTCCACGGGTCCACCGTACGCACGTCTCGGGGCGTGTCCTACTTGCGCCGGTTCGTCCCGATGAGCGACAGTGTCGGCGCGGCACCGGGAGCAGGGGCGACCGGCCGCACGACCCAGGGGGAACACCGTGACTTCACGTCCACGTGCTCGTGCGCTGACCGCAGCGCTCACGGCCATCGGTCTCACGCTCGTGGGGGGTGCGCTGACGGCGACGTCGTCGTCAGCCGCCACGACCACGTCGACCACCAGCACCACCGAGTCGACCCGGGTCGACCGGGTGAAGTCGACCATCGACTGGTTCGACTGCAGCGCGGTCGTCGGTCCGCGCTCCGACTGCGGGACCATCCAGCTGCCGGTCGACTACGACCAGCCGACGGGTGCGAAGACCGAGGTCTCGCTCCTGCGGGTCCGGGTCGCCGACCCGAAGAAGAAGGTCGGCACCCTGTTCATCAACCCGGGCGGGCCGGGCGGGTCCGGGGTCGACATCGCGGCCAACGCGTCGGCCTTCCTGTCCCCCGCGCTGCTCGCCAAGTTCGACATCGTCGGCTTCGACCCCCGCGGCACCAACTTCAGCGACAACGTGAAGTGCTTCAAGAACCTGGGCGAGCAGGCGACGGCGCTGAGCGGGCTCAACACCGCGTTCCCGTACGGGACGAAGGCGACCACCGCGTACGTCTCGTCGGCCGAGAAGTTCGGCAAGGCCTGCTCGACGACGGGCAAGCCGCTGTCGGCGTCGATGTCGACCGCCGAGGTCGCCCGCGACATGGACGTGCTGCGTCGCACGCTCGGCGACAAGAAGCTCACCTACCTGGGCTTCTCCTACGGCACGTACCTGGGCAACGTCTACGCCAACCTGTTCCCGGACCGGGTGCGTGCGCTCGTCATCGACGGTGTCCTGGACCCTGTCGCGTGGGCGGGCACGACGTCCACGGCGAGCATCCCGCAGACGCAGCGCCTGCGTTCCGGCGAGGGCGCCGACAAGGCGCTGCAGGAGATCCTGCGTCGCTGCGACCAGGCGGGCAAGGACTACTGCAACCTCGCGACGACGGGCGACCCGCAGCTCCAGTACGCCAAGCTGGTCGCCGCCGTGAAGAAGAAGCCGATCCTGCTGTTCAGCGACCCGGACTACGGCGACGAGTACCTCGACTACCCGACCCTCGTCTCGTGGCTGCTCGGTGACCTGTACGCACCCGACGCCGGGACGTACGTGGACTGGGACCTCAGCGGCATGGTCTCGCTGACCCAGCCCGCGACGACCGTGAAGGCGAAGGCGGCCCAGGTCGCCGCGCGCAAGGCTCTGCAGGCCCGGTACGACGCCAAGCAGGCGGCGGCGACGAAGGCCGGTGCGCCCTCCGTCAAGCTCGCGAAGAAGCTGGGCTTCGGCTTCCCGTACGACAACTCGCCCGAGGCGTTCCAGTCCGTGCTGTGCACCGACGGCCTCAACCCGGCCAAGGCGTCGAGCTGGACGTCCGCCGCGGCCTACGCCGAGAACAGCGCACCCGGCTTCGGCCCGCTGTGGACGTGGGCGTCGGCACCGTGCGCATCGTCGACGTGGACGGCGCGCGACGAGGACGCCTACGCCGGCGCCTTCACGCACACCACGTCGGCGCCCGTGCTGGTGGTCGGCAGCTTCTGGGACCCGGCCACCAACTACCAGGGTGCGGTGAAGGCAGCCTCGCTGCTGCCGAGCAGCCGCCTGCTGTCCAGCGACAACTGGGGCCACACCGCCTACGGCACGTCGGCGTGCGCGACGAACGCCATCGACGCCTACCTGACCTCCGTGAAGCTTCCCTCGGCGGGCAAGGTGTGCAAGGGCGACTCGCAGCCCTTCACCACCAAGCTCGAGGATCAAGGATCGGACGATGCGGCTCTGAAGCTCCAGCGTCTGGCCCCGCAGCAGCCGGTGTCGCCGATCGTCGCGCCTCTGCCCGGCGACCTGCCGCGCTACTGACCGCACCAACCTTGAGCCGCCCGCTCCACGCAGGAGCGGGCGGCTCACGCAATTGCGTGCGCCTGTCACGCGACTGGCTGGGACAATGGGCGATCATGACGTCCAGCACTCCGCCCGCGACCGGCGGCGACCGGCGACCGCGGCGGCGCGGCGGGTCGTCGCGACGGGGTGGCGGCGGTCGCCCGAAGGCCGGCGCAGGGGTGCAGGCCGACGAGCAGCGGCGGGCCGCTCGGCGGGAGCGCGACGCCCAGAAGCGCGCGGCGGTCGTCGTCGGCGGCCTGCACTTCCCGGAGCAGCTGCCGGTCAGCGCGCGGCGCGACGAGATCGCGGCGGCGATCCGCGACCACCAGGTGGTGATCGTCGCGGGCGAGACGGGGTCGGGCAAGACGACCCAGCTGCCCAAGATCGCCCTCGAGCTGGGGCGCGGCCGAGCGGGGCAGATCGGCCACACCCAACCGCGCCGGATCGCGGCCCGCAGCGTCGCGGAGCGGATCGCCGAGGAGGTCGGCACGCCGCTCGGCGAGATCGTCGGGTACCAGGTGCGGTTCACCGACCAGTCGTCGGAGTCCACGCTCGTCAAGGTGATGACCGACGGCATCCTGCTGGCGCAGATCCAGCGCGACCCGATGCTGCGCTCCTACGACACGCTCATCATCGACGAGGCGCACGAGCGCTCGCTCAACATCGACTTCATCCTGGGCTACCTGACCCGGCTGCTGCCGCAGCGGCCGGACCTCAAGGTCGTCATCACGTCCGCGACCATCGACTCCGCCCGGTTCGCCGAGCACTTTGCCGGACCCGACGGCACGCCCGCGCCCGTCGTCGAGGTGAGCGGGCGCACGTACCCCGTCGAGGTCCGGTACCGGCCGTTGTCGCCCGACGAGCTGGGGACGGACGCCGAGCAGCCGCGACGCAAGCCGCGCGCGGCGGTCGAACGCGACTTCCCGACGGCGCTCGCCGAGGCCGTCGACGAGCTCATCGCCGAGGGGCCGGGCGACATCCTGGTCTTCTTCTCCGGCGAGCGGGAGATCCGGGACGCGGAGGACACGCTGCGCGGCTCGCTCGGCCCGCGCGTCACCGACTCCAGGCACCCCCAGCACGTCGAGCTGCTGCCGTTGTACAGCCGGCTGTCGGCGGCCGAGCAGCATCGCGTGTTCGAGAACCACCAGCACCGGCGCATCGTGCTGTCCACCAACGTCGCCGAGACGTCGCTGACCGTGCCGGGCATCCGCTACGTCATCGACCCCGGCACGGCGCGCATCAGCCGCTGGTCGAAGGCGACGAAGGTGCAGCGGCTGCCCATCGAGCCCATCAGCCAGGCGTCGGCGAACCAGCGTTCCGGCCGGTGTGGACGTGTCGCGGACGGCATCGCGATCCGGCTGTACTCGGAGGACGACTTCGAGTCCCGGCCCATGTACACCGAGCCGGAGATCCTTCGTACATCACTCGCGTCGGTGATCCTGCAGATGATCGCCGTGGGCGTCGCGACGACCCCGGAGGACGTCAACGACTTCCCCTTCGTCGACCCGCCCGACGTCCGCGCGGTCCGCGACGGCGTCCAGCTGCTCACCGAGCTGGGGGCGCTGGAGAATCGCGACGGCGCCACGCGCCTGACCGACACCGGCCGCGCCCTGGCCCAGCTCCCCATGGACCCGCGCCTGGCGCGCATGATCGTCGAGGGCGGCCGCCGCGGCGTTGCGCGCGAGGTCATGATCATCGCCGCCGCGCTGTCCATCCAGGACCCCCGCGAGCGCCCGGCCGACGAGCGCGAGAAGGCCGACCAGCTGCACGCGCGCTTCGCGGATCCGACCTCCGACCTGCTGTCCTACCTCAACCTGTGGCACTACCTGCGCGACCAGCAGCGCGACCTGTCGGGCTCGGCGTTCCGACGCACGGTCCGCGGCGAGTACCTCAACTACCTGCGCATCCGCGAGTGGCAGGACGTGGTCACGCAGCTCAAGGAGCTGGCCAAGCCGCTGGGCATCGAGGTCGGCGCGACGAAGCCGGTGGCGAAGCCGGACGCCGACGACGACACCCTGCGCGCCGGGCAGCACGCCCTCACCTGGGACGGCGACCGCATCCACGTCGCGATCCTGGCCGGCCTCCTGTCCCACATCGGGATGCAGGAGGCGACGGAGGTCGCAGCCCCCCGCAAGGGCCAGCGCCCCGACCGGCGCGCCCGCAACGAGTACCTGGGGGCCCGCGGCGCCCGCTTCGCGCTGTTCCCCGGCTCGGGCCTGTCCCGCAAGCCCCCGGCGTGGGTGATGGCGGCGGAGCTCGTCGAGACCTCCCGCCTGTGGGGCCGCGACGCCGCGCGCATCCAGCCCGAGTGGGCCGAGGAGGTGGGCGCGCACCTGGTGAAGCGCACCTACTCCGAGCCCGCGTGGTCCAAGCGGCAGGGCGCGGCGACGGCGTTCGAGAAGGTGCTGCTGTACGGCGTGCCGATCGTCGCGCAGCGCCGCGTGCTGTTCTCCAAGGTCGACCCGGCGCAGGCGCGCGAGCTCTTCATCCGGCACGCGCTCGTCGAGGGCGACTGGACCACTCCGCACCAGTTCTTCCACGAGAACCGCCGCCTGCTGGCAGAGGCAGAGGCCCTCGAGGCCCGCGCGCGACGCCGTGACCTGCTGGTCGACGACGACGTCCTGTACGACTTCTACGACGAGCGCATCCCCGAGGACGTCGTCAGCGCCCGCCACTTCGACCAGTGGTGGAAGACGGCCCGACGTCGCACGCCCGACCTCCTCTCGTTCAGCCGCGAGCTGCTGGTCGCCGAGGGCGCGGCCGCGATCGACGAGGCCGCGTTCCCGTCGCGCTGGCCCCAGGGCGACGTCTCGCTGCCGCTGACCTACCAGTTCCAGCCCGGCACCGAGGCGGACGGCGTCACCGTCCACGTCCCGCTCGGCCAGCTCGCACGCGTCCAGCCGGACGGCTTCGGGTGGATGGTGCCAGGCCTGGTCGACGAGCTCTGCACGGCCACGATCCGCGCGCTGCCCAAGCCCGTGCGCGTGCAGCTGGTGCCCGCACCGGACGTCGCCCGTGACGTCGCGGCGTGGATCCGCGAGAACATGGCGGGCTGGGAGGACACGGTGCGAGCAGGCGACGCGGCGCCGTCGTTCCACGACGCCTTCGCGTCCGCGGTGCGAGCCTGGCGCGACGTCGCGGTGGCCGACGACGACTTCGACGACGACCGCCTGCCGCCGCACCTCCGCATGACGTTCCGCGTCGTCGGCGACCGCGGCGGCGTGCTCGATGAGGGCAAGGACCTGGTCGTGCTCCAGCGCCGGCTCGCCGGACGTGCGCAGCAAGCCGTCGACGACGCCGTTCGCACCGCCGTCCAGGCGGCGATGGCCGAGGCCCGTGCCGCGGCCGGGTCGCCACCCGCCGAGAGCGCACCGAGCCCGCGCCCCCGTCCTGCCGTGGCCCCGGCCGAACCGGTCGTCGCGCCCGTCGACCTGCTGCGCAGCAACCTGACGACCTGGCCGGCCGACCTGCCGCCGCTGCCGGAGGTCATCGAGGCGACCGGCCCGCGAGGCATCGTCGTCCGTGCGTTCCCCACGCTCGTCGAGGAGCCGGACCTGACCGTCGCGGTGCGTGCGCTGGCCGACGCGTCGGCGGTCCCGTCCGCCGGCCGCGCGGGCCTGCGCCGGCTGCTGCTTCTCGACGTCGGTCTCGCAAGCGCCCGCATCACCAGCCGGTGGTCCGGCACGCAGGCCCTGACACTCGCCGCCAGCCCCTACCCGAGCACGAACGCGCTGGTCACCGACGTGCAGCTGGCGGCGATCGACGCACTGACCGGCCGCGCGACGGTCCGCGACGCCGACGAGTACGCGCGCCTGCGCGCCCGAGTCCGCGACGGCCTCGAGGACACCGTGCACGGCATCGTCGGGCACCTCGTCTCGGTGCTCACCGCGTGGCGCGAGCTGGACGTCGACCTGCGCGGCGCGACGAGCCTGTCCCTGCTCGCCACCGCTCAGGACGTGCGAGCCCAGTCCACCGCGCTGGTCCACGACGGCTTCGTCGGGCAGACCGGCGCCACGCGCCTGCCGCAGCTCACCCGCTACCTGCGCGCCGCCCAGCACCGCCTGGCCAAGGCCGCGGACAACCCGACCCGCGACGCGGACCTCGCCTGGCAGGTACGGGACGCGTCCGAGGCCCTGGCAGCCGCCCGCGACGCCGACCCGGCCAAGGTCGACGAGATCCGCTGGCTGATCGAGGAGCTGCGCGTGAGCCTGTTCGCCCAGCAGCTCGGCACCCCGGTCCCGGTCTCCCCGACCCGCATCCGCAAGGCCATCGCCGCGCTGTAGCTACCGGTCGGAGCGCGCAGGGCGCGCCGGTCGCGACCAGACGAGGCTCCCGAACGCCACGACGAGCGCGACGTTCACGGGGACCGCCACCGCCTGCGAGCCTGAGTCGCGTCCGCTACTGCTTCTCGACCGGGCCGTCCTTGCCCGCGACCAGCTCGCCGCAGCTGACCTCCTGGGCTGTCGTGACGACGGCGTTGCCCTTCGGCGCGCCCGTGGCGACCGTCGACTCGTCGCCGTTCGTCGCGTGCCGCCCGTCGGCGTCGAGGTCGACGAAGGTGCGCGTGACGTCGAAGGTCTTGGCGTCGTCCTTCGACACCGCGTTCAGTCCCGCGAGACGCAGGACGTCGCCGTCCTGCGAGCAGCCGACGCCCGTGCCCGCGCCCGCGAAACCGCGGTCGAACGTGTACGGGTCGCCCTGCGCGTTCTGCACCGGCGTCACCGCGCAGTCGGTGAGCGAGTAGAGGAGCGCCTCGCGGCCCAGGTCGACGAGCGCGATCGGGATCGCCTCCTGCTGGACCACGTTCACCACGGCCGCAGCGGGCTGCGGGCTGGCGCTGTCGATGGCGGCGGAGAACGTCGCGCCGGATGCCGTGGTGATGCCGAACCGGCGGTCGGAGCCCGACGAGATCCATGCCTTGTCCTTGCGCCCGTCACCGTCGACGTCGATCACGTCGACCGGGTCGGCCGACGACGGCGCACGCTCGTCGTTCGGGGCGCAGCCCGCGGCCGTCGTGGCCGTCGCGCTCGATGTCGGACTCGGCTCCGCAGCGGGAGGCGTCGCGGACGTCGTCGGGCTGGGCGTCGCGGTCGAGGGGACCGTCGACGGCGAGGCCGTCGACGTGTCGTCGTCGGGCCGTGTCAGCAGGATGACGGCGACGACGACGGCGACCACCAGGACGATCGCGGCGACCACCCACCCCCACGTGCGACGCGATCCGGACGGGGCTGCAGACGGGGTGCTCACCCATCCGTCCTATCAAGCCCCGCCCGGATCTGCCGCTCGGGAGGTCAGCGGCGGCGACGGAACAGCAGGCCCGAGGCCACGCGTGCGACCACCAGCAGCCCGACGCACCAAGCGAGGGCCGCCGCCACCGTCGAGCCGTCCACCGACGTGCCCAGCAGCAGCGCGCGCAGGGTGTCCGCGACCGGAGTCACGGGGTTCCACGCCGCGATCGCGCCCAGCACGGACGGCATCGTGTCGACCGGCACGAACGCGCTGGACACGTACGGGATGAACAGGATCGCGAAGCTGAACCCGCTGGCGGCCTCCGGCCCCGACGCGACGATGCCGATGGCGACCGCGATCCACGTCATCGCGGCGACGTACAGCGCGATCAGTCCGATCGCGCCCAGCCACTCGAGCGCGGAGGCGTGCGCGTCGAACCCGATGAGCAGGCCGACGCCGATGACGAGCGCCGTCGAGACCGCGTTGCGGGCCATGCTCGCCACGACGTGGCCCGTGACGACACCCGTCGCACGGATCGGCATGGACCGGAACCGGTCCATGAGACCGCCCTCGACGTCGGTCGCCACGTCGACGGCCGTCGTCGCGGCGCCGTAGCCGGCGGTCAGCAGGATGATGCCCGGCACGACGAAGTCCACGTAGTCCATGCCGGCGTCCAGCGCGCCGCCGAACACGTAGACGAACATCAGCAGCAGCATCACGGGAAGCATCACGGCCAGCAGCAGCGTGTCGAGCTGGCGGGTCGAGCGGCGCAGGCAGCGCCCGATGAGGGCGACGGTGTCGCCGGCGCGGCCGCGCGGGCTCGCGTCGATGCGCGGCGTGAGGTCGAGGGTGGTCATCGTGTCTCCTGGAGGGTCCGGGTGGGGGCTGCGTCGGGGACTGCGTCCGCCGGCTGGCCGGTCAGCGTGAGGAAGACGTCGTCGAGCGTGGGCGTGCGGACCTGCCAGCGCTCGACGACGAGTCCGCGGCGCTCGACGTCGGCGAGGATGCGCCGCACGTCGGGCACGGAACCGTCGGTCTCGACACGTTCGACGCCCGTCGGCGTGGTCAGCTCCACCTGTGCAGCGCCCACCTGCCTCTTGAGCTCGTCGGCCGTCCCGCTCGCGATGACACGGCCGTGGTCGACGACGGCCACGCGGTCGGCCAGGCGGTCGGCCTCCTCGAGGTACTGCGTGGTCAGGAGCACGGTGGTGCCGGCGGCGACCGCGTCCTCGATCACGGCCCACAGCGCGTTGCGGCTGCGCGGGTCGAGGCCGGTCGTCGGCTCGTCGAGCACCAGGACCTGCGGTCGCGACAGCAGGCTCACCGCCAGGTCGAGCCTGCGGCGCATGCCACCCGAGTACGTCTTGACCGGTCGTCGGGCGGCGTCCGTGAGGTCGAACAGCTCCAGCAGCGCCGCGGGGCGGGTGCGTCGCTCGGCCCGGCTCAGGTGCGCCAGACGAGCCATGAGGTGCAGGTTCTCCTCACCGGTCAGCAGGCTGTCCACGGCGGCGAACTGGCCGGTGAGGCTGATGGCCGCCCGCACGCGCGCCGGCTCGCGGACCACGTCGTGCCCGGCGACGGTCACCGTCCCCTCGTCGGGCGCCAGGAGCGTGGACAGGATGCGGACGGTCGTCGTCTTGCCCGCGCCGTTGGGCCCCAGCAGCGCGACGACCTCGCCCTGAGCGACGTCGAGGTCCAAACCGTCCAGCACGGCGTGGTCCCCGTAGGCCTTCCGCAGGCCTCGGATGGTGATCATGAGCGCTCCCCTTTTGTGTACGGCGTAAACTGTGTGTGTATGTCATACACACTTGTAGGATGGCGCGTCAAGGGATGGGAGGCGACGTGTCCGACGACGACGTGACCGACGAGCAGCAGGACCCGACCGCGCAGCGGGAGGCCGACGACGCTCGTCGGGAGGCCGAGGCCCTGCGCCGCGACCGGGAGAAGGCCGACCGTCAGGTGGCCAAGGAGACCGAGCGCGCCCGCCGGGACCAGGAGCGTGCCGACCGCGAGGCCGCCAAGGAGGTCGAACGCCTGCAGAAGGAGGCGCGCAACGCCGCGCGCGAGGCCGGGAAGGCTCTGCGCGAGGCGGAGCAGGCCGAGCGCCAGGCCGCGCTGGCCCGTCAGCGCGCCGCACGCGAGGCCGAGAAGGCCCGCCGCCAGGCCCAGCGGGCGGACCCCGACGGGGCCGCGAGCGCGCCCGCCGACCTGCCCGCCGACGTCGCCGTGCTGTGGCGCACCCCCGCGCCCGCACGCCGAGGACCCCGCCCAGGACTCTCGCTCGACCAGATCGCCGACGCCGCCATCACGCTCGCCGACGCCGAGGGCATCGACGCGGTGTCCATGGCCCGCCTCGCCGAGTCGCTCGGCTTCACCACCATGTCCCTCTACCGGTACGTCGCCTCCAAGGATGAGGTGCTGATGCTGATGTCGGACCGGGCGGCGGGTCGACCGCCCGTCGTCGGCCCCGAGGTGGGGGACTGGCGCGCGCGGCTCGAGGTGCTGCTGGGGCTCTCCGCGCCGGTGCTGCGCCAGCACCCGTGGATGAGCCGGACCAGCACGTTGCTGTTCGCGGTGGGGCCCAACCGCCTGGCGTGGATGGAGCAGATGCTGGCCGCGCTCGAGGGGACGGCGTTGTCCGAGGGGGCGAAGCTCGCCGCGGTCGGGGCGCTGAGCAGCCACCAGCTCGAGTGGGCGCGGCAGGTCGACGCACGGGCGTCGCGTGCGGCCTCGTCCGGCGGGACGGACGCCGTCATCGGGCGTCTCGTCGACCCGGTGGCGCACCCCGCGATGGCCCGCGTGGTCGCGGCCGGCGTGCTCGACGAGAGCGACGACGTGGGCGACGACGGGCTCGACTTCGGCACGCGCCTCATCCTCGACGGCATCGGGGCGCTGGTCGACGGCGCCCGCTGAGCCGACCACAGCCCACGGCCTCGGGCGGTCCGTCCACAGATCGAGCCGCTGCGCAGGCGTCGTGTCGGGGGTCGGGGGCAGACTCGCGGGCATGGATCTCGCCATCGACGCACCCGCGCTTCACGCCGTCCGCTGCTTCGGCGAGGGCAACGCGCTCTATGAGGAGTACCACGACCACGAGTGGGGCGTGCCGGTGCACGACGAGCACGCGCTGCTCGAGCGCGTCGCGCTCGAGGGGTTCCAGTCCGGGCTCGCGTGGATCACGGTGCTGCGCAAGCGACCGGCCTTCCGCACGGCGTTCGACGACTTCGACGCCGAGGTCGTGGCTGAGTACGGCGACGACGACGTCGAGCGACTCATGTCGGACGCCTCGATCGTCCGCAACCGGGCCAAGATCGAGGCCACCATCGCCAACGCCCGCGCGCTGCGCGCCCTGCACGCCGCCGGCGGGTCCCTGGACCAGGTGATGTGGTCGTTCGCGCCGGCGCGCGCCGAGCACGTCCGGCCCGCCACGTGGGCCGACGTCCCCGCGACGACCGCCGAGTCCAAGGCGCTCGCCAAGGAGCTCAAGGGGCTCGGCTTCCGGTTCATCGGGCCGACCACCGCCTACGCCGCGATGCAGGCCTGCGGGATCGTCGACGACCACCTCGCCACCTGCCCCGTGGTGACCGGCCACTGGTGACGGGCCCGTGGTGACCGGCTCGTGGGCGACGGCCTCGTGGGCGACGGGCCGACTACCTGCGGGTTCGCCGGCGATGGGCCGATCGGGTGTCCGCGGGAGCGATCAGGCCGGGCGGTGAGCGTGGACGAAGCATCCATTAGTCCGCTCGGGTGATGTTGCCCGTACGGGTTCTTTCCTCGCAGGTGCCGGGGTTAGCCTGCCGCGCATGACCGATCTGCCCCGCAACGACGCCGGCGACGACGCCGCGCGCGTACGCGAGGTGCTCGGCGGCGCGTCGGCCCCCGACGCCTCGATCCTCGCCGCCGTCCAGGACGGGCTGATGTCCGTTCCCGCCGGTTCGCCCAGCTCCTGGTTCGACGTCCCGTCGCAGCGCCAGCGCCCCCAGACGATCACCGCGCCCCGCCGCCAGATCTGACCAGCCGAGCGCGGCATCCGCGCCACGTGTGCTGCCTTCCTGCCGCTGTTCGAACGAAAAGCAGCACACGAGCGGGCTGCCGCGGCCCGGTCCGGCCCGACGCTTCGCCCCGGGACGCGCGGCGCCGCGGTGCGGACTCGTTCATCTCACGTACCGAGAAGTCTTGCCCAGCATGCGAGAGCGTGGTTACCCTTCACGCAACCATCCAGAGCGGCCGAGAGACCTGGCTCATTGACGCCGCAGCAACCCCCTTCGCGACGAGGGTGTGGGTGCTTCCGCCAGGACCGATGGAGTGATCATGTCGCAGACCTCGTGTCTGAGCGCCACCCGGCAGGCGTCGTGAGCGCCGCCACCGTGGAGACCCGCACGCCCGCCGCCCATGCCGCGACCGCGCGGTCGACGGCCTCGGTGGACCGCCCGACGGTGTCGTTCGAGCTGTTCCCCCCGCGCAACCCGGCTGCCGCACCCAAGCTCTGGGAGACGGTGCGCGCGCTGGAGCAGGCGCGGCCCGACTTCGTGTCCGTGACCTACGGGGCGTCCGGCAAGACGCGGGAGACGAGCCGCGCGATGGTGCGGCGCCTCCTGCAGGAGACGACGCTCAACCCGATCGCGCACCTGACCTGCGTGGGTACCAGCCGCGACGAGATCACGCAGATCGTGGGCGAGTTCCTGGACGAGGGCGTGCGCTCGTTCCTGGCCCTGCGCGGGGACCCGCCGTCGGACCAGGTGGACTGGCAGCCGCACGCGGACGGCGTCGACACCGCCGGCGCGCTGGTCGAGCTGCTGCGCGACATCGAGTCGCAGCGCTGCACCGCGAGCCCGTCGCAGGCGGTGCGCGCCCGGGTGCGCCCGCTGTCGATCGCCGTCGCCGCCTTCCCGCGCGGGAACGCGGCCACCGGTGGGACGCGTGCGCAGGACGTCGCGTCGCTGCTGGCCAAGCAGGAGGCCGGTGCCGACTTCGCGATCACGCAGGTCTTCTACGAGGCCGAGGCGTACCTGGGCCTGGTCGCCGAGGCGCGCGAGGCCGGCGTGGTCATCCCGATCATCCCGGGGATCATCCCGACGACGGACCCGGCGCGGCTCTCGCGCGTCGCCGAGCTCACCGGTGTCCCGGTCCCGCGCGACCTGCTGGACCTGCTGGGCAGCGCCGACGACGAGCTCGAGCAGCACCGGCGCGGCACGCGCGCGGGCGTCGACCTGATCAACGGCGTCCTGGACGGCGGGGCACCCGGCGTCCACCTCTACACGTTCAACAAGCACCACGCCGCCATCGACCTGCTCGAGGGCGCACAGCTGCTGGGCACGGCCCGCGGCACCGATGACACAGCACCGCACGCAACGACAACTCCCGAAGGCTGAACCCATGAGCAACGTCCCCCAGTTCCCGGCCGGCTCCGTCCTGGGCTACCCCCGCATCGGCCCCCGCCGCGAGCTCAAGAAGGCCATCGAGGCATTCTGGGCCGGCAGGTCGTCGGCCGACGAGGTCGAGGTGACCGCCGCCGAGCTGCGGCGCCACACCCGCACGCGCCTGGCCGAGCTGGGCCTGCCCACCGACGTCCCGGCGATCCCGAGCGCGTTCTCGTTCTACGACCACGTGCTCGACGCGACTGCCGTCGTCGGCGCGGTGCCGGCCCGCTTCGCGGACCTCGTCGGTGCCGACGGCGCGCTCGACCTGGCCGGCTACTCGACCGTGGCCCGCGGCCGCGGCGACGACCTGCCGCTCGAGATGACCAAGTGGTTCGACACCAACTACCACTACCTGGTCCCCGAGATCGGCCCGGAGACGACGTTCCGCTACTCGTCGGACCGCCCGGTCCGCGAGTTCGCCGAGGCGCTGGCCGACGGCGTGGTCACGCGTCCCGTCATCGTCGGCCCGGTCACGTACCTGGCGCTGGCGAAGGCGACCGAGGGCTCGCCCGAGGACTTCTCGCCGATCGACCGCCTGGCCGACCTGGTCCCCGTCTACGCGCAGCTCCTGTCCGAGCTCGCCGCCGCCGGGGCCACCTGGGTGCAGCTCGAGGAGCCGGCGCTCGTGTCCGACACGATCGACGTCCCGACCGAGCGTCTGCTCGCCGCCGTCGTCGAGGCGTACAACGCCCTGACTGCCGTGGAGAACCGCCCCGCGATCTTCATCGCCGCTCCCTACGGCGACCTGGGCGCCGCGCTGCCGGTGCTCGCGGCCACCGACGTCGAGGCCATCGGCATCGACCTGGTCCGCGGCGGCGTCCCCACCGAGGCGGTCCCCGGCCTGGGGAGCAAGACGCTCGTCGCCGGTGTCATCGACGGCCACAACATCTGGCGCGCGGACCTGGACGCCAAGCTCGCGATCCTCGAGAGCCTGGAGAACCTGGGCGCCGCGGCCGTCACCGTCGGCACGTCGACGTCGCTGTTCCACGTCCCGCACACCACGGCCGACGAGCCGAACCTCGACGCGACGCTGAAGACCTGGCTCGCCTTCGCCGACGAGAAGGTCCGCGAGGTCGTCGTGCTGGCCGAGGGTCTGACCGAGGGCCGCGAGGCCATCCACGAGCAGCTCCTCGAGGCGTCCGACGCCGTGAACAGCCGCAAGACGGCACCCGGCGTGGTCCGCCCCGAGGTGCGCGAGCGCGCCGCCGCGCTGACGTCGGACGCGTTCACGCGCGGCGACTTCGACGCCCGCAAGAAGGCTCAGGCTGCCCGCCTCGAGCTGCCCCCGCTGCCGACGACGACGATCGGCTCGTTCCCGCAGACCCCCGAGATCCGCAAGGCGCGCGCCGCGCACGGCAAGGGCGAGCTGACGGACGAGCAGTACACCGACGAGATGAAGGCGGAGGTGCGCCGCGTCGTCGAGCTGCAGGAGGGCATCGGCCTGGACGTGCTGGTGCACGGCGAGCCCGAGCGCAACGACATGGTGCAGTACTTCGCGGAGAACCTGGACGGGTTCGCCGTGACGACCAACGGCTGGGTGCAGTCGTACGGCTCGCGCTGCACGCGTCCGTCGATCCTGTGGGGCGATGTGTCGCGGCCCGCGCCGATCACGGTCGAGTGGGCGCAGTACGCGCAGTCGCTCACCGAGAAGTGGATGAAGGGCATGCTCACCGGCCCGGTGACGATCCTGGCCTGGTCGTTCGTGCGCGACGACCAGCCGCTGGGCGACACCGCCAACCAGGTGGCCCTGGCCCTGCGCGACGAGATCGCCGACCTGGAGGCCGCGGGCATCGCGATCATCCAGGTCGACGAGCCCGCCATCCGCGAGCTGCTCCCGCTGCGCCGTGAGGACCACAAGGCGTACCTGGACTGGTCGGTCGCGTCGTTCCGCCTGGCCACGGCCGGCGTGCGCGAGGACACCCAGATCCACACGCACCTGTGCTACTCCGAGTTCGGCCAGATCATGGACGCGATCGACGGCCTCGACGCCGACGTGACGTCGATCGAGGCGGCCCGCTCGAAGATGGAGATCCTGGCGGACATCGTCAAGGCCGGCTACCCGCGCGCCGTGGGCCCGGGTGTCTACGACATCCACTCGCCGCGCGTCCCGTCCGAGGCCGAGGTCACCGAGCTGCTCTCCGAGGCGGTCAACGTGATCGACGTCGACCAGCTCTGGGTCAACCCGGACTGCGGCCTCAAGACCCGCCGCTACGAGGAGGTCACCCCCTCGCTCGAGCGCATCCTGGCCGCGACGCGCACGGTCCGCGCCACGCTCTGACGTCGGCACCGGCCTGACCCGACGGCCCCGGCCCGCCCCACGGCGGACCGGGGCCGTCGGCGTTCCGCCCCGCCGCCCGGGACGCCCGGGTGTGCCACCGGGCGAGTGGGAGATAGCGTCGCAGGGTGACGATCTTCGACCAGGTCAGCCTCGACGACCTCCGCGCCCGGACCAGCATCAAGTGGCGCGCGTACCCCGACGACGTGCTGCCGTGCTTCGTGGCCGAGATGGACGTGCCGCAGGCCGAACCCGTGATCCGCGCCGTGACGGACGCGATACGGGTCGGCGACACGGGCTACGACACCCCCACGGCCTATGCGGAGGCGCTGGCACCCTTCGCGGAGCAGCGGTGGGGCTGGCAGATCGACGTCGCCGCGTGCCGCACGGTGCCCGACGTGATGAACGGGATCGTCGAGGTGCTGCGGCTGTGCACCGACCCCGGCGACGCCGTGGTCATCAACCCGCCGGTCTACCCGCCGTTCACGTCGTTCCCCGAGCACGCCGGACGCCGCCTCGTGCACGCGCCGCTGGCGGGCGGTCGGCTGGACCTGGGTGCGCTGGAGCGCGCGTTCGCGCTGGCCACGGCTGGTGGCCGCCGGGCGGCGTACGTCCTGTGCCACCCGCACAACCCGACCGGGACGGTGCACACGGCCGACGAGCTGCGCGCGGTCGGCGAGCTCGCCCGTTCCGCGGGCGTCACCGTGATCGCCGACGAGATCCACGCCCCGGTGGTACTGGACGGGACGTTCACCCCGACCACCACCGTGATCCCCGAGGCGATCGCCTTCCACTCCGCGTCGAAGGCGTTCAACCTGGCAGGCCTGCGTGCCGCGGTCGCCGTGCCCGGCGCGGCGACGGACCTGGAGCGGCTGCCGGAGGTCGTCGGGCACGGGGTCATGCACCTCGGCACGGTCGCGCACGCGGCCGCCTACCGCGAGGGCGGTGCGTGGCTCGACGACCTGCTCGACGACCTGCGCGCCAACCGCGACCTGCTGCAGGGCCTGCTGGCGGAGCAGGTCCCCGCGGCACGCTGGCAGCAGCGCGAGGGCACCTACTTCGCGTGGATCGACCTGAGCGGCGCCGCGACCGCGGAGGAGCCGGCCACGACTCTGCTGCACCGTGGCCGCCTCGCGGTGAACCCCGGACTGACGTTCGGCGCGGAGGGGACCGGGTTCGTGCGCCTCAACTTCGCGGCGTCGACGGCGACGCTCACCGAGGCCGTCCGGCGGATGGCGCACGCCCTGGCGGAGGGCTAGCGCGCGATCGCTTCGACGATGCGGACGTCGGCGTCCAGCCACGGCACGGTGAGCCACTCGCCGGGCGCGAGCCAGCGCAGCTCGTCGTGCTCCACCAACGGCTGCGGCTGCCCAGCCGCGAGCACGGCGAACCACAACCGCATCACGTAGGTGTCGGTGAGCCGCCAGAGCCCCTCGTCGGGCCCGACGACCTCGTCACCCAGCCTGACGCGCACCCCCAGCTCCTCGCGGAGCTCGCGGTGCAGCGCGTCGACCGGCGCCTCGCCTGCGTCGACCTTGCCGCCCGGGAACTCCCACCGCCCCGCCAGGGAGGCGGGGACGGTGCGCCGGGCGGCCAGCAGCTGCTGCGGTTCGTCGAGGTCGTCCACGATGGCGGCCGCGACGACGAGAACAGGTGCTGTCATGCAGGTGGTGATGGTCAGCGGATGCCGTGCTCGATCGCCCAGGCCACTGCCTCCGAGCGGGTCGACACGCCGATCTTGCGGTACACGCTGCGGACCTGCGACTTCACGGTGTTGCGGGTGACGAACAGCCGGGTCGCGATCTCCTCGAGGGTGACGTCCTCGCCGAGCTCGGCCAGCACGACACGCTCACGGCGGGTCAGCGATCCTGTGGCGGCCGACAGGTCGGCGCGAGTCTCCAGGATGGTCATCTTGTCCTCCGGTTCTGACGTGTTCCCGGCGGGCTGTGCCGGGACCACGGTGGGGCTGAGTACCGGATGAGAGCTGCTGCTCGAGCGGCTATGACGCCACTTTCCGCATCAATCTCGATCTGCCTCGTGCCCCCACCGCGGCGTGTGTTCTGCCGTCAACAATGAACCGCTGTCGCCCGCAGAGATACAGCCTGCGGAGGATTCACCCGATCGGACGGGCCCAATTACCCCGTACGAGGAGGCTTCGTGCTATGCGGTCTCAGCCCGCGGACTGATCCCGGTACTCGTCGGCCGTCAGGGTCGGACCCGTCTCCGTGACGTCGACACGCAGCAGCCAACCGGCACCGAACGGGTCCGTGTTCACCAGTGAAGGGTCGTCGATCGCCGCCTGGTTGACCTCGACAACCGTACCGCTCACGGGCGAGAAAAGCTCCGAGACGGACTTGGTGGACTCGATCTCCCCGATGACCGCTCCCGCGGCCAGGCTCTCGCCGGCGGCGGGCAGCTCGAGGTAGACGATGTCGCCGAGCGCGTCGGCGGCCACGGACGTGATGCCGACGGTGGCCGGCGTCGCGTCGTCGAGCCACTCGTGCTCGGCGGTGTAGTGGAGGTTGGCGGGCAGCTCGACGCTCATGGGTGCTTCTCTCTGGGCGAGTGGACTATCGAGGACGACGGTAGAAGGGAAGGGGCACGACGCGCACCTGTTCTCCCCGGCCGCGGACGTCGACGAGCAGCTCGGTGCCCTCGTCGGCCTGGTCCGGCGACACGTACGCCATGGCGACGGGGTGACCGAGCGTGGGAGACGGCGCCCCGGACGTGACCTCGCCGACGACCTCGCCGGCCGGGGTCGTGACCGGGTAGCCGTGCCGTGCCGCACGTCGGCCCAGGCCCTGCAGGCCGACGAGACGCCGCGTGGGCGTCACGTCCGTGAGGGCCTCGCGCCCGACGAAGGGCAGCGGATTGCCCTCGTCGTCGACCTTGTCGAGCTTGACGACCCGTCCCAGACCGGCGTCGTGCGGCGTGGTGGTGCGGTCCAGCTCGTTGCCGTACAGCGGCATGCCGGCCTCGAGACGCAGGCTGTCGCGGGCGGACAGCCCGGCGGGAACGAGGCCGAGCGGCGTGCCCGCCTCGAGGAGCGAGCGCCACAGCGCGGGGGCGGCGTCGGCCGCGACGAAGAGCTCGAACCCGTCCTCGCCCGTGTAGCCGGTCCGCGCGACGAGCGCCGGGATGCCGGCCACCGTCGCCTCCACCGCGGCGTAGTACTTGAGCGCTGCCACGGCCTCGGCGTCGGGGGTGAGCCCGGTGACGATCTCCTGCGCGCGCGGGCCCTGGACCGCGATCAGTGCGGTGGTGAGCGAACCGTCCGCCAGCAGCGCGTCGCCGTGCAGACGCTCGGCCAGCGCATCACGGACGGTGGCGACGTTGGAGGCGTTCGCGACGACGAGGTAGCGGTCGTCGGTCAGGCGGTAGACGACGAGGTCGTCGAGCACCCCGCCGTCCTCGGCGCAGATCATGGTGTAGCGCGCGCGGCCCGGGGCCAGCGCCGACAGGTTCCCGACGAGCGCGCGGTCGAGGGCCCGCCCGGCGTCCGCCCCCGCGACCTCCAGCTCGCCCATGTGCGACAGGTCGAACAGGCCTGCCGCCGTGCGCACGGCCTGGTGCTCGGCGATGTCGGACGAGTACCGCAGCGGCATCTGCCAGCCCGCGAAGCTCGTCAGCGCGGCGCCGAGCGCGACGTGCTCGTCGTGCAGGGGGGACAGAATGTCGGCGGCCGGGCTGTCGACGGGCTGGTCCTCGGTCACTTCGCTCTCCTTGGTGGCGTCCGGCGTGGTCATTCCGCGAACGCCTCGACCGGCGGGCACGAGCAGACGAGGTTGCGGTCGCCGCGCGCGCCGTCGATGCGACGCACGGGCGGCCAGTACTTCCCGGCCCGCAGGCTGGCCAGCGGGAACGCGGCCTTCTCGCGGCCGTACGCGTGCTCCCAGGAGTCCGACGATACCGACGCGGCCGTGTGCGGGGCACCCCTCAGCGGGGAATCCTCGACCGTCCACGTGCCGTCGCTGATCTGGTCGATCTCGCCACGGATGGCGATCAACGCGTCGACGAACCGGTCCAGCTCGCCCAGGTCCTCGGACTCGGTGGGCTCGACCATGAGCGTCCCGGCCACCGGGAAGCTGAGCGTCGGCGCGTGGAACCCGTAGTCCATGAGGCGCTTGGCGACGTCCTCGGCCGTGACGCCGGTCGCCTTGGTGATCTCGCGCAGGTCCAGGATGCACTCGTGCGCGACGAGCCCGCCGGGTCCGGTGTAGAGCACGGGGAAGTGCTCGTGCAGGCGCGTGGCCAGGTAGTTCGCGGCCAGCACGGCGGTCTCGGTGGCAGCCTTGAGCCCGTCGGGACCCATGAGCGCGACGTACGCCCAGGAGATCGGCAGGATCCCCGCGGACCCCCACGGCGCAGCGCTGACCGGCACAACCCGAGCGTCCGAGGAAGTGGCCGTTATGGCAACCACTTCCTCGGACGCTGCGTGAGCCGGGGTCGGGTCGCCCGGGAGGAAGGGCGCCAGGTGGGCCGCCACCGCGACCGGGCCCACACCGGGACCGCCGCCGCCGTGCGGGATGCAGAACGTCTTGTGCAGGTTGAGGTGGCTGACGTCGCCGCCGAACTGGCCGGGCTTGGCCAGCCCGACGAGCGCGTTGAGGTTGGCGCCGTCGATGTACACCTGGCCACCGGCATTGTGTACGAGGTCGCACACCTCGCGCACGTGCTCCTCGTAGACGCCGTGCGTAGACGGGTAGGTGATCATGATCGCCGCGACGCTCGGGCCGTGCTGGTCGAGCTTGGCGCGCAGGTCGTCGAGCAGGATCTCACCGTCGTCGGCCGTGGCGACCACCACGACGCGCATCCCCGCGAGCGCCGCCGACGCCGCGTTGGTGCCGTGCGCGCTGGCCGGGATGAGGCAGACGTCGCGGTGCTCGCCGTGGCTCTCGTGGTACGCCTTGATCGCCAGCAGACCGGCGAACTCGCCCTGCGAACCGCCGTTGGGCTGCACCGACACCGCGGCGTAGCCCGTGATCTCCGCGAGCCAGTCCTGCAGCTGCGTGACGAGCTCGGCGTAGCCCTGCGTCTGGTCGGCGGGGGCGTACGGGTGGATGCCCGCGAACTCCGGCCACGAGATGGGCTCCATCTCGACCGTCGCGTTGAGCTTCATGGTGCACGAGCCCAGCGGGATCATCGTGCGGTCGAGCGCCAGGTCCTTGTCGGAGAGCGTGCGCAGGTAGCGCAGCATCGCCGTCTCGCTGCGGTGCAGGTGGAAGACGGGGTGCGTCATGTACGCGTCGGTGCGCAGGGCCCACTCGGGCAGGTCGACGGCCTGGATGGCGCGCTGGACGAACGCGTAGTCGGTCGGGCCGTCGGGGGCGACCTCGACGCTCGTCACGCCCGCGTGGATGAACGCGCGCAGGACCGCGGTGATCGTCGCCTCGGTGGTCACCTCGTCGCACGCGATCTGCACGTGGTCGTCGTCGGGCGCCCAGACGTTGACGCCCTCGGCGACGGCTGCCGCCACGACCGCGCGCGCACGGCCGGGGACCGCGGTGCGGACGGTGTCGAAGTGGACGTCGTGCTCGACGACGACACCCAGGCTTTCCAGGGTGCTGGCGAGCGATCGCGCGAGGCCGTGGACGCGCTCGGCGATCTGACGCAGGCCGTCGGGGCCGTGGTAGACGGCGTACATCGACGCGACGATGGCAAGCAGCGCCTGCGCGGTGCAGATGTTGCTGGTCGCCTTCTCGCGGCGGATGTGCTGCTCACGGGTCTGCAGCGCGAGGCGGTAGGCGGGGGCGCCGTCGGCGTCGACGGACACGCCGACGAGCCGGCCGGGCAGCATCCGCTCGAGGCCGGAGCGAACCGCCATGAACGCGGCGTGCGGGCCGCCGCCGAACAGCGGGACGCCGAATCGCTGGGCGGAGCCGACGGAGACGTCGGCCCCCAGCGTTCCGGGGCTCGTCAGGAGCGTGAGGGCGAGCAGGTCGGCGGCGACGGTGACGAGCGCGCCGCGCTCCTTCGCGGCGGCGATCACCGGCGCGAGGTCGCGCACCTCGCCGGACGCGGCGACCTGCTGCACGACGACGCCGATCAGGTCGCCGTCCACGTCGGGCAGCCCCTTGCTCAGGTCCGCCACCACGACCGGCAGCCCGATGGCCTGCGCGCGGCCCAGCGTCACGGCGAGCGACTGGCCGAAGAGCTGGTCGTCGAGCACGACCGTGCCGGCCTTGTTGCGCTGGCCGCGCCACATGAGCGCGACGGCCTCGGCCACGGCGGTCGCCTCGTCGAGCAGGGAGGCGTTGGCGATGTCCAGGCCGGTCAGGTCCGTGACCATGGTCTGGAAGTTGAGCAGCGCCTCGAGCCGACCCTGGCTGATCTCCGGCTGGTAGGGCGTGTACGCGGTGTACCAGGCCGGGCTCTCGAGCACGTTGCGGCGGATGACGGCCGGCGTGATCGTGTCGGAGTAGCCCTGGCCGATCATCGGGCGCAGCACCTGGTTCCTGGCGGCGATCGCCCGCAGCGCGGCCAGGACCTCGACCTCGGAGCGGGCGGCGGGCAGGTCCAGCGGGGCGTCTGTGCGGATGCTCGCGGGGACGGCGGCATCGACGAGCGCATCGAGGGACTCGTACCCGACCGTGGCCAGCATGCGCGCCGTCTCCGTGCCACGCGGGCCGATGTGGCGGTCGGCGAACTCGGGAGCGGCGGGGGTGTGCTCGACCGCCGTGAGGGCGACGGACTCGGCGCTGATCGGCGGGATGAACTGGGGATTCGTCACGTGCTGCTCCGCTGGGGTCGTCCGGCAGACGCCGGGACGGACGATGGGGCTCCCCGCTCTGTCATCCGTGCGCGGGCGCACGACCTGAGAGTTTTGCCGGTCCGCCATTGCCGTGTCAGGGGCTCGGGGCGCGCCGGCTTGCACCGTCGGTGGGCCCGTCGCCGGGCCGCTTTCCAGAGTTGCCTCGCCGCGGCGGTACAGGGGCCTGAGAGATTCCCGGGGAGGGTTGCTCCTTCGGCGTCCCGCCACACGTGCGGGAGCTCTCCCGCCGCGGTTCGAGCAGCGTGTTCAGTTGTCGGGCTAGCGTACCCGCCGCCTGCCGACGGCGGACCGTCGGACCGTTGCGCGAGATGCTTGCCGGTCGCCGCGCGGTTCGACGACCCGTCGGTGAAACGTTTCGCGGCATCCCCGCGAGGGGGGATTGCGCTTACCGTGACGCCGGGCTCTCGGCGACGACGGCGTCGCCGCCCTCGACGGAAGAGGCACCTGATGCGCGCCCGGAGAACTGTTCCCTGCTTGCTCGCCGCCGCCCTGGCACTGGGCGGCGCAGCGGTCGCGACGTCCGCGTCGGCGGCGACCGGCTGCCGCGTCGACTACACCGTCACCAACCAGTGGGGCGGGGGTTTCGGAGCCGACGTGAAGATCACCAACCTCGGCGACGCACTGAGCTCCTGGGCGCTGACCTGGTCGTTCGGCGCCGGGCAGACCGTCACCCAGGCCTGGAACACGACCGCGACGCAGAGCGGTGCGGTGGTCACCGCCCGCAACGTGTCCTACAACGGCTCGATCGCGACCGGGGCGAGCACCTCGTTCGGCTTCAACGGCTCGTGGACGTCCAGCAACCCCGCGCCCACGTCGTTCTCGCTGAACGGCGTCACCTGCACGGGCGGGACGACGACGCCGACGTCGAGCCCCACGCCCACCAAGACCCCGACCACCACGCCGACGCCCACCCAGACCCCGACGCCCACGGCCTCGCCGACCACTCCGACGACGCCCGTCGCGGGTGCGTGGCAGGCGGAGAAGCTCGACCGCGGACTGATCAGCGTGCGGTCGGGCAGCGGCAACCTGGTCCAGTGGCGGCTGCTGGGGACCGAGGCTGCGAGCACGGGCTTCACCGTGTACCGCGACGGCACCAAGATCGCCGGGCCGATCACCACCGGCACCGACTACCTCGACCCCGGCGCGTCGGCGAGCGCGTCGTACACCGTGCGGGCCGTCGTCAGCGGTGCCGAGCAGGCCTCGTCCGCACCGTCGCTGACGTTCGCCAACGGGTATCTGGACGTGCCGATCTCCAAGCCCGGCACCGACTACACCGCCAACGACGCGAGCGTCGGCGACCTGGACGGCGACGGGCAGCTCGAGATCGTCCTCAAGTGGGACCCCACGAACTCCAAGGACAACTCGCAGTCCGGCGTGACCGGCAACGTGTTCGTCGACGCCTACGAGCTGAACGGCACGCGGTTGTGGCGCATCGACCTGGGCCGCAACATCCGGGCCGGCGCGCACTACACGCAGTTCCAGGTCTACGACTACGACGGGGACGGCAAGGCGGAGGTCGCGATGAAGACGGCCGACGCGACGAAGTCCGGCACCGGTCAGGTGATCGGGAACTCGTCGGCGGACTACCGCAACTCGTCGGGCTACGTCCTGTCCGGCCCCGAGTACCTGACCATGTTCAACGGGAAGACCGGCGCGATCCTCGACACTGTCGACTACGCACCGCTGCGCGGCACGGTCTCGAGCTGGGGTGACAGCTACGGCAACCGCGTCGACCGCTTCCTGGCGGGCACTGCCTACCTGGATGGCCAGCGACCGTCGCTCATCATGGCGCGCGGCTACTACACGCGGGCCGTGATCGTGGCGTGGGACTTCCGCAACGGCAAGCTCACCAAGCGGTGGACGTTCGACAGCAACGACTCCGGCAAGTCGTCGTACGCCGGTCAGGGCAACCACCAGCTCATCACGGCCGACGTGGACCAGGACGGCAAGCAGGAGATCGTCTACGGCGCCGCCGCGATCGACGACAACGGTGCGCCGCTGTGGAACACGAAGAACGGGCACGGCGACACCGCCCACCTGGGCGACCTGATCCCCAGCCGGCCGGGCCTCGAGTACTACAAGGTCGACGAGGACGGCAGCAAGCCCGCGTCCTGGATGGCCGACGCCAAGACCGGTCAGATCCTGTGGAGCACGCCGGCCGACGGCGACAACGGGCGCGGGGTGTCCGAGGACATCTACGCCGGCAGCGCCGGGGCCGAGTCCTGGTCGTCGACCGACTCGCAGCTGCTGAACACCGCCGGGGTCGGCATCGGCCGCAAGCCGTCGTCCACCAACTTCCTGTCCTGGTGGGACGCCGACACCTCCCGCGAGCTGCTGGACGGCACGCACATCGACAAGTACGGCACGGGCGGGGACACCCGCCTGCTGACCGGCGCGAGCGTGCACTCGAACAACTCGACCAAGGCCACCCCGTCGCTGTCCGGCGACATCCTGGGCGACTGGCGCGAGGAGGTCATCTGGCCCACGTCCGACGACTCCGCGCTGCGCATCTACGCGACGCCGATCGCGACCACCACGCGGGTGTGGACCCTGCTGCACGACCAGCAGTACCGCACGGCGATCGCCTGGCAGAACACGGCGTACAACCAGCCGCCGCACACCGGGTTCTTCCTCGGTTCGCCGTTCACCATGCCGGCGCAGCCGAAGATCTACACCCCCTGACGCGCGAGGTGCGGGCCCCGGCGGCACCTCAGCCGCCGGGGCGAGCGGCGCGTTCCGGACGTGCCGCGACTCCTAGCTCGTCAACGAGCTTCTGCACCTGGCGAAGGCTGGCTGGGAACACACCTCCGGCCCTCGCCCGCGCGGGGACGACGATCAGCATCGGGCCGCGGGCGATCGCGACAACGACTGCCGGGCGCGGTGGTGTCCCGGCGCATCCTTCACCCACCGAGATCGACTCGACCTTCTTCCAAAGCACACCCACGACACGTCGCGGTGTCCCGGAGCCGGAGCCGCGCCACACCTCGACCCCGAGGTCGTCCCAGGTCAGCACGACGTGCGTACCTCCGCTGCGGCGGAACATCTCCTTGATCCCCATCGACCTGAGGGCCGGTCCCAGCCCCGCGTCAGCCCATCCGGCGGTGATGGCGGCGTCCGGTCTCGCGGCACGCACACCTCTCCCAAGCCGAGTCGTGATCACCCACACCCAGGCATAGATCGGCACGACGATCACCACCGCGGTGGCACCGAGAACGAGGCACATCCCAGTTCTGGTGAAACCTTCGGGCGGCTCGGGCACGAGCAGCCCCGAGAGGTAGAGCGCGACTCCGGCCGTGGTGAGCACGGCGCGGGTTCTGGTCACCGTGTCATTCCTCGCTCGTTCGTCGTGGGTTCAGTCGTGGGTTCAGTCGTGGATCCGGTCGGGTGTTCGCTCGAGGAGCCGCTCGGCTCGTCGGGCCTGGCTGCGGCCGGGACGTCGACCGTGGCGACGATCACGTCGAAGAGCTCGACCATCACCTCCGCGGCGGCCGTCATCGGGGTGCTGAAGCTGAAGAGCAGCAGGTCGGTGGCTGCCGGGAGGTCGAGCCAGTAGTCGGCGCGCAGCATGGTGACGGAGCGCGCTCCGAGGCTGTCGGGGCCCGCTCGTCGCCAGACGCGACGCAGCAGCGCGCCGCGCTCTTCGACCACCAGCTCCACGCCGCCGTCCTGCTCCGCGAGCTCGGCCTGCAGATCGGCGAGCTCCCGCGCACGGGGCACGCGGTAGGCCGTGATGGAGGCCGGCAGCGGCACGTCCTGCCACTGCATGAGGGAGAACGCGAGCAGGAACGCGCCGGCGTCCGCCGCATCGCGCGCGATGCGACCGACCTCCGAGCGCAGGTCCGCGCGCAGCGTCGCCTTCCGGTCGCCGCGGCCCACCTGCCGGTCGACGAGGGCCGCGACCGACCTCTCGCGGCGGTCGGGCGACCGGACGTCGACGACCCACCACGAGTCCGGCAGCAGCACGTCGACGTGCGGGGACCGGTCCTGGCCGGCTTGCACGGGCCTCACCTCGGCGGCCCCGTTCATCGTCCCGCCCCGCTCAGGTTGAGCCGCTCCGTCGCGTGGCGATCGCCCTGGATCCCTCCCAGGCTCTCGACCGCGTGCCAGCCCCCGGTGGCGAGGGTGTCGTTGCCGAGGCGCCAGTCCGCGAAGTCCTGCGCGCCGACCACTGACTCGACGCCGATGTACCCCTGGACGCCCAGATCGGCGCGACGCCACCTCGCGGCCGACGTGAGCGCCGAAGCGAGGTCGGGAGAGGCGTGCAGCTTCTCCGGGTTCACCTGACGAAGTGCGGCGAGGTGCTCCGACAGCTCGCGGTCGCCGAGCACGCGGGTGGAGAGCCTGGTGCCCGGGGCCGCCTTCCAGAGCTCGCGCAGCGAGGTCCCGCGCAGAGCCTCCCGCCCCGCCGCCAACCCGCTGGTGTCGAAGATCCTGAGCCCGTCCTTGAGTGCCTGCTTGCCGGACGCACCCGCGATCCATCGGCCCGCCATCTGGAGGTCCAGGTCCGCGTTGGCCGGCCCGACGAGCTCCACGCGCTCCTCCTGACGGACCACCTTCCGCTTCTGCCGTACTCCGTTCCTGCCGGCGGGCCGACCAGCACGCGGCACCCCTGCCGTCCGCTCCTGTGCGACGCGCTCGGCCTCCTTGCGGGCCGTACCTCGCGCCGCGCGTGTGGTGGTGCGCGCCATCGTCCCGAGGCTGCGACCCACCCCGCCCGGCACGATCGCCGCGACGTCCCACGCGACGTCTCCCCAGGTCACCTCGCCGTCCATCACCAGCATCAGGTCGGCGAGCAGCTTGATCGCGGCGGCGACGACAGCGACCAGCGCGAGCAGCTCGCCCACGAACGGCACCCAGCAGAAGACGACGGCCAGGATTCCGGCGGCGTTGGAGATCACGTCGGCGACGGACGCGATCGCGCGGCACGCGTCTTTGCCCCAGTTCTGCCACCAGCCGTCGTCGAGGCCGTCGTCGAGAGCCTCGCGGATGGTGGCGGCGGCGGTCTGCGCGGCCGTCGCCACCCGCGTCCGGGCCACGTCCAGGTCGGCGACGGCACGGTCGAGCGCCTGCTGCGCCGCGTCCTGCTCGCAACGGGCGTCCTCGAGGTCACGGGTCCGGGCCGCGAGGTCGTCGGGCGTGGCGGCGTCCACGGCCGCCGCGGCGAGGCCGACCTTCTGCCGCGCGACCTGGAGGTCGTCGGATGCCGACCTGCCTCGGGGGATCACGTCGTCGGCCAGGTCCTGCGCGCTGCGCAAGCCGTCGGCGTAGACCCGCAAGGCTCCTGCGACCGCCGCGTACCGGCCGTACGCGCGGCTGACCTGGTGCGCGACGTCCCGCGCCTTGCTCCCGACGGCCGCCACGGCCTCGGAGCGGTCGGTCCGCTCGTCGGCGATCTGCCGCAACCGCCGGGCCGCCGTGCGGATGGCCTCCGCGACGGCCAGGTAGTCGTCGGCCGCACGACTGACAGCCACCGGGTCGCCGGGCAGCGACGCCAGCTCCACGCTCACTGCTCACCCCGCAGCGCCGCGGCGAACTGCGTGTCGAGGTCGGCGAACGCGTCGCTCACCACCCCGCAGGAGTCGGCGAGGGCGGCGATGTCCTGAACCATCTCGGAGCGACGGTCGTCCCACCCGTGGGCGAAGTCGCGCACGGCCGCCGCGAGCTCCTCATGGCCCACGTGCTCGGCCAGCGCGTCGCTGTGCGCGTCGGCCCCGTCGAACTCGGCCGCCACCGTCCGCAGCGAGCTGCCCGCCTCGCGCAGCGCGTCGGTGTCGATCGTCAACCGGTCGGACATCGTCCGTCCCCCTGCCTCGTCGGCGCCTCAGCCGCGCAGTGCGGTGGCGAGCTGCTTGTCCGTGTCCTCCAGGGCGTCCGACGCCTTGCGCAGGTAGTCGCCCAGGCTCGACAGGCCGCCCATCAGCTCCGTCGCGCCGTGCGTGAACTTGCGGTACGACTCACCGAACGTCACCGACGCCTGGTCGGTGACGAAGCCCGAGGAGATCAGGCCCTCGATGAAGCCCTTGAGCTCGCCGAGCTTGGTGGTGATGTCGTCCTGGCCGGTGGTGAGCCGGTTGGCGGCGTCGCGCATGTCCCCGTAGGAGACGTTCAGGTTGGTCATGGTTCCTCCAGGTGTTTCCGGCCGGCGGAGGTCTCCGCCTGACCTGAACGCTACGAAGGAACGTGTCCGTTTCGTCCGAGTTATCCACAGGTCTGGTCGGCGACCGGGACCTGCACGCGGCGGACCCTGCCGCCCTCGACGAAGACGCCGCGCCCAACCGGGAAGTCGGCCCGCGCCATGCGCGGGAATGGCGTGCGGAACAGGGCGTCGCCGTCCAGGTGGTCGGGCTGCAGGAGCAGGCCGCGGCGGCCGGCGCGCACCTCGGCGACGAGAGGCCATGACGATCCCCACCCCGTCGTCTCGCCTTCCGCGATCACCAGGTGGTCACCGCGTCTCGCGGCCCGGACCACCTCGGTGAGCACCTGCTCGGCGGGACCGCCCAGCAGGTCCGCAAGGCCCTCGACGACGAGCACGACGGGCCGGTCGGGATCGGCGGGGGCGGTGACGGCCGCCAGGACCTCGCGCGCCAGCTCGGCCGCCGCCGCCGGGTCGAGCGCCACGCCGGACCAGCGACCGCGGGAGTGGACGGGCGAGCGGCGGTTGCCCACGTAGTACAGCGGCGCGTCGGGCGACCAGCGCCGGACCGCGGCCGCGAGCGCCTCGAGCGCCGTCGTCCGGCCGCTTCCCGACGGACCGGCCAGCAAGAACGTCCCGCGGGCGTCGAAGCCCACGGGCTGCAGCGAGTCGTCCGCGACCCCGACCACCGGCCTGCCGTCGACGGCCGCCGGCAACCCGGACAGCGCGACGAAGGTCGGCAGGCGTTCGACGCCGGGCGCGACGACAGGCGACGCGGCGGCCAGCTGCCGCAAGGCCGCGGCCTGACCGGCAGGTGACGACGTGCCGCCGACGACCGCCACCTGCAGCTCGTCGACCTCGCCCGCGAAGACGCCGCGCCCCGGCGGCGACCCCGGACCGAGCACGTCCTTGGGCACGCCCAGCAGCCCGTACGCACCCTCGTCGGCCTGCCGCAGCACCAGCCGCCGCCCCACGCTCCCGGCCAGCGACGTGGGCAGCGCGTTCGGCCGCTCGGCGGCCATGACCACGTGGATGCCGAGCGGACGCCCCTCGGTCACGACCCGCTGGAACGCAGCCCACGAGCCGGTGCGCGCGGCATCGGCCTCGTGCGCGTCGCGGAAGGCGGCCAGCCCGTCGACGAGCAGCACGATCCGCGGCTCGTCCGGCCGCCCGGCGAGCTCCCGGTACTGCGTGATCGAACCGGCGTGGACGGCCGCGAAGCGCGTCGCCCGGTCGTCGAGCTCGTCGCGCAGGCTCCGCAGGAGACGGACCGTGCGCTCCGTGTCGGCGCCGTCGATCACGGCTCCGACGTGCGGCAACGCCTCGAGCATCGCGAGCCCGCCCGCTCCCAGGTCCAGGCCGTAGACGTGCGTCGGCGTCCCCGCGCAGGCCGCGGCGATCGTCCGCAGGACGGTCGACTTTCCCGATCCGCTCGTGCCCAGCACCACCAGGCCGCCGTCCTCGTCGGGCCGCAGGCACAGCTCACGCTGCTCCTGCTGCGCGGGCAGGTCCGCCAGGCCCACCGCGAACGCGCCCCCGAGCGACGCGAGGTCGACGACGTCCGGCAGCGTGGGCACCCAGGGCCGCCGCGGTGCAGAGATGTCGAGCGCCGCGGCCCGCACCGTGGCGACCACGCGCTCGATGTCGGTCGGGCCGTCGTCGTCGGGCCCGTCCGCGGTGTGCGTCGGCCGCAGCTCCCACGGCACGCCCGGCCCGAAGACGAGGTGCTCGACGCGCACGCCGGCCCGCCGCGGCCCGCTCGACGAGCAGCCGCCCGCGTAGCCGGCCTGGAACATCGCGACCCGGCCGGGCCCGGTCCGCACCGCGCCGCGTCCAGGTATCCCCGGGTCGAAGCTCGCCGCGAGCGCGCTGCCCAGGACGTCGGTGGAGTCGTGCTCGTCGGCCATCCGCAGCGCGATGCGCAGGTTGGTGTTGGCGCGCAGGTTGTCCTTGATGACGCCCGCCGGGCGCTGGGTCGCGAGGATCAGGTGCAGGCCCAGCGACCGGCCGCGCTGCGCGACGTCCACCACGCCGTCGACGAACTCCGGCACCTCGGTGACGAGCGCGGCGAACTCGTCGACCACGAGCACGAGTGCGGGCGGCGTGTCGGGATCGCCCGTGCGCTCCAGCTCCAGCAGGTCCTTGACGCCCTTGCGGTTGAACAGGTGCTCGCGGCGGCGCAGCTCGGCACGCAACGAGGTCAGCGCACGGCGGACGAGCGCCGGCGACAGGTCGGTGACGAGCCCGACGCAGTGCGGCAGGTCGGTGCAGTCCGCGAACGCGGCCCCGCCCTTGTAGTCGACGAACAGGAAGGTCACACGGTCGGGCCCGTACGCGGTCGCGAGCCCGAGCACCCACGACTGCAGGAACTCGCTCTTCCCCGCGCCGGTGGTCCCGCCGACGAGCGCGTGCGGCCCCTGAGCGCGCAGGTCGAGGACGAACTGGCCGCCCGCTCCCGCGCCGACGACGGCGCGCAGCCCCGTGTCGTGCCGTCGCCTCTGCGGCGGGCCGTGCCGGTCGAGCACGGATCCCGTCTCGTGCCAGCGTTCCAGCACGGCGGTCGCGCTGTCCGCCGTCTGCGCCCCGACGAGGTCGAGGAAGCCGATGCTGCGCGGCAGGTCGCTCTGGTCCAGCACCGGCGCGCCGGCGTCGACCACGGCGCTGAGCCGTCGGGCGAGCTGCTCGGCGGCGGGCGCGTCCAGCCGTTCAGGGGCCATGGGCGTCCACGTCCCGTCGAGGACCGCCCCGCGCGCGGCACCGTCACGGCCCGCGACGACGAACGCCCGGCATGCCGCGGGCAGCCGGTCCGCCCTCGTCGCGCACCACAGCACGTGCACGCCCGCCGACGGTCCCGTCTCCGCGAGCCGGACCAGGCGGGCCCGGTCGGCGACCGTGTCGTCCTCGACGACGAGCAGCACGGCCGGTCCGCCGGGGGCCGCGAGGCGCTCGGCGACCAGCTCCTCGAGGCGGGCGACCAGCGGGGCGGCCGCCGCCGGGTGAGCGGCGAGGTGCGGACCCGGCAGCGGGCTGTGCGGCGAGTCGACGTGCGGCAGCCAGGTGAGCCAGTCCCAACGGGCGTGGCTGAGCGGCGAGGCGAGCGCGGCCACGACCAGCTCGGCCGGCGAGTGCAGGCCCACGACCTGCGCGACGAGGGCACGCGCCACCTCGTCGGCCGCGTCGCCTGCCACGCCCACGGCACCGACCTCGGCCAGGTCCGCCGCGACGGGCACCCCGGTCACGTCGGCGAACCGCGCGCGCACGTCGTCGAGCGCCGCCCACAGCGCCGGCACCGCGGACCCCTTGGTGGGCATCGTCAGCACGGTCCGCGACGGCACGGTCCCCACCCCCAGACGGAGGTTGAGGAAGGTCGGGTGCTCCCGTCGACGTGACCACAGCAGGTCCCCGAGGTCGGCGACGGACGCCACGACGTCCGCGGTCGCCGCGAGCTCGGCGTGCCGCTCGGCCCGCTCGTGCGCCTGGGCGGACGTCAGCTCGTCGGCGAGCGCGTCGAGCGCCGCCCGGAACTCCTGCTGCTGCCGGCGGGTCTTGCGCCGGTCCCCGAGGCGCCGGTCCACGTACGTGCCGACGACGATCAACGGGCTGAGCGCCAGCAGCACGAGCGTGAGCGTGCTGCGCAGGAAGACGAACAGCATCAGCCCCATGACCAGCGGCGCTACCAGCGCGACGACCGGGAGGCGGCCGGGCGGCAGTGGCTCGGGGACGGTCGGCGCCTCGAGCTGACGGTCCGTGACGGGGGGCACCACGCGCGGCGGGCGGTTGAATGCGACGGCCGGCCCGGGGGCCGGCGCGTCGTGCTCCTCGTCGAGCGCCCGCACGCTCAGCACGGAGTCGCCCAGCAGCACGTAGTCGGACGGCCCGACGACCGCGCGGTCCACGCGCCCACCGCCGACGACGATGCCGTTCGACGAGCCCGCGTCCACGATCTCGACGTGCGCCCCGACGAGCACCCGCGCGTGCGTCCGCGACACCATCGGGTCGTCGATCACGACGTCGCAGTCGCTGCCCCGGCCCAGCGTCGCCACGCCGCCGCGCAGCTCCACGTCCAGCCCGGCCGCCGGACCCGTGACCACCTGCAGGCGCGCACGCCCGTCGCGCGGCCGGACGCGGTCGGGCCCGACGACGACCACCGACGACCCCGCACGCAGGGCGACGTCGGTCACTGCGGCGTCCCTCGCGAGGGTGGTCACCGCGCCGTCGGGGTGCTCGACGTGCAGCGTCCCGTCCGTGGTGTCGGGCGCCAGGGCGTCCGCGACGTCACCGACCGTCGCACCCACGTCCGTCGTAACGACGACGCGCACCTCGTCGCCGCTCGCGCGCCGCACCGTCAGACGTGTCCGCACCGCTACCTCCCCTCGTCGGCTCGACCGTAAGCGGGTCGCGGACGGTCTCGTCGAAGTTGTCCCCAGGTCGCGGCCGGGTGTGACGTCCGTGGATCGCGGGGGCAGATCGTGTCCGGCCGTGGTTACCCTGACGCCATGGCTGCCCGCTCTGCCGTCGTCGTGGTCGTCTCCGACCGCTCGGCCGCGGGCGTGCGCGAAGACCGCTCGGGTCCGGCGGCGCACGAACGGCTCGAGGCGGCGGGGTACGACGTCGACGTCCGCGTGGTTCCCGACGGCGCCGAGTCCGTGACGGCCGCGATCAGGTCGGCCGTCGAGCTCGGTGCGTCCGTCGTCGTGACGTCCGGCGGCACCGGCGTCTCGCCGCGCGACCAGACCCCGGAGGGCACGCGCCCGCTGCTGGCCCGCGAGCTGCCGGGCATCCCCGAGCTGCTGCGTCGCACAGGCTCGGTGGCGACGGCGGTCCTGTCCCGCGGCCTGGCGGGCATCACCGCCGAGGGCGTCGTCGTCGTCAACCTGCCCGGTTCACCGGGCGGCGTCGCCGAAGGGCTCGACGCCGTCGTCCCGCTGCTCGACCACCTCGTCGACCAGGCGCACGGCGGTGATCACGCGTGATCGCGCTCATCCAGGAAGCACCCCTCGACCTGCAGTTTCACGTGAAACATGTCAGCGACCCCGCAGCCGGCGCCGTCGCGACGTTCGTCGGGCTGGTCCGCGACCACGACCCGTCCGTCGAGGGGCAGGTCACGGGGCTCGACTACTCCGCCCACCCGGACGCGGCGGCCGTGCTGCGGCGGATCGCGGAGCAGCACGCGGCCGACGACGACGTCCTGGGACTCGCCGTCACCCACCGGATCGGGCACCTGGACGTCGGAGAGGCCGCGATCGTCGCGGCCGTCGCCACCGCGCACCGGGCAGCGGCTTTCGACGTGTGCCGCGCGCTCGTCGAGACGATCAAGGCCGAGGTGCCGATCTGGAAGAAGGAGCTGCTGGCCGGCGGCGAGCACGTCTGGGTGGGGATGACATGAGCGTGCTGACGGACCGGTTCGGACGCGAGCACCACGACCTGCGGATCTCGCTGACCGACCGCTGCTCGCTGCGCTGCACGTACTGCATGCCGGCAGACGGCGTCCCGTGGCTGGCGCGTTCCACGATGCTCAGCACCGAGGAGATCATCCGCGTCGCGCGCGTGGGCGTCGAGCACGGCATCACCGGCATCCGCCTGACGGGCGGCGAGCCCCTGCTGCGGGTCGACGTGGTGGACGTCGTCAGCCGCCTCACCGCGCTCGACGAGGCGCCCGAGGTCTCGCTGACGACGAATGCGCTGCGCCTGCCCGCGCTCGCCGCACCTCTGCGCGACGCGGGCCTGGCCAGGGTGAACATCAGCCTCGACACCTTGGACCGCGCGCGGTTCCAGCAGCTCACGCGCCGCGACCGCCTGGTGGAGACCATCGCCGGCATCGCCGCCGCGGAGGCCGCGGGGCTCTCGCCCATCAAGATCAACGCCGTCGCGATGCGCGGGGTCAACGACGACGAGGTCGTCGCCCTGACCCGCTTCGCCGTCGAGCGCGGCTACCAGATGCGCTTCATCGAGCAGATGCCGCTGGACGGCGGACACACGTGGGACCGCGTGCAGATGGTCACGCAGGCGGAGATCCTGGAGCGGCTGTCGGCGGAGTTCACGCTCACCGAGGTCGCGAGCCGTGGCCCCGCGCCGGCTGAGCTCTGGTACGTCGACGGCGGCCCGGCGACCGTCGGCATCATCGCCAGCGTGACCGCGCCGTTCTGCGGGTCGTGCGACCGCCTGCGCCTCACCGCCGACGGCCAGCTGCGCGCCTGCCTGTTCTCGGAGGCCGAGGTCGACACCCGCCAGATCCTGCGCGAGGGGGGCACCGATGACGACCTCGCCGACGCCTACCGCCGCTGCCTGGCCGGCAAGAAGGCCGGTCACGGCATCGGCGAACCCGGTTTCCACCAGCCCGACCGCCCCATGAGCGCGATCGGCGGCTGACGCGGCCTACCCCCCGGCGAAGGGCGGCAGCACGTCCAGGGTGGCTCCTGCCCGGATCGCGTCGTCGCCTTCCACCCGCACGCCGTCCGCGAGCAGGGCGCACCGCGGCAGGACGGGACCGAGGGCCGCGTGCCGCGCGACCAACAGCGTCCGCACGTCGTCGGCCGACCCTGCCGCCACCTGCTCGTCGTCCACGCCCGCCGCCTCGGCGGCCGCAGCGAAGTAGCGGACGGTGATCACACGCCCTCGGCCCACTGCGCGGCGTGCTGCTCGACGATCCGCAGCAGCCGCTCCACCTCGTCGGGCGTGGTCCCGGCCGCGGCGAGGCCCGCGACGAACATCGTCACGGGCACGGCGGGCCGCGCGACCTGGTGCGCGACGTCGCTGGCCAGGTCGAGCAACCGGTCGATGTCGACGAGCGAGCGGTCCACGCCCATCTCGGTGGTCACGCGGTCCACCCAGGCGGGCAGGTCCGCTCCGGGGGCGCGGGGGTCGTCGCTCATGGCTCGATCGTGCCACGCAGCCGCGCGTCGAGGGCGTCGACGTCCGCCCAGGTGTCCGCGTCGGCGGACAGGCCGCCCGGGTCGGGGACGTCGACGAGGCGCAGCTTCTCGACCAGGCGGCGGACCGCGGCCCCGTGCGGGTCATCCAGGCCGACGAGCGCCGTGTCGAGCGCGGCGCGCCGGTACGCCGCGAGCAGGTGCTGCGGCCTGCCGTCCTCGTCGACGACCCGAGCGCCGTCGGCCTCTCCCGCGGCGTCCAGCAGCGCCGGGACCAGCACGTTCGCCCCGGGCACGTCGCACGCGAGCACGACGACGACGTCGGCGCCCGGGCCCAGTGCTGCCAGCCCGGCAGCCAGGCCGGCGACGGGCCCGCCGCCCGGCGGATCCTCGAGCACGGTCGTCACGCCCGGTCGCGCCAGCGCCGGCGGGCCGACGACGACGACGCGCGCCGCACCCGCGACGGCCGCGAGCGCGTGGTCGAGCAGCGCCCGCCCACCGACGACCACCTCCGCCTTGTCCGCCCCGCCGAGCCGGGACGCGGCACCGCCCGCGAGCACGACGGCGTCGAACGCGGCGCCTCCGTCGGCGATGGTCACGCCCGGTGCCAGTCGCCCGACTTCCCGCCGGTCTTCGCCTCGAGCCTCACGTCGCTGATCTGCACGGACTTGTCGAGGCCCTTGACCATGTCGACCACCGCGAGCGCGGCGACGGAGACCGCGGTCAGCGCCTCCATCTCGACGCCGGTCCGGTCGGCGGTGCGGACGGTCGCGCTGACGTGCACCCCGTCGTCCCGGACGTCCAGGTCGACGACGGCCCCGTGGACACCGATGACGTGTGCGAGGGGCAGCAGCTCCGCGGTGCGCTTGGCGGCCGCGATTCCGGCGATGCGCGCCACGGCGAGCACGTCGCCCTTCGGGACGTCGCCGGAGCGCAGCGCGGCGACGACGTCCGGCCCGCACAGCACGCGGCCCGTCGCGGTCGCCGAGCGGACGGTCGGCTGCTTGAGGGTCACGTCGACCATGCGCGCGTGCCCGGCGGCGTCGAGGTGGGTGAAGTCGCTCATCAGATCACCTTCAGGACGTGGAGACGATGGCCGACGACGACCTCGTCGACCTCGGCGGGGACCACGGCCAGACCCTCGGCGAGGGCCAGCCGGGCGACGAGGTGCGAGCCCGAGCCGCGCGCGGTGGCCGGCACCACGCGGTCCGGGCCGACGAAGCGGACGGGCATGAGCTGCGCGCGCCCGGGTGGGGTCCGCCAGCCCTCGTCGGCCACGGCCTGCAGGGACGGACGCTCGACGTCCGCCGCCCCGAGCATCCGCCGGATCGCCGGGCGGACGAACATCTCGAACGACGCGAACGAGCTCACCGGGTTGCCCGGCAGGGTCCAGATCGGGGTCCCGCCCGGCAGCCGGCCGAGGCCCTGCGGCTTGCCCGGCTGGACCGCGACAGGGAGGAACTCGACCTCGGAGGCGAGCGCGGCCTTGACCACGTCGTACGCTCCCGCGCTGACGCCACCCGACGTGACGATGCCGTCGACCTCTTTGTCCAGCTCGAGCAGTCGGCGGTGCAGCGCGCCCGGGTCGTCGGCCAGCGGGCCGATGCGGACCGGTTCGCCCCCCGCCTCGCGCACGGCCGCGGCCAGCAGCCAGGAGTTGGAGTCGGGCAGCTGGCCCCGTCGCAGCGGCTGACCCGGCTCGACGAGCTCGTCGCCCGTCGACACGACCGCGATGCGCGGGCGCCGGTGCACCAGGACCCGCGCGCGCCCGACCGACGCGAGCGCCGCGACGTGCGCGGGCCGCAGCACCGAGCCGGCCGCGACGACCACGTCCCCGGCGGAGGCGTCCTCGCCCGCGCGCCGCAGGTGTGTCCCGGCCGGCGAGCCGGCGTGCACCGTCACGACGCCGCCGGGCGCCCAGCCGTCGGTCGCCTCGACGGGGACGATCGTGTCCGCGCCGGGCGGCAGCGGTGCCCCCGTCATGATGCGGGCCGCGGTGCCGGGCTCCACGACGGGCTCGTCGGGCGACCCCGCGGGCAGCTCCGCGACCACGCGCAACGACGCGGGCACGTCGGCGACGTCCGCGGCCCGCACGGCGTACCCGTCCATCGCGCTGTTGTCCCAGCGGGGCAACGCGTCGTCGGTGCGCGCGTCCGCGGCGAGGACGAGACCCAGGGCCTCGTCGAGACCCACCTCGACCACCGCCAGCGGCGCCGCGAGCGCGAGCGTGGCCGCGCGATGCTCGTCGAGCGTCCGCACGCGATCTCCCTCCGAGAGCCAGCCTTGCCGCCCCGATCCTGCCAGGTGACGGGCCGGTCAGGGACGCGCGAGCCAGGCCTGGATGCCGCCCGTCAGGTTGACGGCATCGACGCCGGCGGCGCGCAGGACCTCGACCGCCACCGCCGACCGCCCGCCGACGGCGCAGTGCACCACGACCTCCCGGTCCCGCGGCAGGTGCGCGGTGCCGGTCCCGTCCAGCACGCGCGCGAGCGGGATGAGCTCGGCCCCGGGGATCGACGCGACGGCGGCCTCGCCCGGCTCCCGCACGTCGACGAGCACGACGTCCCCCGCGGCCATCCGCGCCCCGAGCTCGTCGACGGTGATGTCGCGAGACAGACCCTTGCCGCCGAGATCGACCTCTCCAGGGGTCGATCTCGGCGCGAAGGGTCTGTCTCGGTCGGCCGCGCCCACCAGCGGGATCGTCGTCCAGCGCGCCCGCGCCGCGTCGACCACCAGCACGCGCCCCAGCAGCGGCTCGCCGACACCCGTCACGAGCTTGACCACCTCGGTCGCGATGACGGACCCGATCTGCCCGCACAGCGCCCCGACCACGCCGGCCTCGGCGCAGGACGGCACCTCGTCGGGCGCCGGCGGCTGCGGGAACAGGTCGCGCAAGGTCACGGCCGGCACCCCCTCCGGCGGCCGCCCCCAGAACACGGAGGCCTGCGCGTCGAACCGCAGCACCGACCCCCACACGACGGGCACGCCCAGCCGTTCGCACGCGTCGCTGACCAGGTAGCGCGTGGGGAAGTTGTCGGTCCCGTCGACGACCACGTCGTGGCCGGACAGGATCTGGTCGGCGTTCTCGCTGGTCAGACGCACGCGGTGCGTGACGACACGCACCGACGGGTCCAGCTCGACAACGGCGTCACGCGCACTGTCGACCTTCGCGCGGCCCACGTCGGACGTCCCGTGGATCACCTGCCGCTGCAGGTTGCTGACGTCCACGACGTCGTCGTCGACCACCGTCAGCGACCCCACGCCCGCGGCCGCGAGGTACTGCAGCACGGGCGCACCCAGCCCCCCGGCCCCGACAACGCACACACGCGCGGCCCGCAACCGGCGCTGCCCGTCCAGCCCGATCCCCGGCAGCAGCACGTGCCGCGACGCGCGCGCAGCCTGCTCGGGCGTCAGCGGGGGTCCGGGCTCGACGATCGGCGGGATCTGCACCCGCCCAACCTACGTCGGGTCGAGGGGACCTCGAAGCCCTCAGACACCGACCGACTCGACGCCCAGCCCGGCCTGCCACGCGACGATCCGGTCGACCGCCGCGCCGACCACCTCCGCCGACGACGCGAACGAGAGCCGCACCCACCGGTGCCCGTCGACGGGGTCGAAGTCGGTCCCGGGCGTGAGCGCGACGCCGGCCTCGTCGAGGAGACGCGCGCACCAGGTGACCGAGTCGAGGCCCGAGCCGGAGATGTCGGCGTAGAGGTAGAACGCGCCGTCCGCCGGTGCGACGCGGTCCCAGCCCAGCTCGGGCAGGCGTCCGAGCAGAAGGTCACGCGAGACCGCGTAGCGCGCCACGTCCGCCTCCGCCGCCGCCAGGCCGGCCGGGCTGAACGCCGCGACCGCCGCGTGCTGCGCCAGCGCAGGCGGGCACAGGGCCACGTTGCCGGCGAGCGCGTCGACGGGCGCGACGAGGTCGTCGGGCAGCACGAGCCAGCCCAGCCGCCAGCCGGTCATCGCCCAGTACTTGGAGAACGAGTTCACGACGACCGCCGTCGGGTACGCCGCCGCGGTGGGCGTCGCGCCGGGCGTGTACGTGATGCCGTGGTAGATCTCGTCGCTGATCAGACGCACGCCGCGCGCCTCGCACCAGGTCGCCAGCTCCTCGAGACCGGCTGCGTCGATCATGGTCCCCGTCGGGTTGGCCGGGCTCGCCACGACCAGCCCGTCGACGGGTTCGTCCAGCGCCTCGAGCTGCGCGACCGTCGGCTGGTAGCGCGTCTGGGGCCCGCACGGCAGCGACACGACCTCGCACCCCAGCGCCGCCAGGATGTTCGCGTACGCGGGGTAGCCCGGCCGCGCCAGGGCCACGCGGTCGCCCACGTCGAACGCCGCCAGGAACGCGAGCAGGAACCCGCCCGACGACCCCGTCGTCACCGCCACGCGCGCCGGGTCCACCGTGACGCCGTACGTGTCGTAGTGCGCCGCGATCGCCGCGCGCAACGCGGGCGCACCCAGCGCCTCCGTGTAACCCAGGCCGCCCGACGACAGCAGCTCCGCCGCCCGCAGACGCACCGCCTCCGACGCCCCCGACGCCGGCTCCCCCGCGCACAGGTTGAGCACGTCCTCACCCGCGGCCCGGCGCGCGTTCGCCGCCGCCAGGATCTCCATCACCGCGAACGGCGGCACCGCGGACCGCGTCGAGACCTTCACGCCGCGCCGCCCACCTGGTCGCGCACGTAGGCCACGACCCCGTCGGCGGCGGCCTCGATCTCCGCCAGGCACGTCTCGAAGTTCTCCGGCCCGCCGTACCAGGGGTCGTCGACGTCGAGCAGGTGCTCGGGGCCGTCGTCGGGCGCGTCCGGGTCGAACGACCGGTACATGACGACGTCCGCCGCCGGGTCCAGCCGCCGCAGCGCGCGGGCGTGCTGCGAGGTCATCGCCAGCACCAGGTCGCGCGACGACAGGTCCGACGCGCGTACCTGACGCGCCCGGTGGCTCCCGTCGGGCACGTAGCCGTGCGCGACCAGGACGTCACGCGCCCGCCGGTCGATGGGGTTCCCGTGCTCCTCGTCGCTGACGCCCGACGAGTCCACGTCCACGTCCAGCCCCGCCGCCTCGAACCGGTCCCGCAGGACGATCTCCGCCATCGGCGACCGGCAGATGTTCCCGGTGCACACGGTCATCACGCGATACGTCACAGGGTCAAGCATGCCGCCTGCCGGGTGCGCCGTCTCGACGCACCCGGCAGCGAGGCATCAGCGCACGCGGACCTTGTGGGTCACGCTCGTGCGCAGGTAGGACGACGAACCCTCGTAGGTCGCCGTCACGCTGGTCGACCGTGGCACCTTCGGCAGGCGCACGACGACGCGCCCGCCGTGAACCGTCCGCGTCGCGACCTTCTTCCCACCGATGCGCACGGTGACCTTGCCGGTCGGCGCCGTCGCACCCCGGACGGTGACCGTGACCGTGGGCCGCGCGTTCTTCTTCACGGTCCACGTCGCCGCGGAGATCGCGACGCGCGCCTTCGCCTTGGCGACGGTCAGCGCCGCCGTGCCCGACGATCCCGCGACGGTCGTCGTACCACCGAACACCGCGGTCAGCGTGTGCCGACCGACGGCGATCGTCGCGGGCAGCTTCACGGTGACCTTTCCCGTGCGGCCGGACACGGCCAGGCGACCGGTCGCCACGGTCTTGCCGCCCTCGCGGACGGCGACTGTCCCGCTCACCGGTGCCGTCGCCGCGGTCACCGTGACCGTCGCCTTCGCTGTCGTGCCGTACGTCACGCGCGGCGACGACAGGCGCACCGTCGTGCTGCTCGTCGAGCGCGTCACCTTCACGGTGACGGCCGGCGACGTCGAGCCGGCGACCCGGAGCGAGCCCGGGTACACCGCGGTGAGCACGTGCGTGCCGACGCCGAGCGTGGCGGGCAGCTCGTCCGTCCCCTTCCCTCCCACCAGCATGGCCTTGGCGATCACCTTGGTCCCCTCGCGGATCTCGACGATCCCCGTGGCGGCGTCGGCCGCATCGGTCACGGTGACCTTCACCGTCGATCCCGCCCCGTAAGGCGTCGTGGGTGCGAGCTGCAGCGACGTCGTGCTCGCCACCCGCGCGATCGTGACGGGCACGGCAGCCGACGACGAGCCGGACCAGTCCTCGCTCGACGGTGCGAACGTCGCCCGGACCGAGCGTGTGCCGACGGGCAGGGTGACGCTGATCGACGCGGTGCCGTTGCGCACGGCCGCCGACCCCAGCGCGGTGGTGCCGTCGTCGAACGTCACCGTCCCCTCGGCCGCCGGTGCGACGGTCGCGGTGAGGGTCTGCTTCGCGCCGGTCACCCGGGAGCCGGTGACAGCGAGCGTGGTCGTCGTCGCCGTCGCACCGAAGACGTGCGCCTTGCTGCCCAGGCGCAGCAGCACCGTCTCGCCGGTCGCGTCCACGACACCGTCGTTGTCGGTGATCGCATACACCTGCCCGTCGATACCGATGGTCAGGCCTTCCAGCTTCTCCTGCGTCCAGCCGGCGGTCGCCCGCAGGTCGGGGAGGACGTCGTACGTCAGCTTCTTGGTGAGCGTCGCTTCTTGGTGAGCGTCGCGCCCGACGGCGTGCCGAACGGGACGTCGACCGTGTAGATCCGCTTGACCGCGGCCGAGGGCCCGTTGAGCTTGTCGCGCTCGATGACGGCGAGGGTGTCGTCGTCGACCACGACGACCTCGGACAGGCCGAGCCAGTCGCCGCTGACCGACGTGGACTCGAGCGGGTACAGGAACCAGCGCCACGTCGAGGTCGCCACGTCGTAGCGGCCCAGGCGTGCCGTCCGGACGTCGGTGGTCAGACCACGCTGCAGAGCGACCCACACGTGCTCGCCCGAGCCGTCCGTCCTGGTCGCGACGCCCTCGATGCCCCACTTGTCCAGGGAGCCCGTCACCTCGGACGGGAGCGAGACGTGCTCCTGCACCACGCCGCCGTCCGACGTCCGGATCAGCTGGTTCCCCGCACCGGTGGCACCCTCGACGCCGAGCCAGAAGCCCCCGGCTGGGCGGGACGCGATGCCTTCGACGTCGAGCGTGATGCCCGCGCCGGCCTCCGTGACCCGCACGGCGCGGTCGACCACAGCCGGGGTACGGCTGACGTCCAGCGAGAGCAGGCGCGTGTCCGTGTAGGCCGCGTCGGTGGCCGACCACAGGTGCGTGGCGTCGCGCTGGTCGGGCGTCAGCGCGCCGAGCGCACCCCAGCCGATCGGGTCGCCTGCCGCGTCGTCGGCCGAGACCACGGACGGGAAGGTCGCCGGAGCGTCGGCGTAGGCGGCACCGCGGCCGAACACCGAGACGGACGATCGGACGTTCTTGGTGGCGTCGTCGGTCTCGCTGGACACCAGCAGCAGGTCGCGCGACGGGACGGGCAGAATGCCCTCCGGGCCGTTCGTCGTCGCCAGCACCTGCACGAACGCCGGGGACAGCGGATCGCTCACGTCGTAGACGGCCACGAAGTTCGACCGCTCCGAGCCGACGAACGCGTAGGGCGTACCACCGAGCGTCGCGACGGCCAGGCCCTCGATCTCGACGCCCTTCTTGGCGGCGCGGTCCTCGGTGTGCAGGCCCGTGCGCACGGCGAGCCGCTCGAGCGTGTTGCCGGCATCCCACACGGGCTCGCCGGTGGTCGTGTCGAACACCGACCAGCCGCGCGTGCCGCCCTTCCAGTCGCCCTCGTTGGCGGTGGCGACGTGGGTCTCGTCGAGCCACGCGATCGCGTCGGGCTCGCGCGGGGTCACGGGGATCGAACCCGTCTGGTCGATCACGCCGTCCTTGGCGACGTCGATCCCGCTCACCGACTCGGCGCCGGCACTGAAGACCGTGCTGACCGTGCCCGACGCGATGTCGATGAGCACGACGCCGTTGTTCTCCTGCAGCGTGAGGGCCACCGTCGATCCGCTCGGGTCGATGGCGACGTACTCCGGTTCCGGATCCTGCGGCGTGTCGAGGCCCGCGAGCGCGTCCGCCGTCAGGTCCACGCGGCGCACCTGCCAGTCGGCCGGCGAGTTCTTGCTCGGCAGGTCGAGGAGCTGGACGAACCCGCCCGGCAACTGCGGGAGGTCACCCTTCTTGCCTCCCGCGGGCGTGGCGTTCTCGTCGCGCTGGTTCTCGATCGCGATCGCGGCGTGCTTCTTGTCCGGCGACAGCGCGATCGAGTCGGGCTGACCGCCCAGGTCGAGCCGGCGGACCACGCCGTGGGTCGCGAGATCGACGACGACCAGGACACCGCTGGGCTGGGTGAACGTCTGCGAGGTGTCCACGACCACCAGCACGTACCCGCCGACGACAGCGACAGACGTGGGCTCCGCGTGCGCGCCCACCTGCAGGTCCGAGGCGAGGTCGAGCGTGCCCTTGCCGACGGGGTTGGCGGGGTCGCTGATGTCGACGAACCCGATGCGGCGCGCGAGGGCGTCCGTGTGGACGAACGTCCTGCCGTCCTCGCTGACCGCCGAGATCTCGGCCACCGTCGGCGCCGCGCCGTCCGCGCCCGCGGGTCGGTTCTGGAACACCGGGTACGTCGCGAGCCGGTGGAACGTGCGGTCGGCGGGCGGCGCCGTCCAGCCGGCGGCGGACCAGCCCGGGGCGGGGGCGGCAGCGTGCGCGTCGAGCTCGCCGCCCAGGGTCAGTCCGGCGACGACGGCGAAGGTCGCCGCCGACGCGGTCAGGGTGCGGCCGCGACGTCGCGGGGGCACAGGCAGCATCGTTGTCCTCCTGATGACGGGGGTGTCGGTCGACGCTCCCGGACGCCGGTGACGCACAGCGGGCCCACAGGTGAACGCGGACCGTCGGCCGGTCGACGGCTCGCGGATCGTCGCTCCGGCCGCTCACCTGAGACGATCGGTGGGTGCCGCACACCGAAGCCCTCGCCCACGTCGCCGATCTCGCCGCGTTCGTCACCGCGTCGCCGAGCTCGTTCCACGCCGCCGCGGAGGTCGCGCGGCGCGTGCGTGACGCGGGCTTCGAGCAGCTCGCGGAGGGGGACGCCTGGCCCACCGGGCCCGGCCGCCACGTCGTCGTGCGCGACGGTGCCGTCATCGCGTGGGTGGTGCCCGACGGCGCCGACGCGACCACCCCCGTCACGATCCTCGGCACGCACACGGACTCCCCGGGCTTCAAGCTCAAGCCGACTCCCGCGACCAGCCGGGCGGGCTGGCGCCAGGCGGCGGTCGAGGTCTACGGCGGGCCGCTGCTCAACTCGTGGCTTGACCGCGAGCTGGCGCTGGCCGGTCGTGTGGTGACGCGCGGCGGCGAGCACCTGGTCCGCACCGGGCCGTTGTTGCGCATCCCGCAACTCGCGATCCACTTGGACCGGCAGGTCAACGACGGGCTCACGCTCGACAAGCAGCGCCACACGCAGCCGGTCTGGGGGCTCGGCGACTCGACCGACCTGCTCGCGGCCGTCGTCGGCGACGTCTGCGACCCCGCGGACGTGCTGGGCTACGACTTGACGGTCGTCGACACGCAGGAGCCGCGCACGTTCGGGGCCGACGACGAGCTGTTCGCGTCCGCCCGCCTCGACAACCTGCTGTCGACGCACGCCGCGGTCACCGCGCTGCTCGCCCCTCTGGTGACGACGGCCGATCCGTCCGCGATCTCCGTCGTCGCCGCCTTCGATCACGAGGAGGTCGGCTCGGCGACGCGATCGGGCGCTGCCGGCCCGTTCCTCGCGGACGTCCTGGCCCGGGTCCGCGACGGCCTGGGCGCCGACCCCGAGCAGGCCCACCGAGCGCTGGCGGACTCGATCTGCATCTCCAGCGACGTCGGCCACTCGGTCCACCCCAACTACCCCGAGCGTCATGACCCGCTGACCGTGCCCGTGGCCGGCGGCGGCCCGATCCTCAAGATCAACGCCAACCAGCGCTACGCCACGGACGCCGTGGGCATCGCGCTGTGGAGCGACGCGTGCGAGCGCGCAGGCGTGCCCAGCCAGGCGTTCGTGTCCAACAACGCCGTGCCGTGCGGATCCACCATCGGCCCCATCACCGCGACGCGCCTGGGCATCCGGACCGTCGACGTCGGCGTCCCGATCCTGTCGATGCACTCGGCCCGCGAGCTCACCGCGACCGTGGACCCCTGGTACCTGACCCGCGCGATGACGTCGGCTCTGGCCTGACTCACCACCGAGCGTCCGAGCACGTGGCTGCAGTAGCGACCAGTTGCTCGGACGTCTCCGGTCAGTCGCGGGCGGTCAGGACCACCGGGCCGTCGCGCGTGATCGCGATGGTGTGCTCGGCGTGCGCGGCGATGGACCCGTCCGCGGTGCGGATGGTCCAGCCGTCGGGGTCGATGACGTAGCCGTCGCCGCCGGCCATGAACCACGGCTCGATGGCGATGACCAGACCGGCATTGAGCTTGAGGCCCGTCCGCGAGCGGCCCAGGTTCGCGACGTGCGGGTCCTCGTGCATCGTCCGCCCGACCCCGTGCCCGCCGAAGTCGCCGTTGATCCCGTACCCGCCGCGGCGACCGATCGAGCCGATCGCCTCGGAGATGTCGCCCATCCGCCCGCCCGGCCTGGCCGCGGCGATGCCCGCCGCGAGCGCACGCTCGGTCGTCTCGATCAGCCGCTGCGCCTCGGGCGTCTGCGTGCCGATCTGGATGGTCAGCGCCGAGTCCGCGACCCAGCCCTGCACCTGCGCGGCGATGTCCATGCTCAGGACGTCGCCGTCCTGCAGCACGTAGTCCGACGGCAGCCCGTGCAGCGCGGCGTCGTTGACCGACGTGCACAGCACCCCGGGGTACGGCATCGCGCCGAACGACGGGTGGTAGCCCAGATAGACGGACTTCGCGCCGGCCGCGTCGATCATGCGGTGCGCGTGGTCGTTCAGGTCGTTCAGCGTCATGCCCTCGCGCGCGACGTCGCGCAACGAGGACAGCACTCCGGCGATGAACTTCCCCGCAGGGCGCATCGCATCGACTTCGGCAGGTGTCTTGAGGGCCACGCCCCCACCTTGCCACGCCCGGATGATTTCCAGGCAGGGAACAGCCCGTGGGCCGGACCCCTCGCGAGGGGCCCTGCCGCGACGGACGAGGTCGCGGCTCCCACGGGCTGCGGTGACTGCCGGAGATTCGCTCGCCGCCGTGCCGGTACCGGCTCGACTGCGGGCGGATGGCAATCCGTCCGAGTGCTCGGGCGACTAGCGGACAGTCACCTCACGCGTCCAAGAAGAAATCATGTCGTGGACCACCTCCTTTCCCATGTGCCTCGACCGTACGTCCGGTGCGGCGGCGTGCCAAGGGTTTTTCGCGGTCCGGGAACAGCCGTCGCCCGACGAGGGTTGCGGCGCACATGACCACCATCGGACTCATCGGCGCCGGGCACATCGGCGGAACCCTCGCACGGCTGGCCGTCGACCACGGCTACGACGTCGTCGTCTCCAACTCCCGCGGCCCGGAGACGCTCGTCGACCTCGTCACCGAGCTGGGCGACCGCGCCCGCGCCGCGACCGCAGCCGAGGCGGCGGAGGCCGGCGACATCGTCGTCGTGACCGTCCCCTTCAACGCCGTCGACCAGGTCCCGGCCGCGCCGCTGGCCGGGAAGGTCGTGATCGACACGAACAACTACTACTGGGAGCGCGACGGGCACGTCTCCGCGCTGGACTCCGGCGAGACGACCAGCGCCGAGGTGCTCGCGGACCACCTGGGCTCGGCCCACGTCGTCAAGGCGTTCAACCACATCACGTCCACCGACCTGGGCTCGCGCGGGCTCCCGCCCGGTTCCGACGGCCGCCGCGCGCTCGCGATCGCCGGCGACTCGGCGGAAGCGAAGGCGCAGGTCACCGCGCTGATCGACCGGTTCGGCTTCGACGTCGTCGACGCCGGCCCGCTCGCCGAGGGCTGGCGCTACCAGCGCGACACCCCCGCGTACGGCCCGGACCTGGACAAGACCGGCCTCAGGGACGCCCTGGCGGCCGCGACCCGCTGACCGGCCGCCACGAACCACCTCACCGACCCGCCGCACGTGGGACGCGAACTGGCCTCGGACCCTCGTCACCGCCTCACCAGTCGACTCCTGTCACACGTGCGGCCGGTTGCGTCCGAGCAGCCGCGGAGCCGGGCGTTGAGCGAGCGGGCGAGGCCCGTCCCGGCCACGCTGGTCCCATGACCGACGTCCCGCCCCGCGCCGTTCCGCACCGTCACGCCGGCATCGACTTCAGCGTGTCCGCCACGGTGCTCGAGTCCCTCGACGCGAACAAGCTCGCCGACTTCTACGAGGCGCTGCTGGGCTGGACACGGATCTACGAGGAACCGGGCTGGGTGATGCTGCGTCCGCCGAACGGCGGCCCGGGCCTGTCGTTCAACACCGACGCGCTCTACCGACCACCGACATGGCCGGCCAGGGGCCCGCACCAGCAGATGCAGGCGCACATGGACTTCCTGGTCAGCGACCTCCCGATGGCCGTCGAGCACGCGCTCGCCACCGGTGCCCGCCTCGCCGACCACCAGCCCCAGGACGACGTCCGTGTGCTGCTCGACCCGGCCGGCCACCCGTTCTGCTTCTTCGTCGAGGCCGGCTGACTACCCCTCCTGGGAGCGGGCGACGAGCTTGTGGCCGAGGACGCCGGCTGCGGCGGCGCTGAGCAGGAAGGTGTGCGACTCGACGAGCCGCACGAGCGCGGGGTCCTCCCGGACGTCCTCCGACGACTGCAGCAGGACGGTCCCGGCGCCGGTGAAGTCGTACTGCCGCTCCTCCCCGGACTCGCGCCCGAACATGCTGTGCACGCCCGCGGCGAGCGACGCCGCCATCCAGTGGTAGTCGTAGTGCACGCTCGGCGACGGGCAGTCGGCCCAGCCCAGCAGGGCGTCGGGGTCGGCGCGGAAGGGCGGCTCGACGAAGATGACCGGCCCGTTCGACGAGGCGAGGAACTTGCCCGTGCCGAGCAGGGTGACGAACCCGGGGATGATCGACTGCTTGAGCTCGAGGCCGGTCTCGAACGCCAGCAGGTTCGTCTGCCGGATCGTGAGGTTGCCATCGTCGAGGTCGTAGGAGTTGATGTCGTTGCCGCGGTCGCCGATCACGAGCTTGCCGCGGCCTGCCGCCACCACCCACTCCATCGCGTACAGCGGCGAGGAGAACCGGGCGGCGACCCACGCCGCGCGGGACGCGAAGGACGCGACGCCGGAGAACTCGATCGAGCCGTAGTACGCGATCATCGCGCCCTTGGACGTGAACCACTCGCCGTCGAGGTCGATGCAGAAGGCGTAGGCGTTGACGTTGTCGTTGCTCGGCAGCGACTGGGGGTCGTAGACGGTCGCGTCGATCCCGCTGATCATCAGAACCTCTTCTCGGACGCCTGGACGTAGACCGTGCCGTGGCCGGACACGTGGAGCTGGAACGCCTCGCCGGCGCCGCGGCCCACGAGGTCGCGCATCCCGACGCTGGCCTTGAGGTCGATGTTCAACGCCCCGACGTGCCCGACGTACGCCTGGGGGTCGACACCCACGGTCTCGCCGGTGAGCTGCAGGGGGAACGTGCCGCCGTGCGAGAGGACAGCGACGGACCCGTGACCCGAGATGCGGGTGGTGTACATGCCCTGCCCGGTCGCAACCCCGCGGACCGCGGCCCGGACTCCACCCTGCACGATCATCTCGACGGACGTCTGCAGGTTCGCGTCGTAGGCGAGGAGGCGGTCGGCCTCGACGGTGAGCGAGTCGCCCGTGAGCTCGATGACGCTCACGTACAGGCCCTTGTGCCCGTACAGGACCGACCCGCTGCCCTCGGACGCCATCATCGACGCGGACTCGCCGGTGCCGTACGCCCCGCCGCCGCCCGCGCTGCGGGACAGGGGCCGGAACGTCACCTGACCCGTGTAGCCGAGCATGGCCCCGCGGCGCGCCAGCACCGGGGACTGCTGGCTGACCTGGGCCCGGACGACCTTCTTGTTCACGACCTCGAACGCCATGCCCGTCCCCTCAGCGCTCGGCCGGCTGGATGTAGACGATGCCCTGGCCCTCGAACCGCAGCGAGTAGGGCTCGCCGCCGTCCTCGCCGACCATCGACCGCCACGAGACGCCGGAGACGAGGGTCATCTGCGTCTGGCCGGTGCCCGCGACGTACGCGTCGGGGTCGACGACCAGCGGCTGGCCGGGCGTGACGGCGAGCGCGATCAGCGGTCCCTCGGAGATGATCGCGCACTGCCCGGTTCCCGTCACAGACGTCGTCGCGAGGCCCTGACCTGTGTGCATGCCGCGCAGACCGGCGAACTGCACGTCGAGCTGGAGCCCGTCGGTGACCGCCAGGATGTGCTCGGACTCGATCATCAGCCGGTCGTTCGTCAGCTCGACGACGGTGACGTCCATCGCGTCCTGCGCGAGGTAGACGCGCCCGACGCCTGCGCAGGTCATGAGCGAGAGAGACTCGCCGCCGACCCCGCGCTTGAGCGCCGCCCGGAAGCCGCCGGTGGCGCCCATGCCCGCGGACTTGAAGTCGACCTTGCCCGTGTAGGACACCATCGACCCGCTCGCGGCTCGGACCGAGTCGCCCTCCAGGTCAGCGTGCAGCACGCGCTTGCTCGCGGTGAGTACCGCCACCGATCTCCCCCGTCGTCGATCCGTCGAACCGGCGCGAGCCTAGCGGGGATCACCGACGCCCGGAGGGGTGAACCGGTGGATGCAGGGGCGGTTGAACGACACGCCGCGCGGTCAGGGTCGGGCGCGCGGCGTGTCGTTCAACCATGCCTTCACCGACCGCCGGCCACCAGGTGCTGCGTGTACGCCGGGACCGTCAGGAACGTCGGGAAGTCGTCCGCGAGCGCGACCTGCTCGAACAGGTCGGCGGCGTCGTCGAACCGGTCCCCGTCGAACCGCTCGACGGACGCCAGCAGCGCGGCGAGCTCGGACCGCACCAGCTCGGCCGTGATCGGCGTCCCGCTCGCTGTCGAGATCCCCTGGTGGACCCACTGCCACACCTGCGACCGGGAGATCTCGGCGGTGGCGGCGTCCTCCATGAGGTTGTCGATGGCCGCCGCCCCGACCCCCCGCAGCCACGACTCCAGGTACCGCACGGCGACGGAGACGTTTCCGCGCAGCCCCTCGTCCGTCACCGAACCGCCCGCCGACCGGAAGTCCAGCAGGTCGGCCGCCGACACGGAGACGTCGGACCGCAGCAGGTCCCGCTGGTCGATGCGGTCCCCGAGGAACGCGTCGAACGCCTCCAGCGCCACCGGGACCAGGTCCGGGTGCGCGACCCAGGTGCCGTCGAACCCCTGCCCCGCCTCACGCCGCTTGTCCGAGCGCACCGCCTCCAGCGCTCGCGCCGTGACCTCCGGGTCGCGCCGGTTGGGGATGAACGCGCTCATCCCGCCGATCGCCTGCGCCCCGCGCCGGTGGCACGTCGCCACCAGCAGGCCGGTGTAGGCGCGCATGAACGGGACGGTCATGGTGACCGCGGAGCGGTCCGGCAGCACGAACCGCGGACCCCGGTTCCGGAAGTTCTTGATGACGCTGAAGATGTAGTCCCAGCGGCCCGCGTTGAGGCCGGCGCAGTGGTCGCGCAGCTCGTAGAGGATCTCCTCCATCTCGAAGGCGGCGGTGATGGTCTCGATGAGGACCGTCGCGCGGATGGTGCCGTACCGCAGGCCCAGGTAGGTCTCGGTGAAGCGGAAGACCTCGTCCCACAGCCGCGCCTCCAGGTGCCCCTCCAGCTTGGGCAGGTAGAGGTACGGCCCGCGGCCGGAGTCGATGAGCGCCTGCGCGTTGTGGAACAGGTACAGACCCGCGTCGACCAGGCTCGCTGACGCCGGTCCGTGCTGTCCGGCCCGGTCGACGAACTCCAGGTGCTTCTCGGTCAGGTGCCAGCCTCGCGGCCGGAAGACGATGGTCGGCGTCTGCTCCCCGACGACGTACGACCGCCCCTCCGGCGTCGTGAAGTCCACCTGCCCGCGGACCGCGTCGAACAGGTTGAGCTGCCCGCCGATCACGTTCTCCCAGGTGGGGCTCATCGCGTCCTCGTGGTCGGCGAGCCAGACGCGCGCGCCGGAGTTCAACGCGTTGACCGTCATCTTGCGGTCGGTGGGGCCGGTGATCTCGACGCGACGGTCCTCCAGGCCGGGGCCCGGGCCGGCGACGCGCCACGTCGGGTCGGCGCGGATGCCCGCGGTCAGGGGCAGGAACTGCGGGTCGGCGCCGTTGGAGATCCGGTCGCGGCGGTGCTGGCGGCCCAGCAGCAGGTCGTGCCGGCGGCCGGCGAAGCGCGCGTGCAGGTCGGTGACGAAGTCGAGCGCCTCGGGCGTGAGGATCTCCTCCGCCCCGCGGACGTCGGGCCCGGTGATCTCGAGGCGGGGCCGCGCGAACGGGTCGGTCAGCCGGGACCGGCTGGGTGAGGGCGTGATGACGGTCATAGGGTGCTCCTGGGTTCTGCGGCACCGAGATCGACCTTCCGGGGTGAGACAGGCCCTTGCAAGGGTCTGTCTCACCCCGAGACGCCTGTCTCGGCGGGGATGGGTGAAGGGCCGGAGGTGCGGCCGACGACGAAAGCGCGGGCGGCTCAGTGGGTGAACTGGGCCGTCTCGGTGGAGCCCGCGAGCGCGAGGGTCGCGCTGTCGGGGCTGATCGCGGTGGCGACGCGGTCGAAGTAGCCGGTGCCGACCTCGCGCTGGTGGCGCGTGGCGGTGTACCCGGCGGCCTCGGAGGCGATCTCGGCCTCCTGGAGGGCGACGTAGGCGGACATGCCCGACGAGGCGTACCCGTTGGCCAGGGAGAACATCGAGTGGTTGAGCGCGTGGAAGCCGGCCAGGGTGATGAACTGGAACGCGTACCCGTGCCCGGCCAGGTCCCGCTGGAACGAGGCGATCTGCGCATCGGACAGCTGCGAGCGCCAGTGGAACGACGGCGAGCAGTTGTACGCCAGCAGCTTGCCGGGGAACCGGTCGTGGATCCGCTCGGCGAACTCGATCGCCAGCCCGAGGTCCGGCGTCGACGTCTCCACCCAGATGAGGTCGGAGTGCGGCGCGTAGGCCCCGGCCCGCTCGACGACGGGGTCCAGCCCCGGCCGCACCCGGAAGTACCCCTCGGCGGTTCGCTCCCCCGTGAGGAACGGCTCGTCGCGCGGGTCGACGTCGGACGTCAGCAGGTCGGCACCCAGCGCGTCGGTCCGCGCGACGACGACGGTCGGGACGCCGGCCACGTCGGCCGCCAACCGCGCCGCGGACAACGTCCGGACGTGCTGCGACGTCGGGACCAGCACCTTGCCGCCCAGGTGACCGCACTTCTTCTCCGCCGCCAGCTGGTCCTCCCAGTGCACGCCCGCGGCGCCGGCCGCGATCATCGCGTGCATGAGCTCGTAGGCGTTGAGCGGCCCACCGAACCCGGCCTCGGCGTCCGCGACGATCGGCGCGAGCCACTCACGGGTGCGGCGGCCGTTCTCCGCGACGTCGATCTGGTCCGCGCGCAGCAGCGCGTTGTTGATGCGCCGCACGACGGCCGGCACCGAGTTGGCCGGGTACAGCGACTGGTCCGGATACGTCTGGCCGGACAGGTTCGCGTCCGCGGCCACCTGCCACCCGGACAGGTAGATCGCCTCGAGCCCGGCGCGGACCTGCTGGACCGCCTGGTTGCCGGTCAGGGCGCCCAGCGCGGGGACGTGCGTGCGGGTGTGCAGCAGCTCCCACAGGCGCTCGGCCCCCCTGCGGGCGAGCGTCGGCTCCTCGCGCACGGATCCACGCAGCGCGACGACGTCCTCGGCGGTGTGGGTGCGGCGGATGCCGGCCCAGCGGGGGTCGATCTCCCAGCTCGCGGCGAGCTCGTCGGCCGTCTGCGTCTGGTCACCGGGCTTCGTCGTCGTGCCACCCGGCAGCGGTGCCGGGTGCGTCTGCGTGTTCATGGCTCCTCCTACAGTTCGTCGGTTCTTCTCGGCGCTGTCGCCTGACCACCACGTTCCCGCACCGCGACCGGTTCTTCCCCGGCTGGATCCGCAGAAGATCGACGTTCCTTCTCCTGGACGGAAGCGGTGCCGGGGTGCGACGGTGGGAGGAGAGGGCGAAGGCGCCTTCGGGGCGAGAGGAAGAGGGACGACGTGACGACGACGACACGTGGCCGGTCAGGCGCGGACGAGTCGGTCGCCGCCGCGCCGCGGGCGGCCGGTGGCATCGACACGCTCGTGCTGGGGCGTCGTATCCGGCACCTGCGCACGGCGCGGAACATGACGCTCGACGACCTGGGCAGCGCGATCGGCCGCGCGCCGTCGCAGGTCTCGATGCTGGAGAACGGGCACCGCGAACCGAAGCTGTCGCTGCTCGCGCTCGTCGCCGACGCCCTCGACGTCCCCCTCGCCGAGCTGCTCCGCTCCGACCCGCCCAGCCGTCGCGCCGCCCTGGAGATCGAGCTCGAGCGCGCCCAGCGCGGACCGCTGTTCGCCAACCTGCAGGTCCCGTCGGTGAAGGTGGGCCGCAGCCTGCCCGCCGACGCGCTCGAGGCGCTGGTCCGGCTGCAGCACGAGGTGCAGCGGCTGCTGACGGAGAACGCCGCCACCCCGGAGGAGGCGCGACGCGCCAACGCCGAGCTGCGGGTCCGGATGCGCGCGCAGGACAACTACTTCCCGGAGCTGGAGGCGCACGCCCGCGAGCTGCTCAAGGGCATCGACCACCCCGGCGGCCCCCTCTCCCAGCGCGCCACGGCCGACATCGCCGCGCACCTGGGCTTCGCGCTGCACTACGTCCCCGACCTGCCGCACTCGACCCGCTCCGTCACGGACCTGGCCAACGGCCGCATCTACCTCCCGCAGGGCAACCCGGGCACGAGCGACGCCCGCTCACCGCTCCTGCAGGCCCTGGCCAGCCACGTGCTCGGCCACGCAGAACCACGCGACTACGGCGACTTCCTGCGCCAGCGCGTCGAAGCCAACTACTTCGCGGCGGCGCTCATGCTCCCCGAGGACGGCGCCGTCCCGTTCCTGCAGGCCGCCAAGAACGAGCGCCGGTTGTCCGTCGAGGACTTCCGCGACGCGTTCGCCGTCCCCTACGAGACCGCCGCCCACCGGTTCACCAACCTCGCGACCCAGCACCTGGGCATCCCCGTGCACTTCATGAAGGTCCACGAGGGCGGCACGCTGCACAAGGCGTACGAGAACGACGGCGTCGTCTTCCCGTCCGACCCCCTCGGCGCGATCGAGGGGCAGCCCGTCTGCCGGCAGTGGACCGCGCGCGTCGTCTTCACGCTCGCCGACCGGTTCACGCCGTACTACCAGTACACCGACACCTCCTCGGGCACGTACTGGTGCACGTCCCGAGTCCAGCCCTCGTCGCAGGGCGCGTTCAGCGTCAGCGTGGGCGTGCCGTTCGGCCACGTGCGCTGGTTCCGCGGCCGCGAGACGACCGAGCGCTCCGCGTCCCGCTGCCCGGACCCGTCGTGCTGCCGCGAGGCCCCGGCCGAGCTCGCGTCACGCTGGGCGTCGCAGTCGTGGCCCTCGGCCCGCCCGCACGCGTCGATGCTGGCGGCCCTGCCCGTCGGCGTCTTCCCGGGCGTCGACACCACGGAGGTCTACCGCTTCCTGGACCGCCACGCCCCCGCAGACTGAAGCGCGCCTACCGCTTGACGGTGAGCGCCCGCGCGACGTCGACGTACGCGACCCGCTTGTCCCCGCGGTAGTACGCGCGCACCTCGTGCTTCCCCGTGTGCACGCCGGTGACGTGCACTGTCGCCACATACGTCTTACCGACGCGATGGAACGACGCGCGGTGCTTCGTCCCGTCGACGGAGACCTGCATCTTCCCGGACGGCTTGAACGCGACCTTGAGACTGAAGGTCACCGTTGAACGGTTCTTCGAGCCCGCGTGGCTCGCTGTGACCTTGACGCTGGTGCGGGCCTTCTGGAACGTCAGGACGTACGTCGACCTCGACGAACCATAGGTGCCGGTGCCGCCGTACACCATCGTGACGCGGTGGCGCCCCGGAACCAGCGCCTTCCGGGTCCGGACGGCCGCGACGCCATGGTGGACGACCGCCGTGCCAAGCACCGTCGACCCCTCCTTCAGCGTCACGGTCCCGCCGTCGGTGGCCTTGACCTTCTCGCTCACGTCCACGTGCACGACGACGACGCGGTTGCCGTACTTCCGCTCGGCCCCGCTCACGCGCGGCCAGGTGTAGAACCGCGGGTGAGCGACGACTCCGGACGTCCCGGCCCGGACACGCTCGAGCCCGCTGACGCGCTCGTCCCAGAGCGCTGGGTCGCCCGTGTAGAGCGAGTAGCAACGTCCTCGGATCGTCGGGAGGCTGAAGCTCCCGTCCGTAGCGACGGGCGACCACATCCCCGTGGTCGGCTTGGGAAAGGACCCCGTGCACGGCACCTCGACCGCGTCGACCTCGCCGCTGCGGAGCGGGTTCAGGGTGGCGTCGTAGGCGCGGCCGGTGATGGGGGGTCCCATTGAGACCACGGACGTCTTGAGGCGCACGCCCCGGTCGGACACCGTCACGGGCACGTCGAGCGCCACTCGATCCGCACCGCGATAGCGCTCCACGACGCGGACCCGGTACGAGCCGCCGATCACGGAGTCGAACTCGTACCCATCGGGCTTCCCGTACGAGTACGGCATCGCGGCCGTCTGGAGGGCGCCCCCGCTGACCTTGCCTCCCACGACCCGGTAGAGCTCCGCACGCCAGGATGACAGCGCGTCGCCCGGTCGCGTCTCACGCGCCAGCTGCACCCCGCCCGTGATGCCGTAGACGTGCCGCTGGACGAGAGTGCCGAGGTCCGCGCCCACTCCCGTGACCACCACCGACTTCACGACGGGGGCGAAACCGGCCAGAGCGAATCGAAGCTGTGCGGCCCCAGCCGGCAGGCCCGTCAGCCGGACCCGCCCGTCGGCGGCTGCGTCGGCGTGACGGGCAGGAGCCCCGGCCAACGTCGCGCTGACGGAAGCGTCGACAGGAGCGCCGTGCTCGTCGACGACGCGGGCGGTGAGCGTCGCTCCGGCATGCGCGACCAGCGGCCTGAGGGTCGTGGTGGTCCCGACGACGACGTCGAACGCCACCGGGTCCGGCTGCCACGTGTCCGCGAAATCGGCGACGTACGAGCCGGAGTACGCGACCGGCGTGACGTACTCGTACTCGCCGAGGGCGTTGGTCGTGAGGACGCGTGACACATAGTCACCCTGCGTGAGTGCGACGTGCGCCCCGGCGACCGGGACGCCGTCTGCATCCACCACGACCCCGCGCGCACCGACGTGCAGGTGGACGGCGACGTCCCGGCGCGAGATCGTGTCTGCCTCGACGTGGAACGTCTCGTGGACGGGGTCGATTCGTGGCCCAGACACGTCCACCGTGTACTCACCCGGAGCGGCATCTGCCGCGATCTTGGTCCCGTCCGGTGCCGCGAAGGTGCTTGTCGTGGCGCCGGTGGGTCCGTTCACGGCGACAGTCACGGGAGTGCCATAGCTCGGCCCACCCGTCACCGTGATCTCTTACCGACCGAGCTCCACCGCCTGCGCTGGGGCGAGGCCGCCGACGACGATACCCAGGACGACGGCCAGAACGAGCAGCGGGCGACTCCCCGAGCGCGGCATGGACAATTCTTTCTCGAGGTCACGCACATTCTGGACAGCCGGAACGTAGCAGCACGACTGGGCCCGCGTCTCAGGTTTCACACAGCCAGTTCCCTGGCAGACCGACCACGACGCGGCCCCGGACCGGTGGGGGTCCGGGGCCGCGCGACCTGGTCGCGGATTCGCGGTCTCAGCGCCAGGTGTCCGTGACGGTCAGGGTGCTGCCGGTCGCGGTGCCGGTGCGGTTGGCGCCGGACTCCCAGACGACGCTCCCGGAGCTGTCGCGCTTGACGTACTTGTACTGGAACGACGTGCCCGCGGGCAGGTTCAGCGTCGTGCGCCAGACCGGGTACGCGGCCGACGACAGCGCGACGCCCGATGCCGGGCTCCACGAGCCCAGCGCCGGCAGGTCACCGACGACGTACACGTTCTGACCCCACGTCGTCGTCGCGTTCACGCCGAACGTGACGGCCGTCGTGCCGGACGTCGGCGACGCGGTCGGCGTAGGCGTGGGCGTCGGGGACGGCGTCGACGACGCGCACGGGTCGGTGCTGCTGACGACGCCGTCCTTCACCGCCGCCACCGACCCGCGGAGCGCGTAGTTCTGCGACCCGTTGTTGTCCCAGGTGCCGTTGCCGTCGTTGAACGCGGCGGTGATCGTCGCGCCACCTGCGGCGATCTGTCGGCTGACCCAGCCGGTGCACGCGGCGGTCATCGTCTCGCCGGGCATGGTCGTCCATGCGCCGCTGCCCACCTGGTAGTGGACCTTGTACGCCGACCAGCTCTTGCCGGTCGAGTAGTAGACGGTCGTGGCGCCGGTCGAGCTCGTCGGAGACGACGTCGGTGAAGACGTCGTGCCCGACGTCCGCCCCACGTGGATCGCCAGCGCCCCGTAGGCCGGGACGGTGGCGGTGAACAACCCACCGCTCACGGTCACGGGACGCGAGCAGTCGGTCGCGACGACGTCGCAGTACGTCCCGTCGGGCAGCGACGTGGACCACGTCCGGGTCGACGACGACCCCTGGTTGTTCAGCACCACGAAGCCCTTGGCTCCGCGACCGAAGCCGACCACGTTGTTCCCGTCGTCGTACCAGTTCGTCACACCCGTGCCGGCGACCGCGTTGTGGAAGCCGACCATCCCGGTGATCTCCGTCTTGCGCTGCATGCACGTCCACGCGGCGTTCGAGCAGCTCGCGTCCGGGACGCTCGTGTCCGTGGCGCCGGGCGCGCCGGCGTCCTTGTCGGTGAACGTGTAGCCGGTGTAGACCGACGGCGAGCCGTACGGGTAGCCCAGCAGGAACGCGTTGGCGAGCAGGTACTTCGCGCCCCACGTCGCGTTCATGGTCTCGCCGTTGCGCTCGGTGTCGTGGTTGTCGACGAAGACCCCGGCCTGGTTCGACGGGAGCAGGCCGGTCGCGATGTTCTTGAGGCTCGCGATCTGCCCGTTGAACGCGTTCTTGAGCGTGCGGGCGTAGGTGAACTCGTGCACGTCGCCGACGCCGACGTACTCCGACGGCTGGACGGGCTCGCCCGATGCCCCGATGACCTCCTGCACCCAGTACGCGCTCTGGTTGGTCAGCTTGGCCTTGATCGCGGCCAGGTCGGCGGCGGGGATGTGCTTGGCGGCGTCGATGCGGAACCCGGCGACGCCGAGGGAGAGCAGGTCGTTGAGGTAGCCGGCGATCTTGCCGCGCACGTAGTCGGAGCCGGTGCGCAGGTCCTGCAGCGAGGACAGGCGGCAGTTCTGCACCTGGTAGCGGTCCCCGTAGTTGCTGATGTTGGTGCGGCAGTCGTTGAAGTCCGCCGCCGAGTACGGCACGGCCGGGAAGGAGTCGATGCCGTACGACGAGCCGGCGGTCCCGGTCCCCGAGCCGCGGTCGGCACCCGTGGTGTGGTTGATGACGGCGTCCGCGATGATGCCGACGCCCGCGTCCTTGCAGGTGGAGACCATCGTCGCGAACTGCGAGCGGTTCCCCAGCTTGGAGTCGATCTTGTAGGAGACGGGCTGGTAGGACGTCCACCACTGGCTTCCGGTGACGCTCTCCTGCGGCGGGGAGACCTGGACGTAGGCGAAGCCGGCGGCGCCGATGCGGCCGCACTCGGCCGCAACCGAGCTCCAGTTCCACTGGAACATGTTGAGGATGACGTCGCCCTTGGTGGTGACGGGTGCGGACGCCTCGCTGCTGCGGGCGGTCCCGACGACGGCCGCGGCGGTCCCCGCGACGAGGGTCAGCGCGAGCGCGGCGGCGGCCAGCCGGCGCGGGGGGCGTGGGCGGGCGGTGGTCTGGGAGGTCATGAGGCTCCGGCTCTCTGCCCGGCGACGGTGCCGGGTGTCGGGGTTGCCCGGGACCGCGACCCGGGTGCGTCGGTCGACGCCGGTACCGCGCGCGGCGGCAGTGCCCGCGCGGTCCATCCTGCAACTTCTCTGCAAGTTTCAGATTGCTTGCAGGACGTTACTGTCCGTCCGATGCGGGCGCAAGGGGACGATTCGCACGACGGACGCCAGGAGAAGCGACTCTGCGGACCTCAGGCAGCGCTCTCCCGTACGATCACGGCGTGCGGATCCGCCTCACCGACATCGCCGAGCATGCCGGGACCAGCATCTCGACCGTCTCCCGGGTCATGAACGGCAAGCCGGGAGTGGCCGACGACGTCCGGCAGCGCGTGCTCGCCGCCATGGACCTGCTGGGCTACGAGCGACCCAAGCAGACGCGCGGTCGCGCCGCGGGGCTCGTCGGGCTCGTCGTCCCCGAGCTCTCCAACCCGATCTTCCCGGCGTTCGCGCAGGCGGTCGAGAACGTCCTGGCGATGCACGGCTACACGCCGCTGCTGTGCACCCAGTCCCCCGGCGGCACCACCGAGGACGCGTACATCGACGCGCTCATCGACCACCAGGTCGACGGCATCGTCTTCGTCTCCGGCCTGCACGCCGACACGCGCGCGCACCACGGCCGCTACCACGACCTCGCGACCCGCGGCGTGCCGATGGTGCTGGTCAACGGCTACGCGCCCGACGTGCCGGCGCCCAGCATCTCCGCCGACGACGCCGCCGGCGTGGAGCTCGCGCTGCGGCACCTGGTCTCGCTCGGGCACCGGCGCATCGGCCTGGTCGTCGGCCAGGAGCGGTTCGTGCCCGCGCAGCGCAAGACCGCCGCGTTCGTGCGCTGCCTGGTGGCGATGGGCCTGGCGGGCGACGAGGCGGAGGCGCGCACCCACGTCGTCACGAGCTTCTACTCGCTCGAGGGCGGCCAGGCGTCGACCACCGAGCTGCTCGCGTCGGGCCACACCGCCGTCGTGTGCGCGTCGGACATGATGGCGCTCGGCGCCGTCCGCGCGGCGAGTGCCGCCGGGCACGACGTCCCGCGCGGCCTGTCCGTCGTCGGGTACGACGACTCGCTGCTGGCCGCTTATGCGCACCCGGCCCTGACCACGGTTCGGCAGCCCGTCGACGCGATGTCGCAGGCCGCGGTCAGCACCCTGCTCGCGCAGATCGGCGGCGAGCGGGTCTCCCGCACGGAGCTGCTCTTCGCGCCCGAGCTCGTCGCCCGCCACTCGACGGGCACCGCGCCCTGATCCAGCGTCCCCACGAGCGTCAGTCGCGGCCCTCGTGGTACCAGACGCCCACCCACTCGTCCCACGTGGGCCCGTCAGTGAGCTCGTCGCCCGCGGCGGCCCGCTCCGCGAGACCGAGGGCGACCAGGTCGAGGTAGCGGCGGTGCAGCGCGTCGGCCCGCTCACGCGGCAGCGGCAGGACCGGCCGCAGGTGCAGCAGGAGCTGCATGACGTCGGCAGCCGTGAACCCCCGCGGCACCCGGCCGGCGTCCAGGTCGAGCGCGACCAGCCGCTCGAGGCCCCCGTGCAGGTCCGCGGTGGCCTCCGCGAGCCCGTCGGGCGACGGGGCCGCGGCGCCCGTGGGCCGCAGCAGCGGGCCGGTGGCGGTCGCGATCTGGCGCCCGACGAACGCGACAACCGCTCCCTGCGGACCGGGCCCCTCCTCCGCCACGGTGTGCGCGAGCCGCGCGGCCTCCTGGACGCCGTGCGTGTGCAGTGCTCCGATCAGCGCCTCGCGGGTCGGGTAGCGCCGGTAGATGGAACCGACCCCGACGCCGGCCCGACGCGCGACGTCGGCCATCGACGCGTCGTGGTTGCCGCCCGCGAAGACGGCACGCGCCGCGTCCAGGATCGCGGTGTCGTTGGCACGCGCCTCCCGCTTGCGGCCGGGTAGCGCAGGTTCGGGCTGCTCGGGCATGCGAATCTCCTATGTCAAGCCGCGGCCGAGAGGGCGCCACTGTGGGCTGCTCGGCTGTGGTTGAGGGTGTTGTAGATGGTGCGGGCGAGTTGACGTCTTAGGCACCGGTAGGTCTCGGTGGAGGT